>CP131612.1:0-1200000 GCA_030686115.1 Psychrobacter cibarius
ATGATAGACACAGCAAATATTTGGGATAAATGTCTAAATGACCTACGATATAACGTCAAAGACAACGTATTTACTATGTGGTTGAGACCATTGTCAGCTCATCAAGAGGCGCAAACGCTGACTATACTTGCTCCTAATGATTATTTTGTGACTTACATCAAAAAAAACCACTTGCAAGAGATACAGCAGCTGGTTGCTAAGCACAGTCAAGGAAGTATTGAAGAGGTGGTTGTGCGTGTTGATAACGCTGGCCGCGATAATGAAGACAATCGTCAATTGCAATCAGGGTCTTTGTTTGAAGAAGATAAACCCTCCCCTACCCCTGCAGATCATAAGTTTGAAACCATTCATCATAACAATGCAAAAGCAGATATTGATGCTAATATGCGTCATGCAGAATTGGTTGATTCTGCTGATGCTAAGTCGTTGAGTTATCTAAACCCTGACTTTACTTTTGAAACTTTTGTCACTGGCAAGTCTAACAATTTGGCTTATAAAGCCTGTTATGAGCTTGGTAAGCGCCAATCAAAAAATCGACACAATCCTTTATTTATATACGGACCTTCTGGTTTGGGAAAAACGCATTTAATGCATTCTGTAGCACATCGATATTTAAAAAATAATCAAAGTTTTTATTATTTCACTTCTGAAAAATTTATTAATCAATTGGTTTATTCATTAAGAAATAATAAAATAGAAGATTTTAAAAAGAAAATTAAAAAAGTGGATTTATTGATTGTAGATGATATTCATGTATTGGCAGGAAAAACCAAAAGTAGTAATGAGTTTTTGACATTATTTGCAGATTTTACCAGTGGTGATAAACAACTGATTTTGGCTTCAGATCGTCATCCTTCGCAAATGACCGAATTCGATGAACGTTTTAGATCGCGATTTTCTTGGGGGCTAACTGTAGCAGTTGATCCGCCTGAGATTGATACTCGTGTGCAAATTTTGCAAAAAAAAGCAGCTTCATATGGTATGACACTGCCTAAAGAATGCGCATTATTCATCGCTCAAAATGTGGTTTCAAATGTTAGGCGTTTAGAAGGTGCTCTAAATCAAGTCTTTGCTAATGCTAACTTGACGGGTGCACAGATTACTCTTGAAATGGTGCAATATGCGCTAAAAGACATCGTCGCGATGCGTGTGCAAGCTGTGAATATGGATAATATTCGCAAAGTGGTCGCTGAGTACTATGATGTGACCATCAAAGAGATGATGGGTCGTAAACGCACACGCAGTATTGCCAGACCGCGTCAAATAGCGATGGCATTATCGCGTGAGTTGACTGGTGATAGCTTTCCTGAGATTGGTCAATCATTCGGTGGTCGCGATCATACAACGGTGATGCATGCTTGCGATAAAGTTAATGAGCTACGAGCAGCCGATCCTGCCTTTGATAAGGATTACAAAACACTGGCATTGATGCTGCAAGCGGGTTAGCAGGTCGCGGTATCACTATGTTTTAGTGGATTGATATGGTTTATAATATTAAAAATACGAGTAGACAGACAGCGAATGGATTATAGTCAATAGACAGGGTATGATTAAGCCATTATTGTTAAGTTTTATAATAAAAATCATTTAAATAAGAGTAACCAAGCATGCAATTATCGATTAATCGAGAGTCGTTACTAAAAGCCATTAATTTGATCGCCAAGGCTGCTGATAAACGGCACAATATGGTTATTTTGGGCAATATCAAGCTACAGCTATCCGAATCAACGCTTATTTTGACGGCTTCTGATTTAGAAGTAGAGCTGACATCGACTTTGAAACTGCCTGCTGGTGCTTGTGTTGAAGCTGGTACCACAACTTTACCTGCAACAAAATTAAAAGACATCTGTAAATCATTGCCTGCACAAGCTCAAATTAATTTGGCTACTCAAGAAAATGAACGCTGCTTATTAACCAGCGGCAAGAGTCGCTTCACCTTAGGCACATTACCTAGCGAAGATTATCCGAGTTTGGGTAATCCCGAAAATATCACGCCATTAACCATCAGTCGCAATCGTCTGATCGATTTGATTCATAAAACGCAGTTTGCAATGGCGATTCAAGATGTTCGCTATTATCTCACTGGTATGTTGTTTGACGTGTCGCAACAGCAGCTGACGACGGTTGCAACCGATGGGCATCGATTGGCTTTGGCGCGCAGTGTCATCGATGTCAGTGCTGATTTAAGCATGCAAGCTATTTTGCCCCGTAAAGCTGTTATTGAGCTTGAGCGCTTGGCCTCTGAGCTAGGAAAAATGCTTGGTGAGCAAGACAATCAGGTCACCTTGAGCTTCGGGCGTGAGTTTTTGCAAGTGAGCTTACCGTTTGGTGACGTTGATAGTGCAGGACAGGTCAATCAAAACCTGATGGTTACTTTCACTGCGCGCCTGATTGATGGGAAATTCCCTGATTATCGCCGAGTGATGCCAAGTAATACGGATAAACTGGCTTTATTCAATCAAGAAAAAATGACGGACGTATTGCGCCGTGTCGCGATTTTAAGTAATGAAAAATCTCGCGGTGTGGTGTTTAATTTTGCCAGCGACGGCATGGTAGAAGTTCGTGCTAATAATGCAGAGCAAGATGAAGCGGTGGAGATGATACAGGCGAAGTATCAAGGCGAGCCGATGGAGCTGTCCTTTAATGCGGCTTATTTACAAGATGTGCTTGGCGTTATTCAAGGTGACTTGCAAATGCACATGAGTCAATCAAACGCGTCGGTGCTAGTCAATCAGCTGAATGATGAGTTCCATCAATATGTCATTATGCCAATGCGTATATAGTTTCTGTATATTTTCAATAGGCTTGAGCAAAGAGGCTAAAGACACTCAGTTTACACTTAAAAATTAAGGTAAGCTGAGTGTCTTTGATTAAAATCCGGTATTTTAAATTCAATAATTATTAAACTTTTGCCTATTTTATAGGTAGCGTCAATATGCGGCTGTCGGCATTATGATTGAACGTCTACAAATATCGAACCTACGCAACCTGACGCAAGTCAATCTACATGCAACAGCTTGCAACGTCATTATCGGTGCCAATGGCAGTGGAAAAACTTCATTACTCGAAGCCATATTTCTGCTATCAAGAGGAAAAAGCTTTCGTCATCACCAGCCAAAACGCTACATTCAGCACCACCAAAATGCAGTGACTGTGTACGCTAGACTCAATGATAGTAGTACTCTTGCTATCCAAAAACAAGCTGACGCGACCACAATTCTACGTCTGAATCAAACCACTGTCTATAACCAAAGCATCTTAACTGAGCAGCTACCAACGCTACTGATAGATCCATCGACGATGGATATGTTAGAGCAGGGTAGTGCTAGTCGTCGCCAGCTGCTAGATTGGCTAGTGTTTCACATGAAACAAGGCTTTCATCCGCAATGGCTCGCCTATCAGCGTCTATTAAAACAGCGCAATAGTTTGCTAAAAAAGACACGTCATTTGACCCAAGTGCAGCTCGCTGAACTAAAATCGTGGGACAAAGGACTTAGTAATCATGCGGCACTGATTCATCATTATCGTGAACGGATATTTGCAGAATGGCAGCCTTATTTTGCTGAAAGTATCGCGCAGTTATTGCCTGCTTATGCGGAGCAATTGAGCCTTAGCTATAATGCTGGTTATGATACGAATGTTGCGCTGGATATACAGCTTAACGAGCGCTTAGAACAGGATTTGCAACTGGGATATACTCGTATCGGTAATCACCGTGCTGATATTCATGTGCATTGGCGCTCTAATGACTCGGCAGCGTCGAATAATAATTTCTCAGATACAATGCATGAAGCGGACACTAACCTCAAAGTAGCTGTGATAAAAGAGCAGGCAGCCAATGTGTTGTCGCGTGGTGAAAAAAAGCTATTAATTACAGCACTGCGTTTATCGCAACTGCCATTACTGCTAAATACCCAAAAGACTAATGATCTATCAAATGATAGTGCTCATGTTCAGGTGACACCAGTGGTATTGCTAGATGATATTACTGCAGAGCTTGATGGTAGGGCGATAGATATTCTATTGTCGACGTTAGCGCAGCTGCCATGTCAGGTATTTATGACCAGCTTAACCGATGATATTTTGCCGTTAGTGCATGAATATTGGTCAGAACCTAATATGTTTCATGTGAAACAAGGTCAAACCTTTAGTCCTTAATTATCTCCTTTATTTTATTTCCTTTCTCCATGGTCTTTCATATCGATACTTATCTACCTGTCGTTTCGTAATGATATAGGCTATCTTTGCGAGCTGGTTTTATAGGCATAAAACGCTCAGTAAACAGTGACTTAGAGGCAAAAAAATGCTAAAATAGGGCTTTATTTTTGTCCTGTTCTCAGCAAGTTGTTTGATGGCGTTATATAGGTGTTTTCCAATGCCTGTAAATTTCTAAGTATTTGATAAATAGATGTTTTATTTGCTATCTTGGTTTTTATAATGTTTAAAAAAAGAAGCCGATGTTAGAGAAAAAAAGCGCGGACTTGAAACTCTTTTTAAGTCGCTATCAACACTCAAGAATTTTCAGCTAATCGTGTTTTAGCTGGTAATGCTTATCAAAGGTTTTGACTATAAAAATTAAGTCTAAAATAACGTTATGAGGCGTCATCGTAGTGGTGCGCTAATAACAAACGGCTGATTATGGCTAGATTAAGGAATGCACATGAGTGATTCATTACCTACCGACCACGAGCAACTGACGTCAGACAGCATTGCTGAAACTACGGCACCAGCGGTGGTTCCTGAAAGTTTACCTTCTGATTATAGCTCCAAAGATATTCGTGTATTGCGCGGGTTAGAAGCGGTACGCGTACGCCCTGGTATGTACATCGGTGATACGGATGATGGTACAGGCTTACATCATATGGTCTTTGAGGTGGTGGATAACTCTATCGATGAGGCTCTGGCGGGTCATTGTGATCAAATCGATATCATTATCCACGAAGACGAATCTGTGAGCGTCATGGATAACGGTCGTGGCGTTCCTGTCGATATCCATCCAGAAGAGGGTGTATCTGCGGCGCAGGTCATTATGACTGTCTTGCATGCAGGCGGTAAGTTCGATGATAACAGCTATAAAGTATCAGGCGGCTTACATGGTGTTGGTGTCTCGGTCGTTAACGCCCTATCGAAAAAGCTTGAAATGAATATCTGGCGTGAAGGCTATCACTATCATCAAACCTATACTGATGGGGTGCCTGATGCGGACATTCAGCAAATGGAGCCAACCGACAAAACCGGTACACAAATTCGCTTTTATCCAAGTAGCGATGTGTTTACTGGCACCATCTTTGAGTACGATATCTTAGCGAAGCGTTTGCGTGAGCTATCATTTTTGAACTCGGGCGTACGCATTGTTTTAACGGATGAGCGTATTGATAAGCGTCATGAGTTTGAACACAAAGGCGGCTTGTCAGAATTTGTCAGCTACATTAATGCCGGTAAAGATGGCATCAATGAAGTCTTTCATTTTGTGAGTGAGCAAGATGACGGTATCAGCGTCGAAGTGGCGTTACAGTGGACAGATACTTATAACGAAAAAGTATTTTGTTTCACTAACAATATTCCCCAAAGGGATGGTGGTACGCATCTATCTGGCTTTCGTTCAGCGTTGACGCGTTGTTTGAATACCTATATGGATCGCGAGAATCTCTTTAAAAAAGAGAAGGTCGTTGCTACTGGTGATGATGCGCGTGAAGGTCTAACTGCTATCGTATCCGTTAAAGTTCCAGATCCTAAGTTTTCGAGTCAAACCAAAGATAAACTGGTATCAAGTGAAGTGAAATCTGCTGTCGAATCAGCAATGCATGATAAGTTTAATGATTATCTGCAAGAGAATCCAAGCGCTGGTAAGGCTATTGCTGGCAAAATCATTGATGCCGCTCGTGCTCGTGATGCCGCTCGTAAAGCCCGTGAGATGACGCGTCGCAAGACCACGTTAGATATCGCTGGTCTGCCCGGTAAGTTGGCAGATTGCCAAGAAAAAGATCCAGCATTGTCAGAACTGTACATTGTGGAGGGTGACTCTGCAGGTGGTTCAGCAAAACAAGGTCGTAGCCGCAAAACCCAAGCGATCTTGCCACTGAAAGGTAAAATCCTAAACGTAGAGCGCGCACGTTTTGACAAAATGCTGTCTTCTGCTGAGGTTGGTAACCTCATCACTGCGCTTGGTTGTGGCATTGGTCCAGACGAATATAATCCGGATAAAGTACGTTATCATAAAATCATCATCATGACCGATGCGGACGTTGATGGATCACATATTCGTACCCTGTTGCTGACTTTCTTCTTCCGTCAAACGCCTGAGTTGATCGAACGTGGTTATATTTATATCGCCCAACCACCGCTTTATAAAGTGAAAAAAGGTCGTCAAGAGCTGTATCTAAAAGACGACGAAGCACTTAAAGCGTATTTATTATCATCAACGATTGATAATACTAAGCTGCATATCAGTGCCGATGCTCCTGCTATTACGGGGCAAGCGCTAGAAACGCTACTAAATGACTATAACCAAACGCAGCTGATAAAGGCACGTTTGCAGATTCGTTTCCCAGCGGTGTTATTGGATGCGCTGACGCATACGCCGAAGCTTAGCACTGATATGACTTATGATTTGCCTGCGATGCAAGCTTGGAAAGAGGCAATGCAAGCCCAGCTTGAGCACTTCGGTAGTGATTTGAGTCCGGAGATTGAACTGGTCAATATCCATGCGCCGCAGCCTAAAAATATGGATGCTGCTGCTGCTGATTTATTGGGTATGAAGCCTGTCATTGAAGTTGAAGGCGGGGAAAATGTTGACGCTGAAGCTCCAGTAGCAAAAGCACAGTGGCTACCGCGTATTACGGTGTATGTGCACCAGTTAGCCCATCATTATCTGCTAGATGCTAGCTTTATCAATTCCGGCGAGTACAGCAAGTTGCTGCGTCTGTCTGCTGAATGGAATACCTTGCTTGCAGAGGATGCCTTTATCCGCCGTGAAGCAACGACTGGTACGACCAAAGACATTCCTGTACGCGACTTTGATTATCTCTGGCAGCAGATGATGCTTGATGCGCGTCGTGGTCTAGCAATTCAGCGCTATAAAGGGCTGGGTGAAATGAACGCAGATCAGCTCTGGGATACCACGATGGATCCTGAAAACCGTCGTATGCTACGCGTGACGATTGAAGATGCGATTGCGGCGGATCATATGTTTACCTGCTTGATGGGTGATCATGTTGAACCGCGTCGTATTTTCATTGAAGAGAACGCATTGACGGTGTCTAATTTAGACATCTAGGTTGGGCCTCTAAGTTGAACATAAAGAGTTGCGAAATCATTGTTAATTAATTAAAAAACCACCGCTTTGGCAATCAAGGCGGTGGTTTTTTAATGTTAGAATTGTTTCACGTGAAACTTAATTTACAAATTGCTTTAGATAATGGATATAGAAATGATCGAAGTTTTTTTACTTGCGATAGCCTTGGCGATGGATGCATTTGCGGTATCAATTGGGCTAGGAGCTAAATCGCAAAAGCACTCATCTGCTTATGTGCTGCGTTTAGCTATTTATGCAGCACTGTATTTTGGTATTGCACAGGGTGTGATGCCGCTGATAGGTTATCTATTGGGTGCAGTATTGCTAGGCTGGTTAGCGACTGCTGCCCCGTGGATTGGTGGTGGGATTCTTATTGTGCTTGGCGCTAAGATGTTATATGAAGCGTTTAATGGTGAGGTTGAAGCGGTATTAGCAGGCAGTTTCGATGAAAATATACAAGAAAAAATCAACCATCGTATGATGTTTACATTGGCTATTGCCACCAGTATTGATGCAATGGCAGCAGGCTTTACTTTAAACTTACTGGCAGTTAATGCATGGCTAGCGTGCTTCATTATCGCTATTATCACCGCTGGATTTGGCTTTTTCGGTATCTATTTAGGTAAGTCTTCTGGAACTTGGCTCGAGGATAAAGCTGAGATACTTGGTGGATTAGTATTGATAGCCATTGGTATAAAGGTGATGTTTATCCGTTAATAAGCATCATTATTTAAATTGATTCTCTATAATAAAAAGCACCCCTTTGATGATCAAAGGGGTGCTTTTTTAATAAAGGCTTTGTTTCACGTGAAACTATAACTATTTTATATTAACTACTATCTATTCTTCGTCAGTATCAAAACGCCATGCAAGTATACGCGTACTTTTTTGACCTTGGCTCATCTCAATGATGCGCATTTGGGCAACACCAAGTTGTTTTAACAGCAATTGCATTGGTTTCACGTTTTCTGATTTTGAGACTAAACTTGTGAACCAGCCAACATGCTCAGCGAAATCTTGACTCTCTTTTGCCATTTTGGTTAAGAAGGCAATCTCACCGCCTTCAGACCATAGCTCTTTATGCTGACCACCAAAGTTTAGGTTTTGCGCGGCATTACCAGACTTGGTTGAGCTGCGGCTAATTTGTGCGTTCTCATTCTTACCGCGATGTCGTTGCAAATTATGCTGCTTACGGCTATTGGCTTCCATCGCTTCTTCTAATGAGGCATGGAATGGCGGGTTGCAAACCACCACATCAAAGTAATCTTGGCGACCGATGATATTTTTAAAAATAAATTTAGGTTCGGTCTGTAGTTTGACTTTAACCGCACTTTTTAGCTTTGGATTGGTCTCACAAATCAGAGCGGCGGTATTGACCGAAATTGGGTCAATGTCTGAAGCGGTAAAGCGCCAGCCATAACTTTGACTACCAACAATCGGATAAATAGCACTAGAACCAGTACCGATATCGAGGGCGTGGATTTCTTTGCCAGTCGGCGGGGTATTGTCTTTATTAACATGCGTCGTTTGCGCGAGCAGGTCAGCGATATAATGGATATAGTCGGCACGACCAGGGATCGGTGGGCAGAGATAACCTTCAGGAATATCCCAAAATTTCACGCCATAATAATTTGCTAGTAGTGCCTGATTGAGCACTCGTACCGCTTGATGATCGGAGAAGTTAATCGTCGACTCACCTTTAGGATTGGTAATGGTGTGCTTGGCAAGCTCTGGTAAGGCACGAGTCAATGCTACAAAGTCATAACGACCTTGGTGCGGATTGCGCGGATGCAGCTGCCCTAATTTTTTGGCAGTCTCAGGCGAGCGGTTTCTGTGATTATTGGCGGTCGGGCGACGGTTTATAGGCTTACTGGTCATAGTATCGGGCTTTGATGTTTGAATATAATGCACCATTTTAGCAGATTTCACGAGTCACTAGCGTCTTATCGACTACGTAAAATAAGATTTAATCCCAATATTATCATCGCTGTACCCAATACGCGGTCGATCCAATGTTCAAAACGCTGAAAGCGACGATGAACGGCAGGAATAGACAGTAACATCACCACGGTACTAAACCATGCCATCTGCAAGACCATCATCCATAGGCCATAAATAGCCAGTTGCCACAGCGGTATATCGGGTGAGAGTACGAGTGTAAATATCGCGACGAAATATACTGGTGCTTTTGGATTAAACACATTACAAAAAAAGCCACGACGTAGGATGGAAGCGGTTGATTCTGTATCAGTAGGCAGTTTTTTATTAGAAATGGCTTTATCAGAAAGTTCGGTATGATTGGTAGAAGTCGTTTGCTTAATAAGAATATCTTGTGAAACGTGAACACCTGAATCTATTAGCTCTGCTGAATTTTCTAAATCTGATGCTTTTTTCGGTTTGGCTTGAATACCTTGCCAACCTAAATAAATAAGATAACTGCCACCTAACCATTTAATAGCAGTAAGTAATGGCTGCGAATGGGCAATCACCGTTGCCAGTCCTAGCACCGAATAAGTGATGTGTATCGCAAGACCTAAAGTAATGCCAAGGCTACAAATCAAACCCGTGCGTCTACCTTTTGCTAAAGTCTGCTGCGAGACCAATACAAAATCAGGACCCGGAGAGGCGGCAGCGAGTAGATGGACGCTGGTGATAAGCAAAAAACCGTGCCAAAATTCCATAACGTGCTCTGATTCATTTCTTGAGTTGGACAATAGTTGCACATTAGCGTAAATGAGGTCAACTAATATTGATATCAGCTATTGATACTCATGCTAAAACGATGCTTGCGTTGCACCGAACGTATGTCTATATTGAAAGTAAGTTACATGATTTTTATCAGTGTTAATTCGCCATGTGACAAACCATAAAACGATCGCTCTAATAAGGAGAAAAACATGACTACGGAAAGTAATAATAGTAATTCTACTAGCAATGACACTCGCATTACCTATGACGTCCAAGATTACATCTGCTTGATCGGGCTCAATCGCGCGGATAAACGCAATGCCTTTGATAGCCATATGATTAAGCAATTGTCTGAGGCACTCACTAATTATGAAAACGATGCCAATCTTCGCTGTGCGCTGATATTCGCTCACGGTGAGCACTTCACCGCAGGGCTTGATTTAATGGAGCTGCAAGATAAATGGGATAAAGGCGCATTTGAATTCGATGAAACCCAAATAGATCCATGGGGAATCGGTGGCAAACTGCGCACTAAACCAGTCGTCGTCGCAGTACAAGGCACTTGCTTTACCGCTGGGATTGAGTTGATGCTCAATAGTGATGTCGTTATCGCTAGTGATAACTGCAACTTTGCGCAAATGGAAGTTCAGCGCGGTATTATGCCGTTTGGTGGCGCGACTGTACGCTTTGTAGCAGCAGCTGGCTGGCAAAAAGCCATGCCGTATCTATTAACAGGTAAAAACTTTGACGCGCAAACGGCTGATAGACTGAATTTGGTCAGCGAAGTGGTGGCAAATGGAGAAGAATACGAGCGCGCGCTAACTATCGCTAAAGAGATTTGCAAAGCTGCACCGCTTGGCGTACAAGGATTACTATCCTCAGCACAAGAGGCCAGTCGCAATGGCGCAAAAGTAGCATTAGCTAATATTCATGGTTATCTGCCGCATTTGTTTCATTCAGAAGATGCGAAAGAGGGTGCGATGGCGATGGTTGAGAGACGGGAAGCTGAGTTTGTGGGACGATAGATCTTTTCTGAAGTTCAACCTATCTAAAGCCCCACGCCAAACCCCTAAACCTAGTACCGTAATCTCAAATAGCAAAAACCCCGCCATGGCGAGGTCTCATTATTTTATCGAGTATAACTGGTGATAACTGCACCAGCGTTAGTAGTTTGGCACTGATTGACTACTATTATTTAGCTGATTTTTTATAGTAGTCAACCATCATAGTGCCTAAAGTGCCGTTGTCATCGATAGTGACGATTCTGACCGTACCTGACTGTGCTGCGGTACTAGATTGCACTTGTCCAGCCTTACCTAAGACGACTTGGTTGTTTTTGGTCGCTTTTGCCTCGTTACCGATAGCGATGCTATTCATGCCGCCAGCCATAGATTTATTGCCTAGTGCTACCGAGTTTGCACCTTGTGCGGCTGCCGCTTCACCCACTGCCGTAGAGCGTACGCCACTAGCATCGGCTATATGACCAAAGGCTTGCGCGCGTTCGGCAGTGGCTTTTGATTGCCAACCGATAGACGTTGAGCCTAAACCTGCGGCATTGGCTTCCCCGCCAACAGCCGTTGCGGAGTTTAGACCTGCATTGGCTTTATTGCCGACAGCGACCGTATCGTTAGTACCACCAGCGATTGCCGCTTCGCCGACTGCGGTAGAGCGAACACCGCTAGCATTGGCTAGATGACCAAACGCTTGCGCGCGTTCGGCAGTGGCTTTTGATTGCCAACCGATAGAGGTTGAGCCTAAACCTGCAGCGTTGGCTTGACCGCCGACAGCGGTTGCTGAGTTCAGACCTGCATTGGCCATATTACCGATAGCAACCGTGTCGTTAGTGCCGCTAGACATAGCACTATTGCCTAAAGTAATGGCAGTACTATTCGTAGTGGTTTGGGTATTTGAAACTTGGGAGTCAGCACCTGTTGCCATAGCAGTGCATGCAGAAGTTGCGGCAATGGCGAGAGTAAGGGAACTGATTTTGAGTGCTAATTTTGATAGGGAATCCATTTTCATCATGCTAAATCCTTTTAGACAAGCCATCTTGGCTTAGTAGGGGGTTTGGGTAAAAGCTGATAGATCACAATCCTTGCAATATGAGCATACTCTGGCATAAATAACTTGATCATATGTAGAGTCCGCAACATTAATGTAACACTAATTTTTAACCATTATTCAAATAATGATAGCATTATATTTTCAAAGGTCATTTAAGCCGACGAATGAACAGTTATAATATAAAACTACCGTAAAGGAGAGCATCGGTGCTGTACAACTTTGATGAAATAATAGACAGACGTGATACGGGGTCGTTTAAATGGCATTATACCGATGACACCATTCCGCTGTGGGTCGCGGATATGGACTTTAAAACTGCTCAGCCTATTTTAGCGGCGATTGAGCAAGTAGCGCAGCATGGCATATTGGGCTACACCGTGCCGACTGAGCCGTTGTATCAAGCGATTATCGACTGGCATGGCAGTCGTTATGACTTGTGGCTGGAGCAGCAGGATATCCTGTTTTCTCCGGGTGTCGTGCCAAGTTTGGTGCTGATGATGAAAGTATTTACCGAGGTAGGGGATGCGGTATTCATCAATGACCCTATTTATACGCCCTTTATGACCAAGGTGTTGGACAACGATCGTAAGCTGGTGACTTCTGCATTAAAGGAGAATGAGGGGCGATACTATCTGGATTTAGCTGATATAGAAGCTAAAATTATCAAGCATAAAGTTAAGCTATATTTATTCTGCAATCCGCATAATCCGGGCGGACGTGTATGGACAGCGGATGAGCTTGAAGCGCTGCTTTTAATCTGCAAAAAGCACGATGTGGCGATTGTGAGTGATGAGATTCATCAAGATTTAACCTTGAAAGGGCATACATTTACGCCTTTTTTAACCCTAGCAACAGGCTATGAGCACAAGGTGGTGAGCGTAACCTCGATGACCAAAACCTTTAATATTGCTGGCATCAAAGGTTCAATGATATTTGCTAAAGATAGCACATTACTCACCAAAATTAACCAGCAGCAACGCTTAAGTGACGAGCATGAGCTGAATTTATTTGCTTATACGGTAATGCGCAGGGCTTATGAAGAGGGTGGTGAGTGGTTGGCGCAGGCGCTGACTTATATAGAAGCTAATATTGAATTAACCTTGCAATTCTTAGAAGATCATTTACCTAAAATTAAGGTGATGCGTCCAGAAGCTTCGTATTTGATTTGGCTAGATTGCTCGGCATATACGCAAGACGATCAAATACTCTATGACGCGCTTAGAGAGGCTAAAGTTGAGCTTAGCGCAGGCATTAAGTACGGTAATGAAGGGCATCTTAAAATGCGCCTTAATGTAGCGTGCCCTAAAGCGCTGCTGATAGAAGGGCTAACTCGTATGCATACTGCATTAAATAGCGATGCTTTTAAACAGTAATATCATTTAGCTGGATATCCCGTGATGTCTTGAATGCTTTGGTATAAAGGTTTTAAGCGCTCATACATTTTTAGATAGACTTCATTATATAAGCGTTTATAGAGCTGAACATTGGCGTCAATAGGCAAGAATTCATCGCCCAAATGCACCATTGCCTTAGTGGCGGTTAAATGGTCGGGATAAACGCCAAGCCCTACTGCACAATTAGTAGCCGCGCCTAAGCCTGAGGCTTCATAAGTATGCGGTCGATAAGCGGGCATGCCAAAGATATCTGCCGTCAGCTGCATGGCTGAGTCACTTTGAGAGCCGCCACCAGAGACACGCAAGTGTTTGATGGGTTTGCCTGTACGCTTTTCAATGGTATCAAAACCAAGCTTTAGCTCATAAGCCAGTCCTTCCAAAATTGCGCGGTAAACGTGCGCTCGCGTATGCACATCACCAAAGCCAATGAGTGCGCCTTTGCCCTCAAGCCCCGGATGACGAACACCGGGTGACCAGTATGGCTGCATCGTTAGCCCCATACAGCCCGCTGGAATGTCTTTCACCGCTTGATCGAGGAGTTTTTCGGTATCGATGCCCTGCGTTTTTGCCAGCTGCTCTTCATACTGGGCAAACTGCTCTTTAAACCAGCTGACCATCCAAAAGCCGCGATAAATCATGTACTCATGATTGTAGTAATTTGGTGCGGCGGCGGTATAAGCGGGCATGTGCTTGAGTATTTCAACATAATTTTTTGAGGTGGTATTGACGGTCGCGGTAGTGCCAAAGCTTAAGCAGGCGGTATCGGCGGCAAGTCCAGCAGAGCCCAACGCTTCACAGGCTTTATCGCTAGCAGCGGCAATCATTGGTGTGCCTGCTAAAATACCAGTGGCTTTGGCTGCTTTTGTACTAATAGAACCGAGTAGCTGCCCTGGCGGCACAATCTTAGGCATCTGCTCTAGTCTGCAACTAAACAGTCGCCATTTGAGGTTATTTGGCTTAAACCAAGCTTGGGCTTTGTAATCATATGGCAGGTAGCCTAAAGCATGACCGGCGGAGTCGATAAGCTCGCCTGTCAGCTGATAGGTGAGATAGGCGGACAAATTGACATAATGAGCGGTTTTTGCCCACATTTCTGGTTCATGATGAGCAAGCCAATTACAGCGAGCTTTTTGCTGTGCCTCTTGTACCAACTCACTCATACCGATGACTTTAGTGAGTGGATTGAGCAAGCCTATGTCATTGGTTTCGCCGCGACGCAAATCCATCCACACTATGGCAGGACGCAGTGGCTGTTTGTCTTTATCCAAACATATCATGGTATAGCGCTGGGTGGCGAGGCTGACGCCGGCAATTTGCTCGGGCGTAATATCGCAGTTTTGCCACAATTGCTGACAGGCTTCGCTTAATTTTTTCCAATAGTAGTCGGCATGCTGCTCCGCAAAATTTGGCTGCGTTGAAAAATACGGTTCGATAATGACGCGGGCTTTGGCAATCTCGGTTCCAAATTGGTCAAAGATAAGTGCCCTGACGCTTTGGGTGCCATTGTCTATGGCTAAGAAGTAAATAGGAGTATCAAGGTTATGGGTCACAGTCATCCTTAACTATGTAGTGATAAGCAATAATAAAAATAAGCTTTAAGCCGCAGGCAGATGATAGTAGCGTTGCCATAATTGTGTATAACGGTCAACTTCTTGCTGCCATTTTTGCTCATTCCAGCCCAGCTCTTGCTGACATATTTGTTTGAGCCTATCGCTAATCAACGGCGTCATTGCGCCATGTGGCAGTATCAATCCTAGGCGCGTGCGTCGCAGTAACAAATCGTCCAAGTGAATGACCTGCTCACAGCGAGCAGCAAAGCGAATCTCCGCCCAGATAATATTGCTATCGGTCACATAAGCCAAATCATCATCATGTGCTAACTCTAATAATGCATCAAGCTGTAGACCATAAAATCCTTGTAAGCGTTGTTGTAGGGGTTTTGGTAAGGTGGTAAATTTAGGATTGGTTGGCGGTTGATTACTAAAGACTTCAGTATTTAATGAGCCAAGCTCTTTGCTATCTGCTTCATTAAATGCCAGTACTTGTTGACAAATTTTTAGCACATCAAGGGCGATTAGGCGAAAGGTGGTTAGCTTGCCGCCACTAACAGTGACCAAATTATTATCCAACCAGACGCTATGGTCGCGTTTCTCTTTACTTGGGCTGACGCGCTTACCATCACCGCCATCAGAAATCAGTGGACGTACGCCTGCCCATGAGCTGATGATATCCTTGCGGCTAATGTCTACATTAACAAAGAGATTATTGGTCGCCGCCAATAGGTAATCCACCTCTTCATTAGTGATACCGACTTCGTTATCGTCTAATGGCGGATGATCCAAATCGGTTGTTCCGAGGACAGTTCGATTCTCCCACGGAAAGACAAAGACGGCCCTTTTATCGACAGGATGCAAAAAAGTATAGGCTTGATTGAGCGGTAAGCGCTCTTGACTGACCACCAAATGACTGCCACGCGACGGACGAATTTGCTTATTAAAGCTGTGTTCCGTTTGCTTACTGGCTTGCATTCGTAAGGTGTCTGCCCAAGCACCCGTAGCACTAACCACCACTTTGGCATGGACATCGTAAGTATGATTGCTATCTTCAGCAGAAGTATCTAATAGAGTAGCACCCGTCACCAAGCCTTGCTCATTGGTGATTAAAGACTCAGCTTTAAGGTAGTTAATCGCCTGCGCGCCATCATTAATCGCCTCATCAAGTACCCGCATCACAAGGCGTGAGTCATCAGTCACTGCATCACTAAACTGACTAGCGCCCAAAAGTTTTTCTTGTTTGATGTGCGGATTAAGCTGTAAAAAAGCGTCTTTTTTAAAGTATTTAGAGTAGCGCTTGCCTGCCAAGCCATCGTAGACGCGTAGCAAGGTGTTGAATATCCATGGCGGTGGAAACTTGCCTTTATAATGCGGCATGACGTAATGCATCTCGTTGACGAGACCACTTGCTTCGCTGAGCATGCGCTCGCGCTCACGGACACTCAGCAAGGTGGTTTTATAGTCACCTGAGGCAATATAGCGCAGCCCGCCATGTACCATTTTACTAGAGCGGCTGGACGTGCCCCACGCAAAGTCTTTTTGCTCGATTAATAAAACTGCTAAGCCGCGCCGTGCTGCTTCGCGAGCAATACCAGCGCCGGTAATACCGCCACCGATGATGAGTATATCCCAAGGGTCTTTTTGAGACAAGCGGCGAGATAAAGGCGCTAATGCTTGCTGGCGTTGCTGATATTGATCATGCTGATTGGCTTGGTTCATAAATGATCCGTCGTAATTTGCACTCAGGTTAATTAGTGACTCAGTGTTTCTAAGCCATCTAGTCGGGCTGTAGCTGCCTTTTAGTCTTCGATTAAAACACCCGGATTCATACGCTGTTCAGGATCCAAGCTTTTGAGCATATCGCTAGTTACTTGTAGACCGAGCTTGCCTTTTTCGGCAGCAAGATAGGGGGCGTGATCGCGGCCGATGCCATGTTGATGCGATATCGTCGCTGTGCCATTGGCTAGACTTGAACTGGCAGCATGTTTGATTTTTTGCCAGCGGCTTAACGTGCTGGCGTGATCTTTGGCTGCTCTAAAGAAGTAGGTGGTATAAAGACTGGCACCTTGCTTATAGACATGTGAGATATGAGTGAAAGCCATGACGTTTTCGTCTTCGTCTTCGTCTGCCAGAGCATTTTTCACCGCTTCTTGCATCTGCTGCATCTGCTCGTCGATATGATTCCAGTTGGTGGCGGTCTCAAAGGTATCGACCATGATGCCTTTTTCCCACAGCGTCCCACGCAAATAAGGGAATTTAAAGCGTCCATGTGCCCAGACACTACCCATGATATCGGTTATTTTACCCGTAACACTACCGTGCTGTTTTAATAGCTTATTAAATTGCGTCAGTGCCAATTTATTCTGTGCTTTATCCCCTGAGACGCCATAAGTGAGCATGACTTTTTTTGAGCTCAGTCCACGTGCTTTTAGATAAGTACTAATGGCCATAAACTGGCTAGGCGTAGTACCTAAATGTAGATGTGCGTCAGTCTCGACCGCATTGCTTAGGCGTAGCATTGATAATTGAATATTTTTTTGAACCGCTTGTCTAAGCACTTCTTTACCCGCTGCCCAGTTCGGTAAAAAAGCAACTTTAAACAGCTCTTCTTCGGGTTGTGGTTGTACCCGCATTTTGACTGTCGTAAAAATACCAGCGCGGCCTTCGGTGCCCATCATCATCTCACGCAGATCAGGTCCTGCCGCTGACGCTGGGAAATCAGCTATATTCAATATCCCTTTTGGGGTCACAAGCGTTCCACCGGCAAACATCTGCTCGATGCGCCCGTAGCCTAACGACTGCTGACCACTAGAACGCGCTGCAATCCAGCCGCCCAGTGTCGATAGCTCCCAAGACTGAGGATAATGTCCCAAGCGGTAGCCGTGTGCGTCCAGTTGTGCTTCGACTGCTGGCCCTTGTGTACCTGCGCCAAAGGTCGCAATTTGGCTATCATTGTCTAAATCAATGAGTTGATCCATTTTGCTCATGGCGATGGTCAATACGGGGCGTGAGCCTTTTTGTGGATTGATATGACCCGCTACTGAAGTGCCGCCACCGAAAGGAATGACGATAAGGTCGTGCTCGCTCGCTAGCTTTAATAAAGTTTCGACATCAGCGGTCGATTCAGGAAAAGCGACCCCATCAGGAAAAACTTCAAAGTCGCCACCATGCATGGCTATCCAGTCTGGAAAGCTTTGGCCACGAGCATGTCTAAGTCTCACTTCGTTATCGACAGATACGGTATCAAGCTCAGTCATAGCAACAGGCAAGCGGGATTTGGGCACGGTTTTAAGTACTTGCTGTAAGCTCACTGATGATAGTTTTTTGGTTTTACCAATGTGCGATTTGATCAGTTTTGCCCCATGCGCTGAGACTTTTTTATTAATATTGATATTGCCCCAGCCATTCCAGCGCGTTTGCTCGATTGGGGTATTTACCGTATGACCCTTTGAGGCAGCATCTATACTGGCGTTATTGGTGTTTTGGTTATCAGAATTGACTGAAATAGCTTTAGACGGGTCAGATTTAGGGCGTTTTCGGATAAGGGCTTTGATTTTGCTCATAGGGACATACCTGTCAATTTATTATGATTATCTGTGACTATAATAAGTAACTGTTTTCTGTACATTAGTCAACAACGATTGGTGTGCTGTTCCGACTTGCTAATTCTTTATTCCCCACCAAAACTATCAGTCTATGCGCTAAGTAGTGCCAAATAACACCAATAAACCCTAATATATAAAAATACCAATGCGGTGAGACTAAGCTAGAGAAGGTTTCGGGTGAAGTCTACGTGTTGCCTAATAATATACGGTAGTCATAGGCGATACTGATACAAGCTTCTCTGTAGAATGCTAGGTAAAAAAGTATAATGGCTGCTTTGTAATAACACTTATTTGTAATAATGCTTGAACCAGAATTTAGGCGTTGCCTATAAAAGCATTAGGTCAATTAATCGCGTTTTTATTCTGTTGATTACTCTACAGTGCCTTATCATCGCTACCTAGATGTAGAAAAATATAGAAGAAATGCATTCATTTATGAAATAAAGTAGAGGTTTATACTGATGAGCTATAGATTTATATACCAGTTAGCAGATTAGCGTATTTTTATAACCAATAGACTGCTCAAACTTGTTAAAATAGCGCACCAATTTATTTATTGATGGACACTACGTTATGACAACTGCTGCCAACGTTCCTACTATTAAAGAAGATCGCATCTTAATTCTCGATTTTGGCTCACAGTACAGCCAGCTTATCGCCCGCCGTGTCCGTGATTCAGGCGTATTCTGTGAGATGTTTCCTTATGATATCGACACTCAGCGCATTATCGATTTTGGCGCAAAAGGCGTTATCTTATCTGGCGGTCCTGAGAGCGTCCACGCAGATGACAGCCCACGCATCAATGATGCCGTATTTGATCTAGGCGTACCCGTATTGGGTATCTGCTATGGTATGCAAGCGATGGCAGAGCGCTTCGGTGGTAAAGTTCATGCCAGTGATATCCATGAATTTGGCGCAGCAACCATCAATATCGATGGCAAATCAACGCTGACTGATGGTATCGAAGACGCTGCAGCTAAACTAAATGTCTGGATGAGTCATGGCGATAAAGTGGTCGATGCGCCACAAGGTTTCGATATCGTTGCCAGCACGCCAAGCTGTCCGATTGCAATTATGGCTGATGATTCGCGCCATTATTATGGTTTGCAGTTCCATCCTGAAGTGACGCATACCGCACAAGGTTCTGCATTACTAGGACGTTTTGTCCATGAAATCTGTGGCTGCGCCGGTAGCTGGACGCCTGACAACATCATCGATATGCGTATCGCACAATTGCAGAAGCAAATCGGAGATAAGCAAGTATTGCTCGGTCTTTCAGGTGGTGTGGACAGTTCAGTCGTCGCGGCATTATTGCATAAAGCGATTGGCGATCAGCTGACTTGCGTGTTTGTCGATACCGGTCTCTTGCGTCTACACGAAGGCGACCAAGTGATGCAAATCTTCGCTGAAAACATGGGTGTAAAAGTCATTCGTGTCGATGCTGAAGAGTTATTCTTAACCGCATTGGCTGGCGAGTCTGATCCGGAAGCCAAACGTAAAATCATCGGTAAAACCTTTATCGACGTCTTCGCTAATAGTGCGCGTGAAATCAGTGAGCAAAGCGATGGTAAAGTCATCGAATTCTTAGCGCAAGGCACGATTTATCCAGACGTCATTGAATCAGCGAAGTCGCATCAAGGTAAAGCGCATGTGATTAAGAGCCATCACAACGTTGGTGGTTTGCCAGATGATTTGGCGTTTGAGTTGGTTGAGCCGTTGCGTGATTTGTTTAAAGATGAAGTCCGTAAATTGGGCATTACCCTTGGTTTACCAGCCAAAATGATTAACCGTCATCCGTTCCCAGGACCGGGTTTGGGCGTGCGTATCCTTGGTGAAGTTACCAAAGAATTCGCTGATATCTTGCGTTCTGCTGATGCTATCTTTATGGAAGAGTTAGAAAAATCAGGCTGGTATGAGAAGACTGCGCAAGCATTTGCGGTATTCCAACCGATTAAATCAGTCGGCGTGGTTGGTGATGGTCGCCGCTATGCGTGGGTAATCGCGCTACGTGCTGTTGAAACCGTAGACTTTATGACTGCGCGCTTTGCGCATCTGCCGTATGATTTGATCGAGACGGTATCGAATCGCATTATGAATGAAATCGCTGAAGTATCTCGCGTGACTTACGATGTGTCGAGCAAGCCGCCTGCGACGATTGAGTGGGAATAAACCGTTTAAGTATTCTAAACGGTAACGGTGTTAACCTAGCTAGATGTACAAACACGTACTATCTGCGCTCGGTTGCCTTGTTACCATTTTAGACTACGTAAACTTATCTAAATAGCTTTTCAACTTATGTTTTCGAATTGATATACGACTAATCGATAATTAGATTAGTTAAATATAGCGATAAAAAAGCACTCAACTTGGTTGGGTGCTTTTTTTGGTTAAAACAAACAGGCTACTAAGAATCCTCTAATTTTTCATTGAACATTTGTCTTTATTATCTATAATATAGTCAACTTTAATTGGCTATTATTTATTAAAGTCGAGATAAGCCTATCAATCGTTCAGTATTTAGTAAAATTAAGGGATAAGATGCTTTGTAATAACTGTAATCAAGAAAACTCAAGCGAGGCAGGATTTTGTTCAAAATGTGGGCATCAGCTCTCTGACGTTCAAGCACAAACACCGCCACCATTAACGGCGGTTAATATTTCTAAAGATGCGCAAATCCCGAAAAATCAGTTGGCTTCCAGCTCTGAAAGTGCTGATGCTTTATTGGCAGCCTTCGTTGGTAAAAAGTATGATGATTTCTACCGTAATAAATGGTTTAAGGACAGTGAGCCACGTTTAGAAGTCAATAAGGATGGCTCGAGTATTCACAGTTTTAATATTGCTGGACTGCTCTTGGGAACGTCTTGGTTATGCTATCGTAAAATGTACCTAGTAGCCTTGTGTATTGCACTTGGCATAAATACGGTCGATTTAATTTTAATGCATCTGCTCGGTATGGAGGCATATAGCTCTATAGGTCAAACCAGCTTTTTTGTCGCATGGGCAGTACTGACAGGACTTTTAGGTAATTATTTTTACTTTAGTCACAGCGTCAAAAATATAAAAAAAGTCATGAGTAATACAGCTCACCCAGCGACGGTCGAACAGGAGTTAGCGGCAAAGGGTGGTACGTCATGGGTTGGCGCCATTGTGGGTAGCATATTATCAGTATTGCTATCTATGGGTATGTCCTATTTGTTTGCGCCTGAGTGGTATTGGTTGGTGTAGTACGTCTAATAAATAAGGTTAATCTAAGGAGGCGAGACAAAAGTGATGGAACCATTAAAACAAGCATATGATTTGGAACTAACGGATAAAGATCATGGGCAAGGTTGGGCTTTTGGTCGCCCAGTCGGCATCACCACGGCTCAATGGCCGCGAAGCAGGATTAACGGTCTACCGATGGCGCACTTATGGACGATATTAGTGCCTGAAGCGTATCGCATAAAAGGGAAAGATCTCGTGGCAATATCGCTTTTTCAAGCGGATGATCATGTTGAAGATAGGGTAGACGGTGTTGAAGATATGATTGCTAACCTCACTGAGGTGAATGATACAGACGCTGAGAATTTTTGGGCGTCACTGAGTCGCTATGCTAACCATCGTCACCCTCAAGAAACCTATCTGAAAGATATTATTGGTGGTGGCTGGGCATTGATTTGGCTAACGGAAGCAGAGTTTTCTGGTGAGTCCACGCCGCTGCCTAATAAAGAAGATGGTATATATCCAGACTATGAGATTGAAGAATGGGGTAGCACCTGCTTTGTTAAAGATGAATCTGCTCAGTTTATTAAGCACGTTGTCCGAATAGATGATCCTAACGTTGGCAAGATGCTTGAGGAATGGCCAGATGAAGATGGTGAGAGTGCTTATATTCCGATGTTCTCTGAAAAAGGTGAGATGCTAAAGCTTGATAGGTTTCATGCAAAAAGTCATTTTGGTGGTACGGCCAATCCCATTCAAGCGATGCCAGAATTTAGCCCTTTTTATATTGAGTTTGAAGAAACGCTTGGCGATGCCAATATGGGTGGTGGTAATGGGCAAATTGATTTGCTGAATAATGAGTTTGATTGGGCGTGTGGTTAACTGTTGATAAAGTAGAAATGACTTTGTTTGATCGTAAGAAACTCTCTTTACATTCATCACATCTTTATCTAACTGCGAATACAATTGCTAAGATATCACGCGTGACTTATGATGTGTTGAGCAAACCACCAGCGACGATTGAGTGGGAGTAGGTTGAATTTTAATGAGTCTACTAAGGATGATTATACTTATATGTGTAATTATCCTATAATAGATTTTTATGGACTTTAGTTCTAAAGTTTAGCTTTCAAATGAGATGATTATAATGAATAAAAATTATGTTGCAAAAGAAGTTAAACTTGATGATTTGGTTCTAGATAAAGAAAACCCAAGATTTGCTGAGCTTTATAATGGTAGTAGTAAAGAGAGTGATATAGTCGAGTACTTATTATTTACAGAAGCAGCTGAAGAGTTAACTAAAGCAATTGTAGATGCAGACGAATTTTATTATGACAGGCCTTTATGGGTCTTCAAGGTTGATGAGAAATATATTGTTAAAGATGGTAATAGGAGGTGTGCAGCCGTAAAAGCTTTACAAACACCTAGTAAGTATAATTTAGATTTACCTAGATATGAAATAGATAAAATACCAGTATTGGAGTATCACAATCTATCAGAGTTAGAAAAAAGAATACGACTTGAGCATACTAGCAATTTGTTTAAAAAATGGGGACGGATTGCTAAAGCAATTGAAGTTTACAGGTTGTTTAAATCTGGTAGTTCTTTGGAGTCTTTAACTGAAATAGACTCTAAACCTAAAGAGTTTATAAAAATAGGATCTTTCTATCAGGAAGCATCTAAAATTAGAGGAGAAGATTTTAAAAAATTGGTAAGAGAAGGTAGAGGCGAGACTGGTGGTAAAACATATATATTTGAACGAATGTTTGCTTTAAGGAATAAGTGTGGATATAGCTTTAAGAGGGATACAAACGAAATAACAATAAACAATGCAGCTGTATTTAGATCATACATCAATACAATTGTCGACTACTTAATTAAAAATCCAAAAACGTCTTCTAGAACCATAGAAAGCATGAGTATTGAAAATTTTTTAACAGATTTGGAAACTTGTGGGTTTGCACCAAACGCTACGAATACCAATGCTACGAATGCGAATGCTACGAATGCGAATGCTACGAATGCGAATGCTACGAATGCGAATGCTACGAATGCGAATGCTACGAATGCGAATGCTACGAATGCGAATGCTACGAATGCGAATGCTACGAATGCGAATGCTACGAATGCGAATGCTACGAATGCGAATGCTACGAATGCGAATGCTACGAATGCGAATGCTACGAATGCGAATGCTACGAATGCGAATGCTACGAATGCGAATGCTACGAATGCGAATGCTACGAATACCAATGCTACGAATACCAATGCTACGAATACCAATGCTACGAATACCAATGCCACTAGTGCAAACTTGAGGTATAGTGTAAAAAATAGGCCTACACTTAAAAGAAAGAAGATTCCACCAGCTTTGAAGAAGCTAATTGATGAATGTTATAACTTGAAAGAAAATGATTCTGCGAATGCAAAAATTGCATTAACACGTATATCTTTTGAATGTACTTTAAAGTTTGTAGTAGAAAATACTAAGAACTCAAATGGTCAGTTTATGAAGGATTCGAGCTACTTTGATCCTGCCTTTAGAAAGGGGAGATTTACTAATTTCGAAGAGTTGAAAAAAAGATTTACTAGTCTCGTGATAGACACAGGTATCAAGACAGCTTTAAACGATTTTGATCTTCAACGTTCACATCAAATAATACATAATTATCATGTGGGCGCAATTCCAAATGATGCAAAGACTTTGTGTGATAACCTAGTAGTCTTAATCGATTTTATGCTAGAAGACGAATCAGTTCTGATAACCTCACTTGATATGAGTAAGTTATAAAATGTATTATTCTCCCTTAAGATATCCTGGAGGTAAGGCAAGGCTATCTGCTTTTATCGCTAAAGTTTGTATGGATAATGAAATTACAGGTCATTATGTAGAGCCTTATTCTGGAGGAGCAGCAGTAGCTCTTTTTCTACTTATGGAAGGTTATGTTGAAAAAATAACGATAAATGATAAAGATCGTTCAATTTATGCTTTTTGGCATTCAGTATTGTATAGAACAGATGAGCTTTGCAATTTAATTGAGAACGCTAAGCTTGATGTAGATGAATGGAGAAGGCAAAGAGAAGTTCAAAATAATAAAGCCGATTCAGATTTGTTAGATCTAGGGTTCTCCACTTTTTACCAGAATAGAACTAATCGTTCAGGAATTATTCAAGGTGGATTGATGGGAGGTATCGATCAACAAGGTAAGTATCCTATGGATTGTAGGTTTAACAAAGCCGACTTAATTAAACGTATAAAAAATATAGCTCAACACAGAGAAAATATAAACTTGTACGGGCAAGACGCTGTAGATTTAATTGACAAGATTGAGTTAGAGTCTGCCAATGATAACGTTATATTCTATTTCGATCCTCCGTATTATAATAAAGCTAGTACTTTGTATATGAACCATTATAAAGATGATAATCATAAGACAGTAAGGGATAAAATTAAATCGATAGATAAGATAAAGTGGATTGTATCTTATGATAATGTCCCTGAAATACAGCAATTGTACTCTTCTTTTGAAAGGAAAGAATTTTCATTTAAACATACAGCCCATACAACCAAAGTTGGCAAAGAAGTCATTTTCTTTAGTGATAACTTAATTCAGCCAAGTATCAAAGAGTATGAACCTTCTAAATTTAAAAAATCTAAAAAGAATAAAGAAATATTGTATAAGCTGGATTAGAGTTTAACAAAAAAGCAGCCTCCCAGACGAGCGCTGCTTTTTTTTATATTAAACCTAAAATCTATCCCTTCACATTCACCACATAACGCCCAACTACCTTACTCGACATAAAGCGATCTAGGTATTCTAGCGTTTGCTCAAGTGTAATCTCTTCACCATAGCTCCCTAGATTAGGTAGTTTCATATCGGTCGCGACACGCTGCCAAATGGCTTCTTTATCAGCCAGTGGAATATAAACCGAATCGATACCCAATAATGACACCGCGCGGGTGATAAAAGGTATCACCGACATCGAAAAATCAGCGCCGCTGGCTAAACCACAACTGGTCACCGCACCGCCAGATTTGGTTTGCTTTAGCAGGTTTGGTAAGTAGTCGCCGCCAATGGTATCAATAGCATTTGCCCACAGCTCACGACCGATAGGCTTGTTACCGATTTCATTGATGGTGTCGCGATGACGTACTTCGCTCGCGCCCAATGCTTTTAAATGCTCGCTTTGCTCTGGCTTACCTGAGAAGGCAATCACCTCATAACCCAGCTGACTCAGAATAGCGATGCTGATCGTACCGACGCCGCCTGTTGCACCAGTTACCGCGACTGGACCATCACTGGGTTTTGCACCCATTTTTTCTAATTTTTGAATACTGAGTGCTGCGGTTAAGCCACCTGTACCGTAAGTCATTGCTTCTTTTAACGTCAGCGTTTTTGGGCAGGGCAATGCCCAATCGGCAGGTATAGAGATCATCTGACCCAGACCGCCATCCGTATCCATGCCGAGATCATAGCCAAATACCAATACTTCTTGCCCTGTGGTAAACGTGCCTGATTTGTCGTTGACAACAACGCCTGCTGCATCAATACCAGGGGTATGCGGATATTGTCTGGTGATTCTTTTATTGCCTGATGCCGACATGGCATCTTTGAAATTTAACGAGGAATAATGCACTTCTATCAACAGGTCATTTTCTGGCAAGTCACTGACGTTGCGTTCTTGAATACTTTTGCTAAAGGTGCCGTCGTTATTTTCTTCGACGACTAAGGCTTTAAAGGTTTTATTATTAGACATCATATTATTCCTAGTGAGGTTGTTTGGTGTGTATCTTTATTTGCACGTACATCATTTGCAACTACATCGATGTATGTAAGACAGTCATTTATGCTTTTAACAACACCTTACCATTCTTACTTGCCTGCAATTTGCCATCGACGGCCTTGACGATATCCGCCAAATCAAACGTTGCTTCAACGGGCAGTTTTAAATTACCATTGTTAGCACGTTCGATCAGCTCATCAATCAAGCGCTGTTTGTTTTCAACGCTCATTTCTTGACTAATTTTGCTGCCCCAAAAGCCTTTGATCGTCGCTTGTTTAAAAATAATATGGGTTGGATCTAGTACCATTGGTTTGCCTGACATGATGCCAAACGATGCCAATGTGCCACCATGACCCAGTAACGCCAGCAGATCATTACTCGACTCACCACCGATAGAATCAACCGCGGCACTGATTTTCTCATCACCAAGGATGGCTTTCACTTGATCCTTCCAGTCGTCATCTGAGGTGTTGATATTATGTTTGATACCCAGTGCTTCTAATTCCTTGATAGCATCGCCACTTCTCACGACATTAATGGTGTTAATACCACGCGCGGCGGCTAGCATGGCGAGCGATTTGCCGACCGCGCCATTGGCAGCATTATGAATCACCCACTGACCGCTTGTTAGTTCTAAAAACTCAATCAGCATCAGCGCGCTGAGTGGCATAGCAATGAGCTGCGCCGCCATTTCGTCTTCTAAGCTATCAGGCATGACGAATACCATGTCTTTTGAGGCGACAAAATACTCTGCCCATGTCGCTTGTACGCTCGCCGCCGCCACGCGCTGACCCACTTTTAAGTCTTTGACATCCTGACCGACGGCATTGATAATGCCGACCGCTTCGCTACCACCAATCGCTGGCAGCTCAGGTTTGAAGCCATATTGACCGCGAATGGTTAATAAATCATGGTTGTGGATAGAGGCGAGTACCATTTTGACCCGAACTTCATTGGCTTTTGGTTCAGGAATAGGCGTGTCACCTAAACTGAGGACGTCAGATGGTTTACCGAAGGTACTATAAGTTGCGCTACGCATAATCATTGCCTTTATTTATTTTTAGGTTGTGAGCAACAGTAACAAGTTTGTCTCAGTACCCTCAATGTTACTTTAGTTAAGGAATGTTATGCGTTGCACGTATCGCGTATAGTAAAGCATAAGTAGTAATGCATAATAAGTCACAGCGTGAACGTCTACTGAGAGGCTTTATCCTCTTGGCTCATGTCGCCGACGATGACTGTAAAATCACCGTCTACCATCTCTGTGAGTAATGGATCGCCTTTGTCATTGACGCGAAACAGACCATATTCAGCCGCTTCAAACGCCTCAGCATGACCTTCTTGAAAGAAGAACGCATTGGTCGCCAATTGCACACTGCCGTTACGGAGGCGGTAATAAATGGGCAGCTCACTTTTAGTTAAACCTTCACGACTATTACTATCTGCTAAGCGGACAAAATGCCCCACATTATTGTCATCGATTTTCACAATGACATAACCGTCGCTTGGCTCATAAATACGAAAATCTGTATCAAACTCGTCTAATTCTATATCTAGTTCTGAGCCTAATTCGTCTTGTGTTGAATGAGGGTGCTTTGGTCGCATGGCATCAAAAATATCGCGCTCCAGTGCATAGCTTAACACCATATAATCGCCTTGCATAAAACCACGTGGATCAACGGGTGCAAGTGCTAATAATACCGTTTTGCCAGTGGTGAGATGGGTTTCGTATTTGATGATATTCATCGTCATTACGACCAATATCAGTGCTAACCCCAGTAGGGCAATCGTAATCGTAACGGCTCGTTTTTTTAGCCAATGCGTGGATGGTGACGTGTCATCAATCAAGCGCTTAGTCAAAATTTTATTTTTCATGAGTGGCGCTCCTGATGATCATTAACGCTTGGTTTTATATTTGCAAGATAGCTTTTAATCAATAGCCAACGCGTAAGTAATAGCGCGATACCGATGACTAGCATAGAGATAGATTTAACCAATAACGAAGTATCGAGCTGATAGTAATACCAAAATATATAGCTGACCAAGGCGGTGATGCCCAAACCTAACAGCACCCGTTGGCTATTGGCGATCGCAATGACGATGATAAGGCTGGTCGCGAGCAGTCCTGAGACGTAAATCGATATTATCCCAAGCAATACAATCGCACCACCAATGAAGAGTCCCGCTGCCGATAGCAATTTAACGTCGTAACGTTTTAGAATCAGATAGGCGGCATAAAGGCTGGCAAGCGTTAGCAGTCCTTGGGCCAAATAGTAGTTATAGCTAAAAGTGTCGCCATAATAAGTAGCAATACTATGACTATGTTCAGCGGCGATAAAGTACACAGAAACGCACAACAGCATCAGCGCGCTGGCGTAACCAATGGCTTTAATAATATCGAAAACATCCGCGCGCCATTTACTAGGTATGCGCTGCAATAGAGAATAACGTGATAAGTTGCTGCCAATCGTAATCAGTGCCAATAGCCCCAAACTGACCTCAGGTAGATGATAATAGTTAAGCAAATAAATCATCAAACCTAGCGTCATTATGCTACCCAATAGGCGATAGATACGGTTGGGCATAATGACCGTCATAACGGCTTGCACGATTAAAAAAAGCCAAACATCTATAGGATGCGACAAATTATTATCAAATAACGCAAAGGCAATGTAGGCTTGCCCAGCCGAGCTAATAGCCAAGGCTAGGCTACTGATAAAGGCATTATCACGGCTTTGTTTATTTCTAAATAGCACAAAACCCGCCGCGCTGAGTACTAGACCTGTAATTAACAAGGCAATCACGCTGTCAAAGCCATCGATGCCGAACAATAATAAAGACAGAAAGGTAATTAGAAACAGACTCGCTACAATACCGCTAAGACCAAAAAGTATCTGTATAAACCAAGGAATATCGTTTTGAGAGTGATTATTCGCTATCGTTGCCTTAGCACTTGTCTCACCAGTACGGGCATCAATCACATTGCCGTCAATCAATCCAAGCTGTTGTAGCTGTAAAAGGACATTATCCGAGTGTTGATTATTCATATCATTACTCATAATTGACTCCTTTGACGACAGCACTTGGGAGGTTGTTTTCGCTGTTTAAACGTGCCGCATGACGCAGCCAAACGACCGCTGCTGAACTCATGCCAATCAATAATAGGGCTAAGATGAGAAAACCACCCATATCAAAATTGTCTAAAAACAGCTTACCTGCCCAAAACATCACCACGACAATGACAGAGCCACATAAATAGGTCAGCATTAATAGATTGATGCGATACCAATAAAATCGCCAAACCATAAATCCGCACCAGCTCATCCATAGCAGCAAAGTAATTAGCATCATTAAAATATTGGCGTCATCAAAGACATAAAGAATGGCAAGGTAGGTAATAAAATAGCTGCTGAGTAAACCGACGACATAAATGCTCCAATCCAGCTCGGACTTAAATCGGCTGCGTGTGACTGATGGTGGTTGACGGTCGATAAACATGAGCCACAAGTTTAGCGCCACAAAATTGACAGCGGCAAGCACGCCTATTTGTAAGACACCTTCATAAAAATAACTGACGAAGGCAAAGTCCGTAACGCCGAAATATAGGATGAGACCGGCATTGACGAGCCCCAACCATAACAACCAAAGCGCAGGGAAGCGGGCAATAATAACCCAAGGCGTAATCAATACAGCCCAACCGAAAAACAGCTGCCATGTATCCGCACCCGTTTGATAGACCTGCCCAAATAGCGCCAATAAGCTACCCGTAATCACGCTAGCAATAAGCAATAATAATTGGCGAATAAGCTGAAACCGTCGCCTAAAAGACAGTGCAACGTACAAGGCAATAGTGACAACCAAGGCCCCTTCGACCAAAGCGAACTTGCCCATTTTGCCCATATTTATCCAGTTATAGGCAATAAAAAACACCAGTGACAATACCAACGCTAGCGCCCCGATAATCAGCATGGCTTTATCAAAAAAGACCAGCCATGAGCGTTTGTTAGGATAGACTTGCAAATGAATCGATGCATTATTGGCATGCGTCAATGGCAGTATGCCTTGCTTGAGTAAATGCTCGATAGTACGCCGTGGTTGGCTCATAGCGTCCTCTAAATAAAAAGATGATGTTGCTTATCTTAGCTTTTTTGTGAGAGGTGGGTGTACTAAAGTTTATAGTTTTTTACTCAATAAAACTCAATAAAACTCAATACGACTGAGCAAATGCTCTTGGATGAGATAGGCGCAAATATAAGCGCTCGGCCACGCGACTACAAAATCAAAATTTCATCAAGAGATCAGCGTTATTAGTTTTATAAAAAGGAATTAATAGTGATATTGGTAGGTATCTATTCTAAATTTAGTGATTTTTATCATGATCTTACTCAGCTATTACAAAAATAAGTAATTGCAAAAATGAAAAAGTTGCACGATTTTGAATAGCGAATAAATCTGGTTTTGAGTGTCGAAAATACCACACTATTATTCATCAGCATCGGCTTAAAAATTCTAGTAAATGATTAGTTATTAACAATAGTCTTATAAATAAAATTCATCATATCTACTAGAGTTTTATCGCTTGATAGCATTGATTTCATTCACTTGACAGTGATAATTAGTGATTTAGAAACTGAGATTTGTGGTAATAAGATAGGTTTCGAATGAGCGGTAGTATATTGCTGATGAAAGGTAATAAGTAGCTATAAAAGTTACTCGATTAATAGTAATCACATCTAATTTTTAGTCGTCGAAACTGCTTTGACGGCAATCTTATTTTGCTTGTTAGTATCGGGGAGGAATTAAAACTTATTGACATTTGTATCGTTTTTAATTACTAATAGTTGTCTACAATATGACCAATAGTTAGTTAAAGTATTGTTAATAAACATAGTCAATATACGGATATATTAACTCGAATCACTACTATTTAGTTGATCCACCCAGCCACTGACCAGCAAGGATAGCTATTATATGATGCGCACTCCTAATCACTTTTTGTCCTCTATATTTTTGCCTACCTCTCTTGCGCTCGCCATGTCTATGACTGGCTGTAGTAGCGATAAGTCTGGCACTGACAGCCAAGCAGCTGCCGTTGATCCTAATGTACTGGCTGATACTCAAGCGCTCGTCGTCAATAACGGTACCGAACCTGAATCACTTGATCCACACAAAGTATCGGGGGTACCAGAATCTACCCTTGGCCGCCAGATGTTAGAAGGTTTAACCAATACGGATGCCGAAGGTAAGACCATTCCAGCAATGGCAACCAGTTGGGAAAGCGAAGACAATAAAGTATGGACCTTTAAGCTGCGCGATGCTAAATGGTCAAATGATGATCCAGTAACGGCAGAGGATTTTGTCTACAGTATGCGCCGCTTGGTCGATCCAAATACTGCGTCGCCGTATTCAAGCTATTTGGTCGATGCCAAAGTAGTAGGCGCTGATCAAATCGTTGATGGTAAGGCAAGCATTGAAACCCTTGGCGTAAAGGCTATCGATGATAAAACTTTGCAAATTACGTTATCAGAGCCAGTCCCTTATTTTCCAGATATGTTGATTCATAATTCAGTCAAGCCCGTTCATAAAAAGACCGTTGAAGCCTTTGGTGATAAGTGGACAGCTCCTGAGAACATCGTGGTTAACGGTCCTTACAAGCCTACCCAGTGGCAAATTAACGACAAAATCGTTTTAACGCGCAACGCTTCTTATTACGACGATGCCAATACGACTATCGATACCGTCACTTTCCTGCCGATTCCTTCTAGTACGACTGACGTCGCACGCTATCAGGCGGGTGAAATCGATGTGACCTACAATGAGATTCCAACCGAGCAGTTCGCTTCGCTTAAAGAGCAAGTGGGCGATCAGCTAACCGTATCTCCTTATCTTTGTACTTATTATTACGAGTTTAATACGGTCAAGCCACCGTTCAACGATCCCAACGTACGCCGCGCTTTAGCCTTAGCTTTGGACCGCGACACCATTGCAGATAAAGTTATCGGTCAAGGACAGACGGCCGCTTATCAGTTGACACCCCCTGCCACCAATGGCGATATTGCAAATAGTCCAGAATGGTCGACTTGGGATCAAGAAAAGCGGGTTACTGAGGCCAAAAAACTGCTCACTGAAGCAGGCTATAGCGATAGCAATCCACTGACTTTTGAGCTGCTATACAACACCAATGACAATCATAAAAAGACTGCGGTCGCGGCTACTTCACTATGGAAGCAAGCGCTCGGCTTCGTCGATGTGACTTTGACCAATAAAGAATGGAAAACCTATTTGGATACTCGCCGTAATGGTAATTATCAAATCGCGCGTGCTGGCTGGTGCGGTGATTATAATGAAGCGTCAGCTTTCTTAAATATTGCCAAATCTGATAACAGTGGCAACTACGGTAAATATAATAACGCTAAATTTGACAGTTTAATGGCGCAAACGCTGAAAGCTGGCGTTAGCCCTGAGCAGCGTGCCAATCTATACAAGCAAGCTGAAGCTCAGCTCGATCAAGATATGGGTTTACTTAACATTTATCATTACGTCAGCCCGCGTCTAGTAAAACCTTATGTCATTGGATTTCCAACTAAGGATATATTAGACAATTGGCAGGTAAAAAATCTCTCAATTGCTAAGCACTAATCGTTTGACTGAGCGCTGAATAATTCTATCGATTGAATGTCTGAGAGCGGTAAAAGCAGCTGGTTTCATTTATCGCTCCTATCAAATAACGCTGATAGCGTCATTAGTTTCATTTTTCACGGCCACTCTTATTAGGCGTGTTAGATGAAACTTTTGTTATTTATAAACGACGATTATAGATATTTTAGTTAAAACCAAGTCATTGAAGATTGCTAGTCGAGTGATAACTGGGCGTTAGGTTTGTGCTAGTTATCTCATTTTAATTTAGCTGAAAAATAAGCATCATTATAAAAGAGGCATTATGCTAAAACTGATTTTTCGGCGTATCTTAGAGGCCATTCCGACCTTATTTGTATTGATCACGGTCTCCTTTTTTATGATGCGTTTGGCGCCAGGCAGTCCGTTTACGGGTGAGCGTAGCTTGCCACCTGCGGTACTGGCCAATATCGAGGCCAAATACAATCTCAACGATCCTATGTGGCTACAGTATGTTAATTATTTAAAGCAGCTGGCGGTAGGCGACTTTGGACCGTCTTTTAAGTATAAAGATTATACGGTTAACGAGTTGTTGTCGCAGTCGTTTCCTGTCTCTATGGAGTTGGGTCTATACGCTTTTATATTGGCATTGGTCTTAGGACTTATCTTCGGTGTTATCGCAGCCCTTAAGCAAAACTCATGGATAGACTACGTACTGATGGCCTTTGCTATGACAGGCGTTGTGATTCCAAGCTTCGTTAAAGCGCCATTATTAGTGCTGATCTTTGCCATTATTTTGCAATGGCTACCAGCTGGTGGCTGGAATGATGGGGCACTCAAAAACCTTGTATTACCAGTCGCCGCTTTAGCGCTCGCTTATGTTGCAAGTATTGCTCGTATCATGCGCGGCTCGATGATTGAGGTGATGAATAGCCAGTATATCCGAACGGCTAAGGCGAAAGGTTTGCCGATGCGCCAAATAGTGATGAGGCATGCGCTGAGACCCGCACTACTACCCGTTATCTCTTATTTGGGCCCAGCCTTTGTCGGTATTATCACAGGCTCCATTGTGATTGAGACTATCTTTGGTTTACCTGGTATCGGACAGTTATTCATTAACGGTGCACTCAATCGTGATTATGGGGTAGTGCTTAGTTTGACCATTTTAGTCGGGGTATTGACCATTGCCTTTAATGCTATCGTCGATATTTTATACGCGGTAATTGATCCAAAGATTCAGTATTAAGACGACCGTTTAAGCGCATTATCATTCCAATACGGTTTGATGGGTATCATTCATTATTATTATGCTAAATAGATTATTAAAAGGACGACTATGAGCCTTACCGCAGACCAGACAACTGACCTAGCAGACATAGGGGCTCAGGAAATCAAAGGCCGCAGCCTTTTGCAAGATGCTAAGCGCCGTTTTTATCGCAACAAGGCCGCCGTAGCCAGTCTTTTTATCTTGCTACTCGTGGCTGCTTTCGTCATCTTTGTGCCGATGTTAGCACCTTTTGGCTATGCCGAAACCGACTGGAACTTTATGCAGTCCGCGCCAGCCATCGATAATAAGCACTACTTCGGTACTGATTCACTCGGTCGTGATTTGTTAGTGCGAACCGCAGTAGGTGGTCGTATCTCCTTAATGGTAGGCGTCGCCGGCGCTACGGTTGCAGTAATTTTCGGTACGATATACGGTGCAACGTCAGGCTATCTTGGTGGCAAAGTCGATACTGTTATGATGCGTGTATTAGAGATTTTAAGCGCCTTCCCCTTTATGTTTTTTGTGATTTTATTAGTCACTATCTTTGGTCGTAACCTTATCTTAATCTTTGTGGCGATTGGACTGGTATCATGGCTGGATGTTGCGCGTATCGTTCGCGGGCAAACGCTAAGCCTGAAGAGTAAAGAGTTTATCGAAGCTGCGCACGTAGGCGGCGTATCAGGCTTTAATATTATCTTACGCCACATCGTGCCCAATGTACTCGGGGTGGTGGTGGTTTACGCCTCTTTATTAGTGCCAACGATGATTTTGTTCGAGTCATTTCTAAGCTTTTTGGGACTTGGTGTTCAAGAGCCGATGACCAGTTGGGGGGCGCTGTTGCAAGAAGGCTCAAAAACCATGCAGGTAGCACCTTGGCAGATTTTGATTCCCTCAGCTTTTTTGGTCATTACTTTATTTTGCTTTAACTTTATTGGCGACGGTCTGCGTGATGCGTTTGACCCCAAAGACCGCTAAGAGGGTGACATCATGAAAAACCAAAGTATGAAGGATAAAAGCATGGAGGGTAAAAGTATGGAAGATAGAAACATAGCAACTCAAAAGATTCATAACGCCGCCAACGCGCCTAGTGCTCCTGAGAAAATAGAGTCTACTACCTTTAATATAGGTACTGATTCAGCGCTCGATAAGCCACCTAATGCAGAAAACAGCTTGTTAGCAGTCAAAGATTTATCGGTACAGTTCACGACCGAAGAGGGTCTAGTAACGGCGGTCAATGGCTTAAATTTTAACCTGCATGAAGGCGAAACCTTAGGTATCGTTGGTGAGTCCGGTTCAGGTAAGTCGCAGACAGCGTTTGCTATTATGGGGTTATTGGCAAATAACGGTGATGCCAAAGGTTCGGTACGCTTTGAGGGTAATGAGCTACTAGGATTGTCACAAAAAGCACTAAATAAAATTCGCGCCGAGCAGATCGCGATGATCTTTCAAGATCCGATGACCTCATTAAATCCTTATATGAAGATAGGCGACCAGCTCGCTGAAGTATTGATTTTACATAAAGGCATGAGTAAAAAAGATGCGTGGGCCGAATCCATACGAATGCTAGACGCGGTTAAGATTCCAGAAGCCAAGAACCGTATTGGCATGTATCCGCATGAGTTCTCAGGTGGTATGCGTCAGCGGGTCATGATTGCGATGGCATTATTATGTCGGCCTAAGCTGTTGATTGCTGATGAGCCAACCACCGCGCTCGACGTTACTGTTCAGGCGCAAATTATGGTTCTATTAAACGAGCTAAAACGCGACTTTGGCACCACCATTATTATGATTACCCATGATTTGGGGGTTGTGGCGGGTATCTGTGATCGAGTACTGGTGATGTATGCTGGGCGCACCATGGCGTATGGAGAGACTGAAGAGATTTTTTATGCCCCAAGTCATCCATATACTATCGGGCTACTAAAAGCCATTCCGCGTTTAGATAACGATATGGGCAAGCTTGAAACCATTCCAGGTAGTCCACCAAATTTATTAGATTTGCCTGCAGGCTGCCCTTTTTATGAGCGCTGTTCTCATGCGATGGAGATCTGCCGTGATACACCGCCACCGCTGGAATTTCTACCGAACGAGCGTCAACGCGCTTGTCACTGGCACCCTGAAACACCCGTTGATCACTCATTAGATAGCTCAGCAGATATCGATGCCAATAATCAATCAGGGATGGAGGGCTAGCTCATGATGACACAGAATTTAGATAGCGCCAAAAGCAATAACCCAGCACCGTTATTGCAAGTAAAGGACATTCATACCACTTTTAATATCAAACAAAAAGGCACTTACTTTTGGCAGAAGCCTGTCACTCTAAAAGCAGTTAATGGGGTATCGTTTGAGCTATTCGCTGGTGAGACTTTAGGGGTGGTGGGCGAATCAGGCTGCGGTAAATCAACACTCGCTCGTACTATCATCGGATTGATACAAGCTGACTCTGGCAGTATCAAATTTTGTGACGAAGAGATGGTGGGTGCGTCCAAAAAAACCATGAGGTTAAAGCGAAAAGACATTCAAATGATCTTTCAAGATCCGCTGGCATCACTTAACCCGCGCATGACGGTAGGGGATATTATCGCCGAGCCTCTTCGCACTTATTATCCTGAAATGAAGAAGCCTGAGGTGCAAAACCAGGTACGCGCCATCATGAAAAAGGTGGGGCTACTGTCCAATCAAATTAACCGATATCCGCATGAGTTTTCAGGTGGTCAGTGCCAGCGAATAGGCATTGCTCGAGCACTGATATTAAAGCCCAAAATTATTATCTGTGATGAGCCAGTCTCCGCCCTTGATGTCTCGATTCAGGCGCAGGTCATTAATTTATTGCAAGATGTGCAAGAAGAGATGGGGTTAGCACTTATCTTCATTGCCCATGATCTTTCTGTGATTAAGCACATTGCTGATCGAGTCTTGGTCATGTATTTAGGCAACGCCGCCGAACTGGGTTTGAACAAAGCCGTATACGGCAATCCGACTCATCCCTATACCAAAGCACTGATGTCTGCTGTACCGCTACCTGACCCTATTGCTGAACGTAACAAGGTCATTCAGTTATTAGAGGGTGATTTACCCAGTCCAATCAATCCGCCGTCAGGTTGCGTTTTTCGCACCCGTTGCCCACTAGCTGATGTAGAGTGCGCACAGATTAAGCCCGTGTTAGAAGGCACTATAAATCACCGAGTGGCTTGTTTAAAGAACAAGGTTGAGGTGGCTTAAAAGTGGTTTTTGGTTTATGAGTATTGACTGTATTAAAAGCAGGCGGACTTATTCAAATGCTCTTAATACAATCTAATGTTTTTGCTCATTGGTTTTAAACGTCAGCAGTTAGCATCAATCAATCAGTTTCACCGATATCAATAGCCATTTCATTAAGTAATATTAAGTAATATTAAGTAATATTAAGTAATATTAAGTAATATTAAGTAATATTAAGTAATATTAAGTAATGTTATTAGCTGACCACGAGGATGGGCTTGGAGATGGCTTTATTACGGGAGTAATTAGGAAGGTCATTAAAGCCTCTTATCCAGATCCAGTCACTTATCATAAGATGACTCAACGTCCCTAATATCCAATCAAAAAATACCTTTTTATCTTCGAATAAAATACCTTCAGCAAGGCTGTGTATACGACCACAGATTTCTTAATTCATAGCGGCATGATGATTTACCATCAGTACACAGCAATGCTTCATCATGGTATTCTCATACTTTAACTTCTAGCTGGTTCAATAAAACTCAATCCTACTGAGCAAATGCTCTTGGATGAGATAGGCGCAAATATAAGCGCTCGGCCACGCGACTATAAAGGCATATTTCCATGAGTGAAACAGCGTGATAAAGAACCCATCGACGAATCCTACATTGATCAGCAGCAATGCAGTTGAGATAATCGTGGACATTAGCAGTGCCATTAAAAAGGTAAAAATAAGCCGGTAGTACTTGCGCCGTGTGCGTATTCTGATGGTAGGGAATTTTGCCATAGTGTGGAGGTGTCCTACATGGTGATGGTGGCGTTTGAGGAACGATGAACGATGTTGCGTAGCGTCATGGGTCATCATTACCAACCATGATATCGTATGTTGATAAGTGGATAAAATCGTTATTATCAATGGTGACATTCGTTATATTTTAATGACTGTTGTCTCATGCATAAAAATCAAATTCCTGAAAAATAACAAACTAAAGATGATTAATTTTGCTACGATAAAATCGATTACAACTCACAAATAAGGCAATAAAATGACCGTGCACAAGCAGCGAACATTGGGCATCATCGGTGGTATGAGTTGGGAGAGTAGCGAAAGCTATTATCGGCTGATAAATGAGGGTGTCAAGGATAAGCTGGGTGGATTACATTCAGCAGATTTATTCATACATAGCGTGGACTTTGCGTTGATTAATAAGCACCAAGAGCAAGATGAATGGGCAGCGCTGGGTGTAATCATGGCCAGCAGTGCTCAGCGTTTGCAAGCCGCTGGCGTACAAGGGCTCATGATTGCCTCTAATACGATGCATAAATTACTCGATGATGTGCAAGCCGCGACGCATTTACCTGTTATTCATATCGCTGATGCCACTATTGCCGCCATCAAAAAACAGAATCTGTCTAAAATTGCCTTACTGGGCACTCAGTTTACGATGACGGAAGATTTTTATAGGCAGCGTTTGGTGGATGCAGGGCTTCAAGTGTTGATACCAGAGAGTGATGCACGAGCAGAGGTACATCGAATTATCAAAAAAGAGCTGTGCGTCGGTGAATTTAAAGACCGCTCGCGCCAGTATTATCAGCAGGTGATTAAAGATTTAGCAGATCAAGGCGCAGAGGGCGTCATCTTAGGCTGTACAGAAATTGGACTGCTCATTAAACAAGCAGATAGCCCAATTCCAGTATTTGATACCACTTTGATTCATGCAGCGGCAGCGGTGGATTTTTTATTAGAGTAGCGCGGACTGATAAAAGTATTTAAGCCTATAACGTTTTGACCAAGCGCTCTAACAGCTCAATCGTGCGCTCTTGTCTGACCAAAGCGACGCCTTGTCCTGCCCATAAAGACTGATATTCTGGGTCAAGATTATTGGTCGCATGACCCCGCAAAAATTTGGTCATCGCATTTAATTGTGGATAGGGCGGTAGCTCATGCGCGCTTTCAAATTGAGCAAAATCATGCAAATAATCATTTAATAAACCACGAGCCTGCTTACCTGAAAACAGTCTCGTTAAGCGTGTCTCAGCACTGCGTTTATTTTCACTAGCATCAAGTAATGCTTGCTTATAAATGTCATTAATGCCGCATTTATCTGTGGTCAAAAAAGCCGTTCCGATTTGCGCCAGCTCAGCGCCAGCCGTTTGTACCGCTTTGATATCTTGACCAGTCATGATGCCACCTGCTGCAATTAACGGAATATCGGTACACGCGCGCGTTTGACTAATCAGCGTCAATAATCCCAATGGATCGTTTTCACTTTGCGCGAGCCAGCCACCGCGATGCCCACCCGCTTCGACCCCTTGCACACATACCGCATCAGCACCAATATCGCTCCATGCTTTTGCTTCTAATGGATGATTTGCCGTCCCGATGACGTGCGTGCCTAGAGCTTGCAGATGCTGGACTTGCTCGGCGCTAATAATACCAAAGGTAAAGCTAGCGACAGGAACAGGATTGTCATAGAGCACTTGTATCTGATCCGCGAAGCTTAGCGCTGGGCGTTCAGGTAGCGCAAACTCTATATTATTTTCTTGATAGTAATGACTTAGCCAAGCAGGGATTTCGGTATCAAAGGTACTCGACTCATGCTCAGACAACACCATCAGATTGATCATAAAAGGGCGATCAGTGAGCGATTTAATGGTGTCAATATGGCTATGCAAAACCTCTGGCGGCGTCATGCCCGATCCCAATGAACCCAGTCCACCAAAGTTACTCACTGTCGCTGCCAGCTCAGGGGTGGTTGCGCCTGCCATCGGTGCTTGCACGATGGGATGGGTCAGATTAAGGGTATTCAGTAAGGTCATGACTGGCGTCCTTTTTGTTAGGTTTTTATCTCACTTACTTTAACAGAGGTAAGCAATGAGTATGTTGGATAGTGTTTATTTAGTTGCTGAATATGGGGATGGGTTTTGACTACGATTTTGTAGTTAAAAAATATTTTACTGTGCTATTGGAGCTGTTAAAGTGTTGATACATAAAAATAGGATCTTTAAAAATGTTAAGTCATGACCTTTTATTGAACTTAGTTGACGAGAGCGTAGTCAAGCTTCAAAAATACAAAGAAATAGCAGAGTTCTGTGAAATCAGTATTCAACCATTTGAAGAAGCTCTTAATTATTTCTCTAGATTAGAAGGAGCCTTACATGTGCATGAACATTTAAAAGAGAACTATCTGCAGCAGCTTCAAGTTGATAGCTCTAAAATCATGCAATCGTTTAAACTCACAACTAAATTCGAAATATCTCAAATACATAAAGATTTTTATAAAATTAATATTAATAAAGGTTTGTCTCAGTTTGGAATTAATACAAAGGTTGCAACTTTCAATCTAAATATATTTATTAAATTTAATTTTTTTAACAATAATATCGTAGCAATAGGAGCAAATGGCAGCGGTAAATCTACTTTGTCGGCAAAATTAAAAGAATATTTACCCACATCAGCAATGACAATTTCGGCTCAAAAATTGTTAATTATTCCTGTTTTTAAGAATATTACTAACCCAAACGATACTATAAGAGATCTACATAAATCACAATCTTATGAAAAATCTACTAGATTTAAGCTGGACTCCAATGAAAGCTACTCTCCAGAAGCTAATGCAATTAAAGACGAATTTAAATTTTTGTTGAACAATTTGTTATCAGAGAACAATACGTTAAACAATAGATATGTTCAGTCTGTGAGAAGCGGAGAGGCTTGCGAGTTACCTAGGTCTAAACTGACTAACACTATAGAAATCTGGAACTCACTTATCGAACATAGAGTACTAGAATGCTCTGATGGTATTAATATTAATTTAAAGTCTTTAACTTCTGAAGATAGTTATCCTGCGTATCAAATGAGTGATGGTGAAAAAGTTGTTTTATACTATATAGCTCATGTACTACAAGCACCTCAGGATGGTTTTGTTATTGTTGATGAACCAGAAATATATCTCCATAAAACACTTTTAAGTAAGCTGTGGGATATACTAGAAACAGAGCGAGAGGATTGTATATTTGTCTATCTTACTCATGATTTAGAGTTTGCTACCAGCCGAAACACTGCTAAAAAAGTATGGATAAAGTCTTTCAATCATCCTGATAAATGGGAGATAGAAAACATACCAAGTAATGAACTTCCTGAAGCCTTACTTTTAAAACTTTTAGGCAGTCGTAAGCGTATTCTATTCTGTGAGAGCGAAAGTGGTAAAATCGATGAGAAAATTTATAATCTTTTATTACCGAACTTAACTATCACGCCAGTTAAAACATGCTTTGATGTTATCAATTATACGAAAGCATTTAACGAGCTACCTAACAGGACAGCGGAATCATTCGGTTTGATCGATTCAGATCATCATGATCCTGATAGGTTGTTAAGTCTACAAGCTCAAAACGTATTTTCATTGAACGTGTCAGAAGTTGAAAATTTACTATTTGACGAAGGTTTTCTAAGAGACTTTAGTAGACAGATGATGTGTGATGGAGATGTGGTTTCTACTATAAAACGTGAGGTAATAGAGAAGCTGTCGAATACTAAAGAGCTACAAGTCGCAAATTATATATCTGCCAAAATAAATTACTATTTTAAAAGCTCTCATGTTTCTAAAGGGAATACACGAGACGATGTCAAAAATCATTATTCCCATTTTACGGATAATATCAATATCGACAAGTGGCATGATATTCGAGAAATTGAATTACAAGATATTATAGATAGTCAAGATTATGATAGGGCATTATTTGTGATTAATGATAAAGGCTTAAAAACTATAGCTAATAGAAACTTCAACATAGGCAACTTTCAAGAAAGAGCTCTTAGCTACTTACAGTTCAATCATGATAGTCACCAGCACTTGCTAAAGCATTTGCCGAGTGAGTTGACAGCACAGTAAATTAAAGACGGTTATATTAAAAACTGAAAAGAGTTATCAATTTGAACTGATAACCCTTTTCAATATATTTGAGAAAACTGACCTATTTTATAAACTTATAGCTTAAATTTAACGATTAATTCAACTGCAACGACCCTTTCGCATTCATTAGCAGCTCAACCACATCATCACCGCTAATCACTTCAAAGCGCTTATCGATGGCTGATTCTTCGACACCATTATGTTTCATGCAAGCGCCGCAGACCAATACGTTACCACCTTTTTCGATAAAGGCTTCTAACAATTCGCCCGCAGGTTCAAATGGTGCGCCAATATTGACGTTATCTAAAGTGTTGGGCAATGCCAAATGTACCGCGTCCACCATCAATATCACTGAGGCAGAATGACCTTTTTTGAGTGCGACACCTGCCATAGTAAATGCTAAGGTGATTTTGCTTGGATTTGATTCACTATTATCAAATAACGTACCGACATAATCCGTCGTGTTAGCCATATTATTCTCCTTATAAGACTGTTTTAATTAGATAGTATTTAGTTGAGCTGAGTATGATGCTCACTACTATCCTAACATTTAATATATGTATTTATATAATGTATTGTTAGGAAATAGTAGTTATAAGGTTAACTGATTGTGAATAGGTGTTTGTGACTTATGAATAAAGTTAAAAAATAAATGCTAACTTTGCGGCGGCCACGGACGATCGGCATCACTGATGATCCATTCTGCCACATAGCCTGTGGGTGGTAATTCCCAGTCTGCTTGACCTAATGATTCTAATACTCGCGCGGTTGCTATTACTTTACCCTTTTCAGTGACACCCGTACGAAGTAGGGCAGAGGAGCACGGCTTGCCTTTGACCCACATCGATTGTTCAATATATATCCAACGCTCATCAAAGCCGACGATATGCGTTTTCATAGTGACCTTATCAAAAGCGCGAATACGTTTGCGATATTGGATGGTACTGCCAGCGACGACCAAACCCCAACGCTGCTTGAGCAGTTGACGTCCAAGTCCGCTACGCACAGCGAAGTCAGTACGACCCATATCAAAAAGGGTAAATACGCGACCATTATTCATCTCTAAGAAATTATCAATATCTGTCAGACGACAGCGAAAGCTAATCTCGCTGGTATCTTTAAACGTTAAGGTATTGCCTTTTTTGACTTGTAGCGCGGCGTGGGCGATGGTGCTGGCATAACGGATAAATGGATACATAGTGCAATCTCAAAAGAGTAAAAGGTAAGGTGAGTATTCTTATTTTAGGGCTTATTAGATGCTACACCGATATGATTAAAATAAGCACTGACAGTTTCAGGTATCCAGTTGATATCAAATCTTGATTTTTTATAAAGATGATGTGATTTGTCTTTATCAGAGCGATAACGAATAAAACCCACATGCCCGCCATGCTCAGTGTCTAAGATAGTGACACTGTTAGACACATCATTCGGCGTGGCGGTAAAACCAAGGAAGGGGTCGTCTTTGGCACTAATTAACAATAAAGGTTTCGTTACTTTTATTAAATAAGGCAGGGCTGATGAGGCTTGATAGTAGTGGTTATTAGAGCGGTAGCCGTGACGCGGCGCGGTAAAGATATCGTCAAAGTCACTGATGCGATTGACCGCTTTGATCGAGTCGATCTCCTCTTTGCTAATGTCATTGGCTAAGGCTTTTTTGATAATCGGGTTGAGCAAATAAGGGGTGTAAATTCGATGGCTCAAAAAACTGTGCATACTAAGGGCAGCGGAGGACATATCAACTGGCGCAGAAATCACAGCCACGCCTTGGCAGATTGCTTTATCACCATATTCTCCCATGTATTTCGCTAACGCGTTACCGCCTAGTGACACCCCAACCGCATAAATATTGGCGTACTGCTGACTTAAATTTTGCAGCGCATGATGCACCTCATCGGTATCACCCGCATTATAAAAAACTCGACCATTAGCAGGAATGCCGCCACAACTGCGGAAGTGCGCCACCACAAAGTGCCAGCCCTGAGCGTGAATTTGATGCGCCAAAGCACGTGCATAATGGCTGTCGCTACTGCCTTCCATACCGTGGAATAGCACGATTAATGGCGTTTGTTCACGCTCGCCATTTTCTACGGTGGCGATAGAATGCGCATCATAAAAGTCATAAGCGATATCTGTTTCAGCAAGCGAGTCTTGTTTGATAACGCGTCTATAAGTTGGCGCTTTAGGAGCAAAAAACTTAGGCAAGATGCTTTGCAGGTGCGGATTGGTCAGCCAAAAGGGCGGTTTAAAAGGCGCTGGAGAGAAATGTTGGCTCGGTTTTGAAGTTGGCGAATTTGAAGTTGGCGAATTTGAGGTTGGCATAAAGGTATCTTATTTAATGGGCGTTAAAATCATCTTTAACAATCAGTGCCTTATCATACCCAGGGCAGTTATCAAAACCAATAAGATTTAGTGAATGCTCAGTGAACGCATGATTACTCATTCACTTTTTCGATTCATCTAATACTCGTCCATCCATCGCCAGACGTTCTTTTAAATGGTCGATATCTGCCTCAGCAATCGTCACGGTCAATGTCACTTGTTTACTATAAGCGACTTCATCGATACTGCCATTTAAACTGTCGACCACATAGCGGCATTGCGCTTCGGTGGCAAACTCTGCCAATATCTGCACTTGTACCATTGTCACATAAGGGCTTAAATCCATCTCATCGACGACTGCTTGTGCTGCGCCTGCATAAGCACGGGTTAGTCCGCCTGCGCCCAGTTTAATACCACCAAAATAACGCACGACGATGATAATGACGTTACCGATCGCTTTATGTTGCAACACATTTAATATCGGGCGACCTGCCGTACCATTTGGCTCGCCATCATCATCAAAACCAGCACTAGTGGTGTTATTGGGATCGCCAATGATATACGCCCAGCAGTGGTGGCGCGCATCAGCATATTGTTGACGCAGCTGTTCCACGTGAAACATTGCTTGTTCACGCGAAGTGACTGGATAAGCGTAAGCAATAAACTCGGATTTTTTAATTTCTAAGCGCGCAGTGACAACACGTTTTAGCGTTTGATAGCTCATATTTCATCAGGTCTAGGTTGGATATGGTAAACTTGTCTAACTTTCACTGTCGTCCGTATTGGGCGCAGTGTTCATTTAATTTTTTATTATAGTACCACTTCTGACCCATGAAGATAGCGGACAAGCTCAGTGCGAGTGCTGGTGTCGTTAGCTGCTACGGTAAAGTAGGTATCATCAAACGAATGGTAGGCAATATATGCGTCTAGATAAATTTTTGAGTAAAGCCACTGAGCTGTCGCGTAAAGAATCCAAAAAAATTCTGCACGCTGGTGAAGTGACGGTAAATGATCAGGTCATCAAAGACCCCGGTGTCCACGTCGATGTGGTCAATGACGACGTGATTTGGGCAGGCGAGCCATTATCGGTCGCTGCGGGCAGTCGTTATATTCTATTACATAAGCCTGAAGGCTTTGAATGTACGCTGAAAGTAAAAGAGCATCCAATTGTCACTGAGCTGATTGCGGTGCCAGAGCTTGGTAGCTTGCGCATTGCAGGTCGCCTTGATGTTGATACCACCGGCGCATTATTAATGAGTGATGATGGTAAATGGTTGCACCGTGTCACCAGTCCTAAACATGAACATGCCAAAATTTATGAGCTGACTTTAGCAGATGCGATGGATGAAGCGGCGCAAGCCAATGCCGTCAAAGAAGTCGCTGAAGGCATTCTTTTAGAAGGCGACCACGAAGAAACAAAACCTGCGGTTCTCGAATTTATTGATGAGACGCATGCACGTTTGACGCTTGAGCAAGGTAAATATCATCAAGTAAAACGGATGATGGGTTACTTTGGTAATCGAGTGGTTGAGCTGCATCGCGCCAGTGTCGGTCATATTACTTTGGAAGGATTAGAGAAAGGCGACAGTCGCTTTTTAACACCTGAAGAAGTCGCTAAGTTCTAAGTTTTTCATCTTGAAATGAAATCGCAAGCACTTCTTTACCATCAGCAGCCACTTCACGTGTGCTGCTTTTTTTGACCGTAATTTTTGACCATCGTTTTTCACTATAGGTTTTAACTATCACTTTCACCCTGTTATGTCTCGCGTGCACACCGTGTTGCCTATCTCTTAAAGCTCAGTAGCAGTTTTGCAAAATTGAGCCGTTAAACCTTTGCAAAAGTATTCCTTGTGCTAAAGTCTGCCTATCTTTTTTTTAATCTATTTTTTTACATAATATCGTTATCTTTATTAAAGGTGGCTATTGTTAGAAGCGAGCATTATTAGAAACCGATCTTGTTAGAAACGAGCATTATTAGAAGTGACTATTCTTAAGATTGAGTGTTGTTAAAATTAAAGATTATTAAAAATCGTTGTTACTGAAACGCGCTGTTATTAAAAGCTGTTTTTGTTAAAACCACATAGGACTGTCTCTGTGAAATCATCTCTATTAAAATCTGCCAGTTTAATTGGTGCCATGTTATTGGCAACCACTGCCTGTGCCCAGTCTAGTGATACTGCCGCTACTAACCAAAAAGTAAGCAAAAGTACGCAAAATACAAAAGCCGCTGGCACTGTTAGCAAGTCTGTTGACAGTCGCTTGCGCCAATTGCTCACTCAGGCAGGGATCAAAACACAAATTAGCTCTATTGTGCCGTCCAACTTACCCAATATGTATCAAGTCAATTTGGCGGGGCAGTTGCCTTTGCATATCACTGAAGATGGCAAATATGTCATTCAAGGCGAGCTACAAAAGAATCCAAGCAAGCGTGTGGTCACCAAGACGCCAGCGCGTAGCACCAGTGCGCAGGCAGGCAAACCTGTCAGTGCGAGTGTCAAAGCTGATATATTGGCAAATATGGATGCGCTGAAAAATATGAGCACTAAGACGCCGTTCTTTTATACCGCAGTGCCAGGTGTGATTTGGGGTGCGACATTAGAAGGCGTGCCTTTTTTACTATCGGATGATGCACAATATATTACTGATGGCGAGATATCTGTCATCGAAAACGGTCAATTCATCGGACTCGATGAGCAGTTTGAAAAGCGTAAAAATCAGTCTGTGTTTGCGACTTTAGATGAAAGCCAGCTGATTAATTATCCAGCGACAGACCCTGAGAGAGCGGTTATTTATGTGGCCAATGATGTCAACTGTCCTTACTGCCGCCGCTTGCATCAACAGCTGCCAATGCTTAATGCCAAAGGTGTGACGGTCAAAACCATTGGTTATCCGATATACGAGCAGTCCCCTGAGCAAATGCGTGGCATTTGGTGCCAAGGTGACGAGGACAGCCGTCGTAAAGCTTTTGATAAAGCAATGTTACAGGGTGAGATGACACCGGCACCAGCAAGTTGTAAAGCCGATCATGTGACGCCCAATCGTGAAAAAGCAGCAGGGCTTGCGGTGATGGCAACGCCTGCTATTTACCGTGAAGATGGCGTGTTGTTTCAAGCGAGCTTTGAGAGTCCTGAGTTTTTAGAATTTTTGGGCGTACAGTAGCTCACACAGATGTTTAATAAAGTTATGAATAAAAAATGTGTTAAGAGATGATATTCCTTAATATTGATAAAAAAACCGCCACATAAGTAATCTATGTGGCGGTTTTTTTATTACCTATAACCGTTAAGGATAGCAAGTCTATTGTGGCAACACGATATCAACGATTTTCCAATCAATTAAGCCGTTACGCTGCATCTCGATGGTGAGCGGATAACCTTTCACCTGACCGCTAATAGTGAAGCAATTAATACCGCAATAGCTTAATTTTGGCTTGTCACTGTCCGACCCTTGCGCTACCTGTTGCTCCAGTTCAGCGGCTTGTTTTTCCATGATTTGCTGCATTTGGCTTTTGACCACTGCATCCACATCACCACGCTGGATGATAAGATTTTGAATCAAATTTTTGAGATCGACCTGATTACTGGCGATTGCCCATGCAGCGGCCAGCTCTTTGGTCGCGGTATTGGCCTGACCTTGGGTATTGATGACTTTTTCGATATTTTGTGGCGTGATAGCACCATCTACCGCCTGCGTGATAAAACTATTAGCGGCTTGGGTCAATGGCTCGCCGCCCAACTCAGCGACCAATGGATAATTGGCCATAGTCGCCGTAAACTGACTGGTGAGTTGGTTTTGGATGCTAGGTCGCACTTGCTCATAGTCGATCGCTGCGGCGATGGTCGCGCCGTCTTTGGCATCGTAGGCATTTTTAAGCTGATAAGCGCTGTAATAGGGCGAGCCTGCATAGACAGCGACGGCAATGACGATTAATAAAATAATCAGCTTCTTCATAAAAATCAAACCCTTATCTCAAAACAAAAACGTAATGATGGGCAGATTTAATACTGGTAAGTATAAATCTAAAACCCCAAAAATATAACGATAAATATTAGCATGGCTGAGTCTTTTTAAGGTATGAAAACCTTTGTTCATTCCTTAATAAAACCTTTTTGTATGGCCAAGCGCACTATAGTGGATACTTTCCCTGCCTAAGCGCTTGATAAATCACCATAGCATCTCCATAAATAGCGCAAACTTTTAATAATTGATTTGGCTAAGCAGCATCCCGCCGTATTCGCTTGTAAGATTCATAGCAGTATCACCTCTTTTCTCTCACTATTTATGATGTTTCATGTGAAACCTTTGAGTGCCATAGTGAGTCTTATTAAGATGGTGGTTGACTAGAACTACTGAATCGACTGTCCGGTGGACTGTAAAGACGATAGGAGAGCCCATGAGTAAGCGCGATTTTTATGAAGTATTAGGTGTGAGCAAGACCGCTGAAAGCAAAGAAATTAAGCGAGCTTACCGCAAGCTGGCTATGAAATATCACCCTGACCGTAACTCTGATGATCCAGATGCTGAGGATAAATTCAAAGAAGCATCGATGGCTTACGAAGTACTAAGCAGCGAAGAAAAGCGCTCTGCTTACGATCGCATGGGTCATTCAGCCTTCGAAAATGGTATGGGTGGCGGCGGCTTTGGCGGTGCAGGTGGTGGCAACTTCCAAGATATCTTCGGTGATATTTTCGGTAATTTTGGTGACATCTTCGGTCAGCAGCGTGGCGGCGGCGGTGGACGTTCGCGCCGTGGCTCAGATTTGCGCTATGTGATTGAGCTGACGCTAGAAGAAGCGGTACGTGGCTGTAAAAAAGAAATCAGTTTCACTGCGCCTGCGCCTTGCGACACGTGCGATGGTAAAGGGGCAAAAAATGCCTCTGATATCGTGACTTGTCAGACCTGTCATGGACAAGGTCAAGTGCGTATGCAGCAAGGATTTTTTGCCGTGCAGCAGGCTTGCCCACATTGCGGCGGCACTGGTAAGCAAATCAAAAACCCATGCTCTGACTGTCACGGTAATGGCGTTAAAGACAAATCACGTACGCTAGAAGTGTCTATCCCAGCGGGTGTTGATGATGGTGATCGCGTCCGTCTAGCAGGCGAAGGTGAAGCGGGCGGTGCGGGCGTCCAAAACGGCGACTTATACGTTGAAGTACGCGTAAAACAGCATAATGTCTTTACTCGTCAAGGCGCTGATCTCTATATGGACGTACCCGTTAGCATCACTGATGCAGCACTGGGTAAAGAGGTCGAAATTCCAACCCTAGATGGTAAAGTAAAAATCAAGGTTGCAGAAGGCACGCAAAGTGGTAAGTTGCTACGTGTACGCGGCAAAGGCGTGACACCAGTACGTACCACCATGAAAGGTGATTTGATTTGCCGTGTGGTTATCGAAACCCCAGTGAACTTAACTCGCGAGCAAAAAGACCTGTTGCGCCAGTTCCAAGATACGCTCGACGGTGATAGCAAGCATCAGCAGTCGCCACATAAGAAGTCATTCTTTAAAAAGATTGGCGACTTATTTGATTAACTGAGTTGTTTTAATCACCCGTTTGGTTAAATGATTAGATACATAACCCCCAGTGTTTCACATGAAACACTGGGGGTTTTTATTGACGCTATAAAAAACCATTCAGGTGGTGATATTTGCTAAACTTAGCATCATAACATTTAAAACCTTTCTTATTAATATAGAGCTTTTAGGGTAAAAATATGAGCCAACAGATAACAGCGCAAGAAAATACAAATAAACAAGCCATCAAAGTCGGGGTTATTGGTGCTGGTGGTCGTATGGGGCGTATGCTAATAGAAGCGGTAAAAGACAACTCGCAAACGATATTAAATGCCGCGATAGAACGTCAAGGTTCAAGCCTTGTTGGTGCAGATGCTGGCGAAGTCGCCGCTATCGGTCGCTTAGAGGTACAGATTGTCGATGATTTAAAAGTTGTCATTAATGACATCGATGTACTAATTGACTTTAGCTTGCCTGATGCCACTGAACAAAATATGCAGATTTGCGCGGCAAACAATGTCGCGATGGTTATTGGGACGACAGGATTCAATGAGCAGCAAGAGCAAGTGTTGGCAAAAGCCAGTGAGAAAATTGCGATTGTCTATGCTGGTAACTATTCAACAGGTGTTAATCTATCATTGAAATTGCTCAACATGGCAGCGAAGGCATTTGGTGAGGATGCCGATGTAGAAGTCATTGAAGCGCACCATAAGCATAAAATTGATGCGCCATCAGGCACAGCATATATGATGGCAGAAGCCGTCGCAGAAGCTCGTGGACAGAATCTAAAAGACGTCGCTGTTTATGGCCGCGAAGGACAAACGGGCGAACGCAAAGCAGGTACTATTGGTATTCATGCCATTCGCGGCGGTGAAATCATTGGCGATCATACCGTGATGTTTATTGCCGATGGTGAGGTGGTTGAAATTACCCATCGTGCCCGCGCGCGTATGACTTTTGCTGCGGGTGCTGTACGTGCCGCGACTTGGGTTATCAAACAAGAAGTTGGACAATATAATATGCAGGATGTCTTGGGTTTGAATGATTAGTTTTTGAGCAAGTAAGGTTTGAGTGATTAGAGTTTATTGCTTGCCGTTTGCTGCTTTATGGTTGCTGAGGATGGCTTATTGATAAAGTGGAATGACGGTTAGGAGTCAAGCATGGATAAGTTTAGCAAGAATCTAATAGCGAGTTTTAGTCGCACTGTGGCTGTTGTCAGGGGTGCCAGAAGTATCAAAGCTGCCAACAGCGTCAAGACACTCAAACCTAGAAAAATTACGCTTTACGGTAGCCAAATAGCATTTGCCCTAAGTTTGACGGTAGTGCCAATAGTCGCACAAGCAGCTACTTTTCAAACCTACGTCATTGATACCTATGGCGGTGATGCATTATTACCTGCTGTTCGTCAGCAACTAAATAATAGTCGTGACGGCGGTACAGTTACTACCTATCAAGACAAGTTAGTGTTGCATACGACAGCCGCTAACTATCAGGCGGTACAGCAGTTATTGACTCAGATTGACGGTGAGCCACAGGCATTGACGGTCGCTGTGCGTGTTGGCAACAATAGCAGCGTCCAAGGTAATATTCAGCAAGGGCAGATCATTATTAGCAATCGTGGTATTCAAGGGTCAGGGATTATTCATCAGAGCAATAGCCAACAGCAAACAAATAATTTATACCAAGTACAAACCTTGTCAGGTAGTGCCGCCAGCATCAGTACAGGGACGCTTTATGCGCTGAATCAAACCTACGATGTAAATAGTTATAAAAATTATAAAAGTCCCTCAGTACAGATTGTCATTCAGCAGCAGGTATTGCTACCAACGACGCAAGGCATCACGGTTACGCCAAGATTATTACCGACTGGTCAAGTCGAAGTAACATTGTCACAAGTTGAAGAAAAACTCGCACGCTCCTATTCAACTTCTCAGAAAAATAGTAATCATGCCATTCAAGGTCAACGATTAGACACGACCATTATTATCCCACGTGGTCAATGGGTAACTATCGGACAAATCTCTCAAAGTAGCCAAAATCAACGCGCAAGTGATGGTAGCAATCGTGCCATTGATAGTACTAAAAACACACCAATTTGGATAATGGTGCAGTAGTCTTGCATTCACTCATATTATTTTTGGCATAAAAAAGGCGCGATACTGTGATGAGCATTATCGCGCCTTTTTATCGATAATAATTTATTGCAGATTAGTCAACGTAGATCACTTCTAACGGTGGAAAACCATTGAACTCAATAGATGAATACGAGTTAGTATAAGCACCCGTGGTCAACCAAAAGATTTTATCACCAATCTCCAGCTCTTCTGGCAATTGATAGCCCGCTTCTTCATACATGATATCGGTCGAATCACAAGTAGGACCTGCCAGTACCACAGTGCCTTTGCTGGTTGACGTTTCCATCTTAGGCGTATAAACCGGATACTTGATGGCTTCACCCAAAGTCTCGATTAAGCCTTGGAATAAGCCCACATCGGTATACACCCAACGCGTTAAATCCGTGTGCGACTTACGCGAGATAAGCACCACGTCACTGACCAATACACCTGAGCCGCCAACCAATGAACGACCTGGCTCAAGGATAATCTCAGGCATGTCCTCTTCACTATAGTCGTCTGTCAAATAACGAGTGATCTCTTCAGCGTAGACTTTTATAGGGTTCACTTCACTGATATAGTTGGCTGGAAAACCGCCACCCAAATTAATCATTTGTAGCTTAATATTTTCTTCGTTTTTCATCCAGTCAAACATGTATTTGACCTTGGCTAGCGCATCATCCCAAGCGGCAACGTCTTTTTGCTGACTGCCGACGTGGAATGAGATGCCATAAGGTACTAGGCCCAAGTCACGAGCTTGAATCAACAGCTCAATCGCCATATTGGGATGACAACCAAACTTACGAGACAACGGCCATTCAGCGGTCTCAGAGCCTTGTACTAAGATACGCACAAAGATTTTTGAACCAGGGGCGTGCTTGGCAATATTTTTGAGATCCGCTTCTGAGTCGGTCGCATACAAGTCAATACCTTTTTCAAAGGCGTATTTGACATGCTCCGCTTTCTTGATGGTATTGCCATAAGAGATACGCGATGGCTCAACGCCGCAGTCTAGTACGCGATCAAGCTCATAGATGGAGGCACAATCAAAGTTCGAACCAAGATCAGCAAGCAAGTTAATCACTTCAACAGCAGGACTGGCCTTCATTGCATAATGGATTTTTGCTTTGGGAAAAAACCCAACCATTTCATGATATTTGGTTTTGATACGGCTAAGGTCCACGACCAGAAATGGCGTCTCGCGACCTTCAGCAGCTTGAGTGAATTTCTGCCAGCCGGCAGGGTCAAAATATTGGTCAATTTTGATCATGGTCATGGTAGGAAACCTTTAATAAAGACAGTAGGTGTTAAAGAGTAAATGCTCGCATCACGTCATTGTCATCTCACATTAGTGTCATCACGCATCTCACAGGTAATGAAACCTTGCGTCCATGCTGATTAAATGACGTAAAAATAGCTTAGATGATGAATGGACTAAGAATGGCTGGGCTGCGGCTGTTTATCCGCTATTTGTTCACCTTGCTTTTCGCGTATTTTAACGATTTTACGCACTTTATCGCGAGCACGAGTTTGCTTGAGACGTGATAAATAATCGACGAATATGACCCCATTTAAATGATCCATTTCATGTTGGATACATACCGCGAGTAAGCCTTCGACTTCTTCGTCGATTTTTTGACCATTCTCATCTAAGGCTTCAATGCGCACTTTGTTTGGGCGCTCGACACTGTCATAGACTTCAGGTACAGACAAACAACCTTCTTCATAGGGCTGTTTCTCTTCTACCAATGGTGTCACCTTTGGGTTGATAAAAACTCTAGGGCTATTTTTATCTTCAGACAGATCCATAACGATGAGCTGAATATGGCGATCCACTTGGCTTGCCGCCAAACCGATACCTTGTGCCTCATACATCGTCTCAATCATATCAGCGATTAAGGTTTTGATTTCAGCAGTCACTTCCTTAACAGGCGTAGCAATAGTACGCAGGCGCGGGTCTGGGTAATTTAAAATAGGGAGTAAAGCCATAACGCTCACCTCAATGATAGGGATAAAATAGGGTTGGTATTATAGGATAAATGGGGACAAAAGTAATGCTTATCAATACTTTCGCACAATTATTGCTTTTTATCATTGTAAAAAACGAGGGAGGTCGCTTTTATTATAGGCATAAAAAAGCCCTGCAATTCGCAAGGCTTTTTGATTTATATAAGCTAGATTAGATATAATCTGACTTGCATAAGTAGAGTTGCTTTTTAGTAAATTGAGTTTAGTAAATCAAGTCACTTCTAAGTCATTAAAGTCACTTGATGCAACCAAAACATCTGAGCAAAAGTGCAAAGTTATACGCCACGTTTGCTCATAATCATCTCATAGATAAATAACAGGATGATCGCACCGATTACTGAGAATATCAAACCAGTAAATCCGCCATCAGCATTGATACCGATAAGACCAGCTAAGAAGCCACCTAATAAAGCACCGACGATACCCAATACAATGGTCATTATCCAGCCCATCGGGTCGCTACCTGGCTTGATAGCTCGTGCCAATAAACCTGCAACCAGACCTACAATAATCATCCAAATAAAGCTCATATTATTCTCCTAATTTATTATCATTTATAATAGTTAATCAATTTTGATAAGCTCATTGTAAGCACTGTATAGACGTAAAGGTAAGCGCGAAATGTTACCAGTGTATGAGCTATGTGAGGAAAATCGTAGATTTGCTAATATGCAGGTAGAATAGGTAAATGAAAGGTTACAAAGGTAGTGAAGTCGAAAACGCCATTTATATATTAAGGCATTTTTAGATATCGACGCTCCCTAATACTGATACTTTCTATAGTAATCGCAAATAATCAGAAAAAGTTAATCATAAAAAAACGTTGCTCATTTATAATAAGCAACGCTCTTATTTGACATCAGAACTAGACCAGCTAGATTATTTGTTGCGTAGCTTTATTAAGTGGCTTTATTACGTAGCGCAGTTAATAAGCGTTGATGAATACCTTCAAAACCGCCATTCGACATAATCACAATGGCGTCACCCGCTTTTGCGTGCATGTCGATATGCTTGATGATGGCATCGATACTAGAGAGTACTTGTTGATGACCCATGTTAGGATTTGCGCTATTGGCATTTTCAATGACTTCTTTTAAACCCCACTCCAGTCCTGTCGGTTCATACCATAAGGTATGATCGGCGAGAGCAGCAGACTCAGCCAAGCTGTCTTGATGAATGCCCATTTTCATGGTGTTACTACGTGGTTCAATAATCGCCCAAATGCGTCTGTCCGCCAGCTTCTTCTTGGCACCATCTAAAGTAGTAGTAATGGCTGTAGGATGATGGGCAAAATCATCAAAGACTAAGATATCATTGACATCGCCAATCAGCTCCATACGACGCTTGATACCAGCAAATGCTGATAACGCCGCGCACGCAGTTTTAACACTGACGCCGATGTTATAAGCCGCTGCGACAGCAACCAAGGCATTATTCACATTATGAATGCCGCTCATCGACCAGTCGACGACTCCCGTGGCTTCTTCATCAGCAATATCAGCCGCAAAACTAACCGCAAATTGACCACCATCTTCGCTGATAAGTTCAGCTTGCCAATCACTACTATCTTTTGAGTGCTCATCGATAGTATGGGTGGTATGTGGCGCTGAGCCCAGTACTGCGGTCCGCCAAACGGGTGTCCAAACCCCTTTCGCTAACGTCTCCTCTAAGCTGGCAGTCGCTGTGGGCATAATGATTTTGCCCGTACTTGGAATCATGCGCACCATATGATGGAATTGGGTCTGAATGGCCTCAAGATCCGCAAAAATATCCGCATGATCAAATTCTAGGTTATTTAAAATAGCCGTACGCGGACGGTAATGAACGAACTTTGAGCGCTTATCAAAAAATGCAGAATCATATTCATCCGCTTCGATAACGAAATAGCCAGTATTTACCGAATCGTCATTATCAATTTTGTCCGCACCCAAATAACTGCTGTGAGCGAAGACGTGCTGTAAATGCTCATCAGTGGTATTAACAAGTGGCACACCGCCGATTAAAAACCCAGTGTCGATACCCGCATAGTGCAATATCCAAGCGAGCATGGTCGTCGTCGTGGTTTTACCGTGAGTACCGGCAACGGCTATCACATGACGCGATTGTAATACCTGCTCAGATAAAAACTGTGGTCCTGATGTATAGCGTAGACCTGTGTCCAGCATATATTCGATGACATCCATACCGCGCTTCATGGCATTACCAACGACGACTAAATCTGGTGCTGGTTGTAAATGCTCTACCAGATAGCCTTGCTCAATGGTCACGCCCGCGTTTTCCAGTTGGGTGGACATCGGCGGATAAACGTTGGCATCTGAGCCCGTGACCGTATGTCCAAGCTCGCGCGCTAGCAATGCCAGTGAGCCCATAAAAGTACCACAAATACCAAGAATATGAATATGCATAGACGTTCCGTACGAGCTTAAATTAAAAGAATAAAAATGGAGCATTATCCCAAAAGTTACCGATATTAACCGTGGTGTATTCTAGGATACGCTCAACCTAATGATCATCAGTCTTGGCTATAATTAAAATATCATAAATGGTGACGGCGTTAACCGTGCTTCATGTACCAAACGTACTATTGACGCCAGCTTGCCTTATCTCTACTTTATATTGCTTCGACTCTATATTCTGTCACAAAAACAGCATAGGATCGCCAAATAGCAGCGTCGAAAACAAGCACTTATTGTAAAGTAAACACCGCATGATGACCAATAAAAAACGCCCAACAAGTAGGCGTTATTAAAAGGATGGTTTGGCTCATTGAGCATCACTATATTCAGAGCACCTAAAATTTAGAGCCTCTAAATGTTTATGCCGCTATTTTATTATTTGCGCGACAGGGTATAGTCATTGTTAGGTTTTTTATGTTCATCCATTAAGACAAGATGATTGTCTTGAATATGATACGCTTCAATGTTTTTGTCTTCATAGACAATCGTAATCATATCATTGTCTTGACGATAAACACCAGGCTCAAACAGGGGTGCATTCGGCATTTCGGGATTGTTATCTATACTGGTTTTTAGCACCGAACCATCAGCGAACAAATTCAATGTAATATCAGTGCTATCACAAGATTTACAGGGTACCATGCCACCATAATCGCCCATTAACGTGGCTTGTAATGTGCCATTACCCGGCTCTGAGCGTGTCAGCGATTGATGGGGATGTGCACCGTTACTCGATTGGGCAGCCGCAATCAGCGATTGTCCTTCTGACACTTTATCTAGCTCACTACCCGCATTTAATAGATTGGTCTCTGACAAGTTCTCTGCGCTAGCTTGTGCGCTGTTCTCTTCTACATGATCGATAGGGGCGACCTTAGTCGTCATACCTTTATCGCCGCTAGACGAGGTACTATCACAGCCGATGAGCAGCACACAGAGGGGCAGCGCTAGCAAACAACGACCACCGCGTTTGAGAATAGTCAGCGTGTTAGAACAAGTAGGCAAAAAATATATCATGGTCACACCAAAAAACAGTTTTTTAATAGTCATTCCAAATGATTATCGACACTATCGACAACTCAATACGTTGTCAAAAAGGAAAGATAATAGGAAGTATAAATGTTTAAATTAGAGTAGAAGACTACGAGACTACAAGTGCCATCTGAGGCTAGGCGGCGAGAAGAAGCTATCGGTAGCCTATCGCCAATCAGTCAACAGTGATGGATATTTAAAACGCTATTTTACCCATCAAAAGCAAATAAACTGTGTCAAGATATCAAAGGTTAAAGATATCTCTGTGGCCTTTTTGTTATGATAGGTTTAGCCATGAGCTAAGAATAATGGTTTAACATTGATAGATATGACGAACCAAAATTATCGGAGATATTTAATAGTGGCTCGTGAACGAACAGACGTTTAGTAATAAATACACCTGTTCGTTTGGAAAAATGGATATAGCAAAAACGAAGGATATAGCAAAAAGCAACGTAGGGGCTAATTCGCTATCAAGCAAGGCGGCTAGGGGCAACAGGTCGTAAAATGCGCCATAATATCAACCCGTGTACCACTAATAGCAGACTAAATAGAATCAAAGATTGTTCAGGAATACTCAGACCCATAAATGTCCACTCAACAGAGGCACATTCGCCAGAACCTGCAAAAACTTCTTTAAATACTTGCAAAATCGGTAGCGTATCTAACCAATAATCCAGCCCTGGACCACAAGAAGGTACTTGGTCGGCAGGTAGATGCTGTAGCCAAACATGACGTCCAGCCACGGCGGTCGCCCAACCGATACCTGCTAAGCTACCAAGCCACAATACCAGTCTAACTGCCTTAGATTTAGGGTTGAATAATGCCGCTATCAAAGCAAAACTGCCCATGATTATGAGGCCAATACGCTGAAAAATACACAGTGGGCAAGGCGAAAACCCCATATAGCGCTGTAAAAAAAACAGCGCAAAACTCATACCTATTACGGCTATTATCACCAAAAATATTTGCAAATTGCGGTAAGTGGTCAGCTTTAGCATCGGGCAGTTACTCTTATAAAGTAGTCATCTATACACATTAAGTGGCGGTCAGAATTTAGCAATCAAAACTCAGCAATCAAAGCTTAGCGATATTGCTGTAAAAATTCCATAAAATCTTCAGTTTCGGCTTTTTCAATCTCAGCTTGCTGTAATATCGATTTTTCTGCCAACACTTCATATTTGGCTTGGGTGTTTGGGCTAAGCGTTTGCTGTAATAAAGACTCACGATGCTGCTGCGCCAAGGTAAAGCCAAGCTGCCATAAGCTGCCTAAACGCTGACTATCAGAGTTTACTTGTGCTGAAATAGTCGATTCAGAATGTCCTGCTTTGCCTTGCATTAACGCGACTGCTGCACGGTAATCGTTGCCGCCATAATGCGCATCAAGTAGCGCGGCAAGTGGTTGCATACGTTCTAAATGCACCAGCATCCAGCTCTCAAGCAGTTGCTCTTCGCCGTTGTTTATAATGTGTAAGCCTTCGCGGCGACCTTCGTTTACCACGCGCTCAAGATTGATGGCTAAGGTCTCTTCTTCCTCAGGTAATAGATCAGGTGAGTCGCTCAGCAGACAGTACAGCGCCATGACCTCTAAGAAACAGGCGCTAGATAGACGAATACCGACATCGCTATAAGGATCTAGATCGATTGCACGGAACTCGACATAAGCGATACCACGGCGCTCTAATGCTTCGGTCGGTGTCTCGCCGCTCATCGCGATTTGTTTGGGACGAATAGGGCTATAGTATTCATTTTCTATTTGTAAAATATGATTGTTGATTTGGATAGGGTTGCCATCGGCATCATCCAAGCCAAGCTTGGCAAAGCTTTCGTGCGGAGTCTGAATCGCGCGGCGCAGTCCATCGACATACTCTGGCAGATAGTTATAACGAATATCGAGCTGTTCTTGTACACTATTGGTATAACCAAGCTTGCCCATACGTAGGCTGGTGGCAGCAGGCTTATAGTAGGTTGAGTCGTTTAGTAGCTCTAAATCATGCTCGCGACCAGCTAAGAAACAAGGACAAACGCTAGGGCTAGCACCCAGTAAATACAATACCAAACTGGTCAGACGCTTAAAGTTACGGATAAGCCCTAAGTACTTTTCGTTTTTAAATTCTGTCAGCGTTTGCACTTGTGCAGCAGGTATTTCAGCTTGCCAGACTTCAAATAATCCATCACCAAAAGACAAGTTATAATGTAAACCTGCAATCGTTTGCATGCGCCGACCATAGCGGATACCAAGCCCGCTACGGTATAGCGTCTTGAGCTTACCTGTATTAGAGCTGCCATAATCAGCCAGTGGGATGTCTTCATCATTCGATGACAGCATACAAGGCATAGACAGCGGCCACATCAGCTCACCCTCAGGCATGGCTTGATGGACCAATACATGCAACTGACGCAGCATGTTTAGCGTCTCTTTTGGTGAGGTTTTGGGGTCAGTAATTAGCTCAAGTAGGCTTTCTGAATAATCAGTTGTGATAAACGGATGGGTGAGCTTTGAGCCAAGTTTGGCTGGATGCGGTGTCTGAGCCAAGTAGCCATCGGGTCTTACGCGCAGCCCTTCTTTTTCGATACCGCGGAGCATGCCCGTTAAATGCTTGCTATCAAACCAATTAGGAATGTCAAAATTCACAAAGCTACTCGCAAAATTACTCATAATAGTCATCTATTGTTATTTATTATGGCGGCACAAAACACGACTGGCGTTTGACCATAATGAAGGTAAATATTGGATTAAGAATGCCGTCAGTTTAGCTCAAAGCTGCCCTGAAAACCACGGACAATTACAAATACGATAAGCTTTACAGGCGCTCATTCATCTTGATTTTAATAGGTATTTCAATAAAAAATTTTATGAACAGCGCGTTACTGTTTTCTAAAAAACGCATAAAACAAGAAGCATCTACCTACGAGATAGATGCTTCAAAAGTACGACGTTAAGCGGTTTATGATAGCGTTGACTAACGAGGAAGGTATCTTGATCAAAAGTCATGCGTCTCGCCAACTTAAATAGAGAAGGATGAGCCACAGCCACACGTGGTGGTGGCATTTGGATTGGTGACGATAAAGCGTGCGCCCTCTAACCCTTCAGTATAGTCAACGGTAGAGCCTTGTAAATACTGATAGCTTAGTGAATCGACGACCAAGGTTACATCGTCATTGTCAAAATTGGCATCGTCTTCATTCAGCTCATTGGCGAAGTTAAAGCCGTAAGAAAAACCTGAGCAGCCGCCGCCCGTCACATAGACACGCAACATCAGATCGCTGTCGCCTTCTTCTTCACGTAGACGTCGCACCTTTTGTGCGGCGCTATCGGTTAAGCTTAAAACAGTTGGGTCTACTGGCTGGCTGGCGCTTGGATTAAATTGGTTGGCTGATTCGTTCATATCTACCTCAGTTGCTAGGATCAAATGCGGTCGTCCAGTTAGGGTTTGCAATGAAATAGTTGCAAATAAAGATACGCACGGCGTTTGATTCAATTGGGTGCTGTTATTATGGCGCTGCTATTGGTATGACTAATGGCGCATTATAAATATGATATCTGTGTCATTACAACGATTTGGTTGATAACGGGCACTTATCTCATCGCAGTATATCATAATGGGGGTATTGATTCGTTTGTCAAGCGTGACGCTACTGGCTGAAGGTGGCTGATTGATACTAGCAGTTATTATCCCCATAAACTCATGCTAAGAGAAAGACTTTTTGTGCGAATAAACACTTGGTTTTGAAATAGTTATTTAATCGTTTGCCTATGAGGCAAGCGTTTGAAATAATAGCCGCCAGTTAACATGCCAGATGTGTGTTTTTTATTGCCTTATATTTTATATTACTGTTGAGTTGAAGAGATTATATGATCGAATTTAAAGACGTTGGTGTTCGCCGTGATGGTCGTGAGTTGTTTGCAGGGGCAAGCTTCCAGCTACATCCGGGCCACAAAGTTGGCTTGACGGGCAACAACGGCACCGGCAAATCCACCTTATTTGCCTTATTGTTGACGCGAATGGGCAGAGGAGATACCGAGGTCACGCTTGATAGAGGTGAAGTCAGTATTCCTGATAGCTGGCATGTGGCACACATGGCTCAGGAAGTCGGCGCTACGACGCAGTCTGCAATCGATTATGTATTGAGCGGTGATGAGCAGTGGTATGAGATTAATGCTTCTTTGAATGATTTGAGTAGCGTCAGTGATGAGCAGATCGGGATATTGCATCAGCAGTTTGATGAAATTGATGGCTATCGTACGCCGACTAAAGCGGCACAAATTATGGCAGGTCTTGGTTTTAATACCAGCCAGCATGAATTGCCCGTAGAAGGGTTTTCGGGTGGTTGGCGCATGCGTCTAAACCTTGCCAAAACCTTGATGAGCCGTGCGGACTTAATGTTACTCGATGAGCCGACCAACCATTTGGATTTGGATGCGATTTTGTGGCTTGAGACTTGGATCAATGCCTATACTGGTCTGGTTATCGTCATCTCGCATGACCAAGCCTTTTTAGATGCCACGGTTGGTCATATCTTGCATGTCGAACAACAAAAAATCACCCTTTATACCGGTAACTATCAGCAATTTATCCGCACCCGTCACGAGCGTATGGCGCAGCAGCAGCAAGCGTTTGAAAAACAAGAAGCGACTAAAGCACACTTGGATGACTTTATTCGTCGTTTCCGTGCTAAAGCCAGTAAAGCTAAGCAAGCACAAAGCCGTATCAAGCAGCTTGAGCGCATGGCTGAGCTGTCACCGATGATGGCGGACAACCCGTTCTCTTTCCGCTTTTATGAGCCAGCAAATATGAGCTCACCACTGATTGAGCTGACCAAAGCGGATATTGGCTATAGCGATACGCCACTTCTATATAATGCCAATGTGCAAGTAACGCCGGATACGCGTCTTGGCTTGCTAGGTATGAATGGCGCAGGTAAATCAACACTGATTAAAGCACTGGTCGGCGAGCTTGGCGTATTAACAGGGACGTATCGTGTTTCGGATACCCTAAAATTAGGCTACTTCAACCAGCATCAAATGGATATCTTGGATGCCAAAGCCACGCCGATAGAGATGTTGCGTCGTCTAGCCGGTAAAACCTCTGATGCGATGCTACGCTCATTTTTAGGCAGTTTTGACTTCCGCGGTGAGCGTATTGATACGCCGAGTGAGCTATTCTCTGGGGGCGAGCGTGCGCGTTTGACGCTGGCATTGATTGTTTGGCAACGTCCCAACGTTCTGGTACTCGATGAGCCGACCAACCATTTGGACTTACAAATGCGCCAAGCGTTGACCATCGCCTTGCAAGGATTTGAGGGGGCAGTGGTACTGGTTTCGCATGATCGTGAGTTGATTGCCAACGTCTGTGATGAGCTGTTTTTGGTACATGATGGTCAAATCGAGGAGTTCGATGGTGACATCAGCGACTACGGTAAGTGGTTGGCAGAGAAGCGTAAACAAGAGAACTCATCAGATAAAAGTACCAGTAAGAAGAAAAGTAAAAAAGAGAGTAAGAAATTCGTTTCACGTGAAACAGATAATGGTCAAGTGAATAATAAAGCACCTGATAATTCATCAAAAAGTAAAGCGACGACGCCTACGCTTAGTAAAGATGCGCAGCGCAAATTGGCGGCTGAACAACGCAAACTCACCGCGCCTATTCGCCGTGAGATAGAAGAGATAGAAAAAGCATTGGCTAAAATTGATGGACAGCTCGTGACGCTTGAAGAAAAACTGGCTGATACGGATTTATATGAAGAAGGTCGCAAGTCTGATTTGCTGTTATTACTTAACGAGCAAACGGCATTGCAGCAGCAGCACAGTGACAATGAAGAAAAACTATTGCTTTTGATGACGACATTAGAAGAAATGGAAGTGGGTTTTGAGTAGAGAGCTGTTCGCTATAGTAAATAGTAAATAACAGGTTTTGATTGTTTTTTAAGCTATTTTCACTTGATAAAGACAGTCAAAAAAAAGGGAGAGCGCTGGCTCTCCCTTTTTTATTACGTTATTCCTTACGGTATTTACCATCACCATAAGACAGTATTTCCATTGTGGTCGTACATAACTGACAGTTTATTTGACCAGCAGCGGCTTTCGATAAATCCAAAATACGACCCCGAATGAAAGGGCCTCTATCGGTAATTTTTACGATTACACTCTGCTTTGTCTTCTTGTTGGTCACTTGTACCTTCGTACCAAACGGCAACGTGCGATGCGCAGCGGTCAAAGAGTTCATGTTGAAGATACTACCACTAGCAGTGCGTTTACCGTGGAACTGACTACCGTAATAACTGGTGTTTCCAGCAAAAACGGTGGTACTCAGCAATAGTGATAATGTGATAACCAAAGACTTGATTAAATAAGACATTTAATACCTTTAAGCAATTTATAAAATAGACAGATATACTTGCCTATGTTATTCATACTCCCTATGAGTACAAATATTATATTCATTTTACAACACATACTTTGTCATATTCTTACGGTTCTGTAAAAGAACTACCAAGGTCAAAACGCTCATTTCTGCACGCTAGCTACTAAATACCAGTGATTTATATGTAATTGTTTTAAATAATGATTTACATTGTTAATGGGGTTTTTGGCTTGACTCTCTATTTTTTCATTAGGGCGAGTGTTAAATTGATATGACGTCTGTGGTTCTCAAAGAATAATAATGTCAGAATCATAGAGAAACACATCACTACCGTGGCACAAGTGAATAACAATGTATTAAGTGCCTCAAACAACCTAAACACTGCTGTTGTTCAGCACTATTACTGGTAATATTTGTATAACGGTATTGAATTTTTATATTACTATCATTATTAGATAGACTATCGTTACCACCTGTTATGTCGCAGTTGAATAAATTTCCGTACCATATCGTTTAAAATGGGCATACCAGTATCATTAACATGCTTTTATGTTGAGGACAAAAACATGGCAGAGAAAAATTACTATGACATTTTAGGGGTCAAAAAAGACGCGTCAGCTGCAGATATTAAAAAAAGATACCGTAAGCTTGTCCGTCAATATCACCCTGATGTGAGCGATGATCCAGATGCAGATAATAAGATTGCTGAGATTAATAATGCTTACGAAACCATTAGAGATAAAGAAAAGCGTGCCGAATATGACGCCATGCTAGACAATCCCTTTGCTGGTCAAAGTGGTGGTTTTGGTGGTCAATCTGCAAGTGGCGGGCAAGGCGGCTATCGCTGGGAAGATATCAAAGATCAGTTCGGTGAAGGTGAAGCTTATGGCGATGGTGGCTTCCGCTTCGATGATATCTTTTCGGCATTTGGTCGCGGTGCACGTGGTTCAGCGGGTGGACAATCACAGCGTGGTGGTTTTGGCTCGCAAGATAGCAAAGGTCAAGATCAACATGCAGAGATTACGGTTGATTTGGCGTCCGTTTATAACGGCGATGACTACAGCATTAAGTTGAATGTCCCTATTCGTCAACCGAATGGCAGTGTCGAGTATGACAACAAAACGCTGAAAATTAAAATCCCTAAAGGCATTACTGATGGCAAGCAAATTCGCCTAGCAGGGCAAGGTGCCGCTGGTATTGGTGGCGGTAAAAACGGCGATTTATTTTTAAAAGTAAAAATCCGTCATGCAGACAATATCCGTATCGAAGGCGCTGATGTTTATCAAACCGTCAATATAGCGCCATGGGAAGCGGCGTTGGGTGAAAAAATCAACGTCAGTACACCAGCTGGTACGCTTGCTGTGACTGTGCCTAAGAACAGTAAGTCTGGCAGCAATTTACGCCTAAAAGGTAAAGGTATCCCTGCTAAGCAAGCGGGTGATTTGTATCTAACCTTAAACATCGTGAACCCTGATATCAGCACTGAGGCTGCGACCCAAGCTTATGAGCAACTAAAACAAGCCTTTGCCGATATCAATATTAGTCGTTAATGGCCGCCAAAAATTACTCACATTGAAACACTGTAATAGAGATGAAGACCATACGATAACGATGAAATAAAGAGCAAACGAGGATAATAGCTATGAAACACTCGCCTGAATTTACCGACATTATCATGAGCTTGGATGAGCTGGTATCTGCCTGTGGCCAAGAGCGCCAATGGGTCATCGAATTGATTGAAGAGGACATCATCGAATATGATGTGCCGGAACGTGAGCAGTTCACTGGTTATCAGCTGACGACAGTGCGCCGCGCCTCGCGCCTTAGCCGCGACTTTGAAGCCAGTGTTCCTGCGATTGGCTTGATACTTGAGTTATTGGATGAGCTCGAACAATTACGCCAATTTAAACGCCAATTAGACATGCAGACACCAGTGATTGAAATTGAAATCGATCCTTTAAAATAATTTTTTCCCCTTTAGTCAGTACATAAAAAATCAGCACAAAAAAAGGGTCTCTAAAATGAGACCCTTTTTTTGCAAATAATATATTTAGCGTTTAACGCGCATATTTTGGATCAGCTGCTGCGGTAAACAGTACATCCGTTGAAGAGTTCAACGCCGTTTCTGCTGAATCCTGTATCACACCAATGATAAAGCCAATCGCAACCACTTGCATGGCGATATCGTTTGGAATGCTAAATAAGCTCGCTGCCAATGGAATTAAAAGTAATGAACCACCAGCGACACCAGAGGCACCGCAGGCACTAATGGTTGCAACCAAACTGAGTAGCAGTGCTGAGGCAAAGGTCACTTCAATACCGAGTGTATGCGCGGCTGCAAGCGTTAAGACGTTAATCGTAATCGCCGCGCCGGCCATATTAATGGTCGCACCTAGTGGAATCGTCACCGAATAAGTATCTTCGTGTAGACCCAATTTGCGGGCAAGGTTCATATTGACGGGAATGTTGGCAGCCGAGCTACGCGTAAAGAATGCGGTAATCCCTGACTCACGCAAGCATTTGAATACTAGCGGATAAGGGTTTTTGCCGGTTTTGATCAGTACAATAATAGGGTTAGCAATCAAAGCGATAAATAGCATACAACCAACCAGTACCATCAAGATACGCGCATAACCTGCCAAAGCCGCAAAGCCTGTCTCAGCGACGGTGTTGGCGACCAAACCCAAGATACCAAAAGGTGCTAGGGCAATGACCCACTTCACCACTTGGGAGATGGCGTCAGAAAAATCACCGACCACAGCGCGTGTGGTATCACTGGCTTGGCGCAGTGCGAAACCGATGATAATTGCCCACGCTAAAATACCAATATAGTTGGCTTCAGCGATGGCATTAACTGGGTTTGCGACCAGATTTAGTAGTAGATTGGTCAGTACTTCTTTGAGGTTGGCTGGTGGGACTTGCTCAATTGTGGCGTTGACCAATACCAGTTCTGTTGGAAATAAAAAGCTCGCACCGACAGCAGTCAGTGCGGCTAAAAAAGTGCCAAACATATACATGATAAGCACAGGCTTGACGTAAACTTCATTACCGCTGCGATGTTGGCTAATGGCCGCCATGACCAACACAAATACCAGTATCGGTGCAACGGCTTTTAGTGCTCCTACAAATAAGGTACCCAATAATCCTAAGGCAATACCGATATCTGGTGCCAACCAACCTATCAATACTCCCGCTATCAAACCGATAATAATAAGTGGTACTAGACCAATGCGCTTATACATCGCAAAAAATGAATACATCCTTACCCCGACAATCTAATGAATAATGAAAGAGAACAAGCCATTTTATGTTTTTTGCTTTACTAGTCTCATACTCATATACAGGTAAGATTCGTAAAACAGAATAAAAATGGGTAAATTATAACCAAAAAAAGGGCAGTTAAGCCCTTTTTTTATTTTTATACCTATCAATTAAGGTGATTGGTTTGTTATGGTCGTCTTTAACACACCCAACATTAGCGTGCATATTTTGGATCAGCAGCGGCAGTAAACAAGACGTCTGTTGATGAGTTCAATGCGGTCTCTGCGGAGTCTTGCAGCACACTAATAATAAAGCCAATAGCCACCACTTGTAGCGCAATATCATCAGGAATATTGAATAAACTGGCCGCCAAAGGAATGAGTAGTAATGAGCCACCAGCGACGCCAGAGGTGCCGCCAGCACTGATTGTAGCGACTATACTTAGCAGTAATGCTGAGCCAAAGGTCACTTCAATACCGAGTGTATTCGCGGCTGCAAGGGTTAACACATTAATAGTAATAGCGGCACCTGCCATATTAATAGTGGCGCCTAATGGCAGGGTGACTGAATAAGTATTTTCATGTAACCCTAATTTGCTAGCAAGGTTCATATTGATAGGAATGTTGGCAGCAGAGCTACGGGTAAAAAACGCAGTAATACCAGATTCGCGTAAGCAGGTGAATACCAGTGGATAAGGGTTTTTACCCGTTTTTAAGTATACGAGGAGAGGGTTAGTCACCAAAGCAATAAACAACATACAGCCTATCAGTACTAGCAAAATTCGTGCATAGCCCAATAACGCAGCAAAGCCAGTATCAGCGACGGTATTGGCGACTAATCCCAAAATACCAAAAGGTGCTAGCGCGATGACCCATTTGACTACTTTTGAGATGGCATCTGCAATGTCATTGACAGTGCTGCGAGTCGTCTCGCCAGCTTGTCGTAGCGCAATGCCGATGATAACGGCCCAAGCTAATATACCGATATAATTAGCATTGGCTAGGGCAGCAACTGGATTGGCGACGAGACTGAGTAATAAATTGTTCAATACTTCTTTTAAGTTTGCTGGCGGTACTTGCTCGATGGTCGCATTCACTAACGTCAATTCGGTTGGGAACAAAAAGCTGGCACCAACAGCGACCAAAGCGGCTATAAAAGTGCCTATCAGATATAAAAACAGCACCGGTTTTACATAGACCTTATTACCGCTACGATGTTGACAGATAGCTGCCATCACTAAAAAAAACACCAGTATCGGGGCAACGGCTTTTAGGGCACCTACGAACAGAGTCCCCAAAATCCCTAAGGCAATACCCACACTTGGCGCCAGCCATCCTATCAAAGTACCTAGTACTAAGCCGATAACAATCAGCGTTACCAATCCGATTCGTTGGTACATCGCTATTAATGAATGCATTTTTACCCCTTTAGTCCATTTGGAAATAAATATTAGCTTAACAATCGTTAGCTTAACGACCGAAGGATGTTAGCATTTTTTGTGATGAGCGCCTACTGACAGATTTTATGAAGCAGTAGGCAATAACTTACTTATAAGCCTCTAAGAATTTTAAAAGTCGACATTTAAGCACAAAAAAACGCCATGACTGGCGTTTGATTTTGTAATAGAAGATTAAACTTTGAAATGGGTAAGCTCATAGCCGAGTTGCTGGTAATGCTTATATTTAGCGCGTCCTGCCTCAGTGCTGACTGTATCAGGTTTGATAAGCTCTAAAATACGAGTTGGCAATGTATTGCTGGTAGCATTTATATAGTCATTAACGGGACGTATCGTAGTATTGAGTACGATCCCTTTAAAATCGGCTGGCATATAGCTGGCAAGCAACACTGGTGCTAATAATTGATTATTAATATCAGTATTAGCAACATCCATATCAGCGCCTTCTGTATTAGAATCTAAAAGGCGTTGATGTGGTATAAAGCTCGTATCGTCTTGTGCCCAAAGCGCTTTATCAAGCTCACCAATTAACGTTTCATCCTCAGCAAGGATTAATAACGACTGGCTGCTTTTATTAAGCGCCGTCTGGGTCAGCTGACAAATAAAGCCCAAGAAATCTTGAGCTTTATTCTCAGTTAATACATAAAAGCTAACTTTCATAAAGTGGTTTTCATTGAATGGTGATTCATCAATAGATTATGCCATATTTGCGCTATTTTTTAGGTATTGCATGAATAATGGCACAGGGCGACCAGTTGCGGCTTTGTCTTGACCTGAAATCCATGCCGTACCAGCGATGTCTAAATGCGCCCATGCTTGACCTTCTTCGATGAAGCGCGATAAGAAACAGGCAGCAGTCACAGCGCCAGCGCCTTTACCACCGATATTTTGAATATCAGCGATAGGCGAGTCAATCTGCGCTTGATATTCGTCATCCATCGGCATGTGCCAGATAAGGTCGCCTGATAAGTTACTGGCGTTTTCTAAGTCAAACAACACGTCTTCGTCATTACTAAAGACTGCCGAGCGTACATGACCCAATGCAACCACACAAGCACCAGTCAAGGTTGCGACATCAATGATGGCTTTTGGCTGATAATACTTCTGCACGTAGCACAAGGTATCACACAATACTAAACGACCTTCAGCATCAGTATTTAGGATTTCAACTGACTTACCGTTCATTGCTCTGATGATATCGCCTGGACGCGTCGCCTCTCCTGATGGCATATTTTCAGCACAAGCGAGTGCACCGACAACATTGATAGGTAGACGCGCTTCGCATAGCGCTTTTAGAGTACCGAGTACCGCAGCAGAACCGCCCATATCAAATTTCATCTCATCCATCGCCGCACCCGGCTTGATTGAGATACCACCTGAATCGAAGGTAACACCTTTACCGACTAAGACGATAGGCGCATCATTATTTGCAGCATTGGCATTGTCTTCGCTATTCTGTTCAGCATTTTTAGCGGCTTTTTTGCTAGCAGCTTTGGTTGGTAATTTATCAGCCAAGGCTTTGAGACCGCCAGCTACTTTTGCGCTGTTGGTAATGGTTTTGTTAGTATCACCATCAGTATTGACGCTAAAATTAGACTTGCCACGATACTCCATCAGTACCAGTTTGCCTTCTTTGGTAGAGCCTTGCGCGACCGATAAGAAGCAGTTCATACCCAGTGCTGACATCTCGTCTTCGCCAAGTACCGTTACTTTTAATAGGTCAGGATAAGTGGCTGCCAATTCCTGTGCTTGCTCAGCCATATATGCTGGGAAACAGATATTACCCGGCTCATTGGCAACATCACGGGTCAAGCTTTGACCAGTAAAGACCGCTTGTGCAAAGTCTAATGAGTCTTCTAAAGACGACTCTGCCAGTAAGTAGATATCCGTTAAAACAGGTGTTTGCTGCTCAGATTTGTACTTGTCAAAACGATAGCTTGCTGCCAGTAGGCTCAGCGCAAATTGGCTAAACTGGTTTTCTTCTAAGCTATCGCCCAGCGCAACAGTGATAGAATTGACGCGTTTTTGGGTGCTCTTATAAATGGTATTGGCAATTTTTTCTAGAACGCTATGACGCAATTTATCAACATTACCCACACCGACCAATAAGAGCTGTACTGGGTTTTCTTTGGTGGTTTTCTTATCACCCGCTAGCGCATAGTCAGCAACCGTTTCACAAGCTTTGCCGTTAAAGTGTGATACTTCAATCAATTGCTCAATGCGGGTTTGATAATCGCTCAAGACTGACTCAGCTAAGATATTTTTCTTATCATCAATTAAGACGACAAGGCAGGCCGCGTCTTTACTTTTCGCTTCTTTTTTGAGGATTTTTTGCGTATGGGTTTTTGGCAGTGTTTGGGTTAATTTAATATTCATATATTTATCCTTATTGGGGTTATGACATTATAGTTATGACGTTAACGCTATGAAAATGGCAGATTTTTTTAATTGCTGATACCTGTTAAATTATCAGATTGTTTGGCCAGTCAAGCAATCGCAATAGTGTAGCATATTGCGAGGTGAGTGCGCAGTGAGCAAGGTTTAGGTCATGGGTTCGAACTGCTTATTAGCTATTAACTAACTCATCGGTTGCTACTAAAGCGGCAAATCTATCTTGAAGTGCAGCCATCGCACTGTCATGCACAGTACTAGCTGTTATGACTTGTCCTGCAACACTAGGCAGATCGCGCGTGGCACAAGCATCATGACACACGAAATTTTCAAAACCCAAATCAAAGGCTGCTCTGACGCTTGAGCTGACGCACATATGGCTCATAAAGCCTGCAAAAATAATTTGCTGTTTTTGCGCAGCTGAAATAAGTGCTTGCAGCTGGGTATCATGGAACGCATTGGGATTTTTTTTGACGATGACGGTTTCGCTATCCTTTGGTTGTAATTCAGCGATAATCTCGACGTTAGATGATAGAGGATCAAAAACGTTGCCATTATCTGCGCCGTGATGGGCGATATGGAAGACAGGAGCGTTCTGTTTACGAGCTTTGTCTAGCAATAGTCGCGCATTTGCAATGGCGTTCGTACCAGCTTGCCCCAATGGCATCGCCCCATCGACATATTCGTTTTGATAGTCAATAAAAACCACGGCGCAATTTGACCAATCGAGCGTATCAAATTGACCGCCAGCAAGTTCAAGTAAAGTAGAAGGGGTAGAACCGAGTTTATTTGTCATTAATATTCTCCATTGGGCGAGCTAATTAGGAATTTTTAGTTTTCTCAGTTTAACAAGTAATCCTAATGGTGCGAGGGCAGTGATACGAATGACACACAAAGGTTTCCAAATGACATCAAGTAAAAAGGTCGTGCAAAGACTTAATAAAAAGGCTTCTTAGATAAGACAAACTAATGAGTTAAATGCTCGTTATCCTTTTCATATCTTATCTATTATTAGTGAGCCATACAGCGTTATAGCAAGATGGACGCAATGTTTGCAAACACATTTCACAGCCATTTTTGAGCAAAATATGCTAGGATTAGCGGTTATCTTTATCGCTAATTTTTACAGCATGTCGCTAACCCGTCTCGCAGATGTTTTCATATCTTTTGCCGTTGCTTTTAGGGCTGTTTAAGTATCTGATTGAGCAGCACGGTCTTGTATTTCTATGGTTCAGTTATCGGTATCAGCTATTGTATTTAGAGCTATCCATAATTGTCAGTGTTTGCCAATAAAGCTGCGATAAATCGTGCGACTATCAACCTTTTTAAAAGAGTGCCCATTGTGATATTACGCCGCTATATGACTCAACAAGTTGCCTCAACGACCGCATTGGTTTTGGGGTTTTTAGTGGTGATGATGCTGGGCGGTCGTTTGATCCGTTACTTTGGTATTGCCGCAGAAGGCAATCTAGATATCAGCTTGTTATTTACCATCATTGGTTATAATTTGCCGTACTTTTTAGAGCTTATCCTGCCATTAGCATTTTTTATCGCTCTAATGCTGGTATTCGGGCGGCTGTATGTCGATCAAGAAATGGCGGTGATTAATGCCAGTGGGGTGTCGCGTGGTAAACTTGCCCGTTTGATGACGCCGTTAATATTGGCGTTGTTCGTTGGTGAAGCGGCTTTATCTATCGTTGGTAAACCGTGGGGCGTACGCTCATCAGAAAGTGTCTGGCAACAGCAGGCATTGACCAGCGCTTTTGATTTAATTCGTCCCAATGAATTTATTAGTAGTGGCAATTATCATTTGTATGTGGGCAGCTTGAGCGATGATAAAAAGCAATTGCAAGATGTGATATTGATTCAATCTGAGCCTGAAAAAAAGGGCAGTGCCGCTAAAAATAACACTGCTAAAGAGGCTGCTGTCGATGTTAAAAACACCATCGATCCCGAAACAGCTGAGCAATTAAATATTTCAGACATACCAAATATGCCAACGGCGATTACTAATAATACCAACATCAGCAAAGATACTATTACGTTGGCTAAGCGTGCCGAGCAAGTAGACACGGGTAATAGCGGTGTGACCCAATTGGACTTGTTCCAAGGGCGTCGTTATGAAGTCGGTGCTGGCAGTCTGAAATACAATCAAGTGGGCTTTGATCGTTACCGCATTACTTTGACAGAATCCTCAAAAGAAGTCATCACCGAAGATAATATCGAAACGCAAGCGATTGGACCATTATGGCAAGCCGCGACGGGTGGTACGGCAAGTAGTGGCAACTCGCTGCGTGTGGCACAAAGTGAGCTTGGCTATCGTCTAGCATTGCCGTGGTTGATGATCATTGCACCAATGCTCGCTGTACCACTGGCGCAAGTACGTCCGCGCCAAGGTCGCTGGTTACGCCTATTTCCTTCGATTTTATTGTTTGTCAGCTGTGCGCTGGGTATTATTTCACTTAAAAATGCTGTTAGCAAAGGCAGCGTGAGCGTTTGGGCATATGCGTGGCTCATTTTGGGATTTATGGCATTGGCGCTTTATATGAATTGGGGTAGCCGTGTGCAGCATCGATTACGTTTTCGCAAACCGAAGAACACGCCTTTAACGGTTGCCGATCATCAGAGCAGTGGCTCACAAGGAGGGCAGTCCTAATGAGTGTCTTATCTTCTAAACCGTCCAATCCTGACTCGCAAAACGCTCATGCTAAGCACGCTCGCAAACCTGCCAAACTAAAAGTGCTTAGCCGTTACGTCAAGCTGAACGCTTTGCTCGCAATCGTCGGAGCTGTTATAGGCTTGTGGGCATTACAGCTGGTATTCTCTTATTTGTCTGAGCTGGATTCGTTAGATGATAGCTATACGATGGGCGAGGCGATTAAGTATATTTTTTATCGCTCGCCTTATTTTTTAGAGCAATTTATTCCCACTGGCGCATTGCTAGGTGCAGTGGTCGGCTTGGGCTTGCTTGCCAATAAAAGTGAGCTGGTCGTGATGCGTGCCGCTGGCGTCAGCGTTTATCGTATCGTCGGTTGGGTATTGCAGCCTGCTTTGATTTTTGTGTTGCTCGCATTGATTATCAATCAGTTCGTGCTGCCGCACTCTAATCAATTGGCAAAAGAAATCAACGATGAAGACAGCAGTTCATTAGTCACATCGGTACGCGGTTATTGGACGTTGCAGCCACGCTTTGAGAGTACAAAAGACGGCAGTGCCAAGCCAGATGGTAGCGATATTTTGTATATCGACTATGCTGATGTGCAAGGCAATATCGGCGAAGTCAAACGTTGGCATTTAGACAATAATGGCAATCTGCAAACGGCCATTCACGCTGAGGGTGGTAAATATATTGGTCGTGAACCTGTTAATCCTGCCAGCAGCAAACCGAGCGAGCAATATCGCTATGAGTGGCAGCTGAACAACATGACCAAGCTGATGATTAACCAAGGCTTTGAGAGTAGCCAAGCCATCTCACCGTCAGATACCTTAAGCCTGCCCTTTGCCCCTGAATCGGTATATCTGCTTACCCGTAAGGCAGAGGATTTATCATTGACTCAGCTGTATGAGCATCGTCAATTTATGCGCCAACAAGGCACACGCTCGTTAAGTCATGAGCTGGCTTTTTGGCAAAAACTGCTCTCACCGCTATCGATTTTATCGCTGGTGATTGTTGCCTGCTCATTCGTCTTTGGCTCACTGCGGACGCATAGCTTAGGCTTGCGTATCGTCGTAGCATTATTGTTTGGCTTGCTGTTTAGTTATGTGCAAGACTTGGTTGGCTTTGTCTCATTGGCGACTGGATTTTCGCCATTATTAATGGTGATATTACCGATTATCGCCAGTGCGATATTGGGTGGCTATTTGCTTAAACGGCAGATGTAATTTTAGAAATTTAGCCATAAAAAAAGCCCGCTAGATCATGACGATTTAGCGGGCTTTTTGTTTACGCAGCTTTTAATACATAAGCTTTTAAAGCTTAGTCTTTGGTCGCCATGGTAATGGTATAAGTTTTACCTTGTTTGATCTTTTCGCTGTTGCCAAACACTTCGGTAAACGAGCGCTTCATAAACTGACGCAAGCCATTGATCGTCACCACGTAAAAACGCCCACCTTTACGCATGCGTGCATAAGCATCGAGGAAATACAGATAATGCTGCTCCTTACCTACTTTGGCTGGTAAGTTCGACATCACAAGGCTAAAGTCTTTGTCTTTTGCTACGTGATTGAAGCCATTTGATAAATGCACATCGACGTTTTTTAGACCGTTTTTCTCACAATTTAGGCGGGCATATTCGACTGCCATAAAATCTTTATCAATCAAAGTATGCAGGCCGTTTGGACATTCACGCGCTGCCGTCATACCGAGTACGCCGTAACCACAGCCCAAATCGATCGAGTCATCGTCCGCTTCAAAATCAATATAATCAAGCAGCATCAAGCTACCATCATCAAGCTTTTGCGGTGAAAAAATACCCCACGTGGTCGCAAAATCAAATGGCTTACCCAGTACGTCTTGGCGAAAATTAATGTCTTCGCGCCAATGTTGGGCGTTTTTTAATAGGTCAGCAGGTGGTCTATGGCTCATGAGATTCTCGGATAATGGATAAGTAAAAGGCGGTGCATTGCTCAGTTATGCAGCGTGCACATCATACGCGTATTGTAACGAGAAAAGAGGGAGTTTGCAGTATGTTGTAAGAATTATAGCGATGTTTGAATAAGAGCAGGGTATACCTTGCATCTCTCAATCAAGATAATATTTATCATTAGTACACTTATACTAAGCGTGTCTTACGATTGGATAAACGATTAATTTTAAAACCCAAAATTGGACAGTTCTTTCTTATGTTCTTTTAGCACTTGCGCAACGAAGTCAGGGTCAACTTTTAAGAACAGTTCAATAACATCATGAATTCTCCAATAATTATCTTCTGGATTCTTAATTATGATTTGAAGATGTTCTTTTAGTAATGGAATATATTCAACAAAGTCTTTTTTGCTTACCAGTCTGAACAATCCTGCGATTTGGAAAGATTGCATATTAGATGCTTTAATAATAATAGATATAGGATTACAGATCGCTTTTCTTGCTTGTTCTCCTTTACCTATATCTGATCGATTTGCCCAATAGCTAATAAATGCATATAGAACGTGTTTATAAGTCTCATCATATCCATGTAGACGATGTTGTATCATACCTCGTAGCTTATTCTCTACCAGCAATTTTTCTAAAATATGGAAGCCTTTTTCAACACCCCAAGAAGTTAATAATCGTGCTGCCTGAAAAACGATATAATCATCCTCATGTACTAAAAGAGTTTTAACCTTTTCGATACGCTCAAGAGGTAAGTCCTCAAGGTCTATATCTTCAGGCAACTCTGTATAATCAACATTGGACGGAATATCACGTAGTAATGAGTTAATGTAAGCTTCAGTCATTGTATTATCCTGACATAAAAAAAGATTTTTCAGGTAACTTACCATTTTTCTTATAACTTTTCATGACGGCTACCATTGCTCTTTGATAGTGTGCCTCAGGAGCATAACCATCAATAGGCTTAATCAACCGACACGACATATCAAAGGTAAATGGCTCCATTCTATCCTTGTATAGTACAAAAATTCCATTAGAGACACATGACCCATTAAAAAACTCATATGTTATCTCATTACCATCTTCTTTAATGTTTTTGACTTCAACGTACATAGCATAACTCTTTGTTTATCAATATTACTATGATAAAAACCCTAACCTCGCGGATGATGCTCCGCATGCAATTTCTGCAATCTCGCCGTCGCCACATGGGTATAGATTTGCGTGGTTGATAAATCACTGTGCCCAAGTAATAACTGCACGCTACGCAAATCTGCGCCATGATTCAGCAAATGCGTGGCAAAAGCGTGACGCAGTGTATGCGGTGATAGCTCTTTATCGATACTGGCGACTTTGGCGTGTTTCTTTAACAAATACCAAAAGTTCTGCCGTGTCATATAGCCACCTTGCGCCGTCAAAAATACCGCTTGGCAATTTCCTGATTTTAAATGGGCAATCAAATCACCACGAGCATGCGTTAGATAATCTTCTAGCGCATCGCTGGCATATTCGCCTAATGGCACCAGTCGAGTTTTATTGCCTTTCCCCGTGATTTGTAGCCAGCCAGCGTTTAGATTCACTTGCTCTAATGAGAGATTAATCAATTCGCTCACCCGCAGACCGCAGGCGTATAGCACCTCTAACATGGCTTTATCACGCAGTCCGAGCGCGGTGCTGGTATCAGGCGCGGCAAGTAGATTGTCGACATCTGCTTCTGCTAAGTCTTTGGGTAATGGGCGACCTAGCTTTGGGCTTTTGATACGCTCGCAAGGATTGTCTTCACGCAGATTACTGGCAATCATCCACAGATAAAACTGACGCAAGCTTGAGAGCATACGTGCTTGGGTACGTGGGGTTTTGTCTTCTTGAGTCAGGGTTGATAAGCAGTGCAGCACATCATCAGGCTGCCAGCGTGTCAGGGCAATAGGATTGGTCAGCTCGCAAGAGCGCAGGTCGCGGACATACGCATTACGAGTACGCGTCGCTAGACCACGTGCCAGCATGGCTTGACGAAACTCAGTCATATAACTGGGTTCGTCATCTACTGCCAGCGCCTTAGGTTGGCGCTGTTGCACGGCACGATCACGGCTCATAACTCAGTACTCGATGGTTGAATGTTAGATAAGCGTTAAGCACCATAACGAGGTAACTTCAGCACTGCGCGCGATATGTAGCGGGTCTGTATCATCTTGACTGCGACCATGCTTAGGTTGGGTGTCCAGACGATATTTTACCGCCAATCCAGCATCGGCAAACAAGCCTAATAACTCATCACGGGTGCGCAGTTGCAGGTGCTCTGCCAAGTCCGACATTATCAACCAAAGCTCGCCGTGCTCAGCTAAGTGCTGTTTGGCACCTTGTAGAACGCCACGTAGCATCGCGCTCTTGGCATCATAGACGGCATACTCAAGAGACGAGCTTGGCTTAGCAGGTAACCAAGGTGGATTACAGACAATCAGATTGGCGAGTGGTGCATCAGTCGGATATAAATCCGCTTGCTGCAATTGTACGGCAGGTAATTCTAACCGTGTAAAGTTCTCGTTGGCACAGGCCAAAGCACGTGGATTCAAGTCAGTTGCTATCACTTGTGGAACACCGCGCTGAGCTAAGATAATAGCCAGCAATCCCGTTCCGGTACCGATGTCATAGGCGACATCATGGCTTGCTGGTAGCGGTGCATCGAGCAATAGCTGTACATACTCATGACGGGTTGGTGCAAAGACGCCATAATGCGGGAAAATTGATAACCCTAAGCTGTCTATTGGGACGCCTTTTTCGCGCCATCCTGCCGCGCCGAGTGCGCCTTGCAAGTCACTAAACGACAGCACGCAAGACTCATCCACCGCTTTATCTAACGGGCCAAAAGCGGCTGTGCAGGCTGCACTGACATCGGGCGCGCGGCGTAGTTGGCTGACATAATTGGCATCAAGCTCTAGTAGCAAACGGCTTAATATGCGCGAACGCTGCGCTTGCAGTTGGCGCTGCTGATGAAATAGATTAGGTATTTCTTTAGAGCTGACTGAATCAGATTCTATTGTAGATTTAGCCGCTTTTTTTGCTTTACGCAGCTCAGAGCGCTCATTGGTACGATCTATGCGACGACCAAGCGCTTGTAGCAACTGGCGTGCATTATGAAAATCACCGCGCCACAGCAGTGAGCTGCCTTCGCAAGCTAAGCGGTAAGCGTCATCTGCGGTCGTTGTATCATCGACCAACACAATGCGCGCAGGTGGCATATGATTGCTTTCAGACAACCAAAGAGCATTACGTAGAGTCTCGTTTTCTTGCCATTGTACATACTGCTTTTCTGTTTGTAACACGTAATAGCCTACCTTTTGTGAAAGATACTTCGCTTAAAATACAAAGATACCTTTATATTGTTTATTGCGCTGTCATTGTTTTACTGTGATTAACGCCTTGCTGTGATCAATGCTTTGCTGCGGTAACTTGAGTGCATTTAAGCGCTTTTTTTCTTAACCAGATAACGATAAAGCGTGGCGCTGATTGGTGCATCCTCATCGCCAGCGACCATTATTTCATCGGGATCGACGTTTAGATTTATATTTTCAGCAAGCGTTTCTTGCTGCACAAGCTCATGTCCCAAATGACGACAAAAATTAGGAATGTCACGAGTGGTGGCTGGGTCGGTGGCGAGTATTTCAATCACCTCGCCAGCATCAGCGTTACGGATGGTTCGATGCAGCATCATGACAGGCTCAGGGCAAATCAGCCCTTGCGTATCTAAATGATGATTGATCGTCGTCTGCGTGGTAAAAGTGCTCATAGTAGTCATTTAAATCGATAGTATAAGGTAAAAGTTTTTTGCGTCATTTATAAGTATGCTTTACGTTTCTTCAGCGGTTTCAGTGTCTTTTTCTGCTTCTAGAAAATTAAAAAAGCGCTTAAAGCTCACTTTAAATAAAAACGCCACACCTAGCCAACAAGATAAGCCTAACCAGGCGGTATCAGCGAATAATAAGCCACCAACCAATATGATGGTCGATACGCCAATGCTCATGGCAATCATCGACGCTTGGTTTAATCGATAACGATAAATCACCAGCGCATCATAAATAGTAATAGGAATCGTAAGCGCAACCAAGGCATAAGGCAAGTTATAGAAAAGTTGATAAAGCAGTTGATTGTCATGAAAGGCTTTGATACTGGCAATGGTGCCAAAGACCATAAAGGCGAGAATAGCGGCATAAATGAGATAAATCGCTATTTGATTCGCTCGCTGTGCGCCTTTTATACGGGCGATGGCAAGCGGCGCAAAACCATGTTGCGATTTGTTTTGCAGGGAGTGGTCTGAGACAGTGGTCATAATAATCAGGTATTTATCCGTGTAGAGTGACGATATGTCAGAATTGGCAGTGTTTTAATTGAGAGTGCTTTAACAGCAGGTTTATCGCTGATTTAATCGGCTTTGATAGCGTCGATGGCGATACTGCTACTAGGGTCAGCGAAATAAGTCGACATCAGAATGCAGGCAGAGATGTCATCAATTGGGTCGCGTTCGTGCTTAATCCAACCATTATCCCATGCAATCTCACGCGCTGCCACTGAGGTTAGACGCTCATCACAAAGGCTCACGATCACTGGTAGATGCTGTTCCATGACCCTATGTGCTAGACGACGAGCGAATTTGTGCGCACGCTTAGACAGCATTGAGCTGCTGCCATCCATATTAAGTGGCAACCCAACCACCACTTTTGACACGCCCCAGACTTTAATAATACCGAGCAGATTGTCCCAATCAGGCTGACCATTATTCATCGCCAAAATATCAAAAGCACGCGCAGTCTCGGTAATGGTGTTACCTAACGCCATGCCCATCTTTTTTACCCCGTAATCGAGCGCCAAAATAAGATGAGGCTTAATAGCAGGTTCCGCCACAGTAGTGTCAGCAGTTTCGATTTTAACGCTCGTATCAGACTCTACCATCATTATGCATACTTCCTATTTCTATTGGGCATGATTCATTTAGCTTAACGGCTTTAATTTAAATGCATCTTTAGTTTAAATGGATAATTTAACAATCATAACCAATCATTAAGCATGACCGATATCGCTACTAAGGTAATCAAAGTTCACCCCAATCTTATCCGCGGCAATTTGCCAGCGTTCTTCGAATGGCGTATCAAACAATAAATTCAGATCAGCCGGGCAGACGAGCCAATCGCCATTATTTAGTTCTTGATCGAGCTGTTTTTTACCCCAGCTGGCATGACCCAAGCACAGCTGATAATGACCGACGCCTTGACCTGCGGCGATACGCTTAAGGATATCTTGACTGGTGGTAATACAGACGTTTTCTGAGATTGCAAAAGACGATGCCCATTCTGGTTGACCCGTATGCAGCACAAAGCCAACCTCTGGATACATCGGGCCACCCTCTAATGCCACATCTTCCATCACTTGCGCATCCGTCACTTCAATGTCTAAATCTTCTAGCAATTTGCCCACGCGTGCCTGCTCTAATGGACGATTGACCATCAGACCAAGTGCGCCGTGTTTATCATGACGACAGATATAAATCAGCGCCTGCTCAAACCTTGGGTCTGACAGTTCTGGTGCCGCGATTAAAAAATGATGGGTCAAATTGGCTTTAGACATAGAGACAAACGCACCCTAATATTGAAGGTAAAATAACAGAAATGACACACCACTATATGGCGATACTGAGGTAAAAATCAACCAAAGCAAATATTTAGCAGTGATGAGACACAGCGCTGCACAACTGGTTGGTGAATGACCAAGCCTTTATTTCACATCGGTCAATAAACTACGCGCATGGTCGCGGGTGACATCAGTAATGATCACACCGCCAGACATGCGTGCCAGCTCGTCGACTTGTGCGCTATCAGTCAGTATTAATAGCTCGCTTTCGGTCTGCTCGTCATGATGTTTTTGTACCAAGATATGCTGATGCGCTTGCGCCGCGACTTGTGCTTGGTGGGTAATGGCCAGTAGCTGCTGCGTCTGCCCAAGTGCGCGCAGTAGCTCACCGACCACTTGCGCAGTACCGCCACTGATACCAACATCGACTTCATCAAATACTAGCATCGGCTTAGCGGCATTATTATCGGCATTGGTTGCTTGCAGTACTTGCATCACCAGTGCCATTCGTGACAGCTCACCGCCTGAGGCAATCTTATGTAGCGGCTGCATCGGCATACCGACATTGGCGCTAAATAATAAATCAATATCATAGCAACCTTGCGCACTATATTGGCTAGCATCGGCTTTTTTGGTAAAGACAAACTCGCAGCGGGCATTGGGTAGCGCGAGCGGTTGTAGTTGCTGCATTAATTGTTTGCTGACGATCGGCGCGGCTTTCGAGCGCTCTTTATTTAACTGAGTGGCGAGTGCAAGATAGTCTTGCCAAGCTTGTTCAATTTGTGCCGCCATCGCATCACTGCTTGGCTCGTTTTCTAGCTGCTCTAATTGCGCTTCCCAGCCCTTTGCTTCATCGATTAAGTCGCTCGTTGGCAAGCTATGCTTACGTGATAAACGATGTCCTAAGCTGATAAGACTGTCTAATGTCTGCAAACGCTCAGGATCAGGCAACTGTTGCTCAGCATAATCTGACAGTAAGCCTGTTACCTCAGTAATTTGTTGCTGTGCTAAATGCAGCTGCTCGGAGGCTTGCTCAAAGGTTTGGCTGACACTCATTTGGTTATCACAAAGCTTAATCGCCTGCCCAAGCAAGGTCATAACATCTGGCTCATCCGTGTCATTGTCGAGCAGATGCAAGCCATGACTGGCCTCTATCATGAGGGCTTCGATATTAGACAGCTCTTCGTGCTCTGCTTCAACTTCTGCATAATCAACCGCCAATAACGGCGCAATATCAGCAAGTTGGCTTTGCAATAGTTGAATACGGTCTTGGCGCTGAGCCTCACGGCTCGCAATATCGTCAGCACGGCGTTTGAGCTGCTGGTAAGCTTGATAGCTACTGGCAGTTTGTATGGCTAGTGGCGTGATTTGTGCCATCTCGTCGAGCCATTGCACCACAAACTGCGGCTTGAGGAGCGCTTGCTGAGCATGTTGACTATGGATATTGACCAGCAATGCACCTAAGCTTTTGAGCTCCGCCAAACTGACAGGCGTGCCATTTAACCAAGCTTTTGAGCGTCCGGTATTGCTGAGCTGACGGCGAATCAGTACTTCAGGTTCTTCTAGTACTCTATCATTTTTGGCAAACCAATCAGCAATGACGGTATTGTTTTCTACATCAAACTGCGCATAAATATCGGCTTGCGCCGCCCCGTGTCTGACCATCGCACTGTCTGCGCGCTCACCAACACATAAAGACAGTGCATCGAGTAATAGCGATTTGCCAGCACCGGTCTCACCCGTGATGACATTGAAGCCTTCAGCCACACTCAGCTCATGCTGAGCGATCAACGCAAACTGATGTAAAGTTAATGATACTAGCATCAATGCCTCTCATGACAGACAATAGACTTCATATACATCTCAAGAAGCCATATATAAAATAGGGTAGATAAGGGAGTGAAATTATTCATTTAACCGTATTAATGAGATAACTATTATAGGCAAATAGTATGGTGTTAAACGCGATTAAATACAAACTTTCAAGCGATGTATAATAGATTTTATTGTTGGAAGATTACCATAAAACTGTCAAAAACTGGCTATGAGTCATCATCATAATATTCACAATATCAATCATTAAGATGATTAAGCCTGTCAAAATGATGGCTGTGTACTAAGCATGGTTGCGGATTAGACTTATAAAAATAGTCTAATTGTAGCGATCAGGTGCTGACTCAAAAAAGGTGAGTAAGTAAGTTTAAGATTCGCATCAAACAGCATTTTCCTAGTCGCTTTAACAAACTTTATAGATATAATGTGGTAGCATAATCTCACATAATGATAAACTCTTCTGATTAGATTAGTGCAGTGTAATACATGATAACGAGTCATAATTTTGTAAAATGATAGGCGTATAGTTGGAAGAGTATGCCACTCGGTCATTATTCTAAAGTATTTTCATAGAACCTGTAGCTAGCTTTAAGCTTTAGCGTACAGATATCTAATATAGAAGGATACAGTACGTAGTACAGAGGTGTCGGTTAACGACGCAACTCTGGCGGTACTCTAACCAATTACTTATTTTTTAGTTTCGTAATGATTATTTGATAAGGAAGCCACTATGACAGCGGCGCAATTTACTAATGTAACAGTCAATGCTCAAGCGACGGTATCTTATGATGGTCGTTGTTCAAGCCACACTATTATGTTCGAAGATGGTCGACATAAAACATTGGGCGTTATCTTGCCTTGTGATAATTTGGTTGAGCATTATCATTTTAGCACCAATACCTCCGAGCGTATCGAAATCACGGGCGGTGAGTGTGAGGTCAAAATTAATGGTGACGAAGAATTCAGCTATTACCGCGCTGGTCAATCATTCGTGGTTGAAGGCAATAGTGGTTTTAATCTGCGGACAGAAGAAATTGTTCAATATATCTGTCACTTAGAAGGGTAAGTTTGCTAAAGCTGTTATTCAGTGATTGATGACAGCAAAAAGCCTTTTACTCAAAAAAAGAAAAACCTTATCGGATTGGTAAGGTTTTTCTTTTTCTGCTGATATTATTTATATGCAGATATCCATTTATTGATACAATTACTGTCATATCTTTTTATCGCCTAGTTTTTATCATATAGCGCGATACCCACTTTATAATCAATAGGCCTATTATGGCAAAACCTACCTATTTTTATGGCATTCATGCGATTGATGCCTTACTCGAATATCGTCCTTTAGATGGGCTAAGCTTGTTTGTACAGCAAGGTCGTGAGACTGATAGCCATGTACAAGCGATTATGGCGCAAGCACGTGACAATGGTATCAGTATCCAACCCACGCAAAAAGACAAGCTCACGCAATTGTGTGGCAGTCCGCAGCACCAAGGTGTGGTGCTAAATGCGCGTCCTTTAGGATTTGCTGATGAAGGCTTGCTTGCTACCCTTGCTGGGCGTGACCAATGCTTATTACTGGTCTTGGATCAAATTACTGATGCACATAACTTTGGTGCTTGCTTGCGTACCGCAGTGGCGATGGGTGTGGATGCCGTGGTTTGTCCGAAACATCATGCGGCAAGTCTGACACCAACAGTGGCTAAAGTATCGGTCGGTGCAGCAGAGATGATGCCGATTATTAGTGTTACGAATTTGGCACGTACGCTCACGCAAATCAAAAATGCTGGGGTGTTTGTGTTTGGTACAGCGCTTAATGCAGATGCCAAACCGATTCATGCCGCTGATCTGACTGGCAAAACAGCCATTATCATGGGTTCAGAAGGTGAGGGGATGCGTCGCCTGACTATGGAGAGCTGTGATGAGCTGGTGTATATTCCGATGTCAGGAAATGAGCATGGCAACCTTCAAAGTCTAAATGTGAGTGTTGCCACTGGTATGGCGCTGTATGAAGTCAATCGACAGCGTACTTTAGCTGCTGGGCAAGCTTAAGATATTCTTGGTGTAATGGCGCTAATTGCACATACAGAGCCGCAAGATCACCTTCGTTGAGCACCACATCATCTGCATGACGATTACGCTCTTCGCGGCTCAGCTGATTCACCATGATGGCTTTGATTTTTTGTATGCTTTGTTCGTCACGCTGACTGGCACGCGCAATCTGCGTATCCTCGGTGGCATCCATTACTAAGATACGTTGGCATAAATTGGCAAGCCCTGCTTCTGCTGCTTCAATAAGTAGAGGCGCTGACAATATCACGTAAGGCGAAGTACTGGTTGCCAACTGTGCTTTTGCTGCTTCGCGTATCGCTGGATGAGTGATGGCTTCTAACTCAATCAATGCCTCAGGATGTGAAAAGACGTGCGTTCTTACTGCCACTCGATCCATTGATCCATCGCCATTCAACACCCAATCACCAAATTTTTTCTGGATTTTGTGCAGAGTGGTGCTACCTTTAGCGACGACTTCATGGGCAATCACATCCGCATCGATAATATCAATGCCTTGCTCAGCGAACCAAGCACTCGCAGCGGACTTACCACTACCGATACCACCCGTTAAGCCAACTACTAAGGTTTTACTTTTCTTTTGCGGGGTCTGGGGCTTATGAGAATAAGGTGAAGATGATTGTTTTGACATAATAATGACTTATCTGCTCGATATAATGACAGTGATGGTTATAAGCTAAGGAAGTATTTTGGTGTCTATTTTAAGATTTGGTGTCTGCTTGAAAAGGAGCGACCGAAATACTTTCTAGGACAATTTAGTAAGTATACATGCCGAGATACCAGTTGACGATATCTGAGCCATATAATAAAGCAACAATACCAGCGATAGCGATATAAGGACCAAAGGCAAACGGCTTGCTTTCACCCTGCTTCTTCATCAAAATAATCCCAACAATTGAGCCTAATAGAGAAGACAATAAAATAATCAATGGCAACATCATGGGCCCAAGCCAAGCACCTAATACTGCCAATAATTTGAAATCTCCCTGCCCCATACCATGCTTTTTAGTGAGTAGATAAAATATCTTAACCACTATCCACAATGACAAAAATCCTAGCAATAAGCCCCAAATTGACTGAGTAGGTGAGACAAACCAGCCTTGTGAATTCACTGCTAATCCTAAACCTGCTAATGGAAAGGTCAAGCGATCAGGCAGTAATTGGGTATCAAAATCAATACCGGTTAAGGCGACCAGCGTCCATACCAAAATTAGGGCTGACAAGCCAGCTGCAGTTACGCCAAACTGATAAATTACTAACATTGATAGTAGGGCTGTTGCTAGCTCAACCAGTGGATAACGCAGTCCAATCGCAGCTTTACATTCTGAGCAACGGCCACGTAGTATTAACCAGCTAATTAACGGTATGTTTTCGTACCACTTTATTTTGTGGGCGCAATGAGGGCAGCGTGAGGCTGGTCGACTCAAAGTAATCGGCTGGTCAGCCGCTACGATATTTGTTAGGGGCAGAGTGTGTTCTCGAGGCATGTCTGCTTGTTCTGACATAAACTGGCTGCACTCTTGTCGCCAGCTATAAACCATCATCAGCGGAATACGGTGAATCACCACATTTAAAAAACTGCCAACACAAAGACCTAATAGGCCAAATATGCCTAAAGCGATAGGCATATTATCTTGTAATAACTCTATAAATTGCATGAACAAGCTGTCCTTTAGTTAGCTTTTAGCCTACTACTGCGCCCATCTGGAAAATCGGTAAATACATGGCAATCACCAAGCCACCGATCAATACGCCTAAGACTGCCATAATCAAAGGTTCCATCAAGCTGGTCAATCCATCAACAGCGTTATCTACTTCATTTTCATAGTAGACGGCAACTTTGTCTAACATCTCTTCCAAACTACCGGATTCTTCACCAATGCCAACCATTTGAATGGCTAAGCTTGGGAAAAGGTTGGTCGAGCGTATTGAAAACTGTAATTGTTGACCAGTAGAAACATCATTTTTGATTTGCTGAGTGGCATTATAAAATACAACATTATTAGTGGCACCAGCTGTAGAGTCGAGGGCATCAATAAGTGGCACGCCCGCAGCAAAGGTCGTCGATAGTGTACGAGCAAAACGAGCAATAATAGCTTGATAGGCAATATTGCCAAATATTGGTGCTTTTAAAACCGCACGGTCTAAGAAGTCACGGAATTTCTTAGAGCGTTTTTTCGTCTCTGAAAAGCCAATGATAGTACCGCCGATAATGATGATTAAAATAAACCACCACGCCTGCATCCACTCAGACATATTGACAACCATTTGGGTAAAAGCAGGCAGCTCTGCACCAAAAGATTCAAATAAACCAGAAAATACAGGTACTACTTTAATCAGCAGGATGATAGTCACAATAATAGCAACAACGATAACCGCGATAGGGTACTTCATTGCTTTCTTAATTTTGGCTTTAAGCAACTCACTTTTTTCTTTATAGGTAGCAACGCGTTCAAGCATGGTTTCCAGTGCACCTGACTGCTCACCAGAATCGATGAGTGAACAAAACAGATCGTCAAAATAACGCGGGTGCTTGCGTAATGCTGAAGCAAAAGTCCCACCCGCTTCAATGTCCGATTTTATTTGTAATACCAAGTCTTTCATACTGGGATTGTCAAGTGAGTCAGCAACAATCTCAAAGGATTGGGTCAATGGCACGCCCGCTTTCATCATGGTCGCCATTTGCCGAGAAAAAATAGCAATATCAATAGGTTTGATGGATTTCTTGAAAGTGTAAAGCGGCTTCGGTTTTTTCTTGATACCTTTGACGCTGATACCTTGTTTGCGTAAAGTGGCTTTTGCTAACTCTAAACTACGGCTAGTGGTCTCCCCTTTTACTTTTTGTCCGCGTCGATTCACCCCATCATAGACAAAGTCTAACAGCATGTCGGTCTTCGCTTTTGCCATGTTACTACCCTCAAAATATTGTCTAATATAGATATTGCAAAGATGTACAACGATGCCTGACTCATTACATAAAAAAGGCATACTTTATTTTAACGTAAAAAACCAGTATAACTCTGTTTTATATTTAAGTATATCTGGTAGAGATTATTGCTGATTTATAAAAGTCCGTACAATTAACGCCCATCATATAAGTCCTCATATAAATAATGGCATTATTCATATAAGAGTGATTCTGAACTTTCGACTATACTTTTCACCATCGCACTGACAAAGACTGCTTTTTAGATAGCTAAAGATTAAAAAGTAGTTGGTTAGTCGCTTTGAACGTTCCCTTTCAGCAATCAGCAGTGCTTTTTTCTGTGCGTATTTGACCTGTAAAAAAGCAAACATACTTACTCGGAAGTAACGCGCATCATTTCTTGAATACTGGTTACGCCTTGTAAGACTTTTAAAATGCCAGAGCGACGCAGGTCTCGGAAGCCATTTTTGAGTGCAGCGTCTTTGATATCTATCGCGTTACCATCTTCCATAATGATACGTGAGATATCAGGGCTGACTTTCATGACTTCGTAGATACCGACTCGTCCTTTATAACCTTCACGGCATTCATTACAGCCTACTGGCTCGTGAATGATATTGTCTGGATTGTCCAAATCAGCGTCTGTAAAGCCGAGCTCAAGCAGACTTTGCTTAGGGATATTAATAGGTTTTTTGCAGTTTTTACACAAACGTCGTGCTAAGCGCTGGGCGATAACCAAGTTCACTGAAGTCGCGATATTAAAGGAGGCCACACCCATGTTCCGCAGCCGCGTCAGTGTTTCAGGTGCTGAGTTGGTATGTAGGGTTGAGAGCACCATATGCCCTGTTTGCGCTGCTTTAATTGCAATTTCAGCAGTCTCAAGGTCACGAATCTCACCAACCATGACGATATCAGGATCTTGGCGTAAAAAAGATTTGAGGGCATTTGCGAAAGTTAGACCCACTTTTGGATTGACGTTGACTTGATTGATCCCCTCCAGGTTAATCTCCACCGGATCTTCAGCAGTGGATATGTTGGTCGCGCCAGTATTTAAAATATTAATACCAGTATAAAGCGACACGGTCTTACCAGAACCAGTTGGTCCCGTGATAAGCAACATACCTTGTGGTTTATGCAGTGCCTCTAAAAACATATCTTTCTGATCAGGTTCATAGCCGAGCGCTTCAATACCCAACATCGCTGAAGAAGGATCCAAAATACGAAGTACAAGTTTTTCGCCAAATAGGGTAGGCAGACAGCTTACTCGAAAGTCGATGGCTTTATCTTTAGATATCTTGAGCTTGATACGTCCATCTTGTGGCACACGGCGCTCTGAAATATCCATCTGCGACATTACTTTTAAGCGGGCTGCAATTTTCCCAGCCAGTTGTACAGGTGGATTGGCCATTTTTTGCATCACCCCATCGACACGAAAGCGAACGCGATAGGTTTTTTCATAGGGCTCAAAGTGCAAGTCAGAGGCACCCATACGAATGGCATCAACCAGCATTTTATTAACAAATTTTACAACGGGTGCTTCCTCGACACCATCACTAAGCTTGGTCTCGCCTTCCTCTTCTTCACCTTCATCAAAGCCAACATTTAAATCGCTATCAGAGAAGCTATCAAAATTTTGCATGGCATCAGCGTAAAGACTCTCAATACGCTTTTTTAACTTGTCTTCTTCGACGACAATAGTTTCAATAGACAGCCGTGAATTAAAAGCAATAGCGTCAATTGCATCCACACGAGTTGGATCACTTAATGCGACGAATAAACGCTGTCCTCGTTTAAATAATGGCAACGCATTAAATTTACGAATGATTTTTTCATCTACTAAGTCTTTTGGAATGACATCAACATGTAAAGAATCAAGATCGAAAAGAGGATCACCAAAAGCTTGTGACAACATCTGTGCAAGATGATAAGCATCTGCCAATTTATTATCGACTAGGTAGGGCACTAGTCCTACTTGTTGCTGTTGCGATTCGGTCTGCGCGATTTTCATATTCGCTTCGCTGACGATACCTTCGCTGATTAGCTGGTGCGCTAAACCACCATACTTGCTCGTGGTGATAGACATTACGACTTCTCCTTAATACCCAATATGCTATATATTTGTCTGAAATCCATATACTTCTGAGAGCCACTTACTATTATAATTTTTAACAGAGACCTGCTATAAGTCATTGTTAGCCTTTAGGCTATCATTAATAACAGTCAATGCAGAGATGCTCTTACAAGAGATCTAGCAGAGAAAGCGTTTTAATAGTGTAGGTCATCAGTAGCTTGGTCGTTAGATTGGTGATAATGTTCTGTTATATATAGACACAATACTATAAAACATTACTTTAGTTTAAAGATTTTATATGGACGATTGAGTGCTTGACCCAAAAAATCATAGCTTGAGACAATGTCTAGAGCGTATCCTCAATTTAATAGACTATCCTCTAAATAAGTTGAAAATGGTTGAATTTTGCCAAACATCGTCAAATAGCTTATCAATATCTCGATAATATTTGCGCTACTTTCCTTGTTTAACAGTAATTTATCTCATTTTTATCATAATTTTTTAGAGTGAGGACACGCCTTAGTAAATATTCGCACTGACTGTCTGTTTTTCTGCTGGTGGCAGCATACTATAGCACTTGAGAATTATTTGTTATACTGGCGCGCATATTAGCCAAATTGGCAAGAATAGATGAAACAAGGTAGATGAGTATGCAAGCTTGGGTAATTGGTAATTGGAAACAAAATCCAGCAACGAGTCACGACGTCGATTTATTGTTGAATAATTTGTTGACTACGATTGATGCTAAAGAGCAAGCCGACACAGAACGGTCAAGTAGTCGCTGTCAGTTGATGGTGGCACCAAGCTGTATTCATCTGGCAGCTGTCAGTGCGCGTTTAGCTGGTAGTTCGATATTGAGTGCAGCGCAAGACGTCAGTGCGCATAGTGCCAGTGTTGGCGCTTATACGGGTGATTGCTCAGCACAGCAAATAGCAGACGCTGGGGCAACTTGGACGATACTGGGTCATTCTGAGCGTCGCCAGTATCATAGCGAGTCTCACGATACGTTATTGCAGAAAGTGACTCACGCACTCACCCAAGGTTTGGGCGTGGTATTTTGTATTGGCGAAACTCAGGCTCAATATGATGATAAGCAAACCCTTGACGTAATTGACACTCAGTTATCAGTAATAAAAGAAGTGATTACTATCCAACCAGATCTCATGTCATCACTATCTAATCGACTGATCATTGCTTATGAGCCAGTGTGGGCGATTGGTACTGGCAAAGTCCCAACCGTGAGCGAAGTCAGTCAAACGCATCAGCATATTAAGCAAACCATCACAGGCTTTGCAGAATCACTAAAGATAATGAGTGTGCTATATGGTGGTAGTGTCAATGCGGACAATGCCGATAGCTTCGCTGCAGATCCTATGATTGATGGGGCATTGGTTGGCGGCGCATCATTAAAGGTAGAGAGTTTTTTGGCAATTGCCAATGCCTTTAGTCGAGCTAAAGACTAGTCAATAAAGATAAAACGTGCATTTCATGGCGGTCTCGATTATAAAATGTCTTTATCAGTTGGCAAAAGTAGGTTTAACAGTGCCCTTGCAATCGTGTACAATGCGCCTTATTTATATAATCGATTTGGCAGCATTACCCGTCAATTGCTATTCCTATTAACCGTAAGATTTATTTTCCGTTATCAGTCGTCATTACGCGGCAAAAGAGGCCACCATGTTTACGTTTATATTAGCCCTGCATATTATCGTGGCGATTGCCATGATCGGCTTGATTTTGATACAGCATGGTAAAGGGGCAGACGCTGGAGCTTCTTTTGGCGCTGGCTCGTCAGGTACGGTCTTTGGTGCGGCAGGAACAGCGAACTTTTTAACGCGTGCGACAGCAGTATTAACAGTGATATTTTTTATCACCAGTATGACGCTAGCCGTTCATGCGCGCAAACAGGCTGAAGATCAGTTCCGTTTAGATGCACCTGTGTCAGCACCACAAACGCCGCGTCCATTGACACAGAATCCTCAATAACTGTACTTTAAAGACACTTGCCTTTACTAGCTGTCTTTAGTCATTGCCTTTTAATTGAGGCAGCTCTTGCTATTTTAAGGCGTTAGATTTACAATGCTTTTCTGTTTTAGCAGTCTGATTCTATCGATGCCTACCTTAAGCATCTATTATGATAGATTAGATAGTAATAGTAGAGCAGTGAAAAATGCGATTGTGGTGGAATGGTAGACACGCCATCTTGAGGGGGTGGTGGCGCAAGCTGTGGGGGTTCAAGTCCCCCCAATCGCACCAAGTTTTTAAAGTTGTAACGTATTAAGTACGGCGTTAGTAATATAGGTAAGAAATTTAGTTTAATTTATTTAAAATAAAGATTGACACTTATATAAAACCCCCATATAATACGCACCATAGATTGATGCGGGGTGGAGCAGTCTGGTAGCTCGTCGGGCTCATAACCCGAAGGTCGTTGGTTCAAATCCAGCCCCCGCTACCACTTTTTATACTGATGTTTTGTACACTAAATTTGTCAGTAACGATTAGCCCACCATTATGTTTGTGGGTTTTTTTGTATCTGACGGTCAGTGGTATCGCGGTATCTATCCTACTTATGCTAAGCTCTAGTTCTATAGAGTGCGATATTATTCGTTATTGGTTGTCACCTGCCGCTATCGGCGCGCTGCTTCTTAAGCACACTATCCTTTATTCCTCACTCCTTTATCGATAGTACTGCTTTGTGAATAATAAAAGCATTGTCTGGCTGAGCTTGATGTTTTTTGTGCTCATCCCTATATAAGCGCATATCATATAAAATAATATGTTTGTGATTTAAGATAATATAATGACTGTGTCTCTTACTAATAAATAAATTTCATGAGTGAGCGACAATTACGCGGTTTACTAAGTACGATAGATACGTGAATAGGAAAAGATAAATAGATTATGAAGCTTTCAACCAAAGTTACAGAACTGACCAATATTATTGCTCCTGCCGTCGCGGCTTGCGATGTGGCATTATGGGGTATCGAGTTTGCACCGCAAGGCAATCGCTCTTTATTACGCATTTATATTGAAGCATTGCCAGAAGAGCAGGCCCAAAATAAACAAGTAACCATTGAAAACTGTGCAGCAGTGAACCATCAAGTGAGCGGTATTCTTGAGGTTCATGATCCGATTGCTGGTGAGTTTATCTTAGAAGTTTCTTCACCAGGTTTCGACCGTGCATTCTTTTCCGATGAGCAGATGCATGCCTATGTTGGTCAAACCGTCAGCTTGCGTTTAATACAAGCGATTGGTGAAGGTGATCAAAAACGTCGCAAAGCGACAGGTACTTTAGATAGTATCGATGCAAATGTCTTAAATCTGACATCAAGCGATGGTCAGCAGTTTGAGATTGCACTGAGTAATATTGATAAAGCCAATTTGATTTATGAAGATGCCTAAGCTTTTGTACAGCTTGGTTTGATTTGACAACTTGAAGTAACAAATCATTCATCAATATTTTAATATCCAAACAGCTTATATAGCTTACGGTGAAAATATAATAGTAATACACAAATTATAAAATTTAAGTCAATTAAAAATGATAGGACAGGTATAGCATGAGTCGTGAAATCTTAACGGTAGTAGAAACTGTCAGTAATGAAAAGGGCTTAAATCCTGAAGATATCTTTGAAGCGATAGAAGATGCTTTGGTGGTATCGACTAAGAAAAAAGTATACACCGAACAGCCAGAAGTGGCAGTACGGGTTGCTATCGACCGTACAACGGGCGATTACGATACTTATCGTTACTGGACAGTGGTTGCAGATGAAGACCATGAAATGCCTGCTTGTCAGCTAGCCATCAGCGATCTTGATCCAGAAGAATGGTCAATCGGCGATGTCAAAGAAGAACAGATTGAATCGATTGAGTTTGGTCGTATTGCTGCGACTCAAGCCAAACAAGTCATCATCCAAAAGATTCGTGAAGCTGAGCGTAATTTAGTAGCAGATGCTTTTGAGCCACGTGTTGGCGAGATGATGTATGGCGAAGTCAAAAAGCAGACTCGTGATGGCTATATCATTGATCTAGGTGACAATGCCGAAGGCTATTTGTCACGTGATCAGATGCTGCCGCGTGAGCAATTACGTGCAAAATCACGTATCAATGCCATTTTGTATCATGTAAACCGTGAAAACCGCGGCGCTCAGTTGCTACTGTCTCGTACTCATCCTGAAATGCTTTCAGCATTGATGCAAAAAGAAGTGCCTGAAATTGCCGAACAAATTATTGAAATCCGCAACGTCGCGCGCTTGCCGGGTACTCGTGCTAAAATAGCTGTGAAAACCAACGATCATCGTATCGATCCAGTTGGCGCTTGTATTGGTATGCGTGGTACACGTATCCAAGCCGTCCAGCAGGAGCTTGATGGCGAACGCATTGATGTTGTGGTGTGGTCAGATGATCCAGCACAGTTCATTATCAGTGCTTTAGAGCCAGCTGACGTCAGTAGCATCATCTTGGATGAAGATACGCAGACAGCTGATATTATCTTTAGCACCAACGATCAGTTGGCGCGTGCGATCGGTTCACAAGGTCAAAACGTACGTTTGGCGTCTGAGCTAACTGGTTATAAGCTTAATATGATGCTAGAAGAAGAATATCAGCAGCGTCAACAAAACGAATCGAAAGCCTTTATCGAATTATTCTATGAACGTTTAGAAGTGGATAAAGACTTAGCACAAGCACTTGTCGATATTGGTTTTACCAGTATTGAAGAAGTGGCTTACGTACCAGTTGAAACCTTTTATGATATTGAAGGTCTAGACGATGAAGCAATTGAGATGATTCAAGAGCGTGCAAAAGAAGTGGTCATCGCTGATGAGCTGGTCAAACAACAGAACATGAAAGAGCCAAGTCAAGAGCTACAAGAGCTTGAAGGTATGACAGTCAATTGGGCCTATAAAATGGCACAAAAAGACATTATTACCGTTGATGATTTGGCAGAACAAGCAGTCTTCGATCTCGAAGATATCGAAGGTTTAGACTCTGAAACCGCAGGAAAACTCATCATGAAAGCTCGGGAATCTTGGTTCAATGAATAAGCGGTAACTGCATATCGCTGTCTTTTAGTGATATGCTATCGATAATAAAGTGCTGGTGTCAAAGCAGTACCAATACCAGCCTTACCCCAATCATTTGTAGCCAACAACTGAATTGAACATATAGCAAATAATAGACAGTAGGTGATAATAAATGGCAGATAAGACCGTCAAAGAACTGGCAGATATGGTAGGCAAAACCGCAAGTGCTGTACAACAGCAATTGGTAGATGCTGGACTGCCTGCTCGTGCAGAGGGTGACCTAGTCACTGAGCTTGAGCAAGAGAAGTTGGTGACGTATTTAAAGCAAAGTCATGGTCAGCAAGAAAAGCGTCGTATTAGTCTTAAATCTAAGACAACTAGCACTGCGCGCGTGACCGGCTCTTCAGGTAAATCTAAGAGCGTCAATGTGGAAGTGCGTAAAAAGAAAGTATTTGAAAAGCCTGATCCAGAAAAAATGGCTGAAGAGTTGGCTGCGCGTGAGCAAGCGATGATTGAGTCGCAAGAACGTGCTGCTAAAGATGCTGAAGAGCGTGCTGCTACCAAGAAAAAATCTGAAGAACGTCAAGCTGCAACCTTGGCTGCAATGCGTGCAAGCTTAGGCTCTAGCAAAAAGTCAGATGATAAAAACGACGATATCTCAACCTCAGTGGTTGTGAAAAAAGGTGGCAAAACCACTGTCGAAGTCAAACCTAAAGACCAACCGAAGAAAAAAGTTGCAGCGACGAAACCGAAAGTTGAAACGGCGGTTGAGCGTAAAGCGCGCGAAATGCGTGAGAAAGAAGAAGCTCGTTTACGTGAAATCGAAACAGAAACACGCCGTGCTCAAGCTGAAGAAGCACAGAAACGTACGCTTGAACAAATGCGTAAAATGGCTGGAAAATATACAGATCAGCCTGCTTCTGAAGTTCGTAAAGATGAGCCACTCGCTGAAGGTTTGGTTGGTGATGCCTTAGAAGAATCATTTGAAAAAGAACGTCGTGAAATCAAGCGTGGCACCAGTAGTACTAGTGCTCGTGGCCGTGGTCGTCGTAAGAATCAAGATGAGCGTGAAATCAAAAACCGTAAAAACGGTTTGCGTTCAACGCAAGCATCACAGCATAAGTTCGAAAAACCTGTTGAAAAAATTGTTTACGATGTTGAGATTAGTGAACAAATTACCGTCGCAGATCTTGCTCAACGTATGGCAGTTAAAGCGCGCGAAGTCACCAAATTGCTTATGAAAATGGGTGAGATGGCTCGTGAGTCAGATACGATTGATCAAGCGACAGCAAGTTTGCTCGTTGAAGAGATGGGTCACAATCCAGTACTAGTTAGTGATACTAAGGTTGAAGACGATCTACAAGACGCCGTTGATGAGCGTAGCAGTAACGTTCAAACTCGTCCGCCAGTAGTCACGATCATGGGTCACGTCGATCACGGTAAGACATCATTACTTGATAAAATTCGTGAAACAAAAGTGGCAACTGGTGAAGCGGGTGGTATTACTCAGCATATCGGTGCTTATCACGTTAAAACCGATCGTGGTGTGATTACCTTCCTTGATACTCCAGGTCACGCGGCCTTTAGTGCTATGCGTTCACGCGGTGCACAGGCGACTGATATTGTTGTGTTAGTTGTTGCCGCTGATGATGGTATGATGCCGCAAACAGCAGAAGCTATTGATCATGCCCGTGCTGCTGGTACGCCAATTATCGTTGCAATCAATAAAATGGATAAGCCAAGCGCTGATCCAGATCGCGTCCTTAATGAATTGACTGCTAAAGAAGTCGTCTCAGAAGAGTGGGGCGGCGATACCCCAATGGCTCGCATCTCAGCCAAAACCGGCGATGGTATTGATGAGCTGTTAGAACTTATTAGCCTACAAGCTGAACTAATGGAGCTAGAAGCACCGTTAGATGGCGCTGCTCAAGGTGTGGTCATTGAATCAAGACTTGAAAAAGGGCGCGGTCCTGTTGTTAGTGTCTTAGTTAAAAAAGGCACATTGAAGCAAGGCGACTTGGTCTTGGCAGGCGAGCATTATGGTAAAGTTCGTGCGATGACTGATGAACATGGTAAGCGTATTCAATCAGCGGGTCCTTCTATCCCTGTAGAAATTTTAGGCCTACCTGAAACGCCAGCAGCTGGCAGCGAGTTCTTAGTCTTAACTGACGAGAAAAAAGCTCGTGAAGTGGCAGAGTTTAGAAGTAACCGTGAGCGTGAGCGTCAACTTGAACGTCAGAATGCCATGCGTTTAGAAAGCATGTTTGATCAGATGGAACAAGGTGATGTGTCATTCTTGAATATCGTATTGAAAACCGATGTTCGTGGTTCGCTTGAAGCACTACTTTCTGCATTGAATGAGCTATCAACTGATGAAGTTAAAGTCAGAGTAATCAGCTCAGGCGTCGGTCCTATCTCTGAATCTGATGTGACACTTGCAGAATCTAGCGAAGCGGTATTGTTAGGTTTCAACGTTCGTGCTGATGCGACCGCGCGTCGCAAAGCAGACGCCGCTAACATGGATATCCGTTATTACAGCGTTATCTATGGTTTGATTGATGATGTCAAAGCAGCTATGAGTGGTATGCTTGCGCCAGAACATCGTGAGAAAATTCTTGGTGTTGCAGACGTTCGTGAAGTATTCCGTTCTAGTAAGTTCGGTGCTGCTGCTGGTTGTATGGTGGTTGAAGGTACAATTTATCGCAACAAACCTATCCGCGTATTGCGTGATGACCAAGTTATCTTTACCGGTCAATTGCAATCATTGCGTCGCTATAAAGAAGACGTTAATGAAGTACGTACTGGTATGGAATGTGGTATGGCTGTTCGTGGCTATGATGTCGAAGCTGGCGATAAGATCGAAGTCTTTGAAATCCAAGAGTTTGCACGTACTATCTAACGTTACAGTTCGATAGCAGGATATCTAATCATGCAATATGCTTAATCAGCTGAGCAGATTAGTATCTTCTTAATATCTAGCTGTACTTAGGCCTAACAGGTACATCCTGCTAGGCCTTTTTTACCAACTATTAGTCCTAAAATTTGTTAATAAGCCAATATATCAATCAGTGAAAATAAGCCATATTAAAGTAAGGTAACAATATGAACCAACGTCTACAACGCTTAGCCGACCAAATTCAGCGTGAGCTTGCTGTTCTCATTCGTGATGCAGTCAATGACCCTCGTTTGACTGGTTTTGTCACTATTTCTAGTGTCAAGGTTAGTCCTGACCTAGGATATGCTGATGTCTATGTCACCATCATGGAGCCTGAGCTTAATGATTCCATGAATAAGACCAATCATGAAGAGAGTATCAAAGTACTTAATAAAGCGGCGGGTTTTTTGCGCACCGAATTAAGCCACAGCCTAAAAACACGTACCACACCACGCTTGCGTTTTCATTATGACGAAGTGACTGCTCGTGGTAATTACATGATGGATTTAATCAGTAAAGCAGTTATTAAGACTGAAGAAAATGAGTCTGACGAGCAAGAAAACGAAGAGTAGAAGGGTAAAAGTCGTTATGTCTATCGCATCTACGCAAGCGGATAAAAAGTCTAGTAATCACCCTAACAAGATTAAAGTCTCGGGTGTTATTTTAGTTGATAAACCCAAAGGCATGACTTCACAGCAAGTGGTGTCAAAGGTGAAGTATCTTTTTAAGTCGCCAAATCATGAAAGTAAAAAAGCGGGGCACACAGGGACACTTGATCCAATGGCAACCGGTCTATTGCCGATTTGTATGGGTGAAGCGACGAAATTTAGTCATTATCAGCTAGATGCAGATAAATCTTATCAAGCAACTATTCTACTTGGTGGTCAAACTGATACGGGTGATGCCGATGGTCAAATCGTTGCACAAGCACCCATTCCAAAATTTGATGATGTGCTTTTAGACAAAGTCGCCCAGCAGTTTTTAGGTGCTCAGCAGCAGATACCACCGATGTATTCTGCACTAAAAAAAGATGGCAAAAAACTCTATGAGTATGCTCGTGCGGGAATTGAGGTAGAACGAGCGCCTAGAGGTATTGTAATCAAGGCCATTGATTTAAAAGCGCTTGATCATGAGAAAATTCAATTGACAGTGACCTGTACTAAAGGGACTTATGTGCGTGTACTCGGTGAAGACATCGCTAAAGCGATGGGTACATTAGGGCATTTGACTGCATTACGCCGTACGCAGGTTGGTGATTTTAAAATCAATGATGCGATTACTTTGTCAGACTTGGAAGTATTAGCGTTTGATAACAGGCAAGAGCAATTAATGCCGGTAGATGCTTGCATTAATATTGAAGCTGAGATGGTATTGACGGTTGAGCAGTGTGAGCGTATACACATGGGTCAACGTTTGAATGTATTTGAGCAACTGACAGACAGTCTGCGCGACTATATTTCAACTAGTATCAGTCATCAGTCGTCTGTGTCAGAAAACAACGATATTCAACTAGATAGTGATATGGTTAATAGTGAAGATGACCAACAACCCTTGATCCATGAGATTCCAGCTGATATTCGTTTGATAAATCAGCAAGGTCAGTTTCTTGGATTGGGTGCCGTAAGTCTCAACGGTAGATTGCAGCCTAAAAAATTAATCCAGCGTTAATGTTACGGTTCTTATATAACCCTCGTTTAAACACGATTTAGCTTACTAATAGTTTACACTAATCACATATCCTCACATTTTATTGCAGGTTTCACCTATGGTGGAACCTGTTTTTTTTGTACTTTAGATCTACCGGATAGGAAGTCTGGATAGAAAAATAAATCGAACTAAGACTCTAAGAATAAGAACATAAAAAAATAATAAGATAAAAAGTCATATATCAAAAATAAAAACTAGGTTCGAAAGAGAATATTTAATAGGAACAAGATGGGTCAGAGGAAGACTCTACAGCCAATAATAACAACGACTCATAAAAATAAAGTATGAATAATAAAACAACTAAAATAAAATCACTCATAACGAAAAAAGGAATATCATGAAAACCATCGCTTTTTTACTACACAATAACTTCGAGCAAGCAGAATACGAAGAGGTTAATAATCAACTCAAAAATAAAGGTTACAAGACACTTCTTATAACCACAAATAAAGAAAAAGAAGTGCAAGCCATGCAGCAAGATGTAGACAAAGGCGACACCTTTATTGCTGATATTTTTGCAAAAGACGCAAGCATTTCTGATTATGATGCGTTGGTACTACCAGGTGGTACTGTCAATGCGGATACGATTCGTGGCAATGAAGAGGCTCATAGTATTATCAATGCTATCAATGATGCAGGCAAGCCATTAGCTGTCATTTGCCATGCTCCTTGGGCACTTATCAATACAGGTATTGCCAAAGGTAAAACACTCACTGCTTATCATACGCTACAGATAGATTTAGAAAATGCTGGTGCAAAATTTGTAGATCAAACAGTACAGGTAGACGGTAATTTGATTACCTCACGTAATCCAGATGATATCAGCAATTTCGTTGATGCTATTGATAAGGCATTATCTTAATTTTTCTACCCACTTACTGAGTAATTAATTATTTATATTTCTTAAACATTCACAACTGTAACCGAGGAAAACATTATGTCAAACTCTAACCCAAACGATACCAAGCTTGAGCAACAACGTTCTGAGTCAGCAACTGCAGCACTTAAAAGCCAAACTGAGAACAATCATACTGCAGATAGTGGAGCCGCAGCAGAGCGTATTGCGGACAACCTAGGAAATGCTAAAGAAGACAAGTAGAGTATGTAAAGTGTCATCCATAATAAGGTGATACTGATATATTTGCTGATCATCTCTACATCTCAATGCCACTGACGATATTTGCATTTCAATGTAAAAAGTATAAAACAGCTACTTCAAAAAATAATAATTCAGGAGCTAATATGAGTAATTCATTGAATAACATGGATGAGCAAGAAAAAGAGATTGAAAGGCTCGCAGAAGACATGAATCCTAGCGAGCATGCTACTCCTGATAGTTTAGCAGAAGTTACCACAGCTGCACCGCTTGAAGATGAGGAACTAGGCGGTAACGCGACGGAATATGAGGTCAAGAAATAAGCAAATTCTATTGCCTATTGACGGATGATTTAACTATAAAAAATAAATCTGACTTTACAAGTATTGTGAAAAACTGCTGCTAGTTCAGCAGTTTTTTGTTATAATCACCGTCACATTTACATTAGGTTGAGATAAGACATCGTGCTTTATAGGCTGTCCAAAACGGATAGTTATATTAAGTGCTCTCTCATCGCAACTTATCCTAAATGGTCGTTATGACTAATTAGCTTGTCGTACACTAGGTCAACTCTAGTAATGCAGGGTTGTCCTGAATGACGTGCAGGCTATTTTATTTACTATTCTACTGCTTTAGATCTTACTCAAATTCGAGAATGTCTTAAAGCTTTTAGCATTGCCGGAGATATTTATGCTAACTAATACCGATCGCGAACAAATCATTGCTCAATACCAACGTGGCGAAAATGACACTGGTTCTCCAGAAGTTCAAGTAGCTCTATTGAGTGCTCGTATCAACGATTTGCAGAACCACTTTAAAGCACACAAAGCTGATCATCATAGCCGTCGCGGTCTTATCCGTATGGTTAACACGCGTCGTAAATTGCTTGATTACCTAAAAGGTAAAGATCTTGGTCGTTACACCACGCTTATCAGCCAGTTAGGTCTACGTCGTTAATCTAACGACAATAGTACGAGTGGATGCTAAAATAAAAGAAGCCATCATATGGTGCTATTTTAGAATTTTTGCTGAATCGCTTGGAACTTGCTTGTTGCTATCGATAAAATAGATTTTTCTAAAAACGGTGTGGAATAGTTTCACGCCGTTTTTTTATGCTTATTCATTTTCAAGATTGATTTTGGATAGCATTGGTTATAAAGACCAATTCAAAGTAGGTAATAGAATTTTTCGTGAAAACAGTAATACTAGAGCCTAGAGCTAAGTGTTTTCTATCGATAATTGCTGTGTTCGGCAATTCATTGGTCAATGGCTATAAATCACTGTAAAATAATGCCTTGTGAGTTTGATAATATATCTACTATATATATGGTGACTATTTATAAAATACCTGTTTCTGAGCTTATAGAATAGCTAGCTGCGCTAATATCCAACTCTCAGAAGCGCAGAAAAATAGCCTATAGGGTTTTTAGCACCGAAGTCTTTTGACTTAAGGTCTTTTTGATAGTATTTATAGTAAAGCCAAAATTGAATGACAAAATATACACAATAGTACGATGTCTAGCACGGATAGGCATATGGAATAACTAGGTAATGTTATTGGCACTGGTTGAGATGATTTCTGAGAGAAAGACTGTCAATTATTAGTCATATACACTAGTAGTCACATACATAGAATTTTAATGAAAAATATCAGCATTTTTATAATGCTGATATTACTTTCGTCAGTCAACATTAGGAAGATTATATGACAATGTTTAACACCATTAAGCGTGAATTTCAGTATGGCAACCAACAGGTTGTGATCGAGACAGGTCGTATTGCTCGTCAAGCAAACTCTATCTTAGTACATATGGGCGGCGTTACGGTACTTGTCGCAGCAGTGGTAAAGTCAGAGGCTAAAGAAGGTCAAAACTTCTTTCCGCTAACGGTCAACTATCAAGAAAAAATGTATGCAGCGGGCAAAATTCCAGGTGCCTATGGCAAACGTGAAGGTCGTGCAAGCGAGTTCGAAACCCTAACCTCGCGCTTAATCGATCGTCCGATTCGTCCTCTATTCCCTGAAGGTTACGTTAACGAAATTCAGATCACTGCGACAGTTGTTTCATCAGATAAGACTCAGTCTGCAGATATCGCTGCCCTAATCGGTGCTTCAGCGGCATTGGCCATCTCTGATGCGCCATTCAATGGTCCAGTTGCAGCGGCACGTGTTGGCTTTATCAACGGCGAGTACATCCTGAACCCAACGATTGAGCAGCTTAAAGAGAGTGATCTTGATTTGGTTGTGGCTGGTACGAAATCTGCGGTACTAATGGTTGAGTCAGAAGCAGCTGAGTTGTCAGAAGATCAAATGCTAGGCGCGGTATTATATGGTCATCAGCAACAGCAAATCGTTATTGATAACATTGCTTCAATGGCAGAAGAAATCGGTACTGCTAAGCAGCAGTATACTGCCCCTGAGCGTGATCAAGCGCTTACCAGCAGCATGAAAGAGCAGTTTGGCGAGCAAGTTGCTGACGCTTATACGATTACTGATAAGCAAGCGCGCTACACTAAGCTTGATGAAATCAAGCAGTCAATTATTGATGCACTTGCTGGTGATGCTGAGTCAGAAACTTACGCTGATACAGTATCTGAGCTTAAAGAAATCTATAACGATCTTAAATATCGTACGGTTCGTGACAATATCTTGTCAGGTAAGCCGCGTATTGATGGTCGCGATCTTGAGACTGTTCGTGCCCTTGACGTACAAGTTGGTGTATTGCCATACACGCATGGTTCAGCATTGTTCACACGCGGTGAAACGCAAGCATTGGTTACGACCACGCTTGGTAACAGCCGTGACGTCAACATGATTGACTCATTAGGTGGCACGATTCGTGACCATTTCATGCTGCATTACAACTTCCCACATTTCTCAGTTGGTGAAACAGGTCGTGAAGGTATTCCAAAACGTCGTGAAATCGGTCATGGCCGTTTAGCACGTCGCGGTGTACAAGCGATGCTACCGGATAGCGAACGCTTCCCGTATGTCATCCGTGTAGTATCAGAGATTACTGAGTCAAATGGTTCATCTTCTATGGCGTCTGTTTGTGGTGCAAGTTTGGCATTGATGGATGCTGGTGTTCCACTAAAAGCACCAGTTGCTGGTATCGCGATGGGTCTAGTTAAAGAAGGTGAGCGTTTCGCTGTATTATCAGACATCTTAGGTGATGAAGACCATCTTGGCGATATGGATTTTAAAGTTGCTGGTTCTAAAGATGGTATCACTGCGCTGCAGATGGACATCAAAATCGAAGGTATTACCCCTGACATCATGGAGCAAGCGCTTAAGCAAGCCCATGCTGGTCGTATCCACATCTTAGATGCGATGAATAAAGTATTGCCTGAGAGTCGTACTGAAATCAACGCTCATGCACCAAACTATGCGGTTATCGAAATCAATCCGGATAAAATCCGTGACGTAATCGGTAAAGGCGGCGCGATGATTCGTCAGTTAACTGAAGAGACTGGTGCAGTTATCGATATCGATGATGGCGGCACGATTCGTATCTTTGGTGAAAACAAAGCGGCAACTAAAGCAGCTATCGGTAGAATCGAAGCGTTGACTGCAGAAGTTGAAGTGGGCAAAACGTATGAAGGTACGGTTGCTCGTATCGTTGATTTTGGCGCGTTTATTAACGTCTTGCCAAACACTGATGGCTTGGTACATATCTCACAAATCGCTGAAGAGCGCGTTGAGAATGTTTCTGACTACCTAAAAGAAGGTCAGATCGTTAAAGTCTTCGTCCAAGACGTCGATAACCGTGGTCGTATTAAATTGACTATGAAAGGTATCGAACAAAGCTAATCGATATCTAATGTAGTCAACATCTAAAAACCGCTTTAAGTCTCTCGTCATGAGTGCTTAAGGCGGTTTTTTTATGGGTGTAAAATCTTGTTTTCAGTAGAATATCTTATTAAAGTAAATGGCCTATATCAAAGTGATTGGTCTATATTAAAGTCTTTAGGAAGATGAATATCGATTCGAACTTTAGGCAAATCTTGTAGGTGCTGTAAGAGTAACGGTAAGATATCAGCGTGCCAGTCTAACGCAAGTGAGCCTGCGTTTGCTAAATTGGCTGCGTTGGAAACGTTAGCTGTCTCATTTCGTGAGTGGTTATGAATAAGTGGGCGTGCGAGGAGGGCAATTCTACGAATACCTTGATAACGGATGAGCGGGATAAGCTGCTCAGATAAATCATTCAACGCGGCAATCAACCATTGTGACCGTGTGGGGTGGTAAGGATGATTTGATACCACAAGATTAGCGATATAACTGGGCTGATTGCCATTACTGCTGATGCTTAAACCAGCTTGCTCAAGCGCACGTTTATGCAGTAAGCAACTACCTACACGTAAACTGCCATCACGGCATGCGCGATAGTAACGTTGATAATTATCAGCAAATAAAGTCTTAGCTTTTGTGAGAACAGGGTCTAAAAGAATCCCTGCAGTATTGACTGGTAGAATAAGCAGCTGCGCGCTACTATTTAAGATAGGGGCGTGGGTAAGTTGCAAAGTCGCCATTGTCAGCCCCTTGATAAAAGTCTAAATAATGAGCTACTGTTTGTCGCCGTTTGTCTCGGCTTCTAATTGCGCTATTTGTTGTTCAAGTAGGGTGATTTGCTCTGCTTTCATATCAGTTAATTGCTTGTTCATCGTCAGTTGTTCAGCAGCCAGTTTTTCTTGTTCGGCTAAGCGCTTACGCTCGTCTTCTAAGCGATCTATTTCTTCTTTAGCAAGACTATCTGTTTCTGGTAAAGCCGCATTTAAGATCGCATCAGCATTAGGTATTTGATTAACTGTGGTTGTCTCATTAGTATTTGACGTTAAGTCACTATTGTTTGAACTATTGTCATTATTACCTAAGGGCGTAGCATCTAATTGAGTAGCGCTATCTGGTTCGGTAGTCGACGGTGTACTTTCGATAGGCGCAGTATTAGTGTCTATTGAATTGTTTTTCCAGACCAAGTAGCCAATCAGTAATGCCGCTAATATAATAATTGACCACCATTTCTGGCGTGACTTAGTGGGCTTTTTTTTCAGTGATTTGGTTGACAGAGGACGCATTTTTTGGCTTTTCATACTATAGTCGATTTATGTTAGAAATATAAGTAGCCATACTATAGCAAACTCAAAATAAAAAGCCTATCTATTGCTAGATAGGCTGGTAGCTATTAAGACTTAACGCTTAATATTTAAGGTTTGAATTTTACTGTGCCGCTGGTACCAGTAGCCATAGCATCACGTATAAGCTGATCTTCGGCATGGTTTTTGGCACTGATGGCATCAGGGTCAGGGCGATGTTCGCTATGTCCACATAATGTGCATTCAATATACTCATCAGGTTCTGGAGTGACGACGTTGATTTGTACCACCGCATCCATCGCTTGACACTTAGGGCAGCGAACACCAGATAAAAACTGCCGCTTTGGTCGCGTTGATTGATAGCGCATTTAGATAACCTCGTGCGTCGTTTGGGCATTGCTTTCAATATTGGCAGCATCGTCATTTTTAGCGTTATCAAAACCGCTATGACGTAATAACGCATCAATGCTGGCGCTACGACCACGGAAGTTTTCAAAGTTGGTCTTGGCAGGGAAGCTACCACCGACTGATAGGATAGTCTCACGGAAGGCTTTACCAGTGACAGGGTTAAAAATACCTTCTTCTTCAAACTTGCTAAAGGCATCTGCCGATAGCAACTCTGCCCATTTATACGAGTAATAACCTGCTGCATAGCCGCCTGCAAAGATATGACTAAAGCCGTTGGCAAAACGGTTGTAGTCAGGTGTCTGCATGATAGCAATGTCGTCTCGAACGGTATTTAGCGTGGCTAATATACCGTCATAATCTAGCGCTGGCGTATGCGCATGAATCAATAAGTCAAACAGTGCGAATTCGATTTGACGTAGGGTTTGCATGCCGCTTTGGAAATTCTTCACCGCCAATAACGCTGCAAGTTTATCTTTAGGCAAGGGCGCACCCGTTTTGACGTGGCTACTAATCAGCACAATACCTTCGGCATCCCACGCCCAGTTTTCCATAAATTGACTGGGCAGCTCGACCGCATCCCACTCAACGCCATTGACACCAGCGACATCACCGACCGTCACTTGGGTTAATAAATGATGCAAGCCGTGACCAAACTCATGGAATAGAGTCAATACTTCATCATGCGTCAATAAGCTTGGTTTGCCATCGAGGGCAGGGGTAAAGTTACCCACCATAAAGCATACTGGTAGCTGCTGATGATTTTGTTCACTGTAAGTATAACGTGACTGAAAACCACTCATCCAAGCGCCGCCGCGTTTACCACTGCGTGCAAATAAGTCAAAGTAAAAGCCACCAAGCAAGTTATCATCAGCATCAAACAACTGATAAAAGCTGACATCGTCGTGCCAGCGTGATACGGATTCACTTTGCTCTTGGACTTTGATACCGTACAGACGCTCAACGATGGCAAATAATCCGCTAATCACTTTTGGTAAGGGAAAGTACGGGCGGATTTCTTCTTGCGATAAGCTGAACTCGCTTTGTTTGACTTTTTCAGCGATATACGCACTGTCCCATGCCTGTAACTCATCTATACCATAATCTTGCGCATACTTTTGCAACTGAGCTAAGTCTTGCTTAGCCGCTGGAGTTGCTTGCGTGGCCAAACTCCGTAAAAAGGTTTCTACTTCTGCCACGTTATCTGCCATTTTAGTCGATAGTGAGACTTCTGCATAATTGTCAAAACCCAATAGCTTGGCTTTTTGCTCACGTAGTTGCAGGATTTGACTCATGATATCGGCGTTATTTAGCGACTCACCTTTGGCATTGGTATGCGCATCAAACTCAGAAGCACGCGTGACATAAGCGCGGTATAGGGTCTCACGCAGCTCGCGGTCATCCGCATGGGTCATGATGGCAAGATAAACAGGGATGTTTAAGCTTGCCACGTAATAAGGACTTGGCAACGCATCGAATTCTACTTGCGTAAGCGTACCGTTGGCAAGCGCGCGCGCTTTATACTGTTCGCCAGCATCTGCGAGTAGCGCCAGTCCACTTTCGGTTAGACCTGCTAATTGCTCTTGCTGCAGCGGTAAGGCATAAGCTTGGGTGGCATCCAATACGTTATCTGAAAAGGTCGCTGATAAGGTAGAAAGCTGACTTTGAATAGCTGCAAACTTTTCCTGTTTATCTTTTGGTAATGCGACACCTGACAGCTCAAAACTGCGTAGCGCAAGCTCAATAGCCCGCGCTCGTGCAGGCTCAAGCGCCGCAAAAAATGCTGTGTCATTGACGATAGTTTGATAACGATTAAATAGCGGCTGATGCTGTCCCACTCGTGTGCTATAAGCAGATAATTTAGGTAGCAGTTCATGATGGACATGACGAATGTCGTCATTGCTCATGACGCTATTCAGGTGCGATAAAATGCCCCAACTGCGATCCAATGCCAGATTAATATGATCAAAAGTCATCACATCGGCCAGCGCTTGCTCAGCACTGATATTAGCAGCGCTATCATGGTTGTCAGTATCTGCACTCATCTCATCTAAAAATGTATTGGCTGCATCGATGGCACTGATGACATGGCTTTGTAATGTACTTGGCGAAACGTTGTCAAAATCGACAAGGCGTAAATCTGCAGGAAGGGTTTTCATAAAAGTATCCGATATCTGATCGTAGTGAATGAATTATTATTGAGTAAACGTCGCTTTATATAAGAGATTGGCTTGCCGTGACATTTAGAACGTTATTAGCTTTGTGTTATTTTTCTTTTTTTGCTGTCTTATCGATAAGCTATATAAAAGATGGGTTCGTTTGACGAAAATGCAACCTAATCATTGACTATATAAAAAGTGAAGCGAGAAGATAGTGAATATTAAACGGGTTTAAAGCCGATCAGCTAGACTTTTAGAACAATACAGAGTGTTCTACTTACAAAGCGCTATCATTTGCTTGCAAATTAACCCTACAGCGAGTGAGGTTTGACTGCTAGCATCAAGGCAATGGAATAGAAATATTAAGTGCTGCTGATAGTAAAAACTATGAATCAGTTGATTAATAGTAAAAATCACAATGTTAAAAGTAAATGATAATAAAACAAGGAGCAATAAATGAAAGCGACTCTCAAAAGTTTACGTGAAACCAAAGCCAACCCTGCGGTTAGTATCTTTGTTAAGACTCATCGCGAGCATCCTGCTAATGATCAAGATCCCATTGCCCTGAAGAACCAATTAAAAGTGGCTGAAGAACGCTTAACCAACGAATACGATAAGCGCACAGCGACTACAATACTTGATAAGATTCATGATAAGACCAAAGAGCTAAATCACAACTTAAATCTTGATACCTTAGCTATTTTTGCCAGTACCGACGATGTGCAAGTTATCCGTATGCCGATTGACACCACGGAGCGTGTGGTGATTTCACATCGTTTTGCGACTCGAGATTTGGTGCGTGATATGGCAAGTGCGGTGCACTATTACACCTTGGTGCTCACTCGTGATAATGCTCGCTTGATTGAAGCGTCTAATGATCGTGTGGTGAGAGAGTTCGATAAGGACGATGACTTACAAAAAAACATGGATAATATTCCATTTCCTATTGAAAACAATGGTCTATATACGACAGGCGACGGTGGCTCAGATCGCTCATCTAATAATGAAAGCAGCTATCTAAAAGAGTTTTTTAATCAGGTGGATAAAAGTGTCCAAGAGCTGTGGGGTGAGCATAAAATGCCTTTGGTTGTCGTTGGCGATGCTAAAAATATCGGCTACTATAAAGAAGTTTGTGATCGTCCAGACAACATCATTGCCACAGTGTCAAATGCGACCAATCTAGAAGATGGTAGTGCTCAGCATATTATCAATAGTGTGCAAGAGGCGGTGGAAGGCTATCGTACATCACTGCATCAAGCAGCCATGGGTGAGATTGATAAAGCACGCGGTGCTAATATGTTGCAAACAGATCTACAAGAAGTCTACCGCAGTGCCTTCCAAGGTGCAGGCGAGACACTTTATGTCCGTCGTGGTTATATACAATCGGCTAAAATTGATGAAAAGGCACAGACTTTGAGTCCTGCAGATGATGCGGCTTCAGAAGGTGTCACCGATGATGCCATTGGCGAAATCATTGAGCATGTCATTCATAATGGTGGCGAAGCAGTATTTATGCCACAAGATATTATGGGTGAAGATCAACCAATTGCTTTGGTGACACGCTATTAGTTGATAGATAGTGCCTATTGATGACAATCCTTTGCGAATTCGCCATTGATAGAAGATAGGTATAATATGGGAGCATTGGTTCGATAAGAATCAATGCTCTTTTTACATTGATGATATATTAAGCCTTTATCTAAAAATTATACTTGATTGCTTTAGGTTGTTAAATGATGCGAAATAACATACCAAATACTCTCATGCTATTTAGCGTCACAGCAATGATAGCCTTTAGCTCCAGTCTCAGTATGGCAGAGACAGATGTGAATAATATATCTGTGAGCCATTTATCATGGGGTCAATTGCCGCCTTCTATTCAAAACTATTATCAAATAGACTCTAAAAAAAATAAAATGAGGCTAAAGACCAAAGATATTGTTGCTATTCGTTCTTGGATTGGCACAGTAGGAGAACAGTATTTGGTTCAATTACAGCGTTTCAATTCAACCAATAGCCCTGACGAGCCAGCAGGAGAGGTCTTCACGCATTTATATGTTATAGATGAACAAGAGGCTTTACGTGTATGGCAAATATATGATTATGTACCCTGCGATGGGTTAGATGTAATCGCAGAATTCGCTAAAAACACCGCCGTAGTGACTGATATTAATAATAACGGTGTTATCGAAGTGAGTGTGCCTTATTATCTCGGTTGTCGTGGTGACGTAAGTTATGATGAGATGAAAGTAATCATGTACGAAGGGCAGCAAAAATTTGCTGTACGTGGTAACTCTGCAATTTGTAACGCCAAGACAGACCAGCCAGTTGATGCTACTGGTTATTACGGTGGTGACTACAAGATTGATGAAAAATTACTACAGCAATCAGCGCTATCAGCTACTCAAAAATCAGTATTTAGGCGTCACTTGCAATCAGTGTGGCGAGATAACCAATGTTCCATTTATTTTAAGTATGATGACTAATTCTATGACTACCACAACCTCTTTTGTGCTAACCAGCTATAACATTCATAAAGGCATGTCGCCGATGAATCGCCAAGTTAAAATACAAGGTATCGCCCAAGCGCTCGATATTATTGGCTCCGATGTACTGTGTCTCCAAGAAGTGCAAGGTCAGAATCTTAAGCGCAATATGCAGTACAACGAATACCCTGACCAATCGCAACATGAATGGTTTGGTGAGTATTTACAGCTGCAAAATAGCTATGGTAAAAATTCAGAGTATGAAAACGGTCATCATGGCAATGCGGTATTGAGCCGTTTTCCATTGGATCCTAAACATAACGTCAATATCACCGTTAATAAGCTTGAGCAGCGTGGCGTCTTGCACTGCGAAGTACAACCAGTTGGATGGGATGTACCAGTGGTTGTACTGTGTGCACACCTAAATTTGTTTGAGCGTGATCGCATCAAGCAATATGAAGCCATTGCCAACTATGTTCGTAATGAGATTGCACCTGATCAACCACTGATTTTGGCAGGAGATTTTAATGATTGGAAAAAAATGTCTTGTGATAAGCTTGCTACTAGCTTGGGTATGACCGAAGCTTTCAAGCATTGTCATGGCAAACTGCTGCCAACTTTCCCAGCCAAGCTTCCTGTGCTTAGCTTAGATCGTATTTATGTGCGTAATCTAAGAGTGAAAAATGCCTGGGTGCATACGGGCAAACCATGGTCGACACTGTCTGATCATCTGCCGCTCAGTGCGGAATTGGCACATTTATAAATGATTATTAGATAAGCTTAAGTTATTCACTAAAAATAAAATTGAATGCAAAAATAAAGCAATAGATACCTATAAGGATATATAACGATGTCTACTCTTTCTCATAACCCGCTACCAACGACCCAACATGCCGTACTCATACGTGAGTTTGGCGAACCTAAAGTGATGAGCTATCAAGAGGATGTGGCCATTCCTGTGTTAACAGATAATCAGGTATTGGTCAAAGTTGCTTACGTGGGTATCAATCCTGTCGATTACAAAACGCGTCAAGGCAAAGGCTGGGGCGCTGATGCCATTCAAAAAGACAAGTTTGATAAAAATGAGCCTGCAATTTTGGGGTTTGATATGTCAGGCACTGTGGTCGATAGTCGTAGTGAGCAGTTTACTATCGGTACACAGGTCGCTGCCCTGACTTTTCATGGTGGCTGTTATGCAGAGTATGTAGCAGTCGATGCTGACATGCTGGCAAAAGTACCGGATTCTGTCACGTTACAGCAAGCAGGTGCGCTGCCTTGTATTGGACAGACGGCGATACAGTTTGTAGAGTTTGCAGATATTCAAAATGGTGAGCATGTGGTGATAAACGCGCCAGCAGGCGGCGTGGGTCACTTGTTGATTCAGCTGCTCATGGATAAAGTGGCTAAAAACAATATCAAGGTGACCGTCATTTGCTCACCAGAAAAATATGCCAAGCTTGATGAAATAATAGATACCAATCAGCTTACAGGTTGGATTGATTATACCAAAGACGATGAATTCCCTGAGTTACAGGCAGATGTGCTACTGGATTTGGTCGGTAATGAAGCAGGCGTGCGAGCGCTTAGCGTGCTCAAATCTGGTGGTCGCGTCAATGTATTACCAACGATTTGGGTGGATAAACTCAAAGAGGCGGGTAGCCAGAAGCAGTTAAAGGTAGCGGGTTATAAGGCGCAGCGTAGTGGTGAAGATATGGCGCGAGTTTTACAGCTCGTTGCTGATGGCAAGCTAACGCTACGTATTCAGCAAACCTATCCATTGTCTGAAGTGGTCGCGGCTCATCATGAGCTGCAAAAAGGTGCTGCTTTTGGCAAGATCGTTTTAAAAGTGAGCTAGGGCATGTCCTCAATCTGAAGGCATGCGACTAAACGGGCTAAAAGTGGTTAAATCTTTCTAGACTGCATCAAATAGCTGGTTAATATCCCGATATCAATCAGCTATTTTCCTTGTTTGGCTACCGTTTATCTCATTTTTATCACCATTTTCAAAACGAGGACGCGCTCTAGCTTATATTAAGTTGCATTAATTTAATGCGATAGCACTTTTCGAAACGTGAGGCTGATGCGCCCTGATGCGACAGTTTTGGTTTTTGTAATGGTGTGCTTCCAAAAATCCTGCGTATCGCCATGCATAACGATAAGCTGACCGGACTCAAGATATAGCTCAACTTTGACGGGCTTGTTCTCTTGTCTAATAGTTTTATGCTTAAAAACAAATTTTCGCCTAGCACCGAGCGATAAAGAAGCGATGATCGGCTGCGCGCCCAGCTCTTTTTCATCATCGGCATGATAACCCATGCCATCAGCACCAGAGGGATAGTGGTTAAGTAAGCAAGAATTAAAATCAACGTTGATTCCACTGCTTGATAACTGCTGCTCAATATGTCGTTTTACGTGCAACATCTGCTTTGACCATGGAATGGCTCGACGCGTCTGTCCAGAGTAATAATAACTGACATCGTGGTCACCCATCCAGACGATTTGGCGAGTGGTAACATGTGTTTTACCAAACAACGTCACGATGTCAGACTGCCAAGGTAGCTCATTTAGTAAATTCTCATACAGAGCGTTAGCCTCATTGATAACTACCCCTAAGTCATTGACCTGACCATCGTAAGGCAATAGGTTATCAGTCGGTTTAGGGGCAAAGAGGTCAGTCATCACTTAGACAGCTCAGCTTATTTATAACTATGATAATGCTCATTGATAACTTGAGCACATAATTCAGGTGCTTCCATCGGCAGTAGATGACCGTAATCTAACAAAGATATGATGCTGTCATCAGGGACGAATTTTTGCCATTGTTGTCGCACTTTATGGTTAATAAACAACGTCGGCTTGCCAGTGATAAGCGTATAAGGACAGCTTAATTGCTTGAGGGCGGTATCGATATGCGGCGCGCCAAAATAGTTGGCGAGCTCTTGTTCAGGCGCAAATATCAGCGTGTAACAGCCATTGGTATCTTTGGATAAACTTTGCTCTGCAAATACCCGCAAATGCGCATCACTCATGCGCCTATAAGCACGTTGAGCGCGTAAGTTCTCATAATAATCATCGATGCTTGCCCAAGTAGATTGTTTGGTGAGAGTGCTTTTAAACGGTTCGCGACTGAGTAGAAGCTTACGCGGCAATAGATTATAGAGTCGGGCTTGTGGTTTGGTAAACGTCACAGGCTCTATTAAATATAGCTGTGAAAACAGATCTGGGCGCTGGGCTGCAGCGATGGCAGTGGCAGTGGCTCCTTGCGAATGACCAATACCAACGATGGGTTTGTCTTGCGTTTTTTCTAAAAATTCAATAAGTATCTCAGCATCCTGCTCGCGCATAAGACGACGGCGCTGCGGCTTGTCATACCAATAGCCACGAAGCGCAAGCGAGCTGATTTTGAAGTCAGTTGCCAGCGCACTTAATAAGGGACTATAAGTACCAACGGTAAAACTATTGCCACCATAAAAGTGTGCTGGTACGCGAGAGGCAGTACTTGACTGTATCGATGGCGTAAGCTGGCTAAGGTTATAGTAGCGCGCTTGTTTTCCACTAATATTAATATTTTTTGCAAATGCTTTCATAATGTACACACCTCCTTGTGTCTGATTTTCAATGAAAATTAATGATTGTACTTAGCTGTCTTCGCCTAAAAATCCGCCACTTTGACGGTGCCACAAGCGAGCATAAACACCGTATAGATTTAATAATTCATCATGGCTGCCTTGTTCGATAATTTTACCTTTATCCATGACCACCAATCGATCAAGTGCGGCAATGGTAGAGAGACGATGGGCAATCGCAATAACCGTTTTACCTGTCATGATGTCATTCAGGCTTTCGGTAATGGCAAATTCAATCTCAGAGTCAAGGGCGCTGGTCGCTTCGTCCAATAGTAAGATGGGCGCATTTTTTAGCATAACACGTGAGATGGCGATACGCTGACGTTGACCGCCAGAGAGTTTGACGCCGCGCTCACCGACTTGGGTATCAAGCCCTGTATTGCCTTTATCATCATATAAGTCTTTGATAAAGTCCCATGCTTGCGCTTGCTTGGCAGCCGTAATAATTTCTTCATCGGTTGCGTCAGGACGACCGTAAGCGATATTTTCACGTACTGTCCGATGTAGCAAAGACGTATCTTGCGTCACCATACCTATCTGCTGGCGCAAGGACTCTTGGGTGACTTCATCAATTGCTTGTCCATCGATTAGGATTTTACCGCTATCAACATCAAAGAAGCGTAACAATAAATTAACCAAGGTAGATTTGCCAGCACCTGAGCGCCCAACCAAGCCTATCTTTTCGCCAGGTTTAATGTCCAAATAAAAGTTATCGAGTAGTTTAGTCTTCGTAGTAGGCGTTGCTGATGTTTTCACTGTATCTAAGCTATCGCCTTCGATCGCATCGCTATCATTCTCATAACTAAAATCAACATGATCGAAAACGATACGACCTTCGGTGACTTTCAAAGCGGGTGCATTGGGCTTATCAATGATTTTTTGCGGCGCTGATAAGGTACGCATGCCATCTTGTACGGTTCCGATACTTTCAAATAGGCTGGCAGTTTGCCACATGATCCAACGAGTCAAACCGTTCAAACGTAGTGCCATGGCTGTCGCGGCAGCAATCGCACCGACACCGACCGCGCCTTGTTGCCATAAATATAAGCCAATAGCCGCAGTGCCACTAACCAAAATCACACTGATTAGATGGGTTGATACTTCTAAATAACTGACCCAGCGCATCTGTGCATGGACGGTACCTAAAAATTGCCCCATGGCGTTTTTGGCATAACTCAGCTCACGGCGTGAATGGCTAAACAGTTTGACGGTCATGATATTGGCATAAGCATCGGTAATGCGGCCAGTCATTAAAGCACGGGCATCTGCTTGCACAATGGCAGTTTGTTTGAGCTTAGGGATAAAGTACCAAATGGTCAGCGCAACCAAGACCAGCCAAACGATAAACGGGATTAATAATAGGCTGTCCAGATTAAATAAAATGACACCTGACGTAATAAAATAAACGGTGACATACATAAACATGTCGGTGACGGTCATGACTGTATCACGTACGGCCAGTGCGGTTTGCATTACTTTGGCTGAGACACGTCCAGAAAATTCATCTTGATAAAACTGCATCGATTGCCCAAGCATCCGCTGGTGAAAGCGCCAGCGCATTTGCATAGGAAAGACGCCTTGCAAGGTCTGAAAATGGATGAATGATGACAATGCAATCCATAGCGGACTCACGATCATGACAGCTAGCATGAGCAGTAGCATATCGCCTTTTTCTAACCACAGATTCTGAGGTGTATAGACGCCTAGCCAGTCAACGATATTCCCAATCCAAGCAAATAGCATCGCTTCATAGATGCCAATGCCCGCAGACAAAATCATAAATATCAATAGCCAGCCACGTAAACCGTTGGTACACGCCCACAAGAACTTTAGCATGCCATCACGGGGTGAAGGTAGCGGCATAGGGGTTTCAGGAAAGGCAGGGAGGCGAGTTTCAAAAAATCGAAATAGAGCATTCATAGGCAGTCATAAAACATCAATAGCAGTACGCCAAAATCAACGACATTACTCGTTATTTTGAATCTTTACTTTTGTTATTAGGATTGAGTGCTATTTTAGCAAACTTCCCAATCAGACCTGCATGCTAATTGTAAATTGACCGCTAAAGAGCCACTTATTACCAGTCGAATAAAAGCCAATAAATAGATTGCTGTGTAAGAAATACTTTGTTACATTCTATGGCTTTATCCTAATTGGCGGTTCGCGCTTTATCTTCAGTATATGAATGATGAGCGAATAATGTCCCCATAAAGCGGCAGTTTAACAAGGTAATAGCTCATGATATATTTGACGATTGCGGTGCTTTGTAGTGTCGCCGTTTCAGTATTGCTAAAAGTGTTACGACAGAAAAATATAGACATACGCCAGACCATCGTCTCAGGCTATCCGGTGGCTTTTCTGCTGACGTGGTTTTTATTGAAGCCAGACGTCAGTGGCATGAATGCACTTGGCGTTGCATGGGGCATTATTATCGCGCTTGGTATCCTGCTTCCCGCCGTGTTTATTATCCTTGGAAGGGCGATTGAATCTGTGGGAATGGTAGCAACCGATGCGGCTCAGCGGCTATCGTTGATTATTCCTATCGTCGCGGCTTTTTTATTGTTTGGTGAAGTACTGACCAGCACGCGAATATTTGGGCTGTTATTAGGCTTTCTAGCACTCGGAGCGTTGATTTATCGTCCACAGCAGGGTCAGATTAGCAGACAAGCGAAGCATACACCGCTATGGTTGTTTGGCGTCTGGGCAGGCTATGGCATCATTGATATCTTGTTCAAGCAAGTTGCCAAGCAGGGCACTGCTTTTCCTCTTACATTATTTGTCAGTTTTGGTTTAGCAGGATTATTGCTGTTTATTTATTTGCTGATTACGCGGGTGCGCTGGCAAAGGAATGCGCTGATCGCAGGATTGTTATTAGGTGCGCTCAATATAGGCAATATTTATGCTTATGTACGTGCGCATCAATTAATGTCCGAGTCGCCTAGCATCGTCTTTACCGGTATGAATGTCGGTGTCATTGCAGTGGCAACTTTGATAGGGGTCGGTGTGTTTAAAGAGTCGCTTAACCGTATTAATGTATTGGGTTTATTATTAGCCATTTGCTGTGTGGCAGTGCTGTTTTTAGCATAAACGTTTAGCCTAGTGAGTTCGCTCATAGGATAGGTGATAATTATTTTATCAACGCGTTAACTTATCAGATATAGGCACAAAGAGCGTCCTATGATAAGGTTGTCTACAAACAGTAAGGCTGATATAAGCTAATAAAAAGCGATTTACTTTGTGACACTTGACCTCAACAAATAACAATAGGACTCACTCTCAATGGAATATCAAAACCAATATAACAAACAGCTACAACGTATCAAAAATGGTTCAGGGTTCATTGCGGCACTTGATCAAAGTGGCGGCAGCACGCCAAAAGCGTTAGAGAATTATGGTGTCACAGGCGATGATTATGACAACGATGAAGCCATGTTCGACCAAGTGCATGAGATGCGAGCGCGTATCATGACTTGTGATGCCTTTGATAATGAGCGTGTGCTTGGGGCGATTTTGTTCGAAGATACTATGGAACGTGAGGTCAATGGCAAATCGACGGCCAATTATCTATGGGAAGATAAAAATATTGTGCCATTTTTAAAAGTGGATAAGGGTTTGGCTGAGCAAATGAATGGCGTCCAAGTGATGCGTCCGATGCCAAATTTAGATTTGTTACTCGATAAAGCCAAAAACTATCCAGTATTTGGTACCAAAATGCGCTCAGTAATTTATGAGCCGAATGTCGATGGCATTGAGCTGGTCGTGCAACAGCAATTCGATGTGGCAAAACAGATACTCTCAAAAGGCCTGATGCCAATCGTAGAGCCTGAAGTCGATATCAACAGTAGCAAAAAACATGAATGTGAAGTCATACTAAAGACCAGCATTTTGCACAATCTGGATCGTTTGACTGACGACCAGCAAGTCATGCTAAAACTGACTTTGCCAGAAGAAGCGGGTTTTTACCAAGAGCTGATTGATCATCCAAAAGTATTAAAAGTCGTGGCGTTATCGGGCGGCTACAGCCGTGGCGATGCTTGTGCTAAGCTCAAGCAAAACCCCGGTATGATAGCCAGCTTCTCACGTGCCTTTACCGAAGGATTGAGCAAACAGCAAAGTGATGATGAGTTTGCTAATACTATCAACACATCTATCGAAGAGATTTATGAGGCGTCGAAAGTGTAGGTTGTCCCGAATGCTATTAGCTTATAAGTTATTATTTAACCTCAGAAAGCGCCAAGCTTGCTGAGGTTTTTTATTATAAAAGACTAGGATTATCATGGATAAGGTGATAGAAAAAATTAGAACCCTAAGTAAAGACATTGATTTAGAGCAGAGGTTTACTGATAATTTTAATACTAATGTTAGTATTTTCGACTCTTTAAACTTAGAAAAGATTGACAATGCGATCACTATATTTGAGAAAAATATAGAGCTTAAAAATGAATTGGAATATCAATATCAGTCTAAAGGAGACAGTTCAGAGTTAGATTTTTGGATTATTAATCATTGGGGCGGTATTCATGGATTTAAAAACACTGAAAATAATATTGATAAAACTAAAAAGTTCAAACAACAGCTAAATGTAGGTAAGTTAACAAAAGACAGCTTTAGTACTATTTCCTCTCTTTCTAAAATTGCATCCTTCATGTATCCAGAAGAGTTTTTCATCTATGATTCTAGAGTAATATATGCGTTAAACTGGTTAATTCTAACTTGTGAAAACAGGCACGAGTTATGCTATTCATACTTTCCTATACCAACCAGTAGAAATAAAATTCTAGTAAACTTTGACATACAAACTATTCTAAATATATATCATTCAGGACAATACACTGATTTTTCAGCCATGTATTATGACCAACAGATAGCATATTTCACTTACTGCAACTTTATAAAAAAAGCGGCTCAAAGCATATATGGAGAATCTGAAAAACCATATCTCATTGAAATGCTGTTGTTTGTTTTAGCTGATGAAGAGATATTTAGTGAGATAAAAAAGGTAAAATTAGTATTTTAATAATTATCTGTATTTACTTGATAAAAAAAGGGGCTCATCTGATGAGTCCCTTTTTTATATCTTAAAAGCTATTGTCTATAAAGTTTTAAGCTTCTTTACTTTTCAGCCCTGCCGCATAATCTCGCACGTTCTGAGTGATTTTCATTGAGCAGAATTTAGGACCACACATCGAGCAAAAGTGCGCCGTCTTATGCGCGTCTTTAGGCAAGGTTTCATCATGGAACTCACGGGCGGTATCTGGGTCGAGCGCCAGATTGAACTGGTCGTCCCAGCGGAATTCAAATCGTGCTTTAGATAACGCATTATCACGTGCCTGCGCACCGGGATGACCTTTAGCCAAATCAGCCGCGTGGGCTGCGATTTTATAGGTGATGATACCGTCTTTAACATCTTTTTTATTAGGCAGACCTAAATGCTCTTTTGGCGTCACATAGCACAGCATTGCGGTGCCAAACCAGCCGATCATTGCCGCACCAATTGCACTGGTGATATGGTCATAACCGGGTGCGATATCGGTGGTTAAGGGTCCTAAGGTATAAAAAGGTGCGTCGGCACAAACTTCTAACTGCAAATCCATATTTTCTTTAATACGGTTCATCGCCACGTGACCGGGACCTTCAATCATGACCTGTACGTCATGCTTCCACGCCACTTGGGTCAACTCGCCAAGGGTACGCAGCTCACCAAATTGCGCCTCGTCATTGGCATCTTGCAAACAGCCTGGACGTAAGCCATCGCCTAGACTAAACGCCACATCGTACTGCTTCATAATCTCGCAGATATCTTCAAAATGAGTGTATAAAAAGCTCTCTTTATTATGAAACATGCACCACTGCGCCATGATAGATCCGCCACGCGAGACGATGCCCGTTAAGCGTCCAGCAGTTAGCGGCACATACCGCAGCAGTACACCGGCGTGAATAGTAAAGTAATCTACGCCTTGTTCCGCTTGTTCAATCAAGGTATCGCGGAATATCTCCCACGTTAAATCTTCTGCCACGCCATCGACTTTTTCGAGTGCTTGATAAATTGGCACCGTACCAATTGGTACCGGTGAGTTACGAATCAGCCATTCACGGGTTTCATGAATATGATTGCCCGTAGATAAATCCATGATGTTGTCCGCGCCCCAACGCGTGGCCCACGTCATTTTTGACACTTCCTCATCGATAGAAGAACCTAACGCTGAGTTACCGATATTGGCGTTGATTTTCACTAGGAAATTACGCCCAATAATCATTGGCTCAGATTCTGGATGGTTAATGTTATTAGGAATAATTGCGCGACCTGCCGCTACTTCACTCCGCACAAACTCAGGAGTGATAACCGTCGGCGTATTGGCACCAAAGTTCTCACCATCGTGCTGACGCATGTCAGTCAATGCGTGTTGTTTTTGCGTTTCGCGAATGGCGATGTATTCCATCTCAGGGGTAATGATGCCGCGGCGTGCATAGTACATCTGCGTGACGTTGCCAGCTTTGCCATCGACATCTTTGGCGCGGCGAGGTTTGTCGATATGAGCAAATCGTAGATTGGCAGTACTGATATCGCGGGCGCGTGCCATTCCGTATGAACTAGACAGTCCACTTAATTGCTCGGTATCACCGCGCTCAGCAATCCAACCTTCACGCAGCTTTGGTAAGCCTTTGGTCAAATCAATCTCGACGTTGGGATCGGTATAAACGCCTGATGTGTCATAAACATAGAATGGTGGGTTCTGTTCCCATTCGTTCTCAGAAACGCCTTGCACAGGAGTGGGGTCAAGGGTGATTTCGCGCATGGGTACTTGAATATCAGGACGTGAGCCTTCGATATAGACTTTACGGGAGGCGGGGAGTATGCGGTGTAAGTCGCGAGCGTCTTCTTCAAAGCGTGCATCACTGGCACTGCGGTGAGCAGGGGTCTTTAACGCATCTGTCTTAGAAGGTTTTTGAGAAGGAGAAGTGGCTAATAAAGTTGTCATATGCTGTCCTAGCGTGTTGGTTTTTGAATAAAAGCAACACCGCCAGTAGCTGCGGGGGTAGCACCTGTGATCCAGACAAATTCAGCTCATGAGCATCAGCCTACGACCAAAAAACATAGTCGCGGATGATGCTCATCAAACGTTGGACGCAGCTTTATATCAGTCTTCACTACTTAATAGTACATCAGGCACATTAAGGGAGTAATGAGGATAAAAAAGGCATTTCTGCACGTCCTTTGCCATAAATAACAAAGTGCTTAAGACTTCCCTGCGTCGGTACTAACCGCATCAGGTTCGGCGGGTGATCTCTCAGCGAATGTATAAAGGCGACTACTTTAATAAAGCAAGCTTAAAAGTGAGTCGATAATACACCGCACCCCGAGTCTGTCAGTGTTGTAAATCAACTTAATACTAACAAAGTTCTGCAATGAGGGCTAATGATATTTAGATGAAAATATCAGGCTTTGAGTTTGAGGTTCGATGTTTTTATGAGAACGACTCTAGAGTACCAGTGATTGAAATCACTTGATATTACTGAGCTGTAGATAGCTTATCTAAATATTATGTAAAGCGAATGAAAGATTCTGGAGGTTGTCATTAAACTGTCATAAAGATTTGGCAAGATAGCACGCATGTCACAAACAATGCTTTTTTGTATCGTTGTTAAACTTTAGGAGTCCTACATGCGTTATTCGTTATTAGCAGTGGCCGTTAGTTGTACATTAGTGCTTACGGCATGTAATAAATCGACTGAAACGACAGAGCCAGCTGCGGATAGCAGTAGCGCTGTCACCACCACTGAAGCAACTACTCAGACAACATCTGCTTCTGCAGCAGGTTTTAAATCTGCTGAGAATATCGCTATGAACATCACGGGTGCAGGGGCATCGTTCCCGCAGCCTATCTATGCTAAATGGTCTTACGACTACAACGCTGCTACCGGTGGTCAAGTCAATTACCAGTCGATTGGCTCTTCTGGTGGTATCAAACAAATCGAATCAAAAACAGTCGATTTTGGGGCGTCTGACGCGCCGATGACGCCTGAAGAGCTAGACGCAGCAGGCTTGATTCAGTTTCCGACGGTTATCGGTGGCGTAGTGCCAATCGTCAACATCGATGGTATTGAGCCGGGCGCGTTGAAATTAGACGGTGCAATGTTGGCAGACATCTATTTGGGTAAGATTAGCAACTGGAATGACCCTGCTATCAAAGCCATGAACCCAGATTTGACCTTGCCAGATGCAGCAATCACCACGGTATTCCGCTCAGATGGTTCAGGCACGACTTTTAACTTTACGGATTATCTAGCCAAAGTCTCACCAGACTGGAAAGACACAGTTGGTGTTGATAAAACAGTCAAATGGCCAACGTCTGCGACTGGCGCAGGTGGTAAAGGTAACGAAGGCGTATCAAGCTATGTAAATCGTATGAAAAACTCTATCGGCTACGTTGAGTATGCTTATGCCAAGCAAAACAACATGTCACATACTGCGTTGAAAAACGCTGCTGGCAACATCGTTCAGCCATCTGCTGAGACATTTGCTGCGGCAGGTGATATCGACTGGTCACAGCAAGCAGGCTTTTATAAAGTCATCACCAACTCTGAGACTGAGCAAGCATGGCCGATAGCTGCTGCGACCTTTATCTTGGTACATAAGCAGCCAGAGAATCCTCAGCAAGTGGCTGGCGTGTTGAACTTCTTTGATTGGGCTTATACCCAAGGCGACGATGATGCCATGGCACTCGATTACGTACCATTCTCTGATACGGCCGTTGCCTTATTCAAGGAAAAATGGAATGAGGTAAAAGGCAGTGATGGACAGCCTGTTTATAAGCCTGCTCAGTAACCTATCCATGCTAATCATGAGTCAATAATTTTCTAATTATCCTCTCGAATAACTATTCTCCGGTAGTTATTTGAGAGGTTTTATCACAGCAAGTTTGATGACAAGTTTGTTGTGATAAAACCGAATGAATGCTTCTACTATTTTGACTTGATTCTATTTAATGCTGAGACACTTATGAATGATTTAAGGTCCCAACTGGCTAAACAAAAGCGCTATGACTTATTGTTTGTGAATGCTACTAAGGCTTTTGCCATATTAGTACTCTTATCGTTGGGCGGCATTTTAGTCTCCTTGATCATCGGAGCGTGGCCGAGCATTCAAACATTTGGTCTTGGATTTTATACCAGTAATAATTGGGATACGGTCGCCAATGAGTACGGGGCTCTTGCCCCTATTTATGGCACGCTAGTAACGTCATTTATAGCTATTCTCATTGCAGTACCAATCAGTTTTGGCATTGCCATATTTTTGACCGAGATGTGCCCAACCTTCCTCAAAAAACCACTTGGTATCGCCATTGAATTATTAGCGGGTATCCCTTCTATCATTTACGGTATGTGGGGTTTGTTTGTCTTTGCGCCTTTCTTCGGTGATCACATTCAGCCATGGTTCATTGAACACGTCGGTCCACTACCCATCATTGGCAAGCTATTTGCGGGCGCGCCAATGGGATTGGGCATGTTTACCGCCTCGCTGGTACTGGCCATCATGATTATTCCATTTATCGCCGCCACCATGCGCGATGTTTTTTCGGTCGTGCCAGACCTGCTTAAAGAATCAGCCTATGGCATGGGCGCAACGACGTGGGAAGTCATGTTCAAGATCATTTTGCCGTATACCAAAGCTGGCGTGGTTGGTGGTGTGATCTTAGGACTGGGTCGGGCATTGGGTGAGACGATGGCAGTGACTTTCTTGATTGGTAATGCCTTTAACATCAGTCCGAGTTTATTTACCTCTGGTGTCACCATTACCTCAGCATTGGCTAACGAGTTTGCCGAAGCGTCGAGTGAGCTACATTTGGCTTCCTTATTACATTTAGGCTTAATCTTATTTGTCATCACCTTCATTGTGCTATCTCTAGCAAAACTCATGCTCATGCGCATGGATCACAAGGCAGGCAATCGGTAGTCGTTTGACAATCTCGATAGGTCTTTTACGGATTTATTGGACATCAATAAACATTGATAGATATTGATAAAAGATATGGGAAATAAATAGTATGGCTGCTAACAATGCGATCAATGCACCACTACCGACTCAGCCAAACAGCGCTAGCCGCTACAACCAAAGTCTTTATAACAAGCGCCGTTTGACCAACAAGTTAGGTCTAGGCTTTGCCATGTCGGCGATGGTTTTTGGACTGTTTTGGTTGTTTTGGATTTTGCTTACGCTTTTCGTGGAAGGCTTTCAAGGTATTGTGCAGCTGCCTATTTTTACTGCTGATACACCGCCACCGATGAGTGCGGGCGGGCTGCGTAACGCCATTGTCGGTTCAGTAATGCTCGCGTTTTCAGGATTATTCATCGGTGCCCCTATTGGTCTTATGACCGGTATTTATTTATCTGAGTTCGCTCAAGGCAGTATGCTTGGCAAGGTAACGCGTTTCTTAAATGATATTTTGCTATCCGCACCCTCGATTGTCATCGGTCTCTTTATTTATGCATTGATGGTAAAAGGTCAAAGTTTCTCTGGTTGGGCAGGCGCGTTAGCATTGGCATTAATCGTTATTCCTGTGGTCGTGCGTACCACTGAGAATATGCTCAATCTGGTTCCTAATAGCATTCGTGAAGCGGCCTACGCACTTGGCACACCCAAGTGGAAAATGGTGACTCAAGTAACGATTAAGGCGGCTAGAGCAGGACTGACCACTGGGGTGTTACTGGCATTTGCTCGAATCACTGGTGAAACAGCACCGTTGCTATTTACGGCGCTTAACAACCAATATTTCAGTACCGATATGAGCCAGCCTATTGCTAACTTACCCAATACCATCTACCAGTTTGCGATGAGTCCTTATGATAACTGGCATACCTTAGCGTGGGCGGCAGCGTTGCTGATCACGACCTCTGTCTTGGTACTCAATATTTTGGCAAGGTTTATCGGTAGTAGAGGTCAGGCTAAATAAAGGCTGATGGTAAATTAAGGCTTGTCCTAGATTACCTCGAGCATTTACTTCCATTTATATTCATTAAGCTGGGTTGGAACATATTATGAATGACGTCATGAGCAAAATCCGTACAAAAAAGCCTGTCGATAAATTCAATGCGGCAGATAAATTTAATCCAACAACAGACAGTTTATTAAACAGACCGATGTCGACGGCAGCACAAATGGAGCAGCCAGATATTGCCAGCCTAACCAAACAGACGCTTCATGATATTCCCAAAAACATGCCTGCAGCAAAAATGCAAATTCGGGATCTGAATTTTTATTATGGTGACTTTCAGGCGCTAAAAAATATCAATATCGATATTCCTGATAAAAAAGTCACTGCTTTCATTGGTCCTTCAGGTTGCGGCAAGTCGACGCTGTTGCGTACCTTCAACCGTATGTATGATTTATATCCAGGGATGCGGGCAGAAGGCAATATTAATCTTGATGGCAACAATATCTTGGGTAAAGACGTCGATGTCAATTTGCTACGCGCCCAAGTCGGTATGGTCTTTCAGAAACCAACCCCGTTCCCGATGTCAATCTATGACAATGTCGCCTTTGGAGTACGCCTTTATGAAAAGTTGAGCAAGGCTGAGCTGGACAATCGGGTAGAGTGGGCGCTAAAAAAATCTGCATTGTGGCCAGAGGTAAAAGACAAGCTCAAAGCGTCAGGGCTTTCGTTATCAGGCGGACAGCAGCAACGCTTGTGTATTGCGCGTAGCGTCGCGACCAAGCCTGAAGTATTGCTGCTTGATGAGCCAACGTCTGCGTTAGATCCTATCTCGACAGGTGCTATCGAAGATTTGATTGAAGACTTAAAACAGGATTACACCATTGCTATTGTCACGCATAACATGCAACAGGCCGCGCGCGTGTCAGACTACACCGTCTATATGTACTTAGGCGATATGATTGAGATGGGCGAGACCGACCAGATATTTACCAAGCCTGCCCAAACCGCCACAGAAGACTATATTACGGGTCGTTATGGCTAACATCGCGGTCTGAGCAAGGACGACGTGCTTGATACGTTCAATAGGATATCGTGAGCCAATCTGTTCGACTCAACAGCCACACCGCGCTACCAAAATATGGATTTTAGGGAATACCTCTTATGCAAAGCGATAAGCATATCTCCAAAAGTTTTGACCAAGATCTTGATGAAGCTATCCGTCTATTTCTATACATGGGTGATAGCGCGGCCAACCAAGTGGCGAAAGCGATCCATGCGCTTATAGATAAAAATGAGACACTGGCGCAAGAGGTGATTGATATGGACTTTGATATCAATCGAATGGAAGTCGAGTTGGATGAGCATATCTTGCTATTGGTCGCCAAACGCCAGCCCGCCGCCAGTGATTTACGCTTGGTCATGTCCATCAGTAAAGGCGTGGTTGATTTAGAACGCATCGGTGATGAAGCTGTCAAAATCGCTCAGATGGCCAAAAAAATTGCGGCACAAGGTAAGCTGTCGTATGGCTATGCAGAAGTTCAACACCTAAGCAATCAAGTGCGTCTCATGCTACACAATGCACTAGAGGCATTTAGCCAATCAAATGCTGAGCAAGCGTTTGAGGTCATGCGTAACGATAGCATGGTCAATGATGAGTATCAGTCAGCCATCCGTGCTTTGATGACCTATATTATGGAAGATTCACGGCACGTTTCAAAAGTTATCAATATTATGTGGGTATTGCGCGCGCTTGAGCGGGTAGGCGATCATGCACAAAATATTGCAGAACTGGTGATTAACTATATTAGTGGGCAAGATGTGCGTCATTCCGACTATGCGCTGGTCGAAAAAGCCGTGCAAGAAGCTAATGACCGTATGGCGGCGCGCCAAATCAGCACCCTGTCTGCCGCTAAATCTGCCACTAAACCTGCCGTCAAGTCAGCCACGGATTTTGTAGACTCAAACGGTGATGAGGGCTGAAAAAAACAGTTCATCGTTAATTTTACATCCAAAAAAAACGCGCTATATTAAATAGCGCGTTTTTTATATTGTGGCAATAATAAAAAATAACTAGCTCTCCGGCGTCCAACCTTGTGCACGCTCATAATCTTCATTATCTAAAAATTTATCACGTTGTTCGGTGAGGAATTTTTTGGCAGCAGGATCTAACATGCTTAGATGATTTTCATTAATCAGCATCGTTTGCTGTTCAAGCCATTCTTTCCACGCTTTGTCAGATACCGTTTCTTGTAGCTCCTGACCTTTTTTATTAGGAAAAGGGGGGTGCGGCATTTTTGGCAATTCTTGCTGATATTTACGGCAAAATACCGTATTGGCTTGCGGATTAAAAGTCTCAGTCATGAGGCGCTCCTTATTATGGTTTGGTTATTATAAAAATATGTTATTGGATCACTCATAAGAATAGTTATACCAAACCCAAAAAGTAAGATTAGCTGTGTCAAACTCGCTTAGCCTACAAGGCGTAGTACTTTCACTCGTTTTCCTTGCTACTCTAATTTCTGTGAATGGTATTAGTTAGCACTTATTCAGCATAAGCGACTTAAATATTATTAGCTGAATTTACTTTACCTCATCATGGTATCAAAAACACCCGCAGCAGGGGCGGGTGTTTTTTATGGTAGAAGCTGTCAGGTCAACAATGCGCTTTTACGCAAATACCTCTAAACGGCTGCGACCGCGAGAAACGGCTTGCTTAACTTGATTTGGTGCTGTACCACCTAAGTGGTCACGAGCTGCCAATGAGCCTTCTAGCGTTAGATATTCAAATACATCATCGCCGATAGCATCGCTGAATTGTTTGAGCTGTGCCAATGATAAATCACTCAAATCAACACCTTCTTTGATACCTAAAGCAACGGCATTACCCACCACTTCATGAGCATCACGGAACGCCACGCCTTGGCGTACGAGATAATCTGCAAGGTCAGTGGCGGTAGCATAGCCTTTCATTGTGGCAGCGCGCATGTTTTCTTTATTTGGGGTGATATTCGGTAGCATATCAGCAAAAGCCAATAAACAGCCGGTAAGCGTATCGACGCAATCAAACAGTGGCTCTTTGTCTTCTTGGTTGTCTTTGTTATAAGCCAGTGGCTGACTCTTCATTAGACTTAATAGTGTCATTAATTGCCCAAAGACACGTGCCGCTTTACCGCGCACCAACTCTGGTACATCAGGATTTTTCTTTTGCGGCATGATCGATGAACCAGTACAAAAGCGATCAGGGATTTGTACAAAGTTAAACTGCGCTGACATCCATAGGATAATCTCTTCGCTCATCCGTGACATATGCATCATCAAGATAGAAGCGGCTGAGGTAAATTCAATCGCAAAGTCACGATCTGAGACGGCATCAAGCGAGTTTTGGCAAATACCTTCGAAACCTAACAGCTCAGCAGTAATGGTACGATCGATTGGGAATGTCGTGCCAGCAAGGGCAGCACTACCAAGTGGCATCTGATTGATACGGCGGCGCGCATCGACCAGACGTTCGGTATCGCGATATAACATCTCAAACCACGCCATGACGTGATGACCAAAGCTCACTGGCTGCGCCGTTTGTAAATGCGTAAAGCCGGGCATAATAGTGTCAGTATGCTGCTCAGCCAAATCAAGCAAACCACTTTGCAAGCGTACTAATAAGGCAATGATATTATCAGTCTCTTCGCGTAGCCAAAGACGAATATCGGTGGCAACCTGATCGTTACGGCTACGACCCGTATGCAGTTTTTTACCAACTGCGCCGATGATGTCAGTCAAGCGCGACTCAACATTCATGTGCACGTCTTCTAGCGCGATTGACCAGTTAAACTCGCCAGCCTCAATCTCGCGCAGTACCTGATGCAGACCATAAATAATGGTGGCTACTTCGTCAGCGGTCAAAATGTCACATTCTTTAAGCATGGTCGCGTGGGCGATTGAGCCTTGAATATCGTGACGCGCAAAGCGTTGGTCAAAGCCAACAGAGGCGGTGAAGGCAGCGACAAAGCTGTCCGTCGCTTCACTGAAGCGTCCGCCCCACATCTGTTGGCCTTGGCTGTTTGAAGGGCTGCTTACAGGGTTGTTTTGTGCAGCGTTATTTGTTATCGGAGCATCTGTGCTAGAATCAGAGACAGATGGGTTTACATTTGATTCGGGACTACTAGGTTTTGAAGAATTGGCGTTCATATCGGTACAAGACAAGTCAGCAGAATAAGAGCTCAAGTATAGCAAAGGATGAGGTTGCCTTACTAGCGGAGCGCTTAGAGTTTTTTATTCCTAAGCTCATGGAAGTCATGAAGCCTTGGCAGTGGTTCATTTATATCTTTTTTTGGTCGCTATTTGTCACGGTGACGAATCGCTATGATATTGCCACGTGGTCAGATTTTTTGATTCAGCTGTTCAGCAGAGTCCTGCAAAACACCTTAAACATTATTCCTGCGTTATACATCATTGATTATTTGCGCCCCATTTTTAAGGGCATGAGCATACCTAAAGCCAGCATGTATGTGCTTGCCTTACTAATGATTACCTCTATCATATCCATGATCTTAGTCATGCTGGTGATGATTAATGTTGGTTGGTTTGAATATGATCGTCAAACTTTTATTCTAAATATATTGTTTGATGTAATGATTAGTGGTGGCTTTACCTTAGTGTTCTTACTGTATTTTTTACGTCGTTATCGTGAGACGAATGCGCTCAAACAATCTTTTGAGCAGAAATTGAGTGCACAAAACGATGTGATCAAAGCACGAATCGCTCCGCATTTTTTCTTTAATACCATTAATACCCTTGTGTCACTGATAGAGTCCAATCCAGCAAGAGCTTCCGCTTTATTACAGCACGTTTCTGCCTTATTCCGCGCCAGTTTCAATGGGGCACGAGAAATTAGCTTTGAAGAAGAAATTGCTCTTTGTGAGCACTATCTAGCGATTGAGTCTAGTCGCTTAGCGGATAAGCTTGAAGTGAGTTGGCAATTGCCTGACGAAGATGTCATGTATGACATGGTGATTACCGCCTTGACCTTACAGAGCGTGCTAGAAAAAATGCTGCTGAATGTGGTGGAGATGACCACTGAAACCATTTATATCAATATTAGAGTCACTTGGCAGCAGCATCGGGTTGCGATTACGATTGGTGTCGAGCTGCCGAAAAAAACCATGATTATTAACTATGATTTACGTCAGCACATGAATTTTTATATTCAAGCGGAACGCTTACGGGCTTATTTCGGTCAAAGTGCGGATATTAAAAGTAGCGTTACCAGTAGTCGAATTATTACCGTCATCGACTATCCGCTGCAAGATGTTAGTTTATGACCATTTTTTTTGGGCTTAATTTTGTATTTTATTTTTCAAGAAATAGGTATGGCATAGTTATTGCACCATCTTTATAGCTAATGGGTTGTTTTACTTTATATTTAGCCATGATTCCCCATAAAAATTATTATCGATAAATGCATTGAAATAAAACTCAATGCACAAGGCTCTCAACGTCAATATAGCCAGTTATTATTTTATGAAATAATTAAAGGTTTTTATGCTAAGTGATTGGTAATGAGTGCTAATATGTTGGTAAGGCTATTGAAAAAAATACTAAGTTTATCCTGGGATTGGAGTTTGCATGCGTATCGTAGTTTGTGATGATGAGCCACTAGCACGTGAGCGTTTGGTTAGAATTGTACAGGAGTCAGGTCATCAAGTCGTTGCTCAAGCAACCACGGGTGCAGAAGCTATTATCGCTGTCAAAACTCAGCAGCCAGACATCATATTATTAGATATTCGTATGCCTGAGATGGATGGGGTGCGCTGTGCGCAAGAGCTTGCCAAACTTGAGCATCCGCCAGCCATTATATTTGTCACCGCTTATGATCATTATGCCATTGCCGCGCTAAAAGCCAATGCGATTGGTTATTTATTAAAGCCTGCCAATAAAGACGAGTTACTAGAAGCACTAGATAAAGCGAAAAATTTGAACGCGGCGCAGTTAAATGAGATTCGTAAACTCGAAGACCCAACAGCGCGTCCAGTACGTGAGCATATCGCTGCTCGTACTCACCGAGGCGTTGAGCTCATCAAGCTCAAAGATATCTATTATTTTACCGCCGATCAAAAGTACGTCAAAGTCCGTCACAAAGATGGCATTGTCCTGATTGATGAGACGCTAAAAGAGCTTGAGCAAGAATTTGAGGATCGGCTGTTTCGGGTGCACCGTAATGCCATTATCAACCTTAGCTTTTTGGACTTTTTAGAAACGTTGGATGCAGGACAATATCAAATACGCTTTAAAGGCATTGATGAGACACTCGCGGTTAGCCGCCGTCACTTACCTGCATTACGTGACAAGATTCAAAGCATGTAAGCTGCGGTTTGCATAGTGAAATAACAGCAAAATAACCGTGAAATAATCATCCCATATCATCAAACCCTTATTTATGCTTAAATAGGGGTATTTTTTTGCGTCAGCATTGACTATATATGGTTTATATTGCCCATTTTTTGTGGAAAATTTGCAGTATTGTTTAATACTGACCTGCATAGTAATGACGTGAACAGTATCGAATTTATTGAGGCCCTTTATGAGCAATCCGCAGCAAACTGCTTTGACTACCTTGAATATCGCCACGCGTCAGAGCCCTTTAGCACTATGGCAAGCTGAGCATATCCGTGCTCGTCTACTAGATTTGTATCCTGAATTGACGATTAACTTGCTAAAAATTGTCACTAAGGGTGACAAGATTTTGGACACACCTTTGGCTAAAATAGGTGGTAAAGGTTTGTTTGTCAAAGAGCTTGAGCAAGCACTATATGACAAACAAGCGGACATCGCGGTACATTCATTAAAAGACGTACCGATGCAGCTTCCTGAAGGCTTGATGCTGGGCGTCTATTGCAAACGCGCCTCACCGACTGATGCTTTTGTGTCCAATACTTATAATAGTATTGATGAGTTGCCGCAAGGGGCAGTCGTTGGCACGTCAAGTTTGCGTCGTCAGTGTCAGCTGAAAGCCTATCGCCCAGACCTACAAATCAAAACCTTACGCGGTAACGTTGGTACACGTTTGGGCAAGCTAGATGCTGGCGAGTATGATGCGATTATTTTAGCAACCAGTGGTTTGCAGCGTATCGAGCTGGATGAGCGCATACGTGGCGAGCTTGATATCAATGCCTGCCTGCCTGCGGTTGGTCAAGGCGCCTTAGCGATTGAATGCCGTGAAGGTGATGATGAAGTGTTAAAATTACTGGCACCACTGAATGATGATAAAGCTCGTATCCGTCTCATTGCTGAGCGCGCGCTGAACCGTCACTTAGAGGGTGGCTGCCAAGTGCCGATCGCCGCTTATGCCGTGTTACAAATGGCGGATGAAACGAGCAGCAACAATGATGATAACGGTGACAATGGCAATAACGACAACGGCAATGTGTTATGGCTACGTGGCCGCGTCGGTCAAGCGGATGGCAGCGAGCTGCTAAAAGCAGAAAAACGCGTCACCTTGATCGGCACACAAGCCGAGCAAGAAGTACAGGCTAATCAGCTTGGTATTGATGTTGCCAATATACTGCTTGCCGATGGCGCGGGTGATATCTTATCCGCGATTTATCATCCTGAATAACAGGCCAGTATTTTGATTATCTTAGTCATAGCCCCAGTATTATTGATGCTAGGGCTATCGTTAAGCCAATTCTATCAGTCTTTTGTCATGGTACGTCTATGTCATCAACATTAAATCACGCCCAGCTTATTGCTAACAGTCAATTAAATAATGAGTCATCACTCACGCAAGTAGTCATCAATACTCGCCCAGTGGAGCGTGCCGCTGCATTGACGGATCATCTACAAGCAGCAGGGCTGACGGTGGTAGAGATACCGATGTTGACGTTACAATCGCGCCCAACGACTGAGCAAGACATGACGCTGATGCGCCAGTGGCTAGCAGGCGATTATAAGGCGCTTGTGATTGTTAGCCCAACGGCGGCTGCTTCAGGACTGGCTGTTTGGCAAGCGCTTGAAGATGAGCGTCAAGCTCAAAACCATGACAATGACGATGATAATAATAATGAGCGAAAAGATATAGCAATTAATGCTCTGCAAGCTCCGAGCTACTTGATTGCCGTGGGTGAAGCGACTGCGTCGGTATTAAATAATGCCAAAATAGAGGCATCGAATTATCAAGTGCTTCAGCCTCATATTGCCAATAACGAAGGTATGCTAGCGATGCCTGAAATTGAACGTTTGCAAGCAGGTGACAAGTTGCTCGTGTGGCGCGGATTGGGTGGTAGACGATTATTGGTCGATACGTTGCTGGCACGCGGTGTGCATATCGATAGCATTGCTTGGTATGAGCGCATAATGCCAGTCGATGCAATGACTCAATACGAGCAGTGGCTACAAGGGTTTTTAGCTCGCAATGGTATGCAAGATACATCAGCTAGTCAGCCAAAGCCAATCGTTGTGGTCAGTAGCGGTACAGCTTTTGAATACTGGGAAAGCATTGTTCGGGCTGTAGCAGAAAAGGCATTAAATCAAGAAACAGCCAGAGAAACCCCCGCTATTTTGCCCTATAAATTGTCAGACTTTGCTTATGTGGTGCTGGGTGAGCGTTTAGCCAATATGGTCGCTGATCAGCAGTTAAGCTATTGGCGTGTGGAAGATTTGGCGCCAGAAACCATTCTTGCTGCTATCCATGCTAAAGCCTGTTAAATGTATAAATGTACCAACCGATGACCTGTCCTTATCTATTATGTTTCACTTTTTATTTATTTGCTTTAAACCTGTTTTAGCCAAAATAACGGTGCTGCCTTATGTCAATCAATTCTGAATCGTTATCTCAGGAACCTTCTGCTACTCAGCAGCGCCGACAAGCAAATGTGTTTTTGTTGCGCCTACAGTGGCTGGTTATCTTGTTGCTTATCGCCGCTCTATTGTGGCTCTACATCAGCCAGCAGCGTTTCCAGCATAGTGTTAATGAGCGTTTGCAAAGCAACGAGCAAGTCGTCAGCCGTCTGAATGAGATGGATGACCGTCTATTTGCGATGAGTCAGCAGACGCTGCCAGAGCCTCGATCTGCCGCCAGTAGCCAAGCGCAAAACCAGTTAGATTTATTGCGTATTCAGATACAAGCCGCTGATAGATTGTTGGCAGACAATAACGACAGTGCAGCGATTGATTTGTTGCGTGGTCTACACTGGCAGCTTTCGCAAAGCAGCAATGAGATTGCTCCAGCGCTAACGGTTGTGATCAAACAAAGTTTGATGAAAGACATCGAACGTTTGCAGGCAAGCAGCTCTCAGCCCAGTCCTTGGCAGCTACAAAACCTCGCCATCCAAAATATTCAAGAGTTTTTGCACCGCTATGAGCGTGTGAGTAGTGAGGCGACACCGCACAATAGCGCTGATAATAATATGAGCCTCTCGCGCAAACAACTGACCATTCACGAAGTGATTATGACCTTAAATCTGGCCAGTCAAGCCAGTAATATGCGCGAACAAGAGCAGCTGATTGGTTATCTGCGTCAAGCACGAAATCAACTACAAACCTTGGTGCCGAAGTCTGCTATTCCTCAAGAGTCAGCGCCAAAGGCAGCCATGACTAATACTGAAAGTACCTCTAATGCTGCGTCCGTAGACAAAAAGCAAACCTCTACCGACAAGAACCTACAAACCAGATCCTCTCCGACAAATATCGCAGAAGTCATAGATTGGTTAGATAAATTGATTGCCAATGCACCGAAACCAACGCCATTGTTGACCACCCAGATTTTGGATAAATCTCAGCGTTAGTGGTTCAGTGGATGTTGATTGATAGATTTATAAAAATAAGAGAAGTGACGTTATGGACAGTTTGAATCAAGCAGCACATGTAGCCTCCAATATCGCAGATAATCATCCTGACGAATTGTCTCATTACCCCATTATTCATCACCAGCCCATTCACTGGGGCGAGATGGATGCGTTTAATCATTTAAATAATGTGATTTATTACCGTTACGCTGAATCAGCACGAATTGACTATTTGCAGGCGCTAGGTATGTTTGATGGCAGTATGGTGACGGTATTGGCACAATCTAGCTGCCAGTATTTACGCCCAGTGACTTATCCTGATACTTTGCTATTAGGAGTGCGCTGTCAGCGCTTGGGCAATACGAGTATCGTGATGGAATATAGCTACTATAGCACCGCGCAAGCAGCCATCGTCGCGACGGCTGAGGCAGTCGTGGTACGTCTCGATAGTGAGGGAAAGCGTAAGTTAGCTTGGACAGAGGAAGAGCGAGCTCGGCTATTGGCATTAGAAGCGAAAGTTGGTCATATACCAAAGCTTTAGCACTGAATATTAAATAAGTGAAAAAAGGGCACGCTAACGTTATGTTAGCGTGCCCTTTTGCTATTTGACTGATATCGAATTAGCCAGTCAAACAGTCAAACAGTCAAACAGTCAAACATTAATCTTGCTTTGGCGCATGTACGAAATCGATGACGTTCAAGTCAAAGCCTGATAATGCGTAAAACTTCATGGGTGATGATAATAAACGCATATCACGAACGCCTAAGTGACGCAAAATCTGTGCACCGACACCAATGCTGCGATACGGCTGCTGAGTAATGGTCGATTGCGATTCATTGTCTGCCGCTTTGTCTAACGCCTCTCCTAAATCTATTGGCTGGTTGCTACCAATCCAAACTAATACGCCGCGATCTGAATTACTAATTTCCTCCAGCGCTGAGCGTACGCTCCAGCCACTACGACCCGTCATATCATTTTTGGCAGCAAACAAGTCGCGTAGTGGGTGAAAACCATGGACACGGACGGTGCTGACGCCTTCGCTCACATCGCCTTTTACCAAAGCCAAATGCGTTTCATCAGCGCCAAATTCGCGGAAGCGATGTAGCGTAAAGGTGCCGTATTCTGTTTCAAAAGGACGCGACTCAATTTCTTCTACCGTTTGCTCGTTCGCGATGCGGTAGTTGATGAGGTCAGCAATTGTACCCATCTTGATGCCATGCTCTTCGGCAAATATCTCAAGGTCATCACGGCGCGCCATCGTACCATCAGCATTGATGATTTCTACGATGACGGCTGCTGGCTCTAGACCTGCTAGGCGCGCCAAATCACAACCTGCTTCTGTATGACCGGCACGATGTAGGACACCGCCATTTTGTGCCATGATTGGGAAGATATGACCAGGCTGAACAATATCTTCTGGCTTCGCTGCCGATGATACCGCCGCTTGAATAGTACGCGCGCGATCAGCAGCAGAGATACCCGTTGTAACGCCTTCAGCGGCTTCGATAGAAACTGTAAAGTTGGTGCTAAATTTTGCCTCGTTACGATCAGACATCAGCGGCAACGCCAACTGTTGGCAGCGTGCTTGTGACAAGGTCAAGCAGACCAAACCACGTGCATGAGTAATCATAAAGTTAATATCTTCAGGGCGCACATGGGTCGCTGCCATGATGATATCACCTTCATTTTCACGGTCTTCATCATCCATCAAGATGACCATCTTGCCAGCACGAATGTCTTCGATAATCTCAGGAATCGTATTTAAACTCATAGTAAGTCTCAATATTTTATTATTTATAAATAGGTGTGATGTGGAATATAAAGCATTATCTGTCTATTGTAGCAGTAGATGCTACAGAGCGCTGTTGCGGTTAGGCAAAGTGCATTGGATCAAATTGATCCACCGTAGACGTTATCTAATCATTGCTCATATATCAATATGAGGACATTTTAACGCTTTTCAGCCCACTGTGCTGCTTCATCTCAAAACTATATGGGCCAGTCTGTCAAATATAGTGATAAGTATTACTAATGGTCACGACGATTCATGCATTCAATAACATAGTAAGCAAAGGGCTAATCGACCATGTGAGCCATCAGTCATTACTGGCTGCTTGGCTTTTTAGCCAATCCATAAACTGTTTACTGTGTTGCTCGCGCTGGTTGTCGGCAAATTCATAAAAGCTGCTACCAACTAAATTGTCTGGCAAATAGCTTTGTGGATAATAGTGATTGGGATAATCGTGTGGATAGGCGTAACCTTGACCATAGCCTTGATTACGCATCAGTTTAGTCACGCCATTGCGAAGGTGTAGCGGTACAGGGGAAGCGTCTTTTTCTGCCAACGCCATCGCAGCATTGATGGCTTTATAAGTGCTGTTACTTTTGGCACTGGTCGCCAGATAAACCACTACTTGTCCCAAGATAATACGCGCTTCTGGCATACCAATTGATTGCACACTACGTAATGCTGCATCGGCAAGCAGTAAAGCATTAGGGTTGGCATTACCAATATCTTCACTGGCCAAGATGACCAAACGCCGCGCGATAAAATCAGCAGGCTCACCGCCAACTAACATCCGCGCCATCCAATAAAGCGCAGCATCAGGGTCTGAGCCACGTACGGACTTTATCATCGCCGAGATAATATCGTAATGCTGCTCGCCATCTTTGTCATAGCGTACCAGCGCGGTCTGAGCGACACGAGCGACCAATTCATCGTTAATGACGAGCGGTGATTGCTTAGTGTCCGCCGTTTGAATAGCCAGCTCTAATAAATTTAGCGCCTTCCTCGCATCGCCGTGCGCCAGTTGGCTGATAGTGTCCTGTGCTTGTAAATCAACCGTCAAATTTTTCAGCACTGAATCTTCTGAAATTGCCCTTTGCAATACCGCACTGATTTGCTCAGGCGTCAGTGGCTCTAAACGATACACTTGGCAACGTGATAGCAGGGCATTATTGACGCTAAAGGAGGGGTTTTCAGTTGTCGCACCAATCAAGGTAATATCACCAGATTCGACCGCGCCCAGTAAGGCATCCTGCTGAGCCTTGTTAAAGCGGTGTATCTCATCGATAAAAACCACTGGCGATTCAAATGCCAATGAGTCCTTATTGTCTAACACTTCTCGCAGCTGTTTGACCCCAGTATTCAAGGCAGACAAGGCATGAAAAGGTCTGCCAACAGCATCAGCCAACAGCATGGCAATAGTAGTTTTGCCGATGCCAGCTTCACCATGCAAAATAATCGATGGCAGATGCCCTTGTTCGACCAAACGCCGCAAGGGCGCACCTGCCGCCAGTAGATGTTCTTGACCAATGATTGCATCAAGTGTCGTTGGGCGCATACGCTGGGCAAGGGGTGTATCAGCATGAAAATTAGGCGGCATAGAAATCTCTATTATCAATTTAAACAGCTATCAATTAGTTCATAACGACAGTGATTAATGGGTTTTTATTGCTGCATCTAAATGACTACATCCTAGATTACATTCATCATTGCTATGGAAAAATATTATATCTATCTGTTTGGCATGATTTTCGCACTAATGAATATTAGACATTAATGGTGAAAGTAGGCTAATTTATAAAGATGCTATTTGGTATGTGTCTTGGTATGTGGCATACACAATAGGCTAACGCAGATTTACGTTAATAAAAGTCAATCAAGTGTACAGCTTATGTCCCAAACACTTTGATTTTTATGCTTTTATCCCTATTAACGGTTCAACAGCATTGATAGATCGCAGATATCACGCGCGATACGCGCGATTTACGATCTATCATTTTTGATCATCCATTCATTAGGCATAAGGTATTACCGTCATGATGTCTCCGCCGATATTGCAGCGCTTGTTTGCTCGCTATTTATATGGCAGTGCCAAGCAGCAATCACGTTTGCTTACTACAGGTGAGATAGCGCTGGCGCGTTCAGTATTTGGCGACAGTATCAATCTCGATGAGGTTCAGCTCAAGACTGCTTGGTGGGTGTTGAAACATTATGCCGTTAGTCCTAATGGCCATATTTATTTTAACCGAGCAGATTGGATAATAGATTTTAGCGATGCTTCATTGAGTAAAAAAAGCTGGCTGATACATGAATTAACCCATGTATGGCAATTACAGCAAGGCTTAAAAGTGGTGCGCGGTGCACTTATTGATCGCCGTTATGATTATGTGCTCAAGACAGGCAAATCCTTCTTTAACTACGGTATCGAACAGCAGGCGCGTATGGTTCAGGATTATTTTATTCGTCGTCAGCGTGGACAAGACTGTCAAACATTAGAAACTTGTATTCCATTTTTGATCGTAAAGTCTGACGACAATATGAAGTGATATCCATTGGCAATGGATTGCCATGACGACTTTGGTTTTTATTATTTTGCCTTAACAAGGACACGTACCCTTATGTTTAAATTTTTGCCAAAAAAGCCTAATTATAAAATGAGTAAAGGTGTGGTTGATAATTCTATCAATCAAAACAACACCCTTTTACAGCACTCGTCAATCTTGCTTGCGGCAACATTAAGCGGCGTATTGCTGTTAAGTGGTTGTCAGCAGCAAGCAGAGACTCAACCTGCGCCAGAAGACAGTCAGAGCGTTGAAAAAACGAGCACTGAAGACAGTCAGCCTATGCGCCCAAGTGATTCTGCTGCTGCCCGCATAAAGCAGTTCCAGCCGATATATGTCGCGCAAGCACAAAGGCTACAGCGTCGTTTGCAAGCAGAGTATGAATCCCTACAAGCCGCTGATAGCTCAGATAGTGAGGATTCATTGCTGCTGAATGATGATACTGCTAGCGATACTAATACTAATAACGTGATGAAGAATAACAGCGATACAGCTGATAGCAACACACTATCTGCTGACACCACAGATGATGAAGTGGATATCCCCGCTGAGGCTGATATCAATACCAGTACGGAAGTTGGCGAGCGTGATTTAACGGTGTTAAAGCGCATTAGCCTTGAGCCGCGTAAGCCTGTCATGCTAACAGAAGATCAAATCATCGAAAGCTACCAGCAAGCGATGGAAGCGCTTTATCAGCCTGTAACGACACCTCTTAGCGCAGAAGATGTTGATGCGTTAATCAATATCGCAACGTTAGTACCGCAATTATTTGAGCATGCAGAAATTGCTGGTAGGCTCAGTGCCAAGAGCCCAGCATTAGCGCGTTTGATTATTCAGCATCAGGTTTGGGAGCAGATAGAAGCTCAGCAAGTGATTGATATGCAGCAGATGAAACTGAATCAACAAAAAGAGTTTGAGACGCTTATGACTAAGTTTAATGACACCATTAAAGGTTATGATGAGCAAATTGCCAAATATGAGCAGACACTAAAAGAATTCCAGTAGCCGCAATTCTGTCACTCAATCAGTTATTCATTCAGTAACGGATAGGGTTTTTATAAAATGTAATGTGGCTAACCGTATCAAATGAGACAGTAAGAACCATAAAACAAGAACCATAAAAAATCCCGCACGATGGCGGGATTTTTTATGGTTCTAAAAACTAAAATATAAGTGACTATTTACGGTCTTCAACTTTAACAAAGTCGCGATGCGTTTCACCAGTGTATAACTGACGTGGACGACCAATTTTGAACGGTGTGCTGTGCATCTCTAACCAATGGCTGATCCAACCAGAAGTACGAGCCAATGAGAAAATAACGGTAAACATTGACGTTGGGATACCGATGGCTTTAAGGATAATGCCCGAGTAAAAATCAACGTTTGGATACAAGTTACGCTCAACGAAGAACGGGTCTTCTAAAGCGATTTTCTCAAGTGCCATGGCAAGCTCAAGCTTAGGATCATTGATGCCCAATGCGCCTAATACTTCGTCACAAGTTTCTTTCATCACTTGTGCGCGTGGATCAAAGTTTTTATAAACGCGATGACCAAAGCCCATGAGCTTCACTTCACGGCTCTTCACTTTTTCCATGAATTCAGGCACATTTTCAACTGAACCGATCTCATCTAACATCTCAAGCACGGCTTCGTTCGCGCCGCCATGTGATGGTCCCCAAAGGGCGGCGATACCAGCAGCGATACACGCATACGGGTTAGCGCCAGTAGAACCTGCTAGACGTACCGTAGACGTTGACGCGTTTTGCTCATGGTCAGCATGCAAAGTAAAGATTTTATCCATGGCACGAGTGATAACGTCATTGGTTTTATAATCAACATCAGCAGGCGTGGCAAACATCATGTACAAGAAGTTTTCAGCATAGCTAAAGTCATTGCGTGGATACATGAACGGTTCGCCTTGCGAGTATTTATAACTCATCGCAGCAAGCGTTGGCATTTTAGCGATTAGACGGATAGCCGTGATTTCACGATGCTCTTCGTTACTGACGTCTAATGCTTCATGATAAAACGCGGATAAAGCACCAACGACACCAACCATAATGGCCATTGGATGTGCGTCACGGCGGAAGCCTTCAAAGAACTTGCGCAATTGATCATGAACACCCGTATGCTTACGGATTTTTTCAAAGAAATCTGCTTTTTGCTCAGCGTTCGGCAAGTCGCCATGAATCAAGGCATAAGCCACTTCTAGATATTCAGCATTGTTTGCCAATTGATCGATAGGGTAGCCGCGGTGTAGTAGCTCACCTTTACCGCCATCAATATAAGTAATCTTTGATTCAACAGGAGCGGTTACTTTAAAGCCAGGGTCATAAGACCAAAATCCTGATTCTTGTAGAGCAGCAATATCTAGAACTGGACGCCCTAAAGTACCTTCGATAATAGGAAACTCGTATTCTTTACCATTGACGGTTAGTTTGGCATTAGTGTCAGCCATAAATTGCTCTCCATTGGTTTTAGCTTGTTAGAATAAAATTACGACAGACGCACACCCTCGGTCTATCGTTAGTCAAATCATAAAAATGCATTTAACTCATTTAATACGCAGGGTATATTAGCAGTAATTACTTATGATTTGAAAAGACTTTTACCATCAATAGCACCAATAGGCACGGTTTAGTCGTGTTTATTCACTGTAATTTTTGTATCAAAATATGTCTGATTGGTTATTTTGCTTAGAAAGCTTGTTTTTATGACAGTAAGTACAGCTACATTATCCGCATAATTTTTAAAGAATTTTACGATAATAATGTAGCAGGTTTGATTAATATTCGGGTTAAAAACAGACAGAGTATGCGTAGTAGACGAATTGAGTTTGGCGTAAATTCCCTCAAAATTGAGCAATTTTGGCAAATACGTATGACCGCTGTCTATTTATTTGTTAACCCAGCGTTTGCCTTTTACTACTTAGGGGATAAATTTGTAATTATCGCCCAGTCATTTTATAATTGTAGGGACTTAACTGGCACTCGCTTTGTGCGAATTGATAAGTGGTCATGATGTAGTGTCGTTTTTCTATTCATACTCGGTTATGGCTGAGTAGCACCAGAGCAACGACGCACTAGCGTTTTGATAGACAATATCTGTAATCCAGGGTTTGAATGCTTTTGTTAACTGTTCTATTTTTAAGTGATTAGTAAAAGGGCTGTATTGATATCGATGACGGAGTAGCGTTGTTTTTATTGATATGACCAGTAAAAATAGACTAGTTAATCGATCTTACTCATGTTTATTTTCTTTGTTGTATAATAGACGGGTTGTTTTATAGACCTGTCGATTTGACGAGCGATATTAAACAGTTTATCAATACCTTGTACCCCACGATCCTTTCTTCATATTTAGCGCAAACTAAACGAAGTCAGCTAGCTCTTCCTTACTTTATTCGTCTCGTGTGTTGCTCAATGCTTAATCGACATCAGTGATATCAAGCGTTGATAGCAGATACAGGAGTATAACCGCAAAAAGGATGCCCGCTGTGAAAAGCAACCGACCTATTGATCTGCCTTTAAGCCAAGTGATTAGCGTTAATCGCTCACCGATTGCGATCGCCTCTATCTTGCATCGTATCTCTGGCATTATTTTATTTTTATTGATTCCTGTCATGCTGTGGTTACTACAGAACTCATTGGCTTCGGCTGAGAGCTTTGAAACCGTATTTGACAACGTACTTGTGCGCTTTTTAGCATGGATATTTGTTGCCGCGATTGCTTATCACTTTGTGATGGGCATTAAGCACTTATTTGCTGATATGGGCATGAACGAAGAGCTAAAATCTGGCCGCACTGCGTCTATGGTTAGTTTTGTGATTGCAGCGATTCTAATTGTCGCGTCATTTGTATGGGTGATGTTCTAATGATAAAAAATGATTCAGGAATCAAAAGTGCGACTGGTCTGACAGGTTCAGGCTCACGCGATTGGATTATCCAGCGTATTAGCGCTGTCGTTTTAGCCGTTTATAGTGTGGTATTGCTGGGCTTCTTTTTGACGCACGGCGATGTTACCTATCTTGAATGGTCATCATTTATGACCAGTTTACCGATGCGCCTATTTAGCTTGGTGGCGGTACTTGCCCTAGCTGGTCATGCTTGGGTTGGTATGTGGACCGTGTTCACCGACTATATCACGACTGGAAAATTAGGCTCAAGCGCAGCAGGTCTACGCTTAGTGCTACAGTCATTGATGATTATCGCTATTTTAGTGTTTCTATTTTGGGGCATTATGATTTTTTGGGGTACTGGTTTTGGTGTGGTTGCTGTTTAACCAATGAGTCATCACCTCTACTATCTATAAACAATAACGGACGCGACTAGCAAATGTCAAAGTCATCCGTTAGTAGCCAAAAATAGTCATAGCCAATCATAGCGTTGGACATCATTGACTTAGCCAGTCACTTATATAATAGGTGCGCTATGGTTTAGTCAGTGAACGAACCCAATATAACGATAGATATGCAAATTAGGTGGTTAAAGGTTGTGAGCGTCATCCACTTTGATAATTGCAAATAGTGGCAAGACAATAAAGTGTTTTGTCCAGCAATAGGATGATTTTGAGACAGCCTTTTTATTTACTTCTAAGCATTAATAGGCATTAGGAAAACCGTAATGGCAACTAGACAAGATAATACCATTAGTAATATTAAGACGCTAAACTACGATGCAGTCATCGTTGGTGGCGGTGGCTCAGGTATGCGTGCTTCACTACATTTGGCAGAAGCGGGCATGAAAGTTGCCGTTTTGACCAAAGTGTTCCCAACCCGTTCGCACACGGTTGCGGCTCAGGGCGGTATCGGCGCAAGTTTGGGCAACATGAGCAACGATAACTGGCATTTCCACTTTTATGACACCGTTAAAGGGTCAGATTGGTTGGGTGACCAAGACGCGATTGAATACATGTGCCGTGAAGCGCCTAAAGTCGTTTATGAGCTTGAGCACATGGGCATGCCGTTTGACCGTAACGAAGACGGCACGATTTATCAGCGCCCATTCGGTGGTCATACCTCAAACTATGGCGAAAAAGCCGTACAACGTGCGTGTGCTGCAGCTGACCGTACGGGTCACGCACTACTACATACGTTATATCAGAAGAATTTGCAGCAAGGCACTGAGTTCTTTATCGAGTGGATTGCGCTTGATTTGATTAAAGACGAAGCGGGTAATATCAACGGTGTTATCGCGCTTGAGCAGGAGACAGGTACGGTTGCCGTATTCCAGTCACCAATTACTGTCCTAGCGACAGGTGGTGCAGGTCGTATCTTTGCTGCTTCTACTAACGCTTATATCAATACTGGTGACGGTATTGGTATGGCTGTTCGTGCTGGTATTCCATTACAAGACATGGAGTTTTGGCAGTTCCACCCAACGGGCGTTCATGGTGCAGGCGTATTGTTAACTGAAGGTTGCCGCGGTGAAGGCGCTATCTTACGTAATAAAGATGGCGAAGCGTTCATGGAGCGCTATGCGCCAACCGTGAAAGACTTGGCACCACGTGATTTGGTTTCTCGTTCTATGGATCAAGAGATCAAAGAAGGTCGCGGCTGTGGTCCAAACGCTGACCATATCGTAATGGATATGACCCATTTGGGTGTAGAAACCATCATGAAGCGTTTGCCATCGGTATTTGAGATTGGTAAAAACTTCGCTAACGTTGATATCACCAAAGAGCCAATTCCCGTTATTCCAACCATTCACTATATGATGGGCGGTATTCCAACCACTATCCATGGTCAAGTCATTAAGCCTGATCTAGAAGCAGGTACGGATGAAGACGGTCTATATGCAAAAGGCAACGTGGTTAAAGGTCTTTATGCTATCGGCGAATGTGCTTGTGTCAGTGTTCACGGTGCCAACCGCTTAGGTACGAATTCACTACTTGATCTATTGGTATTTGGTCGTGCTGCTGGTAAGCATATCGTTGATGAATTCCATCATGCCGATCATAACTATAAGCCTCTAGATCCACGCGTGCTAGATTATACGGTCGGTCGTTTAGACAAGCTGCAACAGTCGACTGAAGGCTACAATGCCCAAGACGTGGCTGACGAGATTCGTGCAACCATGCAAGCGCATGCGAGTGTGTTCCGTACGCAAGCGATGATGGACGAAGGCGTTGAGAAGATTTTAGCGCTTGGTGATAAGATTGAAAAAATCCATTTGGCCGATAAATCACAAGTATTTAACACAGCGCGCATTGAAGCATTCGAAGTGGCTAACTTGTATGAAGTGGCCAAAGCGACGATGGTATCAGCGGCAATGCGTCACGAAAGCCGCGGTGCTCATAGTGTGTCTGACTATGACCGTCCAGAAGATGATGATTACGCACCAAATGGCCGTAATGACCACGAGTGGATGAAGCATACCTTATGGTATTCTGAAGGCAATCGCATCATTTATAAGCCAGTTCGTAAAGTACCACTAACGGTTGATTATATCGAACCAAAAGTTCGCGTCTATTAATTTTAGACTGCGCAATTTAGCGATACGAACAGCGTAAACGTTTTATTTTTTATTCATTTATTAAAAGGTGACCGCCAGCTACATGCTCATGCCAGCGTGACAATATGATTAGTTGATATTTGATAATTACTGTCAATATGGGCTAATCAATAGCGCTGACATGCTGCAACCTTTGTATGCCCGCCATCACCTACGTGTGGAGTTTAGCATTATGAGCCGAGGTACTCGCACCATCGAAATCTATCGCTACGATCCTGATCTGGACGCAGCGCCGCGCATGCAAACGTATACGATTGAGTTGCTAGACTCAGATCGTATGTTGCTTGACGTGTTATTACGCCTGAAAAAGGAAGACGAAACACTGACCTTCCGTCGCTCTTGCCGTGAAGGTATTTGTGGCTCTGATGGCATGAACATCAATGGCAAAAATGGTCTAGCGTGTCTCATTAACATGAACACTCTGCCAGAAAAAGTCACGGTTCGTCCATTACCAGGTCTACCTGTTGTTCGCGATTTGGTTGTTGATATGAACCAATTCTATGAGCAGTATGAGAAAGTACATCCTTACTTGATCAATGACCAGCCAGCACCGCCGACAGAGCGTTTGCAGTCACCTGAACAACGCGAAAAGCTAAACGGTTTGTACGAATGTATTCTATGCGCATGCTGTTCAACCAGCTGCCCATCGTTCTGGTGGAACCCTGATAAATTCTTAGGTCCATCAGCACTACTGCATGCTTATCGCTTCGTGGCTGATAGCCGTGATGGTGATACGCAAGCACGTTTGGCGCGCTTAGATGATCCATTTAGCCTATTCCGTTGCCGCGGTATCATGAACTGTGTATCAGTTTGTCCAAAAGGTTTAAACCCAACCAAAGCAATTGGTCATTTACGTAATATGCTCATTGACCAAGCAGGTTAATCGTTTATAATTGTCTGGTTTTTTTGCAGATAGCGTACGAAAAACACCACCTAATCATTAGGTGGTGTTTTTTATGAGCAATAATCTGAGATTCTTTGATTGTCTTTCAGTGCCAGATAGGGCTTATAGAGACGATTATTCGACATGGTTAAAGGTAAGGCTGGGCTATCAATACGTTGGTTGTATGTAAGAAGGCATGATATATACGTCAGCAATCTATATAATTGGTGTTAGAAAAAAGTATTCAGCCAGAGATATTCACTACGTTAAATGTTAGAATAGCGCATTATTTTAATAATTAGTTGTTTTGACGAACCACTATCAGTCGTTAATGTTTAACTTACTGATAAATAAGTATTCAAAACAAATAATAGACTGGAATAATGCATCCAAAATGATAGTAGATATTCATTACCTAAATAGTTAGTATTGAACAAACAAACTATGGCGCGAAACGCTGTCATGCTACTCTATACAGCAACGTATGTTTGCCATAAAAGCAATGATAGCTCGGAAATAACCAGACGTTCCAGCGAGGATAGCCAAATGATAGGCCAGCTGAAGGCGTCAATAATTCATCGATCTTTTATCTTTGATGAATTGGTTATGACTAACTTCAGTATATATAAATTAATGTTGTGAGACGAGTCAGATAACAAAACTGGACGTTCACAAATAATTATATTTTTAATATAGGTATTGTAATGGCACTTATTATCACTATTTAGCATCACTGTCCGTCATAAGCAAAAGCACAGATAAGCGTACTTTTCTTTTATAGTAATAAGTGTGGTTCATAAATCAGTACTGAACAGAATACGATTGAGTTTTTATAGCATTAAGTATTTAGATGTCTCACATACAACAGATTACACAATAATAAGCACGATTCCATTCATTTATCTATCAAATAGACGATTATTATGAATAGTATAACTAAAGAAGCCGCAAGCCTAGGACATACAGAACTGGCTGCTGACAACGCCAGCTATATAGAAGCTCTTTATGAGCAGTACCTAAACGATCCTGATAGCGTTGATACCGATTGGCAGACGTATTTTGAACAATACAAATCGCCAAACGATGCACAGCATAACGCTATTAAAGAACAGTTTTTGTTGCTTGCTCGCAACCAAACTGCTAATAAAGCCAGCACTCAAGCGCCTGCTGAAAATGCAGGCTTAGCCGACTGTGCTAACCCTAAACAAATGGGTGTACAACAGCTGATTTCAGCTTACCGTCGCCGTGGTCATCGCCGCGCCAAGCTTGATCCGTTAAATCTACATCCACGTGCAGAAGTGGAAGATTTGACCCTTGCTTATCATAATCTTTCAGAAGCTGATCTTGATACAGTATTTCCTACCAATGATTTGAACATCGGTAAAGACGAAGCGCCTTTACGTGAAATCATCGAAATTATGGAACGTGTTTACTGCCGTTACATTGGTACTGAATACATGCACGTTACCACCAGTACTGAAAAACGCTGGATGGAAAAGTATCTAGAAACCAACTTAGGTTACATCAAGTTTGATAAAGAAAAGCGCTTATCTATTCTTGAGCGGCTCACAGCAGCTGAAGGTCTAGAAAAATACTTAGCACGTAAATATACGGGCGTTAAGCGTTTCGGACTAGAGGGCGGCGAAAGCTTTATCCCTGCTATTAATGAAATCATTCAACGTGCAGGCGGCTATGGCACTAAAGAGATGGTCATTGGTATGGCTCACCGTGGTCGCCTAAACCTATTGGTCAATATCTTAGGTAAAAATCCTGCGGACTTGTTTGACGAGTTTGATGGTAAAGTACAGCCAGAAAAAGGCTCAGGTGACGTTAAATACCATAATGGTTTTTCATCAAACGTGATGACGCCAGGCGGTGAAGCGCATTTGGCTTTGGCATTTAACCCATCACATCTTGAGATTGTCGCACCGGTATTGCAAGGCTCTGTACGTGCCCGTCAGGTGCGCCGCAACGATCAGCCGCTATTGGATAATAAAGGTGGTAATTCAGTATTGCCAATCGTTATTCATGGTGATGCTGCGTTTGCTGGTCAAGGCGTGGTTCAAGAAACGTTCCAAATGTCACAAACCCGTGCTTATACCACTGGTGGTACTGTACATATTGTGATCAATAACCAAGTCGGTTTCACGACCAGCCGCCAAGAAGACGTGCGTTCGACTGAGTACTGTACTGACGTTGCAAAAATGGTACATGCACCTATCCTACATGTGAATGGTGATGATCCTGAGTCGGTCGTGTTTGCCGCGCAGTTAGCATTAGATTACCGTCATGAGTTTGATAAAGACATCATTATCGATCTGTTCTGCTATCGCCGTAATGGTCATAATGAAGCCGATGAGCCGTCAGCGACTCAGCCACTCATGTATGCAGTTATCAAGAAGCTACCAACGACTCGTACGATTTATGCACAAAAACTTATCGAAGACGGTATTTTGAATGCTGAAGAAGAAAAGCAGTATGAAGATGACTATCGTGAGTCTTTAGACCGTGGTGACTATGTTGCAAACTCATTGGTTAATGAGCCTAACGAAGAATTGTTCGTCGATTGGAAACCTTATTTAGGTCACGATTTGGTGGATGATTGGGATACCAGTGTCGACATCGAGATTCTAAAAGGTTATGGACGTCGTATGGCGGAAATGCCAGAAGGCTATAAGTTACAACGCCAAGTCCAAAAAGTGGTTGAGCAGCGCTTAGCCATGCAGACAGGCGAAGAGCCATTAAACTGGGGTGCAGCTGAAACGTTGGCATACGCATCACTAGTCGATAACGATAAAGTATTGGTACGTATTACTGGTGAAGATGTGGGTCGCGGTACTTTCTCACATCGTCATAGCGAAATCTATAATATCAATGATGGCAGTATGTATGTGCCATTGGCTCATATGAGTGACACTCAAGCCCGCTTTGCTACTTATAACTCATTATTGTCAGAAGAAGCGGTATTAGCCTTTGAATATGGTTATGCAACGACAGTACCAAATGCCTTGATCGTCTGGGAAGCGCAGTTTGGTGACTTCGTCAACGGCGCGCAGGTAGTGATTGACCAGTTTATCTCAAGTGGTGAAACCAAGTGGCAGCGCGTTTGTGGTCTAACTATGTTATTACCACATGGTTTTGAAGGTCAAGGTCCTGAGCATTCATCTGCTCGTCTTGAGCGTTTCTTACAGCTATGTGCTGAAGACAATATGCAAGTAATAACGCCGACGACACCTGCACAGATCTACCATGCGCTACGTCGTCAAGCAGTTCGCCCAATTCGTAAGCCATTGATTGTCATGTCGCCGAAGAGTTTACTACGTCATAAGCTAGCCACTTCAAATCTTGAAGAGCTGGCGAATGGTAAGTTTGAAACGGTACTGCCAGAGATGGACAACCAAAATGCAGACAAAGTCACTCGTATGGTGCTTTGTGGTGGTAAAGTTTACTATGACCTATTAGAGCAACGCCGCGCATTAGGTCTAGATCATGTCGCTATTGTCCGTATTGAGCAGCTCTACCCATTACCAGAGCAGCGTTTGATGGCTGAGATTGAAAAATATAGCAACTTGGCTGAGATCGTTTGGACACAAGAAGAGCCGCTGAACCAAGGCGCTTGGTATTATTTAGCACCGCATATGTTCCGTATCGTCGTACCACACCCAACCAAGGCGAAAGTCATGGAGCCAGTGGCGCGTCCTGCAAGTGCAGCACCTGCTACAGGGTCACCGAAACTGCATGCTCAGCAGCAGCAAGCGTTGATCGCTGGTGGTCTTGGTATCAGTGTCGATGAGTTGGCTAAGTAACAGATTATTGAAGATAAATGAATCAGGCGATAACAGTCAGTATGTTGTAATAAAATCTAGATAGTATTATCTAAGATCGCTATGCAAGATGGCACTGACTGCCTATCACGACTTAATAACAAATATGAATATCCCAATCTAAGGAGTATATCGATGGCTGATATCAAAGCCCCCGTTTTTCCAGAATCAGTTGCCGACGGTACTATCGTTGAGTGGCATGTCACTGAAGGTCAGCAAGTCAATCGTGATGACCTATTGGCTGAAATCGAAACTGATAAAGTCGTATTAGAAGTTGTGGCGCCTGATAACGGCGTTGTGACCAAAATCGTTAAGCAGGTTGATGATACCGTGTTGTCTGACGAGATCATTGGTCAATTCGAAGCTGGTGCAAGCGCCAGTGCAGATAATGCTCCTGCGGTAGATCCAGATCAACCAGCAGCGCCAGTACAAGCCAAGCAAGCAGCAGATGGTGGCGAGCCTGTCCAAGCAACAGATAAAAAAGACGAAGCGGATCATAAAGATCAAAGCCCAGCAGTTCGTAAAGCAGCGAAAGAGTCTGGCGTAGATCCTAAAGAAGTGGAAGGTAGTGGTCGCGGCGGTCGTGTGACCAAAACCGATATGGCTAACCCAACATTGAAAGCAGACAGCAGCATCAAATCTGATAGCGGCCGTCCAGTGGCTGAATCAATGGGTGAGCGTACTGAAAAACGTGTTCCAATGACACGTCTACGTAAGACAGTCGCCAATCGTCTGCTAGCAGCTTCACAAGAAACGGCGATGCTAACGACGTTTAACGAAGTGAACATGAAGCCATTAATGGACATGCGCGCTAAATATAAAGACCAGTTCGAAAAACGTCATGGCGTACGTTTAGGCTTTATGTCATTGTTCGTGAAAGCGGCAACCGAAGCACTTAAGCGCTTCCCAGCAGTAAACGCTTCACTAGACGGTGATGACATTGTTTATCATGGTTTCTACGATATCGGTGTTGCTGTATCATCTGACCGTGGTTTGGTTGTTCCAGTACTACGTGATACCGATCGCATGAGCATGGCGGACGTTGAAAGCCGTATCCGTGAGCTTGGTGGCTTGGCTCAAAAAGGTAAACTTGGTCTAGATGACATGACTGGTGGTACTTTCACTATTTCAAACGGTGGTGTATTTGGTTCATTGATGTCAACGCCTATTTTGAACCCACCACAAACGGCTATCCTAGGTATGCATGCGATCAACGACCGCCCAATGGCTGTTGATGGTAAAGTTGAAATTCTACCGATGATGTATCTTGCATTGTCTTATGACCATCGTATGATTGATGGTAAAGAAGCGGTACAGTTCTTAGTAACCATCAAAGAATTGGTTGAAGATCCAGCCATGTTGCTACTAGACCTGTAAGCTTTTAAGCTTGTATTGGCAACCGCTGATACAAGCTTTTTAACTTTAGTCTAAACAGTGGTGCTCGTTGTTTATTAATAAATAAGAATGTTTCACTGATGTGGTGTATTTACCGTAAAGTGAAAAAATTTGAACCAAAACATGGCTTATTTATTAACGAGACAATCCTCAGTTTAAATGATATTCACAATTAGAACGATAATTAGAAATAGGAACGTACTATGAAAGACAATTATGATTTAGTCGTCATCGGCGGCGGTCCTGGTGGTTATGAAGCCGCTATCCGTGCAGGTCAGTTAGGTATGAGCGTTGCTTGTATCGAAAAGCGTGTTTATAAAGGTGAGCCAGCACTTGGCGGCACTTGCTTAAACGTTGGTTGCATCCCATCAAAAGCACTACTTGATAGCTCGCATCGTTACGAAGCGACTAAGCATGACCTTGCTGAACATGGTATCAGCACTGGTGACGTTGCTATTGATATTGAGCAAATGATTGCTCGTAAAGAAGGCATCGTTAAGCAATTGACGGGCGGCGTTGCAGCATTATTAAAAGGCAATGGCGTTGATTGGCTACAAGGCTGGGGTACGCTGGTTGATGGTAAAGGCGCTGATAAAACCGTTAAATTTACTGCCCTTGCTGATGAAGCAGAAACGACTATCACGGCTAAAAACGTGATTCTTGCGGCAGGTTCTGTGCCGATCGATATCCCAGTTGCTAAAACTGATGGCGATCGTATCGTTGATTCTACTGGCGCACTTGATTTCACTTCAGTTCCTAAGCGTCTAGGCGTGATTGGTGCCGGTGTTATCGGTCTTGAGCTTGGTTCAGTATGGCGTCGCCTAGGCGCTGAAGTGGTTGTTTATGAAGCGTTGCCAAGTTTCTTAGCAGCTGCTGATAAAGACATTGCTAAAGAAGCGGGCAAAATGCTTAAAAAGCAAGGTCTTGATATCCGCGTTGATACCAAAGTAACCAATGCTGAAGTCAAAGGCGATCAAGTTGTCGTCACGAGCGAAACCAAAGGCGAGTCATCTGAAGAAAGCTTCGACAAACTGATCGTTTGTGTTGGTCGCCGTGCATACTCTGAGAAACTGCTTGGTGATGACAGTGGCATTCAATTGACTGAACGTGGTCTTATCGACGTGAATGATCAATGTAAAACCAATCTTGATGGTGTTTATGCCATCGGTGATTTGGTTCGTGGTCCAATGCTTGCACATAAAGCGATGGAAGAAGGCATGATGGCCGTTGAGCGCATTCATGGCGAAAAAGCCCAAGTCAATTATGACACGATCATTAACGTCATCTATACCCATCCAGAAATCGCATGGGTTGGTTTGACTGAGCAAGAAGCTGAAGCCGCTGGCTACGAAGTTAAAACAGGTTCATTCAACCTAGCAGCGAACGGCCGTGCATTGGCTCAAAGCGAAGCAGAAGGCTCTATCAAAGTCGTGGCTGATGCCAAAACAGATCGCCTATTAGGTATGCATGCTATCTCTGCTGGTGCTGGTGATATCGTCCATCAGGGTATGATTGCGATGGAATTTGTCTCTAGTATCGAAGATTTGCAGTTGATGACCTTTGCTCATCCAACCATTTCAGAAGCCGTGCATGAAGCTGCTCTGTCTGCTGATGGCCGTGCTATTCACGCCATTCAGCGTAAAAAGCGTAAGAAATAAGTCGTTAGTTTGATCAGTACCAACTTATAACCTGATCGCGGTGGGGTTGTTATGGCTTCCACCACGGTCATGAGTGCGCCATATGCTTGTCTAATATGTATATACGCGCACTTGTTTTCACTTTTTATTAATTGTAAAAAATAAAGGATACAATCAATGAATTTACATGAGTATCAAGCAAAAGAGCTATTAAAAAGCTATGGTTTGCCGATTCAAGAAGGCATTATTGCCTATAACGGCGACGAAGCTGCTGCTGCTTTTGATAAAACGCCAACAGACATTGCGGTTATTAAAGCGCAAGTACATGCTGGTGGTCGCGGTAAAGCGGGTGGCGTAAAGCTGGTTAAAACTCGTGAAGAAGCCAAGCAAGTTGCTGAAGAGCTAATCGGAACCAATTTGGTTACTTTCCAAACTGACGCTGATGGCCAACCAGTTAACTTCGTATTGGTTGCAGAAGATATGTACCCAGTACAAACTGAGCTATATCTTGGTGCAGTTGTTGATCGTTCTACGCGTCGCGTAACGTTCATGGCATCAACCGAAGGCGGCGTTGATATCGAAGAAGTCGCAAATGAGACACCAGAAAAAATCTTTAAAGTAAACGTTGATCCTTTAGTTGGTTTGATGCCTTTCCAAGCACGTGATGTGGCATTCAAACTAGGCTTAGAAGGCAAGCAAATCAATCAATTCGTTAAATTAATGACGGGCGCTTATCAAGCATTCATCGATAACGATTTTGCCTTGTTAGAAATCAACCCATTAGCCGTTCGTGAAAATGGCGAAATCGTTTGTGTTGATGGCAAAATTGGTATCGATTCAAACGCACTGTATCGTCTGCCTAAAATCGCAGCACTACAAGACAAGTCACAAGAAAATGAGCGTGAGCTTAAAGCGGCTGAGTTTGACCTAAACTATGTTGCTCTAGAAGGCAATATCGGTTGTATGGTTAACGGTGCTGGTCTTGCTATGGCAACGATGGACATCATCAAATTGTATGGCGGCAAGCCTGCTAACTTCTTGGACGTTGGTGGCGGCGCAACTAAAGATCGCGTTGTTGAAGCATTCAAGATTATTCTTGAAGACAGCAGCGTTGAAGGTGTTCTAATCAACATCTTCGGTGGTATCGTACGTTGTGACATGATTGCAGAAGCGATTATCGCTGCTATCAAAGAAGTTGACGTAAAAGTACCTGTTGTTGTCCGTCTAGAGGGTAACAACGCTGAAAAAGGCGCGCAAATCCTAGAAGAGTCTGGTCTGAAATTGATTTCTGCCCAAGGCCTATCAGATGCGGCTCAAAAAATTGTCGATGCTGTTAAAGCTTAATATATTTGAGGCATAGCCCTCTAAATATACGTGCTTAAACATAGTAGTCAACGCGTGATAGCAGCTTGTTGGTATAAATTTATCATTAACATTTAATGGATAACACATCATCAAGTGGCTATTGCAAGACAACCGAATACAAGGAATAAATAATGAGTGTATTAATCGATAAAGATACCAAAGTATTGGTACAAGGTTTTACGGGTAAAAATGGTACGTTTCACTCTGAACAAGCGATCGAATATGGTACTAAAGTCGTCGGCGGTGTAACCCCAGGTAAAGGCGGTCAAACGCATTTAGGCCTACCAGTATTCAACACGATGGCAGAAGCTATGGAAGCCACCCAAGCTGACGCTTCTGTTATCTATGTACCAGCACCGTTCGTACTAGATTCTATCGTTGAAGCGGTAGATGCTGGTGTTAAATTGATTATCGTTATTACTGAAGGCGTGCCTACTTTAGACATGCTAAAAGCAAAACGTTATATCGAAGAAGCTGAAGGCGTACGCATGGTTGGTCCTAACTGCCCAGGTGTTATCACGCCAGGTCAGTGCAAAATCGGTATCATGCCAGGTCATATCCATTTACCAGGTAAAGTCGGTATCATCTCACGCTCTGGTACATTGACTTATGAAGCCGTTGCTCAGACCACTAAGCTTGGTTTTGGTCAGTCAACTTGTATCGGTATCGGTGGTGATCCTATCCCTGGTATGAACCAAATTGATGCGTTGAAACTGTTCCAAGAAGATCCACAAACTGAAGCGATTATTCTAATCGGTGAGATCGGTGGTACTGCTGAAGAAGAAGCAGCTGCTTATATCAAAGACCATGTAACCAAGCCAGTCGTTGGTTATATCGCTGGTGTTACCGCTCCAGAAGGCAAGCGTATGGGTCATGCTGGCGCTATTATCTCTGGTGGTCAAGGTACTGCTGAAGAGAAATTCAAAGCGTTTGAAGATGCTGGTATCGCGTATACACGTGACCCATCTAAGCTTGGCGAGAAATTAAAAGAAGTTACTGGTTGGTAAGATAGGCATAAGTCTACAGTTTAACTACCAAAACTGCATTGCAAAGAAACAAAGACACCCCTACAATGGGGTGTCTTTTTTTGTCTCAAAAATAAATTTATGAAAAACAAGATACTAGTTACGGGCGGTGCGGGTTATATTGGCACACACACCTGTATCGCACTGCATGAAGTTGGGTATGATATTGTAGTTTACGACAACTTATCTAATAGTAGTCGTGAAGCAATCAATCGCATCTCGGCTCTCATTGGTCAACCTATTGATTTTATCGAAGGCGATATTCGCGATGCTGAGTCACTTAAACAAGTATTTTCGTTCCATCGTTTCTTCGGCGTGATTCACTTCGCTGGACTAAAAGCAGTTGGTGAATCTGTTGCCAAGCCATTGCTGTACTACAATAACAACGTCAGTGGTACCATTACCTTACTACAGGTGATGGCAGAGTATGATGTCAAAAACCTCGTTTTTTCTTCCTCTGCGACTGTTTATGGTGATCCCGAAACTCTACCTATCGATGAGAACTCAAAGCGCTCTTGTACCAATCCCTATGGTCAGAGCAAACTTGCCGTCGAGCACATATTAGAAGACCTTGCCGTATCCGATGACAGTTGGAACCTGATTCCTCTGAGATACTTTAATCCAGTAGGGGCGCATCCATCAGGTCAGATTGGCGAAGATCCAAATGATATACCGAATAATTTGATGCCTTATATCTCTCAAGTAGCTGTTGGTAAGCTTGTCAAACTTAATATTTTTGGTAATGACTATCCAACTATTGATGGTACTGGTGTGCGTGATTTTATCCATGTCACTGACTTGGCAACAGGTCATGTCGCTGCGTTAAATTATTTAGAGCGACAAGTGGCACCAGTAGGATTTTTACCGATTAATTTAGGCACTGGTAAAGGTACTTCTGTATTAGAGTTAGTAACGGCATTTTCTAACGTTTCTGGACAACCAATTCCTTATCAATTTGCAGACCGCCGCGCAGGTGACATTGCTAGTTGCTATGCAAGTGCTGATAAGGCAAAGGAGCTATTAGGCTGGGAGGCAAAACTATCTATCACTGACATGTGCCAAGATACATGGCGGTGGCAAAGCATGAATCCTAATGGGTATTATATAAAATAATTTATATCGAAAATATATTGTAATTAATAAGAGAACTTTATGATAAAAGTACTAAGCATTTTTGGCACACGTCCTGAAGCCATTAAAATGGCACCAGTGGTCAAAGCCTTAGAAGCTAACCCTAATATTCAATCATTAGTTTGTGTGACAGCACAGCATCGTGAAATGCTTGATCAGGTATTGTCGTTATTTGAGATCACACCTGATTATGACTTAGATATTATGAAGTCTGGTCAAAGTTTGACTCAAGCCAGTTCAAGAATGCTACTTGCTCTTGAACCTATTCTTGAAGAGTGTCAGCCAGATTTAGTATTGGTTCACGGTGATACCTCAACTACCTTATGCGGAGCGCAGGCTGCTTTTTATCAACAGATTCCTATTGGTCATGTAGAGTCTGGATTACGTACCTACAATATTTACTCTCCATGGCCAGAAGAAGCTAATAGACAACTAACCAGCATTATTACTAAACTACATTTTGCACCCACCAAAACGGCTGCTCAGCATCTATATGATGAACATAATAATCCTAACTTCATTTATGTCACTGGGAATACAGTCGTTGACGCACTATTAGATGTTAAAAATAAACTAGAAACTAATGAGATGCTGAGATTTGAATTACAGCAACAGTTCTCAGAATTAGACTTTACCAAGCGTCGTGTATTGATTACCGGGCATCGCCGAGAAAATTTTGGTGATGGTTTTGAGTCGATCTGCCAAGCAATTCAGGAGCTTGCTCAAAAATACCCAGATTATGAGTTTGTTTATCCTGTACATTTGAACCCCAATGTGAAAGAACCAGTTGGACGTTTATTACGTGGTCTTGATAATGTTAGGTTAATTCAACCGCAGGACTACCTACCATTCGTCTATTTGATGAGTACCAGTCATATTATCTTAACTGACTCTGGTGGTATTCAAGAAGAAGCTCCGTCGCTCGGTATTCCAGTTCTAGTGATGCGTGAAACAACTGAGCGTCAAGAGGCAGTTGAAGCAGGAACCGTTAAATTAGTTGGTACTCATCACGCTACTATTGTGGCTGAAGTTAGTAATCTCATTGAAAATGAGGCTTTATACTTAAAGATGAGTGAGGCACATAATCCGTACGGTGATGGGCAGGCTTCACAACGTATAGCAAAGACGATTGTTAATTTTTTTGGACATAAAGAAGCTTAGAAAATTGAATCGACTATGAATAAATTAAGTGAGAGAAAGATGAAAAATATTTGTGTGTTTGGTCTAGGATATATTGGTTTACCGACAGCCGCGATGTTCGCACATCATGGTGCCAATGTTATTGGTGTCGATGTTAATCCGCATGCGGTTGAAACGATTAATCAAGGCAAGATTCATATCGTAGAGCCAGGTTTAGAAGCAATTGTCAAAAAAGCTGTTGATAATGGTAAGCTTAAAGCTAGCCTTACACCAGTACACTCAGATGCTTATCTCATCGCAGTACCGACGCCTTTCAAAGGTGATGATCACGAACCTGATTTATCCTATATTCATGCTGTTAGTAAAGCATTAGCTCCTCTGTTAGAAAAAGGTGACGTGGTAATTCTAGAGTCAACCTCACCAGTGGGTGCCACTGAGAAAATGGTCGAATGGCTCGCTGAAGAGCGCCCTGATCTTACTTTTCCTAAGTATCATGAGCCTGAAAATGAAGCCGATATCTTTGTTGCTTATTGCCCCGAGCGTGTACTGCCAGGTAAGGTAGTAGAAGAGCTGATTTCAAATGATCGTATTATTGGTGGAATGACCAAAGAATCGACGGAAAAAGCCCAAGAAGTGTATCGTATATTCGTAGAAGGTGATTTGCTCGCAACCAACTCTCGCACTGCTGAAATGGCAAAGCTCACTGAAAACGCCTCTCGTGATGTGAGTATTGCTTTTGCTAACGAGCTCTCTATCATATCTGATAAATTAGATATTAACGTATGGGAACTGATTGAGCTGGCCAATCATCATCCACGGGTGAACATTCTACAGCCTGGTGCTGGAGTCGGGGGTCATTGTATCGCTGTGGACCCTTGGTTTATCGTTAATCAAAACCCAGACGAAGCTAAGATTATTCGTGCTGCACGTGAGATAAATGATAATAAGCCTAACTGGGTTATTGGAAAAATTAAGGGCGAGGTAGACAAGTTAAAAAAGCAAGGGATTGATAAGCCGACAGTAGCGTTATTAGGTTTAGCATTTAAACCTGATATTGATGATTTACGTGAGAGCCCTGCAGTTCATATTGCGAGACTAATGCTAAAAGACTTATCCGTTAATATGCTGTTCGTTGAGCCTAATATTGATAAACTACCGAAAGACTTAGAATTAGGGACACTTATTTCTCTAGGGGAAGCAGTTCATTCAGCAGATTTGTTGGTTATCTTAGTCGCTCATAATGAATTTAAGACATTATCAGCTAGAGATAGAACATTCTTGTTAGATATAGCTGGAATATTCCGTTAAAAGGAGCAGTGTAAATATGAAAATTTTTAAGAGTTTTAAATTTTATAATGAATCTGAAAATATTAACGAAAAGAACTCGCAATATATATCATATAGGTTATTTAATTTAATACAAAAACTGAAAAGACGGAATATTACTAGTACAGATTTTATCGCTAAAATTTTAATACTTCATCTTAGGAGTGAAGGGGTAAAGCATGGTTCAGAGAAATACAACATTATTATAAATAAGGCTTTAAGAATAATAGAAGAGACGAATAATATTGATAACCTTATATCGATAATTGAAGATAAAAATATTGATAGTATAAAATTCACAAGATATTTAAAGAAACTAGATAAAAATAAAATAGTACAAGATGGTAAAGTGAACGAGGTTTGGGCTAATATATCTTTTCCAAACAACACAAGTAATTATTTTTCTTTATCTGAATATGCAAATGGGAAATATAGATTCTTGATTACGCATCAGAACGATGAAGTATTTAAAAATAAAAAAGCATTAATTCTTTTTTTTGGTGAATTCCCAACTTATATAAGGAAAGAAAAAGGCCTTCTTTTAGGAGATTCAAATAATCAAGCTTTTTGTTATATGGGTTCGGGATCAAAGAAGGATGGATTATACTATCAAGACTTTTATATGGAAATTGATGAGAAAATAAAAAAGGCTCAGTTGTTTTTTTATTCACCTATTGCAAACTTGAATATTGATAGTTTTGTCATAGAAAATTGTGCTCTCGTTAAAAATGAGATTGGTGAAGGCGCTTCTGAAAAAAACAATGTATGGTCAAATATTAATTTAAATAACATTAATACTGAAAGTATAGAGTTCTTGTTATATGCAGATATAAATGCAAATGTCGTTGATGGCTCTTCTGTATGGTTTTCATCAATGGCAAGCATATTAGCATCTAAAGGCAAAACAGCAGTAATCATAAAAGAAAACCTCAGGCATGATCAAGTTGTTTCAAATATTGAAAACAGCCAAAACATACAGCTAATCACACCTGAAAAGGTAGGGTATGATGGTATATTCAATATAGAAAAAGGTGTGGATTTATTAAGGAAAATTGATGACATTTCTCCTAACATAAGAATTGTTGTCGTTAGAGGGTGCGAAGTAGCTTATCAAATTTCTCAAACCAGACAGTTTTTTAATAGGTTAGCTAGCTATATTACCGATTTTTATAGTATAGAAGACAATAAATTACTGATAAATGAAGATAAAGCAGAAAAAATAAAATTGATTAGTAATCGTTCAGCATATTTTCTCACACAGACTCAACAAATTAAAAATGAATTAAATAAGATTGTTGAATGTAAGATTAATTATATTGATATTCCACCGCCAATTAATGATAAGTTCTTTAACTCCACTTATTCGAGCGTTGAAAAAATAGAAGATAATAACCCATTAGAAGATAGAGTAATAAAAATAGGGTATGCGGGTAAAATAACTCCAGGTTGGGGAGTGTTGGAATTATTCGAGTTTGTTGAAAATTTGAAAAACGAAGGTGTAAATGTACAGCTTTATATGGCAGCAAATAAAATATCTTCACCCACTAATTTACAAGAATTTCGACAACAAATACAAAGTTGGTTTAATAAGCTTAATATAAATTACTACAATGACTTCAATAGAGAGCAAAGCCTTGAAATGCTTTCTAAAATGGATTTTATATGGTGTTTTAGACCAGCTAATTTTGAAAATTCTACATTAGAATTATCAACGAAGTTAGTGGAATCTGTTGCGATTGGTGGTAGATGTTTGTGTTATCCAAGTGCTATTAATATCAAATCATTGGGAAGAAATTATCCTTTTTTTATTAAGGACTATCATGATTTCAAAATAGTATTGGGTAAAAATAAATTGCAGCTTGATACTAATTTTTCTAAAAAGATTCAGAAAAATCATTCATTAAAAAATATTAGTGAAAATTTCCATAGCTATTTTCCATCAGAATCTTTATCTAAAAATAAGCTACTCTTCGCAAGCCATGACTTTAAGTTTATTGATGCATATATTTCATATTTGAAATCACAACACGTACCTGTACGAAAAGAGGTTTGGGAATGGGGTGGTCATAAGAATGAGAAGCAGTTATTAGAAAGCTATAATTGGGCGGATACGATATTTTGTGAGTGGGGTTTAGCTAACGCTGTTTGGTATTCTAAAAACAATAGTAATAATAAGCCAATATATATTAGGATGCATGCTCAAGAAGTAAGAGCAAGAGCCCAAAAATTCGGCAATCAGATTGAAGTGAATAATATAGAAAAAATCATTTTTGTTTCTCAAAACATACGTGAGCAAGCTATTGATATTTTTGACTATCAAGAAAATAAGACTAACTTTATTCCCAACTTCGTCATGGATGATGAGTTTTATTTTAGTAAAAAAAATAAAGGTAAAAATAGCGTAGTTTTAGGTTTGCTCGGGTTTGTTCCACAAACAAAGCGATTGGATCGAGCTGTATTACTTTTAGATTCTCTGCGTAAGTCTGGAGTTGATGCAACGCTGAGTGTAAAAGGTCATAGACCTGAAGAGCTGGAATTTATGCATGCACCTTCACGAGTCAAGGAGTTAGATCATTATTATGATACATATAAAATGATAGAAGATCTCAAGCTAAGTGATTATGTTGATTTTGAAGGATGGAGTGCTAATGTGCGTAGTTGGTATGAAGGCATAGATATTATTTTATCTCCTTCGGAGAATGAATCATTTCACTATGCAATAGCTGACGGTGTGCTATCGGGGTGCTTGCCTGTGATATGGAACTGGAAAGAGGCAGATGTTATTTATCCTAAAAATTGGGTAATCAATAATATTAACGAAGCACAAGAGCTAATTAAGAGTTATATGAGTAATAATAATATCAATAATCTTAAGGCCGAAAATAGACTTCATTTAACTAATGAGTATAGTTTCAAAGTGATAAGTAATCATCTGAATAGATTTATTCTTTAAAAATTATATAGAAAATTAAACTCTTTACTACAATTTTTTTGGCTGATTTTATGAGTATTTTTAGTGTTCAATCTGATTTAATAGAAAGTATTATTGATTCTTATCTTTCACCAAATGATAAGAATATGCATAAAATATTTATGCCTCTGTCTCAGTATCCAAAAATTTATGGTCTAAAAGTTAATAATATATATAATGAAATTATTGTAGAGAATATTATCTCATTTAATCTTGAATTTGTAGTTGAAGATGAAAATCAGTACGATATAGAAATATCGATTGGTGAGGTTAATTTAAAACTGATTAAAAATATTGGTGACAAAAGAGGGAAGGTTCATCATTTAGAAAGACAAATTGCATCATTACCTATTCAAAAACATTTTACTATTTGCATGCGTATAGTAAATAATGAGTTGTACTTAGCGATTAATGAAAGAAGGTTGTTTTCTTTAAGAGAAAATGTAACTGATTTTGAAATAAAATGGTTGTTTATTAAAGTTCACAGTACGAGCATATCCTTATTAAGCCAACAGTTTTATGATGAAACATGGAATCTAAAGGTTAAAGAGTTTGGATACTTAAATAATACTGTTAGCAATGAGATCTATAATACCTCACCTAAGTATGTTCTTCTTTGGGAACATAGATCTAAAGAGCTTTATCATGCGCTATTAATAGCGTGTGAGCTCATAAATAAAAAAGCTAATATAAGTAGTGATTTAGAAAAAAAGATATTTAGCTTTGCAGATTTAGTATTTAAAATCCTTACTGCTTGGCCGAAATGGCGACCAAGTAGTTATACATCGCTAGGTGAAGGGACATGGGAGACAAACAACTGGTGTAATGGCTATATTCCAGGTGCATATGCACTGGCTTCAAAAATATTACAAAAAGAGAGCTTTGATGATTTCTTTACTAAAGGAATAGACTGGCTGGTTGATAAAAGAAACGTTCAAGATATTAGAATGATCGAGAAATTTCCTCCCGTAGTTCATTGGGTTAATAGATCCACTAATCATGGAATTGTTATACTGTCTACGATACTAGTTGGGGCGTGCGTACTAGGGGTTTTTAAGAATGAAAAAGTTGATTTACTGTACAATGATCTCAAAGAAATTATAGCTAAATCTTTTGCAGATGGAAGTTATCTTGAGAGTGTTTCATATTTCCAATTCGTTGCTCTAGAGTTAATACCATTATTTCATTATCTTTCTAAGTTGACATCATTAACATTAGCAGAGCTTGGAGATAGCGAATTTAAAGAGTTGTCTTCATCATTGATTTTCATTAATGCTGTTACTAACCAGAATACAGGGAAATATTTTGCAGTTTATGGAGATTGTGAACCTAACCCTAAATGGTTTGTTTCTGTTTTAAAGTTTGTGATTCAACTAAATGGAACGGAAGGTAAGTTAGACTTTGATTTTGATACTTCTAATGGGAAAAATGAGCTTTATTACCAATTCTTGAACTACGAGAATCGAGTAGTTAAAAGAACTGATAGAGTTAAAAGTATACATACTCAATATCATGTTTTTGAAATTAATGGTTTTACTTGCATCAAACATTATAATTTAGAAAATAATTTTTATCTTTGGATAAATGGTTCGAAGTTACATAAGACCCATAATAAAGATAACGACTTGGGTTCTTTTTATCTAGATGATAGCAAGGGTAATTTATTTATAAAAAAACAAGGACTAGATATAAGGAATCATAACGTTGTTTTAATTAAAGAATTACTGATTAATGATATAGTGGTTTCAGCTGAAGATTTGGATATTAATGAGTATAAATTACCCAGAAATATAAATGGTAATATTGCAAAGTTAATAGAAAATAATGATCTATATGTTTTTAAGCACGAAACTTATTCGTATTTTATCTATAGAGACTCACCCCTAATAAAAGAACATATTAGGTATTATGTAATATTAAAAGAAAGCAAATTCAACTTAATTATAGTGGATAAGATTGTATCTCCAAACCAGATAATTCCTGAAGCTAAATTTCATTTAAATCTACATGAGAGTTTTTATCGGAATGAGGTGGATGGTAGTCTGGGAAATCATAGTTTTCTAATAAGTAGCATTGGTGATAATATTGAACTCATTGATGGTTGTATTTCAAACACTAGTTCTGATTTTTCAAATAATCATTGTCTGATTACCTTTATAAGATGCATTAATAGTAGTATCAAAGAAGCCGATATTATAACTATTCTTAGAGAGCATAGTATCATTGATTAATCAATGTTTTTATATTAATAATTTCATAGTGGTCATTTAGTAGACTCTATAATGACATGATTTGGATGAGATTTAGTAATGACGAAAAGATATATCCGTCTGAAAGAACTAAAGCCTGGCTTGCTTAATAATTATGTACCAAGTGATGAGTACTTAATTAATACCAAGTTACAGAAAAATGAAATATATTTAGCTAAAACTAATTCTGATGGTAACCAAGATAGTATTTGGGGTTTTAAGTCAGAAAATAATGTTTTTCTGTTAGGGGATTCTTCAGTAGAGTCTATCTATTTAAGACTAAGCATGAAACCTCAATCTATTTTAGAAAGAATGCTTTTAGAGAATGGCTTTGAATATTCTGTGTATAATTTAGGTGTATCTGGCTCTCAAACACTTAATATCGTTAACTTAATTATTAATAAATTAGGTAATAAGCCAGGATCTACTTTAGTTGTTTCTATACCTAGTAACGACGAAGGTGCATTAGATCTTAAAAATAACTATTTCAGTGATCATTGGAGGTACTCTTCTATAGTACCAGCTTTTAACAGGATCTCAACCCGCGCAGAAAAAATTGATTATGAACCTTTTGAAAAGAATATAAAGATGATTATTGCGTTATGCGATATCTTAAATTTAAAGCTTTTTATGACATCAATAATTTATAATGGTGAAAATACCGTTTATGAGAAATTAAATAAAATAGCATCAGAAGTTTGTTCACATAAAAAAGTTCCATTTATTAACTTTGAGCCTGTTTTTAAAGAAGGTAAGGATTATTTCTATGACAGTCTGCATCTTCTGCCGTCAGGGAGTATTTATTATTCTGAGGGTGTGTTTGACGCTATAAATTCTACTTTAGTGTCTAATAGCTTAGCTTATCTATCTATCTATGATATATGTAATGATATGGTTTTGACTAACACAATGATTTGGTCTGAGAGTATAAAGCTGCTAATTGGTAGTACTATTAGAGTTATCATTGATGCTGATTTTCCTATGGATTCTTCTAGCAAGCAAATGCTGTTATCTATTGATTATGGGAAGGAAGATATTCAGAGTGAACTACCTAAGTCTGAGAATAGTGAAATAGGCTACTTCAAGTATATATCTGCACCTGCTGGCAAGAGGGTGGAACTGTTAATTGATTTAAAAGTTCCAAATGGCTGTGAGAAAATACGTTTCGGACTAAGAAGTTGGAAGAGTCAGCAGGTAAGAGTTATAAAAGCATCTGTTTCTGTAGTTAATGCATGATTAATTTAATAATTAAATAGGTGCAACTAGTGCGTGTCATCAATTCAGCCAGATGACATAAGAAACTAGATAAATTGCACTGAGTAAATGACTACCTAACTTATCTTAGCGAGTAGCAATCGCACGGTAGTGTTTAATCTTGGCGAAGAAGTTCTCGATCATATGCCTCGCTTTATAAAGCTCTTTATCAAAGACTCTTGGCTGTAGTCGGTGACACTTAGACGGTATAACTGCAGTGCCTTGTAGCGCTTTGATCTTTCTAGTGACATGTACATTACCGTCGTAAGGTCTATCAGCAAGACAGACTTAGCTAATACTCACATCGAGCAGTTCATCTGATCCATATAGGTCTTGAGACACGCTCTCTGTTAGATAAAAGCCAGTAGGATTACCTAGCGCATCAGTGTGAGTATGTATTTTAGTCGTTAGTACACACTTACTGCTTCCAATGGCTTTATCCCTTTTTTCAGCGCTGTCCTAATGTGCTATTAACAATAGTAGCATCTAGCATGGCATGTTCATCATCTGATTGTTCAGATAGCTGATTAAATATCTGATCCCATATGCCTTTTTTTTATGAGAACTTAAAGACTAGGGCGTGTTGAACATTGGGAATAAAACGATGGCAAAAAAATAGCAAACGGTTAGTCTTTAAGTTCTCACACAAAAAAGACCTCGTTTGCTATGCCTCGTACAATGCTCAAAGATCAACACTGGACAAGACTAAGACCTATATTACTAGAACTTAATATCTATGACAAAGGAAATCTTAGACAAACAGTCGAAGGCGTATTATATCGTATGCGTGTTGGCTGTCCTTGGCGTGATCTGCCACCTTACTTTGGTAAGCCTAATACCGTCTACAAGGCTTATCAGCGCTGGTTTCGTAGCAATAAACTGATTGCACTGTTCGCTTTATTAATTAAAGACTCAGACTGTGAATGGGTATTTATCGATGGCACACACATTAAAGCGCATCAGCACAGTAATGGTAGCAATGAGGTGGAACAAGCCATTAGTAAAAGTGTGGCAGGACGCGCCACCAAGATTCATTTAGCGGTTGATGCTCACGGTAATCCTATTACTTTTATCTTATCAGATGGCACGACTCACGATGTAAAGGTAGCACCAGATTTAGTGGATAAGATTAATTTAAGTGGTACAGACATGCTATGTGCCGATAAGGGCTATGATTCTGATCCGCTGCGAGACCATATTGAACAAGCGGGTTGCTTCAATAATATTCCTAGAAAACAGAATACTAAGTTCACCAATAACCATATGGACTGGCACTTGTACAAGGCTCGGCACTTAGTAGAAAATGCTTTTGCTAAGTTAAAAAACTACAGGGCGGTTGCAACTAGATTTGATAAGCTCAAACAAAGTTATGAGAACACAGTGGCTCTCGCTTGTGCCTATATCTGGCTGAAATTATGAATGTTCAACACGCCCTAACTGTTTGCTATTTTTTTGCCATCAATTTATTAACAATGTTCAATACGCCCTAGTATAACTTATCCTAAAATAACTGTGCTAATTGATTACACGTCCTAACTATACTAATTAAGATGTAAGAACTGTTTGACTAAAACCGACTATAGAAAAATGATATAATCAATAATATTGTATTTAAGAGTTTTAAGCATGTATCCATTAACTTCCAAAGACCTTAAAATAGCAGTAATTACGGATGAACTCACTGCTATATCTTTAGTTAAAGAAAAAGATACTAAAGTTAAATATATAGCGAATAACAACTGGCATTGGTTGTTTAAAGTAAATAAACCTGACATCATCCTAGTCGAATCAGCATGGCGAGGCTACAAAGACAAGTGGCGTTATAAGATTGCCAATTATCCCGACTACCCTGGACGTAACAATGTCGAGTTGCGCAAGCTCCTAGAGCTAGCAGATAAATACAATATTCCTGCCGTATTTTGGAATAAAGAAGACGGTGCTCACTTTAACCGTTTCATTGACTCTGCCAGTCTATTCAAGTACGTGCTAACCGTTGATGAAAACTGTGTTGAGCGCTACCAAGCTATTTTGGGTAATAGTGTGAAAGTAGGGGTGCTGCCTTTTGCAGTGCAGCCTAAGTTTCATCATCCCACTGATTTTCCACCTCGCTATAATGAAAGTCTGTTTGTTGGTAGTTATAGTCATCATATTCACAATGCGCGCCAGCAATGGCAGGATATGGCGTTTACTACAGCCTCTCCTTATGGACTGACCATCGTTGACCGTAACTCTGATCGTAAGTCTGATGTCTATCGTTACCCTGACCTACCAAATATGACTATCAAGCCTGCTGTGCCCTACGACCAGACGGGTGAGCTTTTTAGACAGTACTCGCACTGCCTTAACGTCAACACCGTGACCGACTCTCCAAGTATGTTTTCCCGCCGTCTGATTGAGATTATGGCATGTGGGAGACTGGCAGTGACCAATCCTAGCTTATCGGTCAGTACCCGCTTTGAAGGGATGTGCGAAGTCATTGATAGCAAAGAGCAGGCAGATAAATTGTTCGCACAGTTATCTAAAGGCTATACTAAACAACAGGTAGAGATGATGCGCTATGCCAGTGACCATGTATTGCAAAACTATACTTATGATCAATGGATAAAGCACATTGTAGAATTTATTGAATTATAAGTAATGGAACTAAAATGACCGATTTTAACGTGCTATTTTTATCTAAATCTTCTTTTAATACAGTTTAAAAATTATGAAAAAAATCACCCACGCCGTTATCCCTGTTGCAGGCTTTGGTACACGTATGTTGCCATTGTCTAAATCTGTGCCAAAAGAGCTATTGCCACTTGGTAACCGTCCCGCTATTCACTATGTGGTTGAAGAGGCGATTGCTGCTGGTATTAAGCATATTGTCTTGGTTGGTCATGCACAAAAGAGCGCGATTGAAAATTATTTCGATATCAATGCTGAGCTGGACAACCAGCTGCGTCATAAAGGTAAGGATGAGCTAGCCGATAGCTTGAACTGGCTACCAGACGATGTGACAGTTTCGATGATACGTCAAGGTAAGGCGTTAGGTTTGGGTCATGCGGTACTCGCGGCTCGCCCCATTATTGGTGAGCATGATTTTGCCGTATTGTTGCCCGACGTTGTGCTTGATCCTTTTACGGGCGACATGGCTACTGAGAACTTAGCCTTTATGATTGATGCTTTTGCTGAAGACAACCATTCACAGATATTGGTTGATAAAGTCGCTGATGAAGATGTGCATAAATATGGTATTGCTAAGCTGAGTGATACCAGCAATATTGATGATCAAATAGACATAAATGCCAGCTTTAAAGTCGCGGGATTTATAGAAAAGCCTAACTTAGCCGATGCTCCTTCTAAGTTAGCAGTCGTTGGTCGTTATGTCTTTAGCAATCACATTTTTGACTATTTGGCCAATACCGAAGCCTCGGTCGGTGGTGAAATTCAGCTGACCGATGCGATTGATGCCTTGATTAGTGAATACGGCGTGAATGTCACAACCATGCGTGGCGACAGCTATGATGCAGGCGATATGCGCTCATATATGCAAGCATTTATCTATTTTGCCGAGCAGCAATTAGCAGAAGATGAATAGCTGATGGCTGAGATAAAGGGCAATAGCGCTTATAACAGTGCTCGAAACTCTACATACTGGCAGCAGCTACAAATGCTAGCAAAGCAGCCATGGTCACTGGCAGCTTTGTTTGCACAAGATGACAGTCGTGCAACGCGCTTTAGCATGCAAGCTGGCGCGCTATATATGGACTATAGCAAGCAATGTATTGACGAGCAGGTACTGGCAAGTCTTTTGCAGTTAGCAGAAAGCTGTGAATTGTCCACAAGGATTGATGCACTTATGCAAGGTGCGATGGTCAATACTAGCGAGGAGCGTGCTGCCTTGCATACAGCACTACGATTGCCAGAGTCTGCCAAACTAGACGTTGATGGGCAAAATGTCGTCGCTGATGTGCATGATAGTCTATCGCAAGTAGCACGTTTATCTGAACGTGTCCGTAGTGGTACATGGCGCGGATTTTCTGGTCAAGCTATTACGGATGTGGTCAATATTGGCGTTGGTGGCTCTGATCTTGGCCCGCTTATGGCGACGACCGCGCTAGATGAGTGGGCAGATACCGACATTGAAGTACATTTCGTCTCTAATATGGACGGTACTCAGCTTGATAACTTGCTCAAGCACCTCAATCCTGAGACCACCTTGTTTATTATTTCATCTAAATCCTTTGGTACGGTTGATACGTTATCTAATGCTAAAACAGCATTATCATGGCTGCTTGCCACTGCCAAGCGGCGTGCAGGTACTGAAGACAGTGTGCTACGCCGCCATTTTATTGGTATCTCCGCTAACAGCGAAAAAATGAGTGCTTGGGGTATTCATCCTGAGCATCAGCTACAGCTTTGGGAATGGGTTGGTGGGCGTTTTTCTTTATGGTCGGCGATTGGATTGGCGATTGCCATTCGTATCGGCATGGCAGGGTTTAAAGCGTTATTAGCTGGTGCGCATAGTATGGATGAGCACTTTGCTCAGGCTGATTTTGCAGAAAATTTACCAGTATTGTTGGGTTTACTTGCTGTTTGGAACAGTACCTTTTTACAAGTGAATGCTCATACCGTATTGCCCTATGATGGTCGGCTTAGCTATTTACCAAGCTACTTAACCCAGCTTGAGATGGAGAGTAATGGTAAATCAGTGACTCAACACGGTGATCATATTGATTATGATACTTGCCCAATTTTATGGGGCGAGATTGGCTCTAACGCGCAGCATGCCTTTTATCAGTTGCTACATCAAGGCACACAGCAGGTGTCTTGTGACTTTATCGCTTGTGTGCGCCGCTATAGTGGTCAATCGCAAAATGCGCCATTACAGCAGCAGCATGAGCTGTCTTTGGCCAATTGTCTAGCACAGAGCCGAGTGCTGGCTTTTGGTAATGCCGCGCTTCAAGAGTCTGAGGTTCAAGTAGCTTCTGCCGCTGATAAATACAAATATTACCGTGGCAATCAGCCTTCAACTACGCTACTTATCGACGAGCTAACGCCGCACAGTTTGGGAGCACTGATTGCGCTTTATGAACATAAAGTCTATGTCATGGCCAGCATTTGGGATATTAACCCGTTTGATCAATGGGGCGTCGAGATGGGCAAGCAAATGGCAGAGTCCGTACATCAAGCCATGCAGCAAGCAGGTGAGAGTCAGTTTGACAGCTCCACTAACCAGCTGTTAAAACATATTCAGCAGCTGTCTTGATCGTTTTGCTACTAAGTCAATAATCATTAAAGGTGAACGCATGAGCGCTGTTTCTATAAATGACAATACACCTAAATATACGCATGAATCTAGATCACAAAGCACTGCAAGCAAGGAAGTTTGTGTGCTTATTGGTCATAGCATTGAGGCCATTACTAGCGCCGTGGTGCTGGCAAGTCTAGGTCAGCGCGTGCATCTTTATGCAGATATTGAGCTATTGACGCAGCAAATACAGCAATACGGCTTTGAGCATCATTTACAAGCACTGTGGCAGATGTATGAGCAGCAGCAGGTTATTATCAATACAGCATTACCGGCTAGCGCTGACACGTTAATACAGTATTATGAAACGACAAATTTTAGCGACAGTCGTCACATCAATGAGAGCAATGAGGTTAGTAAGGTTGACGACCAAAGCACCGTTGCGCTTTATTGGTTATTTTTAGACAGTATCAAGCCAGTATGGGCAGAAGCCAGCTGGATTACCGCATTCAACCATAGCCATCGGCAATCGCTACCCGTGATTATAAGTGGCATTGAGAAACTAGGGGTTGTCTCAGCACTGGCTCAGCGTTTACAGCGCGCGTGGGTCTACTATGTGCCGTTTGTATTCTTGCAAGACGTTGATGCTTATAGCTCAATGTTAAATCCTTCACTATGGTTGCTTGGTGAAAAAACAGCCAACAGTAGCCAGCATCTAGAAGTATTGAAGCCGTTAATGCAGCATGCGCGTGCCGCTCATCACGCTGATATCGCAACGATAGAGTTTGCCCGTAGCAGTATCATGGCGATGCTGGCGACGCGAGTGAGTTTTATGAATGAGATGTCACGCTTGGCGGACAGTCAACAGGTAGATATCAAGCAAGTCAGTCGTATCATGGGGCTAGACGCGCGGGTCGGCAGCAGTTATCTGCAAGCAGGCTGGGGCTTTGGTGGTAACACACTACCCACCGAACTGGCTAAGTTACAGCAGTCCAGTCAAACGCACAGTTTAGATATGCCACTGTTGCAGTCAGTCATGCACATCAACGAAGACCAAAAAGAGCTGATATTCCGCAAATTCTGGCAATATTTTGATGGTTTTATTGACAATAAAACGGTGATGATTTGGGGCGGTAGTTATAAATCAGGCTCAGGACGTACCGCAGGCTCAGCCATACATCCATTACTAGCGTTATTATGGTCTTATAATATTCGTACTTTGGTGTATAGCGATAAAGCACAAGATGAGATTGCCATGCTTTATCAGCAGCAATCATTACTGCAATTGATTAATACTCCTTATCAGCAGCTAAATGCCGCACAGGCGATTTTTATCGTTAGTTGGTCGCCACAAGATCAACTAGATATTGCCAAGCTTAATCAGCAAGCCATGCCAATATTTGATGCGCAAAATGCACTGACACGATTGCAGATCGATAGTCTGGTAGGCGACTATATGGGCATTGGTCGGTCTAAATAGCTTTATCCAAGTTTGTCAGTTGCTAAAAAAGCTCGTTGACAATTATCAGCGAGCTTTTTTAATTTTTAATCGAATTTGTACGTATTAAATCGTACTCATTTACGCTGGTATAGCACCTTGTGCCGCTAGCCACTGTTGAATCTCTCGAATTTTAATAGCTAACAATTCTTCATCGCCACGACTTTCAATGTTTAATCTGATAAGTGGCTCGGTATTTGAGGCACGCAGATTAAAGCGCCACTCGCCAAAGTTAAGACTTAAGCCATCAAGCGTCGATTTGGTCGGATTTTCGCTGCTAAATTTTTCCTCAATAGCGCTAATAATAGTTGGCGCATCATTTGTTGTGAGCCGAAAATTAAGCTCGCCTGAACTTGGATATGCTTGAATATAGTCGCTGACCAATTCTGATAAAGTCTTACCGGTGACAGACAACAGCTCGATGGTGAGCAGCCAAGGGATCATACCGCTATCGCAATAGAAAAAGTCACGGAAATAGTGGTGGGCAGACATCTCGCCACCATAAACAGCGCCAGAGTCACGCATGACTTGCTTAATAAATGAATGTCCAGATTTACTGATGACAGCCTTACCGTTATGTTCTTTAATCACGGCTTCAGTATTGTAAATGACCCGTGGATCGTAGACGATTGACTCATTTGGGTACTTATTCAAAAATGCTTGGGCAAGCATGCCGACGATGTAACTGCCATCAATAAATTCACCATGTTCATCGAATAAAAAGCAGCGGTCAAAGTCGCCATCAAAGGCAATGCCAAGGTCGGCTTTATTTTCCAAAACAGCTTGCTGAGTCGCCACTCGATTGGCTTCAATCATAGGGTTGGGGATGCCATTGGGGAAGCTACCATCTGGTGTATGATGCAGTTTAATCACTTCAATTGGCGCACCAGCTTGTGCAAGCTTTTCAATCAACAAGTCAACCACAGGCCCTGCACTGCCATTGCCTGAGTTAATCACTAATTTGAGGGGTTTGAGCTTATCGGTATCAATAAAAGTCATGACATGATTGATATAAGCGCTTTTATCAGTTAGTAATTGAAGTTTTCCTAGAGTATTAGTAGCGGTAAATTTCCCAGACTCTGCCAATGCTTGAATCTCTGCCAAACCATCATCAGCACTGATCGGCTTTGAATGTTCCTTAACCAATTTTAAGCCGTTATAGTTAATAGGATTATGGCTGGCTGTGACCTCAATACCACCCAATGCCTGATAATAACTGGTGGCAAAATAGACCTCTTCTGTACCGCTCATGCCCAAGTCAATCACATTGACACCAGCATCTACAATACCAGCGATGGTCGCTTGTTTTAATTGCTCGCTTGAATGGCGAATGTCACTACCAATAACGATGGCAGGTTTTAGATTTACCATATCATTGTCATGAGCCTCAACCGCCGCACCATAACGCTGAAATAAAATCTGTGCAAAAGCACGACCAATACGGTAAGCAATGGCTTCGTTTAGATTTACCCCAAGCTCGCCGCGAATATCATAAGCTTTAAATGAATCAATAATAATGGGATTAAATGCAGTTTCTGGCTGATAACGAATGGTCGCAGACGTAGACATAATGATAAAATTCCTTGCGCGTGTGCAGTGGTAAAATAATAAAATAGATAGCACAATTATAAGCCAATCAAGGTTCAATGATACACTAACTGCTAAATTGAACGATAAGCAAAAATATAAGAGCCTCCCTTATGAATACTCTCGACAATAAAATAGCAGCGCCTACACCAGCACAAGGAACGCCTGTCGTCAGCGGTGAATTAGACGATTTATTGGCTTTGATGGCACGGCTACGTGTTGACTGTCCGTGGGATAAAAAACAAACCAATCACAGCCTAATTCCCTATGCGATTGAAGAAGCCTATGAGCTAGGCGAAGCGGTACAAAGCGATGACGATGAAGATATCAAAGGCGAGCTAGGCGATGTGCTGCTGCAAGTGGTGTTTCATTGTCAGATGTATGCTGAGCAAGGTCGCTTTGGCATGAGCGATGTTATCACCACTTTACAAGAAAAGCTCATTCGTCGTCATCCGCATGTGTTTGAGGCTGAAACCCTTGAAGATGACACGGCGGTAAAAGCTCGTTGGGATGAGATTAAAGTGGAAGAGCAGCAATCGCGCGAGGCACGAGGCAAACCAAAACGTCGTTTAGACAATACCAAAGCGGGCAGTGCGCTTATGCAAGCGCAAGATGTGCAAAAACAGGCGTCAAAGTTAGGGTTTGACTGGGAAGGCGTCGCAGGGGCAGTAGATAAGCTAGATGAAGAGATTGCCGAGTTAAAGGCTGAATTGATAGATAAATCAAAAGATGCTGCTGAATATGACATAAGCAAAGCCAATATTAGCGATATTGAAAAAGAGCTGGGTGATTGTATGTTTGCGCTGGTGAATGTGGCGCGTAAACTCAATCTTGATGCAGAAGCAGCCACTTTAACGTGTGTGCATAAATTCAAATCACGTTTTGGTTATATTGAAGAACAGTTAGCTGCGGCTGGCAAGCGTTTAGAGGATAGTGATATTAACGAGATGGATGCGTTATGGGAAGCGGCGAAACAACATGAACGATCGTCATGAACGCTTATCATACGGCCTCGTTTGTTAGCTTGGTCAATATGGCTGTTTTCAGTCTAATATTGGCGGTTTTTATGTTGAACAGTGTTCAAGCTGCGCCTTGTTTTGATAATCCTCAAAGGGCTTATGAATATCTATTGGCGCAAGAAAGTGCCAAAATACAGGTACGTGACCAAGCCACCATTAATATCAATCGTGCTAGTGAAGGCGAGCTAGTTTCGCTAAATGGTATCGGTAGCAGCAAAGCCCAAGCGATTATTTTATATCGTGAGATGTTTGGTGATTTTAAGACAGTGGATGAGTTAGCAAAGGTCAAAGGTATCGGTGCAAAAACGGTTGAGAAAAATCGAGGACGTTTACGCGTACAAGATTAAGGGCAGTATTTTGCTTTAATTAACCCCAATATTGACAAAATAGCACCTAAGTATCAGTCATAACACACCTACTAGGCGCAAAATTTGTTAAACTAGCAGGTACATCCGCCTGATAAACGCTGTGTTCATCAGGGGTGGTTAAAGAATACCGGCGAGGAGTAGATGCATGGCCGAGCGTGCCGCCAAGCAGTTAGAACTGAATAAATCTGAATTACCCAATTCCATTACTGAAGTGATTGCCACCTTAAACCGAGCTGGGTTTGATGCCTATATCGTCGGTGGCGGCGTGCGTGATACCTTATTGGGTTTACGTCCAAAAGACTTTGACGCTGTCACTGATGCCAAGCCGCATGAGATCAAAGACGTCTTTGGCAAGCGCTGCCGCATTATCGGTCGCCGCTTTCAGTTGGCGCACGTGTATTCAGGCCGTGAGTTGATTGAGGTTGCTACCTTCCGTGGTCCACCAACCAATGATGCTAATACCAATCAAGACGGTATGATCCTGCGTGATAATGTTTGGGGTGATATCAAACAAGACTTCTCTCGTCGTGATTTTTCTATTAATGCACTTTATTATCAACCGCTTAAAGGTGTGGTTCATGATTTTTGCGGTGCGCTTGACGACATTGATAATAAAATCATTCGACTGCTCGGCCATGCGCCAGTGCGTATCGAAGAAGATCCAGTACGTTTGTTGCGTGCTTTACGTTTCAAAGCCAAACTCGGTTTTGAGTTTGATGACGAGTTAGCCGATCAGTTTCATGATGGCAACTGGGCATTGCTTGAGCAAATATCACCGCATCGTCTCTATGATGAAACCCAGAAGATGTTTACCGGTGGTTATCTGGTGCCATTACTGCCGCTATTGTTTGAGTCGGGGGCGATTGATAGCTTAATCATCTACCCACCATCTGAGCCAAGTGCACTGGTCAATCAAGTCGCTATTAATACCGACAAACGTATTGCTGCTGGCAAAAGCATCAATCCGGCGTTCTTTTATGCTGCGCTATTGTGGGAAAACTATCTGCATCAGTTGGCAAAAGCCAAGAAGCGCAATATGCCATTTGCTGAAGCGCAAATGCACGCCGCTGGTAAAGTGATTGATCGTCAACGTATCAAGACCGCGATTCCTAAATTTGCAGAGCAGTTTATCCGTGATATCTGGATATTGCAGCCAAGACTTGCAGCCCCGCGTAGCAAACAAATCGTTCAGCTCTCTGAGCATCCACGCTTTCGCGCAGGTTTTGACTTTTTGTTATTGCGTGAGCAATGCGGTGATGCTGAGCATCCGTTATCAGAGTCGACCAATGGTATGGGCGATTGGTGGCAGACCTATCAGACATTGTCTGAACGAGAGCAGCAGCAAGCCATTGATGATTTTGATGAAAATATTCGTCGCGGTGCCTATAAAAAAGGGCAACAAGCGCAGCGTGGTCGTGGGCGTAATCATCAAAATTCAGAGTCAAATAGCCTCGATCACTCAATATCTCATCAAAAAAATATCAAGCACAGCAAAGCCAATGATACTGCTGAGCAGGGTAGGAATGAGCAGAATATGGTAAATGACCCGTCAAATATTCCAGCACGCCGTCGCCGCGCTGCCAGTCAATCAACCTCTGTTAAGCAATCTGGTAGCAATAACAACAAGCACTATGAATCGCAGCAAGTAAGTCAAGACAGCCATGAGCTTGCTCAGTTACGACAGCTATCTCTTGCCAATAGCAGCAACCAAGCGGCAAATAAACGCCATCATTCCAAGCCTGCACCACTCTTTGTAATCGAGCATGAAAAAGTTGTGCCACCATTGCAGAAGCAGCTATCAAATGCCGATAAGCCTAATAATCGTCAAGAGGCGGCGCAGAAAAAACCTGTCCATAAGAGTGTATCGGCTGAGAAAGAACTAAAAAATCAGGATGTCAGTTCTGATGCTAACTCTTATAGTAAGGCTGACAGTAAGCCTGATCGCTCAAATCAAGCTCAGCAGCCAAAAGCAACACAGTCAAAGGTTACGCCTTCATCTGTGGCTCGTTCGGTAGCAAGATCGCCTGCGCTCGTCAGTATGAATAACGAGCCGATACCCCATAAGCGTCGCCGTCGTCAGCCGAGTGTAGAGAGTATAAATCTTGCTAGTAACACAGAGATGCAAGTAACGACTAACAACGATGTTAAAGCTGCAGCAAAGTATGCAAAAAAAGCACCTAAGCCAGCAGCCCAGCCTACTGATAAAACAGATATTCCGGCTAAAAAAACGGCTGAGCGCAAAAAAATGGCGAAGGTTACGACACCTGCAAGCGCTAAAAAACCAGCCAAAACGACAGAAGCAAAGTCTGCTAAAACCAGCCAAGCTGCTAACGGTAATGTTGGTACGAGTAGTGTGAATGACAATAAAGGCCCTGTCCCATCGAAACGTCGCCGTCGCCAACCTAGTACTGACAATGTCTAATATTACTAATGATGCGGGCAACGCGAATTGGGTAACCTGCTACGTAGGTTTGGGTAGCAATTTGTCTAACGACTTGGGTTCACCAGTAGAACATTTGCAGCAGGCAATCGCAGCGATGCAAGAGCATAAGCAAATACGTGCGGTTCGTGTTTCTTCGTTTTACGCTTCAGCGCCTATGGGGCCGCAAGATCAGCCTGATTTTGTTAATGCCGTCGCTGGGTTTGAGACGATATTGCCGCCTTTTGAGTTGCTTGCTTACTGTCAACAGTTAGAAAAAGAGGCTAAGCGTGCACGAATACGGCGTTGGGGTGAGCGTAGTTTGGATGTCGACATTTTGTTATACGGTGAGGCGCAAATCACTGAGCCACAATTAACCGTACCGCACGCTGGATTGTTTGAGCGTAATTTTGTCTTATTACCACTGCGAGAGTTAACCCCAGCGCTTACCATTGCTGGCAAATCGATAGATGATTATCCGTTTAGCAAAGATTGGACAGGCTTAAAACTACTGTAGCCAATCTATTATAAAAGAGTGACAGCGTTCACCTCTTTTATAGTAGATTGGCTATACCAAAGGATTGCTAAAAGTTTTGATCACAATCAGAATAATAGCTAGAGACAGCTAAAGGTGCTAAAAGGTACTAAAGGTTAATCGAGGATCATATGACGACGTTATCTACTTTAAAAAAATTCAAAAAAGATGGTACCAAGTTCACTTGCTTAACGTGCTATGACTCGATGTTTGCACGCATGATGGAAAAAGCAGAGATTGATACGATTTTAATCGGTGATAGCTTGGGCATGGTGGTGCAGGGTCATGATTCTACGTTACCTGTGACTGTCAATGATATGGCTTATCATACAGCCAATATTGCCCGTAGCAATCAACACGCGCTGATTTTGGCTGACTTGCCGTTTATGAGCTATGTCACCTTACCAGAAGCGGTTGCCAATAGTCGCCAGCTGATGCAGGCGGGCGCGCATGTGATTAAGATTGAAGGCGGTAGTGAGCTTTGCGATTTAATCACGACTTTGGCGCAAGCAGGGACGCCTACTTGTGTGCATTTAGGATTAACACCGCAATCAGTCAATGTGTTTGGTGGTTATAAAATCCAAGGTCGTGGTGACGAAGCGGCTGATAAATTGCTTGCTGATGCGAAAGCAGTCGTTGCGGCAGGTGCTGCGCTGCTAGTGTTAGAGTGCGTACCTGCTGAGCTTGCAAAAGTAGTGACGGAAGCCGTCGCAGTACCAGTTATTGGGATTGGTGCTGGTGCAGATACGGATGGTCAAGTGTTGGTCATGCATGACATGCTAGGTATGGCACACGGCCGTGTCCCGCGCTTTATTCATGACTTTTTGACCGATAAGCGTAATAGCGCGCACAGTATCGAAGGCGCATTTGCCCTTTACCAGCAGTCAGTACGTGAAGGCAGTTTTCCAACCGAGCAGCACCAGTTTAGCTAACATTTTAGTTTTTACGATTATCAGTAGAAGAATAGTTAACCATGCCAATCATTCATCATCATATCTCCGCATTGCGTACGGCTTTACAGTCTTATCGTGGACAAAAAAATGACAATCAAGATGGCCCACAGCGTATCGCTTTAGTGCCAACGATGGGCAATCTGCATGCTGGTCATCTTGAATTAGTAAAAATAGCCAAGCAACATGCTGATATCGTGGTGGTTAGTATTTTTGTCAACCCTACTCAATTTGGCGAGGGAGAGGATTTTGATAGTTATCCTCGCACGCTTGATGAGGATGTCGCTAAGCTAGCATCAGTCGATACTGATTATGTGTTTGCGCCCAGTATTGAAGAGATGTACCCAGTCTTACCGCCGCCAACCTCCGTTCTCGCGGGAGCTATTACCACTCAATTATGTGGTCAATCACGCCCTGGGCATTTTGACGGTGTTGGTATTGTCGTCTCTAAACTGTTCAATATCGTACAACCGGATATTGCTGTTTTTGGCCAAAAAGACTATCAACAATTAGCGATTATTAAGCAATTGGTACGTGATTTAAGTTATCCGATTGAAATTATAGGGGCACCTATTGTCCGCGCTGTAGATGGTTTGGCACTCTCATCGCGTAACCAATATTTAAGTGCTACTGAGCGTGAGGCAGCACCTGTTATCCATCAAGCGCTACAATATTTAGCAAAGCAGTTAGAGAGAGGCGAACAGAGCCAACAAGTTGTTCAGTCGTTGCTAGCAGAAACGCATCAGCGTATTACGGATGCTGGCTTCATTATTGATTATTTAGACATTAAAACCGATACGCTAGAGTCACTCACTAATGATACTGTAACTTTTAATGCAGAAAACAAGAATTTGATGATTTTAGTCGCTGCTTGGCTGGGACGTGCACGTTTGTTAGACAATCAATTGGTGACGGTGGATCAATCGTTGTGACATAGTAATTTGCAGGATGCAATGACTAGAATGGGTGAATCATGGATGTGAGTCAGGGTGAAAATAACAGTCAATCTGAGCAGGCAGCGTGTAAAATAGCAACCGACAAGCTCAGTATCCTAGTGGTATCAGGGCGTTCAGGCTCAGGTAAAACCTCAGTATTAAATATCTTAGAAGATTTAGGATATTATTCTATTGATAACTTACCGTTATCCTTATTGCCGGATGCTGCGCATAAATTGGTCAATGAAAGTGGGATTCGTCGTATTGCGCTTGGTGTTGATATTCGAACACCGCGAGCGGATCTATCCAACTTTGCAGAGATGCATGCATCTTTAAAGAAAACATACGGGGCGCATGCGGTAAAAGTGGTGTATGTGACCGCGCAAGAAAGCACTTTGATAGCACGTTTTAATGCGACACGCCGCGTACATCCGCTGATGTCACAGGATATTGATAGTGACAATGCCAAGCACATTGCTTTTAATCTACCTGCCGCGATTAAAAAAGAAGTGGAGCTGTTAGAGCCTATCGCAGGTCATGCCGATATCAGAATTGATACCAGCAATTTGAATATTCATCAATTGAAAGACAGCTTGCGTGAACATGTCGGCGTGGACAATCAGATTGTGATTAATCTGCTGTCTTTTGGCTTCAAATATGGCAGTCCTATTGATGCAGATTTTGTCTTTGATGTGAGAATTTTGCCGAATCCGCATTGGAACCCTAAATTGCGTACTTCGACAGGTCTAGACACGGAAGTTGCCGCATTCTTTGCCGACTATCCAGAAGTGGCTGAGATGACTGATGATATAGATAAGTTTTTAACCCGTTGGTTACCCGAATTTTTACACAATAACCGCCATACAGTGACAGTGGCTATTGGCTGTACTGGTGGTAAGCATCGTTCAGTATTCATCACCGATAATTTACAACGTCGTCTTGCCGATGTTATGCCGCAAAGTATAAAAGTACTGGCGAAACATCGTGAAAAAAATCGTTGGTAGTTATTGGTAAACACTGGGGCATATCTTTATTTTTATGACTATTCCTAAAATGAGGATATGCCCCTGTTAATTTTATTATTTATTATTTTGGAAAGCTTTTATGATTGACTGGAAAGAACAGGATATGCGCGTTTCGCGCACTGAACTCAAAAAGGCCCATGAGCGCTTGCAGAAGTTGTCGATACCACTTGCCAGCTTATCGAAAAAGCAGCTCAAAAATCTGCCAGCCAGTGACTATTTTATGGCAGAACTCATGGCATTGGCCGATATCACCAGCGCTAATGCTCGTATTCGCCAAACCAAGCGCGTTGGTAAGCTGATTAGTGAAGAAAACCGCCACGAATTGGTAAAAGCATTATTTGATGCGTTTTTCCCTAAAGAACAGGTCTCAAAAATAGAAAGTTGGTTTGAGCGTTTAAATATTAATGATGAAGGGACGCTTAAGCAGTTCGTTAAACAATACCAAGCATCTGAACAAAATAGTATGTATCAATTACTATTATGGATTGAATACGCCAAACATACCCAAGATGATGAGCTGATGGCAGAGTCTAAAGCAGACTTAGCCAGTTATATTCGTGAAGTCACTATTTTGTCGCAATTGAAAAAAGAAAAATAATAAGGTGATAGCGGCTAAATAGCTTTGACCACTATTTATACAATATCTCCACTTATAAATTAATTTAGTCTGCAAATAAAAAAAGCCAATCATCAAGTGATTGGCTTTTTTATGGGTAAGAGCATTTAGCTACAAATGACACTTGTAGATAAATGCTAGTCCCTAATTTATAACGGTACCTAATTTATATTAGTACTTAACCTATTTCTTTTCAGCACGAACTTTGTCAACCAAATAATCAACGACTTTAGGTACAGTAGCGCTTTCACCAGTTACAACGTATTTGCCTTGTACGACGACTGCTGGCACACCAGAGAGCTGATAACGCTTAGCGCCTGCTTGTGAACGACCAATTTTCGTACCAACGGCGAATGAATTATAAAGGCTATTGAATTTCTTCTCATTAACGCCTTTAGATGCATACCATTTGCTTAATGATGATTGGTCAAAGATTTTCTTACCATCTTTATGAATGGCATCAAATAGCGCATCATGAGTCTTGTCTTCAAACCCTAGCAGCTGAGCGGCATAGAAACCACGAGCGTTGGCTTCCCAGACAGGGTTAAGCGCTGCTGGCGTTTTGAAAAAGGCAACGTCTTTGTCTTTGTTTTTAGCCCATTTTTCCATATGCGGGTTAAGAACGTTACAATGTGGGCAACCATACCAAAAAAACTCACGAACAATGATAGCATCACCGCTGATTTTTTCTGGATTGTCTAGCACGCGGTAGTCTTTTCCGGCGACATAGTCGGCAGCTTGTGCGCCCATAGTGGCAAGTCCAATGGCCATGGCCAGACCAGTCAGTGTGATGACACGTTTCATACTTTATCCTTGAGGTGTGAAAACTTAGGGTTTGTTGAGATGTTTTAGTATCGTATGGTTTTGGGTATAGCGCACAGGTTTTTAAAGTGCCCAAACGAGACAGCGTCGAGTATAATCGAACTATAGTGACGTATCGACTATAATAACGTAAAACATGGTCGCTTGTGAATCCGATTCTTAACTAATGGTTGTAAAGCTGTGAGCCATTATTTAAGGCTTATTTCACCGTGTTTTTTGGAATTTTTTTAGCGTTTTATTATTTAGGTTTTAAGCTGTTTGAAGCATCTATCATCTAAAAAAACGGTACAGAAAGTATGAACGTTTGCTAAGAGTATTCACAATCGGTGACGATGTACTCACGACAAAGCTGCCGCTCTCATGCTAATATTAGGTACATAATTGTGCACTGTATATGATTATAACGATAATGACAATAAAGGAAAAATGCAATGAGCTCAGCTCTATCTTCCTCGCCTTCTTTGAATGAGCAAGCAAACAGCGGTCTTGATGATACAACGGCTACCGCCATTAATGTAGATCCTAGCGAAGTCGACAAGTTTAATAAGTTGGCAAGCGAATGGTGGAGTAAGACGGGTGCATTTGCGACTTTGCATGAAATAAATCCACTGCGTCTAAATTGGATAGAAGAAAACGTCAAGCGCAGTTATCAAAATGACAGTGCTGATACGGATATTCATAAAACGGCTGAAACCGGCTTGGCTGGAAAAAAAGTGCTCGATGTCGGCTGTGGCGGCGGTATATTGTCAGAGTCTATGGCACGTCGCGGTGCGGATGTGACAGGGATTGATTTGGGTACCGAAAATCTAAAAGCGGCAGCGCTGCATGCAGAGCAAAGCGCTTTACATGAGACGTTGCGTTATCAGCATATCCCAGTAGAAGAATTGGCCAAAACTCATGCAGGTCAGTTCGATGTGGTGACTTGCATGGAGATGCTCGAGCATGTGCCTGATCCCAGCTCGATTGTGCAGGCTTGTTTTGAGTTATTGGCACCAGGCGGTGTTTGCGTGCTATCGACGATCAATCGAAACCCTAAATCATATCTATTTGCCATCGTTGGGGCAGAGTATGTATTGCGCTTGCTCGATCGCGGCACTCATGACTATGCCAAATTCATTACGCCAGCTGAGCTAGACAAAATGGCAATTGATGCGGGATTCACACGTCGAGATATCATTGGCTTGCATTATAATCCGCTGACCAAGCGCTATTGGCTCGCTCAAAATGTCGATGTCAATTACATGATGGCAGTACACAAGCCACTGGCTTAAGCTGAATGCCGTATTTGGTTGTTTTCATGCCATACTATTTCACTCAACACCTTATCTATATTAAGAGCATTCACTATGAGCCAATTTGTAAAAGCGGTTTTATTTGATCTCGATGGGACATTAATCGATACGGCTGCTGATTTTGTCCGTATTATCGGTAAAATGAGCCGCCAAAATGATTGGCAAGCACCCCCTGAAACAGAAATTCGCGAGCAAGTTTCTGCTGGTGCCTCAGCGATGGTACAGTTGATGCTACGTCATAACGATCAAATTGAGGTTAGCGAAAAAGCTTTACAGGAGTTTCGCCAACAGTTTTTAGATGATTATGAAGCTGAGATATGCGTCGATAGTTGTGTGTTCGCTGAATTAGAAGACGTGTTGACTGCTCTTGAAGAAAAAGGGGTGCCATGGGGTATTGTGACCAACAAGCCGCGTTATTTGGCAGAGAAGTTACTAGACAAGATGCAGTTAGACGGGCGCTGTTCTGCTTTGGTCTGTCCTGATGATGTGTCTCGCTCAAAACCTGACCCAGAGCCTATGTATGCGGCGTTAGAGAAGCTTGGTATCCCTCGCGGCGCCGCTGAAAGCGTTATTTATGTTGGCGATCATATCCGTGATATCGAAGCTGGTAATGCCGCTGGCATGCCGACGATTCTAGCTGCCTACGGTTATATCCCGCCTGAAGATCAAAAAAACCTAAAGAAATGGGGCGCAGATTATATTACTGATACGCCTGAGCAATTAAATAAACTGTTGCTCTCATCTGGTAAATTTGACTATTTATAAATCAAATTATAAATCGAGTCCGCCACACTCTATGTTTTTAAAGAAACACGATAAATACTTAGCATCCCAACTATTAAACGATAAGCAGTGAGTAATGCCATGAGTGACAATATTAATCAGCTGGCTAATCAGCAAGACAACCAAAAAACTGTTCAAAGTCTACCTCAACCGTTAACTCATAACGATATTCGCAACTTTGTGCCATCTGATAATTGTTTAGATGGTAAGACTATTCTGGTCACGGGGGCAGGTGACGGTATCGGCCGCGTTGCCGCGCTGACTTATGCTCGCTATGGAGCGACAGTCCTGTTATTGGGACGTACCAGCAGCAAGCTTGAATATGTTTATGATGAGATTGAAAGTCTTGGTGGCAAACAGCCTGCCATGCTACCGATGAATCTAGAAGGAGCAACCTATGCTGAGATGCAGCAGTTAGAGGGGTTGATTAATAAAGAAGTCGGTCAGCTCGATGGTATCTTGCACAATGCGGGCATGCTTGGGCAGCTAACCCCACTTGAGATGTATGACGTCGATACTTTTGCACAAGTTATGAAGGTAAACTTTACCTCGACGTTTATGCTCACCCAAGCACTGCTACCACTACTTAAAGATGCTGAGAATGGCTCTATTGTTTTCACCTCTAGCACGGTCGGTACACATCCTCGCGCGTTCTGGGGTGCTTATGCGCTGTCCAAGCAAGCCGTAGAAGGCATGAGTGATATCTTTACCCAAGAGACGCAGAATACGACTAATTTACGTTTTAACTGTGTCAATCCTGGTGGCACTCGTACCAATATGCGCGCCCATGCTTATCCAGGAGAGAATCCTATGAGCTTAAAAACGCCTGAAGATATCATGGCAGGCTATGTCTGTTTGATGAGTGACTCCAGTATCGGGGTACGTGGTCAAGTGGTTGAGCTACAGCCAAAAGATTAGCCATGTGATTTTTTGCTAGGAAATGTCATTATTTAGAGCATTTATTCGCATACTTTCAGATTGAGGCATGCTCTAGCAGGTTGCAATTAATTATAAACAACCCCATCTATTTGTTATTAAAGCGATTTTCAATATCTAATTATCGTAAATAGGATAGAATTATGGCAGGTGGTTGGTCAAGAGATGGTGCTGAGCATGAGCAAATGGATGCAACGGTAAATGATGCATTAGAGCGGGCACGACGTGCGTTGCCAACTGGCATCAGTGCCGAGATGTGTGATGAATGCGGCAAGCCTATTCCAGAAGCACGGCGCTTAGCAGTGCCTGGTATTCAGCATTGCGTCAGCTGTCAGACAGAACTTGAACAAGAGGCGAGAGCTGCTGAGCTGTTCAACCGGCGCGGTAGCAAAGACAGTCAATTACGTTAAAAAAGAAAAAGGGCAGACATTGCTATATCGAACAGCAATGTCTACCCTTTTTTTGTTTATTACTATATAACCAGTGCCATTAGTTCACGGTCGCAGGTATCCCAATCGATAGAAGGTAGCGTCTCTATAGAAGATAAAAATGCTGTCCTATCTTTTTCTTCTGAGCGGTCGCTTTCTACCGCTGTATCGTTGTCGTTATTAGCATTTGCATCCAACTGTAATATAATCTCTAGCCGACTATCAACTTGTGCGCTGACCGTACTGGTGGTTAAGCTGTCAGGGGTAAAATTGATTTGTAGCCAGCCATCAGAGGTATGCACCACACCTTTGATACGTTGCCAGTTCGGTAGCGTTAATAACCAACTCTGTAACTCATCCGCTTTTAATATGTAGTGCGCTGGCAGTCGCCAACCCGCCAACTGTAACTCTTGCTGTTTCTCATGATAACGGTAAGGTAGCTCAATATCTGTACTGGTCTGCGGATCATCTTTTTTTGTAAAAGCGTCGGATGACAAGGTGGTCGATATCGATAGGGCATTACTCTGCGGTTGCAAGCTAGTAGTCGATTTTTGAGGGTGAACAATATTGACTGTGCGTTGTTTCGAGATAACCTGACTGGACTTGGTAAGCTGGGTTTTCAGCTCTGACACGCTTGATTCTGATAAAAGAATATTGGATGAGTCATTTGTATCATGAGATATATGCTCAGATGCTGCCCAAATAATTTTTACCTGTGCATTGAGCTTGGCTATCCATTGTTGCAGTGCTTGCTTTTCGCTCTCGCTTAATTGAGCATAGCGATTAATGACCAACACATCGGCATCACGGACATGCGCTTGAAAACCGTCATAATGACGATATTTATCTTGCTGCCATTGCACGCCACTCAGTACCGTTATTACTGCTTGCATATTGAGCGCTGTTTGCCAATGCGGTGCACTGAGCTGCATGATAAGCTCACGTGGATGAGCAAGCCCTGTGGGTTCGATGAGCAACCGCTGTGGATGATGCTCACTAAGCAGCCGACTGATAGCAATTTGTAATGGCAGCTGACTGGTACAACAAATACAGCCACCACTGACTTCTCGTATCGCAATATTATCTTGCTCAGGCTTACTATCTTTCGCACTTGCCAGCAGCGCACCATCAATACCAATACGACCAAATTCATTGATTAGTAATGCCCAGCGCTCATCGGCAGGTTTGATAGCAAGCAGCTGATTAATCACTGTGGTCTTGCCAGCACCCAAAAACCCTGTCACCAAGGTGCAGGGTATGTTTTGAAAAATAATAGGTTTTTTCACAGAGACACTCATCATATAGGTCGTATTTGTGAGTAATCAAACACTGCCTATATTAAATGGAAATGATATTAGCGTGTGTCCTCAATTCAATCGATAATCGAAATTTTCAAAATGAGGACACACATAGTCAAAAGTTACTCACTTTTAACGGTTTCTACTTCGGCTTCGTCAGGAACGAATACGTAGCCTACACCCCAAACGGTTTGGATGTAACGCGCTTGTGAAGGGTTGTCTTCAATCAAACGACGCAAACGTGATACCTGTACGTCGATAGAACGCTCCATCGCACCCCATTCACGACCACGCGCAAGGTTCATCAGCTTGTCACGGGTTAATGGCTCACGTGGATGCTGCACCAGTGCTTTTAGCACCGAAAATTCACCTGTCGTTAAGGTAACAACATTGCCGTCACGTTTAAGCGTACGTGTCGATAAATCAAGCGTCCACGGTCCAAACTCAACCACTTCAAGCTGATGGCTTGGTGCGCCAGGCAGCTCGCGATTTTGACGACGTAATACCGCTTTGATACGAGCCAATAGCTCTTTTGGATTAAATGGTTTTGGCAGATAATCATCTGCGCCCGCTTCTAGACCAGCGATACGATCGGCATCACCACCTTTGGCTGTCAGCATAATGATAGGAATGTCACCATTGTCTTCACGTAGACGCTTACAGATACTGATGCCGTCTTCGCCTGGCAGCATCAAATCGAGTACCACCAACGAGAAAAGCTCACGCTGCAACAGCTTATCCATTTGACTACCATCATGAGCCGTACGGACGACAAAACCGTCGTCTTCTAGAAAGCGCTGTAATAAAGAGCGCAAGCGTGCATCGTCATCAACGACTAAAATTCGTTGAGTTAAGGTATCAGGGCTGTTATTTTCAGACATACAGGCATCCTCTTATAAAAATTATTATTAGTAGAAATTATCGTTAACAGTCAAGGCTAAAGGTTATATAGTTAAAATGATATAAAAAAAATACGGTGTCAGGCTCGTTGAGTCTACTATTTATAGTATTTTAACGTGCTTTCCTCGCTAAATTATCTTGAATCGACTATACAAAAAACCTGAGCAAAAAAACTGTCTTTATTCAATGAGTGGTCAAAAGTAAAGGTCCGTCTCAATCCATCATAAATTTGAATACTATTGTTCAATGCGTCAGCGCGTACCAATATTTGCGCCTTGGATACTTTAGTGTATAAGATTGCACCACTAATTGCATCACCCATCAGGATAAATGCTGTATGCGTTTGTTTAACAAAGCGACAGAACCTATGATATGAGACGATTTTCGCCGTAAAACTAGCGATAAATAACGAAAAGATAAAAAGGATTTTTATTCATGCAGCTTTTGCTATAATGCAAAACTACATTTCTCAACGATTGATACGTCTATGAGTAGCACTGATACCTTAACGCCATCTCAAACCTCGACAAATGCACAGGTTTTGGATGCAACCACACACGCGAATATTCACGACAAGCTTGCTCGCGCGCTTGGCATTAAGACTGCTCAAGTCAATGCGTTTGTCAAACTTTACGATGAAGGCGCGACCGTTCCATTTATTGCCCGTTACCGTAAAGAAAAGACGCAGAATCTTGACGATGCGCAATTGCGTGCGCTTGAGAAGTCTCTTAATTATGAGCGCGACATGGCCACCCGTCGCCTCAAAATTACCGAGCTGCTCAGCACGCAGGGCAATTTGACCGACGAGCTGCAGACGCGTATCGATAATGCGACGTCGAAACTTGAGCTTGAAGATATTTACTTGCCATACCGCCCACGTCGTCGTTCTCCTGCCGCCAAAGCACGTGCTGCTGGTCTTGATGTGGCAGCGCAAGCCGTCTTGACGCAAGAAATCACGCCGACAGAAGCACTGGCAGACTATCAAGTTCAATCGAGCATTACCGATGATAGTGGTAATGAGATCGAAGTTGATTTTAGCGATATCACCAAGCAATTGGCTGGCGTACAAGCCATCATCGTTGATGAATGGACGCAGGCTTTGGCTTTGCTAGACAGCTTGCGCAGTGGCTTTGCCAAGACGGCCAGTATCGTATCTGCCGTTGCCAGTGAAGAAAAACGCGAAGTCGGCGAGAAATTCAAAGATTACTTCGAGCATAGCGAAAGCCTTGCGCGTCTGCCGAATCATCGTTTATTAGCGATGCTACGTGGTCGTCAAGAAAACGTCTTAGGCCTCAAAATAGAAGGCGAAGACGCACCCTTTATCGAAAAAATTATTAAGCACTTTAAGATTGATACCAAAGCACCTACTGAGCGTCAAGAGTTTTTGATAGAAGCGGCGACCAGTTTATGGAAAGACAAATGGCGTCCGCATATCGAGCATCGTTTATTGACAGAAAAACGTCTGACTGCTGAGGCCGATGCGATTGACGTATTTGCCAATAATTTACAGCACTTATTAATGTCAGCGCCTGCCGGTCGCAAAGTAATTTTAGGCGTTGATCCTGGCATTCGTCATGGCGTAAAAATGGCCATCGTCGATGCTCAAGGTCACGTCATGTTAGACAGTGAAGACAAGCCTGTCGTCGCAACCGTTTATCCATTTGCCCCTGATAATAAAATGGATGAAGCCAAAAAAGTCATCGATGAATTATTAAGTACTTACAACGTTGATTTGGTGGCTATCGGTAATGGTACGGCGAGCCGCGAAACAGATGCGATGATTAAAGAAATTTTGGCTGCCAACTCTGAGTTACAAGCCAAATCAGTTATCGTCAATGAGTCAGGTGCTTCTGTTTATTCAGCCAGTGAGCTTGCCACTGATGAGCTTGGTAATTTAGACGTTTCTGTACGCGGTGCGGTTTCTATCGCCCGTCGCTTGCAAGACCCTTTATCAGAATTGGTCAAGGTTGATCCAAAAGCCATTGGCGTTGGTCAATATCAGCATGATGTCAACCAAACGCAATTGGCAGATAGTCTTGATAAAGTCACGCAAGATAGCGTAAATGCGGTTGGCGTTGATGTAAATACTGCAAGCCCTGCTATCTTGACACATATCGCTGGTTTGAATAAAAACGTCGCGCAGCAAATCGTGACCTATCGTAAAGAGCATGGTGCTTTTGAAAGTCGTGAATCATTAAAAAACGTTCCACGCTTAGGCGCTAAGACCTTTGAGCAAGCAGCAGGCTTCTTGCGTATCCATGGTGGTAGTAATCCTCTTGATGCCACTGGTGTGCATCCAGAAAGCTATGCGCTGGTCGATAGCTTATTGGCACAAACTGGTAAAGCATTGCCAGAAGTCATCGGTAATGACGGCGTACTAAATACGATCGATACTACTGCATTGGCTGCTAATGATGACAATATTAGTGTAACTGCTATCATCGATGAGCTAGCCAAACCAGCACGCGACCCACGTCCTGAGTTTAAGACTGCTAACTTCCGTGAAGACGTTAACAGTATTAAAGACTTGAGTGAGGGCATGCAGCTTGAAGGCGTGGTGACCAATGTGACAGCCTTTGGTTGCTTCGTTGATGTTGGCGTCCATCAGGATGGTTTGGTACATATCTCACAAATGGCCAATGACTTTGTCGCTGATCCGATGAACCGCGTCAAGCCTGGCGATATTGTTTCGGTACGTGTCATCTCTATCGATGAAAAACGTGGTCGTATTGGCTTTAGTATGAAGCCAGAATCTGAAAAGCCTGCGCGCCCAGCAGCGAAATCGGCTGAAAGTACTGGTAATGATGAGAAAGTCAGTCGTCCACGTAGCGATCATACAAATAGCAAACGCCCAAACAGTAGCCGTCCAGCGACTGATAAGCGCCCGTCGAAATCTCGCGGTAATCGTCAGGATAAAGACAATGCTAATAACGATCGTAGCAAAGCGCCAAGGGCTGATAAAGCAGAAGCACCTAGCAAAATGGGTACGCTTGGGGCGCTGTTACAGGAAGCTGGCGTGACTAAAACCAAAAAATAGTTAATGTTAATAGTGATAAAAAAGGCAGCCATTAGGCTGCCTTTTTTATGGAATGTATCTAAAGATAGAAATTGTTAATGAACACTGATAACTGCTCAAACCTAACTCGCTGAATAACCTCTTTTCAATGATTTCAGCTAACAGCGGGATTTGTATCGTATTCTATAATTCTTCTGTGGCTTCTTCAGCTTCTTGTAATTCTTCTTGTGTGTCTAACGAGTCTTCTTCTTGCATCGCTTCTTCAGAATCTTGAATCACCTCTTGTTCGGCAGCCATTGCTTCTCGCTCCGCTTGAAGCTCAGTAGTCATCGGCTGTTGCTCAGCACTGTTGTTAACGTTTGCTCTTGAGATAATCTGTGTCTCACTAATCTGAAATGGGCTAGATTGATTGTCTGCTGAGGCATTATTTGTATTGTCAACTTCCATCTCAAGTGTGGTGGCGGTAGCCGCTGCTTGCACATCTACTGCCGCAGTATCAGCAGGTGCTGCCATCGCCAAACTTGGGATAGTGAGCGCAGCGCCAATCAGTAGCGATAAAGATAGAGTACTTTTTTTCATTAATCAATTCCTTAATTTACAATCTTATAATGTCAGCTTAAAAAATTTCAAACTTGACGCTTATGTTGCTAACTGCTGTATACAGCCGTTGCATATTACACATTCATTTAGTAATTCAAATCTATATATTTAATATATCTAACATTTAATTGATAGACAAAATAAAATCATGATAACCATTAAGAGACTATCATGATGGATTTGGATAAAGAGCTTTATAAGCTGACCTAAATCAGTGATAAAAATCTAAAGGGGAGAATACCAATTAAACAAGCGTTAGTTCAGTAGTCCATAGATTAAAATTCTAACAGACGGATGTTAGCAGGTGACTTTGTGCAACTATTGTATGGTTATTGTCAGATAGGAAAATAGCATTATTTTCTACTTTCCCATCTCTAATTTTCCCATCTCTAATTTTCCTATCTCTAATTCTTATACCAATGATGTCTCAACGAATCTCGTTCGTCTGTATTTCATTAAAGTCTTATTCAATAACGATATACTTGCCAGTGTTTGGATCAATGACGCGTTGTTGAGTGCTGCTACTAGGAACACGAATGACTGGGAAGGTTTGATTGATTTCAGTATTTTCGATGACATCCGCATCTGCTTCTTCACCAACGATTACAGTACGGTTAGCCTCGTCTTCGATAGCAATGGCTGTACCTGACGCTGTGTTTACTCGCTTGATTTGATCTTTCGGTACGATGATGATTTCTTTGACACTATATTTAGTAGGGCGGATAACACGTGTGGTTTCAACGATGACAGGCTCTACACGGCGATCTTCGATAATCGCGAGTTGTGCTTCTGTTGCTGTAGCTTCTTTTGTTTCGCTCATAATAGGCGTTGGAAACTTGGCACCGAAGTGGTTATCGCACTGCTGCATGCTTAAGCGTACTGGATTGCCAGCCTTATCCATATAGACGTTGACAGGCATATCAGCGGCGATAGGGACGTATTTTCCAACCAATGCTCCCGAAACACCATAGCGACCATTTGACTGCCCAACCCCTAAATCACAAGCACCTGCTGAGTAATCACTGGCTGTTAAGTTGTTTGCATTGACCACCGTTTGAGGAATCATTACTTCAGACAAGCGCATTTTTTTGACAGTCGCTTCACCTGCTTGGCGCTTTGGGTTTTGATAAGTATAAGGGGTATAAAATTTGGCCGAACCGTCTTTGACAGCGGTGACACACTCCTCATAACTGTCATAGCCAACATTACCGTGGCTATCGGTAGTCATAGCAGCGTTAGCAGAGCTTGCAAACATAGCAAGACTGGATGTTATCACGGCAGCGGTCAATATATTTATTTTCATTGTTATGTCCTTTTAATTAGATGAGGGTCTATTGATTTATTACAAATTTATGATAAACAAGTAAAACTTAATTTTTATTAATATGATTTTTATTGCACTAGAAAATTACTCTGACGCGTTTAAAGCCGCAATGAAATTTTAATGAGCCAATTACTTCTCTCAAAGCTGCTATACAATATGGGATAAAAAAATATGAGGTAAAAAATTGCCTAACCTTTTTTATCCTACGTCATTCACTGCAATATGGCTGTGACATTACTCTAGAAATGTGTAGCTTAATGTATTAAAAAGGCAAGAAGTGCCAATATCGTTTACCAAAGAATCACGTTATTATTATTTATTAACAATCGCTCAAAAGATTTCAATCTGAATAATGAGAAAAAATAGGCAATAAAAAACCGTATCTCGTTGCTAAGATACGGTTATTAATTAGATATTAAGAAGTAGATTGCTTCGATTTATAAATAGGTAATCTTACGAATCGACAACTTCAAAACTAAGACCCGCATGCTCTTCTAAACGCGTTAGTAGATGATTACCCATGGCAGAGGCTGGCGTCCAAAAACCACCACCAACTTCTTCTTTGCTGATATCTTGTGCTAAGCATAACGCTGCTTGCGCTAGCATACGCGAGGTACTGCCGTAACCTGGATCTTTGTCACCCGTTACTTTCGTATTGATGGTGTCTTTATTAGCTGTTTCCCCAAAGAGGCGAATGTCAAAGTAGCCGTTTGCTTGCTCTTCTGCAGACGGACCAGAACCTGACTTGGGTAGCACGTGCTTAGCTAATAATTCACGGCTCGGTTTGACCATCATAGCAGTGGCAAATCCAAACAAGCCGGCGCTCATTGCATAGCTTGATAATTGACCTTTCACACCATCTTGCATCCACATTGCTTCGTCATATTTAAAGTCACGACCATATTCATAGCCAAGCAATTGGTTGGTGCGATGCACGATACGGGTATTGATGCTAGCCATCACAAAAGGCGCAAGCCAGCGTTTGTGCTCACTATCGTATTCTGGCTTACTGACATTAGCTTGGCGCACGTTTGGCGCATCTTTATCATCATTGAGTAAATAAGGATTTGCTACCTGCTTACGACGTGACTTGTCCTTTCCAACTTCTTCAAAAATAGTCGCCATCGAGGCAATGGTGCCACCTGATAGACCGCCTTTTGCCGCTTTGACACGCATATGAATCACATCACAAGCGCGACCAAATTTTTCTTCTGCTTGGGTTTGGGTAAAGTAGACGCCCAAATCTGATGGAATCGAATCAAAGCCACACGAGTTGACAATACGAGCGCCGCTTTGCTTTGCCGCGTCCTGATACTTGTCCATCATATCTTTGATAAAGATAGCTTCACCAGTGAGGTCGACATAATCTGTCCCATGAGTTGTACAAGATTTGATCAGCGGCTCACCATATTTAAGATAAGGACCGACGGTTGAAATGATGACTTGGGTTTGTTTTGTCATTTCATCAAGGCTGTCCGCATCGTCACTATTAGCAAGAATAATATCGACAGTGCTGCCAAGTTTAGACTGCAATTCGTTCAGTTTTGCTTCATCACGTCCAGCAATCGCCCACGTGACGTCGGCGCCATCTTTGTCTTTAGTATTAGATAAAAACTCTGTTAAATAGTGTGCTGTGATTTGACCAACAAAGCTGGTTGCACCATATAAGACGACCGCGTAAGGACGATTTTCATTGTTGTTCTGTCGTGGATTGTTTGCAGTATCCGTATTGGTATCCATATTTATTATCCTTAATAGATGTTTTGATGAGTCGTGTGACGTTTAAAATTTGTTGCCATTTAACAGTCAGAGTTTGAGGTCTGATTTTTTGATAGCAATCAGGCAGATATATTAAAGTATTTTTGACCAGTAAAAATGACTTGTAAGTTACTGTTTATAGCAGATTATATGATGGAAATGTTGACGGCTAAGTAATAACTAACTATCTATACACATAACTCCCATAAAGAGATGAAAAAAAGGTTCGATGTTAAGATTTGCTACAAAGGTTACATAACCTACCGATATCATTACCAAAATGAACGTTTTCTAAAGATAAATATTGCTAATCTATGGTCGTAAGCAGTATTAATGGTTAGAAAACTAATAAATGTCAAAAAAACAAAAAGTAAAGAAAAAGGAGTTTTAGAGAGAGCAAGGCAGTCATTAATAATAGTAATTATTTCTTATTAATAATTGTCCATTGCATCAATCTAAATATCTGGTTTTCTAATAATAATTTTTAAGGAGAAGATTATGTTTCGCTGGGCTATTATTTTTGCCGTGATCGCACTGTTAGCAAGTTTATTGGGTTTTGGCGGTGTCGCAGGATTGTCTGCTAATTTGGCATATATTTTCTTAGCAGTCGCTGTCATTCTATTTATTGTGGCATTTGTAAGCCGCAAGATGTAATTAATACCTATAGATTGTTAAATAAAAAAAGTCCTCAATTGAGGACTTTTTTTGGTATTTAATAATGTATTTACTAATAAAGGATTTTTATAAACATTATAAAAACAAACACATCACTATAAACGTTTCGGCTGGACTATGTGTTCCATCCGTTTCGCCAGACGAATATCATGGCTGGTAATACCGCCGGTATCGCCAGTAGTCAAGCGTACCTCTACCACGTTATACGTGTTGCGCCATTCGGGATGATGCTCGAGCGCTTCGGCATGGAACGCTGCTTGATTCATAAAGCTCATGGCTTCGATGAAATCGCTAAAGTGATATGTTTTTACGATAGCATTGCCCTCGCGCTGCCAACCGGGCAATTCTTCTAGCTGCAAATTTACTTGCTTATCAGATAAACTACTCATATTAATCACCTTTATTATTATGTTGGTTTGGTTTATTAAAAACTATATCAGGCACTACATTGTAGCTGTCAAAGCTATTGTACGAAATATCAATCCTCTTTTTCAGTTGTATCATTGACGCTATTACATCACTGTAAAGACCTTCTGTTCTATCGGCATTATAGGTCAGAAAACCCGCCTATATTTGCTATCTTGCCATATATTCGAAGATAAATATACGAGGGCAGATAGCAAATAAATAGGAGGGTAGTAGCGTATTAACGTTCCATTTTTATTGGCCAAGCTGAACCATAGTAGATGCTTAAAACATTTCTAAAGAAATTATGACGCTTATTAGCATACTGCATTTTCTATGGCTCATCGCTAAAGAGTGGACTATAGCAAGTCTTGGTAATCAGGATGTTTGCTGATATATGACGAGACAAATGAGCACTGTGGTATCACTTTTTTATTTTGTTCACGAGCATAGTTGAGGGCATGCTTGACCAATGCTGAGCCAATACCGCGCCCGCCTAGCTCCTGAGGTACGATAGTATGATCATAAACTAATGTATCGTCACGCTCTTGATAGCTAATATAGCCAGTATAACCGTCAATAGAGGTCTCAAAGCGTTTAGCCTGTTCATCATGGGTGATGGTTAGGTTTTGTTCAGAGTTTTGATTTTTCATGGATATTCTCCGTTATTATTGATTATTATCGTTAACTATTATTGGTTTTTTTTAGTATGGATCAAGCGTATTTTTAAATGAAAAAAGCTTGAATGACCGAATAGATTATTCACTAAAGTATGAGTCCTTTCGATTCACATTTATAGTTCTTTAGCGTAAGAGTCGATAGAGTAAATGTTAAGACTAAAGAGATCGACCAGTGGTCTCCATATGAGCTGCACATCAAGCATAAAATAAGGCTTGGCGCATGACAGGGGGAAGATATTTACCTAATCCACGTATAGCGGGCAGCTCTTTTGGTCTTTCTGTTACGGCATGATTTGTTTCAGCGATTGACGTAGTTTGTGAGTGTAAATAAGACTGCCATTCTTCAGCACTTGGCTTGCTAAAGTGGCGGATACGTCCCAGCATTTGCCGGAATTGTGTACCAAAGCGCCCAGTATTATAGGGTAGATTGTACTTGCGACATATCGCCTGTAATTGTGGTGCGATACGAGCATAGTGACTGGCTGGCATGTCAGGGAAAATATGATGCTCGATTTGATGCGATAAATTACCCGTCAAAATGTGAAACAGCTTACTGCCCTGAATATTGCTGGAGCCAAGAATTTGACGCACATACCAGTCACCTTTAGTCTCATCGGCATCGAGATGGCTATAGATATGGGCTTGTTCGGTAAAGTGTCCACAGAATATCACCGCCCATGTCCACAGATTACGAGCGATATTGGCAGTAACATTACCGCTCAGTGTCGTCATAGCACTATGCCGACCTAATGTCAGCCCTGCTAACGTGGGTAGCACAATATGATCTTTGCCCACTTGCCGGGCGATTTTGGCAAATAATGCGCGAGATTTCTGTTGCATGGTTTGGTGTCGATTAGGGGAGTCTGCATATTCGTCGACACTGATTTGAATGTCATGAAAGGCGACAGCCCACTCAAAACCTAGAGCCAATATCGCCGTTTTAAACATATTATGGGGGTCGCTTGGCGTCCAAGGTTGCTCATCAGTCACGCGAATTAAGTGATAGCCAACATCATGGTCACGACCAACGATATTGGTAAAAGTATGATGCAAGTAATTATGAGAGTGTTGCCACAATGGGGCAGGACAGACAATGTCCCAATCAAACTTTTGGCTATTGAGATACGGGTGCTGCATCCAGTCATACTGACCATGCATGACATTGTGCCCAAGCTCCATATTATTTAGAATTTTGCTGAGACTCAGTAGTGAGGTACCCAATAACCAAGTCGCGACAATTTTACGTTTTGATTGCAGGCATCCAGCCGCTGCCAGTAAGCCACGCGCTGTCATTTCACTATAGACTACCGCGGCATACACTCGTTTAATGTATCGTGCGTCATCACTACCTAACGAATCCATCACGCTTCGGTAAAGCACATTTAATTCATGAGCGAGGGCATCAGATTGCGCCTTTGGTAAGGGCGCTCCTGTCAACGTTGGGTAGCGAGTCAACTGCTTTGCTTTCTGCTGTTTTGCATCAGTTAGTGTGGTCAAAACTGGTACAGCAGATTGTGCAGTAGTGACGGGTGGTAGCAAGCGCATAAATAATCCTTAACCGAAATGGTACGGAGAGTCGGCACTGAGTTCGGTTCAATAAGTTGTTTAAGTTTTTACCGTAGGCTATAAGGTAACAGCAGGCTATGTTTCTATCTTATGAGCCGTTATGAGCATTTATTTTTATCACCGTGTTGCTAAATATCCAGCACAACATCAGTCATGGCAATGTTGATGCAAGTTTGAATAGATTCATAACCATCACTGCTCATTTTTCCTGTGTGAATATTTTTGACCACACCGCTGACTTTATTGCAGCGACACAACTGGCAGATACCTTGTCTACAACCATGCGCTAAGCGAATTCCTGCGTCCTCTGCGGCATTCAATAATGTCATGCCACTATCAAACTGCCGTTGCCTCGCCCGTAAATAAACAGTATGTTGTGCTGCGTGTTTTTTTCTATCGAGCGCCTGTTTGTTATCAAAATTGAAATCAGGCAACGCATGACCAAAGTTTTCTACAATGATATTATCGCGCAGGTTTTTATTGTGCGGTAATGTTATCTCTGCCGCTGCTTTATATAATCCAGTCAACAGAGCCTGTGACCCGCATGCAAATATTTGCGTATCTGCCAGCGGTAGGTTTAATGCCAAAAAACTGTCTACGCTCAAGTGTCGCTTGCCAGCCAAATAAGTATCAGATTTCTCAGTATTGACCAGATGATAGGTGAAAGCTGGATACGCTGTGCTCAGTTGTTGCCATTGGTTTTTGAACGCGAGCATTTCAGTGCGACTGTAATATAGCAACGTCACCTGATGTCCGTTGTCCAGTGCTTGCGTGATGAGCCCTAACATGGGCGTAATACCGCTGCCACCCGCGATAAATAATAAAGAAGTAGGCTTTTCGGCAGCTGATTTTGTCTGTACCTTTATAGATGATTGTGCCAAAGTGAAAGAGCCACTGGGGACACTACTGTTGATGACACTGCCAAGTGCCATATGTTTGGTTAAATAATCCGAAACCAAGCCTTGTGGCTTAATAGCAATAGTAACCGCAAGATAAGGGGGTTGCTTTTTGCTATCGCCACTATTAATACTGTTGCCAGTAGTAACGTCGTGCCACCAGAGCGGTTGGTGCGCCAAACCTAATAATGAATAGCTGCGCTGATGATACACACCTTCAATAAGAAGGCTTAAGTTAAGATGTTGACCACCCTGCCAACCACGTTGCGGACTCACTAATTGCCGTCGAAAAGCATGATTGGTCTCAAATCTGAGCGCTATTAAGTCATCGCTAAGGGTATACCGCGCAACAAGTCGCAGCTTTGGGACAGTGAAAGACCAAAACGGCTGTAAGTGTGATCCAATAAAATCGATAAATGCATGTTGAATCATTTCAGGACGATAGCCGTTGGTCATATTATCAGTACCTTTGTTAATACTATCAAAATGATTGACGTCATAAATAGTGTGTTCACCTGTGCACCAATTTAGCGGATATCACTTAGGTCAGGTCGAGTGAATCTGTTAAGTTATCCTAACATGCTAACGGCTATTGATTAAATTTGCGAAAGTTTTGATGCTATTTTTTGTGGTCTTTATAAAACAGTTATAAGTCAGAATGTTAAGCGAAACGGTTCGATAGTAGGTTTCGTTACCGCTTTTAGCTAGAAAGCTGAGCACTCTGTGACAAAAGCCGTAAAACAATCGTTAAAACAATCTGTTGGCTTGCAGGGTATGCGCCACAATGCGATAATGGCTTATAATTTGTAACCCTGATTTTGAGGTGCAGCACGCTTGGCATCATTGCTAAGTATGATTCGCTTGCCTCTTTTATGCAGTCTATCGGAGTGTTAATGGCTCAATATATTTACACGATGAACAACGTGTCAAAACTTGTTCCGCCTAAGCGTGAAATTTTAAAAAATATTAACTTATCATTTTTCCCAGGTGCCAAAATCGGTGTCCTAGGTATCAATGGTTCAGGTAAATCAACCTTGCTACGCATTATGGCGGGTGTGGATACTGAATTTAGTGGTGAAGCACGCGCGCAAACTGGCACCAAAATTGGTTATTTGCCGCAGGAACCACAGCTTGACGACAGCAAAGACGTGCGTGGTAACGTCGAAGACGGTATGCGTGAAGCCTTAGATGCGCTTGCACGTTTAGATGCTATCTATGCAGAATACGCTGAGCCTGATGCTGACTTTGATAAGCTTGCTGAAGAACAAGGCAAGATGGAAGATATCATTCAAGCGTGGGATGCCCATAACTTAAATACTCAGCTCGAAAAAGCGGCTGATGCCTTACGTCTGCCACCTTGGGATGCGGATGTTAGTAAGCTGTCTGGTGGTGAAAAACGCCGTGTGGCACTATGCCGTTTGCTATTGTCACGCCCTGATATGCTGTTACTTGACGAACCAACCAACCATTTGGACGCCGAATCTGTTGCATGGCTAGAGCAGTTCTTGCAGAACTACAGCGGTACAATCGTTGCCATTACCCATGATAGATATTTCCTAGACAACGTCGCTCAGTGGATTTTGGAGCTAGATCGTGGCCATGGCTATCCGTATGAAGGTAACTATACTGAGTGGCTCGAGCAAAAGAACACGCGTTTAGAGCAGCAGAATAAGCAAGAAGAGTCATTTGCTAAAGCACTGAAAAAAGAGCTGGATTGGATTCGCAAAAACCAAAAAGGTCAACAAGCCAAGTCTAAATCTCGTGTACAGCGCTTTGAAGAGTTGAACTCAACAGAGTTCCAGCAGCGTAATGAGACAGCTGAAATTTATATTCCGCCCGGTCCTCGTTTAGGTAATAAAGTCATTGAAGTGAATAACATCTCCAAATCATTTGGTGATCGTCTGCTTTATGAAAACCTAAGCTTTAACGTGCCAGCTGGTGCGATCGTCGGTATCATCGGACCAAATGGTGCGGGTAAAACCACGCTATTTAATATGATTACCGAACGTGATACGCCAGATACGGGTTCAGTCGATTTGGGCGAAAGTGTCAAAGTTGCCTATGTTGGTCAGGTACGTGACAACTTAGATGACAGCAAAACCGTTTGGGAAGAAGTGTCTGACGGTCTTGATATTATTACGGTTGGCGATTACACCACGCCAAGTCGTGCTTATATCGGTCGCTTTAACTTCAAAGGCTCAGATCAGCAAAAGCACGTCGGTCAATTGTCAGGTGGTGAGCGTAACCGTTTACAGCTAGCTAAGACATTGAAGCAGGGCGCGAACGTCTTGCTCCTTGATGAACCTTCAAACGATTTGGACATTGAAACCTTACGTGCGCTAGAAGATGCGATTCAGGTCTTCCCAGGTACGGTCATGGTCGTCTCGCATGATCGCTGGTTCCTTGACCGTATCGCGACTCATATCTTGGCGTTCGAAGATGAAGGCCCAGTTTGGTTCGATGGTAACTATTCTGAGTTTGAAACGTATCGCAAAAAGACGATGGGTGATGCTGCCACTCCTAAGCGCATGAAATATAAAAAGATTTCGACTTAGGACTGTTGTTTAAAAGGTAGTTACTTAAAAGATAGTTGTTAAAAAAAAAGCTACTTAGAAATTTCAAATTTAAAGATAAAAAAAGACCTCTAATCAATTAGAGGTCTTTTTTTGCTCGATATATTTAGTTTAGCTCATTAAATATTATAGCTGGTTGCAGATTAACGCTTACGCCCAAATTTACGCTGCTTTTTATTACTAATCTCAGTAATCGCATGGGTAATTTCTTCTTCATCTAAGCTGGCGACTTGCTGCAAAATCTGCATCATGTCAGGCGTTAGCACGTACTTAGCATGACTAGCAATATCATTGATACGATGATCAAAGGTCAATACGCCAGTTTCATCATCTTTTTGCAAGTAATCAAGACGAGTCAAGGCACTGATGAAGCTGGTGAATAAGGCGCGGTCAAAGAAATCAGGAATATCATCTGCATATAGTACAGATAAGCGCTGACCCAGCAGATGACACAGATCAACGACTTCGCTTTCGGTTAGATTGCCTGAGCCTTGCTGGGCGAGTAGGGCAAGCGTCATAAAGTAACGCTCAAGGCTCTGTCCGACAGGCGTCGCTAGCACTTGCAGCTGCTGATAGCATTTGCTGTTTGACTCAGGGACGCTGAGTACGCCATCACTCAATTCGACAATTAGACCATGCGAGAGTAGGCTGTCGACTTTCTTGTTTAAGGTATCAGCTAAGCCATGTGCTGGGTAATATAAGAACAGCTCGCTTTGTAAAAATGGATAGAGTTGCTTAGCAATATTGTCCAAACGACTGCGTTCGATACGGCCGTTACGCGCCACTAATGCTGATAAGAAAGACAGTAAAATAAACACATGCAGGATATTATTACGGAAATAGCTGAGCAATGCCGCTTGTTTACCGGCAATCTGAATGATGTCTCCTAAGATATGCGGTGTACGTTCAATGAGCTTTAGCTTGATACCATAATCAATGATTTGCTGCGGACTCATATCTGTAATGACGGTATCATCTGAGTAGGACAACTGCTGAGCAAGACCTTGATAAAGGGCAATTTGCTCACGGCAGATTTCTTCATCTAAAGCTGCTTTAGGCGCTGATAATAATACCAATGATAATAACGAAACGGGCGTCACAACCGCCGCCTTATTGATGTGCTGCATGATTTTGACGCCGATGTTATCGACCATCGCGCTGGCTTTATCATCGAGCGGGGTATCGGTGCGATCCGTCGGCAAGCTATTGGCTGGCACATCGAATTTTGTCATAAAGTCGCTAAGATGCAGCGGTGTGCCAAAGCTTAGATGTACATTACCAAAGATACGCTCAATTTTACGACCAACTTTGAGTAAGCCTAGTAAAGATTCAGATTCTTTTGGCTTGCCTTTTAGCTCACCAACATAGGTGCCACCTTCCATAATACGCTCATAACCGATATAAGTCGGAATGAAAACCACTGGCTTCTCAGAATGACGTAATTGACTGTGCACTGTCATTGCTAGCATGCCCATCTTCGGTGGTAATAAACGTCCTGAACGCGAGCGACCACCCTCGATAAAGTATTCAATCGGTGTGTTACGCGTAATAAGGGTGTGCATATATTCGCGGAGCACGGCAGTATAAAGTGCATTGCCACGAAAGCTACGACGTATATAAAAGGCAACCGCGCCGCGTAATAATGGCCCTAATACGGGTACATCTAGGTTGTCACCAGCAGCGACATAAGGAATGCTCAGACCGCGCTTGTAGATGACATAAGATAGCAATAGATAATCGACATGGCTACGATGACAAGGCACATAAACCAGCTCATAGTCAGTCGCAAGCTCACGAACGCGCTCAAAATGATGGACTTCTACGCCATCATAGAGTTGCGTCCATAACCACGTTAAAAACTTATAAAAACCGCGCACGATGGAATGTGAATAGTCATTGACCATCTCATTGGCATAACCTTTAGCCAAGACACGGGCTTCACGTACACTGATACCGGATTCTACTGCTTCTGCCTCTATCGCATGTTTGATAGCTGGTGAATACACCAGCTTGTCTACTAAGTTGCGTCTGTCTGATAAATCAGGACCGAGCATACTGGCGCGCTGCTTGTCTAAATAAACCGTAAGCCGCTGCTGTAGCATACGTACCAGTTCACGATTGCTGTCAGCGGTCGCTACCAAAGCATAGTTTGGTGCTTCGTCGGCGTCGCCCACGCTACTCGTGATGTCTAAATTGCTGTCTTTTGCAGAATTTTCTTTTACATCACCTTCTTTTATAGAGTTCTCTTTCACAGAGCTTTCTTTTATAAAGTTCTCTTTTGAATCAGTAGCTAGCGAATCAAAAATAGAAAACCCTTCTTCATCACCTTTAAGGCTATCATTGATAAGGGTACGTAGATCTTGAGGTGGATGGAACTGTACAAAGGTATCACGTCCCATTACTCCGATATTAAAGAGCTGCTTGGTGATGCTAGGGTCTTGCCAGTTGTCAGCGGTCAGCAGCTTAAACAGTGAATCCTCTTTTTCTGGGGCGCGTCCCCATAAAATAGAGACGGGCACCAAACGTACTTTTAGCTCTGGATATTGCAAAACAGCAGACACCAAACGTGACAGGCGCGGCGATAGCTGACTGTCTTTGGCGCTTGGATGGTTCAAAAATATGATGGCTGCGTTTTCTTTGATATTATGGGCGGCATCATGTACCCCAACCAATGCTGGTGGTAAATTGTGCTCTTGCGTCTGCAGGTCAATCAAAATACTGTTGGAGCGCGAATAATCTTGCAACACATAAAATCTTAGCGTTTGATCGTTTGTATCGAACTCAGGTAATTCACCCAATAACTTAGGTTTAACAGCGACATCGAGTAGCTGCCCCGATAGCTTGCGATAAATTTGATTAATCGGCGCATTGGAATAAGGCTTGGGGGCGATTGGATTGACGTCAGTATTAGAAGCGCTGTCGGTTGTGACTGGCGCTTTAAAAATCCGTTTTTTTAAGAACTTCGGTATCATAATCAGTATCAAAAATAGTCAAATATGTTGCGCTTATGATGCCATAAAAGCCATCAAAGCGATATATAGTGTCTGTATATACTGCTAATATTAATACGGTCTGGTTACTATATAGTGAGTTAAGCCGCTCTTAATAAGCTCAAATAATTGAAAGTTAATGTATTTAGCGCAATAATGGTTCGGCGACAACCAAGAGTCACTATAGAGTAATTATGTTTAAATCTACCCATTAATATCATTGATATAAGCTGAAATATTATGACACCAGCGATTAATCTTGCCAAACAACGCGCTCTGAAATATCAATTACACGACTATGTCCATGACAGTAATGCCGCCTCTTTTGGCTTAGAGGCGGCAGAAAAGCTAGGCGTGGATGTGTCACAAGTGTTCAAAACCTTGGTGGTATCGACAGAGACTGGTGCGCTTGCCGTTGCTATCTTACCCGTAGATAAAACGTTAAACTTTAAAAAAACGGCTAAGGCGCTATCTTCGAATAAATTGCTGACCTGCAAAAAAGTGCAAATGGCGGATCCTAAGCAGGTAGAGCGTAGTACGGGCTATGTGCTAGGCGGCGTCAGCCCATTGGGACAAAAGAAGCGCTTGCCGACTATCATAGACAGCTCGGCTGCAGAGCAGACAACGATTTATGTCAGCGGTGGTCGCCGTGGTTTAGAAATTGAGCTGCCACCAGCACAATTAGCTGAGACCCTTGCTGCTTGCTTTAGTACTATTATTGATGACTAAAAAGTTACTGATGACTAAAAATCGTTGCCGCTGACGGGCTGTTCAATCAATCCTGAAACGATGGCTAATATTTTACTCCCTCACTCATATTTTATAAGGACATATTCATGCCACATCTAACCATTCAAATGACGCCCAATGTCAGTATTGCTCATGAAGAATCATTGCTTAAAGCGTTAAATAAAGCGTTATGGGACAGTGGGCACTTTGGCACACCGACTGATATTAAAGCACGGATCGTGCCCATTGAGACGTTTTTGGTAGGCGTTGAAGATGATGAGCAGGCGTATGGCTTTATTTATGCGCATCTAAAACTAATGACTGGTCGTGACCTAGTTATTCGTAATCAGCTAGCAGGGCTGCTGGTGACGGCGATAGAGCAGGAGATAGGCGCAGAGCAATCAGGGCGAGCAGCCTTACAGATATGTGTGGAAGTTGAAGAAATTAGCGCGGTATATCACAAAAAAATGCTGGGTAGCTAAAATGCTGATATCTTCCGAAACGATGATTCATCAATCGTTATAAGTATTCACATAGCGATTTACTGGCATATGTGGGTAATATCACTACCTCAACCTTATAACCAGCCGTTTTGCCTTCAGTCGCCATCAAATTTCGGGCAATGCGTAAGCGATATTCTCCGGTTGCGGGTAGGCAGCCTTGATACACGATACCGCCTTTGCTGCCATCTTGCGTACCGTTTGGCATATGTAATACGCCGACATTGGCTGTCTCAGGCGTACCAGTAAGTGGTGCAATATTAATAACGGCATATTGCCAGCTGGTGGCATCAAAGCGATACCAGCGCTCATCTTCATTGGGGCTTAATTTGCCAGTGACCGTACTACTGATCGCGCCTTTGGCAAATTTAATAGGAGTGTCAGGGTTTTTAGCCAGCTCCGTAGCACTAGTTGCGCTAAAACTGATCAGTGCCGTACTGAGCAGTAGCACTCGTATAGATAATGAGGCTAAAGAAGTTTTTTGATGATCAATGGATAACATTATTGGCTCCTAAAATGGCCATTTATCTATAATAAGTTACTCATTAACCCTCATCTATGATGTATATTTATTGTCGATAGGCTTTAATGAGAACGTCTGTACTTTTAGTTAAGCATAAAAAAGCGCCTACATGCTAGGCGCTTTTTTTATTGATTATTGCTTAATTGTGATGCTATCTTATTCTAAAAAACTTAGTCTAGAAAAGCAAAGTTCTCAATCTTCATTGCTGTCATGCTGTCACTTGGTGCAACCATGGCTTCGGCATGCCCCGAGGTACGTGGTAACAACTTATCAAAGTAGAATTCAGCCGTTTGGATCTTAGCTTTGTAGAATTCTGGGGATTCAGTGCCGCCGTTTTCTAGCTTGTCATAAGCGACTGCTGCCATACGCGCCCAATGATAACCCATCATGACATAGCCTGAGTACATCAAGAAATCGTCTGATGCAGCAGAGATGATTTCACGATCTTTACGTGCCATTAGCATCAAGCGGACAGTCAATGTATTCCACTCAGCACATAGCTTGGTGAGTGCCCAAACGAATTTACGCATGTCTTTATCAAGTGCATACTCGCCACACCATTTCATGATGCTTGAGGTATAATCACGGATGATTTTGCCTTTAGACTGCAAGATCACTTTACGACCGAGTAAATCCAATGCTTGAATACCAGTTGTACCTTCGTACATGGTGGCGATACGAGCATCACGAGCGATTAGCTCCATGCCCCATTCTTTGATATAGCCGTGACCGCCATAGACTTGCTGACCGTGTTTGGCCGCTTCAATGCCTAGCTCAGTTAAGAAGCCTTTTAGGATTGGTGTGTAGAAACCCAATTTATCATCCCATTTTTCAAACTCTTCATCATCGCCATTGATGATACCTTGTGCCATTTTATCGGCATAGCGCGCAGAATGATAAATCATCGAACGACCGCCTTCGGCAAAGGCTTTTTGGGTCAATAGCATACGACGTACGTCAGCATGGTTGATGATAGCATCAGCAACTTTTTCAGGCTCTTTTGTGCCTGATAAGGTGCGCATAGAACGGCGATCTTTTGCATACGGCAGCGCGTTTTGGAATGACAATTCAGTATGCGCCAAACCTTGGATACCAGTGCCAATACGGGCTGTGTTCATAAAGGTGAACATAGCTTTTAGACCTTTGTTCGGTTCACCAATTAAGTAACCAACGGCATCATCAAAGTTTAGGACACAAGTAGCCGATGAGCTAATGCCCATTTTGTGTTCGATCGATCCACAAGTCACGCCATTACGCTCGCCAATTTCACCTTCAGTAGTTGGCAAGAATTTCGGTACGATAAATAATGAGATACCGCGTGTGCCTTCTGGTGCATTTGGCAAACGTGCTAAAACAATATGAACGATGTTTTCCGTTAAATCATGCTCACCACTTGAGATGAAAATCTTAGTACCGCTAAGCTTATAAGAGCCGTCATCTTGTGGAATGGCTTTAGACTTAACCTGACCCAAATCCGTACCACATTGTGGTTCAGTCAAGCACATGGTACCAGCCCAAGAGCCTTCGACCAATTTATGCAAGTAGGTTTCTTTTTGCTCATCGGTACCATATTGCATAATGGTATTGATACAGCCAGTTGATAGACCAGGATACATTGCCCATGGCCAGTTCGCCGTACCGATCATTTCAGCTTTAATTAAGTTCAATGAGGTCGGTAAGTTCATACCGCCGTACTCTTCAGGGTAAGAAATACCTTGCCAGCCGCCTTCTACAAATTGATCATAAGCTTCTTTAAAGCCTTTAGGGGTTGTGACCACACCATTCTCAAAATGACAACCTTCAGCATCTGCTGGTTGATATAAAGGCGCTAAGACATTTTCAGCAAAATCTGCCATCCCTTGAAGAATCATATCAACGGTTTCAGGATCGGCATTTTCGCCATTGTCCAAATCTTTATAATGAGTTTGAAAGTCGAAAACATCATTTATTAAAAACTTGATATCACGTAAAGGTGCTTTGTAAGTTAACATAGTCGCTCTCTTTAGTTATTCGCTATCATAAATGGCTAGCTCGGTATTTGAGCCACGTTTCATGTAAAAGGGTGTTTAATCATTTGGGGTAAGAATAGACGATATCACGGCTCGTCATTCAGATTTATCAAAAACAGCTCATCCATTTTGATTGCCTTTAAGGCATCCTTGATAAAAAACAGCTGTCGCGGCGTTACTGTCAGTATAAATCTTCTATAGCGACAAATATATAACTAATAACTAATATTCATAATTAATATTTTAAATCAAAACATTAATTTATGTATTGATGGATTCGGTTTTTATCAGCGTCTGTGGTTAAGTACCTATTAATGATAGATGTGACCGTATCAGAAAAACATTTTTTAACTGCATTTACGATATAAGGAAAGCCAATTATGAGCGCATCTAAGCGCAAGGCAACGCGAGCATCTTGGCTGACAGCGTTATTTGCTCGCATAAAGGCTTTAATTGATGGGGAGCTGGCGCATCTGCTGACAGTGAACCGTAGTAAGAGACCGTGGCATATGCCAATTATCGCGGCGATTGCGATTAGCTTCCCCGTGTTTGTGGGCGCTTACTTTGGTGCTTTATCGTCAGGTATTAAAGCGTCTTTGGGGGCGATGGTTATTTTGAATATACCGTTAGTGGGCAAGCTGCCGTATCGATTGGTGACGGTGATGGCTTGGGGTTTTGCCATGTCGCTGTGCTTTGCGCTCGGTCTAATTGCTCAGCAAGTCCCGCTATTAAAGCTGCCGATATTTACGCTAATGGCGTTTGGTATTGTGATTTTTGGACGTTATTATCGTCAGCCGCCGCCAGCGGGACTGTTTGTGATGATGGCAGGTGCTATTGCGCTATTTATACCGCTGGCTTTGGAAGACATTTTGCGTGCAACTGGACTGGTGATGCTTGGCAGTGGCTTTGCTTTAGTGATGGCATTGCTGTATTCGTTATTTTTACTGGCAACGCGCCCAGCGACGCCGACGCCTACTTATAGCTACGAGCCAGATACCATTACTGAAAGTTTGATTGTCGCCAGTTTTGTCAGTTTAGCCTTGCTCATCGCCGTTACTTTACAGCTGTCCAACCCCTATTGGGCAGCAGTTAGTTGCTTTTTGATTATCCAAGGTATTCATTTGCGTACCATGTGGATTAAGCAAATACATCGTTTACTCGGTACAGTATTGGGTGTGGTTTTGGCGAGTTGGATGTTGTCTTGGGGATTATCAATATGGGGTGTCGCACTGGCGATACTGACGATGATGCTTTGTATCGAGACGTTGGTGGATCGACATTATGGCTTGGCAGTCATATTTATCACGCCGCTGACGATATTTATTGCAGAATACGGCAGTGGTCTACCGCTTTCTGAGTCCGCCTATCAAGAAGTGATTCGCACGCGCCTTTTTGATACCGTGATTGGCTGCTTGGTGGGTCTGAGCGGCGGAGTAGTGATGCATTCAACCAACTTACGCATACCACTACGGCGTATCGAAAACTGGCTGCTGGCGCGCTTTGGCTAATTGATGAGTGTCAAACCACCAGTACGTTTGAAATAAAGTATTAATCAAAGTCGCATGAGCTGAGTTCATGTGGCTTTTTTTATGTCAATTTTGATTAACGACTTTGTAGCGTTTCGGTCGCTTGCGCAACATCGATCGTATGACCTGTCCAACGCTCAAAGCTTAGCGCTGCTTGTCCGATGAGCATGCCATAACCATCAGAAATCTGTGCGCCACGCGCAGAAAAATGCTGCAAAAACGGCAGCGTGCGTCCGTACATCATGTCATAAGCATAGTCACCGTTTAGCGTGTCGCTTAGTGGTAGCGTATCTGCTGATAAACCAATAGAAGTCGCATTGATGATAATATCAAACTGTCCATTTAAATCCGCCGTGCGACAAGTTTCAATCTGCTGCTCATGAATAGCCGTGCTTGCCGCGCTAAGCTCAGTGACTAACGCTGTTGCCTTGCTCAGCGTACGATTGGCAATCGTAAGATGTGCGATACCAGCTTCAATCAATGGTAATATCACCCCACGTGCTGCGCCGCCTGCACCAATGAGTGCCACGCGAGCCTCTTTTAGTGGCCAACCCAAACTTACGATGTGATTGACCAGTCCTTGTCCATCGGTATTATCGCCATACAATGCCTCGGTGATCGGCACGCCACTTTTTACCAGCGCTTTATTTAGTAGTATTGTATTGACTGCGCCTGCAACTTTGGCATGTTCCGATAAACCACCGCGCGCCGCGCAGCAGTCATAAGCGATTTGTTTAAAAGGTACAGTCACGTTGGCTCCAACGCCGCCGCCCTGAAAAAATGCCTCAAGCACCGCGGTAAAACTGGCTGCATCATCGGGGCAATATTGGCGTTGATAGCTAATCTCAATACCCGTCTGCGCTGCAAATAACGTATGAATTTCAGGGGATTTGCTGTGGGCAATGGGATTGCCGATAACGATAAAATGCTGGGTCATAATAGGTCTGCTTGCGATAAGAGGCAAAAATTAATCAGTAGAAGGGTATTGATATACAATCATCATAAGGGATAACGCGATATTTGACAAATCGGTGGTCTAACGAGTAAACACTTGAATAGGTAGGTTTTTTGACAGGGTAGGTCTTTAACAAATCTGTACTGTCTGGGAGCGTTATCCGTAACGTAAAGGGTGGTCAAGTGTTAAGCAGTTGGGTAAACTAGAGAGCATGAAAATTTTATATTGATATTTTGGCAGTTGCATAACTATCAGTAACTGAACTGTCAAAAATCAAGCCATAAGAAACTGACATGACAAACTGAGTCATAAAATACCAAGTATAAGAACCCTTGTTTATAAAACATAATGTCCATTATCAGCGGCCTATCTGCCTGCTCGTTAATACTATTTTGAGAATCATCTAAAAGTGTGAGTAAATTGCCCATGTGGAATAATAGCCTACAGACCCTCTTGGTCGGTACGATAATGGCAGTCGGCGTGTCGCTCAGTGGCTGTGATAGCAGTAAAGACGACGCCCAAAAAGATGCCGATATGAGCGAGCAAACCGTCGCTGACGATGCGCTAGTACAGGACAATGCTGCGCCGAACGCCGATTTAGACGGCGCTACTGCTCAGCAAGGTACACAAGTGAAATATGACGTTGCGGGATGGGGCACTAAAAATGTAGCGTCACTGAATGTCGATAATTTAGATGAGATCAAGGCGACTTTTGGTAAGGTCATGAGCACTGATGAGAACAGCCTCGACTATGCCAGTAATCCAGCCGCCAAATATCGCTTTATGGATACCGATGCGCCGTATTTGGATTTGATTGATTCTGAAAAGTATCTCGAACTGGGCTGGTACTTTGCCAATCCTACTGACTCTGATAAAGAAAAAGAGATAAGTCAAAACCATGCTGAAAAAGCGCATAAGCTTGCCCGCCAACTGATGGGTGATGAGGGCGGACAACTGATTTCTGATATGCTTAATGGTCAAATTATCAAAAATAAAGTCATCGGTGGTCAAAAAATAGAACTGGCAAAATGTGAGTTTTATAGTTGTATGCTGGTCATCAATAAATCTGCTGCCCAAACAGATAAGAAGTAAGCTGTGCTCGCTATCATGCCGCTCAATAATTGGCTATGCATACATCCATCAAGTGCTACGACGGATATCTCAGACACAGTATCGCTAGACAATCGTGGGTTGGCATATGGCGATGGATTTTTTACCACGATGGGGGTCATCGATGGGCAAATACTGTGGTTGGCTCATCATCAGCAGCGCCTTATTTCCCATGCTGAAGCTTTACAACTTGAATTAGACAGTCACTCTGTATTGGCTATAATACGGACGCATGCCGAGCAACTACAACAAGGCATGCTGAAACTGATGGTGACTCGCGCCGTGCAAGATGTCCGTGGTTATGGCTATGTGCCAACCATATCTGGTAGTGCTTGTGAGATTTGGCTAAAATCCTCTGCGATGACTGTCACTACGACCGAGCAATTACGCTTACCTGATGGGTGCTCAATCCCGATGCAGCCTATCAGTTCTGCCATTTGCCTATCTTCGCAGCTTGCTTGCTTACCGCCACCATTAGCAGGACTCAAAAGCCTCAATCGCCTCGACAATGTGCTGGCAAGTGGTGAGTTACAAGGCATCAAAGCCCAAGTATCGGAAGACAATATCAAACCCAGCATCGGCGAAGGTCTGCTACGAGATATGAGTGGTCGTTGGGTTGAAGGTACGATGAGCAATGTCTTTTATCAATTATCAGACGCGCCTTTAGTAACACTATCATCAGAAAAAACGTCATTAGAAAAATTGTCTACGCCGCCGCTTTATCAAAATAATGCAAACTATCTAACCACTGGTCAATGGTATACACCATCCATGGCGAAATCTGGCGTCGCTGGCGTGATGCGGCAAGTCATTATTGATGCTTTGTCTGGTACGGAGCAGCCCGTCATTGTCAGATCATTAAAAGATGAGGATTTGCCACGACTAAGCCAGCTATTCTTTTGTAATGCGCTGCGCGGTGTGATGCCAATGAGTAGCCTGACGTTATTATCGGGTGAAATGGTGAGATTTTGAGCGATTCTAATCGTATTTAAAAATATTAAACTTGGTATCAATAAAGTCATCTGGGTACAAAATAACTTCCTCATTGTGATACATATCTTGCGCTTTTAATAGTGCTTCTTGCTCGTTCTCTGCGTTAACCTCCACGATATTATTCAACGTCTCGACAATCTCTATCTGAAAGGCTCTCTTCAGTTTTTTATCTACTTTCATCATTACTATCCCCGATATACGCTTATCAAAATTTCTTGAGTATTTATATATTCTAGGTTAGCAAAGGCGCTTAAAAAGAAGTGATCGTCTTTTGTTACGTAGACTTGTGCGATAAGGAAAATCGATCAATGATAGTGTTTTGATAAGGAGAGATATCCATGGACTACATCTACGAAGATGAACGAATACCTTTACAAATCCGTCGACTATTAATTTTTGATGAGATTTGCAAATTAGCAAAAAAACAACCTGATGAAATTATTCATTTATCAAGATTTACTGAATTGTCGCTCGGTGTTATGTATTTGAAAGACTTTAAAAAATTTATCGCGTTTGGCGGCGTGTTTGAGTATGCAGAAACAAGAGAAGAAGTTATCGAGCAACGCATTAGAGTTTTTCCTAATGATGAACCAGTCACACGTGCGCTGACAGTCAATTTAAAGCAGTTTACTATACCTACGCGCACAGCTATCCAGCTGGTCTGGTATTGGAATAACTATGTTAAAAATAGAATGCATGCTTACGTCGATTATCGAGAAGAGCACTTTTTTAAAATCAATGATGAAATTGATGGAGAGTATCCACCGCATAAGTTTCATGACCGTCTCGTTGCAACGGCACGTTTACCTTTATGGGACGATAGAGAGGAGTTAATTGCAGACGTGTACCGTGATAATGAGGGAAAACCAAGGCCTGAGCGATTCAATGAGAAACGTTTAATATAATTTGCAATAACGCCCACGACCAGTAAATTCAATAATACCTCTATCACGCAACACTTGTAATTGCTGACGGATTTTATCTTTAATGTGATTATTTTCAGGATGTTTACGCTGTAATTCATCAGCAAAAGCATAAACCTGATTGAGAGAGAAATTAGCATCCAGTCTATCAATACATTGCCAAACATCCAGTGTCCAACCACGCGAAGCTGTAGATTGCTTACGTAGAAACAAGGTTTTTTGAAATTGCTCGGTGACATTATCGCGTGATATGACTTGCTGGTTTTTCACCAAAAATACTTTGCCTGATTCGGGCACTTGTCGTAAATCAATATTGCAACCAACCCAACCGGCACGTTTAGCAGAGACTGATAAAGGCTTACGTTTGACAATCATATCAGGCTTAAAAAAATGCTTAGGAATAATCAGGAAGTTGTTAACGCTATATTCTTGAGAATAGGTTAAAAAGAAAAAGTTAGGATTGTTGTCGCTACTGATACGCTCAATCATGGTGTCATAAGCGCCATCATTGATAATGTTGCTTAACTTTGCTTGCTTACTTTTGAGCTCATATTGCTCATTACAATTTGTACAATAAAAGTCAGCGACAGGCTTGTTGTTAGTAAATTCCGCCAATGGTTCAGCATCGCAATTAGGGCAGTAACTTTGGTTGGCAACCCAATCCTCGCTTAATACACGAATTTTCTGAGGTTCGGATTTGTAGTTTGCAGCGAGACTTTGATTAAAATGTAGGTTCATAACCAGTTTTCGTTATTAAAGAAAAGGAAAAACACCAAAAGAAGGTAGAAACATTAGCCCATATCAGCAGGCGTAAATACCAAGATAATTCATAAGCTAAGCAAATACCATTGAAAATCGTACGGTTCAGTGCTAAATTCTAGCAAACTTCTGCCTCGCGAGTTGCCATGAGCAAGCCTACATCTGAAACGCCTCCTGAACGCCCTAATGAAACGCCATCGAATAAACCGGATAGCAGTGTTGAGGAGCGTGTCGATACCACATTACCGGACACGCAACCAGCAGTCGATGGGGTAGAGGAAACGCCAGCGACAGATGTGTCACTCATCAGTGGAGCGGCTAAGCCACGCGAATATAAAGCGGATAATCAATCTTTCTTTATGCAGCGTGGCTATCAAGTGTTGCTAGTGCTGGGGCTTATCGCTGCGTTTTTCTTAGTGATGGTCTATCAGACATTGTTTGGGCGGATTGAGCAGCCAAAGCAAATGGTCACCATTGAGCAGGGTCAGAGCTATTATGGCTTACTGCCGCAGTGGCAACAGCAAATCCCGCTGTTTTCTGCCACGATTGCCAAGCTCTATATGAAAACAAAAGTCGATGGCCCCTTACATGCTGGTATTTATCAATTACCAGAAAACCCTACCTTTGCTGAAACGCTACATATACTTGGGCAAGGGGTAAAAGCATCGATGGTAAAGGTGCAAATCATCGAAGGCAAAACCTCTAAAGATTTATATCAGACGTTACGGGATAATAAAGGCATCAAAAAAGAGGTACTGACCGACGATAGTGGCAATGATAGAGACAATGCTGGTATTGCTCAAGTGTTGGATTTGGTCGGTATATTGCCAAATGAAGTGATCAATAGTAACGACCCTATCGTCAATCACAATCTTGAAGGCTGGTTTGCCCCTGACACTTATTATTATGGGGAAGGTAGCACTGATAAGCAGGTACTGACCGATTTATATAAGCGTCAGCAGCAAGTATTGACTGAAGCGTGGGAAAATCGTGCGCCCAATTTGCCTTATAAGACGCCTTATGAGGCGTTAGTGATGGCCTCTATTATCGAAAAAGAAACCAGTGTGGCAGAAGAGCGTCCTTTGGTCTCTGCGGTGTTTAGAAATCGTTTGGATAAAGGCATGCGAATGCAGACCGATCCGACCATCATCTATGGTATGGGCAGTCGCTATGAAGGCAACATTCGCCGTAAAGACATTGATGAAAAAACGTCTTATAACACCTATCAAATTGACGGCCTACCGCCAACACCTATCGCGCTACCATCGGCTGCCTCTATCGAAGCGACCTTGCATCCAGCAGATAGTGACGCATTGTACTTTGTAGCGACGGGTAATGGCGGGCACAAATTTACCAATAGCTTGGCGGCGCACAATCAAGCGGTAAAGGAATATCTTGGCGTCATGCGTGAGAAAAAATCACAAACCCCGCCGCAGTAATTTAATCCTCTATCTTTTCTCAAAACCTATCGTGAACTGAGCGTTATGCAACTGTCTACATAACGACATAAAGACATAACGCTCATCAATGACATAAGGTCATATCATGTCAGCATCTATACAAGACCACGTATCTCAAACAGTCCAGTCGCAAGCAAGTCAGCCCAAAACAAGCAATGACATCAATGATATCGCACTCAATCAAGGGCGCTTTATCAGTTTTGAAGGTACTGAGGGCGTAGGCAAAACGACTGCCATTGAGCAGCTGTGCACACGCTTAGACGATAACAATATTGCGTATCTGCGTACCCGTGAGCCGGGTGGTAGCCGGTTTGCAGAACGTTTGCGCGCTATATTATTGGACCCTGCGACCGACATCAATGATGATACAGAGCTATTGCTACTATTTGCGGCGCGCTGCGACCATATGCAGCAAGTGATTTTGCCAGCGCTACAACGTGGGACGTGGGTAATATGCGACCGTTTTACCGATTCTACCATTGCTTATCAGGGCTTTGGGCGGGCACATGGCGATGCGGTGGTACGAGCCAAAATTGAGTCGCTTATCGAGCAGTTTGTGCCGCAACTACCTGAGCTGACATTGTGGCTGGATTTGCCCGTATTAGAAGGTATGACACGCGCTAATAAACGTAGCGCCGCTGATAGATTTGAGCAGCAAGCGACCGAATTTTTTACTTGGGTGCATAAAGGCTTTAATACGCTGGCGACTCAGCACCCCGAACGGATACAGCGCATTGACGCATCAGGCAGCGCCGATGAGGTGAGCGCGCGAGTATGGCAGGCGGTACAAGGCAGATTTGATGTTTAGTCACTGATTTTATAAAGCCATCACCTAGCCAAATAAAAAGCCCCAACATTGCGTTGGGGCTTTTGTGATTTATAAACTATGATATTTTATAAAGTATTAAAACAGTCATCAAGGTATTGTCAAAACTTTGTTAAATCAAAGCTGTGGCAAGAATTATTTATCCTGTTTATTCACAGCTTTATTATCTGAAATTTCTTGAATATTGTCTTTGTTAATGTTGTCTTTAGTGATATCGCCTTTAGTAATATCGACATCAGAGCTTGCATTGGTTGTATTATCTTGACCAGAGTCGGGTAAACGATTGGGATCAAGCGCGCCCTTCTTGGTTTTAGGTGCGTTGCCATTACCATTCGTACTACTGTTGTTAGACACTTTATTTTTAGGCATTGCCTTCGAAGTCGCTGTCGAGTTGGCTGACATGACGTCTTTATTAACGACGTCAATAGACTCATCTTTTGACGTTATTACTTTGTCATTCAAGGTGTCTGGCGTGGTTTTAGTTTCAGCACTGCTGCTCGAATGGTTTGATATCTCGTTAGCTGCATTTTGCTCAGCGACTTTCTGCTCAGTGATTTTCTGCTCAGTGATTTTCTGCTCAGCGATTATTTCTTTAGCGCTGTCGCTATCAGTGGCAGTGGATTGTTCTGTTGCATCAACACTATCATCGTTCAGCTCTTTTTCTTTACGCTTTTCAGGCGCTTTTGAGCTGGACTCAAAGTTAGCATCAGCTGCCAGTCGTGCCTGCTCTTGTTTAGGTGTCACATCGACAGGTTTTGGCTGTACTTCATCTTCTACCACCAGTGAGATGAGCTTGCGATCGCGTGGTACGATGCCGTCAAACTTATCGGTAATGACGTGTAGCTTGCCTTCTTTGTCGATTGTATACAGCGGCACGAATTGCTTATTGTCGGCTTTGTATTGCTCAAAGCTGTAGCTGTCAGTAATGTTGGTAATCTTGATACGGGCTTTTTTCGACAGCATACTGGCAAGTTTGGTGTAGGTGACGTCTTTGCCAAACAGCCACTGCGAGTGGAAGTTGCCTTGCTTATCATCGCGCTCGCTTTTGACCTTTTCGTCGCTGAACTTGAGACGGTACAATTTGCGCTCACCAAATTCATGACGGTAATGAATCTCAGATAAGGTGTTCATCTCTTTGTCCATACTCATGGCAAACAGCCGACCGATACCGATCAGGTCAAGATGATGATCGGCGTGATCAGAGATGGGATTGCCAAAATAAGTACGCAGACCACTCATGCGTGCACGGGCAATATTGGTATAGTTGTTGTGTGCGACGATGACATCAAAGCCCTGATCTTTTAGAGAAGTTGCTACCAAAAGCGCAATGGGATTTGAGCCGACGATAAGAATACCATTGGTCTCAGGCTCACGGACACCCAGCAAGTTGCCGACTATTTTTGCCCCCAAGCCCTGAATCATAACCGTGCCAATAATGACCATGAATACTAAGGGCACAAGCAGCTCAACACCTTGGATATCGTACTCTTGCAGACGAATAGCAAACAGTGATGAGATGGCTGCAGCGACGATACCACGTGGCCCAATCCAACTAATCATCAGCTTTTCATTGGTCTTTAAGTTTGAGCCAATAGACGATGCCCAAACGGATAAAGGTCGCGCCACAAACATGACGATAGCAAGTAACACCAGACCTGCGAAACCAACGCTAAGTAAGCTTTCCAGCTCTACACGTGCTGCAAGGATAATAAACAGCACAGAGATAAGAAGGATGGTTAAAGATTCATTGAACTCTAAAATCGTATCGCGTGGGAATTTTGGCCAATTCGCCAATGCCACGCCCAATACAGTGACTGTCAATAGCCCAGACTCATGCTCTAAATGGTTCGATACTGAAAATAACACCAAGACAAAGGCAAGCGTAAAGACATTGCGTAAAAATTCAGGAATCATATGCCGACGCATCAAGAAGGCAAGTAGCCAAGCGCCTGCCATACCCATCGCTGTCGCTAATACCACGATTTTGGCAAACAATAAGATACTGCTGGCTTCGCCGCCTGAGATGATGTATTCATAGACCAAAACCACGGCAATAGCGCCGATTGGGTCAATGATGATACCTTCCCATTTGAGGATATTAGAGATGGTCTTATTGGGACGCACACTACGTAATAGCGGCATAATCACCGTTGGACCCGTGACGCACACGAGCGCACCGAACAGCAAAGCAATCAGTGGATCGACATTGAATAAGAGATAAGTCGATAACGCCACGATAGCAATGGTGATAAGTACACCGACCGACACCAGCATTTGCACCACGGTGCCATGCTGTTTAATCTCGTCAAACTCTAACGTCAGCGAGCCTTCAAATAGGATAATCGCCACGCCCAAAGAGATGAAGGGGAACATCAGCTCCCCCAGCACCAAGTCAGGATCGAAGACTCCCAGCACTGGGCCCACGATAATGCCAATCAGTAATAAAAATAAAATGGACGGTTGCTTTAAATACCAAGCCAACCATTGGGCAGCAATGCCAATCCCAACCACGCCAGATAATAATAGGGCGGTATCCATAAATTGATCCTTTTATAATCTTGTCGTATTTTATAGCTATCAACCGCTTTTTTAGAGTCGCGGCTGCCAGTAGTATAGTAATAAGTTGACGCTACTCGCTATAGAGACACATCTCTATGAAACGTAAGCGACGACAATGGTATCCATCATGAATCACAACATGAGCCAGATATGATATAACTACTATAGAGTAGTAAAGACAAAAGCATTGCTAGAAAAAATCGTTAATCTTATATAAATCGCATATGGCATCAAGCTCGCTCAGACTATTATTGATAGTACTGTCACGCGACTTTTTTTATCCATTTATCTTGAATCGACCATCGCATTATTCTAGTGATGCAAAAGATGAAAAATAAGGGTGATAATAGCCAGCTTTATAAAACAATAGTCAATAATGATTATTTATAGACTTTAGTTTGCTTGAAAAGTTATTTGGCTTGCTATCATAACATGCTTTTATTTCATGCTGAGCAAGGCCGTATCTAGCACGATATCAGTAGGCAGCGTTAAAACTATACAATAACTGGGTCAAATAATCGCGCCTTGGGTTATCCTACATGATCGGAATAATGACAAAATAGCACGATGACTTATCATACAGTAGCCGTCTTTATCATGCACCTAGCGAGGATTATCATTGTTTTGGGGTGTTTATATAAGGAAAGGTGAATGGTCGATGGCATAAGGGTATAAAAAACAGTAATCTAATAAACGACTAGATAGCGACTAAAAAGGTTGGCCGTTATAACATTAAGTGCCGATGCAACGTTTGTCATATACGGATTTGGTTAAAATTAAAACATCGTATACACGTCACTAGCGATAGTAGCCAAAACATAACCATTAAAAATAACAACGATTACTTATATGGAGGACAACATGCCTATCAATATGCTTACAGCGCAATCTAAGTTTTATGTGCCGCATTGGTTAAAACGTAGTGCGCTGGTGCTTGCTGTCAGTACCTCGATGGTTACTGGCGTCACTGCCACCGCCATGGCGAGCGCCCAAGCTGTCGTCACCACGGCGGATTTTTCTGACTTAGTGCAGCAAGTTACCCCAGCCGTTGCCCGCGTAAATGTCACCAAGACCGTCAGCGAGGCTGAGCTTGCCAAAGCCCAAACAGCCGAATTGTTACGGCAGTTCTTTGGTGATCGTTTACGTATTCCTGATCAGGCTGCCACGCCAGCGATTGAGCATGCTTATGGCACGGCTTTTTTTGTCACAGCTGATGGTTATATGCTGACCAACCATCATGTGGTGGAGGGCGCTGATAAAATCACTGTTACTCTTAACGATAGAACGGAGCTTGATGCAACCTTGGTTGGTAGTGATGAGCGCTCTGATGTAGCAGTGTTAAAAGTCTCGGGCAACCAATTTCCTGCTTTGCCTATCGGCGACTCGAATGCTCTGAAAGTAGGGGAGCCAGTACTAGCTATTGGTTCGCCATTTGGTTTTGATTACTCAGCATCGGCGGGCATTGTCAGTGCTAAATCACGCAGTTTTTCACGCGATACTAGCGTGCCATTTATCCAAACAGATGTGGCATTGAACCCGGGTAACTCAGGCGGTCCACTATTTAATCAGCGTGGTGAAGTGATTGGTATTAATTCGCGTATCTTTAGTGGTACTGGTGGTTATATGGGTCTGTCGTTTTCCATTCCGATTGATGCGGCGATGGATATTTACGAGCAGCTAAAAACTGATGGCGAAGTGGTACGTGCTTATTTAGGTATTTATCCGCAAGACATCGATCGCAATTTAGCAGAAGCTTATAACCTAGATCGTCCTCAAGGTGCACTACTGACAAGAGTATCACCAGACTCACCTGCACAAAAAGCTGGTCTAAAACCTGGCGATATCATTTTGCAATATAATGAAGTGCAAATTATGCGCGCCTCAGATTTATTAAACTTGCTCAATCGTGCCAAACCGAGCGATAGCTTCCGCGCACAGATTCAGCGTAATGGTAAGCAGATGACCATCAGCGGTAAACTCACTTATGCGCCCAATGATGTGAGAGCACAAAGCGGCGATCAGCAGAATGATGAGGTGCAGTTAGGCTTGCGTTTACGTAACTTGACCGCTGATGAGCAAGCAGAAATCGCAGTGGATAATAAGACGGGCATTTTGGTTACCACAGTTGACCCAACGGGATTGGCGGCGCGCTCAGGTCTATTGGCAGGTGATGTGATTACCAATTTCCACCAAAAGCCAATTAAAAAGGTCACGGATTTTTCAAGCGCGATCTCATCATTGCCCAAAAAAGGCGTAGTAACCATTGAAATTATCCGCCAAGGTATTCCCGCGATTATTGGCTTACGTATTGAGTAAGCCTTGATAGCTTTGATAGCTTGGTAGGAGTAATGGGTAGTCGGGGCAGCAACTGAGCATGGCATAACAGGCGCGTCAATAATTCTACTTGTCTATGATAGAGCTCGACCCCTATAATGGCTGATTTTTTTAACCATGACTTAAAATAATTTAACATTGTCACTAACTTGTTCATGGAGCGATTTATTTATCGCTCTATACGTTCTAATATAGGGTAAGCCAGTTGCTCGGCTCATACTCTCTCGTAACCATCAGGTAATTATGACTGACCATGCTCTTTATATCCTAAGTATCTCTACGACAGCAGTATTGCTTGCGTATATTATACTGTGGTCAGGATTACAAACGTTCAATGCCAATCCTACCAAACGTTTTATGCGTATTTGGTTTAAATTGGCACTATATTATGCTGCCTATACTATGCCCGTTTGGGCTTTGCTGTTGGTGATAGGTTGGTCGCAAGACATGCTGCCGATACTAGCGCAGCTATCACTACCACTCGTGCTAGTGGCTGTATTTGCAATGGGGTTCTATTTTTATACCGTGGTGATACAACCCAATCGTTTACGTTTAGATCATCATGCAATCGACTTAGATTTATCCACACCGTTGACGGTTGCCGTATTGGCTGATTTACGCATAGGCTTGTATAGCGGCAAGCCGCGTCATATTCGTAAACTGGTTGCTACCATCAATGCGTTACCAGCAGATGCGGTGCTGATTACGGGCGACTGGTTATATTATCCAAGTGCTGATTTAGTGGGTCAGCTCATGTTGTTTAAAGGGGTTAATAAGCCTATTTATACAGTGATGAGTACCTCAGACTTGCGTTATCAATCGATTAATACGACTAAGCAAGGACAGCCGCTATTAGAAGATACGTTGTCCAGTGCCTTTGATGTACTCGATATTAGCTATATCGGTCAGCAGTGTACGTCACTGCCACTTAAATGTACTGGGGCTACTAATGCGCTTTCAGTAATGCCCAGTGCGAGCTATTCTAAAAATAATAAAGAGGGTTTTAGACAGCAAAATTTGGAAAATAGCCCAACCGTCGCCGTGCTTTGCGGCTGGCAAGATGTTCCTAAACAGTTTGCTGATATTGAAGAGGCAAATGCGTCTGATAAAGCCGCGCTTGGTGCTGAAATTGCTAATACCACGAAGCCCGTCATCATCTTGGCTTCACGATTTGATAGTATTAGCGATTTGCCAAAATCCTTACAGCCACGACCACTATTGATTACTGGTGCAGCAAAGGCGATTCAAAAAAATATATGGTTGGCACAAAAACAAAAAAATATCGCACGTAGTAGCGAGCAGTCAACCCTGTTGAATAATAGCCGCATGGGTAAGCAGCGGGGTTTATACCAACATGGCAGTGCGCAGATATTTGTCAGTAGCGGTATTGGTACACGAGGGTTGCCTTTTCGCTTGTATCGCCCCACTATCGATGTGTTGACGATTCGTTAACATGACTCAAAAGACTTATCAGCGCTGATTCATTGCGCTAAACTGAGAGTTGAATAATAAGGCTGTTGGTTTGTAGGTTGTAACGGCATGTCAGCAATTCAATTGATTGAACGTTAATTGATTGATAGCGGTCAAATCAAAATATGCTACACTAGCAGGCGTTTTTATTATTCTATTTTTAGTATTAAATAAGCGTTGTCGGTCATTGGCAAAAATAAGGCCAAGACGATTTTTAGCATCTATATTGCGAACGCTTTTATCATAGAAAAAGATTGATCATAAAAAATACTCAGCATTAATATCAAGCAAGATATTGCCAATGGCGCCTATGAATGTACACAATATGAGTACAGGCGTAGACGTAATCATTGACACTTGCCAACGACCTATCATGTGACAGCTTTGAAAAAAGCTAGGATAATACAGTAAGGCACGGTTATGAGCACAGCATACGACGAGATCAAAACCCGACTACAAGGCTCAATGGTAGCCTTGGTAACGCCCATGCATCCTGACGGCACGGTCGATTATAAACGTCTGGCGGATCTCATAGATTGGCAGATTGAGCAAGGCACACATTGCCTCGTTGCCGTTGGTACTACTGGCGAGTCAGCGACCCTATCTATGCAAGAGCACAGCGATGTTATTCGCTACTTTGTTCAGCATGTCAAAGGTCGTGTACCAGTGATTGCTGGCACAGGTGCCAATAATACGATGGAAGCCATTAAGCTGACCCAAGATGCTGCCGACGCTGGTGCAGATTGTGCGCTATTGGTTGCGCCTTATTATAACAAGCCGCCACAAGAAGGCTTATACCAACATTATAAGGCTATCGCGCGCGCGGTAAATATCCCGCAGATGCTTTATAATGTGCCAGGACGTACGGTCGTTGATATTGCACAAGAGACCGTAGAACGTCTGGCTGATATCGATAATATCGTTGCGATTAAAGATGCCACAGGCTCTATCGCTCGCGGTGAGCAATTGATCAAAGCAGTGGGCGATAGAATCGTCGTGCTATCTGGCGATGACGGTACGGCGCTTGATTTGATGACATTTGGTGGTAAAGGTAATATCTCAGTCACTGCCAACGTCGCCCCGAAAGCGATGAGCGAGACTTTTACAGCGGCGCTTCGTGGTGATTTTGATGCGGCTCATAAAGCACATGATGTGGTCAAGCATTTACACCGTGACTTGTTTATTGAGTCAAGTCCTATCCCAGCCAAATATGCGCTTCATAAAATGGGTATGATAGATACTGGTATTCGTCTGCCTTTGGTATGGTTGGCTGAACAACATCATGCCACTATTGATGACGCCTTGGTGCGTGCGAACTTATTATAAAATGATGCGTGTAAATGCTAACTCAGAGAGATAATATGATGAAAACATCATCACCGACTGCAAAAAGATTCCCTGCGCTGCTGACCTTAATATTGGGAAGCACCTTAGTATTGAGCGGTTGCCAAAGTGCTAAAAACTTACTTGGTAAGCGTGACAATGGTAGTTTAGAATATCAGCAAAGCAAAAAGCTTGTGCCAATAGAGCTGCCTGCTAACAAAGAACCAGCGCCTTTTGTACCTTTGTATGCAACTCCTAATGCTGGTGCAAATACCCTGAAATTACAGAACGAATCAGGTAATCAGTACCAGCTACCGAAGCCTGAGCGCGCTGTCAGTAGTCCTTCGAATTAAAGCTATTTCCTTATTTATACCGCTGACATTTTACAGTGATTAATGTAAATATTATTCATTCTGTCATACAAAAATCAGCGGTCGCTGCGCGTTTTTACCACATAAGCTTGAACGAACAGGAACTCCCATAATGCAAAAGCAACAACTGCTGTATAAAGGCAAAGCCAAATCTGTCTATGAAACTGAAGATAATGATCTTTTGATTCTACATTTCCGTGATGATACTTCAGCGCTTGATGGCAAGCGTATTGAGCAATTAGCACGCAAAGGTGTCGTTAATAATCGTTTTAATGCTTTCATCATGCAAAAACTGGCTGATGCTGGTATCGAAACGCATTTTGAAAAGCAATTGTCTGAAGATGAAGTATTGGTCAAGCGTTTAGAGATGATTCCAGTTGAGTGCGTGGTTCGTAACTTTGCTGCGGGCAGCTTGGTTCGTCGTTTGGGCTTAGAAGAAGGGCAAGCATTGACGCCGCCTACTTATGAATTGTTTTATAAAGATGATGCACTGGGTGATCCAATGGTCAATGAGTCACTTGCTGTGTCTCTTGGCTGGGCAACCGAAGCACAACTTGCCAGAATGGAAGAGCTGACTCATCAAGTAAATGAAGTGTTAAATGCGTTATTCGAAGCAGGTGATTTGATACTGGTTGATTTCAAACTAGAATTTGGTGTGTTCCATGACCGTATCGTCTTAGGGGATGAGTTTTCACCAGATGGCTGCCGTATTTGGGACAAGACGACTAAGAAGAAGCTGGATAAAGACCGCTTCCGTCAATCATTAGGCGATGTCATTGAAGCTTATGAAGAAGTGGCTAACCGTATTGGTGTGCCATTAAGCTAGATGTTTGATTGGCACTGCACTGCAGGTCAATCTTTAGCGTAAAAAAAACTGAGCCATGTGCTCAGTTTTTTTGTGATTTTAAATTAATCTTCGTGTTTATCTTACGACTAATAATATAAAGGCTTTGACCTAAAGGTAGTCGTTATTATCAAATATGGCTATTCTGAATAGCTCCACTGCTATTTGATTTACTTCATTATTATCTAAAGATAAGAACAACCTCTTTATTAAAATAGTTAATGTTGGAGTTATAGGATTTATTATAAAAACAAGAGTCCTAAACCAATCACAACACCACTGACAATCAGCACGATGACACAAAAACCCATGATATCTTTGGCTTTTAGACCTGCGATCGCCAGTGCTGGTAATGCCCAAAATGGCTGAATCATATTTGTCCAAGCATCACCCCATGCTACAGCCATAGCAACTCGTGACGGATCACTACCCAACATTTCCGCCGCTTCTAACATGATTGGTGCTTGTACTGCCCATTGTCCACCACCTGAAGGAACAAAAAAGTTGACGAGTCCTGCACTGAGGAAAGCAAAAAGTGGTAGCGTCTCCGCTGTTGAAACGTTGACAAACGCTTCTGACATCACACCTGCCAACCCCGAAGCTGTCATCATTCCCATAATGCCTGCATAAAAAGGAAATTGGACGATGATAGCGCCTGCACCTTTAACCGCTTCTTGAACTGCAATCAAATACTTGCGAGGTGTACCGTGAAATATAATACCAAGAAACAAGAACATAAAGTTAACCAAGTCGAGCGTTAGAGCAAAACCGTTCTGTGCGAAATAATACACGATAAAGGCGATGCCCAATACGCCAATGACCATTGATAAAATCCAGCTGTTTTCTAAGCGTTCTGCTGGTGTCATATCCGATTTGGCTGGCAGATCCTCAGGGATAGGATCTACTAGAAGTTTTGGATCTACCGTAATCGTATCTTCTTTTTTTGGCATCATCAGACGGTTTAATAAAGGGACGATAATAACCAATGCTGCGACGATAATTAGGTTATAGCTAGCAAAGATGGTCGCACTTGTTGGAATAACACCGATTTTATCAACGAAGGGATGGCCTGCTGTTGCAATGGATAATGGAATCGACCCAGAGAATCCGGCATGCCAAATGATAAATCCAGAATAGGCGCTGGCAATCAATAAACGGTAATCGACATTTTCGACACGCTTCGCCAGCTCTTTGGCAAATAATGCCCCAATGACCAAGCCAAATCCCCAATTAATCCAGCTTGCTGCAAGCGATACTAAGGTGACCAGTATAATCGCACTACCTGGCGAGCTTGCGAAACTGGCAAGTTTACCCAGCCCTTTTTTAAATATGGGGCTGCTTGCTAATACAAAACCAGTTACTAGCACCAACACCATTTGCATTGAGAATGCCAGCAAAGCCCAGAAGCCTTCACCCCAAAACGCCACCATCTGTACCGGTGAAGAGTCGGTTAAACCTAAGCCCATTACAAAAATAACCAAGGTTAAAATAATGACGAACAGAAATGGATCTGGTAAATATTTTTCCATCAAGCTATTCGAGAAGCGTGTAATCCCTTTCATTTTTTGACTTCCTTTTTGTCTAAGTTTACGTTTCATTCCTCATTCCAATGTTACCTCATTCTTCCTTTTTTATGCTTATTCATTCAGCAGAAATCATCTTTTTGAATGCTATATCGACCTTGCAAGGTTTGTTTAAACATTCCTTAAACACTGTGTGCCATACCTTTTCTTAATTTTATGATAACTTATTAATTATTCAATGATATAAAAGCATAAAAGGTCATTACTAATGTCAACGTCTCAAACTTCCACGGCGCAGCCTACTATTTTAGCGCCATCATGGTTTACTCGACCAACCTGTGTGGTCGCTGCTGACTTAATAGGTAAAGTGCTGTGTAGAAAGCTGTTAGATACGGATGGCACGCCTAAAATACTACGTATGCGTATCTCAGAAACCGAAGCTTACATCGGTGCGGGCGATCCCGCTTGTCATTCACATGCTGGCAGTCGAACGCCGCGCACTGAAATCATGTATGAGCAAGGTGGTGTTTTTTACGTGTATTTGACTTATGGCGTCCATCATATGCTCAATTTAATCAGTGGTGCTATCGACTCCCCTGAGTCGGTGCTGATACGTGCGGGGTTTTTAGCAGAAGATAGTGGCCGCTTGCGAGATGAGCAGTTATTGAGCTTAGATCAACAACTGATTCATCCCAAGCAGTTCGCTGGTCCCGGTAAGCTGACCAAGCGTTTACAAATCGACCGTGACTTGTATGGCAAATCCATTCATCCAGCATCAGCCGTTTGGATAGAAGACGACGGTTGCAAGCCGCCAGTATCGCTGCGTCCACGGATTGGCATTGATTATGCGGGCGAGGCAAAAGAGTGGTTATTACGCTACATTTGGACAGACCATCCTTCGTTATCCAAAAAATAGTAAGATTGATAGTTGATGGCTGTTTTTCTAAATAGACTGGAAGGAAGTAATACATGTATAAACTGACCGTTTTTATTCCAGATACAGCATTAGAGCAGGTCAAGTCCGCTTTATTTTCGGCGGGCGCTGGGACGATTGGCAATTATGAACAGTGCTGTTGGCAAGTGCAGGGGACAGGGCAATTTAGGCCACTGGCAGGCAGTAATCCGAATATTGGAGCACATGATCGACTGGAAACCGTTGAGGAATGGCGAGTAGAAATGGTAGTGGCTGATGCTGATATTAAAGAGGTCGTCGAGGCGTTAAAGCAGGCGCATCCTTATGAAATGCCTGCCTATGATGTGATTGAAGTATTAGACTTTTAGGGTCAGCTCTCAGTCTTTTTTGATTTTAATCACGTTATAACTCGGATAGCCAAGCTCGATTTTGTAATCTTCACTGCCGCGTTTGGCTTTTACTTTTATTTTACTGTCACCTTTTTTGTATTTGACGTCTTTGACTCGATAACCCATATTGCTGACTTTATTCGCAGCCCTTTGCTCGATAGCAGGCTGATAAAGCTCTTTATCAATGGAGTTGATGGTCTTCTTGTGCTTTTTGTAGACCTTACTGTCTTTATAAATGTCTTCGTAAAGGTCGCCGTAAGCATTATAACCAGGTGCGGTGACACAGCCAGTCGTTATCGTCAGCAACACTGCAATCATACTAGTGCTAGTAGTGGTTTTTAATAAAGTATGGTGGTTCATCAAATCCTCTTATGATGTCAAAGATGTTTTTGCGTCTCTTATAAAAAAGGGTCAAATAAACCAAGGGCTGGCTTATTTGACCAAAGGCATCAAGTAGTCAATGATGCCAAAAACTTTATTTAATAGCTTTATTTTACTTATCTCATTTTTAATGCACTTAAATATAGTCGGTTCAATATAATTTAGATTCAAGGAAGGCAAGCGAAAATACTATAAATAGTAGACTAAGCGAGCCTGACACCGTATCTGATTTATATAGGATTGACTATAACTATCAATTGAATGGAGGATATGCTCTAGTCTTTTTCAATCTTAATCACATTTAAGTTTGGGTAACCAAGTCGTATTTCATATTCTTGCGAGCCGCGCTTGGCTTCAATCTCGAACACGCCGCGTCCGTTCTTTTCTTCCAGCTCAATGTCGTTGACCCGATAACCCATGCCTTGTATTTTATTGATTGCACGTTGCTTAATTGCTGGATAACGCGAGTCTCTTTTAATGCTATCTTCGATATCGTCATTCTTATAGTGCTTATTATTCTTATGCTTGCCATTATTTTTATATTTGTCTTTCTTGTAATGGTCTTTGTCATATCTATCGTCTTGCCAAACATTAGACCAAGCTTTTTTATTTGAGCTAATAAGCTTTAGATCAGGATACGTGTATTTTAGCTCGTATGCTTGGTTGTTCTTTTTGGCATAAGCGGTCATTATGCGATTGCCACGGTAGTTATCGGATTTGGTATCCATAACCTGATAGCCTTTACGGCGCAGATCAGCGCGTAGCTTTTGACTAATACGGTTGTAGTCAGCGTTACCATAATCATCATTACCACCATATACTGGATAATTATCATATCCTGGACCGACGACGGTACACCCAACTGTAGTGCCCAATAATGCAACCGCAAGACCAGTAGACATAACGGTCTTAAATGAGAAAGGCTTTAGAGTTTTCATGATCCAATATCCTATAATATTTTTAAATTACCCGTCGCATCATTGCTGGTGATAGCCGAGCATGTACGCACTCTATAAATTTTTCATATAATCGTATTCATAACTTACTGGCAAATTAATTATTACCATCGTCATTACCATTATGCGCTTTGAAATATTTTCTTACATTATCTATCATAATGGACAAAGCTTGATGATTAGTGTCTTTTGCGTTAATAAGTTGTAATCAAGGTAACGAATATGAATCATGTAAGCATATGCTTACACGAAATGACGCTTACGCGACTTAACATCAGGTTAGGAATTAGGCATTATAGTCACACGGCATTAGGGAATGTGACTCAAGGATTGAGTTGACCGCATTAAGGATAATGATTCACTTATTAGCATCAGGATGATAATGATAAGTGGAGTAAGGACACATACCCTTTGCTGCTATCAGTAGTTAATGCTGGTAGTTGTAGTAAAAAGGGCAGGATGCCCAGTATCACAATATGCTGAATCTTATGCAAGGATGCATGGGAAACAGTGGTGATAGGTAACATGGATGGTTAACAATAAAACCGCATAACAGTTAATTGCTATGCGGTTTTATCGTGTCTGGACTTTGAGTTTTATCTTTTAGAATTATTTGATATAAATCAAGTTGGTGATCAGTCCAGCATAAAAAAACCGCATTAGAAACTAATGCGGTTTTCGTTTAAATAATCTGCTTATAAGATTTTTATCTTAATACTTCTTACAAGCATGATTATCTACTAGTATTTATGTTCAGTACGCCATGCGTCTACTTCACGTTCAGCATCATCTTTGCTGTGACCATAACGTTCTTGAACTTTTCCGACCAATTTATCACGGCTACCTTCAACGTGTAATAAATCATCATCAGTAAGATCAGCCCATTTTTGTTTTACTGAGCCTTTTATTTGGTTCCATTCACCTTTTAGAGTATGTTCGTTCATTTTTATGTTCCTTCTTTTATTATAAAATTGGTTATTGAGACAATTATTCCATCTGTCTTTAATCGACATTTTACTCAGCTGCTATCAGTACTTATGAATCAGCTAACTGGTGATATCTAATATAAGTGCTCACCATCGCCATGTCTGTATATGCAATGTTGAGAGTGTTGCTCCATTATTGAGATCTGCACAGCTATGTTATGCATCGTCCATTTGTGTAATGAATGAAGTGTTTTATCAGTGACATACGTAAAGAGGATTAACAAGTCTGGCGATGATTTATAAAAAATGACGTCGTAACACGCTGTAAATATAGGAATAAAAAAAGTAGCTGTCATCATAAATGTGGCGGCTATTTTTTTATAATTGTTTTAGGATGGGTTAAAACGAATCATCAAGAATAAGTAAGGCTAAACATTTAGTGATAGACTTCTTGTTTAAATGGCTATAGCCTTATAGTTGAAATAACAATTGTTTTATAGATTAAGTTGGGGCAGGTTGATAGTGAATGTACTTGATAGTGTAAGTGCTACAAAACCGGAAACAAAACGAGAGCTGGCAAAGGCGAAAACGCGTCATACGTTACTCAAAAGTGCCTTGCAGCTGTATAGCGTAGAGGGCGCTTTTGGTATGAGTATGAATAAAATCGCGAAAGGCGCAGGTATTGCTCAGCCAAGTTTTTATAATCATTTTGATAGTTTAGATGCGTTGCAGCAGGTGTTAGGCGAGCAGCTTAAAGACAATTATTTATCGCCAATGCGCATGGCGTGGGTAGATATGCTTAAAGACTATCCAACGCTGTCTAAAGAGGACTTCAATGAGCGTTGTCAGGAATGCCTAACATTGATTTTTGATGCCGCTTTTCAAAACATCACTTTATTTCAACGTTTGCTCGAAGACAGTCTGCGCTTTGATTCAAACATAGAACGTAACGGGTTGGGAAGTCTAATCATAGAGATAAGAGACGAGTGGACTAAGATATTTATAGAGGGATTGCAGTCAGCTGAGTGCTCTTTTGACGAATCTGACGTTCATCTCTGTGTCGATATCGCTGCCGCTCAAGTACATGAATTGATATTGGGCTGTCATCAACAGCGTTATTCACGGCAGCAAGCCATTGAGATATTGTGCAAAAACTTTGATGGCGTCTTTAGCCATTTTTTCACCAAAGAGAGGCACAGAGTAAATAGCTAGTCATTCAGCTTATCAATGTTGCACTTTGACTAATTCTCAGTGTTTTTAAGATTGTTAGGGTGAGTAAATTTAGCAACCATATTAAACTTATAAAACGGAATTTATATAGTGAAAGCGATATAGTCGATTCAATTTAAAAGTAGTACAAGGCAACCGAGTGTAGATGTCTATTTAATACTTCAAACGAGATTAACGCAGTAATACTTTTATAGTGGAATGACTATAGTAAAAAATAACAGGGAGCGCGACCATGGCTAGTGAAAAGAGTCACACGGATGAACAAACACATTTTAGAACCTGCAATTTATGCGAAGCAATGTGCGGTATTGAAATAAAGCACGATGGAGCAAAGGTATTATCGATTAAAGGCGATAAAGATGATCCATTTTCTAAAGGGTATATTTGTCCAAAAGCGACTGCTTTGCAAGATTTGCATGAAGACAGTGATCGCCTGCGTCATCCCGTTGAGAGAACGGCTAACGGTTGGAAAGAGATTGGCTGGGCTGAAGCTCTCGATAAGGTTGCCGCCGGTATTCAGTCGGTACAGAAAAAACATGGTCAAAACGCTTTCGGGATTTATTTAGGCAATCCTAATGTCCATAATTTGGGCGGCATGTTAACCATTAAGCATCTATTAACCAGTATTAAGACGCGCAGTCGCTTTTCTGCGACTTCCATCGACCAGTTGCCGCATCACATTGTTAGCATGCATCTGTTCGGGCATATGCTGCGCATCCCTGTGCCTGACGTCAATCGTACCCAATATATGCTTATTATCGGCGGTAATCCGCTGGCGTCTAACGGTAGTATTATGACAGCGCCAAATATGCGCCAAAAGCTAAAAGACATCAAAGCCCGTGATGGCAAAGTAGTGGTCATCGACCCAAGGCGCACCGAAACCGCCGACATTGCTAGCGAGCATCACTTTATTCGTCCAGCGACCGATGTTTTGCTCTTGCTTGCCATGCTCAATGAAATTTATCTCCAAGGGTATGCGGACAAGGCACGTGCTAACAATAATAGAGCCGCGGCGCTCGCGCCAGAGATTGCACGCATTGCAGACTTTGCAAAAGACTATAGCGCCGAGTCCGTCGCTGATATTACTGGCATTTCGGCAATTAAGATTAAACGACTGGTCAAAGAGTTTTGTGAAGCCGAAAGCTCGGTCTGTTATGGACGCATGGGCGTTTCGGTGCAAGAGTTTGGCTTGCTGAGTCAGTATCTCATTATGCTGATTAATATTGTCACAGGTCGTTTGGATGAAGTGGGTGGCATAATGTTCCCCAATCCTGCGGTTGATGTGGTCAATAACTCTGGCCCAGGTTATTTAGGTAAGCGCCATAGCCGCGTGAGTAACTTGCCTGATTTTAATGGCGATTATCCCGTCGTGGCAATGGCGGATGAGATGTTGGTAGAAGGGGCGGGGCAGCTAAAAGGATTTATGACTGTCGCGGGCAACCCTGTACTCAGTACGCCGAATGGTGAAAAGTTAGATACGGCTTTTGCCAACTTAGACTTTATGGTCGCTATTGACTACTTTGTCACAGAAACCAGCCGTCATGCGCATATCATTTTGCCGCCGGTATCGCCGCTAGAGCGCGATCATTATGACGTCACCTTTAACAATTTTGCTGTCCATAACGTCGCCAAATATTCAAAGGCATTGTTTGCTAAGCAAAGAAGTGCCAAACATGACTGGCAAATCTACTTAGGGTTAGCAAAACGCTTGGATAAAAAAGCCGTACTTGCAACCAAAGTCGAACGCCTAACAATAAAAGTTTTGGGTCCGAAATTTGTGCTTAATCAAGGTCTGAAACGTGGGCCTTATAAGGGTCTCAATCTAAAGCAATTGAAGAAAAATCCGCATGGAATTGATTTGGGATCGCTCAAAACCATGCTGCCACAAGCGTTAAAACACAAAGACAAGCAGATTCATCTTAATGTTGATTTTTATCGAGCAGATTTAGAGCGGGTGCAGGAGATGATGCAGGACTATGATGACAAGCAAATTCTATTGATTGGTCGTCGTCATGTACGCAGCAATAATTCGTGGCTACACAACAGCTATCGCTTGGTAAAAGGTAAGCCGCGCTGTACTTTGATGCTGCATCCTGAAACGGCGAAACAGTACGGTATTGAGGATGGTCAAAACGTAAAAGTAACGTCGCGTGTGGGTAGTGTCACGATCGTAGCAGAAGTGACGGATGAGCTGATGCCAAATGTCGTGAGTATCCCTCATGGGTGGGGTCATGGCCGTAAAGGGGTAAAACAAAAAATCGCTCAAGCGCATGCGGGCGTCAGTGTCAATGATTTGACAGACGATACCTTAATTGATCAGCTAAGTGGCAATGCGGCAGTCAATGGCGTACCGGTACAACTGCAAGCAATCGCGCCAGAAGCGACTGATTTGGAGACGGCTGATTCAGATGTTAATTTTGATATGGAATCAGGGAGCGCTGCATAAAATAGTTCTAGAATAAAAGTCTTTCATATAAAGAAAAAAGGCGCTGACTTATATTGGTAGCGCCTTTTTTACATTTCCTACTCTTACGTTTCTTATTTTTACGATCCTAAGCCAACAAAATCAAAATCGACTGGCGGTGTCTCACCTTGTATTAATAAGCTGATCGCCTGCGCCGAACCGCAAGCATGCGTCCAGCCAAGCGTACCATGACCCGTATTAAGCCATAAATTATCAAAACTAGCATCCACATTATGACTGCCATGACGGACTTGACCTCTGTGCGCGCGCCCAATTAACGGCACATTAGAAGGGGTCATCGGACGTAGCCCTGTCCAATATTGCACAGAATTGGCAATGATACCTTTGGGAAACAACTGCTGCACACGGCGGGTAATGGCTGCACAGCGCGTGCTATTTAAATCCAAATTGTAGCCGTTAAATTCTGCCGTTCCAGCGACGCGTAATTTGTCGCCAAGGCGTGATGTCACCAGCTTAAACTCATCATCAATGAGACTGACAAAGGGTGCCAGATGCGGGGCGCGAGGGTTGATTTGATAAGTGGCTGAGTAGCCTTTGGCTGGGAAAATAGTTAAATGAATATGCAGCGGCTTCATGAGTGATACGCTATAGCTGCCCAATGCCAGTACATGGCTGTCTGCACTAAAGGTTTGCGCGTTTTCGCCCTTGGGTTGAATGGTAATACTATGGATATGCGGGCGAGCAGAATGGGCGTCTGCGTTTAACGCCAGAATCTCGGTATCGTATAAAAACTTAATGCCAGCCTCGATGCAGCGCTCGGCTAAGCGCTGGGTAAATAAATGGGCATTACCCGATTCATCACGGCTGGTATAAGTCGCACCTTTTAGCTTATGAGCAATAGGGTAAAGCGCAGGCTCTAGGTTAACGGCATTATTGATATCGATGACATGACGCTCACAGCCTAACGCTTGCATGCGCTCCGTTGGCGCAATCGCGGCATCAAATTCCGCTTGATTGGTATAAAAATGCATAATACCACGCGTTTGCTGCTCGTAATCAATACCGATATCAGCACGCAACTGTTGTAGTGCATCTCGTGAATACAAGCCCAAACGTACCATTTGTACCAAATTGGCATCGGCTCTATCTGCCCGGCATTCTTGCAAAAACTGCATCGCCCACTTAAGCTGCGCCTTATCAGCACGCAAGCGATACAACAGCGGCGCATCCTCGCGAAACAGCCATTTAAGCGCCTTAATTGGAGCCGCAGGGTTTGCCCAAGGGGTTGCGTGCGAGACAGATATTTGCCCACCATTGGCAAATGAGGTCTGCATACCGGCGGCTGGCTCACGCTCAATGACGGTCACATCGTAGCCTGCTTGGCGAAGATACCATGCGGTGGTCACGCCCACCACGCCCGCTCCGAGTACCGCAATATGGGTCATAGATTACTCTGCTGCTTTTTTAGTAAAAATGTTTTGACGAGTGCTGCTTATTACGCGTCACTCATCATATCGTACTATTTTTGACGCGCAACATCGGCTTGCAGCGCTGGCGGTAAGTCTAATATCGTAAGCTCACTATCCGCTAAATGCTCTGGACGGGCAACGACCAATGCTTTAAAACCATTACCATTAGTAGTGCCATCGGCAATCGCATTAACCACATGGATGTTTTCTAGCTTGTCACCGGCTGCTGGCACGTCACCTGTGCCGCTGACATAATGTAAAAACGCTTTTGGCGCCGCTTTAAAATAAATACGGGCAATCACTTCTTGACCAAGATAGCAACCTTTATCATAGTCCATACCACCACGCTGATGCAGACGCAGCTCTTGTGGCTGAAACAGACCTTGGGTTGCAGCAACTATCCAATAGTTGCCAATGGCAAGACTCGCTTGCATCCACGCTTGGGTATCGGCTGGCGTATTGTGGTTTTCCTGATGACTAAAAGTTGGCACGTCATCAAGCACGCAAGGATAAATGGGCGCGGGCGCACTGGTGTCAAATTTTGAAAAGGCACCGAACTTTTTTAAATGGGCTTGAAAAGCCTCAGCACAATCGGCACTGATAACCACATCATAATGCTTTTCGGCTTGTTTTTTTATCCACAAACCAAAATCAATGCGACCTTTTAAATTGCTAAGCGCCGTTGCTTGATAACTGAGTCCGAGCTTGGTGACATCAGAGGTTAGCTGACCCTGCAAGAATTTTTCTGCATCTTCACCTTGAATCGTTAGTTGAACAAAGTGTGGCAATGTTGATGGGAGGGTCGATACGTTTGATTGAGTCATTATTATTATCCTATTCATAAGTCGCTATCGTTATCAGTAGCCATAGCCTCAGATATTGTGGTGAATACTGAGTTGTTAAAGTAATTGCTAAAGTAAATATTGAGGTTTTTACCATCTAAAGATACATGGTCATCAAACCAAATTTAGTTAAAGCAGAGTACCACAAAACACTGTGTGATAAAAAATGTCCGCTGTAAGACATGAGCGAATCTATCAATTAGTCACAGCACCGCATTTACGAGTGAAGCGATTGGTTAAAGCTGGCGAGTTACGGTACAATGTTAGCTCTAGAATACACCCAATTTATCACGGCTGACGAGGAAATTATGAGCTTACCCAATTGCCCAAAATGCGATGCTGAATATACGTACGAAGATGGTGCGTTACTGGTATGTCCCATGTGTGCTCATGAATGGACTGCGGCTGAAACCGATGCGGCACAAGCTGAAGAGCAAGACGCGGTCATTCGTGATGCGGTCGGAAATGAGCTGCAAGATGGTGATACCGTCACCGTGATTAAAGACTTAAAAGTCAAAGGTTCATCGATTGTTATTAAAGTCGGTACCAAAGCAAAAGGTATTCGCCTGCTGCCCGATGCCTCTGATGGTCATGATATTGATTGTAAACTTGATGGTTTTGGCCCGATGAAGCTTAAATCTTCTGTTGTTAAAAAAGCATAAATTATTAAATGTGCTTTAAAAATCTGCTAAGCATTAACAACAAGCCGCAAGGTTATTGTTAATAAAATAAGACAGAACCAATATTAAAGAAATAATAAGTAGAGAATAATGATGAGCACTAAAAACGAACAGCTATTTGCGCAAGCACGTAAGCATATCCCTGGTGGCGTAAACTCGCCCGTCCGTGCCTTTGCTGGTGTTGGTGGCACGCCTATTTTTATGCACCGTGCTCACGGCAGCAAAATTTATGACACCGAAGACAATGCCTATATCGATTATGTTGGCTCTTGGGGTCCAATGATTTTGGGACACGCGCACCCTAAAGTAATCGATGCAGTCAAAAAAGCGGCTGATGATGGTCTAAGCTTTGGCACACCAACGCCGTTTGAAACGACTGTTGCCGATAAGATTTGCGAAATTGTCCCAAGCGTTGAGATGATTCGCATGACCAGCTCAGGTACAGAAGCGACCATGAGTGCGATTCGTTTGGCTCGTGGCTATACTCAACGTGACAAAATTGTTAAATTTGAAGGCTGCTATCATGGGCATTCAGACAGCTTATTGGTAAAAGCAGGTTCGGGTATGCTAGATATTGGCGAGCCAACATCAAAAGGCGTGCCAGCGGATTTTGCTAAGCACACCATTACCATTCCTTATAATGATCCGCAAGCGATTAAAGATTGCTTTGAGAAATGGGGCGAAGAAGTCGCCTGCGTTATCTTAGAGCCGATCGCTGGCAACATGAATATGGTCATTCCAACCCAAGAATTCCATGATACCTTGCGTGCAGAATGTACCGCCAACGGTTCAGTGCTGATCTTTGATGAAGTGATGACGGGCTTCCGTGTTGGTCTGGGCGGCGCCCAAGCTCACTTCGGTATTGATCCTGATTTGACGTGCTTTGGTAAAATCATCGGTGCAGGTCTGCCAGTTGGTGCTTTCGGTGGTAAAAAAGAAGTGATGTCTTGCATTGCGCCACTCGGCGGCGTCTACCAAGCCGGCACATTATCAGGTAATCCACTGGCAATGCGTGCGGGTATTGCGATGTTTGAAGACTTAACCGTAGACGGCTTTTATGCTGAGTTAGCAGCGAAAGTTGATCGTCTAGTAGACGGTTTTCAAGCGGCAGCTGACAAACATGGCATCAACATGCGTACCAATAAATTGGGCGGTATGTTTGGCATGTTCTTTGTCAAAGACAATGAAACTGACACGCCAAAGAACTTCGATGACGTGACAGAGTGCGATATGACGGTGTTTAATACGTTCTTCCATGGTATGTTGGATCGCGGTATTTATCTGGCACCGTCTGCTTATGAAGCAGGCTTTATGTCAATTAAACACAGCAATGAAGATATTGATATCTCTATCAAAGCCGCTGACGAGATTTTTGCAGAAATGGCAAAAGCGTAACTGTTTATTCAGGACCTTGTTTATTTAAGACCTGTTTAAAATGTATGTACTTACAAGAACCAGTATGAGAGATCATGCTGGTTTTTTTTGTGTCCAATATTTATCCTTTTGTGATTTTTACTATAAAAGATAAAGATTTTCTGACGATGACTGCATAAATGAAAAAACCAAGGCTAAGACAAATCCTTCTTTGGGTGATTGCAAAATAAACGATAAATTATGCTATTCTGAGATGAATCAAGACAATTGAGCAAGGATGCCAACTGATGACTACAAGCACTAATGCTATGCCTAGCAGTAATACGCCACCGTTATGGCAAGCCTCATATGAGAAATATGGAATAAGAAATAATTTAGATGTATTAGAGGGCAAGCACAACCTGCTGGATTTATTGCAACCCAAGATAGATCAGCATGGTAATTCTGTGGCTTTTAGTATGGGCCCCGCCACCCTTACCTTTGCACAATTGGATATTGCCAGCCGCCGTTTTGCTGCTTTTTTGCAAGCACAAGGAATCAATAAAGGCGACCGTGTCGCTGTGCAATTACCCAATATATTGCAGTATGCCGTGGTGTTACTTGGTTGTCTGCGAGCAGGCGCGGTATTGGTGAATGTCAATCCGATGTATACCCATTATGAATTGGCGCATCAGCTGACGGATGCTCAAGCTAGTGTGCTGATTGTCCTCGATGGTATGACCTCTGCTTACGATCAGTTAGATGATGCAGTCAAAGCGCAACTGTCATTCGTCGTACATTGTTCCGTCAATCCGAATGCTGCACCTGCTGATAACGATATTGCCTTGCTTACCCAACTTGAACCGTCAGCCGATACTACTCGTCAATTCAATCAAACCACAGCCGATAATGCTGCAAAAAATATCTTAGAGCAGAGTGTAAGCTTTGCCCATATTATGAGTGCATACCACGCTGAGCAATATCAGCCTGTTACTATCGAGCGTGAAGATTTAGCTTTATTGCAATATACGGGTGGCACGACCGGCAAGCCAAAAGGCGCGATGCTCACGCACTACAATGTCATGGCCAATGTCTGTCAGTGTTATGCGATGTTTGGTCATGCGATTGAAGCGGGTCGTAGCGAGCAGATCAAAATACTCAATCCGTTGCCGCTCTATCATATCTTCTCATTTACCGTTTGCGGCTTACTAGGCATTTATGGCGGCTGGGAAGATATATTGGTCACCAATCCGCGTGATATCGATGGATTAGTCAATACCATCGAGCAGCATCGTCCGCATGTCATTCCTTCGGTCAATACCTTATTTATTGGTATGCTGCATCATCCAAAGTTTGCCAACCTTGATTTTAGTCGCTTGGCACTATCTATCGGTGGCGGCACCGCAATTATCAAAGCCGTATCTGATCAGTGGCAACAAGTCACTGGTATGATTATCAATGAAGGTTACGGCATGTCCGAAACTGCACCAGTTATCTCTTTTAATCCACCTGGTATAGATCGTTTTAATGGTAGCGTTGGTCTGCCACTTGCGATGATGAATATTAAAATCATTGATGAACAGGGTGCAACTTGTGCAATAGGTACACGGGGCGAGATTTGTATTAAAGGCCCGCAGGTCATGCGTGGTTATTGGCAACGAGACAATGCAGATACTTTTACAAAGGATGGCTACTTTAAATCAGGTGATATTGGTGTGCTAGATGAACATGGATTTTTGACACTGGTGGATCGCAAAAAAGACATGATACTGGTTTCAGGATTTAACGTCTATCCCAACGAAGTAGAAGCGGCATTGACAGAGCATCCGAAAGTACTTGAAGTCGCGGTGGTTGGTATTGCGGATGAGCACAGCGGTGAAGTACCCAAAGCGTTTGTGGTTAAAAAGGATTTGAGCCTAACGGTAGAAGAGTTACAAAGCTTCGCAAGCGAGCGTTTAACAGGTTATAAACGCCCGCAGTCATACGAGTTTATCGATGAATTGCCCAAAACTGCGGTAGGCAAAATATTACGTAAGTCTTTACGTTAGTTGGGCTAGCGGCGAGTTATCATCGTCCGATTTTATCAAATTTACGGTCTTTTAAGCTGAGTCTACCGCGTAGGACATCACTGTACATACGAAAGTCGCTAGCAAAGCTTTTCAAAGGAAATTTGAACGAGGCAGGTTTGTTTTTTTCAAAGAAAAAATGACCGACCCAAGCGCAAGCATACCCAACAGCGATGCCTTTAAGTAATGGTTTTGGCGAAGCAGTTTTGACCGACTTTGCGAGTCCCGATAAGCCAAAGCTACTACCAGCAAAATGTAAGCGGCGGCAAGCCATGTTTTGATGTTCAGCTAAGTAGAAGTCATAAAATTTCTGCTTTGTTGGACTGACGGTTGTCATCATATTTTTTTTAGCATTGCTGACCGCTTGAGCATCGGCGTTTTTGGTAGTGTTTTGTGTGGTCGTTTGATTCATTTGTTTAGCTTCCTTGCTAATCGTTTATTGAGTATAGATATTAGGGCGAGTAATTAGAGTGCTTTCTGTTTTAATAAAGCGGCTAGGCGGTCATTAAGTAACTGTTATTTATTATAATATTGGTCGTTTTTAATGTAGCAAAACGCTATCCTTAACACAAGCAATGGATGTTTATGGCGCATTCGTTATTTTGTTAATGATACGCTTGCTGCTTAATTAGCATTTGGGTCACTTGCCAGTGTTTGGCATAAATGCTTTAATGGCGAAAATCGCATCAAATACGTGAGGCGCTTTGCGTAAATGGCTCTATTTGGTGCAGCTATGATGTTTATATGACTTAATCATCTGATTTTTAGCCCATATCCTCTCCCTTTTATCCAACACGGTAACGATTCCTCTTATGCCTATTGACTACCTTACAAATCCGCCGCTTGCTGATGATGAAATGATGGCAGCCATTGATATCGGTTCCAATAGTTTTCATCTGGCCATTGCGCGTCTTGACCATGGTGAGGTGCGAAAAGTCGTTTCTATGTCTGAAAAAGTCCAGCTTGCCGCAGGCTTGGACGAAAATAATATCTTAAGTGCGGCAGCTGCACAGCGAGGTCTTGACTGTTTGAGCCGATTTGTGGCGCGTTTGGATTCGGTACCACCCGAACGCATTCGCGTGGTTGCGACCAACGCTTTACGCCAAGCCAAAAATGCCAATGACTTTATTGCCCGTGCCAATAAAATATTGCCGAAACCCATTGAGATTATCGCGGGACGAGAAGAGGCGCGCTTGATCTATTTGGGCGTCTCACACACCAATGCCAGTAGTGACAAGCGTTTGGTCATCGATATTGGTGGCGGTTCGACAGAGTTTATCATTGGTCAAGAGTTCGATCCGCTATTGACCGAGAGTTTGCAGATGGGCTGTGTCGCCTTTACCCAGAAGTACTTTGCCGATGGTCAAATCACGAAAGAAGCCTTTAATAATGCGATATCAGCCGCTCGCAAAGAAGTGTTAGCGATTCAGGGTCGTTATCAAAAATTGGGTTGGAGTAGTGTGGTTGGCTCGAGTGGGACGATTAAAGCAGTACGTAATGTGCTGGTCTCTAAGGGCTGGGCTGATGAACAAGAGCGCATCACTTATAAAGGTGTCAAAAAGTTAGAGAAACTGTTGCTTAAAATTGGCAATGTCGATGACATCGATTTAGAAGGCGTTAAGGAACATCGCAAAGCCGTCTTCCCAGCAGGCGTTGCGGTACTGCGTGCAGTCATGAAAGTGCTGGGTGTAGATACCATTACTTACTCAGATGGTGCATTACGTGAAGGTGTGATGTACGACATGCTTGGACGCTTTGCTAGCGAAGATGTTCGTGATCGCAGTGTGCTGGCGCTGATTAAGCGTTATTCAGGGGACAAAAAACAAGCCAAACAAGTGGTGAAAACCAGTCGTCATTTATTTGAGCAAGTGAAGAGTCAGCTCGCCCTTACCAATGATGATTGTGATTTACTCAGACGTGCGGCTTTCTTGCATGAGATAGGATTGGCCATCAGTCATAGTAGTTATCATAAGCACAGCGCGTATTTGCTTGAGTATTCTGATATTCCAGGATTCTCGCAAGTCGATCAAAAGCGCATGGCACAGCTGATGCTCAATCATCGTCGTAAGCTCAAGGCAGATATGTTAGAGCAGACCTGTACTATCGGTGGTAATCAGCTCGTTTATCTTTGTCTGCTGCTACGCTTAGCCGTACTGGCGCATCACAGCCGCAGCGATTATGAATTACCAGAATTACAGTTACAAGCCATGGACGATAATTGCTGGCAAATCACCGTTGCCAATAACAGTGAGCACTACGCTTTCTTATTGCCCGATTTGCATACTGAGATTGAGCAGTTTGCCAAATGGGGCGTGACGCTGAGCGTGGTTGAGGGCTAGGCAGCGCTGCTTTGCACTGACGATCAACACGATGCCGTTACTATTGTAATGAGTATGCTATAGATTAACGTAACAAAAGCGGCTTTGTCAGTAATGTCATGCCATTTAAGATGTGCTACTATAGCTTCTATTGAGTTTACAACTGTACTTTCATTATCTAAAAATCGATAACGATATTATTCTTAAACATAAATACATTAAGTATAATTATTAAAGGGAAGCGTCTATGAGCACTGTCTGGGATAGTGTGCAGCTTGCACGGCACGCCAAGCGTCCATTATTTATGGACTATGTTAATCAGCTGTTTACCGAATTCGATGAGCTGCACGGTGACCGTGCTTATGCCGATGACAAAGCCATTCTTGGTGGTCTGGCGCGTTTTGATGGTCAGCCTGTGATGGTGATTGGTCAACATCGCGGTCGCAGCACCCGTGAGCGTATTGCTCATAACTTCGGTATGGCCAATCCTGAAGGCTACCGCAAAGTGATTCGTTTGGTCAAAATGGCTGAGCGTTTTAATATCCCTGTGATGACCTTTGTCGATACCCAAGGCGCTTATCCGGGTATTGGTGCTGAAGAGCGCGGACAAGCGCAAGCCATTGCCGAAAGTATCGCCGTTTTTTCTAGCCTAAAAGTGCCTATTATCGTGACTATCATCGGTGAAGGCGGCTCAGGTGGGGCGTTGGCTATTGGCGTTGGTGACAAAGTCAATATGCTACAAAATAGTATTTATTCGGTTATCTCTCCGGAAGGCTGTGCTTCTATTCTGTGGAAAACAGCTGAAAAAGCACAAGACGCTAGTGAAGCCTTGAAATTAAACGCGATTAATTTATATCAGATGGGGCTGATTGATGCCGTCATTGAAGAAGGTGAAGGCGCACATATCAAGCCGCAACCAGTCATGATCGCCTTGAAAGCACTTATTGCTGAGCAGTTAGATGAGCTTAAAGATTTAGACGCACACGCGCGTTGTGAGCTGCGTTATGAGAAGCTGAAAACCTTTAACTCAGAAGTGATGTTGCCTGCTTAATGGTCGCTATCACACCTCTGTTACTAAGCCTCTATGCATGTACACAAAGCTTTTCATATTAGAGACTGAGTCTTAATGCTAAAATAAAAACGTGTCATTTTATGGCGCGTTTTTTTGTGGCTGTTAATATATGTGCTAACTGACGCTGTAACTGATGTCGTAGCTGACGTATAAGCTGATTCATTTATATGTCAATTCATGTATGCATGCTAAATAAATAAGGCTGATTATGACCAGCAGTGCAATCCTCTCGCATCCTATGAAGCCAATCGCAGACTTGCCTGTCGATATCGATCTGGCACAAGCATTATTGAGCAGTATGGCTGAATATTGTGAGCAGCTGCATGGTCGACGGCTTTGGCTGGCGTGTAGTGGTGGTCGTGATTCATTAGCATTGGCTGCGCTCTGTGTGCAGCTCTATCGCCAAGGTAAGTTGCCATTTTTACCGCAGTTGCTGCATGTTAATCATGGTCTACAAGCAGATAGTGGCACTTGGGCGACACATGTCGCTCATTGGGCAAAAGCGCAGCAGATACCGTGTCGGATTTTACGTGCGCAAGTGAATGGTCATGATGAGCAAGCTGCAAGGCAAGCTCGTTATGATGTCATGCGAGCGCAACTCAATCAAGATGATGTATTACTCTTAGCGCATCATGCCGATGACCAAGCAGAGACGGTGCTGATGCGGCTGATACAAGGCGCTGGTGTGAATGGTCTGTCGGGTATGCAGCCGTGGCGTATCCAAACGCAGGGCGCACAGCGTATGGCATTATGGCGACCTTGGCTGACGGTCAAACGCGCCAATATCAGCAATTATGCTCAGCGCCTAAAGCTCCCTTATATCGATGACCCAACCAATGATGCTGGCGATAATGTACGTAGTGGGCTACGCCTTGACATCATGCCCGTATTGGCAACCTATAATTCCAATGTCATTGACAATATCGTCCGTAGCGCACAGCTATTGCGTGATGCCCAATTGATAATCAATGCACAAGCGGCAGAAGATTTACAGCAGATAGAGGTAGCATCATTACAGCTATCGTCTGCCCAGCGTGTGCTAAATATAGACAAGCTACAAGCATTACCCATTTATCGTCAGCGCCAACTATTGCATCATTGGCTCGGTCAAGATGAACCGTTACCGCCTGCTAAGCAGCTGGTCGATGATGTATTTATGCTAAGCCAACGTGGAGATGCTGATCACCAAACGGCGCTTTTTTGGCAAGCTCGCAAGCAGTCCTATACGATTTGCCGCTATCGTCAGCAGCTTTATCGTTTAAGCAGTGAGTGGCGCAAGTGGTTAGCATTACCGCTTACCAAACAGATTCAACCCTTATCTAATCTTGTGGTGGCTGATGCGTATTCAGCGGCTGCTCAGCCTGTATCAGTTACATTACGTAGTGATGATAACTTTATTTGGCAAGTGCAAATGATACCAGATGCCTTGGTAGAGCTATTAGACAGCGACCAAGATGGTGAGAAGTTTGAGATTACCTTCGCACCATTAGGTCGTCAGCAGCGTGTGCAAACTGCATTGGCATCACGTCCACAAGCGGGCAAAAAACTATATCAAACGCTTGGTGTACCTGTATGGTTGCGCGAGAGTTTGGTGGTGGTCAGTGCCGTATCCGTACAGCAGGATAAAGAGTGGCCATTATTGCTGGTTTCACCTTTTGAGAGCTGGGTATTAGGGACGAGTAGATCGCTAACAGACACGACAGAAAATGCTGGTGTTTTAGACAGTGCTATTAGAAGCAATGTTATTAGAAATAGTGCTATTAAAAACAATGTTATTAGAAACAGTCTAAGCATCAATAACGCTTTTTAATATTTGTAACCTAAATATTTTCGGAGGTCAGGTTATCTAGGGCTAGGTCATCAAGTCATCAGGGCATCAAGATATCTAACCATTTTGATATCTATTATTTGCATGCTTTTGTAGCATTCTTCACTCTTTTCGCCATTACCTACAAAGCCAAATTTTTGATAGAAATCAATAGCAGCCACATTATTTTCTAATACCCATAAATAAAAATGGGCATGGATATGAGATTCTAAGAGAGCTTTCAATGATACTGTCATTAATTGAGTGCCTATACCCAATCCTTGATAGTCGGGCAAAACATACAACGTGGTAATTTCATAATTTTTATTATTAATGAAGTACCCAATAAACCCCAAATTATGATGATGATCAGCATATGCTATCCAGACAATAACATCAGGATGCGCCATTAACTCCTGCCACATTTTTGTCTTATTACATAAGTTGTTTTTATCATGGATATAGGACACTGGTAACAAATCTAAATAGGCGGCATGCCAACTTTTGAAGTGAATGTTAGCAATGTCTGCATAATCCTCAGGGTTGGCTTTACGAATGAAAAACATAGTACTCTCCGTCACTGATTTTATATAATGCCCTTGTTAATTTAACCGTTTGGTTGTGCCATAGTCGATGGCAATTCAGTGGTTCGATGAAGCTTACAACGGAGTTAGATACCGTCAATTTATCAAACGATGCCAGTAGCAGTATGGTAAACTGAGTGTCATTTTACCTATCATTATGTTAGTTTGAATACCTTTGGATTTTTGAATAGGAGACATGTATGTCAGTATTAGATAATAAGAAAATCAGCTTTATCGGCGGCGGTAATATGGCGCAGGCTTTGATTAGCGGGCTTGTCAGCTGCGGTGTCAAACCGAGTTTAATTACCGTTGCTGATCCTAGCAGTGAAGCGCGTGAGCAATTGGCTGCTAAAGGATTGAACACGGTTGATCCAACTGCTGATGCAAAAGCTGCCGTTATCGATGCTGACATTGTGGTACTGGCGGTCAAACCGCAAGTGATGAAAGCAGTGGTCAGTAGCTTTGCGGATGTCTTAGACAAGCAGCTGGTGATTTCAGTGGCAGCAGGTTTGTCGACTGAGCTTTTATCTGACATGTTGGGTGGCTATGACAATATCGTCCGCGCGATGCCAAATACCCCTGCAATGATTCAAATGGGCGCAACGGGTCTGTACGGTACTGATAATATTTCTGCTGAACAAAAGCAGTTAGCAACGGCGGTGATGGAAGCATCAGGATTGGTTATGTGGGTCGATAATGAAGAACACATGCATGCGGTAACCGCCGTATCAGGGTCAGCACCAGCATATATGTTTTACTTTATTGAATCGATGGTCGATGGGGCAGTGGCTTTAGGTTTGGATAAAGAGCAGGCTTCAGCGCTCGCTATGCAAACCATGCTAGGCGCGGCAAAAATGGCGATGAATAGTGAAGACGCACCTGCTGAATTGCGTCGCAAGGTCACCTCGCCAAATGGGACAACCCAAGCCGCCGTTGAGTCAATGCAAGCTAATGATATCGGTGGTCAAATCGTTGAGGCTATGCAGGCCTGCTATGACCGTAGCCAAGCCTTGAGTGAAGAGATGAGTAAATAATCATCCCTATATCAGGCGCATTATTTGCTACAAGCGAATGACGCGCCTGAGATGTAATACTAAGCAGCAATATTAAGCACCAATACCAAGCAATGACATTCGTCATCCCAAAACTTGTTAATAATGTCACATTGAGTAGCACTTCATGAACAACATGTTATTTCAAATCTTTGATTTGGTCACCACCTTCGCCATGATGTTGGTGTTTATTCGCTTTATGCTGCAATTTGCAGGGATGGATGCCAGCAACCCCATGATTGCGCCTGCCTATAAAGCAACGCACATTGTCGACGTGTTTGGGCGTATTTTTCCAACCGTCGGGCAAGGGCGTATCAGTATTGCGGCTATCGTCTTGATGTTTTTGATTCGTTTGATCGATATCTCTGGAAAAGCAGCACTGACACATAAAGGTATCGCTCCTGTACCGTTATTTTTTACTGGTACTATCAGCTTGGTATTAGACTTTTTACGTATGTGTCGCTATCTCGTCATTGGTTCCATCATTGTAAGCTGGATTGTGGTATTTACCCAATCTCAGCATCCGATTATTGGTATCATTGTCAATTTAGCGGAGCCAATCTTGGCACCATTTCGTCGAATCACGCCAAACTTGGGCATGATTGATTTATCACCAATGGTCGCCTTCATTGCTTTTATTTTGCTTGAGATGTTTATTGGTGGCTTTGCCGCGAGCTTCATGCCAATGTTGGGTTGAGCTGGATTAATTAATAGTCACTTGAAACCTGTTATCTAAAATTATCAATAGCTATCTAAAAAAGGGCGCTCTACGAGATATAGAGCGCCCTTTTTTTATTAATTATTTAGAGGTTATGTTGAAAGTCTATAAAACGATTGGGTATTAATTGGGCTTGCTCATTATTAGGGTGCGGCACATCAGCGGCACGCAGCGTCTGGGTAATCCAGCTGTCTGCTGCCTTTACTGCATCGATAAGCGCATCACCCATTGCTAAGCGCCCAGCGATAAAGCTGGCAAGTGAACAGCCAGAGCCATGAAATTCGCCCGTTAAGCGCGGCAAGGTGCTTTTATGTACCATCTCACCCTTTATGTACAAATACTGCTCTATATCGCCGCTATCAAAGTCGTGTGAGGTCTTTACCAATACAGCATAGGTGCCTTGGGCGCATAATTCTTGCGCGCCAATGTGTAAGTCTTGCTCACCGCTTAATGCGCGTAGCTCATGAGTATTCGGTGTGATAAGAGTCGCGTATGGTAACAGCTCCCTAAATGCGCTAACGAGCGTCTTTTCATCGCCCAAACTGCCACCACTATTGGCGACCAATACGGGATCTAATACAAATGGCGTATCAGCGGTGATAAGGCGCTCAGCAAAAAATTGAGTCAGCATAGCAATATTATCAGTCGTACCCAACATACCTGACTTAATAGCTGCAACAGGTAAATCATCGAGCACTGCGGTGGCCTGATCCTTTACCAAATTTGCTGCACAAGCTTCAAAACCAAAGACTTGCTGCGAGTTTTGTATGGTAATAGCTGTACAAGCAATGGCAGCATGCGCACCTGCTTGACCGATGGCTTCTATATCCGCTTGTAATCCAGCGCCGCCTGAGGGGTCTAATCCTGAAAAACACAGTACCACTGGTCGCATAAAAATTCCTTTGACATAATCTACAATGAGTAACAAATACTATAGACACCCACTGCTAAAAAAGCCATAGTAGGTGAGAGATGGTACATAGACAATTCATCCATTAATTAATCAATTAACAACAACCTAAAGCGTGCTGACTAACTTAAACATCGTTTTTAATAGTTTTTATTGATATTTGAGCTGCTCAAGAGGCTATGAGACCATATAAACAAATAAATATGATAAAAACTGCATTAAATTTGTAGACAGTGCTTGCAATTCGTTTTGGCTTTGCTATAATACTCGCCCACGGGATAAGACGTATTATCAGCAATAATACTATTTTTTAGAACTTAAAAAGTCTTACGTCGTTTGGTGAAGTGGGTGAGTGGCTGAAACCAGTTCCCTGCTAAGGAACCATACGTTTGCGCGTATCGAGGGTTCGAATCCCTCCTTCACCTCCATTTATTCGGTTTTTAGTAGAGTAGTGACGCGATATAAAAGCGTTAATAATCTTCTGTTTTATTAAAGCAAAAAATAATTTGATTTTAATAAAAAAAGATGTTGACACAAGCGAAATTATCTATATAATAACCAACCTAATTTGCTGCAATTGTTTCTTAACAACGCAGTAAATGATGTGCAAAGTACGCGCTTGTAGCTCAGTTGGATAGAGCACTTGGCTACGAACTAAGGGGTCGGGAGTTCGAATCTCTCCAAGCGCACCATTTGCATCATCACTTCTTTAACCCAGTTAAAGAAACCTTAAAATAATCGCCTGTCTTATGACAATTTGGCGATTTTTTTATGTCTGCAATTTCTGTGTGATAGTCTTATGAGCTGATGAGTCATACGACATGGTTATACCACATTGTTATATGACTTACGGCATCTTAGGATAATGTACGATAAGACAGTGAATTACGGTACAATAGAGCCACTATTTACTGCTTGCTATGAGCTTGTACCATGTCAAAGAGTTTACCTAAACGACCTACCAAATCTGCTGCTAAAACTAAAGCATCAGCACACCATGTCTCTGAAAGTGAAGAGCTAACGATTGCTAAACCTGGCACCCGTATGGCAGCCATTCTCTATGATGGCATGTTAATTTTAGCGTTGTTGTTTTTGGTCGGTACCCTGCTAACCGTGATTGGTACACTTATCACGATGGAGACGGGTAGCGAGTCGTCACAAGCGCAGTCGCTGCCAACGTGGTATCAAAACGTGATTATGACGCCGTCTTTTATACTGACGTTAGTGGGATTCTATGGAATATTTTGGCGTCGCGGTGGGCAGACATTAGGTATGCAGACTTGGCGGTTAAAGACGGTCAATAGTAATGGTCACTTGCTAACGTGGGGACAGTCATTTAAGCGGATTTTAGCGGCCAGTATCATGCCACTTATATTTGGTATCATTGGTAGTGTCATCGATGGCTCGCGTGCTGTTCTGTTGACCAGTGTCTTTTTGGGCTTTGTCTTTAACTATGCTTTTTGCCTCTTTAACCCACGTGGTCTCGCAGTGCAAGATATGCTATCGAATACCATTACCTTAAAAATGCCAAAAACAGAGAATGAAGGACTATGGCGGGTGATTAGAAATCGCAAGCAAGGAAAATAAACCACATTATCTTCGCCATAGTCTGTTAATAGACTCTAAGCGCTACAGGTTGACGGTTTGTATTAGCCATAAAGTATAGCCGACAAAGAATAAGACCAAAGTCGACCCAGAAGTGCGACCGAATGGACGCTTACTCATAAAGGCAAACCCGCACAATACCAAGAGTAACAAGGTGACCAATCCCATCGCCACTATATCGCGCGATAAGATAATTGGACTGACTGTGATTGGCGCTATAAGCGCTGCGAGACCAACAACGCCCAAGGTGTTAAATATATTAGAGCCAATAATATTACCCAGTGCCATGTCGTGTTCGCCTTTACGGGCGGCTGATAGGCTCGATACCAGCTCAGGTAACGATGTCCCCACAGCAACAATCGTCAATCCAATCACCAGTTCGCTCACGCCCCACAGCGTTGCCAATTCTACTGCACCCCAAACTATAGCTCGCGAGCTAATGACCAGTAAAAGCATGCCGATAACTAAGCTGATGAGTCCCCGTGTTAGGGTTTGCTCGATATGTTCAGCATCGATGCTTTCTGCTATGGGTTCTCCTTCGTGCTCATGGTTGCCTTCACGTAAGCTTAGTACAATCTGAATGCCTAAAGTCACGACCAGCAGCGCTATCAACACAATCGCATCTGCTTGGTCTAATTGCCCATCACGCAGCTGCCATGCGGCGACCATAGTAATCAATACCAATAGAGGTAAATCACGCTTGATGATGCCCTTACGAATGATAATAGGGCTAATCAATACGGTTGCACCCAGTACCAGCGCAATATTGATGATGTTTGAGCCATAAGCGTTGCCTAATGCCAAATCAGGGCTGCCTTCTAGTGCCGCCAATACTGACACGACCATCTCAGGGGCGGATGTACCTATACCTAAAATCAACACACCGATTAAGAAACTGGGGACGTTGAATTTTTTTGCTAAGGCAGTGGCGCCATCAACAAAAAGGTCTGCACTCCAAACAAGAATAGCTAGTCCGATCAATACTGCAATAACTGCCAACCACATCAGTCTGTTTCCTTATTAGTGTTAATACCAAATTAGTATTAATACCAAACCTAAAAATATGCTTAGCCGTGTCAAACTCATTTAGCCTAAAAACATAGCGCTGACATTTATTTTTCTGACGACTTCATCTTTTAAGAGTGGTATAAAATGTGAATTTGCCATATAAAAATGGCATAAAAAAAGCTGAATCAGAATGGAGATTCAGCTCTCATATTAGCATAGCGGTTTTGGTTGGATAATAAGAATAACTTCAACAGCTTAGTCGATTATTTATCCTTGCTTTATCCAAAAATCTTCGGTGTTCTGGTGCTTTAAGCCACTTGTACCGGAATGATGTTTGCTGTGTCTTTTACGGTGTTGTCTTCGTTGCAATACACCAGTTTTGGCTGGTAGGTTGCCGCTTCTACTTCATCAAAATGAGCATAGGCACAGATGATAACGATATCGCCTAAATCTGCCATGTGAGCCGCCGCACCATTTAGCGAGATGATACCAGAACCCGCTTCAGCGCGGATAGCGTAGGTGCGAAAGCGCTTGCCATTGGTCACATTGTAGATATCGATAGACTCATTTTCGCGCAGACCAGCAAGATCCAATAAATCACCATCGATACCGCATGAGCCTTCGTAATGAAGTTCGGCATGGGTGACGCGAGCACGGTGTAATTTGCATTTAAGCATATTAAGTAGCATAGGTTGCTTCCTTAGCGTAACTGAGATTAATGATTCAAATCAAAAGGTTAATGGGGGATAACTTGCTAAAATAAAAGGCTATTATGGTTAAAGCATGATTTTATTCTGGCAGTTTGAAGCCATTAATTTGTGAACGTGCTTTTTCAATATCGCCATTTAGTAATAATGGAAGCGCTTCAAATGCTGCTGTCAGAGCGCTATCAATGGCAATCTGTTCATCGGGCGCAGCTTTTGAGAGCACATGACCACTAACTTTAGACTTATGACCAGGATGACCAATACCAATACGCAAACGATGGAAGTCGTTGCCGATATGAGGGGTGATATCACGCAGACCATTATGACCGCCATGACCACCATTCGTCTTAAGTTTGATACTGCCAGCTGGAATATCGAGCTCATCATGAGCAATCAGTAATTCATCATTTTCAATGCCATAAAATTTCACCATCGGCACCACTGACTGACCAGACTTATTCATAAAGGTGAGCGGCATCAATAGACGTACGTCATGCCCATGAATCTGCCCACGTCCTGTGATTCCATGAAACTTTTTATCATGAGAGAGGGTAATGTTGAACTGCTGAGCCAAGTGATGGACAAACCAAAACCCTGCATTATGACGTGTAAACATATACTGCTGACCAGGATTACCAAGACCGACAATAAGCTTTATGGCCATAAAAACACCCTGCTTAAATTGAATAAATGAGGCATAAGGTTTGTGATTATGCTATTTATTCATAGCATATCTGTTATTTTTCAAACCTTACTTACAAAAACAGCAGGAGATATTTATCACCTGCTGTTTTTTGACTAAACAAACCTTGTATTACATAGCAGACGCTAGATTGCGTGCTCTATGTAACCGTGGTTTATTATTCGCCGTCTTTGTCTTCAGTACCTTGCTCAGTAGCAGGTACGTCAGCAGCATCAACTTCTTCAGCGTCTGCGTCAACTTCTTCAACCGTTGGTGGCTGCATGTTAACGATAGTACGGTCGTGAGCATCTTCCATGTCAAGATCAAAGATGATAACGCCTTCAGGTAGTTTGATATCTGATAGACGGAATAGATCACCGATTTCCATGCCTGATACGTCAATTTCTAGGTATTCAGGTAATTGTGATGGTAGGCAAACGATTTCGATATCAGATACTAGCGTTGATAGAACACCACCAGCTTTAGTACCAGGCGCTTCTTCACGACCAGCAAAATGCACAGGAACGTTCATGTTGATTTTCTGACCTTTTACAACGCGCTGGAAATCAGCATGCATTGGGAAGCCTTTAGCTGGATGGCGTTGCAAGTCTTTGATAACCGCTTGATGCTCTACGCCATCAACATTGATTGTCAAAATGTGTGAGAAGAACGCTTCGAATTCAAGTGACTTTACTAGCTCGTTGATCTTGATAGAGATAGACGTTGGCTCTTCGTTACCACCATAGATGATAGCAGGAACTAGATTCTGCTTACGTAGGCGGCGGCTCGCACCTTTACCTTGTTGCTCAGCAGAACGATCAACAGCGTTTAGTTCAAAATGATTAATGCTCATGGATATAATCCTATAAAAAGAATGATGAAGTGTCTGGTCATAAAAAAGTGGATTTGCGACCAATCCACTAATACGTGATGATAGCTAACATTTATGATTGCTAATAAAATTCACAATTGCTAAATGTAGCCATTTGCTCATCATAACGATTTTTTGGATAGTCATTATCATGACAATCGTTACTTTTGGGCATGATCAGCACTTTTGAGAATGCCAACCTAATTAAATCGAACAAATGGTTGGCACAGGCGCGCATTATACGTGATTTTGTAGTAATAATAAAGACCTACGCAAAATGACTGTGCAGCACCAATAGCCAAAAAAAGCGTCAAGTAAAGATACTTGACGCTTTTTTTTAAACTTAAGCAGTGTTTTATAACGAGCATTGCCAACAGAAAGTAGAGCAAGTGCTCATTAAAAATCTAAGCGTCAAACATGGCGCTGATAGATTCTTCGTTATTGATACGGCGTAAGCTTTCAGCAAGCATCGGTGCGATACTCACTTGGCGGATTTTGCTACAGGCTTTTGCCGCTTCAGACAATGGAATCGTATCGGTAACAACGACTTCGTCTAGCGCAGATTCACTGATATTTTGTAGTGCGTTGCCTGATAGGACAGGGTGCGTAATATAAGCCAATACGCGACGTGCACCGTTTGCTTTCAATGCTTCAGCTGCTTTACATAGCGTACCTGCGGTATCAACCATGTCATCGACGATGACGCAATCACGGTCACGAACATCGCCGATGATGTGCATGACTTGCGACTCATTGGCACGGGCACGGCGTTTATCGATAATCGCCATGTCAGTATCGCCCAACTGTTTAGCCATAGCACGCGCACGCACCACGCCGCCGACGTCAGGAGAGACAACCATGATGTTATCGTAATCTTGTTTTTGTAGGTCGTTAAGCAATACAGGCGTGCCGTAGATATTGTCTACAGGAATGTCAAAGAAGCCTTGAATCTGATCTGAGTGCAAATCAACCGTCATCACGCGATCGATACTCACGATGTTTAGCATGTCAGCGACGACTTTAGCAGAGATAGGCACACGAGCAGAACGTGGACGACGGTCTTGACGGGCATAACCGAAGTAGGGCATGACTGCTGTAATGCGACCCGCACTAGAGCGACGCAGCGCATCGGCCATCATCATGATTTCCATCAAATTGTCATTGGTTGGTGCACAAGTTGGCTGCATGATGAACACGTCTTTACCGCGCACGTGTTCTTTGATTTCTACGGCGATTTCGCCATCAGAAAAACGCGTGATATCAGCTTTACCAAGAGGTATATGGAGATGATCGGCTACGGTTTTTGCTAATTCAGGGTGGGCATTACCCGTAAAAATCGCCAAATAAGGCATGACAGAAGTCCTATTGATTGACTCAAGCAGCGACCGCTAAGCAGTGTCAAACTGCTCAAATTCAGAAAAGAGTGGTGAAAAGTTTTGATGACTACTATTACAGTAAAAAATGGCAGGGGTAGCTGGACTCGAACCAACGGATGTCAGGATCAAAACCTGATGCCTTACCAACTTGGCTATACCCCTGTAATGTCTAGGCTGTGTACGTCGATATCTAAAAGCAACTTTTAATAAAAGTCATTGTTAGAATAGCGTCACGACCTGTTCGCTATATTATAAACGGATAAACCATTTAAAACATAACTTTCCCTAGCGGTGTCCATTGCGAACTATACCGAAACTGGGATAACGTTGTCAATGTCAATAAGATAAGCGGCTATTTATAAACCACCTATGATCACTGCATATCAAACGCTTCGTACTAAAAAATGGCAGGGGTAGCTGGACTCGAACCAACGGATGTCAGGATCAAAACCTGATGCCTTACCAACTTGGCTATACCCCTATTGAGGCGACCTATTATAATTAAATTTTCAGATTTTGCAAGTCATTTGCGCCTTTTTATGGCTTTTATTAAAAAATAGGTCAAAAAAAACGAATATCAGGTCAACAAAGCGCTTTACGCTGTATTTATAATCATTTTATCTTCGCACTACAGCTCAAATCTAACTCATAGATTACGAACTAAATATGCAGAACAAGGCGCCTCTTCAATCCACTTTGCTAAAAGTGCTTTGTCAGTAGCCACGCTTGCATCCAAAGGCAAGAACACCGCGCTACCAGAGCCTGTCATTCGTGCTGTGCCGAGTGCTTGCGCCTCTAACCCTTGTAAGTAACGTAATGCTGCGCTGACGGCAGGGGCGAGGCTCGTCACCACTGGCGTAAAGACATTGTGATAGGGCGTGGTCAGAGTTTGTACATAGTCATTGAACTGGTTTTTGATGGTTTCAATTGACAGCTCGGCGATATCTCGTTGTAGCTTGGGATGCGCAAAAAGCTGGGCAGTATTAACGTGAGCATTGGGGGTCAATACTAAATATTGCTGGTCGGGCAACTTGATTGCGGTCAACTGCTCCCCAATACCCATCGCAATCGCATCCTGACCAAAGATGAAGATTGGCACATCTGCGCCAATAGTGGCAGCAATTTTTATAAGCGTATCTTGATCAAAATTAAGCTGCCAAATTTCATTAAGTGTCATCAATGTCGTTGCGGCATTGGATGAGCCGCCACCCAAGCCTGCACCCATCGGCAAATGCTTATCTAAAGCGATATGCACCTGTGCTAACTGCTCAGGTAGAGTATTTGACTGTATGGCAGCCGCTAGCAATACACGCGCTGCTTTAAAGATTAAATTGTCTTCTATATCGGCAGTTATAGTCTCTGCACCAACCAATATTATAAGTTGATGACAGCACTTATTCGCATCTAGTTCACTATCTACTGTAAAAATTACGGCTTCATCTATGACTGAGAAATGCAAATAATCGCCCCAATCGAGCAAGCGAAAAACGGTTTGTAAATTATGATAGCCATCAGCACGCTTACCTGTGATATGCAAAAACAGATTAATCTTTGCCGGTGATAAGCGGGTGATGGTGGAAGTAGGCGTAGCGGCTAGGTTTTTAATCATAGTTCTTAATGATTGTTCTTAGTGATAGTTTTTAATCATAACTTTTCGCCATAATCATCAGTCATAGACAGCTATTTTAATAAATATTGACGATTTGATAGTTATAGTTAAGTTCATACAAATCCGCTACATCGTCAGCCTCGCTAACCATACCAATGTATAGCTTGCAATCGGCTTCCTTGTATCGAAATCATTTGAATTTAACTATATTTATTCATAATTCAATGACGTCTTAATGATTGATCGTCATTACTACCTTATTGCCTTGTGGCAGCACAGCACTGATTTTATTTGGTAACTTATCGGACCCTTTATAGGTGAAGCTTGCGGTCCATTCACCATTGACTGAGCTGATTAAACGATTCTGATCATCGAGCTGTGGTGCGCTATCGGAAGGCGCTGGGCGACCAGATATCCAATAGGGCATTTGTGAAATAGGCGCTTGCCATCCTGTGGCCTTTTTGAGCAAAGTCTCAGGATCATCAGCAGTTAAGGTACCTGTTTTTTCGCTGACTAAAGTGGCGGTTTGACCATTATACTCGATGTTGGTTTTACCAATACCGAGCGCGCCGATCAGCTCAATGGCAAAGCGATCATTCTGCTGCCCCCATGCATAGAACGCACTACCACCTTGAGTGCCTGTGGTGTCATTGGCGGGCATCGTTACACCGATTTTGCCAGTGATATTAAAGTTCTCAAGCTTTTGCGGCTGCTCAGCGTTTTGACCTTGTAAGGTCGCGCTGGGTTGGTTAGTAGCGTTGGCTGTTTTTAGTGATTGACAACCAGACGTGATGACGAGCGCGGTTGTCACGGCAGCGAATAGCGCCAATTTATTAGGCTTATTAGCATGGACCAATACTGACATGATGTTTCCTCAAAGATAGACAAATTTACGAAATCATTGTTTCGAAAATAGATTAGCTTAATGGTTGTATGTTACTCAGTTATGCGTGGCTGTTAGTATCTTATGAGTGCCTTGTAAGCATAGCACGCGACGATTTGTCCACTATAAAACGGCGGGTCAGTAAAGCTGTATGCGGTCATTGATATTGTGTTGCCCAAATGAGAAGCGCTGCTGCAAGTCTGCGAGTAATGCCTCGACTTTTTCATTGTTGCCTAAACCTTGATAAGCGCGTAGTAGTAAGCTGCCAGAGCGTAAGGTAGGAAACACGTCGTAAGGGGTCTGCAGGTAGTCGATGACTTGTTGATAGTTTTCATTGGCCAATGCATTGCCAGCCAGCACATTCAGCGCTTGCAAGTGCAGCTCATTGTCATAACGTGGGTCATCATAGCGAATTTGAATGATGGCGGTGGCCAATGCCAATCCTTGTTCAGAGCTGCGTTCATTGGCTAGCAATAACTGCGCGTAACTGAGCTGGTAGGAGAGGTTGGTTGGGTCAAGTGCTTGCAGATGATTGAGCAAGGTGCGCTTAACGATATAGTCATCTTTGTCGTCAAGGAGCTGAGCGCGTGCGAACAAGAGCATCTCATTATCAGGATATTTGCGAGCAGCTTTGGTTAGTAGGCGCAGAGCTTCTTCGGACTCATTTTGCTGCCATAAAATATCGGCTTGTAGCACAAAGGTATCTGGAGCAAAGACGTTAAAGTCTTTACGCAGCTTTTCTAAAGTAGCAATCGCCGCATCTACATCGCCGTTAAGCAATTCAAAAGCCACTACTTTTCTACGAGCCTCTAATACCAAGTCTTCTTGCATGACACCGTTGAGATAGTATTTGGCTTGGTCAAAGCGCTGCTGACGCTCGGCACTGATACCAAGGTAATAATAAGCTTGATCAAGGTAAGCGGGGTTTTTTGCGAGCATATTGAGTAGCTCATCGGCACTGTTATATTCTTCGATGTCTAAGCTCACCAACGCAGCCAACAAAGTAATCTCGGCATCATCAGCGAAGCGACCATGGGCATCCAGCAATAATTGCCACGCTTCTTGGCTTTGCTTTAAGTCAAGCAAGTAGCGAATCTCATACAGATAGAGACTTTTACTATCGGGATTACGCAGGCGTGCTTGGCTCACATAATTGACGACGGTTTCAGCCGTGACGATTTTGCGCAGTATGTCTGCCTTTAGCGTAATAAAAGGTACATAGTCAGGCTGGCGTTCTAGCGCCCGATTGATATGAACAATGGCAATCTCAGGCTCGTTAAATTGGTAAAGCAACCCTGCTTTCAATACCGACAATGAGGCATTCTGCTCGCTATCTAGTGGTTGCAAAGCGGCAAGTAATTCACGTTTGTCTTCATCATTGTTTGGATAGATACCGATAAGGATTTCGCTTAAGTCCGCTCGAGGATCATAAAGCAAAATACGATTTAAGGTTTCGCCAGCTAACAGATAATCGTGTGCTCGCAGGGCCAAATGCGCCACATAAAACCAAGCAGGCACGTGATCCGGATTTTGGTCTTGCCATGACTTGGCAAATTGTAACGATTTCTCCACCCTTTCAGTGCGTAAAGAAAGGCTGAGCGCTCTTTCAAATACGGCAGTTGCATCGTCTTTAAACGCTTGCTGCTTATAGATAGTAATCGCTCGTTGTCTATCACCGCGATCTGCTGCGAATTCTGCATCAAGCAGCGCATACAGGCTAGGCTCTTTGAGCTCAGGTTGCCATAAGATAGTTGGTGCTAACCCATTAATATTGGCGACATTTTCTATTGGTTGTGTGTTGGTAGGAGCAATTGCTGGTAGCGTTGAGCGGCTATTATCATTGCCGTCGCTACGGACTGCCTTGTCGTTCTTATCAGCAATGGATAGTTTGGGTACATGGGCTTCGAGCGAGATATCAGGATGACTGGCATGAACGGAAGACGATCCTAAGCATAGGCAAAAGGCCAACGACAAGGTTAGCTTATAACGCTGGCACAGACGTTCGATAACCGCATGCAATAGAGCACGCAGATTAGATTGGTCGTCATGCGCAAGTTGTGATCGAAATAATGACCCAAAAAAAATCATAGATAACCGTATTCGCCCATTGTTCATCTATATCGATAAGACAATTTTATTTTAATCATTTCAAACTAATTATTGGTAACGAGTACCCATGCCTGACATTATAAAAGCAGACTGATGGGATAAACAATAGTGCCCGTGTTACTCCGTTATTAATAGCAGCCGCTCTACCAAATTTTTGCTAACAAAGTAGGATTGGCCGATAACCTGTATCAACGGGCTCTTTCATTGGTTGTAAATCTTCGCCTAAATATTGTGAAAATATAACAAGTTAACGTCAAGTAAGCGAATGATTTTTATCCATTTCTATAAGCGCTCGCTAAAACATAGATATTGGTTTTAACAATCGTATCGGTAGTTGATTTGTTACTCATGTGCCCAGATACAAGCAAATAGCTATCATCGATAGCTGAGTGTTAATTAAAGCTGGCAATAATGATATAATAGGCGGCTTTTAGAGTCTTCCTTTCAGCGCTGTCGTCTACAACTGTCTTTTAAAAATAATGAGATAGCGTGGGCTGGCAGGTGAGCGTCATGTTTATGGTCTATCAATAATGAGATTAGTGGTCATTGGGGTCAATCACAAAACTGCACCAGTCGCTCTGAGAGAGCGCTTGGCGCTTGTGGGTGACGATGTGAATATCGCTCTCAAACAATTAGAGGCCTTTACTGATGGCAGTGTGATTGTTTCTACTTGCAATCGTACGGAAATCTATGCGCTTGTGCCGCAGCTAGCAGAGCCGCAAGATGTGCCCTCTATGTCTGCTAATGGCGCGGTCGGTGCTCAGACATCTTCGGCGGCTATTAGTGCTCATATCTTAAAAATTAAAGCGTGGCTTGCTGACTTTAAGCAGTTGTCACTGTCTGAGATTGATCCCTATCTTTATGTGCACCGTGACACTCACGCGCTGACCCATTGGCTTAGAGTTGCCGCAGGGCTTGACTCTATGATATTGGGTGAGCCGCAGATACTCGGTCAAATCAAACGCTCAGTACAGCTCGCGCAAGAACAAAAAGCCCTGAGTAATCAGCTTGGCTGGATTATCGATCAAGTATTTGCTGCCGCCAAACGCGTACGTAATGAGACCCAAGTGGGTGCTCAAGCGGTATCGCTTAGCTATGCGGCCGCCAAATTAGTGACGCAAATATTTGATGATTTGCCTAGTCGCACTTTGCTGGTGGTCGCGGCAGGTGAGATGAACCGTTTGGTTGCTACCCACATTGCTGGGCTTGGTGTAGGTCGCGTGATTATTTGCAACCGCAATCCTGAGCGCGCTGAAGCGCTGGCAGTGGAGCTGCGCCGCGCAGGTCACTTGGTAGAAGTCAGACCTTTGCAAGAGTTACCACAAGTTTTAGCAGAAGCCGATATCGTTAGTAGCTGTAGCGGTAGTATGGATGTGTTGATCGATAAAACCATGACTTTGCGGGCGCTGAAACATCGTCGTTATCAGCCCATGTTGATGATTGACTTAGCCGTACCGCGCGATATTGACTCGACCATTAGTCGTATCGATGATGTTTATCTCTACTCTGTCGATGATTTACAACACGTGATCGCTGGAAATATTGAACAGCGGAGGCAAGCAGCAGTTGATGCAGAATTGCTCGTTAGCCAATTAGTCGTTGAGATGGATCGCAGCTTTCAAGTGCGCCAAGTCGGTAAAGACATTCAGCAGTATCGCGCGCATACGCAGGATCAAGTAGATAAACTCCTGCATGAATCCATTGCCAAGCTACAACAGGATAATGCCAGTCCTGAAGATATTATCATTGAGCTGTCACGCCGCCTGACGCAGACGCTAACCCACGCACCATCGAAGCTTATGCGCAAGGCTGCCCGTGAAGGGGATAGTGAGTTGCTAGACTTTGTGGTGTCTGGGCTGCAAGAGGCTCATCGCGGACGTCGATAGTTATTATTGACTGATCAAAAAAACATAAGCGGCGCAAACGTTATTATTGCGCAAACATATCGTTGTCAACCTGCATTATCAGTGCTAATATCAAGCTGTTATGAGTATATTAAGCGATGATAATCTTTTGTTATATGCGAGCGGTTATTCTCCAAAAACCTTAGTGTATATGTTCTCGCTTGATGCCTATTCATCTCATCAGTTGTTAGTGACCATTATTAGCCTACCACCGCGTAGCCCCTATAGTGGCGCACCTGTTCTGTACGACTTTGTCTAAAATCAATAAAAACACGGCGTGCAAAACACAATCACCAACGGCAATAGCGCTAGGATAAAGTGCTATATCGTCAACCCTGCGTCATGCTCTCGACTATTACCCAATATTAATATTCAGTTAATACTACCCATAGTAGTATCTAGCTGCTATGCAATCTAACAACTATACTATTGGTCAGCAATGCTATTTGACAGCCATATTATTTAACAAAAACGTTATTTGACAACCATGTTATCTAATAGAAGCATTATTTGGCTAAGTTGGCGAACAGTAGGTGTGTAGATTGGTTAGCGTTATTAAGGCAGGTTGGTTTAAGAGAGTATCTGGATTTTGCTATAGCCAATGCTTGAGAAAAATTAAACTATCTAACTATAAACTAGGAGCTTCCTATGACTGCATTACGTCAAGATATTGATCCAAACGGCTTATTAGAATACTCAGTGGTCTATACTGACCGCGCCTTAAACCACATGTCAAAAGTCTTTCAGCAAGTGATGAATGACCTATCTAGCGACCTAAAATCCGTGTATAACGCCGAAGCAGTGGTCATTGTACCGGGTGCTGGCACTTATGGAATGGAAGCCGTTGCGCGCCAATTGGCCAATGATGAAGATTGTCTCATTATTCGTAACGGTTGGTTTAGCTATCGCTGGACGCAAATTTTAGAAAAAGGCAAAATCGCCAAGTCGTCTACGGTATTGACGGCACATCGTGAAGAGGGTGAGTCACCAAAACCATTTGCCCCCGTTGATATCGATGAAGCCGTTGCTAAAATTAAAGCAGAGAAACCAGCAGTGGTCTTTGCGCCGCACGTCGAAACCTCATCGGGTATTATTTTATCATCAGACTATATCAAAGCGCTAAGCGCGGCTGTACATAGCGTTGGCGGTTTATTGGTCATTGATTGTATCGCTTCAGGTTGTGTGTGGTTGGACATGAAAGACTTGGGTATTGATGTTCTCATCAGCGCCCCGCAAAAAGGGTGGAGCAGCACTCCGTGTGCAGGCTTAGTCATGCTAAGCGCTGCGGCAATCGAAAAAGTAGACAATACAGAATCAGATAGCTTTAGCTTGGACTTAAAGCAGTGGTTAAATGTCATGCGTGCCTATGAAAATGGCGGTCACGCTTATCATGCCACCATGCCAACCGATAGCTTACGTCAATTCCGCGATACTATTTTAGAGTCAAAAGAGATTGGCTTTGATAAATTGCGTGATGCGCAGTGGCAATTGGGCAACCGTATTCGTGAAGTATTAGCCGCTAAAGGCATTGAAAGCGTTGCGGCAAAAGGTTTTGAAGCGCCAGGCGTCGTGGTTGCTTACACCGATCGCGATGATATGCATAAAGGCAGTGCGTTTGCCGAAACAGGCATGCAAATCGCTGCTGGTGTACCGCTAAAAGTTGGTGAGCCAGATAACTTTAAAACGTTCCGCTTAGGTTTATTTGGTCTAGATAAATTGACTGATGTAGACGGAGCAGTACAGCGTTTTGAAACTGCACTTGATGAAGTATTGGCGAAATAATATCTTTATCTCGTAAGATGTTTTTTAAGTAAAAAAGTACTGAGCCCGTGTAACGAGGGTTCAGTATTTTTTTACCTATTTATTATATTTTATAATATAATGTATTTATATAAAACGACATTCAAAACTGTCTCAATAAAAATTGGCTTAGGTAAATATTATGAGTATACAAATAGATTGGCAGGCCTTTACGCCAATTTCCTTGGTAGGCGGTCTGATGCTAGGCGTTGCAACGGTCATCTTGCTATTGGGCATTGGTCGTATTGCGGGTATTAGTGGTATTTTCTCAAGTCTTCTTAAGCCCAAGCGCGTCGAGATGTGGCAGGTGTTATTCATACTTGGTCTTGTTATCTCGCCATTACTTTATGGTCTGGTAAAACCGTTGCCCGATATAGAGATTAGTCGCTCTTTGCCACTGCTTATTGGGGCAGGATTGTTGGTTGGTTTTGGGACACGTTTGGGTTCAGGTTGCACCAGTGGACATGGTATCTGCGGTAATGCGCGACTGTCGCCACGTTCGATGGCGGCGACGGTGACCTTTATGTTGTTTGGTATTGTGACTGTTTATATTGGTCGTCATGTCTTGGGTTTGATTTAAAAATCACATAGACAGTACGTTGCGAAGATAGCGATGACTATTGTTTATATCGGATGGTTATAACCGCTTGGATTAACACATTAGGTGCGAGAAAAAACATGCTAAAAAATATAATTGGATTACTGGCAGGGTTATTATTTGGCTTTGGACTGCTGATATCAGGCATGACCGATCCTGTTAAAGTACAGGGCTTTTTGGACGTCTTTGGTGCATGGGATATTTCTTTAGCACTGGTAATGGGCGGCGGTCTAATGGTAGCGATAGTCGGTGTACAATTGGCTAAGCGTCAAAAGACCAGCTGGATTGGGTCATTAATTGAGATGCCAACCAAAACCACTATTAATAAAAAATTGTTAATCGGCGCGATGCTATTTGGTATCGGTTGGGGCTTAGTCGGTATTTGCCCAGGTCCCGGTATTGTGCTGCTTGGTACAGGACAGTGGCAGGCTTATGTCTTTATCCCAGCGATGATAGTCGGTATGCTGGTTTACCAATGGCTTGAGCCAAAGCTTAATTAACATTGGTTTGGTTTTTTTAGCGCAATAAAAGTGTCAGTCTAATTCAATTAGGCTGACCCTTTTTTATCAATGATGCTTCATTAATATTAACGATACTTCCGTATTATTAAGGCTTAATGATAAAGTCTTACTTGGCGCTTGCCGTTACTTTTGGCGTTTCGTGTGCTAATGATTTAGCCGCTTGACGCAGCTCAAATTTCTGCACTTTACCGGTGCTGGTCTTTGGAATTTCAGCAAAGATAATATATTTGGGCACTTTAAAACCCGCCAAATGCTGCTTGCAATGTTCCATCACATGGTCGCGCTGCAAGGTGCTGCCTTCATGAATCTCGATAAATGCCACCGGTACTTCGCCCCATTTATCATGCGGCGCGGCAACGACAGCACAGCTCTGGATTTCTGGCATTTTATATAAGACGTTTTCGACTTCGATACTAGAGATGTTTTCGCCACCTGAAATGATGATGTCTTTGAGCCTGTCCATGATTTTTATATAACCATCAGGATATTTAATGCCCAAATCACCAGTACGGAACCAACCATCAGCAAAGGCTTCTTCGGTGGCTTTACGGCTTTTTAGATAACCTTTCATCACCATATTGCCGCGCAATGCTAGCTCGCCCATTTCTTCGCCATTCGCGGCAACCGGCTCAGTGGTGCCTTGTTTAAATAGCTCAAAGCCAGTCATCAAATGTGACGTTACACCCTGACGTGATTTCTTTTGCGCGCGCGCAGCGACATCCAGTTCATCCCATTCTTGCTGCTCAGCGCAGACGGTGACCGGACCATAGACTTCGGTAAGACCGTAAACGTGAGAGATATGAAAGCCCATGGCTTCCATGGCAGCGAGCATGGTTTCAGACGGCGGCGCACCAGCGACCCAGCCTTTTACTTCATGATTAATGGCGTCTTTATATTCAGGTTTGCCGCCAGCAATCATATTGTGCACCACGGGTGCTGAGCAATAATGCGTGACTTTATGCTTGGCAATCAGCTGCAAAATCAAATCAGCATCAATCTTACGCAAGCAGACATTGACGCCCGCACGTTCGGCAATCGTCCAGGGAAAGCACCAACCATTACAGTGAAATAATGGTAGCGTCCATAGATACATGGGGTGCTTGGGCATATCCCAATCTAAAATATTGGAGACGGCATTGAGTGTCGCGCCGCGGTGATGATAGACCACGCCTTTTGGCTTACCCGTCGTGCCAGAGGTATAATTGAGCGCGATAGCATCCCATTCATCGAGTGGTTTTTCCCAGTTGTCCGAACTGTCTGAGCTGGCGATTAATGCTTCGTAGCTCATTTGCCCAAAACGTTCAATATCGAGCGCCGCATCGGTCGCATGAATCACGATGAGATTAGGAAATGCTTCTTCGATAATTTCAGCATGTTCAGCAAACTCGCTGTCTAGAATCAACACTTTGGCTTCTGAGTGTTGCAGACAAAAGGTAAGGGCGTTGATGTCGAGGCGGGTGTTCAGTGTACAAAGTACGCCACCTGACATCGGTACACCAAAAGCGCACTCGATCATCGCTGGGGTGTTTGGCATCATGACGGCGACAGTGTCGTTCTTATCAATCCCCAATTTGCGCAGACCATCCGCCAATTGACGACAGCGATCATAAGTCTGTCGCCACGTTTGCGTCAGATTATTATGTGTTAAATCGTCATAAATAATGGCAGTTTTATCGGGATAGACCTGAGCACTACGGATAATAAAGTCGATAGGGGTAAGCGGTTGATGGTTGGCAGCATTTTTGCCGAGACCGGTATGGAAGTCTGTCATAGGGATAGTCCTTTATCTTGCTGTTATAATTCGGTGAATACGCTACAAATCTGCTATAAAGTTGGCTTCGCCATTTATCACAATTTGATAAGTTATTAATATTTTTGCTGATCTTCCTTGTAGCAACTCGCCGATAGGTGACTCACGGTAAATATTTGTTCGTCCATTATAGACAATGCTCTGTGAAAAGCGAGTATGTTTTTAGCGCTTGCTTATATTGAATCACATGATCAATTAGCCTAATGCACATAGTGTTCACTCATCAGTCGCTTGTCTGCATAGCTGATGATAATGGCGGTGTGTTACGATACCAGTGATGTTAAATCCTATCGCTTAACTATTTCTAAAAGCCTCATTTTTAAAAATCTTAACTTTTAAAAAGCCCGGCCAGCTTTAATAAGCATTTCCACAAACCATTCATAAGGAAAATGATATGTCCGCCAGCCGCACTGCCAATACCATTGAGACTGCTAGCACCAATGAACACTACCCACATTTATTTGAGCCGCTAGATTTAGGCTTTACGACGCTTAAAAACCGCATGGTGATGGGCTCAATGCACACAGGGCTTGAAGACCGTTTTTATAACTATGGTAAGCTGGCAGCGTATTTTGCAGAGCGTGCCAAAGGCGGCGTGGCGATGATGATCACGGGCGGCATTTCGCCCAATCGCGAAGGGTGGTTACTCCCTGCTGGTGGTACCATGAATACGCGCGCTGACGTGATTAATCATCAACGAGTGACCCGTGCGGCGCATAAATATGACAGCAAAATCATCATGCAAATCTTGCACAGTGGTCGTTACGGCTATCATCCATTTGTCGTATCCTCTAGTCCAATAAAATCACCAATTTCACCTTTTAAGCCGCGTAAGATGAGCATTAAAAACATCGAACAAACGGTAAAGGATTATGCCCGTTCGGCTAAACTTGCCAAGCAAGCTGGTTATGACGGTGTGGAAATCATGGGCTCAGAAGGCTATTTGCTCAATCAGTTTTTATCGCGTCATGTGAATCAACGTACCGACGAATACGGCGGTGATATTCAAGGTCGTATGAAGCTAGCGGTCGATGTCGTCAAAGCCGTACGCGAAGCTGCTGGTGAAGATTTCATCATTTTATTCCGCTTGTCAGTGATTGATCTGGTCAAAGACGGTAACGTCATGGACGAAGTTATTACCGTTGCCAAAGCGCTAGAAGAAGCGGGCGTGACCATCATGAATACGGGTATCGGCTGGCATGAAGCGCGTGTACCGACGATTGTCACCAGCGTACCGCGTGCCGCTTTTGTAGATTTCACTGCTGAAATTAAAAAGCACATTAGCATTCCAATGATGGCAGCCAATCGTATCAATATGCCAGAGACCGCAGAAGAAATCATCGCTAGTGGTCAGGCGGATATGATTCAAATGGCGCGTCCGTTCTTAGCCGATGCCCATTGGGTCAATAAAGCCAAAGATGGTCAAGCCGATCGCATTAATACCTGTATCGCCTGTAACCAAGCTTGTCTCGATCATACCTTTGAAAACAAACGCTCGACGTGTCTGGTCAATCCACAAGCGTGTTATGAGACGGAACTGGTTTATAAGAAAACCAAGAAACCTAAAAAAGTTGCTGTCATCGGTGGCGGTGTTGCTGGTATGTCAGCGGCGCACGTTGCAGCTTTGCGTGGTCATGAGGTCACGTTATTTGAGGCAAAAGATATCTTAGGTGGACAGTTTAACTACGCCAAAGTTATCCCTGGTAAAGAAGAGTTCTTTGAAACCATTCGCTACTATATCAATGAGCTTGAGCATTTAGGCGTTGAGATTAAACTTAATACCAAAGTCGATAAAGCCATGCTTGAGAAAGCCAAATTCCATCATGTCATCGTCGCAACTGGTGTTGTCCCTAGAAGCCTAGCTGGCAAACTGGAAGGCGCGGATTTGCCACAAGTGATGAGCTATGCGGAATTACTCTCTGGTGAAAAATCCGTTGGTGACACGGTTGCCGTCATTGGTGCTGGCGGTATTGGCTTTGACGTCAGTGAATATCTGACCGCCAAACATGGTCAGCCGCTTGATGAGCTAGGTCCTGAACTTTTAAAAGACCCAAACTACCGTCCAAAAGCGCAGTCTATCGAAGAGTGGCGTGAAGAGTGGGGCGTGACTAATGATACTAACTATCAAACTGAGGGTGGACTGATTAAGCCTGAAGCCATCAAACCTATCCGCCAAGTGTACTTGATGCAGCGTACCAAAGGTCGCTTGGGCAGTGGGCTGAATAAAACCTCGGGCTGGGTACATCGTGCCCATGTCAAATCACACGGCGTCATTCAGGTATCGGGTGCTCAGTACGATAAGATCACCAATGAAGGCATTTGGATCACTAATAACCAAGGTCAAAGCCAATTGCTACGTGTCGATAGCGTCGTGGTTTGTGCTGGTCAAGAATCAGTGGTTGAGCTGATGCCGAACGTCGGTGATGCACCTGACGCGCAATATCATCTAATCGGTGGTGCAAAACTTGCTGCTGAGTTGGATGCTAAGCGTGCCATAAGAGATGGTGCTGAGGTTGCGGCAGCGATTTAAGGTTTAGTTCAGAAGTAATGAGAGCGGCAAGATGGATTATCTTGCCGCTTTTTTTGGTTTGGTAGATTTAGTTTCTTGTAATAGAGCTTCAGTTCAGCATAATATTGCTTCAGGCAATATTAAGACACTCGGCTCACTTACTGATGTTCTAATATAATACTGTCAAAATAGCCGCGCACTCCACAACGCCCTGAGCTAAATTGATAATCAACGTCTCTTAATAGTAACTGATTCTTACCTTTATAAGGTGCAGGATATAACCTTAGCCTAACTTCTTTATCTTGGCTATTATCATAAATCACCCAGTGATTTTGTGACCATGTTGCAATGCTTCCTTCAATCTCACAGGTGTGTAAATTATTAAAAATCAGGATGCTTTCAATTACAGAGATATGAGGTTTATTATCAACCTTATTAATCGATAAAGTATTCGTTGCATCTTGAAAAGTATTGTTGCGTTTGCCGTCTACGTTATAGACTGAAATCTGGAAGTTTTTAGAAAACTCTCCAAACGCATTTTTATCAGGCAAATCAGAAGAGCCTAAATCATCGTTCCATTCAGAACCTGTCTTTTCTCCGATATGTTCTTCATACTCACGTATAAGGCAATTGGTATCTTTACAACTATTCCGTTGAAAATTTAACCATAACTTTTGATCTATAATCACATTGTTTTTGTAGATTTCGCTGTCTTCGTCGTTAGCTGCATTATTGAGATCGCTTCTATATTTTTTTGCCATCGCCTTATCAAGCTTAGATAGCTCAGGACTTTCGCAAACGGTTTTTTCTACCCAAGTAGTCGCTTTTTTACAATCAAAACTGGCTGAATTTGCATAAGTGGATAATAGGGGAATACTTAAAATACTGATTGTGGCTAAGGGTAGTTTTTTCATAGAGTTCTCATTGCTTTCAGCTAGTAGGTGTTTGATACATGACTTTATACTTAGTCTAATATTAATTATCCAACTCTATAGCAATAGAATTATCATGCTTTTTTATATTCAAGTCATAACAAGGTAAACTGTAATCATACTTAAGTTCTACCAAAGTAGGAGCTTTAAATAAATCAATAAAATAATCATTTTGCATGTCGGTCATATACATAAAAATGGTAGCTTTATCCTTACATAGAATACGGACACGTTTGGCTGTTTTATCAGATCTACTTGAGGTATTAGTTATATAATCGTTTTCGTCAATTTTATCAGTCATATCTACCCAGCCTTCTTTGAGAAGAAAGCCATGTAAATGTAACAGTCTATTCTTGTCAAACTCGGGGCTTGCATATCTGGATGTGTACCACACATCCCTATTAGAATAACTATGATCGCTTACTTTGAAGTTCATAAACTTAGCAATTGTATCAAGTTCGGATATAAGCCAGCTTTCTTTCTCAACCAATTCTCGTTGGTATATTTCAAGCTCTTTATTTGGTTCTAAGTCTATAGTGCATACAAATAAAATAACAACGAATGCAATAAGTGAAATATCAGAAAACTTATATTCTCTACCTCTTATTTTCACTGATTATTTTCCTACATACTCAATAATATTTTTCAAAACTAGGTTATTTAATGCGCTTTAAATATTCTAAGTAGTTAACTAATTGTTCTCTATATTTCTCATCGGATTTAAATTTTGGAGATTCAATCCACTTATTACGATTATGAATAATTGATTCTAAGGTAAAGTCCTCATAACCAGACTCCGCTTCACAACAAGGACATATTTCATATAATGGGAATTCACCGTCAAGACCCCATGGCAAGAAATCCTCATCATAGTAACCGCATATTTTACAACTGTGTAACTCTCTATTGAGCATGAAAATATTCCAAATTAGTTGAGTAGGGATGTGTGGAAGCATCAGGCTTAAAAATTGTTCGAGGTGCACCATCTTTCGTTTTGACGGCAAATGTGTTTGTTTTCGGATTATATAAAACCGTATCACCATTCTTTCTTGTTTTATTTAAAGTTCCACGCGGAGGGTCACTGACAAACTCTTGAGCATGACGATAGTAGTCATTTTGAGATTTTAGCTCAGGAAATTCTTTGCTATGTTTACTCCAATGCTCTGCTAGGTTTGTATTAGGAGATCTTTTCTTAGTAGAAGTCCAGTCGAAACCTTTTTCAGAGTCTCTGTAGATATCGTTATTACTTACCGCTCGTTTTCGAATCACGTACTGTCCAGCTTTGACTCCAGTTTTAACAGATACCGCACCCAAACCCATTGGAAATGTCACAATGTCAAAAACTAATCCCGTCTCATCTCCAATTTTTTGCATACCTTCATAAAACTTCTTGGGATCACCATTAACATCGATCCATAGTGAATTAGCACGTTCCTGGTAAATCAGCTCTTCACGTGTACCTGCTCCTGCCCAAAGCCCACCATCTTGTAATGCCTTTTTAGTGGATACATCAACCCATATTCCCAGTTCTTCATCAGACATTTCAGTTTCAGAATTTTTGTCATCGGAAGCTGCAAAGTTAGAAAGTACAGTTTCTGGATCAGTTTTAGGAAACCCCAAAGGCTCTGCCTGCGCAATACTGCCTACATCAAAGTCAGACTCCGAAAATGCTTGCTGACTAGCAATCAGTTTCGCACCGCAGCTGGTCACATCACCGCCACGTGCGATGGGTGCGCCATCAACGATAAAGGATGCATCACCACTAAGAATGGTGGTCACCTTTTTGCATTTTTTACAGATGACTTTATCGTCTTTACGCGCGACTGGGATACCGTTATGAGTGCTGTGGTGTGTGTGGTGAGCCGGAGCTTACTACCTCCGATAAAAGCTTTATATTTAAAGCCAGATTTGGGTAGATGTGTCCCTGATATTTAAGCTATTCTGGGCGCTATGTATCATTGAGTATAAAACTACAGAACCATCTATCGTTTATTTTCTAATGTAGCGACCATAACGTTTTGGTTTTATCGAATCAAATGTATTAAATGTTAAGTTAGTAATACATCGACTATTATTTTCTTTCTCTAAATCACTGATTATTTTTAAAGGTTTTGAGTTGTTGCTTTGATTTGAGGAGGAGCTGTAGCCTCTTATGTGATCTTTTATGCCAACAATAACTAACCTATTGGTCAGAACAACTTTTCCTATATCGTTCTTTTTATCTAAAACGCGGTAGTATGATTGAAAGTGACTGTTATAAGATTTTTTGTAATCAGATATTAATTTATTATATTCAGAACTATTGAAGCAGATAGGGTTTTTTAAATAAATAATAAGCAACTTGCTATTTATATCACTTACCCTTAAGTCTATGTCCTGAATAAAAGGATGCTCGTTTGTGTCCTGAGAAATTTCAAAAAAATTATTAAGACCATGCGCTACTTCAATTAATTGAAACTGATGGTTATAGAAATTTTCAACTTGATGAATTGAATAGGGGTAGTTATTTGAAAAATAGTCAATTGTGTTAAAAAGCATTCGTTTTTCTTCATTTAAGCTATCAATATCTATATGGGATGCATTGTTCATAGTAATAGATGAGTGGGCAGTTGTGCAATAAAACATTATTGTACTTAATAGTAAAATATTTCTAATGATTTTTTTTGTTTTATCGTTATTCACAAGTATCAACCTATATTTTTTTAATAAACTACTATTATTAGTAAAAATTTATTTTACTGTAGTAAATACTATTTTTAAAAATTCAATAGCAGCTCATTTAAATTGCCTTCGTTCTCATATTCATCATAACGGTTACCGTAAAAGTCGTTATATTTTTCACCTGTAGTAGATGTCTTACGATTTCCATATACTTTTCCCGCTTCACTCCAAGCGCTATGATCATCACCATATTTCTCATATGCTGATACAAGAGTTTTAAGCTCATTTGGATCACTATGCGGTTTCATAATATCTATGGCACCATTATCTAGTAACTCTTCTCTGATCATGACACTGTAAATCGCAGCGCCTCCTTCTCCTTTTAGCTTACTATCAATATAAGCATCTCTACTTGATATGTCGATCTCTCCTTGATAGGTAGCATGACCTACCTCATGAGTGAGCGCATGCATAGCCATAGCTGGCTTATCTCTATAATATTCAGAAACTACTATTTCTCTATCTTCATAATTAGTATATGTTCCTCCAGAATCAGGACCATACATTATGTTCCAATCTGCTTCTTGCAAATCTTTGATATTTTCCTGCAAAGTAGGTGAGTCAGCTGCAATTTTATCAACGTCATCACCTAAATTAGTAATGACATAGTCATCTTCAATAGGCTCCTCATCATCCTCTACAAAGCTATTCCCAAATAAAGCATCAGGCTCCGACTTCGCAAACTGCAAAGGCGCTGCCTGCTCAATACTACCTACATCAAAACCTGACTCCGCAAAAGACTGCTGACTAGCAATCAGCTTAGCACCGCAGCTGGTGACATCACCGCCACGTGCAATAGGCGCACCATCAACGATAAAGGAGGCATCACCACTAACAATAGTGGTGACCTTTTTGCATTTTTTACAGATGACTTTATCGCCTTTACGCGCGATAGGGATACCGTTATGAGTGGTGTGCGGTGAGCCGGAGATGACCGTCCCACCGTGAGAGGTCTTTGCGCCGACGGTGATATAGGCTGCCATAGTGCTACCTTACTTAAACGTTTAAAGTTTGGACTTTTATAGCGATTCTATTATTTGCATCACATTATAGATGGCAAAAGCGCAAAATATCAAACTTAAGTTTATCTAAAGGCATGGTTTATACGGCAAGGTCAATCAGCGTAAAGCATAAAAGCATTTGAGCAATCGGCTACAAGAGGAACTTGAGTCTCTTTACTAATTATCAATAACAAGCAAAAATCTAACCTTCCATCTCCCCAAGCAACCACACAGACACGTCATCAATCTGCGCTGCCAGTTCAGGATGCTCCTTACCAAATTCATCAAGCTTGGTTTTAAGCTCATGCTTATCGTATTTAATGTCCGTCAGTGTGTCCTTTAATAGCTCAATCAATTCAACGTTTAGCGCATCAGAGAAGATAACCACATCGCGTATCACCGCCTGCTTCACATCAAGATGCAAGTCGATAATGCCCCAATCAAACCGTGTCTCAATATGATGGCTGAATTCAGGAGTCTTGCCAAAGCGCCAATCCCAATCTGCCATTTGCTGATAATATTTATTGAGTGTCGGCTGCTTGGCAAGACTGGCTTCATCGAGCTCTTCTATGGGCGCGGTGTCGCCATAATCAGTGTCACCGTAATACTCACAAAACGCCTCGATAATCGCCTCGGATAAAGTCTCGTGATTGATGTCTTCATTAAACTCAACCAAGTTGGCGACACGCGCACGGACAGATTTTATGCCTTTGGCTTTGAGCTTAAGCGGATGCGGATTGAGATAATCGCCCAGCTTTTGCATATTGGCATTGACCAATAATGTGCCATGATGAAAGCTGCGATCCGCTGCATGTTTAAACGCGCTGCCTGATATTTTCTTGTCACCAACTTGCATGTCATTACGCCCAGATAAATCCGCGTCTATGCCCAGTTTCTTTAACGCATTAATAATGATGGTAAAGTTCGCTTCTTGGTCGTAGTCGGCTTTGGGCGATAAAAAGGTAAAGTTGGTATTGCCCAAATCATGAAATACCGCGCCGCCGCCACTCTGCCGCCGCGCCAAAAACACATCATCGGCTTCCATCTTATCGATTTTGCATTCCACCCATGGGTTTTGCGAGCGCCCGATGACCACGGTCTCGCTATTGCGCCATAAGAATAGCGTGTGCGAGTCGGGATTGAGCGTATTAAATATCCAATCTTCGGTCGCGAGGTTAAACCAAGGGTTGGTAACGGCAGATTTTAAGATGCGCAGTTTCATTACTTGTCCTTTTGGGCAGAGATTTTTAGTTTGGCTTTTATAAATAAGTACTGTCATTGTTGCCGATGCGAGATTGGATTTCAATGGGTGTGTGGTATGGGAGCGGTTTAAGTCTGAGGTTTTAAGAAGTTAACTTATTTTTAGTCTTTCTGTTATGATTATGACTGATATTAAGTAACAAATAGCATTGGTTCAAACCAGCTAACTGATGCATAAGAAGAGGTTTGGTTATGAATGAAAGGATAAAAAACTTAGACACTCCTAAGAAATGTGAGATTTTTGCTAAAAATGCTTTGAATGCAGGCAGAGAAGATTTGGTAAAACAAGCAAAAGAACGAGCTATTCACTTAAAAGCTGAAAATTATGGTGCTGAAACGTCGGCAGAGAAAGAAGCTATAAAAGCAGTCTATGCTTATGAAGAGGTGCTAAGTGCCAAAAATGGTAAGAAAACACGCGCATCTAGAACTTGGCCAATGATTCAAAAATACGGAATAATTAATGCTGTCGAGCGCGCTGTTGATCGTAAATCTGAGACAAAAGGTTATACCGCATTATTAGAGATGGGCTTGGAAGCCTATGCTTTCGAAGCAGTAATACTTCGCTATCCTGAACTATTCTCTGAGAGTGCAGTAGAAATATCTCGACAAAGAATGAGTGAGTGGAAAAGTTAATAACGATCTCTTGCAACATAAAAAACCATATATTCTCGCTAGTATTATTCTGTTAGATATTGCGTTAGTGAAGTGTAAAGGAAATTCGAGGTATAGATGGAAAGCTTATTATCGATATTTGGTTCGGTTGCATCTATAGGAGCTGCTGTATGGGCATTCTTGGAAGCGAAGAAAGCCGCTGCATCAGCCTCTAAAGCAGAGGAATCTAGAAACGAAATGATTGATCGAAGACGATTAGGTGAAGTGTCAAAGGTTCATGCACAAACAGATAGAATACTATCTGTCGTTTCAAGAATAGGACCTTCATGCAATACGAAAAATCTTAAAGGTATCGATTTTCATAGTATTGCAAAGGATGTTGAAGAGTATGCAAGGTTTATTAATGAGCAAAGCTCAAACTTTTCTAATGATTTCGTGAACAAGGCTAGTTTACTATGCGATGAGTTGAAAAAAGATATTGAGGATCTATCAGAAGCATCCAGTCCTGAAGTCATAAAAAATGTAGGAAAGCGCATATATTATAAGATAAATAGCTTTATGCCTTTTGTTAAAGATCTCGCTGATGAGCAGCGAGAGTATCCTGTTTCAGCTAAATAAATTTGGTAAATATCATGAAAATTTCAGATGGTGAAAAGCTTATACTTTTAATGCTTAGTGAGCTATATGATCGATTAGAAATTAATGGAGAAATTGAGTCAGAATTTATTCGCTCTGCAATCTTTAGTAACAATATCTGGGCGATACCTTGGAAGTATTCTGGAATACCTTTTGAAGATCAAGACGATCCAGAGATTGTTAAAGAAGTTCTTGATATTTTAGGTATGTGGAGCTCTATAGAATATAGCTATGAACAACTTTCAGAAAAAGAAAAAGAATACTTACAGGAAACTGTTGCTAAGCCATTTGGTGAGAATCCTAAGTTCCCTGGCTTCGATGGTAATAATGAATCATCTTATATGGGGATAGCATCATTCATTGTAAATGAATTGGATCGATTTGAAGAGTTTAAAGGTCGAAACTTCAACTCACATTTTCCTTCTTTAGATGGTCATGAAAGAATGCTTAATATGTTTAAAGAAATACAAGAAACTATGAATTTTGGTCCATTATCTGTTGAAGATTTAGCTAAGATTCTAAAAGAACGTATTCATCCTAGTAGAAGATAAAGTACTATAACAAACAAAAAATACAGGACGATGCTAGAAGGTAACGTGCTTGCTTTTGATGGTATACGTAAACTGGTCATTAATAAAAGTGTGTTGGATAATTTGCTTATAGCATAAAGCATCATATAATATCGATCATTTACTTCAATAAACAATCTCTCACATGAGCAGATAGAAGTGGGTAGCAAGGTCAAATTCATCAAACCCAAAAAACGCTCCTAAAAAGCGTTTTAATCCTACTAAACCCTACCCAAAATCTTCCTTCAGAATAGTCGCCATATTCCGCTCAGCAAGTCCGGTGATAAAGACATACGGATTGACCCCAGCGCTACCGGGGATTAACGCGCCGTCTTGCACGTAGATATTCTCGTGCCCTTTGACGCGCCCAAATTCATCAGTCGCTTTGCCCAAGACGCAGCCACCAAGTGGGTGATAGCAGAAGTTATCGCCAAAGCCTTTGGTAAACAGTAAGCTTGATGTAGAGCCACCGTTTACTTTAGCAAGCTTCTCAATCAGCTCTTTAGCAGCGTTCACCGAGTACTCGTTTTGCTCGCGTTTCCAGTTGAGCTTGACGGTTTTGCTGGCTTTATCATAGTAATAATTGCCGCGTTCTGGATTGTCAGTGATGGCGAGATAGAGCGTCGTCCAAGTCTCAAGTCCTAACGGTAATGGCGCGAGTTCGGCAAAGATTTTATACTTTGAGCCGCCTCTATCGCCGTCCCACATGTTGATGCCTTTGACAGGGATAGTGGACTGAGTCGTACCAGCAGCGTGGACGAAATTGCGTCCCGTCATGATGTTACCGTTGGGTCCCCAATGTTTGCCGATGTGTTCGTTTAGGTTGTTTAGCCTCCCTTCGGCTTGGCTTTTTAGCAGTAACTCTGAGGTTCCCGTACTGCCAGCATTCAGAAACAACTTATCGCAAGTATAATGCTCAATTTTATCGATGCCGCCCGTCATATTGATAACATGAACTTCTAATCTGAGTTGATCGTTATCGAGCGCTTGAATGCTATTGACTTTGCGCAAGGTTTTGACCGTGACATTGCCTGTGGCTTCAGCGTTTTTTAGGTAGGTTAAATCCAGTGAAAATTTGCCCGCATTGTTGCCATAGATGACTTCACCGCCGAGCGCGGATTTATACACTTCGCCGCGGGCTTCTTTTTGCATATAGTCAAAATCGTAGCTATTACCGAAAAACTCTGTTTTCATTCCCGCTTTTTCGGCTTGGCGTTCAGCTGAACGAGTAAATTCGTAATGCTCGGACTCATTGAAAAATGACTCAGGGATTTGACTGACTTTAAGCGCCTTCATGGCGCGAGGGAAGTAGGTTTCGTACATCTCATCAGCATCAATCCAAGGAAACGTTTCTTCAAAATGCGCGCGTCTCGGTTGAATAGCAATCGCGCCATTGACGATAGAGCCGCCTCCATAAGCACGCCCTGCGAATACTTTCATATTATCATATTCGATTAAATCCAAAACGCCAGGATATTTTCTGATAGGAATGGGTATCGGAATAGGAGCGTTTGGCATATTGCTAAACCAGCTTGAGCGTTTATCAGCGTTAATCATTTTGCAAAAGGTATCATGCTTGGGGCTTCTATCCCAGCGCATCCCCATCTCAAGGATTAAAACCTTGTGACCTTTTTCGCTCAATCGCAGCGCCGATACCGCACCACCATAGCCACTACCAACGATGATGTTAGGGAAGTGACCGGCTTGAGTAATTTTGCTTGGTAGCTTTGGCTGCTTGGCAAGCGTTTGACAGCCGCTCACCGCAGCGGAGGTGCTGATAGCGCCTAAGCTTAAACCCATGGCTTTAATCAGTTGGCGTCGTTGCATGGTGTATCCTAATTTGATATTTAAGCTAAAAAGCCCGTATGAAATAATATTAGCTTTAGACTGCAAAGGTGCGCTAAGCCAAGCGAGCATCATATTAGCAAACATAGGTTGCGTTATTATTTCAGTCACACGATTGCTGTAATACTTATAGGCAAATCGGGCTTTCATTCAACGATTATTCTTGTCAGCTTTTAGTCACTAACTCAGCCAGTTAGTTAGACAATTATTTTTAGAGTGACGTGTAAACTTGACCGAATAGAGAATTTCGCTTATCATCTTGTTTCAATGTACTAGAACACAAATACATTCAATTATTCTTATCTTTAAAAAGCTAAATAATTCGGCAAAAATGCCAATACTAATACTCCATTTAAAATAACAAGGCTTAACTATGACAACGCAAAATACAGCAGCTGGCTACGGTTTACATCAATCAATTTTGCCCAATGACGATGGTTTATACGGAGAGTTCGGTGGCAAAATCGGTCATCCTGAGCTTGCCAAAGCCATGGCAGAAATCGAAGTAGGCTTCCGTGAAATCATTAAAGACGATGACTTTATCGCTGAGATGAAGCGCTTGCGTGAGACCTATGTTGGTCGTCCAAGTCCTATTTATCATGCGCAGCGTTTGACGGAGCATTGCGGCGGCGCGCAGATTTATTTTAAACGTGAAGATTTAAATCATACGGGCGCGCATAAGATTAATCACTGTTTGGGTGAAGTGTTATTAGCCAAGAAATTAGGCAAAACCAAAGTAATTGCCGAAACGGGTGCGGGGCAACATGGCGTAGCGTTGGCAACGGCTGCGGCATTGATGGGCTTGAAGTGTGAGATTCACATGGGTGTGGTCGATATTAAAAAGGAGCATCCAAACGTCAGTCGTATGAAGATTTTGGGTGCCAATATCGTTCCTGTCTCGCGTGGTGCTGGTACGCTAAAAGAAGCGGTCGATAGCGCCTTTGAGACTTATTTGAGTGAGCTTGATACTAGCATGTTTGCCATTGGCTCGGCATTAGGACCGGCGCCTTATCCTGAAATGGTCAGCTATTTTCAATCGGTGGTTGGTCATGAAGCACGGGCGCAGTTCTTAGCGACGACGGGTAAGCTGCCTAATAAAGTGGTCGCTTGTGTTGGCGGCGGCTCGAATGCTATCGGTATGTTTAGCGGCTTTTTTGATGATAAAGATGTAGAAAAAATAGGCGTGGAACCCGCAGGCGAAGGTCTGGATACTCCTAATCATGCGGCGACGATGTCGCTCGGCGTCAAAGGCGAGATTCATGGTTTTAAATGCTATGTGCTGCTCGATGAAAAAGGCGAGCCAGCTCCCGTACATTCGATTGCTTCTGGTCTAGATTATCCAGGGGTTGGACCACAGCATTCGCATCTGCGAGATTTAAAACTGGCTACTTATGAGTCGGCGACTGATGCTGAATGTCTAGAAGCGTTTATGGCATTGTCGCGCCTTGAAGGTATTATTCCTGCCTTAGAGTCGGCACATGCCATCGCTTATGCGATGAGGGTTGCCAAAAATATGTCAGCGGATGAGACGATTTTGGTTAATTTGTCAGGTCGCGGCGATAAGGATATTGACTTTATTTTGGATAAAGTAAATTTGTAGAAGAAATCAGTGATAAATACAGAAAATACAACATCAATCGAGCAATTAAAAAGTTATCATCGAGGTTTTTTTATCACACGATACTTTTTACGACTAAGCCTTTTATAACTGCGCTTTTATGATGAATTTGTTGATAACAATCATTTCATAACGAGAAGTTCATAAATAGCCATTTTATAAGTAAGGAGCAATCGTCTAACGCTTGATAGGATCACCACATGTCTAACCGCGACCTCATTATTTTTATCACCTTATCCTTTATGTGGTCGCTGTCTTTTATTTTTTATCGTATCGGCGTGCCTGAATTTGGCTCGTTAGCTTTTGCGAGCCTTCGTGTGGTCTTGGCTGGGCTGACCATGCTGGTTTTTGTTTTGATCAGCCCAAAAAATAGAGAGGGCATACGGGATAATTGGAAAGTGTTGACGCTGGTTGGATTATTTTCTGCGGCTATTCCCTTTATCCTGTTTGCCTTTTCAGCGCGCTCGGTAAACGCAGGGGTGTTGGCGGTGCTTAATGCGTCTGTGCCTATGATGAGCGGTTTCATCGCCAGTACCTTTTTTAAAGACAGACTGTCAAAAACACAAATTCTCGGTTTAGTTATCGGTGTTATCGGTGTGATTATTTTGATGAGTGAAAACTTATTTAGTGGTAGCGGGCAGGGCGCTGAGTCAGGTTCAGGGTTACTGCCGATGGGCTACGCACTATTGGCTTGTGTTGGCTATGCCGTCGGTGCCAATATCACCAGAAACTACTTATACAATGTCTCACCAGTCGCTATTACCGCAGGCTCGCTCATCATTGCCAGTGTGATCATGTTGCCGATAGCAGTCTACGAATTCCCATATGGTAAAAGCATTAGCCTTACTGCTTGGGTTTCTGTCATTTGTATTGGCGTGTTTTCAACCGCCATTGCCTTGATTTTTATGAATCAATTGATAAAAAGTATTGGTCCTATGCGCGCAACCAGTATTACCTTAGTGATTCCGATTTTTGCGATTATATTGGGTTACTTATTGCTTGATGAAGCATTGGACACACCTGCGATCATCGGCTCGATGGTGATATTGTTTGGCACTTACTTGTCTTTAGAGTTGTCCATTAAAAAGATGCTCAAATTGTAAAAATCTCGATTGGGTCATCGTTCAACACGCCCTAAGTAGACTTTTGACTGAGAGGTTATGAGTACAGGTTATTGATAAATAATATTATTTTGCTATTTATGTTTTTAAATGATTAAAGCCATTCGCTTAATAGGCTGATAAGAGGCGTTGAATAATGAGTATTATCAATACCGATATCATGCCATATTGATATTTTTGTTGGTCATTTTTCCTTGGAATTATCATGTTTGCCCCCTATAAAGACTACGGCTTATAAATAGCGTATTAAAAAACGAGCGCGCTATTTATTCATTAATAACAAACCAATCATTATGGTTTTATAACAACAAATAAGGCTTTTTATGGCACACGATAATTTATTTGAACCCGTAGAAATGGGTACGCAAACCCTAAAAAACCGCATCATCATGGCACCGTTGACACGTCTGCGTTCGATCGAACCTGGTGATGTACCGACGGCACTTGCTGGAGAGTATTATTCACAGCGTGCGAGTGCTGGGCTTGTTATTACTGAAGCGACGCAGGTATCTTTTCAGGCAAAGGGCTATGCTGGCGCGCCGGGTATCCATACCCAAGATCAAATCACTGCGTGGAAAACCATCGTTGATAATGTCCATGCCAAAGGTGGCAAAATTGTCGTACAGCTATGGCACACAGGATTGGTCGCGCATGAAAGCGTGCAGCCTGATGGCAAAGCGCCGATCTCAGCGTCTGATGTGCATGTCGGTGTGCGTACGTCATTGCGTGATAGCAATAACCACGCCATTCGCGTTGAAGCGACCACGCCACGTCCAGCGACACTTGATGAGATTAAGCAAGTCATCGCTGATTTTGCCCAAGCGACCAAAAATGCTAAAGAAGCAGGCTTTGATGGGGTAGAGATTCATGGTGCACACGGTTATCTATTGCATCAGTTTTGGGTTGAGCAAACCAATCAGCGTGATGATGAGTATGGCGGTAGCCGTGAGAATCGTGCGCGTCTGACTCTTGATGTCATCGATGCTTGTGTTGATGCGTGGGATGCTGATCATGTGGGTATTCGTATCTCGCCACTTGGCACGTTTAACAATGTAGAAGCAGGCTACAACGAAGACGAAAACATCTGGCTAGTTGAACAGATCAACAAGCGTGGTCTGATGTATTTGCATCTCTCTGAGCCTGATTGGGCAGGTGGTACGCCTTATAGTGATGCATTCCGTCAGCGTGTCCGTGATGCTTTTGATAATATGATTATTGCTGCTGGTGGCTATACTGCTGAAAAAGCGGAGAAAAACATCAAAGATGGCTATATCGATGCGGTTGCTTTTGGCCGTGATTATATCGCCAATCCTGATTTGGTTGAGCGTATCCGAGAAGGGGCGGCGCTCAATGAGCAGCATCCAGAGAGTTTTTATGGTGGTGGCAATGAAGGCTATACCGATTATCCGTTCCTGAATCAAGCATAATGGATGATCAGCTGCCCTTATGATTAGCTAACCTTAAGGTGTGTTAAAAATACCCTCACCGTTAGCCGATACATAAGTACATAATAAAAAGCCACCTGACGGTCTGCGTCAGGTGGCTTTTTGATGCCTGTATTTTAACTATTTAACAAAGTTGCCCGTTTGGTAATCCCGAAACGTTTGGCGGAGCTCTTCTTGGGTGTTCATTACAAAGGGTCCATAACCTGCGACTGGTTCGCCGATAGGTTCGCCGCTCAATAGTAAAAGCTTGACTGGTGCTTGCTCGCCATTTTCGGTAGCAGGATAATGCAGCTCAATGGCATCAGTAGTCAGTCTTTGCTCAGCTTGCCCATCAGTGCGGTGCTGAGTTGGCGCATCAAATTGAATCAAATTGCCAGCACTGACTGACGTACCATTGACCAGTAGCTCACCTTCTTGTACCAGCAGTAGCGTATTGTGGGTGTTGGGCACTTTTAGCGTCGTCGCGCCCGCAGTATGCAGTTCAATATCCCATAAGTTAATCGGAGTAAAAGTATTTGCCGCGCCTGTGATTTCTTGCCACGCACCAGCAATGATAGCCGCCTTACCAATCGTCATTTGGTGGTCAGGGTTGCTGCTGTCGATTAACTCAACGATAGGCAGATCTGCCCGTTTGATGCTTTGATAGTTTGGGTCGGTTAGTTTGTGCGCACTTGGCAAGTTAACCCACAGTTGCACCATACTAAAGACGCCACCGCGTTGACCGAAAGCTTCGGAATGAAACTCTTCGTGCATGATGCCACGACCTGCGGTCATCCATTGCACATCGCCTTTTTGAATAATCCCTTGCCCGCCTACTGAATCGGCATGACTGATTTCACCTTCGTAGGCGATAGTGACGGTTTCAAAGCCTTTGTGTGGATGCTGTCCGACCCCATGCGGCTGTGTTTTATAATTGGGGTTCGGATCAAAGGTCGTTGGTTTGCCATAATCGAATAACAAAAACGGGTCGGTATGGCTATAATTAAAATGAGGATTATCGTCAAGATGGTTGATTAAGGTCTTTACATAGAAACCGTCACCTACCCAGTGCGGCGCTTTATCACCATGAATATTTTTAATAGGACGCATTTATTACCTCGTCAGACGAAACATGTTTTTTAATAAAAAAGTTCTGTTAAGTTACGCTACATTTATAGCTACCTATATTGTGTTTATTTTAATAATTTATCAAGGGCTAATGTCGATAAAAGGCAACTTAAGTAGAATAAAAATAGTGATATCTCATTAGGGGGTGGTGGGCATTTAGCCATGGCGCTGTTTATAAGTGCTGTTTATAAGCGCTATCTGCAAGCACTGCCGATAAGTACTGTTTATGATTAAACAATGCTACATCGTTATGATTAAATGAGGTTAAACCACTTCACCGCAGACAAAGCCACTGGCCCATGCCCATTGGAAGTTATAACCGCCAAGCCAACCAGTAACGTCCAGCACTTCACCGATAAAGTATAAGCCCTCCTGCATGTTGCTTTGCATGGTCTTTGAGGAGACTTCATCAGTTTTTACGCCGCCGCGGGTCACCTCAGCGGTACGATAGCCTTCTGTACCAGAGGGTTTGAGCTGCCAGCCATTCAAAGTCGCGCCAAGCTCCGTCAGCCGCTCATCTTTAATATTGGCAAGTTCGGTGTCTTTGATATCGTCCCAAAGGTGCATTTGTAGCGCGGCAAGCAGTTTTTTTGGTAGCTTATTACTGTCATCGCCACTATCGGTATAATCCGCGACGACCGTTCGAATCAGTTGCTTTGGGTGCGATTTTTTGTGCGCAAGGAGCAGCGCTGTCATGTCGATATTTGGCAGCAGGTTGATACTAATGGTCTCGCCAGTGTGCCAATAGTTTGATAGTTGTAGCATAGCAGGGCCTGACAGCCCGCGATGGGTAAACAACATGGGCAATTTAAAAGAGATGCGCTCATTGCTAGCGATGACTGGCAAACTAATACCAGCCAAAGATCGGATAAGCTCACCCGTTTTATCCGTAAAGGTAAAAGGCACTAAGCTGGCATCGGTTGTGATCAGCGTGTGCCCAAATTGCTGCGCCAATTCATATCCTAAACCACTGGCTCCCATCGTTGGAATAGACAGTCCGCCCGTGGCGACCACGAGTGACTCGCAGCGGTAACCTGTTTGCGGCAGTTTTGTTTGATTGGCAGATTCTTTTCTCTCTTGCTTTTCTTTTTTGCTAAGCTGCTTGCTGGACAGTAATTCAAATTTGGCGTTTTTGTCACTTTCGACAGCCTGTACACTGTCAATCTGCGCATTCAGCTTTACTTGTACGCCAGCTGCCGTACATTCCGCGAGGAGCATGGTCAAAATATCTTGCGCTGAATCATCACAAAATAGCTGACCGTGTTCGCGCTCATGGTAAGGGATGTTATGTGCTGCCACCATACTGATAAATTCCCAGCTGGGATAACGACTGAGCGCTGATTTACAGAAATGTTGATTGGCACCGATAAAGTGCTCAGGCTCGACATAGTAATTGGTAAAGTTGCAGCGTCCGCCACCTGACATTAGGATTTTTTTGCCCGCTTTATTGGCATGGTCTAATACCAGTACGCGGCGACCACGGCGACCCGCTGTCAGCGCACAGTATAGCCCTGACGCGCCAGCGCCGATGATGATGACATCATAGTGGGTGTATTGTGATGCATTGCGGTGATTGCTCATGGTAGTCTCATAAAATAATAGGTTTAAAAACCAGCCACCAAATTCGTCATCGAATCAACAACAGAGTCGATTGCTTATCTTTATAGCAGCAGATCAATAAGAGGGTTTGGTGAAGGGTGTATTTTGGCGTCGTATCTAGCGTGTAGCTATTGTCCATATTTCATACAAGGTTACAAGGATTAAATGTCATATCATTATCTGATATCTGGACAGTGATGCCTTTGTTTATACCAAAATCAAAATTTGTGCCAAAATCAAAACATGTTTTAAATTAGTCAATAGCAAGATTAAAAGCGAGTAGATGCAAAACCACACCTCGTCAATAAATTTTATCATGGGTGATCAAGTATACCGCTATATAGGCATATTGTTATGAATGGCTGTTGATACCTTGCAACCGTTCTGCTTATTTGTCAAACTAACCGTGAGTGTCACACATTATGGAAGATGACCCTTATCACCTGTACAGGCAGTCGTTTTCGACCGTTATGCGTGCAGGTCATAATAATTAAAAAGGACAAATACGATGACTCAAAAATCATTCCCCATTGCGGCCGAATTTATCGCTGCTGCCAATACTACCGCTGAACAATACCGCGAAGACTATGAAAAATCTATCGAATCACCTCAGGCTAATGATGCTTTTTGGGCGAAGCGTGCCGAGCTGATCGATTGGATAAAAAAACCGACCAAAATCAGCGACGTTAACTATGATTTGGATGATTTTCGCATAAAATGGTTTGAGGACGGCGAGTTGAATATCTCTGTCAACTGTCTCGACCGACATGTCAAAAAAAATCCTTACAAGCCTGCCATTATTTGGGAGGGTGATCACCCTTCACTGCACAAAATCATCTCCTTTAAAGAGCTACATCAAGCGGTCTGTCGCTTGGGTAATTCCATGCGTAAGCTTGGGGTCAAAAAAGGCGATCGCGTGACCTTATATATGCCGATGATACCTGAAGCAATGATAGCGATGCTGGCATGTACACGTATTGGCGCTGTACATTCTGTGGTCTTTGGTGGCTTTTCTGCTGAGAGCTTGGGCAATCGCCTGAGAGACAGTCGCTCAAAAATCATCATTACGGCTGATGAAGGCTTACGTGGTAATAAGCATACGCCGCTCAAAGCCAATGTCGATCGGGCACTAGATATGGATGGTACTGACAGCGTGACCAACGTCATAGTCGTTCATCGTACGGGTAATTCTGTACCGATGAGTGGTCGCCGTGATGTTTGGTATCATAACTTGGTCGATGGCGAGTCAGAACATTGCGAGCCAGAAGTTATGAATGCCGAAGACCCGCTATTTTTATTGTATACCTCTGGCTCTACTGGCAAACCTAAAGGTGTGCTGCATACCACGGGCGGCTATATCACCTATGCTCTCTCTACTTTTCGAGATGTGTTCGATATTAAAGACGATGACGTCTACTGGTGTACTGCGGACGTAGGCTGGATCACAGGTCATACTTATGCAACCTACGCACCGCTTGCCAATGGCACGACGACGGTGATGTTTGAGGGTGTACCAGAATATCCCACATGGGCACGCATCGGTCATATTATCGATAAGCACGATGTGACCATTCTGTACACTGCACCGACGGCGATTCGAGCGATGATGAAGGAGGGCGATGTCTTTGTGCGGGAGTCTGATCGTTCAAGTTTGCGACTACTCGGAACAGTCGGCGAGCCGATCAATCCAGAAGCATGGGACTGGTATTATCATGTCGTCGGTGGCGGCAAGTGTCCGATTGTAGATACTTGGTGGCAAACTGAGACAGGCGGCATTCTCATGGCACCGATACCAGGCACAGTCGCCCTCAAGCCGGGTGCAGCGATGAATCCTTTGTATGGTATCAAGCCAGAGATTGTTGATAGTGACGGTACTATGCTAGAAGGCTCTGCTGAAGGAAACCTAGCAATTAACAGCAGTTGGCCGGGGCAAATGCGTACCATTTATAATGACCATGAGCGTTTTTTACAGACGTACTTTAGTGAGTATCCCGGTTATTATTTCACTGGTGATGGGGCGCAGCGTGACGAAGATGGACATTACTGGATCACGGGTCGCGTCGATGATGTGCTTAACGTCGCAGGGCATCGTCTGGGAACAGCAGAAATTGAGAGCGCCGTGGTCGCGCATCCTGCGACAGCGGAGGCCGCCATTGTCGGGATGCCGCACGAGATTCGCGGTATGGGCGTTTGTGCCTTTATTATTCTAAAATCGGGTGAAAAAGAGACAGAGGCGCTAAAGGCTGAGCTGAATCGACATGTTCGCGCTGAGATTGGTCCGATTGCCAATTTGGATGCTATTCATATCGTTGAGGCACTACCCAAAACCCGCTCGGGCAAAATCATGCGCCGTATTTTACGTAACCTTGCAGCAGGTCAATATGTTGGTTTGGGTGATTTGTCTACTCTTGCGGATAGCTCGGTGATTAATCAGCTGGTTGAGGTAGTCAAAGCTGCGCGAGGAGAGTAGGCTAAATTATCGATTAAAAGCACGTTCAGTAAATAGACGATTAGCGTTCAAAAAAGTCATGTTATGAAAACTAGCATGGCTTTTTTACGCAGACGATATTGATATCAACAAAATTTAAAGGTTCAATACTTTCTATAACCATCTTATCTAACGATAATCATCTTATCTAAAATATTCCTAATATTATCACTCCCTTTTTTATCAAACATTATATGAGGCCTGCTGTCATTATGACCAATCACTCTTTGCCCGCTGTCGCTACCCAATCACCAAAAATCGCTATCATTGGTGGTGGTTTGACGGGGCTGTTTACCGCTACATTATTAGAGCGCGCCTTTGCCCAGAACATAGCACAAGATAGTGCGCAAACACCCTTACCGCAAATTACTGTCTTTGAAAAGTCACGTAGCGTAGGGCGTTTAGCCACTCGATATCGTACTGATAGCCACACTGGCAAAAACTGGCAATGGGCATTTGGGGCACAGTTTTTTACGGCCAAGACGGCAAGTTTTAAGCAATTCATTACGCCTTGGTTAGAGACGGGATTGCTACAGCCATGGTGCGCGCAGGTGATCGATTTAACGCCAGCGAATCATGATACTCAATCGCCTGATATTCACATCAAAGAGCAATGGAACACCACGCAAGCCCGCTATATCAGTACGCCAAAAATGACCAGTTGGGGGCGTACACTGGCTGATGAGTTGCAGTACAGCACCATAAAATTTAAAACCCGCGTTGCGCCATTGGCTCAATATGATAATTCTCTAGCGGCAAAGGTTGATAAAAAAACTGAGCTATTTGACGAGACTGGTGCGAGTCTAGGGCACTTTGACTGGGTGATATGTACCGCGCCAAATGGTCAGACCATAGAGTTAATGGCAGAGAGCGGCTTTGCTGAGCAAGCCAAGATTTCTGAGCCAAAAATGCTGGCGTGTTATACGCTGATGCTGGGTTGGGATAATTTTGATATATTACCAAAAATGTTAAGCGCTCAAGCAGCGCCACGCTGGGATGTGGCTTATCTGAATGACTCTATACTCGATAGAATATTTATCGAGCATCAAAAACCTGCTCGCGATGACCTGCTACCCAGTGTCACTATTCATGCGCGCAACGACTGGTCAGAGCAGCATGTCGATGACGATATGGAGAGGATCAAAGCGCAGTTATTAACAGCTGCCAAGCAAGTATTGAATTGGAATGATGACCATGCTCCTAGCCGAATAGATTGCCATCGTTGGCGTTATGCCGCCACTGTCACTGATAGTGATAAAGAAGTATTAGGCATCTTGATAGACGAGTCTCATCAATGGATTGTCAGTGGTGATTGGTGCGGACAAGGCAATATCGAAAGTTGCTATCAAATGGCACAACAGACGGTTGAGGCAATCAACAAAGCAAAATAATGGCGAAAGTTTACTTAGCGACTGTGCTATCCGAAACTGGACTTTAAGGGCGTTTTCTTAATATGAAAAGGTGATAACGATGTTTGGATTCGATATAGATTTAGAGCTGATGGGCTATCATTTTTTCCAGTTGGGCATCGCCTTTATATTGTCATTACCGATTGCCCTTAATCGTGAGATGAAAGACAACGGTGCGGGGTTAAGGACGTTTCCACTGGTAACCATTGCTTCGTGCGCGTTCATGTTGGTTGGTATGGATATTTATGATGCTACTGGTGAAGCGAGAATCATGTATGCCATCATCACAGGTATGGGATTTATCGGTGGTGGGGCGATTTTTAAAAATGAAAAAGGCTCAAAGGGCACTGCCACGGCAGCGAGCTTATGGAATACGGGCGCCATCGGTATTTCGGTGGCTTACGGTCGTTATGAGATTGCCATTATATTATCGGTCGTTGGCTTTTTGATTTTGCAATTCTCAGAGCCCTTTAAAGTTAAAAAATACTAAGCGATGGGTGCGACGAGTTAACCTGCATATACACTTAAATACTAAAGAGACTATAAATAAATACTATATAGTATCTCTATATCTATATGATATAGCAAGAAATCTATAAATTGTTGAAAATAAAGGATAGTTTATGAGTAGCAGATTGAGAGGAAGTGGGCTGACTTGTGCCATGCTCGCACGAGGGGATAAGCAGGTTTTATGTGCGGTCAGTAATGAGAGCGACGAGCAAGCGATGGCTAGTATCGATAGCACTGAATATGATTTGCTAAGGCACATTATTTCTTTTGATAACGATAAATTCTCCTGTAAAGAAGGCGTTGAATGGCAATGCGCCATACCAGTAAAAAAAGTAGAACTTTTTTATGATGATATAAATCTATAGCCGCTTATAACTGAAAGTTTGTATATTAATTTGTAATACTTTAATTGAAAATAAAGCTACCCAAATTGCTAAGAAACAGTTATATTCGTATAACATAATATACAAAATAGTACGAAGTTAGAGGTGAATATAGTGCTTAGAGGAAGTGAGCTGACTCGTGTAATGCTTGAGCATGGCTGCCATGAGATATGGTGTGCGGTAGATGATAATAGTGATGAAGAAGCTATGTGTGATCAAGATTCGAACGATTTTACTGCCCAAATCGTGTCTTATCATAACAACAGATTCTATTGTACTGCTGGTACTGCGTGGCTATTCGCTGTGCCAATTAAGATAACGGCGATGACACTGAGTGATGTAAAGCTCTAAATACCTTTCTTTGTCTTATTAAGCCATTGCCGATTCATTATTTGTATTATAAAAACCCCACCTTATGGTGGGTTTTTTATAATAAGCAATATGCCATTTTTTGAGATTATTGCTCAACCGATACAGATTTTTGCAGATGGTTATACTTGTATATAACAAAAACCTTTAACTAAGCACAAATTACAGGCAAAAAAAGAGCCCACAGAGGAGGAACTGTGGGCCGAGGAAAACTGATCGTGTAAAGGAACTACAGAGGCAGTGGTTGTGACCTATTGTTATTATGAGTGTTTCTATATTAACTAATATTAGGGTGGTGGTGATTAATTCAATAACTGCATATATTTACTTACATATTTAAGTGTACAAGTGTTTTTATCAGAATCGCTATCATAGCGCAATTGACAGCGGTTTGGCTATTTTGGTTACATGACATTACGTTTAGAGCTTATGAGAGAGAAAATTAACGTCGTATTGTATCTCCAGTAGATGAGTCTTTTAGTCGTGTCATATCTAACATTGAAAAATGCGTATCAAAGTTTTGTAGTTATATATGGAAGATTGATTAATTTTAATAGTCATTCCACTATAAAATATTACTGCGTTAACCTCGCTTGAAGTATTAAAGATACATCTACACTCGGTTGCCTTGTGCTATTTTTAAATTCAACCGACTGTTTTTAAATGCAACTGACTATATCGATAACTGAATAGCTAAAGAGATGGCATGACGACCTGCGTGAAAAATGCTAAGCTATCTACCATTAATATGTCTATATAAAACTGGGTTTGCCATGACTGAGAATACGCATTTGCATACGCAGGAGCCGCAAAATACCAAGAGTATTTTTAACTTGCCTAATAACCTTACTATCGCGCGGATTTTAATGATTCCGCTATTTGTCGCGATTGCTTATTGGCCACCTGCTATGGGAATTGGCATGCCTGCCATCTCAGACAATGTGATTGCGCGGGTCGGTATGAGCGAGTTTAGTGATAGCTTGTTACGCCATTTACTTTTGACTAGCGTTTTTATTATTGCAGCGATTACTGATTGGCTTGATGGATATTTTGCCCGTAAGCTTAATGTTATGTCAGCCTTCGGTCGTTTTTTAGACCCTGTCGCTGATAAGTTAATGGTGGCGGCGGCGCTTATTATCTTGGTGCAATGGCATCCCAATATTATTATGGCAATCGCCGCGATTGTGATTATCTCGCGTGAGATTGCGGTATCAGCGCTGCGTGAATGGATGGCAGAGCTGGGCAAAAGTACCAGTGTGGCGGTGTCGTATGTCGGCAAGCTAAAAACGACGTTTCAAATGGTGGCTATTACGGTACTTTTATTAAACTGGGAGTCGCTCGAAACAATCGGTTATGTGCTGATGGTTGCTGCTGTTATTTTGACACTATGGTCGATGATGATTTATCTGAGAGCGGCTTGGCCTTACCTAAAGCAAAGCGGGTAAATATATAACGCAGATATGATCAACAAACAACACAGACCATAAAAAACGCCAGTGGCTAATGCGACTGGCGTTTTTTATGGTCTGTTTGAAATACGGCTGATGTTGCCTATTTGCCTTAGACATTGTTTGTATGGTTGATATATACTCGAAATTATTAGGGTCTGTTGAACATTCAAATATTAGGGCTGCTGATTGCTAAAATTGCACCAAACTAGGCGCAAACCGACGATAATGTCGAGACCTTAGCTAGGCTTGCAACAACGTTTGGGGTGATTTTAGCATCAGCCTTTCAGGGCAATACTCTTTTTTGCCAATATATGGCGAAATTGTTTAACCTAGAATGACTAGGCATCAAAAATTTCACTGCATATTGTCTAAAAAATAATGACTGCCAGCACCACATTTGAATGTTCAACAGACCCTGAACAAAATACAAGAAAATTGATCGAGCTATCATGAAACGGCATTCAAATAAGGAAATAAGCATGACATTACATCAGACACAGTCGGGCGTTGCCGTATTATTGTTGGCATTATTAACGGGGTGTTCTTCTGGCTCAAACATGCAGGAAGAGTCCACCTCAACCATTCAGCGAGAAAAATCTATCCAAACAGACGCTACTGCAGAACGTTCCACTCAGGACGCGGCAGAATCGGAGCGTTTGGGCACAAAGTGGGGCGATGACGTCGACTCAAAAGTGACGACTGTTGATCTGCGCCGTACGAGCAGTGAGCCTATCGAGCAGATGCAAGTCCGTTATGCAGACAAAGCCTATAATGGACGTGCGGTTAATAGCATGTCGCTACTGGCGGGCAAGGTGGATTTTTCGATGGAAACCGACACAGATACGTTATCGATCTATCGAGATTCGGGCAATTATTACGTCCAAGGTCAAGCAGGTCAGGCTTACCGTTTGGTATATCATAATAACAGCGCCAATACTTATGAAATCGTCGCTAGTGTCGATGGAATAAATGTCCTCAATGGCAGCGCTGCCAGTCGCTATGACAGTGGATATGTGCTAAATCCAAATGATAATTTGGTGATTGAAGGTTTCCGTAAGAGCCAAAGCTCAGTGGCTTCCTTTATATTTAGCAAGCCAGAGAGTGCTTATGCTGCTAATACCAGCTCAGGCTCTATCAATAACACAGGTGTAATAGGTACAGTCATCTATGGCTTATATGATCCTACTAGACCTAAATCTAAGCAACCGCAAGCGTATCCAGCAGACAATGGTTATGCGAAACCACCGCAGTAATGCCTATCGATAGAAAATAGATAACGCGTAAAGAAACGCCAGTCGCATTAGCCACTGGCGTTTTTAATTTTGCTATTTCTGGTTTAGTTTAGATAACTTATAACGTCACTGAGTTGTTTTCACCTAGGTTAGTTGCTTTCTTACCATCCATCACAGCAGCAGTAGTCATCTTAAACATATTGACGACCAAGCTACCACTGAGCCAATATTCAGCACCGTGTGGTACGACTTTAATCAGCTGTACATTTGGATCTTCTTTACCTTGCTCATAAAAAGCATTGTAGATCGGCGACCATAGCTCGTCTAATTTCTCTTGATCTTCGACCAGTTCCGCTTTACCATTAATTGAGACATAATTTTTGGCATCTTGACTGACATAAGCCAAGTTTACTTGCGGGTCTTTCTCAATGTCACTCACGGTTTCGGTACTCTTGTCACCGATGAACCAAATCTCTTTTGCACCGATGCTCGTCTCGCTCGTTGTCATTGGGCAGGCATGCAGATGGCCTTCGTGGGTACGAGTTGTCATCATGGCAAACTTAATGTCTTTTACCAATTCTTGCACTTTATTGATGTGGTCTTGTCTACTCATAGTAAATTTCCCTTTCTTTATTTTGATTAAGTCGTAGTGATTAAATAGTTGATTGGTTATAGTAGTTTTTATTCAGGCTAAGCGTTTTTCAAATTAAGCGTTTTCCAAGTATCGAAAACCAGATGAATTGAAAAAAACGATCGTCGCCTTAACAACTGAAACTAGAATACCTAGTTGTGACCTTGTGTTTATATAGGTTGCCCGTAAGGCGATGTGAGGGTTTGTAAGGACTATAAGCTTTAGGTAAAAATTGTGACGAGATCACTGTTAAGTTTCTGTTGTGAAAGTAGCCTGTTGTAAAAGTAACAAGGGTTTCAACGATGGCGAAGATTTGACTATTATGGAATAGCAACCATCAGCAATTTATCTTGGTTTTGACCTGCTTATTACAGGGCTTCTTGTTATAATACCCAGACCATTTACTTTGCATGGCAGAGATGCCTTGATCTTACGGATTATGCCTTTATGATGACCATCGCCGGACAACCGTTTCTTACCGATTTTCAGACGCAGCAACTCATCAGTCAGTTTCAGCAAAAAACCGAGCTAAATGTCAGCCAAATCCATACCCAGCAAGTGTATGTGTTATCACGAGAACTCGAAGGTGATGAGCATAAAAAAGCGCTAGACTTACTTGCTGTCGGTAGTAGCACTGTCCTTGAAGCCCCAAAAAGCAATCAATTACAAGTCATCGTAGGTCCACGTTTTGGCACGATTTCGCCATGGGCAAGTAAAGCGACCGATATCTTTAATAACTGTGAAATTGCGATCAATCGCATTGAGCGCGTCGTTGTTTATACGCTTACCATCGATAGCAAGATCAGTGAAAAGCTGTCTACTGCCGCTGAGCAGGTGTTGTTTGACCGTATGACGCAGAGCTTGGTCTATGACTTGAGCGATGTCAGTAAGTTGTTCGACGATCAAGCGCCAGCATCACTGAATCATATCGATGTCATCGGACAAGGTCAGTCAGCGTTAGAATTAGCCAATACCCAGTTCGGCTTTGCGCTATCTGTCGAAGATATTGACTATCTGATGAATGCTTATGTTAATGAGCTTAAGCGCAATCCAACCGATGTTGAGCTGATGATGTTTGCACAAGCAAACTCAGAGCATTGCCGTCATAAGATTTTCAACGCTGAATGGACAGTGGATGGTGAAGTTCAGCCAAAGTCACTGTTTCAAATGATTAAGAATACTTATAAAGCCAATCCACAAGGTATCTTGTCTGCCTATAAAGACAACGCTGCGGTGATGGCAGGGTCTGAGGGTATGCGTTTTTATCCTATCCCGACTGACGCGATGGATGCCAGTTCAATTCACCCTTATGACTTTCATCAAGAAGCAATCGATATCTTAATGAAAGTTGAGACGCATAATCATCCAACCGCGATTGCCCCTTATTCTGGTGCAGCGACAGGTGCGGGCGGTGAGATTCGTGATGAAGGCGCGACTGGTCGTGGCGGTAAGCCAAAAGCAGGTCTGACAGGCTTCCATGTATCACACTTGCATATCCCAGAGCTTGCTGAAAAATGGGAGCAATCAGGTCAGTTGAGTACTCAGGATTACGGTACGCCAGATCGTATGGCAACCAGTCTTGAGATCATGACCGAAGCACCACTCGGTTCAGCCAACTTCTCAAACGAGTTTGGTCGTCCAAACCTATGCGGTTATTTCCGTAGTTTTCAGCTTGATACCTCAGCGGCAAAAGACGGCAGCGAAATGCGCGGCTATCATAAGCCAATTATGCTGGCAGGTGGTTACGGCAATATTAAACGCAACCTCATTGAAAAAAACACCATTCAGCAAGGTGATTTATTAATCGTCCTTGGTGGCCCTGCGATGCAGATTGGTCTAGGCGGTGGTGCAGCATCTTCAGTTGATAGCGGTTCACTTGATGAAGGCTTGGACTTTGCTTCTGTTCAGCGTGATAACGCTGAGATGGAGCGTCGCTGTCAAGAAGTGATGGATCGCTGCTGGGCGCTGGCTGGTAATGACGTAGATGCCAGTAATAACGGTAAAGATGGTAACCCTATTGTCTCATTGCATGATGTTGGCGCAGGTGGTTTATCTAATGCAATGCCAGAACTGGTCAATGACCATGAAATGGGCGCGATACTAAATCTGCGTAAAATTCCATCGTTAGAAGCGGGCATGTCACCAATGGCCATCTGGTCAAACGAAGCGCAAGAGCGTTATGTCCTTGCGATTCGTCCAGAAAGCGAAGCCCAATTCGATGCCATCTGTGCGCGTGAGCGTTGCCCGTATGCCATCTTGGGAACAGCCACGGATGTGCGTCAGCTAGTCGTTGACGATACCTTGCTCGCTGAGCAGCCTGTCGATATGCCGATGCAAGTATTACTCGGTGGTACGCCGAAGATGAAGCGTAGCTTTGAGCGTCATGACAACAGCTTACCTGCATTAGAGTTAGGCGACGTCAATTTAGCTGAGTCTATCAAAGACGTGTTGCGTCACCCAACGGTCGCCAGCAAATCATTTTTGATCAGTATTGGTGACCGTTCTATCACTGGTATGGTAGTCCGTGATCAGTATGTGGGTCGCTATCAAGTGCCTGTATCAGATTGTGCTGTGACGGCGTCAGGCTTGATCGCGCTCAATGGTCAGGTGATGAGCGGTGAAGCGATGAGTATCGGTGAGCGTACACCAGTTGCCCTAATCAGCCCACAAGCCTCAGCACGACTGGCAATTGGCGAAGCGATTACCAACATCGCTGGCGCACGTATTGCTCAGTTGTCTGATATCACGATGTCAGCGAACTGGATGGCAGCCTGTGGTGATGATGCCGAAGATGCAGCACTATTTGATGCGGTATATACAGTCGGCGAAGAGCTGTGCCCAGCACTGGGTATCGCGATTCCAGTCGGTAAAGACTCGCTATCGATGCGTGCCAACTGGACTGACAGTAGTGAAGCAGGCGAGACGGATAAATCAGTCGTGTCACCTATGAGCCTCGTGATTACGGCATTTGCTCCTGTGGTTGACGTGGCAAAAACGCTAACGCCTGAGCTAATCAATGGCGACAGCGCGTTTTACCGTATTGATTTGTCTAAAGGTAAGCTACGTCTAGGCGGTTCAATTCTTGCGCAAACGCTGAGCCAATTGGGTAACGATTGCCCAGATTTAGCACAGCCAAGCGACTTAGTCGACTTCTTTAACTTTGTTCAAGCGGGTAACGCGCAAGGCGTTATCAGCGCTTATCACGATATCGGTGATGGTGGTCTACTAGCGACTATCGCTGAGATGCAGTTCACCAGCCGTCAAGGTATCAAGCTGTCACTGACGGATGACAATCTGCTCGGTCAACTGTTCAGTGAAGAGCTGGGCGCGGTCATCCAAGTATTGCCAGAAAACGTCGCGGCTCTAATGCAGTTGGCAGAAGAGTTTCACGTTGCTGATATGCTCAGCCTCGTGGGTCAAAGCTCGGAAGAAGACAGTCTGCTTATTCAAACGCCAACGCTCATGGGCGATGATACTCTCAGCTTTAGCCGTACTGAATTGCAGCAAGCGTGGACTCAGGTCAGTTATCAAATCGCGCGTCGCCGTGACAATCCTGCGTGCGTACAGCAAGAGTATGAATTAATCGCTGATGCGAGCCATCAAGGCCTCATCGCTGCGCCGAACTTTGATCTTAATCAAAAAGTTGAAGAACCATATTTAGCCAGTCGCGAGAATAAGCCAAGAGTTGCTATCTTGCGTGAGCAAGGCGTCAACGGTCAGACAGAAATGGCAGCAGGCTTTACGCAAGCTGGATTTGAAGCAGTCGATGTACACATGAGCGATCTATTGAATGGTCGTATCAATCTACGTGACTTCGATGGTTTAGTTGCTTGTGGTGGTTTTAGTTATGGTGACGTACTGGGCGCAGGCTCTGGTTGGGCAAACTCTATCTTGTTCCATGACGAGCTACGCATGCAGTTTGTCCGTTTCTTTGCCCGTCCTGAGACCTTCTCGCTAGGTGTCTGTAACGGTTGTCAAATGATGGCTCAGTTAAAAGACCTCATCCCAGGTGCGGACAACTTCCCACGCTTCATCGCTAACGAGTCAGCTCGTTTTGAAGCGCGTACGGTCAATGTGAAAATCGAGCGTACCAAGTCTATCCTGTTCAAAGGCATGCAAGACAGCATCTTGCCAATCGCTGTGGCGCATGGTGAAGGCTATGCCACACTAGACAACACAGAGATTGACGGTATGGCCAAACACGGTCAGCTCGCGATGCGTTATGTCGATAGCCAAGGTCATCCAACTGAGACGTATCCGCTCAATCCAAACGGTTCGGTCGGCGGTGTCACGGGTCTGTGTAGCACTGATGGTCGTGTGACGATTATGATGCCACATCCTGAGCGTAACCTAAAAGCCTATAACCACAGCTGGAAACCAGAAGAGTGGGATGAAGACGGCGCGTGGATGCGTATGTTCCGTAACGCTCGTGCTTGGTTGCGCTAGCCGCAAACCTAGATGCTTGATTAACTTCGTCAAACTTGCTGAGCCTACGACATGTAGTGCTTGCGCATGTTTTCCTCGCTACTCAAACCTCTAGCAATTGCTTATAATTTTAGATAGCGGTTTTTTAAATGAAAAGGTGGGCTTAGGCTCACCTTTTTTGTGTTTGGAGTTTGAGTATTTAAATGTTTAAAGTAACGCCTTAATTTTGTTATTAAGTAATGTAGAGTAGGTTGGTGTGGAGCTTGCGACACCCAACGGTTTAGGGGAGCTAATCCCGCCTTCCGCTTGTATCTGCCAGTTTGGGCGCGGCACTGGCTACGGTTTGGGTCGTCGCTTGCTTCGCGTCGCCACCCCAAAACCTAGCCATCGCAACTTGCCTAAACCAACAGGATACCGCTACAGTCGGGGCTAAAACGCGCTTATGAATGACTATTTTATGATAAATTAGTCTGAACTTTAATTTTAGTCTTATTGGTGCGCTGGGCGCACCCTACGAACTAATTGCTTTCTTTGGAGATTAGAATGAACAATCAATCTGAACTGAATAAAGGCGAAAACAAGCCACACGAAAAATCAGACGATAATTTACCGAGAAAATGTGGCATTGTAATGCCTATTGCAAGTATGGAGGGCTATCCTGAATCTCATTGGAAAGATGTTAAAAGAATAATAGAATCGGTTATTAAAGAAGCTAATTTTGAAGCTAGATTAGTCAGTGATGCGGATGATATAGGTGTTATTCACAAACGTATTGTTCAAAACTTATATGATAATCCGATGATAGTTTGCGATATAAGCGGTAGAAATCCAAATGTCATGTTTGAGCTAGGATTACGTCTAGCTTTCGATAAACCAACAATTATTATAAAAGATGAAGTAACACCTTATTCTTTCGATACATCTGTTATTGAACATTTAAGTTATCCAAAAGACTTAAGATATCATGATATTGAAATCTTCAAAGAAAATTTAAAAGATAGAATAAAAAAGACTTATAAGGCATATGAAAATGACCCTGAAAATTACTCCACCTTCTTAAAAAACTATGGTGCTTTTAAAGCTCCATTAATTACCGAAGAAACAGTTTCTGTTGATAGATATGTATTAGATACTCTTAAAGATCTTCAAGTATCTGTCAGTCGCCTCTCTCATTCTATGAGCTCTAAACCCATAAACTACAACAACAAAACTCAGTTTATAAGAAATGCGTCAGCACACCAACTAGATTTTTATGGTCATGAAGAACCCAATATTTTAGAGTTTTATCTTGACGGAATTAGAGATAAAGACGAGTTATCTATAAACCTACAAGATGTCTTAGCGGAATTTAGTTTTCTTATAGAAAAAGTAAGTTTTAACTCAGGGAAGCTCTTTATTAAAGTTAAGAGTAGTAGTCACGAGGATCTTGATATTGTTGGAGAAGTAATCTCTCAAATAGAAGGGTTAGGTTATGAGATAGATGAGTTAGATCATAATATATATAGACTATCTGAAGGTAGGGGATAGATTAATGACTCCAAAAGAGTTCGAACAGATAGTTGGTCGCATAATCTCAATTATGGTTAAATCAGGTGACGAAGTAGTTTGGAATGATAAAATTCCTGATCCTGATAACTCAAAGCAGATCAGACAAATCGATATTGCGATTAATCATGACGGTTTAAAAAGTCATATTGAGTGCAGGCATCATAGCGCACCCCAAGACGTAAAATGGATTGAAGAGTTAATAGGTAGAAAGTTGAGTCTCGATGCTTCTGCGATGATAGCGGTATCTAGCTCAGGTTTTACCGAAGGTGCAACTAAAAAAGCTGAAAAACGTGGTATTTTTCTTCATACTCTAACTGAACATTCACCTGACATAGCCCATACATGGGGTCGTCGATCTAAGTTTGAGATTGGATATTATGGTTTTCATCCCTTAGATATACAGCTAGTATTTGATGAGTTACCAAAAGCCAGTCTTCAAGAAGTTGCAAGCGCCTTCAAAGTTAAGAATGATTTCATCGAGACCACTTTTAATGAGCTAAAATACGCAATAAATGGAAATGAAGATATAAAGGCTTTCCCATATGATTTACAAGTAGAAATTGATGCTGGATGTATTGATTTATTCGATAAAAGTATTAAAAAAGTTAAGGTGAAAGCGACAACTTATTCTATGAAAGAGGTTGTAGAGCTTCCATCGCTAACGACATTTTCGCAAAGCTCTCATGACTATCAAGATTTAGCTAGAGTTGAAAGATCAGATGCTCATAATTCGGAAATGATTTTTGCAGGATCAAGAGTGAAGATACAAATTGACATAACCAAAATATTGAATATAGAAAGTAACAAAATTTTTTCAGGTCGTATCGATTTGGGTTTACGTCGAAAAACTCAAATTCCTGAAGTAGAATGTATAGGTAGTGCTGACCATGAAATATCACTTTATGATGTCGGTTTTAGTGTGAGCGATTTATCTGGTAATGCGTTGTAATTTGATTTACTCACTCACGTTCCAAGTTACTATTTACAGTCTCTCTCTGAGCCCCAGCAATCAACTCACGCACCCGAGCACTTTCCCTCAGCACACAAGCATCATAAGCAGAGAGCGGTTCGGACTCTTGCTCTTTTTCCTTATCTTGCTTGGCTTTTTCTGCTAAATACTTTTCAAGTTTATCGGCTTCAGAATCGCTCATAGTTTATCCCCCATATAATTTTTACCCTATAAAAAACGGCACTGAAATCAGTGCCGTTTTATCAGTCGTGACAATGTAAATCCTAATCACGACTCCTCAAATACTGACGCAGCACATTATCAATCCCAGCTTAAAATCACTTTACCACATTGCCCACTTTCCATGATATCAAAGCCTTCTTGAAAGTCATCAATGTGCATGCGATGGGTAATGATGGGCGATAGATCAATACCGCTAATCAGCATTTGCTCCATCTGATACCACGTCTCCCACATCTCACGGCCATAAATACCTTTTAGGGTTAATGCCTTAAAAATAATCTTGCTCCAATCCACCGTGGTGGTGTTAGGTAAAATACCCAAGAGAGAGATTTTAGAGCCGTTATACATATTACTAATCATCGAATCAAAGGCCTGAGGCGAGCCTGACATCTCAAGCCCAATATCAAAGCCGTGCATTTTTAACTCAGCAATGGCACCTTCGATGGTTTCCCCTTTGGCTGGGTTGATGGTCATCGTCGCGCCCATTTTTTTGGCAAGCGCTAGGCGATAATCACTGATATCACTGACCACAATATTACGCGCCCCTGCGAAGCGGCAAATCGCTGTCGCCATTGAACCAATCAGTCCCGCACCCGTAATCAGGACATCCTCACCAAGGACAGGAAATGAAAGGGCAGTATGCGTGGCATTGCCAAAGGGGTCCATAATGGCTGCCATCTCATCGCTAATACGCTCATCGAGCTTGATGACATTATCGGCAGGTATCACCAAATATTCGGCAAACGCGCCATCGCGGTCGACGCCCACGCCGATGGTGTTTTCACACACATGCAGCTTGCCACGGCGACAGTTACGGCAATGCCCGCAAGCGATATGTCCTTCGCCAGTGACTCGGTCGCCCAGTTCAAAGTGCTTGACGCCATCGCCTATTTCACTAATGATACCGACGTATTCGTGTCCGATGATCATCGGCGTCTTGATGGTTCGTTCTGACCATTCATCCCATTTGTAAATGTGCAAATCTGTACCACAAATGGCGGTTTTCTTAATTTTAATTTTAACGTCATTGATGCCAACAGTGGGTTCTGGCATGTCTTGCATCCAGATGCCTTTTTTGGCATGGGCTTTAACCAGTGCTTTCATACTTTTCTCTTATTTAACGGTGTTGTACTTAATGGTTGAATCTAGCGAGTGAATATCGAACAAATACCGAACGATGCTTAATCAATCACTTTCATTTGCTTGGCGACTTTAATAAAGGCGGTGATACACTTGTCTAGCTGCTCGCGAGTATGGGCAGCAGAGAGTTGGACACGGATGCGAGCTTGGTCTTTGGGTACGACAGGGTAGAAGAAGCCAATCACATAAATGCCTTCTTCAAGCAGCGCATCTGCCATTTGCTGCGAGACATTGGCGTCATAAAGCATAACCGCACAAATTGCCGATGCGGTGGGCTTGATATCGAAGCCTGCATCTTGCATTTTTTTCACAAAATAGGCGGTATTCTCATGCAATTTATCTTGTAGGGTATTGTCTTGCGACAGCATCTCAAACGCTTTTACCCCAGCCGCCGCCACCATAGGAGGAATGGAGTTTGAAAACAGATACGGGCGTGAGCGTTGACGCAACATCTCAACGATTTCTTTTTTACCCGTGGTAAAGCCGCCAATAGCACCGCCAAATGCCTTGCCTAAAGTGCCAGTGATCAGCTCAATATCACCACGTAGATTGAACAATTCAGTCACGCCGCCACCAGTGTGACCGACCACGCCTGCTGAATGCGACTCGTCAATCATTACCATGGCATCATATTTTTGTGCCAACGCATAAATCTCATCCATTGGCGCCACATTACCATCCATCGAAAACACACCATCGGTCACAATCAAACGAAAACGCTGTGCTTGCGCCGCTTGTAATTGCGTCTCCAAATCTTGCATATCTGCATTGGCATAGCGATAACGAGCCGCTTTACACAGGCGTACACCGTCGATGATTGAGGCATGATTTAACGAATCAGAAATAATGGCATCTTCACTGGTCAGTAGTGGCTCAAAGGCACCGCCATTGGCATCGAAACAGGCTGCATAAAGAATCGTATCTTCGGTATTAAAAAACTTAGAAATCGCCGCCTCTAATTGCTTATGCAAATCTTGCGTACCACAAATGAACCGCACCGATGACATGCCATAACCTGAGTTTTCGATGGCCTCGATAGCCGCCTTTTTAATCTCAGGGTGGTCAGACAAGCCAAGGTAATTATTGGCACAGAAGTTAAGCACCTCACGGCCATCGGCGATCTTGATGAGCGCATCTTGCGGAGAGGTGATAACGCGCTCGTTTTTATACAGTCCTGCCGCGCGTATATCGCTGATTTCTTGTTGTAGATGCTTCTGAAAGTCTTGATACATAAAGATTCCTTTTTTAATATTATTAGCATTTTCATTGATGATGCAGATATTAGGACTGCTGATAGAACCAAACTGTAGTCATTCTAAAATAAAATTGATACGCCAATATTGCCGTGCTACTGGTATAAATTTTACTTGCTTGCTGTGTCTACGCTGACAGAGGCTGCATAAAATATATCCCAGCACCACCGCATCCAGTGTAAAGTGAATGGACTATTTGCTCATTAATATGAACTACCCACAAATCTCTAAATACTGACGCACGACATTATCCATGCCTTGCTCCAACGATTCAATCGTAAATGCATGACCAATCGACACTTCAGCGATATCACTAAGTGCGAGCAGATCGGCCAAATTATCCAAATTCAAATCATGACCCGCATTGACGCGGATACCGTTTTGATTGGCTAGGGTGATACAGTCGCTAAAGCGTTGCTTAACCTCATCGAACTCAATATTGTCATCGCTCTTAACATTACTGTAAGCGCGCGCCCATTCTTCGGTATACATCTCGATCGTCTGTACATCACTCTCGATGACTGCTTTGATTTGCTCGATATCAGGGTCGATGAATACCGCACAGCGCGTACCGAACGCTTCCAGCTCTTTGCTTAACGTTGATAAAAACTCATGATGAGTGATGATATCAAAGCCGTGATCGGAGGTCAGTTGATCGTCACTGTCTGGCACGAGCGTGCATTGATGCGGTTTTACTTCACGGATAATCTTTAAGAACTGCTCGTTTGGATTGCCTTCGATATTGAACTCAATCTCTGGGTAGTCCTTTAAGAATGCACTGATATCATAGACATCTTGGTATCTGATATGACGCTCATCGGGTCTCGGGTGTACAGTAAAGCCTTTAACCCCTAGGTCAATCAGCTTCTTCACAAAGTACAACAGGTTAGGGTAGTCAGTACCGCGCGAGTTACGGATTAAAGCCAATTTATTCAAATTTACGCTAAACAATGTGCTCATAGTATTTCCTTTTTCATTGTTGTTATGGATAGATTTTTGGTGGTTAATGGCTAATAAAAATCGTCGCTATCAGCATACTTCTTATTCAATGCCTTTAAAATAGCATAAGTCTCTAAGTCTACCGTTCCTGTTGGGTTACGGGGTCTAAAGTGCAGCTGAAACGCATAGATGACATCGCGACTGGCTTTGTCCCACTCGTCGCTACTGTTAATCTGATAGCCATAGTCACGAAACTGCTGCTTCAGCTCAGGTATCGTGGCTGCCGCAAACGCTTCTATGTCCGTAAACGCAAATTTATCAGCGTTATCATACCAAGCACCGATGCCATATTGCTTATACAGTTGCTCCCAAGGGAACTTGGCACCGGGGTCTATTTTGCGCGAGGGTGCCATATCAGAATGACCGATGATATTCTTTGGTGAAATGTCATATCTCGCCGTGATATCTTGCACCAACTCCGCGACCTTTTTAATCTGCAACTCATTAAATGGCACATAATGCTCATAAGGATAATACGCCAACTGACCGTCTTTTAGGGCATTTTGATATTCAGGCGCAATCCCTGCATTGACAATTTCGATGCCGATAGAGGTATCGTTCAATATCGTCCGTCCTGCAAAGCCGCCATCACCCGCATGCCAAGCGCGCTCGTTTTCTGGTACGAGGTTATAAATTTTATCATCGTCATTATCTAACACTAAATAGTGCGCGCTGACCTTGCCTGTGGTCAGTGTTTTGATGGATCGGTCATTATCTGACACCGTGTAGTGCAGCAGGATGGTTTTAATGCGCTCGCTTTTGCCAGTGGCTTGGTAGGTTTTACTGTCCACGATGTAGCTTTTGGTGGTCGCGACTGGAGAGGTCGTGGTCACGCAGCCAATTAAAGGCAGTGTTAGGCCAAACGCTAAGAATATGTTTTTTACCATGAAATGCTCTGTGTAAATAAAGGTGAGCTTTGATATAGTCGTTTCAATATGATTTGGATACAAGGAAGGCGAGCGAAAGTACTACAAATAGTAGACTAAGCGAGCCTGACACCGTATCTGATTTATATAGGATTGACTATACTTGCCTTTATTTTTTTATTGATAGTAGATAGATGAGGTCGAGATATCTTTGAAAGCTTTTTTAATTCTTGCGAATCTTCTTAGCCAACACCTTTTTCCAACTATCTTCTAAACACTCAATCGCGAGCCATGGCTCAATCACCTCGGCATTAAACTTCTCTTTTGAATTAGACAATTGCCACAGCTTCTCTAGCGTGGCGAATGGATAAGGGCGTTCTCTCAAGTAAACTGGCAAATCCGCATTAATTATGCCATCACGTACCACTTGGAAATACCAACCAGCGATGCCTTGCTTGCTGACCCATGCTGCGATATTGGGTACTTTGGTAAACTGTCCGATCTGATCATTGATCTTATAGCAGGGGCGGCGTGGTTGGACGATGCATAATTGCACGCTGGCACTGTCATGACTATCTACTCGTTCATTTTCAAAATTCCCACCATACTGAAAAACGTCACCAATACAAACGGTAGATTCGGTCATTTCAGGTAGACCATTCACGGCTTCAGTCGTCAGGTTTTCGCCTAGCGTACCGACGCGTACCTTTAGACTGAACTCTGTATTGATTCTCTCATAAGTCGCAGGCGCCAGTTGATGCACGGCTTTTAGAGGGCCGCCATGATGCTTGCGATCGGCTTGTTCGTCAGTGGTTAATCCCATAAAATTGACCGCAACAGGTGCGTTAATTGGCGCTTTATCAATAGCGCTCATTTCTTCACGGGTGAATGGCATGGCTTTGCCAGCGCGGACGCAAATTAGATTGGCGATATGTAGCGGCAGGGTTTGGTTAAAGTCAGTAGTATTTTTTTGGGTAGAAGATATTAGCGTTGCTACATTTACAGGTTCTAAGCTCATAGGTTTTCCTAATCTATAGGGATTTATTAGGGGAGAGGCTACTTTAATACCGGTATTAATAATGCGTATTATCTTAGCTTAATCATTCATCTAATGCTAAGCATTCAGCCGCTTAAAATTTAGCAGTAGGTGAAAGGGTATTAGAACGGTAAATTTTAGACAAAAAAAGACCAGAATAAATATCTGGTCTTTTTGGTTTTCACAGCGTTATAAAAATAAATAAAATTATTTATTTTTATTGCGGCGACCAGCGGTTTTCTTTTCACGCGGTACAGCGACCAGCTCAGCCAATTGCTCAGGTGATGACCATAGACCTTCTAAGTCATAGAACTCACGGGCTTGCGGCGTCATCACATGCACGACGACAGCACCCAGATCAATCAATGTCCAGTCAGAGTCGATACCGCCTTCGCGACCAAGTGGCATAAAGCCCGCTTGCTTCGCTTCAGCGCCGACATTGTCAGCCATCGCGCGTACATGGCGCTTAGAAGTACCGTCAGCGATAACGATGCGTTCGGTTACGTCAGTCAAATCTTCTACATTCATTACGGTGATGTTCTTCGCTTTCATATCGTTTAGAGCGGTCTCAACAACGGCTAAGCATTCTTTTAAGCGTTCTTCAGTCATGGTGTTGGTCATAAATTTTGATCTCTTGAATCGTCAATATTAAAAATAAAAAGGTAAATCGTCAATTTGCATGCGTTGGCATTGTCGAATGGACTAGATGTCGCCAGTCAGCTGTAGAGACTGGATGGGCAAAATGACAAAGATAAGGCGATTTTAACGGAATTGAGCAGCAGAATATAGCTGATGGGCGATAATATATTGATAAACAGCAGGATTTAGCCATTTAGCTAATGGATTGGGTGCAGTATTGTCTATGATATCATTTATTGGTGCGATAGATGTCATTTGCCTTGCCGCTGCGGATATTATATTCGATCGATTTTCCGTCGGCTGTAACTGTTGGCGTATCTGTGTACTGGATATCGTGGCGATAGGACGCGAGTCTATATAAATGTGGCCTTGATGGGTGTTTTTCAAGAGACGGCTATTGGTCAGTGCTTGAGAGGTGGGCTGTAATAAGTCAATAGGCGCATCGATGCGTAAAGATTGCAGCTGCGCAGGTAATTGGGCGTGCAAGTTCATCGTATCCTGCGCGACTAACATTTTATTCGCGGAATGAGTCGTGGTTGCCAACAGGCGATTATTATTAATATCAGACAGGTCATCACGATTAAACACCCAAAGATTGACATAATCCGTAAGCTCTAAACCGTTTTTCCATTTGCTCAAACTCAGCGCGCTATCCATACCGATGATGAATATTAGACTGTCATGCGGATAACGCTGGCGCAACGTGCGTACACTATCGATGGTATAAACAGGCGGTGTTTGCCACAGCTCAAGCTCATTAATTTGTAGCGGTGTATGGAGTGTCGCAAGCTTTAACATCGCCAGACGATGTTTAGGATCTGTACTTTTTTCTTTAAAGGGTGAGCGCGCATTGGGTAATAGTGACACGTGCAGAGCGCGCTGTTGCTGCTTGGCTATCGGTAGCAAACGCTGATAAACAGTCATCGCCATTTGCAGATGACCCTCATGTACGGGATCAAATGAGCCGCCAAGATAAGCACGAATGGCTGGCGCAGGTGTATTTTTTTGAGGATTTTTGCTGGTATTTGGCATAAATAAATGCGTAAAAATAGATAAGAGGCACGTTGTCGTTGATGCATTTTACCCTTTTATCAGCTGACCTTTTTAGGTTAAATGCTTCGATGGTAGCGCTATTGTAGAGGGCAAGCGGGCATCTGTCATTAAAAGCGCTGAAATACTAGGTAAAATGAGCGCTTAGCTATCCGTGATGAAAATTTTTTAAAAAGTCAGTCATAAACATAGCCAATAAAAAACCGACCATCATTTTGATAGTCGGTTACCTATAGCGCAATTAGTCATACATTTTAATGCAATTAAATCGCGTCGCTATGAGCTTGAATAGCAGTAAGGGCGATGGTGTAGATAATATCATCGACCAAGGCTCCGCGAGACAAGTCGTTTACTGGCTTATTCAAACCTTGCAGCATTGGGCCAACACTCACTACATTGGCGCTACGTTGTACGGCTTTATAAGTGGTATTGCCCGTATTGAGGTCTGGGAAAATAAAGACGTTGGCTTGCCCAGCAACCGGTGAATCAGGCGCTTTTTGCTTGCCGACGCTCATGACAGAAGCTGCATCATACTGTAGCGGTCCATCGACTTTTAGATGTGGCGCACGCTCGCGGACGATTTGGGTCGCACGGGTGACTTTTTCGACATCTGCGCCAGTTCCTGATGAGCCTGTAGAATAGCTAATCATCGCAACTTTTGGATCAATACCGAAGGCGGCAGCAGACTGTGCTGATTGAATGGCAATCTCAGCCAGTTCTTCGGCATTTGGATCAGGATTAATGGCACAGTCACCGTAGACAACCACTTGCTCAGGCAGCAGCATAAAAAATACTGATGATACAAGCGAGTATTGCGGTGCGGTCTTAATCAACTGAAACGCTGGACGAACGGTATTAGCGGTGGTATGAATTGCGCCAGAAACGAGGCCGTCGACTTCGTCCATCTGTAGCATGGTCGTGCCTAGATATACGGTGTCTTTTAAGTATTCAGCCGCGACTTCTGCGCTGGTTTTACCTTTACGGCGTTCGACCACTGCAGCGATATACTTATCCATATCAAGCGTATCTGGATCAATTATTTCAAGACCTTCAGGTAAAACTAAGTCGAGATTTTTAGCCACTTGCTCGACATCGCTACGCTTAGCGAGTAGTACACAGTTGGCGATGCCGCGGCTTTGACAGATACAAGCGGCTTCAACCGTACGCGGCTCAGAACCCTCTGGTAGCACGATGCGTTTTTTGGCGTCTTGTGCTTTTTTAACCACTTGATGACGGAATGCAGATGGTGAGAGGCGCGGCTCATGATTTTGACTAAAATAGTCTTTAATCCAGCTAAGATCTAAATGGGCGGCGACATAACGAGCCACTTCTTCAGCACGTTCGGTATCATCACTTGGAATCTCTGCGCTCATGTGCATGAGGCTTTGTACGGTCTCATAGCTGTCGCTTTCGACACTCATGACAGGGATGCCTGTTTTGAGGGCAGATTGCCATAGCTCAGCGACGGTTGCACTCGGCTCGACGCCGCCGGTTAATACTAATCCTGCCAGCGGGATACCATTGATACAAGCCAAACCTGCTGCTAATAGTAAATCATCTCGATCGCCCGGTACGACGATAAGGGTGCCACGTTTAAACACCTCATCGACGCGTGCGACCGAGCGTGCGGTTAGGCTAATGCGGTTAATACGGCGTGACTTAGCTTCACCGACATTGAGCCATTTGGCATCAAGCTCAGTGGCGATATCCCACGTACGAGGCACGGACAGTGAATCACTGAATGGCACTACCCCGATTAAACGGAACGCATCAGTATTAAAATGCGGTGATAGGCGCTGGACTTCTTGCATAAAGCCTTCATCTAAACTCACAACTGCTTCGCCAGGGGCAACGATTTGATTTTCTACGGTACTTTGCGCATTTGGCAAGTCATGTACACGCATCAAAATCGCGCCGAGCGTGCGCTCATGGGCGATGCCGCCAAACTCACGAGCGTGAACGTCAAGTTTATCAGCCAGGTAGGCCGGTTTACTGGTATCAGCAGTGCTAACAAAGATGATTCTAGCATCTAACGCATGAGCAATCGCCCGGTTGATTTGCGAGGCATAAGAGGTCTCTGTGGTCGGTACTAAGCCTTCACAGATCACCACATCATAATCATCGCCCAGAGTATGATAATTGACGACCACCTCTTCCATCAAGTCATCAAGATTACCATCACCAATCATACGCTCGACACGCTGCCGACTGATAGATTTAGGTGGCGTCAGACCAAAAGCATGCATTGCTAACGCGCTTGAGCTGTCTAAACTGTTTTGCTTATCAAGTGTATCATCTTGCAAAAATGGCTTCATAAAGCCCGCTTTGATACCGTTGTAATCAAGAGCGCGGATCAATCCAAGCGCTGCTGACGTTACGCCGATACCACGGCTGATGGGAACTAGTAAAATGGTTTGCATAAAGTATCCTACGGTTTATTATATTTTTAAAGCTCACTTCATCCTTGTTGGAATGAGTAAAACGTCGCGCTTCTCATCATAGGCTATGTATAAGAAGCGCTGGGCAAAAAAATAACTTAACACGTCTAATGAATAAAAGCTTATAAGGCGACTAGAAGCTTATGAGAAAATTACAAGTAACTTATAATATAAGCAACTTATCAAAAATCTCGAGCTTAGAGTAAGCCCAATGCTTCACGTGTTTCTTGAGCAATACGGCACTCTTCATCGGTTGGCACAACCCATAGCTCAATGCTGCTATCGTCTGCGTGGAAGCTGCCTTCGCTACCACCAAACAAGCTCGCATTTTTGTCAGCGTCTACTTTTATGCCGAAATGACGCATCACTTCTAGGATACTGGTTCGGGTGGTGACTGAGTTTTCGCCGATACCACCCGTAAAGACAATGCCTGTGAATTCTGGCAGCGCGCAGCTTAAGCTGGCAAGATATTTACCGACGCGGTAACAAAACATCTCGATAGCGAGCTTAGCATCTGCATGACCTTCGTTCGCCGCTTGTTCGACGGTACGTAAATCATTAGACAATCCTGAGACACCCAATAGACCACTTTCATTATTGAGCATGGCATCAATCTCTTCCAAGCTCATACCGAGCTGGCGCTTTAGGTGTATGTGTAGACTTGGGTCAACATCACCACTACGCGTACCCATCATGAGCCCTTCAAGCGGGGTCAGACCCATACTGGTATCGAAACTTTTGCCATCATAAACGGCAGTTGCCGAGCAGCCATTACCCAGATGCGCTGTAAGCCAGCCATGTGGGCCTTTAGACTCAGTAATTTCACTGGCACGCTCTGAGACGTAAGCATGAGAGGTACCATGAAAGCCATAACGGCGGATTTTGTGTTCTTCGTACAGGGCTTTTGGTAGTGGGTAGCGAAAAGCAACAGGAGGCATGGTTTGATGAAAGGCCGTATCAAAGACGACGACTTGAGGAATATCAGGATAAATCGCCTGTACCGCTTCGATACCTAAAGCATGGGCAGGGTTATGTAGGGGCGCGAGTATTTTTAAGCGTTTTACTTCGTCCAGTACATGCTCATCGACACGGACCGCTGCAGAGTACTCACGGCCGCCATGAACCACGCGATGACCAACGGCGATGAAATGATACTGTTCTAATAGCTCAAGGATTTTTTGTAGTGCTAACTGATGACGACCACCTGAGATAGAAATTTCCAGCTTATCACCATTCAACGTCGTGTGTTTGATACGAGCAGTATCGAGTCCTAAGTTTTCGGCCAAACCAGTGATACGAATAGAATTGTCTTCGCTAATCAGCGCGTATTTGATAGATGAGGAACCGCAGTTGAGGACTAAGGTGGGATTGATTAGATTCGATGTTTCGGTATTTTTGTCATCAAAAGTGGTGGTTAGGCTGGCGCTCATACTCTGTCCTTAGATTGTATTTTGTAAAGGGTGACTCATCACAGACGAGTACCGGTTGAATAAACAAAAACCAGCCGCATCCATGCCGACATAGGTCAAGCAAGTACATTGCTGATTCTGGTCACTCTTGGGCTGGCACTATTGATCAGTGCTTGTTAAGTCGCATGCTAGCGCCTCAACACAGTCGCAAGGTCTACACATAATGTACCATAGTTTTATGGCTATACCACGATAACTATAAGGGTTAAATTGATAGAATGTGGTATAGACAATACAACTGTACACCGAGTGTCGCTAGGGTTTGTCGGCTGCTACAGCCAAATATAATAGCTCATAATAAATTGTAAGAAAATTTGTCTAAGTAAATATAATAGGCTATTTTACCATTATAGGGATACATTAAGACCGCTAGTATCAACGATCGCTTAGTAAATGGCAGTCGCACGGTCTAGTAAAGCTTAGCAAAACTTAGAAAAACCAAACTCGTCCAAATTTATTGATTAGGGACATTCAGTATGCACACAGCATTATGTAATAATGCTATTATCCAAAGCAGTCATATTGTCATTTTTTAGCGATGAAGATAGCTTTTATTTAGCTGTCTATAGGGTTTGATCTATCGCCTTTATGACTCGTGCTTTTTATCATCCTCATGCCATTGCAAAGTCACAGGTTCTCTATTCTATGTTTACTATTAACCGCTTTTCGAAAACTGAGCACACTGATGTCGCTGATCTTGGTCGCCGTGTTATCTCCACTTTTATTATCAGTGGGGTGATGATGGGTTTGGTGGGTTGCGGTCAAAAAGGCAATCTATACCTCGCCGACGCTAGTAGCCAGACGGTTCAAGGAGCTACGGATAGCGCTGGCATACAGGGTAGTACCTATTCGACACAAGATGATGGTCATCAAGAAATGGATGGTTTTAAGCTACCGGAACCCAGTGAAGACCCTAATGATTATTGATTTTTATTAAAAACTCAATGCCGTCAACGAGATTTCGGTGTGCACCCTAAGATTTTTTTAACTTTGTAACCTGATGAAATTAGAGATGTTTATATGAGTCATTCTGAGCAACAAACTGGCGAATCTGTCACGATCCAAACTGAGCAAGGCTTGTATGTTAATCCTCAAGCTTTAACCGCCCATTTACCCGCGCTAGATTATCGTGATGATGCATTGTATATGGAGCAGGTAAGCATTGATGATGTGGTTAAACACTATGGTACGCCATGCTATGTCTACTCAAAACAAGCCATTTTGGATGTCTATCAAGCTTATAGCGATAGCTTTGCCAGTTTAACGCACCAGATTTGTTATGCGGTAAAAGCCAATTCTAATCTTGCAGTACTTGGTATATTGGCGCAAGCAGGGGCAGGATTTGATATCGTCTCTCGTGGCGAGCTCATGCGCGTACTGGCGGCAGGTGGTGATGCTTCACGTGTGGTGTTCTCAGGCGTGGGCAAGACTGATAGCGATATCGAGTATGCCCTGACCCAAGGTATTGGTTGTTTTAACGTAGAGTCAATCAGCGAGCTGACTTTGATTAATGATGTGGCACAGAAATTGGATAAACCTGCGCCAATTTCACTACGGGTCAATCCTAATGTCGACGCCAAGACGCATCCGTATATCTCAACAGGGTTAAAAGACAATAAATTTGGTATCACCCACGAAGACGCGGTTGCCGTCTATGAGCAAGCGGCGCAATTATCTCATATCGATATCGTCGGTATTGACTGTCATATTGGCTCGCAGTTGACTGAAGTTGCGCCATTTGTCGCGGCTTTGGATAAAGTGATTGAGCTGATATATAACTTACATGATAAAGGTATTGAGCTGCGTCATATCGATTTGGGCGGTGGTTTGGGTGTGCGTTATATCGATGAGACCCCAGTATCTATCGACGAGTTTGCCCAAGCGTTATTACCGAAACTTAGCGAGCTTGGCTTAACGGTATTCTTTGAGCCGGGTCGCAGTATTGTAGCAAATGCTGGGGTATTATTGACCAAGGTTGATGTACTCAAACCAACGAAACATAAGAACTTTGCCATTGTTGACGCAGCAATGAATGACTTGATTCGTCCGGCGTTATATCAAGCTGAAATGGCAGTCATTCCAAGTGTTTTGCCTGAGAATGGCATCGACACTGATGGCACGCAGCCATGGGATATCGTTGGCGCTATTTGCGAAACGGGTGATTTTTTAGCGAAAGACCGTTTATTGTCGCTCGCGGTAGGCGATGTTTTAGCAATCACAGGCGCTGGTGCGTACGGCTTTACCATGAGTAGCAATTATAATTCACGCCCGCGTGCTAGTGAGGTAATGGTAGCCGATGATAGCCATCAACTGATTCGTAAACGCGAAATTATTGAAGCGTTATATGAAGACGAAGTATTGTGGCAAGGTAAATAAATCGGTGACCAACAGATTTGGCCATTTTTAGCCCATTTAGGCGTTTTCATTTAGATTGAGGGCATGCCCTAGATAAAAAGCCCATTGTCTTTATGATGATGGGCTTTTTTATGGCCTGCTCTAATGAGAGATATCAGTTTGGCTGTACAAGGTGGATTTAGCATCGTGCTAACTTAGTATTTGATAGCGGTGATAGTTATGATTGTATCTGACAGCGTGCTAATATAAGACATACATAAAAATAGGATAGGATAACAAGGATATGCTAATAGAATTTACGAAGATGCATGGTCTAGGCAATGATTTTATGGTCATCGATTTGGTGACTCAGCGCTTAGATTTGACCAAGGATTTGGTACAGTTACTGGGTGACCGTCATTTGGGTATTGGCTTTGATCAGCTGCTCGTCGTTGAGCCACCGATGCGTCCTGACGTTGATTTTAGTTATCGCATTTTTAATGCTGATGGGTCAGAAGTTGAGCAGTGCGGTAATGGTGCGCGCTGTTTTGCCCGTTTTGTGCAAGCGCGTAAACTGTCATTTAAACAGCGTTTGCGTGTTGAGACGGCAAGCGGCATCATTTCATTGACCACTGATCGTTACGGCTGGGTCGAAGTCGATATGGGTAAGCCGAAATTTGAACCAAGCGAGATTCCTTTTACCCCCAGAGCCACAACCAAAATTCAAAACGCCTATCATCTCGATGTAAATGGCACTCCTGTACAGCTTTATGTTGCCAATATGGGCAACCCGCATGCCGTTATCAAAGTTGATAACGTGCTCGATGCCGACGTTGAAACCTTAGGCAAAGCCATCGAATCGCATCCCGCCTTTCCCGACCGTGTCAATGTCGGCTTTATGCAAGTGATGAATCAGCGTCATATTCGTCTGCGTGTCTATGAGCGCGGTGTCGGTGAGACACAAGCCTGTGGTACTGGCGCTTGTGCCGCAGTAGCGGTTGGTATCCGCGAAGGCTGGCTCGATGAAGGCGAAGACGTGCGTGCGCAGCTTTATGGTGGCAGTATGATCATCAAATGGCAGCCGGGTTATTCAGTGATGATGACCGGTCCGACCGCCTTTGTTTACGAAGGCGTATTTAGCCCAGATGGTCTGATGGCGCAAGCGGGCATCAAGCCCAATCCAGAAGGCTAATGGATAATAGGGCTATGTCCAATAAAAACAATCATACGATGGAGCCTACCTCAGATTCTGAGGCAGAAGCATGGCTATCAGTCGAGCACGCCGCAGCTATAGAGTCGGATGATGCGTTACGTGATTTGTTAGCGCCCGTGCATCGTTGGCTTAATGTCTTGTCGGTGCGCAATCACTCGCCGCATACGTTGACCGCCTATTTTGCAGGACTGAATCAATTGGCGCTATTTTTACGTGGGAAACGCCTGACGTGGACGCGCTGCGATAAGCGCCAATTAGCCCAGCATATTAGTCAACGCTTGGATGAAGACAAGCTGGCACTTGCCAGCGTCCAGCAAGAGCTGTCAGCCATTCGCCATTTTTATGGCTGGTTGATAGAAGAGAACTTGGCACGTATCAATCCAACGACTGGCTATCAGCTCAAACGTAGTCCTCGACCGCTGCCGTCTATCGCTGATGTTGATTTGCTCACTCAGCTGCTTGACCAAGAGATGCCTGACACACCCGAACAAGCGCGCTTATGGCTCCGTGATAAGGCGATGTTTGAATTGCTATACAGCAGCGGTCTGCGCGTAGGCGAGTTGGTCGCGTTGGATATGGCCGATGTGGATTTGTCAGACCTGCGCGTGCGCGTGACAGGTAAAGGCAATAAAACGCGTTTGGTGCCGTTAGGTATCAAGGCAGCAGAAGCGATTAGCCGTTATCTACCGCATCGTAATCTGTGGGTGGAGCAAATGGACAGCGCATTATTTATTAGTGAAAAATTGGGTACGCGTTTATCGACACGGGCAGTGCAGCAGCGTCTCAAGGTTGCGGCTACCCGTGCCGGCATCGCACAAAATATGTATCCGCATCTATTGCGTCATTGTTTTGCCTCGCACATGCTGTCGGGCAGTGGCGATTTGCGCGCGGTGCAAGAAATGCTTGGGCATAGCGATATCAGTACCACGCAAATTTATACCCATGTCGATTTTGCTAAGCTCACGCAAGTCTATGATCGCGCTCATCCGCGCGCGACTCATACACGGACCGAAGAAAACAACACCTAATATTCGATATTCAATACTTACTATTCAATATTGAAATTGACTTACGCCAAACGATGACAATCAAAAATGGGCATTTTTTGGCGGCCTTGCTGTTGAGTCTGTTTATCTAAGGTTGCCAAGATCAAAGCATAATCTTGGTTTTTTTCGTTACCCGTGGTTTTATCTAGTGCACTCGCATCATAGCTGTTAATAATCGTGCCATCAAAAGCTGTGATAGTGGTATGCCCCCACGTTTGACGGATATCACCGTTTTTATAAACATGGTCGCCGCCTTGTGCTGCACCAATGACCATGCACTGACTGTCTAACGCCCGTGCGCGAAGTAACAGCGACCAGTGTGCTTGCCCCGTTAAATAAGTAAATGCCGATGGCGCACTTAATATGTCAGCGCCTGCTTGACGTAAGCGCTGTGGCAATGCAGGAAAGCGTAGATCAAAGCAAATCATCATACCTAGTTGATAGACAGCATGATCACTCTCTACTGTTGCAACTACAGTCTGTGTACCGGGCTCAAACGTCGCCGCTTCATTATAGCTGCCATGTTTATCTGCTACCGTCGCCGTGAATAGGTGAATTTTGTCATAGCGTGCCACTCGCGTACCATCAGGGGCAAATAGCTGACTGACTTGGCGCAGTCTGCCATCAGGCACGATGACGCCATCAGGGCGATAAGGGCAGGGCAGTGAGCCTGCCAGCACATAGACACCGTAAGTACTGGCATAGTCTGCTATCGTCGCTGATAGCGAATCAAAGCGTTCTGCGGTGGCAAATTGCTCGCCCATGCTACAGCAGTTTTCTGGTAAGACAACAAGGTGAGCACCTTGATGACTGGCATCGCTGATGGCAGCTTTTATAGCCGCTACGTTTTTTTCGATGTCTTGCTGGCTATTCATTTGAATCGCAGCAGTGACAAGGTGCAGTTTATTTGCTTGGTCATTCATCGTATTATTCTCGGTTAATGTTAAGAGTGATTCAATTTGCTCGAAGGTTTTGTGTCATGTACCTTGTATTTTTTATATAGCCTTATTATTATCAACAAGATTTGGTTGTTTATTGTTTAGCGGTTCATGCTAAAACGGTCAAATTTATAGGATTTTATAAGTAGAGAGCAATAAGCGTATTGGGCCGTCTATAAATTATCATAGCAAAATTGCCACGAAAAATGCTATCGTCATGTCCTGATAACGTTAAATCGCTACTTTAAGTGGCAACATATATAGACTATCACCAGTATCGGAGTGTAATAAGCCACCCATGAGTATGTCTTTCGGATTGGCGACCACGCTGAGCACCTCACAAAAACTGACCCCGCAAATGCAGCAAGCCATTAAATTGCTGCAACTCTCTAGTCTTGAGCTTGCGCAAGAAGTTCAGGCCAAGCTGGATAGTAATCCATTGCTTGAACGTATTGAGGATGATGAAGATGAATACGATTATGGCAGCGGCGATAGAGTAGATGAGTCATTGACACTTGATAGCTGGAACCAGAGCACTGATATTGACTCATTTAGTGCAACCTCTGAGAGTAATACCCACAACTCTGAACCAGATGAAGACTTTAGTGATAGCTTGGACAAATTACAGCAAGCCAGTATCGATGATGGTGCCATAGACAATAATACGATGGATAGTGACGACTATAGTAGCTTTGAAAGTAGTGTTGATAGCAGTAATTATGCATCTACGGCAAGCAGTTCGGGGAGCAAAAGTGACGAGGATTTTGACAGTTATCAAGGCGGCACTTCTGCCACCATACAAGATCACGTGCGCTGGCAGCTGAACTTTAAGCATCTCTCAGAAGCGGACATGTTGATTGCAACCTATCTGATAGACTCTATGGATGACATGGGTTTTGTGCGGCTTGATATCGATGAGCTGTTGCAAAGCTTCGATACTATGGCAAGTTTTTATCAATGGGATGAATCTGTTGAGCACGATGAAGTCATGGCTGTTTTACGTGTTATTCAGTCTTGCGATCCGCTGGGTGTCGGGGCGCGAAATCTCAGTGAGTGCCTAGCGATTCAATTGTCCAAGCTCGATGCAAATACTGACCATCTAAAAGAAGCGCAAGCATTATTGTCAGCCAGTGAGCATTTGGTGAGCAATAACATCAAAGCATTGACTGAGCGGACTGGACTCGCGCCTGCACAGATTACCCCCGCGCTTAACTTACTGCGTACCTTGAATCCGTCACCTGGCTTGCTGTTTCAAAGCAGCCAACCAGACTATACTCAGTCGCCAGCCAGCTATGATATTCCTGATGTTTTGGTCACGCCTATACGTCACCATCAGAGTCAGACGAGTTCAGATACATCGACGCAGGAGGACGGCTGGAATGTGCGCCTCAATCCTGACACCATGCCAAAGCTAAGAGTCAATCAAGAATATGCCAATTTGGTGAAGCGCGGTGATGACAGCCCCGACAATCAATATCTGCGTGAAAACCTCACCGATGCCCGCTTGTTTATTCGTAGTATTGAAGAGCGTAATCAAAACCTATTAAAAGTGGCAACCAGTATCGTGCGTTATCAGCAAGAGTTCTTGCAGCATGGCGCGACTGCGATGCAACCGCTCATCCTAAAAGCCATTGCGGAAGAAGTGGATTTGCACGAATCGACCGTCTCGCGTCTAACCACCAGTAAAACAATTTTGACGCCGCAGGGATTATTTTCACTCAAGCATTTCTTTTCATCTCATGTCAGCAGTACCGACGGCGATATTTCATCGACTGCCATTAGCGCCATGATTAAGCAATTGATAGCCGACGAAGATGCCAAAAAGCCATTATCTGACAGTCGCATAAAAGATTGTTTATTATCGGAAGGTATCGATATCGCCAGAAGAACCGTGGCTAAATATCGTGAAGCAATGAATATTGGCTCGTCTACTCAGCGTAAACAGAAATATTAAATGTCACAATTCAATGAGTTAAGAGAAAAATAGTGCTATCGCTAATATATTTCTTGATAAATATAAAAAATAAAATTTTCTGATTATATAGAAACATTCAGGAAACAACCGTTTTTATTACATTTAATTACACTTTACTGTCTTGCTACTATTCTATATTCATGACAAATTAGAGTCATACCAACAACGAAATCTAAGTGTCGATTTAGCGTATTTACTTATCTCATTAATCAAAATGACAACGAAAGGATACGTTCGATTTTTGTGAAAAGCATCGATTACTAAAGGCGCTGATAAATAAAGACACCCCATTCATTGTTGGTAAGGCAGGGTGAAAAAGCAGGAATGCTGGCTCATCTGTTGATTGTAAGTAACAACGCAAGCAACAACGTAGGCAACAATGTAAGTCATAATAAAAGGACAATAATATGAATGTTTCTATCAGTGGTCACCATATCAGTGTTACCGACGCTATGAACGCAGCTGTTCAAGAAAAACTTGATAAAATTGGTCGTCATTTTGATCAAATTCAAAGTATTCAAGTCATTTTATCATTAGATAACAGCGGTGCTATAAAGAGCCATAAGGCTGAAGCGATTATGCGAGTCTCGGGTAAAGAGATGTTTGTCCAAGCGCTTGACGATGATATGTATAAAGCCATTAACGAGATGGCAGACAAACTTGATAGACAAGTACGCAAGTATAAAACCAAGTTGGAGAGCAAAAAGACTCAGGGTGCTGGGCGTGACGGACGCTATGAAGAGCTGATGACAGACGATGCTGCTCCAGCAGTTTAATGTTATAGAGTTTAGGATATTTAAAGGTTAATGATTACTGGCTGATGAAATAATAAATAGTATAAATAGCCGCATTTTTAGATATCTCTAAATGACATTCCCTAAAACGGAAAAAGACCTCGAACGTTTGCTACGTTGAGGTCTTTTTTATGAGCAATTATTTTTTTAAAACCCACCTTTAAATACATTTCTTTAAGCACATTTATTTTCAAATCAATAGATCATCATTTTAGCTAATTAGCCACCACCGACTGCTTGTACCACTTCAATATTCATACCTTCAGCGATACTTAATTGAGCAAGCTCACTCTTTGGAATCAGTTCACCATCGACTTCTACTGCGTAACGACCTTGGCTAAGACCAAGCTCATTGATGACCAATTGCACGGTCTGATGGGTAGTCTGTAGTTTCTTACCATTAACGATAATGGTACTCATAAAATATACTCCTTAATGATTTTTTATCCTTTTGTGCGTACTAAGGCGTGTCCTCATTTTTATCTCCATTTTCAAAATAAGGACATGCTCTAAAATGCAATTTACTTATTATTTATTTAACTGGTTATTTTGCGACCAACTTGTTCATCTTAAATGATGACACTGCTAGCCATAGCCAACCTGCAATCATTAGTACACCACCGATAGGCGTAATCGCGCCAAACCAAAGTGGTGCGCCAAGTGTCATTGCATATAAGCTACCAGCAAATATGATAACGCCAATTTGTAATAGCCATGCGGTGGTTTGCTTGACATATTTTAGGCGAATTAACAGACCAACCAGTAATAAACCCAGCGCATGTATAAACAAATACAGTGTTGCAGTATGCCACCATTCGAGTTGTTGCAAACTGGCGATATTTTTTAAGCCATGCGCCCCAAACGCCCCTAAAGCGACGGCGATGGCCATATTGATCGCTGCAATGCCTATCCAATTTAACATGACAAACTCGTATTATCTAAAAACCACCGCTGGTGAAAGACAGGCACTACTGATAGGTAATTGCTACTGAATATCGTCTGGCAAAATAACGCTATCAATGGTCATTGCCTCGCGGATTTTGTCCATGGCATTTTTTTCGATTTGGCGTACGCGTTCTGCTGAGATAGAGTAGACGGCTGCCAATTCGTGTAAGGTTGATTTTTGCTCAGAGAGCCAGCGTTGCTCCACGATATCGCGTGAGCGTTCATCGAGGGTATCCATTGCCGCGATCAATGCAGATGAGTTGCTTTCTTCCCAATCTGCTTCTTCTAACTGCTCGGCAGGATCGATACCATCTTCTAAAAATAGCTGCGGTGCATAACGTCCATCGTCGTCATCGCTAGATTGCGCTTCAAACGAGGCGTCATAAGAGGTAAGCCGCGATTCCATTTCTAACACCTGCTTGCGTGTGACATTTAAGTCCTTGGCAATGGCATCAGCCTCTTCTAGCGTGAGCTGGTTGTTGGTTTTTTTGAGACTACGCAAGTTAAAGAACAATTTACGGTGCGCTTTGGTGGTCGCGACTTTGACAATGCGCCAGTTACGAATCACAAATTCATGGATTTCTGCTTTAATCCAATGCACAGCAAATGACACCAAACGCACGCCCTTATTCGGGTCAAAGCGTTTTACAGCTTTCATTAGTCCCAGATTGCCCTCTTGGATTAAGTCTGCTTGCGGCAAACCATAACCCGAGTAGCTGCGGGCAATATGAATCACAAAACGCAGGTGCGACATCACGAGCAGACGCGCTGCTTCTACATCGCCTTCGTCATAATAACGATGTGCCAGCTCTTGCTCTTGGATTGGTGTCAAAATTGGGATTTGGTGCACCGTGTTGATATAAGCGCCCAAATTAACCCCAGGTGCTGACAAATGAGTCGGCATCGCTGGCACTAAGTCACGGGTGCTAGTGTCGCCTAAGGCGCTAGCATCATAAGGTGGACGTTGGGCGGCAGCTTTTAATGCGGCATCACGTGCTTCGTTTTTTATAGGAGCTGCCTCATCTTTTTTATTCGTTTTTGCCGTATCAGTAGAATTATTAGCCATATTCTTGACCTTGATTAAATAGTGACGCAAATAGTCAGATAAAAATCTTTATAGTTGTAATTGTAAAGGATAGCGACACTTAGTTGCTATCAGTTTTAGTAATGATGAAGTGATATATTGTATCGAAACGCTGTGCTGATAAGCTATCCGCTGATGGCTGATCCGTCATGCTATTAACGATTAATCGCAGTTGACTTGCGGCATTTGCTTGCTGGCTTTGTTGACAAAAAGCGGTGATATCAGCCTGTGAGTTGGCATCAGTTGCGACCACATATAATGAACCGCCAGCTGTGACGTCACGTAGTGCTACTTTGGTTTTTAACAGCGGCATTGGACAAGCAAGTCCGCGACCATCAACGAAACGTTGAACATGAATAGGCTGCGTTTCATTCGCCTCATGATCTGTAGTGACAGTATGCGCTGGTAACAAGTCTAACAGGTTGTTGATGTATTGCTGCTCAGTATCAGACAAATCTGCTGATAAGTTTATAGAATAAGGCGAATATACGGTGGTTGACTGACGATCAGCAGACATAAAATAAACCTTATAAATATTTTGATTTGTACTAAATTGTATTGAACATTCGCAAACACACAATGACAATGACAGTGCCTGTAATTCATAAAAGACACTCGGCAGTGGCCAGACCCTATAATCATGAAATGCCATTATACCAAATAGCCGATATGTAGTTGAAGTTGAATATAATCAACGTCACATTCAGTTCATTAGAATCACATATAGTTTGTTCAAGATAATTTAGATACAAGGAAGGCGAGCAAAAGTACTAAAAATAGTAGACTAAGCGCGCCTGACACCATATCCATTTTATAGGGGATTGACTAAAGCCATGTTGCACAATAGTGACGGACAGCTGAGTTATTGGTAGTCGAATGCAGACTAGAATTGACCTTATATCAGCAAGCTCGTATAGTCGAAAAACGTTTAGTCAAAAAATCAGTCGAAAAAACCTTACTTCAAAAACACCTTACTTCAAAAAAAGTATCATTACTCACTTGCATAGGATACGTACTTGAACCATTTTAATAGACAATCGATACTTGGTAATGCGCCCATGACCCAGGAAAAAAAATGTAAAAGTGCCGAGCGTTCGATGGCATTATCGAGCGCTATTAAATTGGCGTTGTCGGCGGTACTAATGACGATGACCACTGCTGCCATGAGCGAGGATAGTCTTAATAATGCTAATACGAGCAGCAAAGTGATGGCATCCAATTATAATTCATGGCAAACCACAGGCTCAGAAGAGCTAAATCTGCCCAATTTGCGTGGACAAGGCTTGAGCTTCGCTGAGCAATATCAAAACAAATTGCTCGGCGAATGGTCGTTACGGAACGTCAATGGTCGTATCAAAATGGAGCATGATCCTTGGATTCAAGAAACGGTCAAAGACATGACTTGGCGTCTCAATGCGCAAGCAAGGCAGCAAGCGCCGATGGGTTTGGTTATCATTGATAACCCAAGTATCAATGCCTTTGCAGCACCAGGTGGGGTCATTGGACTCAATACAGGGACGATTCTGGCCGCTAGCAGTATGGATGAGCTTGCCAGTGTGGTGGCGCATGAAGTTGCTCACATCAGTCAGCGCCATTATGAAAGTGGTGCTGATGAGCGCAAAAAGGCCTTGTTGATGCAGATAGGCGGTATGCTGGCTGCGATTGCAGCATCGGCGGTCGATGGTGATGCAGCGGCGGCAGTGATGATGGGTAGCCAAACGGCAATGATGAATAGCACGATGGCATTTAGTCGAAATAATGAGCGCGAGGCCGATCGGGTGGGCATGCAAATCATGACCCAAGCAGGCTATGACCCAAGAGCGATGCCGCGATTCTTTGCCACGATGAATCAACGCAGCCAGCTCAACCAAGTTGAAAATCGATTTTTACCAAGCTTTGTACGCTCGCATCCACTGAGTAACGAGCGCTTAAGTGAAGCGCAAAGTCGTGCCCAGCATTATCCTTCACTGTCACTAAATCAGCAGCAGCGCCATCAGGCTTTATTTGATCTGCTCTACTGGCGTGTCCAAAGTACGGGTAAACACGCCTCAGAGACAGTGCTAATGACGGCTGCTAAAAATAGCGTAGGTGCCAAATTGGCTTTGATGAACTGGTATGGCGAACAGCAACGCTTTACAGAGGCAAGCGATTTACTGGCTGAAATCAATCGACTGCCGCCTACGCAGCGCCAAAATTTAGAGCCTTTACTATCGATTACTCATAGCCAAATTCTAACGGAGCAGAATAAATGGTCACAAGCGGCGGACGTATTAGCCAGCCAGCAGCGTGTTTACCCTGAGCGTCGTGATCTGCGTCTTTATTTGGCAGAAGCGCTCACCAATAGCAATCAGCCAATCAAAGCCCAAGCGTTGCTTAAACCACTGACCGAGCAGCAGCCAAGCGACCGTTATGCTTGGCAAAGTCTACAACTGGCCAATGAAAAACTGGCAAAAACGACCGACTCTGCGTCCCTGAAAAATATTGCCACCATTAACGCGTTACGCTATCGCAGTCATGACCAACTATGGAGTAGTCGTTACGAGAGTGCGTTGACGTCACTGACCCAAGCCAAACAACTGGCGGAAAAACTACAAACCACGGCTCAAGCCAGTAGCGCCCGTCCATTGCTTGCCAATATCAATGCAGAAATCAAAGCAGTAAAAACCGCCAAAGACTTTGAGCCTTAGGCGGTTATTTTTACGATGTCGTCATTAGCTTTTGATGACACTAATTACTAGCCTTGCAGCGCATCTTTCACCAGCTTAGAGATAATCGCAGGGTCTGCGCGTCCTGCGGTTTTGTTCTTTAATACACCCATCACACTGCCCATATCACGCATAGATGTCGCACCTTGTGCAGCGATTTCCGCATTGACCAAGGCCGCAAGTTCAGCATCATCCATTTGTTTTGGCATAAACTCATTGATGATATCAATCTCAAACTGCTCTTTGGTTGCCAGATCATCACGGTTGTTTTCGGTAAAAATATTCAACGACTCATGGCGTTGTTTTAGCTGCTTTTGCAATATATCTAAGACTTGCGCATCATCAAGCTCTATTTGACGGTCAATCTCAATTTGCTTGATAACCGCTTGCACGTTACGCAGTACTTTGACACGCTCAAGCTCACGCGCTTTCATAGACACTTTGACATTGTCTGATAAAGTCTGTTTAAGTTGGCTCATTGTTATTATCCTTATTTGTTAAGAGGTATTTATTCAAATTTTTAAGCAATAATAATAAAAATTGTAGCATAAAAAACGCCACTGATATCAATGGATAACAGTGGCGTTAATGTAGCACTTGTACTTAATTAATCGAATTATCGATTAGTACATACGAGTGGTACGAATAGTTTCGCGTTGTAATTTTTTCTTATAACGCTTTACGGCAGCAGCTTTTTTACGCTTACGTACTTGTGTTGGTTTTTCATAAAACTCACGCTTACGTACGTCTGATAATACGCCAGCTTTTTCGCAAGCACGCTTGAAACGACGGATAGCGATGTCAACTGGTTCGTTTTCTTTAACCTTAACTGCAGGCATGAAGACTCCTCGATTAGGATGAGATATAAGGGCATTAGTTTGGCTGTGTATTAGTATTTAGCCGTAATATCTCAAGATTACAGGCATCAGCTCAAACTAGGATAATCTTGCGCATGAGCACAAGGGCAAGCATTTTAATAAAAAATGTCAGTTAAGTCAATGATTTTAGCACATTAATCCATATTTATCATTAAGTTGCAAGGGGCAATGCGCAGAGACAGTTCTAAAAGTAGTTAGAACGCAGGTTTTTGCTCCAGCTTTAATGAAACTGGAAATGCAAAGTATAAAATTACTATGAATAAAAAACCCTACTGTCTATAACGGTTTGGTTGGAGTTTATGCTATGATAATTTGCATATAATAGTCAGCATATTAACCATTTTATGTGTATTTTATTGAGGATGTTGGAATGAAAAAAACAGGACTAAATACAGCCCTAAGCACCGCATTTATTATTGCTCTTGGCTTTGGCATTAGCGCTTGTAGTGGTGAAAAAGAAGGCGAATCACACGAAGTATTGGCAAAAGATCGCGTTGATGAAGCCGCTGAGCTGGCTCGCAAAAACGCGCCTGAAGCTGAAAAAATGGAGTTCCCAGAAACGGCGCCAGCGCCAGTAACTGAAGCTGATGGCACAGTAGATGGTGCTGCAACTACTGAAGCAGGGACGACTGCTACTGATATGACAGATGCAACGGATAGCGATGTTGCTGTCGCTGACAGTGCAGATATGCCAGCTGCTGATACGGCGGAAACGCCTACTGCTGACGCTGAACCAGCTACGAACTAGTCACGGTTTGTGTGTTGATAGGTTTTGAATTTATGCGCTATCATAAACAGTCGCTAACATGAAATATCGAATAGAGGTGTGATCATGATAAGTAAACAGCAGCGTATGAATAAACTGGTCTTATCTGCCATTAGTTTAAGTGCACTATTGGCAATCACTGCTTGTAGTGGTGACAATGCAGCGGTTGAAGAGCCTGCTGTTGTCAATGAATCTGCCGATACAACGGTAGTGGTAGAAGACGCGCCTATAGTCGAACCTGAAGTCGTTACACCTGAACCTGTGGCAGATACCGAGACGACGGTCATTGAAGATGAGCCAGTGCAGGAAATCTCTGCGGAGCCAGAAGTGTTGGCTGCGGATGCAGGTGCCAAGCTTTATGAGACCAACTGTAAGGTTTGTCATGAAGGAGGGCTGCTGAACGCGCCGAAATATGGTGATAAAGCCGCGTGGGAGCCGCGACTGGCTAAAGGCACAGAGACGCTGCACATGCATTCGGCAAAAGGCTTTAATAAGATGCCAGCCCAAGCCACCGATAAGGTCAGTGAAGCCCAAGTTTACGCAGCTGTAGATTACATGATTGAAGCAGTTAGCTGATCCGGTATATTAAGAGATATTGACCATTGAAATTTGTTAAACTGACCGTCATTGTGACTGACAATGGCGGTTTTTTTATGCACGTTTTTTGGCAGATACGAGGGCGTGTCCTCAATTCAATCGATTAACCTCTAAATGGGTTAAAAATGGCTAAACTTTGTCAAACATCGCTAAACATTGTCAAATAGCTTATTAATATCTCGATAGTATTTACGCTGCTTTCCTTGTTTGACGGCAATTTATCTCATTTTTATCACCATTTTTAAAAAGACGACACGACCTAAAAGATAGCAACGTTGTAAAAAATAATACGCAGACCAAAGTATGATAAAGGCAAAAATATGAAAGTATTGGGTTTAGAGACTTCTTGTGATGAGACAGGTCTGGCGATTTTTGACAGTGAGCAGATGAATAGTGACAATCAAGGGCTAGTTGGACAAGTCCTGTATTCACAAATAGAGCTGCACGCACTATATGGCGGCGTTGTGCCTGAGCTTGCCAGCCGCGATCATATTCGTAAGTTGGTGCCTTTGCTTAATGAGTTGTTAGAGCAGTGCAATGTGAAGAAAAGCGAGATTGATGCCATTGCTTATACCAAGGGACCCGGACTCATTGGCGCTTTGATGACGGGCGCATTATTTGGGCGCAGTTTGGCGTATGGTTTGGATATCCCTGCCATTGGTATCCATCATATGGAAGGACATCTGCTCGCACCACTGATGGGTGCCAATCCACCCGCCTTTCCGTTTGTTTCATTACTAGTTTCGGGTGGGCATACATTACTTATCGCCGCACGTGGTGTCGGGCAATATGAGATATTGGGTGAGTCGATCGATGATGCCGCAGGTGAATGCTTTGATAAAGCCGCCAAAATGTTAGGTTTGCCCTATCCGGGTGGTCCCAATATTGCCAAATTGGCTGAAACAGGCGACCCAACTGCTTACAATTTGCCAAGACCGATGCTACATCGTGGATTAGATTTTTCTTTTAGCGGTATGAAAACGGCCGTGCATAACCTGATTAAAGACACCGATGGTTCAGGTGGCTCAGGGAATAATGCGGACAGCGATCCGCAAGTTCGCGCCGATATCGCCGCCAGCTTTCAGCATGCAGTCGTCGATACGCTGGTGAGAAAGTGCGTGAAAGCACTGAAGCAAGTAGAGATGAGTCGATTGGTGATTGCGGGCGGTGTCAGTGCCAACATTCATTTGCGTGAAACTTTGGAGAGCGAGCTTGCTAAGATAAATGCCACTGTGCATTATGCACCGCCTGCATTATGTACTGATAATGGGGCGATGATTGCTTATGCTGGTTATGAGCGCCTGCAGGCAGGGCAGTCTGATGATTTAGCGGTGAGCTGTGTGCCGCGTTGGCCGATGACTGAGCTACCAGCAGTGTAAGACGGCTTTGCTCAATACTATCTCCGTTAACCTTTATTAACCTAAGGATAAACTATGCAGTGGCTTGCTATTGGACTAGGGGCTGCCATTGGGGCTTGCCTGCGGGCATGGTTGTCTCGTTTTAATCCGCTGCATCACTGGATACCCCTTGGGACGCTTGGTGCCAATGTATTGGGTGGATTATTAATAGGGTTGGCACTGGTGTGGTTTGAGCGCGTGGGCAGCAGTTTATCGCCCAATGTCCGACTATTTGTGATTACCGGTTTTTTGGGCGGATTGACCACCTTTAGTACTTTTAGTGCAGAAGTTTTTACCTTTATCAACGCTGGTAAATTATTAGCAGGTTTGGGATTGGTCGGACTACATCTGGGACTGACGTTGCTAGCAACGGCTATCGGATTTTACTTTTTTAAGCTGGTTTTATGAGCTTTGATAGATGCCATTCGCATAATGGTCTAATATAAGTGGTCTGTTAATAGGTTTGAAGGGTGAAATAGCTGGTTCCGCTGGGGTATACCTTAATAAAAAAAACAGTAAGTCAGATTTCTTAAAAAAATAGTTTCTCAAGTTAATGTTTAAGGATTTAACAGCAGAGGTCAGTATCTTAGGTTTGTGAGGGTTGCAAATCTACTGTAAGTTAATATTTTTGGTTCGGTTAGTCTAATGCTCGTTCTACCTTTAACATAGACTGACTTGCAAATAATATAAGCGCTCCAAGCAGTAAAAACAGTCCAAAAGCGTAAAACGCGATAGCATTACCATACTGATCGACAATCAAACCAGTAAAAATTACAGGCACACTAAATCCCATATAAGCCATCAAAAAATAGCCTGCACTGGCTCGAGCTTGCTGATTGCCAGCTGATTTAGTCACACCTGATAACCCTCCCAGATAGACAAAGCCATAACAACTACTACTGGCCAAAAAAGCTGCCAAAAGAATTGCTAGTAAATTGGCATTCAAAGCGCCCCAAGCAAGTAAAGCATAAGCGGGAAGCAAAATTAAAATACCAATCTTGCTTGATAATTGAGGGTTAAGTTTTCGAGCTATAGGTTGAAATAGCAAGCCGCAGCTGATGGCAAGCATAGAAGATATACCTGCGTATTTAGCGAGTCCGTGCGTGGCTAATACTGATGGGATAATTGATAATACTAATCCTGTCGTTGCCCAACAAATAAAAATGCCGCCTCCATACCATACAACCTCGCGATTAAAATAAGGTAGTTTTAGCATTGAACCAGTTGTATTAGAGCGTTCAGGCGAAGTCTCTGGTAATCTCCAGACTAAGAAAATTGACAAAATCGCACTAGCTAATAGTAGGAAAAAACTAGCAGGTTGCTCTGTCTCATAAAACAACAAAGAAACCGTCGTTAATGCAGGGCCAAGGCCAAAGCCGATCGTTGTGCTGGCAGTCACCCATGTTGTTGCTTGCGCTGTATCAGAGGAACCAATCAGCTCAATCATATATGCGGTAGCTGTTGCTGCCATTAGAGCCGTTCCTACACCAAGCATGAATCGCGCTACCCCGAGCACTCGAGTGTATGGGTAGAATAACATTAGAGTAGTTGCAGCTATTGATAGGCCTAAAGAGATCAAAATAGTCTTTTTTCGTCCAATCCTATCGGATAGTCCGCCAAAGGCCAATAATACAGGTACCACTCCTAAAACATAAAAGGAGAATGCTATTGTGGTCGCTAAGACGCCATAGCCATCATTACGTGCGTAGAGAGCATATAAAGGGCCTTGAATATTGACGCTGGTCGTTATCACACATAATGCAAATGCTAAATATTTGTTATATTTTTTAGTGTTCATACATAGCCGCTTTTAAGAAAGTATCATTAATTTTTTTGATGTTAACTGTCGCCAAAGGTCATGGCTTTATCTCCAAAGTCACATCGTTCTAAGTTCAATGATTAAAACAAAAGCGCAGCCATTTATCTATATACAATCCAGTACAATTGGACATAACTGTTTGGCTTATAAAACCCATACAGTTCTGATATCAAGTCAATCTCATATTAGCTTCTAACGAGAGAATTCAAAAAATATGAAAAGTGCATTAACACGGATTGAAGTCGTTATGGCTGATGTTAAAGAAAAGATAGCGACGGTCATCTATATGCCAGGTATGCGTCTACCGTCCATACGTGCAGCTGCTAAAAACTATGGGTTCTCACCCTCAACGGTGGTTGAAGCATATGAGCGTCTGCAAACGCAAGGTGTTATACACTCTCGTCCTGGATCAGGCTTTTACATTGCAGATAATACTGCTCCACTATCATTGACAGACATGGCACCGAACCTCGATCGAACTGTTGATCCATTATGGGTATCTCGTCAGTCGCTTGAACCATCCACTGACACTTTAAAACCAGGTTGCGGTTGGTTGCCACCAGATTGGCTATTTGAGGCAGGTATGCGTCGTGGTTTGCGAAGCATTGCAAGAGCTGATAGTACTGTTATTAGCGAATATGCAACGTCACTAGGGTTGTTAGAGTTGCGTCAGTTATTGACACGACGCATGGCAGGGCTAGGTATCAGCGCAGAACCATCGCAAGTGATATTGACTGAGTCAGGTACTCAAGCAATAGACTTAATTTTTCGTTTTTTATTGAAACCAGGTGACACGGTATTAGTAGATGATCCATGCTATTTTAACTTTCGTGCCCTATTACGTGCCCATAGAGTTAAGGTAGTAAGTGTGCCATATACGCCAAATGGTCCAGATGTGAATGTGTTCGCAGAGATATTAGATGAGCACAAACCGCGCCTGTATATCACTAATGCTGCTATACATAATCCTACTGGCGCAACTTTATCGCCAGCTACGGCATATCACGTATTACAATTGGCTCAAGCAGCTGGTTTATACATTATCGAAGACGATATCTTTGCAGATTTTGAAGTTAAGACTTCACCTAGATTAGCAGCCTTAGATGGTTTGTCGCGTGTATTTTATATTGGCAGTTTTTCAAAAACGTTATCGGCTTCCTTGCGCTGCGGTTATATAGCAGCACCGATGGAATGGATTGAGAGTTTGCTCGATTTAAAAATAGCCACTAGTTTTGGAGGAGGACAACTAGCTGCGGTAGTTATTTTATCAGCATTAACTGATAGCGGTTATTGTAAACATATGAACACTATTCATACGCGGCTTGCAAATGCGCGTGCTCAAACGTTGCCACGATTAGCTAAGCTAGGTATTGTGCCGTGGCTATTACCACGAGCAGGTATGTTTCTTTGGTGCCGCTTACCTGATAATAATAGTGCCACCCAATTAGCCAATCGCTGTTTATCAAAAGGTGTCATATTAGCGCCTGGAAATGCTTTTAGCCAATCCAAGAATGCTGAAAACTTTATGCGTTTTAATGTATCACAAGCAGGCGACTCAAGGATATTTGAGGTATTAGAACAATCGCTAAATTGAAAATAATAATTCAAAAACTTCCTGCATGTACACAGCGACGTACACTATGACTATCTTAGTGAGTTAAAACGTTAGCATCATTAGCCTACAGACTAGGATTCAAGTCCTCACTAGGGTACCGTTATTTACCATAACGCTCGTCATAGCGTAAGAGAGCGGATGATATTTCTCAACTGGAATAATTTAGTAGATAGTGAAATACTACACCGGCTTCACAATACCTTCTAATAAACTCGCAAAACCTTGCATATAAGCGGTATCTTGGCTTGATGTGCGCGTCGCAGCATAGAGCTGACAGTGCACGCCCGTACCCAATGGACGCGAAACGACCCAGCCTTTTTTCTCATATTCAGCAACCACCCAATCAGGTAACGCCGCCACACCGCGTTCACTGGCCACCAACTGAATCAGCATCGCCGTCAATTCTGTGGTACGAATGCTATCAAAGCTTACTTGCGCAGGGGTCATAAAATTGGCAATAATATCGAGGCGCTTGGCTTCCACTGGATACGCAATCAGGGTTTCATTGGTTAAGTCATCTGGCTCAATAAATTTCTGCGCCGCCAAATCATGTGTTGGCGATAGCACCAAGCGACTTTCATACTCAAATAACGGCTGATAGCTGATGCCGTCTATCGGTAAATCGCTGGTGGTAATGAGTAAATCGATATCACCTTCCATCAATAAGTGGTGCGGCTCTGGCTCAAAACCTGTCGCAAAATCTAGCTCTACATCTGACCATTCGCGGCGGTAATGATTGAGTATCGGCATTAGCCAATCGAAGCAACTGTGACATTCAGAGGCTAGCCGTAATCTACCTGCTTGACCGTGAGCTAAGCGCTTAAGATTGGATTTGGTGCGAGTCACTTGTGGCATGATGCTATCTGCCAATGCCAGTACCGTTTTACCTGCTGGCGTAAAAGTCAGCGGGCGTGTTCGGCGATTGACCAAACTGATATCGTAATAATTTTCCAGCTCTTTTAGCTGATGCGAGACCGCGGAAGCCGTGACGTGCAATTCATCGGCAGCCGCCGCCAATGAGCCATGTGCTCGCAGCGCGGTTAAGGTATTGAGATGACGAAGCTCTAACATAAGACAACCTAACCGCTAAAGTGAGAAAAATTCATTATAATCGATATAGCGCTGATTTTCATTCAAAGTCTGATTTTTAATCAGCAATGCTAAATGAGCAATGGCAAACTAGCGTCGACGTAATAATAGCTGTGAAATAACCACCAATATCAGCGAGGCAACCAGTAAAATCGTCCCAATGGCATTGACCTCTGGTTTGAGTCCTACCCGTACCATCGAATAAATTCGTAGCGGTAAAATCTCATAACTAGGGCCCGTGACAAAGGTAGAAACCACCACATCATCGAGTGATAAGGTAAAAGCAAGTAACCAACCAGCCATCACGGCTGGAAAGATGACAGGAATCAATACCGTACGCACCATCGTTGATTCATTGGCGCCCAAGTCGCGTGCGGCTTCCATCAAGCGTTCATCCAGACTGCTCAATCGTGCAAACACCGTGATGACTACAAACGGTAAGCAAAAAGTAATGTGCGCGAGTAATAGCGAGACGAACCCTAATTGCAACCCTATTAATAAGAATAATGCCAATAATGAAATAGCGAGTACAATTTCAGGCGACATCATTAATACAAATAACAGCCCATTTAGTAAACCTTTACCGCGAAAGTTATAGCGATGTAGCGCGAGGGCGGTCAATGTTCCTATCAACGTTGAGACGGTGGCTGCGACCAACCCCAATACAATAGAATGCCAAAAAGCATCGAGCATCGCTTGGTTATTCAACAGCGACTCATACCACTTTAAGCTAAAGCCGCCCCAGTTATAGCCGACTTTCGATTTATTAAAGGACATGACGACTAAGATGATAATTGGCAAATACAGCATGGTATAAATGAGGCTAAGATAGCCTTTAGCCGCGATACTGCCAATCTTAATAGACGATCTTTTTTTAGTTGCCGAGCTATTCAGTTGATGATTCAGTGAACTATCAGACATTAGGCAACCTCATTAAAGTCGGTCTTGCCAATGCGGCGACTACTGGCACGGTAGGCGAGTAATAATACTGCCATTGCTAGTGTTAATAACACGCTGGCAGCTGCGCCAAATGGCCAGTCACGCGCATCCAAGAACTGGTTTTTGATGATATTGCCGACCAATAAATTGCGTGAACCACCCAAAATATCTGCCACATAAAACATACCCATTGCAGGCAGCAGCACCAATAATACTCCTGAGATAATGCCAGGCGTCGTCAATGGCAATATGATATGCCAAAAAGTCTGGGTCTTTGATGCGCCCAAATCCTGTGAAGCGAGTAGCATGTCATTGCGCAAATCGGTAAATACTGCGTATAACGGCAACACCATAAATGGGAACAATAAGTACGTCAAACCAGCAATCACCGCCACTTGCGTGTATAAAATATCAATCGGGGCATCGATGATACCGATTGCCAGCAGCGATTTATTAATCAAACCATTATTGGCAAATAATAACTTGAGTGCATACGTCCGCACAAGAGAGTTGGTCCAAAAGGGTAGGATTAACAGCATCATGAGTAGCGGCTGCCAACGGGTTTTGGCCTTGGCTATCAGCCATGCAAAAGGGTAGCCAAGTAACAAGCAGATGATGGTTGTGATACCTGCCATCCATAACGAATGAATAAATACGCCAAAATATAGCGGATCAATCATGCGTATATAGCTGTCGATGCTGACAGGCAAGCTAATAAAAGCACTGCTATCACGGCTCAAAAAACTGACAGCGATGACTAAGATATTTGGCAATAGCGCAAATATCAGTAACCAACCCCAAATCAGCCAAAGCGTTACGGTACGAAAAGGACTTTTGCTGCCTAAGCTATGACCTGCCATCAGCTAATATCCTTTTGAGCAGCTAAACGGGTAGCTTGATGATTGGCTTCATCATCAAGCGTACCGTCTTCTGGTAGTACCCACTCCCAGCCATCGACCCATGATACTTTGACACCTTCATATAACTTGTAATCAAAGCTTGGATCATCCTCATCAAAGAATTCAGAAGCCTTAATAATGTGACCGTTTGCTAATTCAATAATCGAATCTAAGGTGCTACCTTTATAGTTGCTTTCAATCACTCGCCCGAGCAAGCCACCATGTTCTTTATCATTGGGGTCATAAATTCGCAAATCTTCAGGACGTAGCAATAAATTAACGATATCGCCCACTTGTACATCGTTAGCAAAATCAGGGCGGCGTAGATTGCGTAAGGTGGTCGGACCGTCTTGCGCTTGTGCTTCACAAACTTCGACTTCGATACGACCATTGGTCACGCGACCGTCGCGATCTGGTTGCTCAGGGTAAACGCCTTTGACTTCCGCTTTAAACAAATTGGTCTCACCGATAAACTTGGCGGTAAATAAATTCGCCGGCGTTTCATAAATCTCAATAGGCGTGCCGATTTGCTGAAAAGTGCCATCTTTCATCACGGCGATACGATCTGACATTGATAGCGCTTCTTCTTGATCGTGGGTGACAAATACAAAAGTGATGCCAAGCTCTCGTTGCAGCCGTTTAAGCTCAGATTGCATTTGTAAACGCAGTTTATGATCGAGTGCAGATAGTGGCTCATCAAGTAGCAACAGTTTAGGACGATTGATGACGGCTCGTGCAATGGCGACACGCTGCTGCTGACCACCAGACAAGTCTTGTGGTCTGCGATTGGCTAAATGCTCCAGCTGTACCATGGCGAGCATCTCGCGCACGCGGGTTTGAATCTCATCTTTGGGTACTTTTTTGAGCTTAAGCCCGTAAGCAACGTTTTGCGCGACACTCATATGTGGAAACAAGGCATACTGCTGAAACACTGTGTTCACGGGACGTTTATCCGCTGGCAAGCCTGCCATCTGTACGCCGTCTAGATAAATTGCCCCAGCGTTTGGCTGCTCAAAACCAGCGATTAGGCGCAGTAAGGTTGTTTTACCGCAGCCTGATGGACCAAGCAGCGTCAAAAATTCACCGTGCTTGATATCAAGATTGATGTCTTTTAATACTTCAGTTTGATCATAGGTTTTTTTTAGACCAGTCAGTTGCAGTAGTACTTTGTCATCTTGAGGTGATGCAGAGGCTCTGTGCATATTTGGCGGTGAATTGGTCATAATATTTATTCCTACGTGTCCGACATCGCAGTACAGCTATTTATTTAGGACACTGTGGTCAAGGTGATTTGATATGGATATAAGCGATGGGTGTAAACCCGATTTGGTCGCCGCGTATTATAACAAACCCTTGATATAAATCAGTGCAAGTTCGTTATAAGTTCTGCGAGCAACACGGTTATGCTGTCAATGGCTGTTGATGCTTGATAGTTCGGTGTTGTCTGTTTGATGCTCGGTTTTGGCTAACGCATTTCTGTTTTTCAGTTTCACTTACAACTTTATAATTCTGTATGATTAGGGCGTGTCCTCAATTCAATCGATTACTTTCTAAATGGGCTAAAAATAGCTAAATTTTGCCAAACATCGTCAAATAGCTTCTTAATATCTCGATATTATGTGCTCTATTTTCCTTGTTTGACGGCAATTTATCTCATTTTTATCACCATTTTTAAAATGAGGACACGCCCTAGTAATAACTGCCATTCTATAACGATATTTAAACAAAAATTTTTATCATTTTTTGGTTTTTATTCCTATACAATCACGGTATGGCAGACAAACACAATGCGCCTGATAGGTTGGTAGCCATTCGCAAATCTATGTTTGAATACATGTGTGGAAAGCTGTTTATAACGCTAATATTATTAATGATAAAGGATGTCTTATGCCTAACGATACACGCCCGAAAACCGGTCAAGAAGCTCTTGCGCTTTTAAAAGAAGGCAATATGCGCTACATAGATAGTTTGACCACTACTGATCCAACAATGCAAAGACGACCTGAACTGGTTAAAGATCAAGATCCATTGGCCATTATTTTGGGTTGCTCGGATGCACGAGTACCAGTTGAGATTGTATTTGATCAAGGCTTGGGTGATTTGTTCGTTATTCGAGTCGCTGGTAATGTCGTCGCGCCTTCACAGATTGGCTCGATTGAGTTTGCGGCCGAAAAGTTCGGTACAAAATTGGTGGTCGTGCTTGGGCACTCACATTGCGGCGCTGTCACGGCTTGTGTTGAAACACTGATCAATCCTGAGAAAAACTATTCGCCCAACTTGCAGTCGATTGTCGATCGCATTCGCCCAAGCGTTTATAATTTGCATGAGCTGGCCACTGCTAATGGCCAAGATGTCGACGCAGACGAGTTGGTCGATCGCTCTATCCGCGCCAACGTCCGTATGTCAGTTAGCCAGCTCAAACATGGCTCGCGGGCATTAGAGGATTTAACCAATAGCGGTCAATTGCTGGTCGTTGGTGCAGAGTATGATTTAGAGACAGGAAAAGTACGTTTCTTAGACAGCTAATTAATCGGTTAAATGGGTAGCACCAAGTGTGCGCTCTTACAAAACCCACTCAATGCTTTCGCGATTTTTTATTATGATAAAAGGGTCAAGCGCGTAAAAAATATTCACACGCTTGCTTTTAAACTCTCTATTTTGTCAATATTAGGATGACTATGTCTATAGCAAATACTGGCTCAGCCACTGATAATAATAACGAATCACTTATCGCTCAACCAACGAGCAGCGTCAATACCGATGGTGTGCAGCCTATCTCAGCACAGACGACAGGTTTTACTTTTAACCACACCATGCTACGTGTCAAAGATCCTGCCAAGTCGTTGGCGTTTTATACTGGTGTCCTTGGTATGACTTTACTGGCGGTCAAAAAATTCCCTGATATGGGTTTTGATTTGTACTTTTTAGCCAAGTTAACCGAAAGCGAGCGCGACAATTTGCCCGCGGGTGATGATTTGGAAATCTTTGCCTTCCGTCAACGCGGCATCTTAGAATTGACCCATAATTATGGTACCGAAACGAAAGCTGACTTTAGTTATCATGATGGTAATGGTGAGCCACAAGGTTTTGGACATATCTGCTTTAGCGTACCTAGTCTCGATGAAGCGGTTGCTTGGTTTGATAAAAATAATGTCGAATTTAAAAAACGTCCAGAAGATGGCAGCATGAAAAACATTGCCTTTATCAAAGATGTTGATGGTTACTGGATTGAAATTGTACAAGCAGATTTAATGGGCTAGCTTGACAGGCTGGTACGTCAATACGCCAGTTAATCTAGGACATGCCCCAGTCAAACAATCAATTAATCGAGTGAATGGAAGCATAAAGCCAACCAACCAAAGGAGTGACATCTAGATGCCTACCTCTGAGGCAGAAACGACAGTAAATACCAATATAGCGGCTGAACCAGTGACAACAGATGTGCTGACATATCAAAGCATCATTGATTCAGCAAATGAGATAGTGGTTGGCTTTGTTGAACGCATTCCTTATTTTGTCGCATCAATTATTGTTATTCTGGTTTTTTGGTTTCTATCGATTGTCTTCAAAAAAGTGGTATACAAACTTTTAGGCAGTCGCAGTCGGCATCAGAATTTGGTTAAAGTGTTTCAGCGAGTAGGCGGCGCACTCATCATTTTTATCGGTTTTATGATTGCTATGGTGATTGCCGTGCCAGGATTTACCCCTGCTAAGCTGATTGGTGCACTCGGTATTGGTTCCGTCGCTATTGGTTTTGCCTTTAAAGATATTTTTCAAAACTTGCTCTCTGGTATTTTGCTGCTGATCTCAGAGCCGTTTCGCATCGGTGATCAGATTGTCTCAGGCGACTATGAAGGGACGGTTGAGGATATTAAAATACGCGCCACGACTATCAAGACGTATGACGGTCGGCAAGTGGTTATTCCCAACTCTGATTTGTATACCTCAGCATTGACTGTCAATACCGCCTATAAGCAGCGCCGTTTGCAAGTGGCTGTTGGTATTGGCTATGAAGATGATATCGAAGCAGCAAAAGCTGAGATTCTACAGGCGTTAGATAAAGTCGAAAGCGTATCGAAGAAAGCGCAGCCAAGTGTGATTGCTACGGGTTTTGGTGATTCAGCGATTGATTTGATGGTACGTTGGTTTATCGAAGATGGCACTCAAGCCAACAAAGTGACCTCGATTCATCAAGTGATCGTAGAGATTAAGAGCGCACTCGATGTAGCAGGCGTCAACATTCCATTCCCGATACGCACGATAGATTTGAGTGATCCATCAGTGACATCAATTGTGAATAAATTGCATGAGCAAAAGGCGATCGATGTTAATAACGATGTTAATAAAGCAGCGGCAGGGTAATTTGTTTAGCACGTTATTTTAAAGAACGGTCTTTTACACAATATTTTCGAAATAAAAATCCGCCATATCAAATGACATGGCGGATTTTTTTACGATATCAATTTATGACAATTTAGTCAGTTTTGACTTTAAAATCGGTATGACATGATTTACAGCTGGCGCCGACTTCACCAAAGGCTGGTTTGACATCATCGATGCTAGTGGCTGTTTGTGCAGCAGCGTTCAGCTCAGCAGTGACTTTTTGAAAGTTTTCTGCTTCTGCGCGAAAACCATCGGCATTTGACCAAACGGCATCAGTCGCATTGCCAACGGCTTCTTTATTTTCAAAATGACTCCAAGGCGTAGCAGCGTCTTCTGCTAAAAATGCGGCTTGCTCTTTGAATACGGCGGCATCAAAGGTGTCAGGTGCTTTCATCATATCACCCATGACACCCATCGCATCACCATAGCTTTTCATGCTATCTTGGCGGGCTTTTACATCAGGGTCAGTGGCAGTGCTACACGCTGTTAGACCTAGGGCGGCTGCCATCAATGTGATGCCAAAGATAGATTTTAATGATTGGTTGGTATGAAACTGTGCCATGTGAATTACTCCTGTAAAATTGGTTAGTAGTAGGCGCGCTTATAAACGCTGGCTTTACATACTATTTTTAAGTATCTGCCCTTAAAGGCTTCTTCTAAATCGAAAGGTTTCTTTTAAATACTGCTTTTAAATAAAGCGTATTGTTATAAAAATTACCTCATCATCTTTTGGAAACGCATTCGCTTCTAAAGGATTTTTCCAACAATAGTTTTCATTGTAACGGTTATCCGTGCAGTGGACGTAAATTTAGTTGTTATATCATCGTAATTTTTGAGTCAGTGACTTTCGCTCATATAAATTTGCGCTCATATAAAAAGGTCAGCGTGGATAGCTGACCTTCTTGATACTCTCTAAAGACAAGCTAATAAATACCTTAGCCTTTATTATATTCACACAAACTATCGAGTCAACCAATCGCGTGGTTTTAGATAAAAATCGGTCAATGCAAACTCAGGCGAGCCTTCAGTCGGCTCAAAGCGATAATGCCAGCTGGCAAGCGGCGGCATACTGACTAAGATAGACTCGATACGACCATTGCTTTGTAGTCCAAATAGCGTGCCGCGGTCATAAACAAGGTTGTACTCAACATAGCGACCACGGCGATAGAGCTGAAATTCGCGCTGTGCCTCGGTATAAGGGGTATCTTTACGCTGCTCAAAGATGGGCATGATACCGTCAAGATAACCGTTGCCGACCGCCTTCATAAAATTAAAACAGGTTTCAAAGTCCCAGCCGCGACTTTCTGTATTGATATCATCATAAAACAAGCCGCCGATACCGCGTTGCTCATCACGATGACGTAGGTGAAAATACTCATCACACCATTGCTTAAAGTCAGGGTAGACGCTGTCACCAAAAGGCGCGCACAGATCATGACAGACTTGATGCCAATGCACGCAATCAGCGAGTACGGGATAAAACGGCGTCAAATCAAAACCACCACCAAACCACCAAATAGGGTCTTCGCCCTCAGCTTCAGCAACGAACAAACGCACATTGGCATGGCTGGTTGGGACGTTCGGGTTTTTGGGATGGACAACCAATGAGACCCCCATGGCTTGGGCTTTACGACCAGCGATATGGGGATGGCGTGCAGTGGCTGAAGCAGGCAAGTTATGCACGTGAATATGACTGAACATTACACCCGCTTTTTCAATCACCTCACCATCTGCTAGGACACACGAGCGACCGCCGCCGCCTTCAGGACGTTCCCAGTCATCAGGCACAAAGGTTGCATTGCCGCCACCATCGCGCTCTTGCGCCTCTAAGGCTTGACAGATACGAGCCTGCAAATCGACCAGAAATTCACGCACACGCATGATGTCGTTATTGGCTGGCACTGTTAAGTCTGTCGCTGATAGCTCTGTCTTATTATCTGTATTTGAAATACTCATAAAATATCTATTTATTTAGTGTATTGATGTCTACTTATTAAGATGTAACGCGGTATTGAAATCTTTATCTAATAAATGACCCATGCGGTCGCGCTTGGTCGCTAAATATTCAGCATTCATATCATTCACCCCAACCAATAAAGGCACGCGTTCCACGACATTAATACCGTGCTCGGTTAGATAAGCCACTTTGTCTGGATTGTTGGTGATGAGTCTGACGGCGTCAACACCGATATGAGCGAGCATCGGGCCGCACATATCATAAATGCGCGCATCAGCGGGTAAGCCCAACATGAGGTTGGCATCTAAAGTATCATGACCTTGGTCTTGCAGGGCGTAAGCGCGAATCTTATTGGTCAGACCAATACCGCGACCTTCTTGGCGCAAGTATAATATCGCCCCGCAGCCAGTCTCTTGTATTGCCTGCATCGCCGTGTTGAGCTGCGGTCCACAGTCACATTTTAATGAGCTAAAAGCATCGCCCGTCAAGCATTCTGAATGAATACGAATCAATGGAATGGTTTTTTCTGCTCGCGTGGCGTCCGTTTGACTCGGGGAGTTGTCCGCCGTATGTTGATCGACGACAGGCAGACCGACAGTCAGCATCACATGCTCTTGACCTTCGTCGTTTTCAAAGATATGAATATCAAACTCGCCATGACGAGTAGGTAGTTTGGCACTGGTAATAAATTGATATGACATTAATGTCCTGCATAAGCCGATAAGCGTGGCGGTAGAGGGTCTTTTTTAACCATATTAAAACAGCGATGACATCCTAGCTGCATGATGAAAGTAGGATTATGCCAGTATAATTCATTCGTAAAGAGTGCATGCTGATTGTCTTTATTATAAAAACACACAAAGTTCACAAACGACGCACGATGATTAAAGCGACAATTAAAAATAAATGCTATTATGCCATACTATTTTGACGGATACAGTGACAAGTCTTTGCCCTTACATTACTATGTCGTCACTAACATCCAATATTGATGCAGAATAATAAGGCATAATATTATCCCTTGTTATGAAAGCGCGAAAGCAAAGCTCCATCGCTGTCCATTACGGCAGCGTACGTGCTATTCGGCGCAGCTTCTATATGTTTATATAAAGACATATAGGCTGCCTGAATAAATTTATGAACAGTTATATGGTCGATTACACCAATAATGGTGTAGATATTATTGACGTCACTTAGGTAGCATTATGCACTAAGAGGCTGTCTTGTCAGCAGATTGGTAGGTATCGTACGGTTTATGCAGCAGTCACCTCATTCCCCACAGTCTCAGTCCGTATCTATGCCAGCTGTCGATTCTGCTGCCCAGCTGTCGAATTTACAGCAGACTTATACTGTGATTCCACGCGTCCGTCCTGATACGCCTTTGCTGGATAGCATTGCAGCGCCAGCTGATCTTAATACTCTGACAACCGCTCAACTTATCACCTTGGCTGATGAGCTGCGGCTATTTCTATTGTATTCAGCAGGTCAAAGCGGTGGGCATTTTGGTGCCAATTTGGGCGTGGTTGAGTTGACCATTGCGCTGCATTACTTACTAGATACGCCGCAAGATCAAATCGTTTGGGACGTGGGTCATCAAGCCTATGCTCATAAAGTCTTGACAGGTCGCCGTGATCAGTTGGCGACGATTCGCTCAAAAGATGGTTTGACTGCTTTTCCTGAGCGTGCAGAATCCGTTTACGATACCTTTGGCGTTGGTCATTCATCGACGTCAATCTCAGCTGGTCTAGGCATGAGCTTAGCACTGCGCTATCAAGGTCGCGCGCAAACCGTTGCTTGTATCATTGGTGATGGTGCAATGACCGGTGGTATGGCGTTTGAAGCGATGAATGATGCGGTGCAACAAGATGCGGATTTATTGGTCATCTTAAATGACAATGACATGTCGATCTCTTGCTCTATCGGTGGTTTTTCACGGCATTTAGCGATGCTGTGGGAGTCAGGATATCAGGTTGATATCTCTGATACAGGCGAGCCAGTACTATGCCAGCGCCCTGATATGCAAGGCTTTGATCGCCGTAAGCGTCACAAAGAAATGCGCGATGTGCCGCAGTTAGAAGACAATTTATTTAAAGCGATTGGTTTTACCTACTTTGGTCCGTTTGATGGTCATAATATCCCTGAGCTACTGCGGGTATTGTCACTTGCCAAGCAGATAAAAGGTCCTGTTTTAGTCCATATTTATACCACCAAAGGCAAAGGTTTTGCCCCAGCTGAGTTAGATCCTGTCGGCTATCATGCTATCAGCAAGCTCCCTGTCGAAATCAAGAATGATACTCAGACTGTCGCCACAGAAAAATCACTGCCCAACATCAAATGTGCGTTAAAATACTCGCAAGTGTTTGGGCAATTCTTATGTGATAAGGCTGCTGATGACGATAAGCTGCTTGCCGTCACACCTGCTATGGAAGAAGGCTCTGGGATGATTGATTTTGCCCATCAATTTCCAGAGCGTTTTTTTGATGTAGCCATCGCTGAGCAACATGCAGTCACGCTGGCTGCTGGTATGGCAACCCAAGGCGTCAAACCGATTGTGGCGATTTATTCGACGTTTTTGCAACGTGGTTATGATCAGCTGATTCATGATGTGGCTTTGCAAAACCTTGATGTGATGTTTGCTATTGATCGTGCTGGCCTAGTCGGTGAAGACGGTGCAACGCATGCAGGCGTATTCGATTTTGCCTTTTTACGCTGCGTACCTAATATGCTGATTGCCGCGCCAAAAGACGAAAACGAATGTTACCATTTGCTCAATACGTGCTATGAATATCAAGGCTGCACAGCAGTACGCTATCCGCGCGGTGCCGGTACTGGCACAGTTATCGCATCGCCAGCACAGACTTATAACGTTGGCGAGGCAGTGATAGAGTCGGTATTAGGTAGTGAGGGTGCGCCTAAAAAGCTGGCGCTACTCGCATTTGGTACCATGGTTGCGACGGCTCAGCAAGCGGCAGAAAGCTTAATTGACAATGATATAGCATCAGACTGTCAGGTACATGTCATTAATATGCGCTGGGTAAAACCTTTAGACACGGCATTATTAGAAAAGTTGTTAGAGCAAGGTATTACACACATTGCGACTTTGGAAGAGCACATGATTATGGGCGGCGCGGGCAGTGCGGTAAATGAGTATTTGCTTAACGAATCACCAGCCTTTAAAGACAACCGCCCCGCCGTTATTAATGTCGGCATTCCAGATCGCTTTGTCGCCCATGGCTCACAAGCAGAGCAAATGGCTGATTGTGGTTTAGATGTTAATGGTGTGGTAAAGCAGCTTGAACAGTTGCTGCTGTAAGTTATACCTTTGAACGTTTTTAAGTTTTTAAACTGTCATTTGGACAGAGTATTGGTTAAATAGATAAAAGCTCGATCGATAGAGCGAACGCCTACTTAGTCGTAGGTGCTGACTTTTTTACAACTTACGCAGTTTGTGATGACCACCAAAATTTGGGTTGGTTTGGCGAACGTCATGGTTTTTTTCGTTTTTTATCGAACAATTTTAGTATAATGCGATCATCGCTTTTAAATGGCGCATTTTTTTAATCGTATAAATACAGTGTGATGCAGCGGCTGATTGGCATGTTGTGGGCACAGAGTTCGTCTTATTTTTGACATTCATTCATCAAGCAAATAGGTTATTTATGGAACCCATGGTCGTCATCGCAGCACGTACTGCTGAAAAAGTTGGTAAAGAGATTTTATATGCGCATCAAAACCGCCATAAAATCGAGTTGGATATTGAGTCAAAAGGGCTTGATGGATTGGTTACCCGTATTGATCGCTTTAGCGAAGAGCTGACGATTGAAACCCTAAAAGCCAGCTATCCAAATCACTCGTACTTGGGTGAAGAGTTTGGTATGCAAGAAGGTCGCGGTGAAGATGCAGACTGGTGCTGGATTATTGATCCGCTAGATGGCACCAAAAACTTCGTCCATGGTGTGCCGCAGTTTTGTGTGTCTATCGCCGTACAGCATAAAGGCGTAACCCAACATGGCGTGATCTATGATCCTGTCCGTGATGAGATGTTCTCTGCTAGCCGTGGTAAAGGCGCGCGCTTGAACAATCGCCGTATGCAAGTGAGCGAGCGCAAAACGATTGATGGCGGTCTATTTACCACTGGTCATCCGCTTGAGCGTAAGCGCAATGGCGAAATCATTTCTTATGCCAAGCAGCATTTTGAAAGCTTACAGAAAATCTCTGAAGCAGGCGGTCAAGTTCGTCGTTTAGGCTCAGCTGCGCTTGATTTATGTTATGTCGCTGCTGGTCGTTTTGATGGTTATTTTGAGATGTCAATTAAGCCTTGGGATATCGCGGCAGGTGAGCTTATCGTGACCGAAGCACGTGGCGTGGTGGTTGACCATACAGGCGCACACAACTCAATGACTTCAGGCTCTATTTTCGCCTGTAACATTAAGTTATTGAAGCCATTGATGCAAGTGGTTGTCCCAACGTGGGGTGATGCATTTTAAGCACCACTTAAGTATAATTATTAAGACAACTTAACACTAAAAAGCTGGTTCCATTATGGCGCCAGCTTTTTTGTTTTACCATTATTCTTATAGCCACTTTTATCTTCAACCGTAATGCCTTGGAACTTAAGCGCTTTACTAGTAGTTTCCAACAGTTGCAACTCTTCTTCAATAAGCGTCAGCATTTCTTGTACATGTGGTAGTGCCTTACTACAAGCCGTAATCCCAAATTCAATCTTATCTAGATAACTAGCAAGGGTGATATTCATTGCTTGACCATTGAAGACAATAGAAGCAGGGTACAACGATTGTAAACGTGCACCATTCCAATATAGCGGTTTTTCAGAACCAGGTACATTAGAGATAATCAGGTTAAACGCCTGTTTTTTGGGAAATAGACTGGTCGCTAAGTTGATACCTTCCCAAGCATAGGCAATCACGCTGTAGTTAATCACTTGGGCTTGATTCATACGTCGAAAGCGGCGTTTGCCGTTATTCATACTGCGATGAATCAGTTTGATTCGGCTCAAAGGATCATCTAAATGCGTGCCCAAATTGGCCAGTACAAAGGATAATTGATTGCCTGCCACACTGTCATCCGTACGTAGCGACATCGGTACAAAAGCAATGAGCGGCTTGCTAGGCAGCGCATCCATGGATATGAGGTAACGACGAATGGCACCCGCACATACCGCCAGAACCACATCGTTTTTACTGATATTTAGTCGCTCAGCAATATCATTAAAACGCTGAATATCATAAGACTGCGCGGCTATACGCCGTGATGCTGAAATGCGTTTATTAAGCACACTCATCGGCGCATCAAAAGTACCGACATAGCTGTCATCACCGTAATTTTTCAAATTATCCAGCAGTTCGGTAAATACAGGCTTAATGGTAGATATTTGCTCTTTAATGATGCGTAATGCGGAGCGCTCTTTGGGTAAAATCGCATCGACTTGATTGCGATGGCGTGCCATTAATGACCAAATCGGTAGCGTTACTGGCTCAGTGGGCGATTGTGATAATGATTTTTTGACAAGGCGCATGGCAGCAATGCCATCAACCAACGAATGGTGAATTTTGAAATATAGGGCAAAACGCTCAGGGTCGCCTTCGTTTTCTGGTTGAATACCTTCAATCACGTGACATTCCCACAATGGCATGGCACGATCCAACAGCCGACCATGTTCTCTTGAAACATACATCAACAATTCGCGAACCCGTGCAGGCTTTGGTAAGGCAACATGATGCAAATGATGCTCAACATCAAAATGTTTGTCCTTTTTCCAAAAAGCTAAATGCTCAAGCACTTGGTTAAAAGGAAAGGTAGGCGACACATCAGAATCTTGCATCTGTTTGACCAATTGGCAAACAAAACCGCTACCCGCATTCTCTGGCAATTCGAATAGGAATAAACCTCCAACATGCATGGGCTGTTTACGCGACTCAAGAAGTAAAAACAACTGGTCGACTGCTGTGAGAAGCCGCATAATAAATCCTTTTATGACGATAAGTTGAGTAAAAGTTACTTCTTTTATTATTATTTTATAGCTGACTTTTTATTAAATACTATGAATTTAATAATGGTCATTAAATTTAAAAGCTATTGAAAAAAGTATCCTGTTTGCGGTGAGCTGGCAGTTGCCATTTTGCGCATTGGCATACGACCCGCCAAAAACGCCGCGCGCCCTGCCCAGATGGCATGCTTCATGGCATGGGCCATCATGACTGGGTTTTGCGCATTGGCAATCGCCGAATTCATCAGTACGCCATCACAGCCCAGCTCCATAGCCAGTGCTGCATCAGAGGCCGTGCCAACGCCTGCATCGACCAATACCGGTACTTTGGCATTTTCGATAATAAGACTGAGGGTGTGACGATTCAGCAAACCCAGACCTGAACCAATCAAGCTACCAAGTGGCATAATTGCCACACAGCCCATACTCTCTAATTCTTGAGCGACGATAGGGTCGTCTGAGGTATAAACCATCACTTCAAAGCCATCATCAATCAATACTTTGGCAGCTTTTAGCGTTTCCATCACATTCGGATAGAGGGTTTTTTCATCGCCCAATACTTCAAGCTTAACCAGATTATGCCCGCCTAACAGCTCGCGAGCAAGCTTACAGGTACGAATTGCAGTCTCGGCGTCAAAACAACCAGCAGTGTTGGGTAAGATGGTATATTTATCGGGGGAAATCACATCAAGTAGATTGGGCTCATTGCTGTTTTGTCCAATATTGGTACGACGAATAGCAACGGTGACAATCTCTGCTGCCGACGCGCCAATGGCGGCGCCCGTTTCAGTCATATCTTTATATTTGCCCGTACCGACCAACAGGCGAGAAGAAAAAGTACGACTCCCGACCGTAAAAGTGTCTTGTAAAAGGGGCGTCGGATGAGTAGCAGTGCTTGTGTTCTCTGACATAACTGAAAATCCTAATGGCGAGTAAAACAAAATGCTATTATAACAAAATCATGCAATCTTACTTGCAGTCTTTTTTGGTTTAGCCAGTTAAGCATAATACGTTTGCCACGCTTTGACACGAGTTTCTTTCTGAGTTTATCTTTATCTATCAGGTCGCTTTTATGATGCAACTGCCGTACAGTTTTGCGAAACGCCATCAAATTTTGGCCATACTTGCCATTGATCCTGAGCTGCCAGCGACTTTGGTGCTGACCAAAGCCACGCCATTATCAGCGATTAATGAGGCAGTGCGATTTTTACAGCAGCAAGGGGTACGCGGTGTGCCCACTTATGAAAGCATCAGCGCCGATGACTTTGAAAAGCGCATGAACGCCGCTTATGCAGGCAATACTGGTGAGTCGCAACATATTGCCGCTGGACTCGAAGACCATCCTGATCTTGATAGTTTGGCAGATAGTGTCCCTGAAACTGAAGATCTGATGGATCAACAAGATGATGCGCCTATTATTCGTCTCATCAATGCATTGTTGTCCGAAGCGATACGTTTAAATGCCTCAGATATCCATATTGAAACCTTTGAAAAACGCTTGGTCGTGCGCTTTCGTGTTGACGGTGAATTAAAAGAAATCATTACGCCAAAACGCCAATTAGCGCCATTATTGGTGTCGCGTATCAAGGTCATGGCCAAGCTCGATATCGCCGAAAAACGCGTGCCACAAGATGGACGTATCAGCTTACGGCTGGCAGGGCGTGAGGTTGATGTGCGGGTATCGACATTGCCATCGAGCTTTGGTGAACGCGTGGTCATGCGTCTATTAGATAAGCAAGCAGGTCGCCTGAATATGACATATTTAGGGCTATCTGATAACGATTACAGTGAGCTAAAACGCTTGATTCATCGCCCACACGGCATTATTTTGGTGACAGGGCCGACAGGTTCAGGGAAAACCACGACGCTATATTCAGCATTGACCGATCTCAATGACCAAACCCGTAATATCTTGACCGCTGAAGATCCGATTGAGTTTCAGCTCGATGGCATTGGGCAAACGCAGGTTAATAATAAAGTCGATATGACCTTTGCCAAAAGTTTACGTGCGATGTTACGTCAAGATCCAGACGTGGTGATGGTTGGTGAGATTCGGGATTTAGAAACGGCAGAAATTGCCGTACAAGCGTCGCTTACTGGACATTTGGTTTTATCAACTTTACATACCAACACCGCCATTGGTGCCGTCACGCGTCTGCAAGATATGGGCGTTGAGCCATTTTTATTATCGTCATCGCTGATTGGTGTCGTCGCCCAGCGCTTGGTGCGTACGTTATGCCCGCATTGTCATGGTTGGCAAGTGGCTGATAGTGAGCAAGCCAAATTATTTACTGAAATTGGTATTGTGCCAGTCTCAGAGAATGGTGCTGAAACTTTAACAACTACACCTATCAATCTACCCAGACCAGTTGGCTGCGACAAATGCAATCAATCAGGGTTTAAAGGACGGACGGCGATATATGAAGTGGTGCCCGTTGATGATACCTTGCGCCGTATGATTCATAGTAATACCGCCGAGTATGAGCTAGAGGAGTACGCACGTCAGCAGACACCGTCGATTCGTGCGGATGGGTTGCATAAAGTCATTGCAGGTCGTACGACGTTAGAGGAAGTGCTACGAGTGACGAAAGAGAGTGCCTTAGCTGATGACACAATACTTGTATAAAATGTCTAGAGTGCATTGGTGATGGTTTAATCTACCTCAGCCAAAGGGTCTGCATAGCAGGTAAAAAAATAACTGGCTATGGTAGCCAGTTATTTGATGGTCATTCTTTACTGTTTTTAATACTTTAGTGTTTTGAATAGTTCAGTGCTTTTAATAATTTAACGTGTGACGTCATTATTATTTTGCAGCGATACATTCAACTTCAACGCTGGCACCAGCCGCCAATTCAGCGACGCCAAAGGCTGAACGTACCGGATAAGGTTTGGCCAATTCTGCTTTATAGACTTTATTAAAATCGTCAAAGTCATCCATGTCTGTCAGCATCGCCATACATTTGACGATGTCTGACTTTTGATAGCCGTACTCTAACAGGGTTTCATTAATATTATCCAATGCTTGCTTGGCTTCGGCTTTGACACCACCTTTGACTAATTTGCCATCTTTAAAACCAATTTGTCCAGACATGTATAGCGTATCGCCCACACGTACTGCTTCTGAAAAAGGATAATTACCGCCATCACCAAGAAATACAGGGCTAGATTTAGTCACACTTGCGGTATTTGCCATTGGCGCCGCATTCGCTGTCATAGCAAGGCCTAGTGAGCACGCGCCCACGAGCAACGCCTTAGTTAAATGGGTAGTCAATTTATGGGTAATCTTGGACATCGCTGTCTCCTTATTATAAGTTTTTTTCACAATTTTTTTAAATTCACTATACAAGTTTAACAAACATAATGTCTCATCACACTAGATGACACATTATGTCTTACTTATGCTTAACCAGTTATTGGTCGTTTTGCTCAGCTTCGACTTCTGTTTTAGATTCAGTGTCAGCTTCTAGCGGCTTTTCGCTACTTTTGCCTTGACGGCGGGCTTCTAATTCAGACTTAGGAATCCAAGCCCATGTCATCTCAACCACGATAGGGTCACGATCACTGTCAGACTCACGGTCATGAATGACGCACGGAATTACCATTTCGCCTTTTGGTGTATTTAGGATATCTAAGCGCTGCTCATCCGATAAAGACGCCACTGCTGCAATTTGACCTTTTTTAATCGGGCGATAAAAATTAACCGAGTATGATTTAATCAATAGTACGCGGTCAGAGGGTAGGTTTAAACCCAAAATAAAACCAGTCGCTGTTTCGGCAAGTAAGGTAATGGCGACCGCATGAATAGAGCCAATATGATTTTGCACTGCTTTGGTGTTGTTTAAGCTCACGACGACTTGGTTGGGTTCGACCGTTTCATAATAGACGCCCGTTGTGCCTACATATGGAACCACTTTACCAAAGGCTTTGGATAAGATGCTCGAGCGTGCGCTGGCAGGTAAGTATTTGGTAACAGATAACAGTTTGGTAAATTGATTGCTGATGGGCTTGAGCGTGCTGTTGGGTTTTTCGACGGGCGATCTTGTGCTGTCAGAGGTTTTGGCTGGCAATTTATTGGTTAGCTTGCTAGGGAGTTTTTTTAATAATCCTGACATACAAAATTCCTTAATGTAGATAGATTAAATGACGCTTTGAGTGTTACATATTTCATCATAGCAGCTGATAGGATGCCTATTGTGCAAGCTGCCATGCTCACTATGGTACATTAACCGCCGTCTGCCTACTATTATTAGCATGAACTGTTGCGCTTATAAAATAGGGCTAACGTCATGATACTCTAGATGCTAGGAATGCTATCGCTCAACGCAACATCGTATCACTTAGATGCTTTCATAAACAGTGCTGCTGGATGCCATAAAGACAGCCACGCTATAATGATGATATTTTAGCGTATCTTATTGATTATTTTTCTTATTTCCTTTTTCTATGCTGGATGAAGCTATGCCTGACACGTCAATTCATGTGCCGACCAATATCATTTATACAGGCGTTGCTGGTACGGGAAAAACCTATCGACTGTTACAAATTGCTAAGCGATATACCGACTATCTGCCGAGAGCCGATGAGGCAGATTTGTTAGGGCAGCTATTGCAAGCGCTTAGCTGGCGTGAAATCGTATGCTTGGTACTTTTGGATTTTCAATCTAAACACCAAGACTTGGTAAAAGTGCCTGAAATCGTCAATCATGCGTTCTTTGTCGCGAAAGCCGCACAGAATGCCCGCGAAAAAAACTTAAGCAATACGGCTTGGTCTGTCCTTCAAATGCATAGCCCTACCAATTCAAAAACTGTGACTTATAAAAACCGTGCCAGCCAAGCCTATTTTGATAAAGATGAGGGCGGTGCGTGGTATTTGCTGCCAGAAAGCTTTGAGTTATTAACAGAGCTATCGCAGCAACTTGCCGAATTTCAGCAAGCGCAGCGTGATAACAGTGTCAACCAAAGCCAAGCTAATCCAAATCAAGGTTTTAGCCAGCAGCGCTTTACCATGGTTAGCTTCCATCAAGCATATGGCTATGAAGAGTTTGTCGAAGGCATTCGTCCTGTCATGGCAGCGTCTAATCATACAACAAGTAGCTTATCTCAAATGAATTACGCCATTCAAGATGGTGCATTTTTAAAACTGTGTCAAAGGGCAGCAAATGATCCAGAGCAGCGTTATGCCATCTTAATTGATGAGATCAATCGCGCCAACGTGTCACGAGTATTTGGCGAGCTACTCAGTCTAATTGAGCCAGACAAACGGGCTGGCATGGCAAACGCGATGGCCGTTCATTTGGCCTATTCTGGACGGGTTTTTAGCATCCCTGCTAACATCGATATTTATGCCACGATGAACACCCAAGATCACTCGTTAGCACCACTTGATATGGCATTACGTCGGCGCTTTCGTTTTATCGAATGTCCACCGCAACCAGAATTATTACCCATCATTCATGTGCCCCAAAAATCAGAAACTGACAGTCCAGCAGCGACGGTAGATTTGGCAAAGCTATTAGCCGGTTTGAATAATCGCATTACGCAAACAGTGGGAATGGAAGCGCAATTGGGTCATGCTTTTTTATGGTCAGTGACGGATCTTGGACAATTGCAAGCGGCGTTGGTTGAACAAATCATTCCGCAGTTAATGCAAGCGACGGGTGGGCAAGAGGGTACTTTGCAATATATCTTTAGAGACGAGCAGCAGCCACTGCGAGCGCAGTTTATTCATGATAGTCATGTATCCATCAATGACAGTGTGAATGATCAAGTGAATGCTAATAGTCAAAATCCGCTGTTTACTGGTCAAAACGCATTTTTCGGTCAGTCTATGCGCACTGCTGGCTATAAGATAAATGCCGACCTCATTGCGGGGGTAGGCGATTTTGCCACACCTACTGTCTATCAACGTTTATATCCATAAAGGTGCTCAGCGTTGATAAATAAAAGCTTTAGTCATAAAGTCATAGCCAATAATATTGACAGTACCGACGTTAATGCGCGTGATACCAATATCATCACTGTGTTTGAGCATCAGCGTCTAATAGCGCATGACTTCTTACGGGTATCTGATTTCCATTGGTTGATGGCGCAAGAGTTTGCGGTATTTAGCATTAAGCGAAGACAGGGACAATGGCAGTTAAAAGTCGGACATTATATAGGGGTTATTTTACTGCCTAGCGGCATGACGCTTGAGATTTTACCTAAACTTGCGGCAAAAACTTCTAGCGATCAAGTCGCGCAGCAATCATACCTTTCACAGAATACCAGTCATCGCCATGCCAGTCATCGCCCCGATATCAGTCTAACTCGCCAATGGGTGCAGGGCATGCTATCGGATTTGACCAATAGCAGTCATGTCAAAAACAAGCTACCCAATACAAAAAATCTAGGTCAATTTAGCAGTCAATTGTCGCCGCTATCGATAGCTGTAATGCCATTGTCAGATTGGCTTATCACGCAGTTTTTGCAGCGGCTGGCTCATTATCGACCAAGCAAACACTATCAGACGCAGGTCGATAATCAAGCATCGCTACAAGGTCGACTGCTCATCAAAGAACAATTGCGCCACAATAGCATGCAGCCGCATAAGTTTGTCTGTGAGAGCAGTATACTGAGCCAAGACATGCTAGGTAATCGGCTGATTAAGAGCACGTTGATTTTGCTGACGCCTTTATTTTTTCAATCAACGTACTCGAAAGCAGATGCGCCTAAATTTTTGCAGGCTTGGCAGCGAGTAGCGGCGTTGAGTTATCAAGAGCTGACACAGTTAGAGTCGATATACAAGCAAGCAAAGCGTCAGTTAGCCGTGCAACCGCTTCGCGCACCGCAACTACAGGCGGCTCAGCAATTGTTAGATATGGCTTATTGGTTACTAAGGCAGTCCAATGTGGCAACAGGTAATGGTATTGCGCCAAATAAATCATCTAGGCAAAATCTGTCGTCTCCGCGTTTATGCTTGCTGATTGATATGAATCAAGCCTTTGAGCAATGGGTAAGTATGCGCATTGCCTCGACGTTTCAGCAAGTGAGTCAACAATATCAGCTGTTATATCAAACGCAAAGTATCTGGCTAACGGATGCAGAAGGGCGCGCATGCCTGTCCATACGGCCTGATTTGCTCATATATAAAACTGATGCTAATGATAATTGTCACAATCAGAATGGCACTGCGGTTATTGAAGCTAGAGAAAAAGGTCACTATAGCCATGTCATCGATATTAAATGGAAGCATTTATCGCAGACAGCCAGCATTAGTGCCAGTGATGCTTATCAACTGATGAGTTACGCTCAGGCCTATCAAGCAGGGCAGGTGTGGCTGATTTACCCAGTACAAGATAATGAGCGGTTACCAGTTGCGCTCAGCCAACAAGTGCATGATTATAAAAAGACTGATGGCGCTAACAACCATGATAATAGCCATAATGCTACTGATGAAAAAGTGAGTCCTGCGCCATTGTGGCTCGTACCATTCAATGTTCTTACTGGTACGATAAACGGCAGCTTGCTTCCTGATTGGAATAGAGTATAATGAGCGCTGTCGATGAGTAAGTAGCACTTAGCATCGTGGAGAAAAGGATTTATCATAGTGGTTTTTATGATAAATGAGCGTTTTTTAAGTAATTTAGCAGTTTTTTTAAATTAATTAAAAATAGGTGTTGACACCATCGGCTTTTCCCCTTAATATGTGCACCTCGATAGCAAGGAACGTTAACAAGTTAGTGGCATTGCCAACAACGAGTTAATCAACAAACTATCGTGATAATAGACATTTCGGAGTGTGGCGCAGTTTGGTAGCGCATCTGGTTTGGGACCAGAGGGTCGTAGGTTCGAATCCTATCACTCCGACCATCTATTTTTAAGAGCCTTACAGGCTTTTTTTTATGTATAATGGTTTAGTTTTTGATATATTTAAAACTTGCTTTAGTATATAAAAGTCCTCTAAGAGCGCCTGTAGCTCAGCTGGATAGAGCATCTCCCTTCTAAGGAGGTGGCCGCAGGTTCGAATCCTGCCAGGCGCACCATTTAGCCTGCAAATCTTGCCTCATCAGGCAATAGTTATGGCGGTTGTAGCTCAGTTGGTAGAGCCCCGGGTTGTGATCTCGGTTGTCGTGGGTTCGAGTCCCATCAGTCGCCCCATATTTTATTCTGCATTATCCTCTTCTTGTTCTATCTCATTATAAAAACCTTGTTCTAAATAATAATACTTGCCATTTTTGGCTTTTTTTTGTGCCTGTATGATTGGTTTTAACCTATCTTACCCCCTGCGATTAAAATTTGTAGACTCATCAACCCTTTGATTGTCTATTGATTTACTGGCCTTTTGTCTCATTTATTTTTATTATGGGTTCTCTTTCGAGACGCTCGCTATCCCTGTACGTGCCTTAAACCTGCTTTGTTATTCTTTAACAGTCTTTATATAGGATAACAAAATATAGAATAACAAAGGCAACGCTTTTAGTGATGCATCATGATAAGGTCTTAAAGCCCGTTGATATATTAGGTCATCCATTAAGAAGTGATCCATTGAAGATGATGCAGGTGTTCAGAAAACCAAAGGTCAGTTAAAAAATATATTGAATAGATTAAGTAAGCCTAAGACCGTAGTAGGGATGTGAGTGCTTGTCTGAGATGCGCTGCTATGGATCTTATATTATTGAGGAAGTGATTGATGGACGCATTGAGCGTATTGCTACAAAACGTGCATTTGTTTGAAACCAAGTATTATCGTTTGAATGGGACTGGTAATTGGTCTTATTCCATCACTAGACAAGATACGATTTTGTTTTATTTAGTGATGTCTGGGAGCTTTTGCATCGATGTCGGCAATGGTTTGCGACAGGCGCACGCAGGCGATATGATTATGATTCCCAGTGCCCATAAGCATGTGAGCTATGCCTTAGATCATAATGGTGACGATGCGCTACCGCTAGATGAGTTGCTGACTCATTGTAAGGAAAACACCCTTGATATCGATGGCAACGGTGATCCTAACTCGTCTTTGATATTGATTGAATGCAAGTATGACAAAGAAATGATACGTCCTTTGCTGTCTGTGCTGCCTGCGATTTTGCCTGAAATCAACGATGAGTCTGACGGTAGGTTTGAGGTCATTGATGTCGAGATTAAGCTGCTGACCTTAGAAGCCGAGTGTGAGCGCATGGGCAAGACCGCGATCATCAATCATTGGGCAAGTATTATGATGATTGAATGTTTGCGGGTTTATATTGAAAGTTTGCCTGAGGCCACAGAAAACTGGCTAAAAGCCATGAAAGACCCGTTTTTGACCAAGGCGTTAGCAGCGATGCATCAAGCTCCCAATCAAAACTGGACCATTCATAAACTGGCTGAAGTCGCAGGAATGTCACGCTCAAGCTTTGCGCAGCGCTTTAAAGATACAGTTGGTATGCCGCCGCTGACCTATCTCATTGATTATCGCTTGCGCTTGGCGGCCCGTTATCTACGCTTGCAGCAAAACAGTATTGGCCGTATCAGTGAGTTGGTTGGCTATGCGTCAGACTCGACCTTTAGTCAAGCATTCAAGCGCGTTTATGGGGTATCACCAAAAGCCTATCGCCAACAATATCAACAAGAAAACATCGCATAACGTATCGTTAATACACTATAAAAGCGTTAAGGTTGCCATTAGGCCCTTAACGCTTTTTTGTTTTCTCATGGTGAAGTATGAGACTTTTATGGAGATATTTCGTCTATGGTTGACAGGTGTCGACACGGAGTATTTTGACGATGGACAGCTGACAATGTGCTTGTGTTCAGGTACTATGGAATAATGAGTCATCTAGGCGCAAACGCTTGTTTTTAGCGTAAGATATGTCACTGTATGGTGGTCAGATCGTTTGTTCTAAATGATATTTATTTTTGCTGCTGATGGTATGTTATGACTGAACCGACCGCAAAGCCACGCGCAGGAGCCAATAGCCAACAAGGCTCAGCTGTGTCCGCTAAAAAACAAAGCGATATGAATCCAAGCAACGTCAAGCGTGGTCGAAAAGACAAGGCGGGTGCGACACTTGACAAAGCCATGTTATTGGCACTGTTTACGCTGCCAGATATTGAAGAGGCAGTTGTTAAAGAGACAGTCGTTAAAGAGGTCGTTAAAGCCGCCGCTGATGAGTTGTCTAATACCCCTAGCAGGGTGCAACAGCCTGCTGCTAGCGAGATGAATATTGCCGAGCAGCGTGTGGCACTGTATCGTACCCAGCATGAGCGTACGCGATTATTATATATGGCATCCGCTGCCACGCGACCTACTTATTTGGTACAAACGCTCAAATCACAATTTGCAGAACATCAGCAATACTTGTTGGCACAGCAGCTTGATAAACGCGGCTTGATGGATACCGATGGATTAGAGCGTCTTTGGCAGCAGCTGCATGTGGTCGATGACATCATCGCTGATATTGTCCGTCATATGCCAGCTCAGCAGCCAGCAGGTTGGCAACTGACTACTCAGGATGGCCGAAATCCGCTATGCTTTGCCACCGTTGGCAAATTAAAGAACAGTAAGCCTATTCGTGATCAAGGCAGTCTAAATAGCTATGTGCTTGGGCACTTCGGCGTGAGTAGTTTTACCTATGATCGCGGCTATTATATTGGACATGTCGTTGGCTACTTATTCAGCTGTTATTTTTGTGCCCATCTATCTATTAGCTATGGTGTTACGGCACTTGGTCCGCAGGTTATAGCTGATTACGATTATGCCAGTCTTGAGACGCCATATATGGTTAGACTACTACAAGGGCTGGATGGCTACTGTAAAAAACGTATTTATCAGTTGGCAGTTATCTGTGCACGATTGAGTGTTTTTGCCAGTGACAAGCGTATCGAGAGAATGCTCATTGCTGAGGTCAACGACTTCGATAAAAAACTGCAGCAGCAGCACTTAGATGTTTTGTTATTGCAAGGTTTGATGCCAGACAGTAGCGATTCTACGCCGCTTTTTTAAGCCATTAAATCTCGATAGACCGCCTTTATAAGTCCTTGTTTATTACCTTTTATTATTGATCACTTTAGGATATTCGCTGCTATGCCCGCTTATCATTATAAAGCGTTAGATGACCATGGCAGTGTGCAAAAAGGCTTGCTCGAAGGCGATTCTGCGCGGCAAGTTCGCCAGCAGCTGCGTGATAAACAATGGACGCCCGTTGAAGTCAGTGCCGTCAATGATAGACAAAACCAGAATAAAAACCGCTATAAAAAACCGTCTGCTTACGAGTTAGCATTGCTGACCCGTCAATTATCGGTATTATTGGCAGCGGGTATTCCGTTAGAGGAAACGCTTGCCGCCGTCGCCAAACAGTCACCAAAAAATCACATTAAATCTCTCATGCTTGCCGTGCGCTCTCATGTATTAGAAGGTTTGAGCTTGGCGCGAGCATTGCAGCAAGCCGCCAGTTTTCCACCACTATATATCGCGACCATTGCGGCAGGGGAAAAGTCAGGTCACTTGGATTTAATCTTGAACCAGTTGGCAGATTACACCGAAAACCGCTTTGCATTGCAAAAGAAAATCCAAGGCGCAATGGTTTATCCGATTGTGCTGATGGTGATGGCAATTGGCGTTATTATGGGTTTGATGAGTTTTGTGGTGCCCAAAATTGTCAAAGTGTTTGAGCAGTCTGAACAGGCATTGCCGCTGATTACCCAAATTGTTCTTAGCCTATCTAACCTCATTACGCAGTGGTGGTGGCTGATGCTGATAGTATTGTCAGGAACGGCATTTTTGTTTTATCGTTTTGCGCAGACGCAAGCGGGTAAATTAGCGATAGACAGCATCGTGCTAAGACTACCAATATTGGCGCGGTTATCAAAAGGGCTGAATGCAGCACGTTTTGCCAGTACATTGGCGATATTGGTACGCTCAGGGGTGCCGTTGATTGAGGCATTGCATATTGGTGCGGCGGTGACGACCAATTTACACATTCAAAAAACCATCATCACTGCGGCTGATAGGGTGACGGAAGGCTCAAGCTTATCGAGTCAATTAGAAAAGTCCAGTTACTTTCCGCCGATGATGGTGCAAATGATTAAAAGTGGCGAAAACTCAGGTGAGCTTGAGAATATGCTCAGCCGCGCCGCCAATATGCAGGAAGCAGAAGCCACCAACTTTATCAGTACCTTATTATCGCTACTTGAGCCGTTGATGCTAGTGCTGATGGGCGTGGTAGTCATGATTATCGTGATGGCAGTGATGCTGCCGATTGTCAATATGAATGATCTGGCAGGATAATGAGCACTCAAATCTTCTGAGCTTGTGTGCCTCCCGCTCACATTTCTATTGTAGCCATCTTACTAAATATTACGCTAGCTTTCTTAAGATTTGCTTACTGTTGTAGATTGTTGACTGAGTCACGTTTTTATTAGGGTAAAGCCAGCCATCAAGCTATAGTAAGCGTCAGTCAAAAGTTATCCTTATAAATAGAGTCGGTTCAAGATAATTTAGATACAAGGAAGGTGAGTGAAAGTACTACACATAGTAGACTGAGCGAGCCTGACACAGTATCTAATTTATATAGGAATGACTCTATTACTCGTCATGCTGTGGTTCAGTATTGATGCTTATAAAAGTCAAGGTTCATAACAATATACTTGCGTTGCTAGGGCGTGTCCTTATTTTAAAAATGGTGATAAAAATGAGATAAATTGCCGTCAAACAAGGAAAGTAGCGCAAATAATATCGAGATATTAACAAGCTATTTGACGATGTTTGGCAAAATTTAGCTATTTTTAGGCCATTTAGAAAGTAAACGATTGAATTGAGGACACGCTCTAGATAAAAATAAAATCATGGTTTATAGTGATAATCGTTTCAGTGCTCATTAATACGCCGATCATTAATGTTACTTGAACGCCACTTTTCCTATTTACATCACCTTGATGCCAAAAGCGATGACAAAAGCGATGACTATAATTGACAAAATTCAAGTAACTACTATGCCAATAAGTGCTACAAGAGCCAACAAGCCACTGCCTATGCGTAATAACCAGTCTGGATTTACTCTGATCGAGATCATGGTCGTGATTGTAATCTTGGCAATTCTTGCAGGCTTAGTTGTCCCGAAAGTGGTGGGACAAAGTGATAAAGCTCGCGTCAAGACTACTGAAACAGCGCTTGCTACAGTATCCAACGCCCTTGATATGTATAAGGTTGATAATTCGCGCTATCCGACTACCGCACAAGGTTTAGAAGCATTAACCACACCGCCAGCAGAGGCCAAAAACTACCCAGATGGTGGTTATATCAAAGGCGGCTATCCAACAGATGGCTGGGAAAATGAGATGCAATATGTCGCCCCAGGCAGTGAAGGTCGTCCTTATGATTTATTCTCGCTGGGTGCAGATGGACAGCAAGGCGGCGAAGGTCAAGATGCTGATCTTTATGCTCAATTATAAGTATTAGCTTGACGAGCAGTTAAAATATGGGTAGCTAACAATCCCTTACTCCATAGTATGTTTATTGGTGACGGTCGCTCTAATGCTCTTAAATATCAACCAATAAGACCTTATTGGTTGATATTTTTATATCAGTAAATAAATGGCGTGGCATTCCATAGATAATGTCAAACTATCCATTTTTTCAACAATCTATACGTTTGATACCAGTCATATCGCCCCGCTCATTTGTCATTAAAATCAGCCAGTAGAGGTCATTGCTCATGTTTACCAACAAACTCAACTCACAAGCCGTCATTACAAATAAACGAGTCTCTAAGTTGCCTCACGCACTTGCAATCATGAGTACTTCATTGATGATAGGGTTGTCAATGGCATCTATGAGCGCTCAAGCTGCAGGTTTGGGCGAGTTATTTGCTAATAATGGTGCCGCAAAATCGAAGTTTTTGCCTGTCGATAAAGCGTTTCAAGTTATTAGCAGCACTAAGGCCACGCCTAAGGGTACGCGCTTATCTATTAATTTTGATATTACGCCAGGTCATTATGTCTATAAAGATCAGCTTACTCTCAGTTTCCCTAAGGGCGTGAGTGCAACCCCCTTTACTTTTAGTCAGTCGCCAGTCTCCATTGACGACCCAACCTTTGGTAAGGTTCCCGTTTTTACCCAAAAAAATATGGTAGCAACCACGACTCTGACTACTAACAATGGTAAAGGCGCAAAAAATGCACCGATTGTCATTGGCTGGCAAGGCTGTGCAAAAGCTGGGCTATGCTATCCGCCAGAGAAAATCAAAACCACGGTTGATATCGCCGTGACACGCAAATAGACCACAAGCCGATCGACTCAAATATTGGTAATAAATAGCATATTAGGTAATAAATAGGTAGCTCTTCATGTCCATCAAGACAATAGAAAAAAAACCATCGCTAACGGTACATCGCTCGTCCAAAAAATCTTATCTACTAGCATTTGCGGTCTCTAGTAGCTCGTTGTTTACAGGACTGGCTGCGATGCCCATGATGACTCATGCGGCAGGGCTGGGTGATTTATTTAGCAGTGATAAAAGTGCGGCACAGACGAAGTTTTTACCAGTCGACAAAGCCTTCCAAGTCAGCGATAGCAGTAAAGCTACCAATAATGGCACGCGCTTAGCCATTAATTTTGACATTACGCCTGAGCATTATGTTTATAAAGACCAAATCAAACTGACGTTGCCAGCTGGCGTGACCGCCGCGCCTTTTACCTTTAGTCAAAAGCCAGTTTCAATCGATGATCCGACATTCGGAAAAGTACTGGTGTTTGACCAAGCGAATATGGTGGCTACGACGACCTTGAGCAGTAGTAGTGGTAAAAGCGTCAACGATGCCGCCGTGGTGATTGGTTGGCAAGGTTGTGCCAAAGCAGGGTTATGCTATCCACCCGAAAAAATTAAAACGACAATTGATATCGCTGCTGCAACGCCACAAATTCCAGGAAATAGCGCCAGTACTTCTACTCAAGAAGCTGCTAACAACAACAGTCTGACAGGTAATGACAATACCGCCGAGTCAAGTGCAACGGTTGCCGATAGTCTTGCAGCAGAGCAAGCGCTGACTGATGATGGGGTGATTGATTATGCCTTGTTGGATGATGAGGCTTTAGATGGAGAGCTTGGCGCTACCAATACGATTTCTGGCGCAGATGAACAAGGCGTCGATGGCACTGCGACAAGTGAAGTGCCTGCGACAACCAACAATACTGTTGCTGGAAATAATGCCACTGATAGCGATCCTTTTGGTTTGGCTTCTCATCCTTGGTTGGCATTGGTATTATTGTTTTTAGCAGGGCTGGGTTTGGCATTGACACCATGCGTACTACCAATGTTGCCAATCGTTGCCAATATCGTTGCCCGTGAGGAAAATCCAACGGTGAAACGCGGTGTTATTCTGACCACCAGTTACGCTATTGGCGTGGCAACGGCTTATGGTATTTTGGGCGCAGTCATCGCCGTGTTTGGTGAATCATTAGGCATTATCGGCTGGCTACAAAACCCCATTATCCTGATTGGTTTTGCGATTATATTTGTCCTACTTGCACTATATATGCTGGGTGTGTTTAGTATCCGCTTACCGAGATTTATTAGTAATAAAATGCAAGGCTTGAGTCAAGCAGGGGATAGCAAGCTGGGCAGTACGGGCGGTAGTTTAATCGCGGGTTTCTTATCTGCGCTCGTAGTATCGCCTTGTGTTTCTGCGCCATTGTTTGGGGCACTGCTTGCCGTATCGACGATTGGTAGTCCATTACTGGGTTTTGCGGCTTTATTTATGCTGGGTTTTGGTTTATCCGCACCGCTTATCTTAATTGGTGCCACCCAAGGTAAAATTATGCCGAAAGCGGGCGCGTGGATGAACTGGGTCAAGCAAGGTTTTGCCTTATTGCTCTTTGCCGTTGCTTTATTATTAATTGAGCGCGTCTTTATCTCACCCGTGATGCTAATGGTATGGGCGTTATGGTTTATGGTTGTGGCGATGTGGGCGTGGAGTTGGTTGGGTAAAGGTCGTATGCTGACCCAAGCATTGGGATTAATCGCTGGTATTTGGGCAACTTGTTTAGTCATCGGCGCGGCGTTGGGTAACGATGATAGTTTGCATCCGTTGGCATCTTTAAGTGCTGCTCCGATGATGCAGACGACTGGTCAGCCAGCCATGAGTAATACAACAGATAAAACCGTCACGACGCTGCCTGAGTTAGATGCCATTATCGCCGCTAACCCTAAAGTGCTTGTCGATGTCACTGCTGAATGGTGTATCGAGTGCCGTATTATGGATAAAAACTTATTTCATAATCGTCCAGCGCAGATGCAGGATTGGCAGTTGGTGAGACTGGATATAACAGAAACTACTGACGATTCTAAAGCAATCTTAGCGCGCTATAAATTGTTTGGCCCGCCAGCATTGCTGTATTATCAAGATGGTCAGTTGACCAATCAACAAGTAGGTGAGATTGATCGTCCAGAATTTGAGCAAACGTTGACGATGCTTAATAACTGATACTTAATAAAACGAATAAGTCTTTTCTAAAGGCTTAACAATACAAAAGAGCCAATGTACTATTCATACAGTACGTTGGCTCTTTTACTTTTACCAATGGTTACTTATCATCTTGACGCTAAGCATTTGGTTTAGTGTTGATTATTGATATTTACATTGGTATAGGGCAGCGATAACGCTAGTATAGTACACACATTTTCATTACAATAAAGCAACAATGCTGAAGGCGCATTACTCGTTGTAATTGCTGACTTCTATGTCTGAATGTCATTGGGTTTATTTTAGCGATGACGCTAATGGTCATACTCATTATCTTATATACTCTGCTGGCGATAATGTCAGTTAGATAAAGGACACTTATGTTTTCCCATATCACCGCACAGCGCCGCCCTAAGCCTCTTATTACAGCGCGCAAAAACACTTTATTTCAGACAAGAAAGCATTATTTGAATATTGCTGTTGGTCTAGCGCTAACCTGCTTTACCGTGCAAGTCCAAGCTGCCGATAAAACTCAGATCGATAATGAGTTACCAGTACCGGAGGCAGCGTTTGAGTTTGAAGATTATCAGGTGTCACAGGATGCCAATACAGCTGCGCAAGATCGCCAAGTAGTCAGTAAAGAATTTATTGCTCAGCAAGCAAAATTGTTTTTTGAATGTACCCAAGTGCAGACCAGTGCCGCACGTTTGGCTTGCTTTGACAAAGTGGCTGAAGAAGGTAAAACACCGAGCTACACCACAACTAAGCAGCCAGTAGATTTGGCAAAAACCTTTCAAAGTACGCTTTCAGGTAATCCGCAAGTTGTCTTTGTAGAAGAAAAATCTACCATTGCTGGTGCTAATAATGCCGCTACTGACTCAGTTGCGCGCGCGCCTGCTACTAATGAAGGTTTAGACACCGTTGGGCTAACACAAAGAGAAGCACAAGTTTTAGAAAATGTTGGGGTCACTCAAAAAGATATCGAAAAATATACACCGCTTAGTTTATCCTATGATCTCGATAAAAATAGTGAGCGTGGGACTTGGACCGTCAGACCATACCGACCAACCTATGTATTGCCAGTATTTTATACCTTTGACCCTAACCTAGATCCTAGCACGCCGTCACAGGAAACTGAGTCCTTTACTTCTAATGACATACGCAATACTGAACTAAAATTTCAGTTGTCTTTGAAGACCAAAGTTGCCGAAGACTTATTCGATACCAGTGCTGATTTGTGGTTTGGTTATACCCAAGAGTCACATTGGCAAGTTTATAACGAAGACAACTCGCGACCATTCCGTGCCACCGACTATCAGCCTGAAATATTTTTGACTCAGCCAGTGACCGCAGATTTACCTTTTGGTGGTCGTCTTCGTATGCTTGGTGCTGGTGCCATTCATCATTCTAATGGACAAGACGATCCGTTATCACGCTCATGGAACCGTGCTTATCTCATGGCAGGGGCAGAGTGGGGTAAGCTATCAATCGTACCGCGCCTGTGGGCTCGAGTGAATAGTGAAAGCAGCAGCAGTGAAGACAATCCAGATATCGAAGACTACATGGGTTACGGTGATATCAAATTCTTATATGATTTGCCTGATCAACAGAGCCTGAGCGGTACATTGCGCTACAATCCCAGCACCAATAAAGGGGCGGCGCAAGTCGATTATATTTATCCATTATCAGAAAATGTTAATGGCTTTGTGCAGGTTTTCCAAGGCTATGGCGAATCCATCATCGATTATAATCACGAAAATACCTCTATTGGTTTTGGTATCGTACTGAATGATTGGAAAGGTTTCTAATATCAGCGCACATTTTGATAATCGTCCATGCGACTTTTAGCGCCTTATCAAACCGGACTATGGCTGGCAGAGTATCTCGATATACGCTGCCAGTTGTGCCGTGTTTATCGCAGCACGCCACAATCTCAGCTATCTCAAAATTACCTCTTATCAAATATTAGTAGCTTGCCAACGGCTGATTCTATACCGCACTCTCTAAACCCCTTGCCAAACAATCCTTCGTTTTTTGCTAATTTGCGCCAGCAATTTAACCACCGTTTTAACAGCGGACTACTTTGCTCACATTGTCATGACAGTATCGCGTGGTTGCCGAAACCCTTCAATGTTGATATTGCTTCTGATACGGTTTTATCTATCCAAACGGCGACTTATTATGAGTATCCGCTACGTCAAGCGATCAGAGCTTTTAAGCACCATGAAGACATGACCAAATTACCGTTATTGTTGCATGCTATACGTCAGCTACCACGTCCTCATGGTTGTCATCATGATAATAGCGTGATTGTCGCTATGCCAACAACCGAGCAACGACTGGTCAAGCGTGGCTTCGATCCTGTCAGTATTTTATCGGCGCAATTGTCTAAGCATTGGCAGATACCTTTATGGCATGGTGTAAAGCGTATTGACGACACTGTCAGTCAGCAAGGGCTTACACGTGCTGAGCGCCTGAGTAATCTAGACAATGCTTTTGTTTTAATCGAAAAACCTACTGTGAAACGTTTATTATTGTTTGATGATGTTGCGACCACGGGTGCTAGTTTACAAGCATTGGGACGTACACTGCTTACCTCGGCTGAGACAGTCACCATTTCAGATATTCAAGCCAATCATAAATACCATCTTTCTGCCTATGCTGTGGCGCATGGAAATCAGTCTTAAAATCTGTTGCTCTCTATTGGTAATCACTAATATGTTGCTAATTTGTTGCCTTAACGCTATATTATTAAAATAATATATGTTTATTTGTTATTAATATCCAAGATATGATGCTTATCACTCAATAGCATTGCTTGTAAAATGATATTTTCTAAATAGCTTGCATAACTGCTATGGCTATTGTTATTTCTATGCAAAACTTTTGTCAAATATTATGGAACAAAAATTGCAGTATTCTGATTAAATAACAATAAAAAGACGGGCAAAAATGATATGAAAATATGAATTCATTGTTAATGTTTTTGATCCAGTATTGGTATTAGACAAACAATAGTTATTATAAAATTGCCGTTATAAATAGGGATTTGATGTGAACGCATCTACAAATAATCTACCACTTACGCTACGAACAACCAACTCAGGATTTACCCTGATTGAACTGATGGTAACGATTGCAGTATTGGCTATTATTGTCGGTATTGCTGCGCCTAGTATCAGTAATCAGTTGGCTAATCAAAGAGTGAAGTCAACGACTGCGACGCTCGTTAATGCACTAAAAGAAGCTAAGGTAGAGAGTGTGATTCGGCGACAGGAAGTTGAGTTATCTTATGATAATAACGGTAGTAATACAGGTAAAATAGAACTTGAAGATGACGATTCAACGTTTGCTAATTACGGTTATGACGCCAAAAGTACTATTAATTCTGATAATAATAATATCGAATTTAAGCCAAATAAAACGGCAGATGCAATGACGTTTACGATTTGTGATGATAATAAAAGCATTAGTCCGCGTCAAATTTTAGTTAGTGCCATCGGGGTTATCACCATTCAGTCAGGGGGAACATGCTCATGAAAAAATTTGGTCAACAGCATGGTGTAGGTCTGGTTGAAGTTTTAGTCGCTGTATTACTCTTGTCTGTTGCTGTCTTAGGTTTTAGTGCATTACAAGTGCGAGCGGTCAGCGCCACTGATGAGAGTCTTGTCCGTACTAAATCACTGACGCTCGTTCGAAATTTGGCTGAGATTATGCGTGCTTATCCTGAGGCTTATGTCACAGGCGGCGGCGCTGCTTTCGTCAGTGTTACACCTGACACCGCGCTTGCTATACCTACTATCCAAGCGATTATCAGCAGCACTGCAACTGACAATATTAAGGTTGATACAAAAACCATAAGCCGTAATGGTGCTAACAACTGCTTATCAAATGGCACAACGACTAATGCTGATAGTAAAAAAATTCCAAATAAACTATGTAACATCAGCCAATTGGCAACTCGTGACGCATTGATGGTCAAACAGTTAGCAAAAGATGAAGGTGTGGAGCTTGCCGTGGTTACTTGTCCAGGGACGACCAAACAAGCTATTCAGCAGCAAATGTGTATTGTCACTGCATGGAACGGTACCAAAGCACTATTAGATGATACAGACGTTAAAGCCTGTGCTGGTGCTAATGGTGTTTATAAAACAGGCAGTCAGTGCCTAATATCGGAGGCGTATTAATGTATATTTACAGTAATAGAAGCCATCCTTATCACACTTCGCCTTCTTCTGCCTCAGGATTTACGCTTATTGAGCTGATGATTTCGTTAGTCTTAGGTTTACTGATATCTGCCGCAGTAATACAGGTTTATATCATTAGTACCCGTACCGTGACCGTACAGCAGGGCGCCTCAGAAGTTCAAGACAGTACAATATTTGCATTACAAACCCTAGAAGATCAGATTCGTATTGCCAATTTAGGAAACCCTATTACCAATGTTAACGACACCACAAGAAATGGTGGGATTGTTTTAACAGGTAATAATTTAGGAGACAGTAGCTACGCTAATACTGGTTATCTTACGGTCAGTGCTGGTCAGACAGGAACGAAGGGTACCAACGGTTGGACAGGCATATCAAATACGAATGTTGCTAGCGATCAGCTGACTATTCAATATAAAAATATTACGCAAAATGCTTTGTTTGACTGTGAGGGTGCAGAGATTGTTGCCGGTAGTAGCGATTGGGTTATTGAGCGCTACTTTGTGCGCCCAGTAGCAGGAAAAACAGCAGTAACAGGTTCACAAAACTTAGTGTTGGCTTGTGATGCGGGACGTCTGAGTAGTGCAGGTGTTGTTAGTGATTTGGGTGATAACGGTGAGGTAATGATACCCGCTATTGACCAATTTAAGGTGCTATTAGGGACGCTAACAGATGTAAATAATTTAACGTATCTGCCATCAAGCATTTATCTCAATTTAGATAAACCTTTACTCACGGATAAGCCTGCAATCACGACAGTCAAAATTGGTGTCATCGTTCGTAGTAGCACGCCACTAGTCAGTAGTGTAGACAAAACTGACTTTAGCGTATTTGGCACAGCACAGACATTAAAAACCGAGAATACTAAATATTATCGCCGCAGTTATGAGTCAACAAATTTATTGCGCAACGCTCGTGTTATGTCGGTAACTGGTATGACATCTAGTAGCAAGTAGCACCACAAAAAAAGAGGACAACATGTCAAATATACCTCATCACCAGTCCCTTAAAAGCTCTGTATCAACACAGCAAGGCGCTGTACTAATTGTAGTGCTATTGTTTTTAGTGTTGATCATCTTGGTCGGTGCTATCGCGGTTAAACAAAGTACCACTGATTTGCGCCTAGCAACCAGCGATCAAATAAACACCTTGCTATTGCAATCGGCAGACAATGCCAATCAAAATATCGAGCAAGGGGTCAACGGTAGTAGTGATGCTGAGGTCTATACCGATATGCTATCGCGTGGCGGGCCGTTTGGACACTTTATTCTAGATACCAATAGTGCTGAGCATGAATACATATTTTGTTTTCGTCCACGTGGACGCTTCTTTGATATTAACAAAACCACCATCAACACAGAAAACGGCGGTAATATTTTAGGCAATGATATTGGTTACTGCAATCCATCAACGCCTGCCGACTATGTCAGTGATCGTAATGCGAGCATGACTCAAGTAAACGTTTCATTGACGGCGCCAAATGCTAGCAATGAAGCGTTTAGTAGTTACACGATTGGACAGGACAGCAGTGAGATATCAAGCCAAGCGTTTATGTTCGATATCACTAGTACTGCGATACTACCAGCCTATTCTGGCAAAACAGATGCTGCCAAAGACTGTTTTAAAAAGACCAGTCGAGTAGGAACAGTGACGGATGCTGAAGATGCTATTGGCGGCTGTATGATAGAAGAGGGTGTACCCAATACTGTGTTGTATGAAGTAGCAAACGTAGAAAACTTATCATTACGTGAGAACTGTGTCGATTTCGGTAAAGGGAAAGGCGTTGTTTGTACCCTTCCTACAACCTAGTTTGCTGTAGTTAAGTATAGATAGCAGTATCGAATCGTTTAAAGTTGTTAGAGCACGCCTAATAGTAAGCATATGATTGTTAAATGGCAATTGAATGACTGCTAATGATTATCCGCTCGATAGCTCAATCCATTTAAGGAGTCAGCCCATGAAAAACTTACAGAATAACAGCTTTAGTCGACGCACATGGCCTATCAAGTTGCTATCGGCAGCAGTGGTTATCGGTATGACAGGTACTATGGTACAGGCGGCTAACCCCAATCCTAATCGCAAGCCCATCGGTGATTTAGAGATTTACGCACCAGCTAAGCCTGGTACAGCGACTATTTTTATGATGCTAGATATCTCAGGCAGTATGGACAGTAGAAGTATACAAGTAGATTATAGTAGTTGTAAGGATAGCTATACTAGTCAAAATTCAGAAAAAATTACCGCAGTCATTCGCAAGCGTGATGCTGATGGTAAAATTAATGATACTCTTGAAAGAAGCATTAGCTTTACCCCAAAGGGTTGTAATGTTAGTAGTGGTGGTTATTGGTGGAATCCTAGCTATACAGATATGCGATTTGATAGACTGACACGTTTACAAAAAGCTCTGATAGAACTGCTAGCTGATGAGGTATATAGTGGAGACGAAATCAAAGCCAGCAAAAAAATAGCAGGTAAAGGCTCATTACCTGATGACTACGAAATAGGCGTAGGTGCTTTTAGTTATAAGAGTGATGGAAGAACGGGATATGTTCTGGTACCTACTAGTGCCTTAACATCTAAACAACGAGTGGAGCTCATTGAAGAAATTAAAGACTTAACAGCCAACGGCGGTACACCAACAGGGCCTGCATTAGCAGAGTCTGGTGCCTATATGATGGGTACTACTACTAAAACTGGTGATCGAAATACTGACCTATATAGCGGTTTCGATTTTTCTACTAAAAATGCCAAAAAAGATGATAAGCGTAGTTATTCATCGCCTCTTAATGATAGTGAGTGTAGTGGTAACGGTATTTATCTGCTAACCGATGGGGAGCCTTCTAATAATATTCAGGATCGCTATGCCAGAGGAATAATGGATGCTTCGTTAAGTGGCTCTACTTTATCTATGAACTCATGTGACAATAATAGCTCAACAGGGCTGTCGGGAAGTAGTAATCAATCATGGGGCTGTATGGCTAGTTACTCTAAGCTATTACGCAATCCTGCAAACCCTGGTAAGTTACCGATCAAAACAGCAACAGTAGGGTTTGGTAAGTCTTTCGCTGGATTGACAGGTACAAAAAATATTATAACCAATGGTAAGTCAGTACCAGTAGTAGACTGTGAAAGTGGTAACGCAAGCAAAAATTCAGATGTACGGAATCTATGTAGGCTTGGTGAACGTAAAGGTGATAATGAGGTTAAAACCTTTGGTGATGGTGGCTTCTATTATACCGAAGAGTCAAACGATATCGCCAATAGTATTGTGGATTTTGCAGCGAACTTAGTACAGGTCATTAATACTGCACCCTCTGGTACCATTACTATTCCTGATGACCCATATCGCGCTTCTAATCAGCTAGCGTTTGCCTATTTGCCAATGCTAGATCCTGATATCGCTACAGCAGCAAGTATTTGGAAAGGTAACTTAAAGAAATATGACCTAAATGAAGGAACATTGTTTGGTAAAAGTAAAAGTTTGCTATACAAAGATGCTGCTGGTGATCTTAGTGCCACGACTCAAGATTTGTGGCAAAACGGTGACTTCATTAAAGGTGGCAAAACGTCAAATAATGATGTTGATGCTGGCGGTGTCTATGCTCAATTAAAGTCACCAAGCTCCGGACTTGGCAGTTTGCGCACGCTTTATGTGGAGGACTATACATCAAACGATAATAAAACCCCAACTTTACGTAAAGTCAGTGTTGATAGTAACGGTAAGCCACAAGGCTTTGATCAACTAATAGATGCCAGCACTTATACGCAGATTAACCAGCGTCGATTGCTCAGTTTTCTAGGCTTTGATGAGGTATTGAATAAAGATGATGAACCAACATCTCTTAAAGATGTTGAAAACCTTAAGCTTGATAAGCCTATTAAGGAAATAAAAGTATTAGGTGGTGTCGTCCACTCAAAACCTGCCGCCATTTCTTATAGTGCCACCTTAGATGATAACGGTCGTATTACTAATACTCGTGACGATTACGTATTATTTGGCTCTATGGACGGTGCGCTACATTTAGTCGATGCCGATAAAGGGGAAGAGACCTACGCTATCATTCCTAAGAAAATGTTAGAGAACCAGCCGACGGCTCTAGTTGAGGACTCGACTAAAAACAAAGTTGGTGAACCTTATTTTGGCGTAGATGCCCCTTGGTTGGTGGTCACTGATTATAAATATGACTTGGCTGCCAAACGGGTGAAGGTTGATGAATCGTCTGGCAAAGGTATGTTTGCCTATGGTGGCCTACGTATGGGCGGTGAAGCATTCTACGGTATGGATATCACCGATAAAGCAACCCCAAAAGTAATGTTTACTTTGACTCCAGAAGGGCGTAACAACGCCACAGGTAATAATGATTTTGCGCGCCTAGGTCAAATCTGGAGTAAGCCAACGGCTGCTAAGATTCGCATTAAAAAGGACGATAAGCCCACCAATGTCCTTATATTTGGTGGCGGTTATGATATGGCCTATGAAAATGATGAATATATGGCTACCACAAAGGCACCAGCCAAAGGCAATGCCGTTTATATGATTGATGCCAGTGATGGTAAGTTATTATGGTCGACCAGTGGCGAAAGTGGCGGTAGTGTAAACACCAAAACAGCGGACATGATTCATAGTGTTACGGGTGAGATTGCTGTACTCGATAGAGACAATGATGGTCTGATGGATCATATATACATGGCAGATCTTGGTGGGCAAGTATTCCGTGCAGATTTTGAAAATGCCCGCCCTGAGAAGTTTGGTTTTGAAGCCGTAACTAAATTCTCAAATAAGCGTGTTACGCGCGTATTAAATAGTAAGCCGAGTGGCAAACCTGCCTATCGTTTTTATGAGCGCCCAGTAGTCAGCTTCTATCGTAACAAAAGCACTGGCAGTAATAATGGCCAGTTATTTGCACTAGTGAATGTTATATCAGGCAATCGCAGTGCACCACTATCGACGTTGCGTAGCGATAACACTTATGCCAACCGCGTATATGGCATTATTGATAACGATGTGACTAACGCAGACCTCTATAAGAGTGATTTTACAACTTCTGTAAAAGACATAACCGAGAGTAAGCTAACCAATCTAGCCACGGCGCTAGGTAGCGCTCCGAATGAAGCCGCAAAAATCGCGGCTAAGTCAGCAATGGTAGAGGGTACTAAGCAAGGTTGGTACTATCCGTTGACTCGCTTTGATGGCTACAATAATGTCCGCTACAATAAAGGCGTAGGCGACAGTGTGGTCATTAACAATCTACTGTATACCACGGTTTATAATCCCGATAAGCTCTATGGTACGGTTTCAAGCTGCGCAGCAAAAATATCAGGTGGCTCAGAGCGTCAGTTATACTGCCTACCTTATGGCGTCTGTATGGAAGCCAGCTCAGGAACAGGTACAGGTGGCTATTTACCTGCAGGTCAAGGTATCCAAGAGCTGACATTGGGTGCTTATAATGAGGACAATACTGACCTCAAAGTACTCATTGGTAATAGGACTATCACTGAACGCGCGTTAGAAATCAATCGAGCTGGTTATGGCACAGACACCTTTAAAAATGATAGTAATATCAAAGATTTATATCCAGGTGAGGGAAGTCGTCCGACACAAGTCGGTGGCGACGGTACTGCTGGCGAGTATATCTTTAATGAGCGCTATACGATGCAGCCACGTATATGGTATGAACGTAAATAGTAGCGCCACTCACTAAGACTGGCACAGCACTAATGACACTGTATGGATATAGTCGCACTACAAAGAATGAGTAGTGCGACATATTTATGATTAGATTATGGGACGTCACACATGACCAAGATAAGAGATACGATCACAGCGAATGGTGCTCGCGGTTTTACGCTGATAGAGCTGATGATTGTCATCTTCATTATATCGATACTGGCCGCCATTGCTATACCAAGCTATCGCCGTTACGCAGTGCTGAACGCTGAGCGTGAGACACAGGCCAAAATGCAGCAATTACAGATACAGCTTGAGAGTTGGCGCTCTAAAGCACTAAGCTATAAAGGCTTTCAGCCGCAGAAAATTGATACGAGCAATAAAGTCACTTATGCCTATGCAGAGACAGATAACAAAACCATCTATGTACCGGATGGCAGCGATGCGTCCAACTACCGATATAAGATTACCCTCGTCGATGGCGGTGATACGAGTAAGTCGTTAGTATCGACAGGGTTCTCTATCACTACTGGTCGCACGTGGAAGATGCTAGCAATACCAAATACTTCAGGACCTGCAAAGGGTGGCAGTACTATCATGCTAAGCAGCAACGGCATACGCTGTGCGCATAAAACCAATACGATAGCTATTGCTGATGTCAACTGCGGTGCCAACGAGGAAATCTGGTGATGATAGTCAATATAATACAGGGTTGGCCAGTCAAAAGATCAGCCTCGCAGCAAGGCTTTACTCTGGTAGAAGTCATGATTGTGGTTGCTATCATCGGTGTATTGGCAGCAATTGCCTATCCAAACTATCAGCAATACGTTATCAAAACCAAACGTACTGACATGATGAGTGAAATGCACAATATTGCATCACAGATTCAAAGCCGTAAACTGATCCAAGGTAGTTATAGCAATGCTTTAACTACTGGGCGGGGTGGGGACTTTCCTAAACAAGGCAATGCGCTATACACCATTACCTTTACGCCGAATCCGCTCACTTCCGAGTGGAGCATCGTTGCCACGCCAAAAGCTGGCAGCCAAATGGCAAATGATGGAACGCTTAGTCTTAATTATCAGAACAATAAGTGTCGAGGCAGCGTTTGCGGTACTGGCAATAACTGGAATGATTAGAAAAATATCTCTATATCTAAATAAAGCTGACAAAAATTGTCAGTAAGACTTACCTTTTACTACCTATAATAGGTAAACTGACAATTTTCAGCAGCTTAAGCGTAACATTAACTGTCAGTTACTATTAGACTCATCATTTGTTATGCAAAAATAGTAATAATAATTGAGTACTTAGCACGCATGTACATTATAGCTATTAGTTTTGGCACGTTATATGCAACATATATTATAAGAGAAACAAACATATTATATTACTAAAGATAAAATGCAGCTGTATCAATAGCAGCTACTTATCTTTATATACCCTAAAGGAGTTCATATGAACACTGCTCAAAAAGGTTTTACCTTAATCGAACTAATGATCGTTGTTGCTATTATCGGTATCCTAGCTGCGATCGCTATTCCTCAGTATCAGAACTATATCGCTAAATCACAAGTGACTCGTGGCGTAGCTGAATTAGGCGCCCTTAAAACTGCTATTGAAACCTGCCTAAATGATGGTCAAACGGCTGTAGGGGCTTGCGACCTTGGTTTCAATGGTTCTGGTGTGATTAGTCTAGACAAACCTGCTTCAGTTGCTGCTAAAGCGAAGCCTACTGCAGCGGTTACTAACAGCGCTGTTCTTACCTCTAAAGAAGTTATTGAAGGCACTTTTGGTGGTGATGCGTCTTCAGCTCTAAAAGATACAGCTACAAAAATTACTTGGACACGTTCTGACCAAGGCAGTTGGTCTTGTGTATCTACCGCTCCTGCTAAATATAACTCATCTGCTTGTCCTGCCGCTGCTGCTACTAGTACTGGCGGTTAATATAAATTTAGTAGATAGTAATATTGATAAAAAAGAGACATATCTACTATGTCTCTTTTTTTTAATTTTATAATGGTCGAGACATGATAGCTATGATTGTTTCTGTACATGAGTATCCTAGACAGGCATCAGTGGTGCTCGCATTAAGCTTTTTTTCTGGCTATTTACTGCTAAAGCTGCTGTTAATCGAGTATTTCTCTACTGAATATTTGCTAAGAGTATGGCTGCTTATTTGTGCTATGCCGTTATTAATATTGGCTTATCTCCAAAACCCTTATAAAAAAGACAAGGGTAACCTAAACCCTATCAATAGCGTACGTATCAAAAGTAAAATTATTGTACTGCTATTACAATTCATAGGCATATATATATATGCTTTTTCCGTAACACAAATGGGATTGGCTGAATATGCCACCTTCGTTAATGATTTGTTTATCGCTTTTCCTATCATTTTTATCCTAGTTATTGGCTATGTTTATTTTGTAGATAGACGCTTAGAGGAGCCAGAAGATGAGTATGCTCGGATAGGGGCAATGCTCAATAAACGTGTCTCGATTGACACTGCTGTTTTAAAGCACTTTGGGTTAAAAACTGCGGTAAAGATTGTGTTCGTACCTTTTATGTATAGTGGGTTTTTAGGTAATTTAAGTATATTGCTTAATAGCGCATGGCAATTCAATGCGGATGCTATCAGTTTACTGCTATTTAATTTTGGTATCAGTATTGATATGTTGATTGGGATTTTTGGTTATTTGTTTAGCTCCGCTATCATTAATAATCAAATCATCGATACCGATAGTAATTTTTCAGGCTGGCTGTTTGCACTATTATGCTACCCGCCACTAGTATGGATAATGCGTCAAGTAAATGACCAACAAGACAGCCTGATATGGAGCGATATTCTGCCGCATGGCAGCGTCATATTTTGGCTGATGTTCATTATTATTAATATGACTTGGGTGATTTATTGGCTTGCGACCTTTGAATTTGGTATGACGTTCTCGAACTTAAGCTATCGTCGCCTGATTGATAAAGGTGTCTATCGCTACAGCAAGCATCCGGCATATATCGCAAAAAATATCTATTGGTGGTTATATACCCTGCCGTTTATTGGTGTGGCGTTTGTGAGCGTCGAATGGTGGAAAAATATTTTGGGATTAATCTTTGTCAGTCTCATATACTATGGTCGTGCCAAAAGTGAGGAGCGCCATTTGATGAAGTTCTCTGAGTATCGCCAGTATTGTAATGAAATAAATAAAAAGGGGATATTTCGTTGGCTAAAAATCCGTCCTATTTATTAATTATTTTGATTATCGTACTGATTTATTTGATGAACTTGGCAGTAGTAGATAAGATACAAGAAAAAGTTAGAAAAGCCTTAGTTTTAGATAGTCTACAATGTGAGGGTAGGGGGCAAACATGGCTACAGCAAGTGGCTAATTATAGTATTAGAGAGTTAGATTATTTAAACCTGCAACTGTCTTATATTGATAATGAAGGTAATACATCGGCGTGTACGGCTGGTTGGGAAGGATTGCCTTACATTACACGCCGAGTCACTAAAAACAGCATTTTAAATTATGCAAGTGTTACTAAGGTTTTTACCTCGGAGTTGATCTTAGATTTAGTCAGAAAGCAGAAAATAAGTTTGAATGATAAATTGATTAGTTTTTTACCTGAGGTAAAAACTGAAAGACTTGTCGATGCTAGAGTTGCTGATATAACAATATCTGATTTACTGTCGCATAGAGCAGGCTTTGATAGAAATATAACTAACGATTCTATGATGAGTACATCACCATGGTGCCCTTATGACATTAAAATGTTACAAAGGATGACTCTAGATTTTGAACCTAATAGTAAAAATGTCTATTCAAATGTGGGTTACTGCCTACTTTCAAAAGTTATCGAAAATATCTATTTAAAAAGCTACACCGATATCAGCCAAGATTACTTTAACTTTGATAATAGCGATATTCATTTTATACAGTCCAACATGGCTGACCAACCGAATATTCCTAACATTAGTAACGATGCTTATCTAAGTCATTTAGATTTTTATGCTTTGGCTTCTGTAGGAGGGTTGACAGGTAGTAGTAATGAACTTGCACGTCATATTTATAATATGAATAGAACTAGCTATCCTAATGTAATAAGTCGACCTGAACATATTAACTGCGATAAAAACAAGGTTCGGGGTTGCCATGGATTTTCAAGTTATGAGTATGCCCCTAGTGCTGAATTAATATTATATTGGCGAGATGGCAGACTACCAAAAGCAAGTGCATTAGTCGCCATGGATAGTAATGGCGGTGTATTGTCTTTTTTAACAAATACTACAAATGAAACTACTTGGTTAGAGCAGCATAATAAATTGGTTGCAAAGATATATACCTCACATTTATTAACTCCACAGTGATAATGGCATAGCCTGTGCATTATTAGGTTAATCTTGATAACTTGATATAAATGCCATGACTACTATTAAAACGACTCAAAATCGTCACTTGTTGAACCAAACTGGCTTTACCCTCATTGAGCTAATGATCGTTGTTGCCATTATTGGTATTTTAGCGGCGATTGCCATTCCGCAATATCAAATCTATATTGGCAAAACTCAAGCGACGAGGGTTATTAATGAATTGGGACAGCTACGACTAACTGTAGAAGAATGTTTGCAAACTGGCAGAGTTAATATTGGGTTAAATACTAATGACTGTGATCCGCGTGCTTCTGCTTCTAATCTGATAATAGGTGGATCACAAGTAGGGGTTGTTTTGCCTAATAATATGGGTGTGGCACAGATAAGTAATCCTCTAGTATTGGCGACCAGCATCACTGCCACAGTATCGACGCAAGTGAACCCCAGACTGGCAGGTAAAAAAATAAAATGGTTACGTACCAGTGCAGGCTCTTGGAGTTGTAGCAGTAATATAGAGGCTCTTTATTTGCCTAACTCATGCAGTTATGATGCGAGCTTATAGACTTACTTCTGTTCAATAAAAAACCACCTAACAGCCCTTTTTCATTTAATGGCCATTAGGTGGTTTTTTACTATCTTAATTTACTATGATTTACTATGTTCTCTTAAGGAATTAACTACTTCTCTAAATACTGAATCTTACCTTCTACGCCATCCCATTTCTCAGCTTCTGGCAATTGTCCCTTCATCTCAGTGATGTTTGGCCATTTTTGCGCCAGCTCTTCGTTTAGCTGAGTGAAAATCTCTTGCCCTTTTGGTACCTCATCTTCTGAGAAGATGGCATTGGCGGGACATTCAGGCTCGCATAGCGCGCAGTCGATGCACTCGTCAGGATCGATGACGAGGAAATTCGGGCCTTCATAAAAGCAGTCCACAGGACAGACTTCCACACAGTCGGTGTATTTGCAAAGAATGCAGTTATCTGTAACGACAAAGGTCATAGTGAGGTCTACCTGTTATTGGATTGGCTGATATAGTTCATCCCTTTTAAAAGAGTTACTGTGCTCACCGTGCTTGAAGTATTATTGATACATCTGCACTTGGTTGCCTTGATCTTCCTTTAAAGTGAATCAACGATAAGGGCTACATAGAATAGTTGGAAAATAAGGCACATTTTAACGCCTTTACGGCTAATTGACAATTCCCTTTAATGACTAATGATTTTCTTCAAATGATAGAGTAAATCATGAGCTTGCTTTGGCGTTAAGGTATCAGGATCAATCGCACTTAGCTCATCCTGTAAGCTAAACAGCTGATTTTGTTGTGGAATATAAGTCATTATTTGAGATTGATTGGTGGTTTTTATATCCGTTTTCTCTATTTCATGACCATTCATATGATCGCATTTATCATTTACTGACTTAGCTAATTCATTTTTGTCATCAAGAGTTCTCACGTTTTCTACCCTGCTAGGGTCTAATTTTAAGTTATCTGCTAAGTAGCGCTTGGCATCATCCAGTACTTGGGTAGGAATCCCTGCCATTTTTGCCACATGCAGACCAAAACTAGAGCTTGCTGCACCATCTTTGATTTGATGCAGTAGTAACAGTTGACCGTCGATTTCACTGGCAGCGACATGGACGTTGCGGATAAGTTTGTCATTGCTGCTACTGCTTTCTTTATAGTTTTCCGCCAATTTTGTCAGCTCAAAGTAGTGGGTGGCAAATAACGTCAGGCAGCCAATCTCGACCAATCGATTAACGCAAGCGTGGGCAATGGCTAAACCGTCAGTGGTCGCTGTGCCGCGTCCGACTTCATCCATCAGTACCAGCGATTTATTGGTTGCTTGATTGAGAATATTAGCCGTTTCAATCATCTCTACCATAAAGGTTGATTTACCGCCCGCCAAATCATCAGCTGAGCCAATACGGGTAAAGATACGGTCGATATCACCAATATGTGCACGCGCTGCTGGCACAAAGCTACCGCAATGAGCGAGTAGAACAATCAGCGCGGTTTGGCGCATATAGGTTGATTTACCACCCATATTAGGCCCAGTAATCATCAACAGTCTTTCAGGGTTTTCATCACTGCCTAGTGCACAATCATTAGCGACAAAATGGCTGCTATGCTTGGCAGGAGTGTTGCTGTGGTTACGAACAGGATTTAGTGCGGCTTCGACGACGACATGACGACCTGCTTTGATATCGATACTGGTTTGACTGCCAGTATTGGATCTATCTGTATTCTCTGAATTATTATTCATGACTGGACGCTGCCAATTATAAATAGTTGCCAGCTGCGCCCAATTACTGAGCACATCTATTTGCGCAACCGCAGTGCTTAGTTGTTGCAGGTCGGCTAAATGGTTGCTGAGTTCAGTTAAGAGTTCGTGATACAGCTGCTTTTCACGAGTTAATGCTAAGCTTTGCGCGCTTAGATATTCGGTTTCGACAGTCTTTAACTCGTCAGTGATAAATCGCTCACTGCTCTTCAGCGTTTGCCGACGGATAAAATGTGCTGGTGCATTCTTTGCTTGCATTTTAGGTAATTCAAAATAAAAGCCGCTGACCTTATTAAAGCCTACTTTTAGGCTGGGTAATTGGCTCTCTAAACGCGCGCGCTCTACCATCTCATCCAATGTCACTTGGATATTGTCATGCAGATGAGTCAGGCGATCAAACTCAGCATCATAGCCTGCGGCGAGCATGCCGCCATCACGAATATGGGCAGGTGGTTCTGCGATAATAGCTCGCTCAATCAGCTCAGCGACGGAATGTATGGCAGGTAACTGCGCAGGCAATTGTTGCATTAGCATCGGCAACAGTCCTGCTTGTTCATGGCGAATACCTGCATTCGTCAGTAGCGTCGTAAGCTGGGCGCTACTAGCAATACCCTCAGCAAGTTTACGCAGGTCACGCGGTTTAGCACTCATTAGCCCAATACGGCTACTAATACGTTCCATATCGCCAATAGCGTTTAAGGTTTCGCGCAATCTGGTAACTAATGAGATATTTCCCGAGCTTTGCTCAGACTGTTTATCAGTATTTAACAAACTGGTTATCGCATCTAAGCGCAAATTGATACGCGCATGCTGACGCAGTGGGCGTTTCATTTGCTGCACGAGTAAGCGTCGACCCATCGGCGTTTGACAATGATTGAGCACCGATATTAATGAGGTTCCATTACTGCTAACGGGTGTAAATAGCTCAAGATTTTGCTGACTATTGGCATCGATAATTAAATAATCGTCACTGTACTCAACGATCAGCTGATTAAGTTGTGGCACATGACGCTGCTGAGTTTGCCGCGCATAATGTATGAGCGCTGCACAGCTAGATTGGGCAAGAAGTGCGTCATTGATTCCTAGTCCGTCGAGGCGTTGCACGTCAAACTGCTGGCAAAGGGTTGCGCTGGCATGAACACGGTGGAAGTCATTGGCCGCCACTTCGATAATCGGACAGTCGAGATGTTGACGTAGCCACAGCGTCCAATCTTCGCCGATACGGTCGTTAAGTGCTTCGCTAACGATACATTCACTAGGCGCAAAGCGTGCCAGCACCGTCAGCATTTGCGTTTGCAAATTTTTGACATCATCAGGGCTATTATTATAGCTGGCACTCAGCGTTTGCGTCGTTAGTGTTCCAGCAGCTAAATCCATTTGGCTAATGGCAGCTTGCACAGGTTGTTTGCTGTTCGATTTAGGTATTTCGATATCAATGGCGACCACAGTTGGCGTATGATTGGGCGCAATTAAAGCATCATCAGTAATTGTCCCTGCGGTCAGCGTTTTAATCACTTCACGGCGCATAATACTGCCAGCAGCAGATTTGCTTTTATCTTTTTTCTGCTTATCGCCCATCGTCGGAGCATTGGACGGGTTATTCGTGTTGTCAGTGCCAGTGGCTGATTCGTCAATTTGCTCACACACAACGACGGTTTGCCCAGCAGCTATCAACCTTGCCATGTAGCTATCGGCCGCATGAAAAGGCACACCTGCCATGGCAATGGTATTGCCCGCTTTATCCGTACCACGGCGAGTCAAGGTGATTTCTAATATTTGTGCCGCGCGCTTGGCATCATCAAAGAATAACTCATAAAAATCACCCATGCGGTACAGCAGTAACGCTTGTGGATAGTTGGCTTTCATGGTTAGATATTGCACCATCATTGGCGTATGATCTGCCAAGTGATAAACGGTATCGCCTACCATCAACTGATCAGAGGTCAAAGGTGTCGCGGTCTGTTGTTTTGATATTGCGTACTTTGACGGAGTAGGTTTTTCGGCGTTAAGGTTTTGAGCGGATGGCTTAGCGGTCATGCAGAGTCTCTTATAATGCTTAAATGGGTTTTTAGTCAGCTGGCGTTAAACGGACGACGGTATATACAGTTCAGCGTAAAAAAATAGATGAGAAAAACACTCGCTTATGAGTCGTTAATTTGCAAGATTCTGGTTGATTTTTACCCAAATAGCTTTATTAAAGGGTCATCATAGCGCGCAAATTTAGCAGTCAAAAAACTAAGAAGTGTGAAAGTGTAAGTACTATTTTAACACGTCCTGCCTCGCTTTTACGTCGGCAAATATCTACTCGCTGCCCTTGTATCCATCGGCGTCATAACCATATATAATGACGTCACACTTAATTGGGCGATACTTCATTAGGCGACACTTCATTAGGCAGTACCTTATTAATCAGTGCTTTGTTAAGAGGTGCTTTGTTAACAAAAGGTACTTAGTCAGGTGATGACTGTAATGACAAGGCGGCAGCGGGCGAAGCTTTGGCTAATGCGCACTAATTATCGAATATTTCCATAGGTCAAAAAATTATGTTATCAAAGATTATAGGCAGTGTGGTTGGCACTAAAAATGACCGCGAATTAAAGCGCATGCGCAAAGTGGTCAGCAAAATCAACGCACAAGAGGCTGCGGTACAAGCCCTGTCTGATGAGCAATTACAACAAAAAACCGAAGAGTTTAAAGCACGACACCAACAAGGTGAAAGCTTAGATGCACTACTACCAGAAGCGTTTGCCGTCTGCCGTGAAGCGTCATTACGCGTCAATGGTATGCGTCATTATGATGTGCAGCTGATCGGTGGTATCACCTTGCACGAAGGCAAAATCGCTGAGATGAAAACGGGCGAAGGTAAAACCTTGATGGGTACCTTGGCTATGTACCTAAATGCTATCAGTGGTAAAGGTGTCCATCTGGTCACGGTCAACGATTATTTGGCGGCACGTGATGCTGAATTGAACCGTCCATTATTTGGCTTTTTGGGCATGACCGTCGGTGTCATTTATTCACAACAACCGCCGCAAGAAAAAATCGACGCTTATCAAGCGGATATCACTTACGGTACCAATAACGAATACGGCTTTGATTATCTGCGCGATAACATGGTCTTTAGTTTAAAAGAGAAAAAGCAGCGCCCGTTAAACTTCTGTATTATCGATGAAATTGACTCTATTTTAATCGATGAGGCTCGTACGCCGCTAATTATCTCAGGTCAAGCCGAAGATTCTTCACGTATGTACGCGCTGATTAATACCATTATCCCTGTGCTGATTCGCTCAAAAGACGAAGAGGCCAATAAGAATAATGAAGAAGAAGATTTCTGGATTGATGAAAAAAATCGTCAAATCGAAATCAGTGAAAAAGGCTATGAAAAAATTGAGCGCTTCTTAATCGAAGTCGGTGAGTTGGGTGAAAATGAAAGTTTATACAGCCCAAGCCGTTTGCCATTATTGGCTCACGTACAAGCTGCCATTCGCGCCCATCATGTATTTGTTAAAAACGTCCACTATATCGTCGATGATGGTGAAGTTGTTATCGTTGATGAAAACACGGGTCGTACCATGCCGGGTCGCCGTTGGTCAGAAGGTCTACATCAAGCGGTAGAAGCCAAAGAAAACGTCGAAATTCAAGCAGAAAACCAAACGCTTGCGACCACGACGTTCCAGAACTACTTCCGTTTGTATGAAAAATTATCAGGCATGACAGGTACCGCTGATACCGAAGCAGCAGAATTTAAATCAACTTATGACTTAGATGTCATCGTGATTCCAACGCACGAGCCGATTGCTCGTATCGATATGGATGACCAGATTTTCTTAACCAAGTTAGGTAAATACAAAGGTATCATTCGCGAAATCAAAGAGATTCAAGCCAAAGGTGCCCCAGTCTTGGTTGGTACGGCGACGATTGAAGCCAGTGAAGAGTTGTCTTACTTGCTCGATCAAGAAGGCGTCAAGCATAATGTCCTAAATGCCAAACAACACGAGCGTGAAGCCGAAATCATCGCGCAGGCGGGTAGTCCAAAGGCTGTGACGATCGCGACCAACATGGCAGGTCGTGGTACCGATATTATCCTTGGTGGTAACTGGCAGTCGTTTATCGAAGATATTGATTCGGTCAGTCCTGAAGAAATGGCGCGCCTAAAAGCAGAATGGCAAGTCAAGCATGACCAAGTGGTTGCGGCTGGCGGTTTGCATATCATTGGTTCTGAGCGCCATGAATCACGCCGTATCGATAACCAGCTACGGGGTCGTGCCGGTCGCCAAGGCGATCCTGGGATGTCGCGTTTCTTTTTATCGCTCGAAGATGACTTGATGCGTATCTTTGCTGGTGACCGCGTCGTAAATATGATGCGTGCCATGGGTCTGAAAGAAGATGAAGCCATTGAGCATAAAATGGTCTCAAAATCGATTGAAAATGCCCAAGGTAAAGTAGAAAGCCGTGATTTTGATGCGCGTAAAAATCTGTTGAAATATGATGATGTCGCCAACGAACAGCGTAAAGTGATCTATGGTCAGCGTGATGACTTGCTAGCAGAGATGGATTTGCTTGAAGCCATTGAGATTATGCACGAAGAAGTCTATAACGCCATGATTAACCAGTTTATTCCGCCAGGTTCTATCGATGACCAATGGAATATTGATGGCTTAGAAGACGAGCTTGAAAATGAATTTAAGATTGCGATGCCGATCAATGATTGGCTCGATGAAGATCGTCGCTTAGATGAAGAAGGCTTACGAGCCAAAATCATCCAAACAGCTATCGATCGCTATCATAGCCGCCGTGAGCAGATGGGCGAAAAAGATGCTGCCCAGCTTGAGCGTCACTTTATGCTACAGAGCTTAGACAAGCATTGGAAAGAGCATTTGACCCAAATGGATCAGCTGCGTAAAGGCATTCATCTGCGTGGTTATGCACAGAAAAACCCTGAGCAAGAATATAAGCGTGAATCATTTGAGCTGTTCCAAATGATGCTTGGCGCAATTAAATCTGAGACCGTTCAAGATTTATCACGTGTCCATATTCCGACCAAAGAAGAGCTAGAAGCGCTGGAAATACAGCAGCGTGAGAATGCTGCTCATATGCAAATGCAGTTCGAGCATAGTGATATTGATAACATGGATAGCGGTGCTGAAAAAGCCGCCGCGCAAAATCGCAATCTTGCTGGTAGTGCGGTCGCAGGTGCTATGGTAGGTAGCGGCAGTAATGCCAATGAGGCAGACCCATACGCTGGTATGAATATCAGTCGTAACGCCCCATGTCCTTGTGGTTCAGGCCTTAAGTACAAGCAATGTCATGGTAAAATATAGCATTCATAAGCGAATATTGATAATAAACACTTAAGCATTGCTGCTGATATATCTCTAATATTCCTTAGTCTCAAAAGCCCTTATCTAAAGTAGATAAGGGCTTTTCTGTATTTGCTCGTATTCTTTGTCTCTAAATCATCTTGAATCGACTATATTATTTGTAGATAGTAAAGTTGACTCTTCACAAACGTGTTGGCTATATTTCGTATTGATTACTTACAAATTCAACATAGGCGTGAATTTATGGACACGTTATAGTGTTTAACATATTCATTGGGGAAAGTGTTATGACTATAGAATTATTAAAAAAATTGCGTACTTCTGTGGCGCTGACTGGCTTACTTGCTGGCGTTCTGACGCTTGGTGCTTGTCAGCAACAGTCAGACACAGAAGCGGGTATAGATGATGGCGCCCATAGCGAAGAAACGGTGCCGATGTCCGCTGAACCTGCTGAGCCTAATGAGGTGGTTGTCGATACAGCGGATGCATCGCTCAGTGAAGTACAGGATGATACCGTAGCTTCGGTAAATAGTGGCGTCAGTCAAATAGCTTATCTGTGCTCACCTGAGCTGAAAGTTAATGCAACTTATAAAGAAGATGCCAAACAAGTAGTCATCGCGACTGATACGGGTACGGTGACATTAAATAAAACCAATGATGCCAGTAATCCAGAAGTGTTTGAAGTAGCAACTGCTATTGATGGTAGTCAGGGCTTTACTCAGTGGCGTGTAGCACATGAAGCGCGTGAGACGGGTGTGATGCGCACAGCAGGTACAGATGCGGCGAATGTCAGCACTTATGAATGTAAAAAAACCTCATAATAAGTAAGCAATCAAGAAAAAAGCAACGATAACGTTGCTTTTTTTATGTCTAGTTTGAAAGAGTCAGCAAAATTATTTATGAGGATTGGCACTAGACTCATGTGCCAAAAATCCCTCTTCCTTCACATCTAATTCTTCATGCTTAAGCACTACTTGGATACTATCTGTATGGGTATGAGTGGTTTTATTGATATCGATTTCTTGGATAGCATAAGTGTCTTTAGTAATGGTAGCCACTTGACGTGATAGGACAATTTCAATCGGCTCATCACCAATTTCGATCTGTTTGCCATTTACGGTAACAACCGCCTTGCTATCTAACGATGGCTCGACATGGCGCAATATATCCTTTTCATCATAATTGCCTGACAATAAGTCCTGACTTTTCGCATCGTGGTATTCAGTGCGAATAGTAATATATTCTTCTACTAACTCAATAGGCACGTCAATGGTCTTAGTGCGAGCGTGCTTGGTCACCGTTACTTTACCGACATCTAAACGCTCTTTATTGATGACAGGACGCTCTTCTAATAGCTCCAAGTGTCCAACATTATGATTGCTCTTATCTATGTTATTACTGCTTATGTCATTAGCTACTGTGCCATTATGAGTATCAATTGGGGCAGTTATAGCGTTTGGTGTCACTTGCTTGTTATGTAAACCCTTTTGTAGAAAGCTATCGTTCTGGATGCTGTCTTCGTAATTGGTAGTCATCATAATGTCCTTATCTTTATGAAATAATCGTTATACAATATTTTAGAGCCATTTTTGCAGATTTTGCAAGGTTAGCCTTATCAGATATCATTAAGTATTTTTAATTCCTAAGTATTTTTGAGTATAGTAAGCAAAAAAAGACCAGAGGCATGCTCTGGTCTTAATTCACTAAGTAAAAATACTTAGCTGCTTATTACGGTCATGTATTGCTCGGCGATCTTATTTTTTAATAACAGCCAAACAGTATGACGGTTTAGCGTATTACATACCACGAGCGCGGCGTACGTCTTCTGCAGTAATACCATCACGGTCGATTATGTTACCTTCGCGGTCTACTACGTTACCATCGCGATCGATATCCAATTCTTCACGTTGGATAGTCTCAACGATAGTTTCAGTATGACGTTCAGTGGTTTTACCGACATTCACTTCTTCAGATACGTAAGTGTCTTTACCAACGCGGGCACGTTCAGCCTCTAGTTCAACTTCAATGGTTTGATTGCCATCAATGTCACCGATACGGCGATCTGTTGGACGATCTACGTTAGTACGCTGGATATTAGCATGCTCTTCTTCTAGCTCAACATCGACATTGCGCTCTTCGGTCACTATATGCTTACCAACTTTAACCAAACCTGCCACGATACGATCTTTATTGACGGTCAAGCGCTCTTCTAGTAGCTCTAGTGTGTTTGGTGCGTCATAGGCATGGTCTGCAATCTCCATACGCTCTGCAACTGGAACAGTATCAGCGACAAACGCTTGACGATCCTTTTGATACTGGTCTTTATAGCTATACTGATAATCATGGTCATATACTTCCATGGCATCGACTTGAGACTTGGTCAAGCTGTCAAAGAATACGTCATCACCAACGATACGTGCCAAGCCAGCTGGTACTAATACTTCTTTTGAGCTGAACCAGCCACCAGCATCAACGATCAAATAGCGAATGCGACCAGTGGTGTCTTCTACTAATGCACCTTCAATTTTACCGATTTTTTCTTCATTGACGCCGTAAGCAGTTTTACCTGTCGGGTCATAATAATCATCACCGATTAAATCTTTATGAGTAGCTTGGATATCTTTTAAACGAATTAGTTGGCTCATTGTTGTCTTCCTTTTTTATGAGTTAATCATTATTAATTATTTTAAAAACAATCGTTGTTTTGGAAAAGTTAAATTTCTAGTAAAAATATTTTTATAATAAAAGGTGTAGCAAGCCATGTGAGTAGCCTCTACATCGACTTGTAAGAATCTTAACATCATGATTTTCGATGAGATATATGAGCAAGGTAGCAAAGTGTGCGCTTGAAGTAATTGCGTGTAATAGGCTGTAAGTGGCATAACATAGCTGGGGTCAAAGATTAACGTGTCTTTACACAGAGCAATATTTCTAGCTTATTTAAGAGTCATAGACACAGAAAAACCGCAAAGCAAATAGCGATGCGGTTCCTGATATTTTGAAGGTTTTATAATAAACGATAATGATAGAAGCTAATTTAACATATCAATCGATTAATTAATTAATCTGCTCGAGTGTTAAGCAAGTTCAATAGCAACAGCCACGGCTTCACCGCCACCAATACAAAGTGTCGCAACCCCTTTTTTGCCGCCAGTACGCTTGAGAGAGTTGATAAGCGTGATCAAGATACGAGCACCTGAACAGCCTACTGGATGACCGAGTGCACAAGCGCCACCTTCAACGTTTACTTTGGCATGGTCGATTTTTAGCTCGTCCATCGCCGCCATGGTTACCATTGCAAACGCTTCGTTGATTTCCCATAGGTCAACATCAGCGACTGACCAACCAGCACTAGCCAATACTTTTTCAATTGCACCAATCGGAGCAATGGTAAATTCGCTTGGGTGACGAGAGTTTGATGCGGTTGCAACGATACGCGCTTGATAATCAAGGCCTTCAGCTTTCGCTTGCGATTCTTTCATGACCACAACCGCTGCCGCACCGTCTGAGATTGAGCTGGCATTTGCTGCCGTGATGGTGCCATCTTTGGCGAAGGCTGGACGTAGAGTAGGGATACGCTCGGCATTAGCAAGCGCTGGTTGCTCATCGGTATCGACGGTTTGCTCGCCTTTACGGGTTTTAAAAGTCACTGGCGTGATTTCATCTTTGAAGTGGTCGTCTTTGATAGCAGTGAGCGCACGATTTAGCGATTCTATAGCAAACGCATCCATTTGCTCACGGGTATAGCCTTTTTCATCGGCCATTTCCTGTGCGAACATACCCATCAGTTTGCCAGTTTCAGCATCTTCCAAACCGTCTAGGAACATATGATCTTTGACTTCTTTATGTCCCATACGGTAGCCGCCACGTGACCCTGGCATAATGTATGGCGCATTAGTCATTGATTCCATGCCACCAGCGACTGCCACATTGAAACTACCTGCTTTGATGCCGTCATGTGCTTGCATGACTGCTTTTAGCCCTGAACCACAAAGCTTGTTAATAGTGACAGCGCCAGTTGCATCAGATAAACCTGCATTACGCATCGCTTGACGCGCAGGACCTTGACCCAAGCCTGCGGTCAAGATACAGCCCATAATGACTTCATCAATACTATCGACTGCCACACCTGAGCGTTCGACAGCGGCTTTAATAGCAGCACCACCAAGTTCCGTTGCGCTCATATCTTTTAGTGCGCCTTGGAAGCCGCCCATTGGGGTACGTGCGCCGTTTAAAATTACAATTGCATCATTTGACATCGTTATTATTCCTTTTTACGTATTTTAAATGAGTTTGTTTTAATTAAAACCAAACGCGGACTAGATAGCATCTTTTAGGCTCAATAACTGCAGGCTTCATGCTAGCTCATCTAAGCGAATGCGTACTACTTTATCAGTAATGGTATCTAATTTTTCAATTTTTTCGATGGCTAGATTCATCTGACTTTCGACCACGGGCAGCGTCAAGATAATAACTGGAACTTGACCAACTTTGTGCGCAGGTTTTTGTAAAATCGCATCGATATTGATACCAGCATCGCTTAGAATGCGAGTAATATCTGCCAACACACCAGGGCTGTCATAAGCATGCACACGCAAATAATAACCGGTAATCATCTGCTCAGCGCGCAATATGGGCGTGTCTGATAGCTGCTCAGGGATAAATGCTAAATGTGGTACATGGTGACCGTGATTGTTTTGATTACTGTTGCTTTCATCGTTACTGTCTTTGCTACCTAGAACACGCACCAAATCCATTACATCGGCCATCACCGCAGAAGCCGTCGCACCAGCGCCAGCACCATCACCGCAATATAACGTCTGTCCAAGCGGATGAGAGTTGACCAATACCGCATTTTTTACACCATTGACGTTGGCCAGTAACGCATCCTGCGGAATTAGCGTTGGGTGTACGCGCAGCTCGATACCAGAAGCCTCATCATTACCTTGACCATCACGGCGTACGGCAAAGCCCAAATGCTTGATACGGTAGCCAAGCTCTTCCGCATAGTTGACGTCTTGTAAGGTGATACCAGTGATGCCTTCACAGTAGACCTTATCAAATTGCAGCGGAATACCAAAGGCGATAGAGGCGAGTAATGCCAGTTTATGAGCCGCATCAATACCTTCGACATCAAAAGTCGGATCTGCTTCTGCATAACCCAATTCTTGTGCTTCGCTCAACACGTCTGCAAACGGGCGACCTTTGTCACGCATTTCGGTCATGATAAAGTTGCCAGTACCGTTGATGATACCTGCTAGCCAATCGATTTTATTAGCAGCGAGCGCTTCGCGCATGACTTTAATAATGGGGATACCGCCTGCGACTGCTGCTTCATAAGCGACATGGACGTTATGCTCTTCAGCAAAGGCAAAGATTTCGTTGCCATGCTCCGCTAATAGCGCCTTATTTGCAGTCACCACATGCTTGCCGTTTCTAATGGCGTGCATAATTACGTCTTTGGCAAGGGTCGTACCGCCAATCACCTCAACGACGATATCGACATTGTCGCTTGCAGCAGTTGCCATCAAGTCACTGTTTTGCATAATATTGGGATCAATATCATCACGATGACGGCGCGTACCAACTTCGGTAATGATAATGTCGCGTCCGCTACGGCGTTTTAGCTCATTTAAGTTGTCATTGATTAGATTGATCACGCCCGTTCCGACGGTGCCCAGACCAAGTATCGCTAGTTTGATGGAATTACTCACAGTATCCTCAAGAGGTTAAATATAATGAACCAATAATAACGCTGTCACAGAGTCAAATGCATATGCGCTACTAGCTATAGTATTTGCGTGCATTTTGACAGTCGCAGCTTTATCGATTTCTCATTACAGTTGAATAAAAAATACTCAAATAAAAAGTATGCTGCTGATTTTTCATAGCGCTTTATCGTATCATACCGACAAGCAGTTGTGACGTCTACACAATGTCGCCATCGTCATAGATATCACAAATACCTGAAACAATAACAGATTTTAGCTAGCACCGACAGCTTGAGCCAACTCCGCCGCAGGTAGATAGCCGCCTACTTGCTGACCAGATTCTGTAAAGATAGCGGGAGTACCACGCACGCCAAGTTTTGCACCCAGTGCCATGTGTTCTTGTACAGGGCTGGCACAGCTAGGCGCTTGTACATCAGCGCCCATTTTTCCTTGATTCATGGCCGCCTTACGATCTTGACTACACCAAATGGCTTCCATTTTTGGCACCGATTCCTGACTGCGCGGCCATGCCAAATAACGTACTTCGATACCACGTGCATTGATATCATCCATCTCTTCATGCAGTTTACGACAATAACCACAGTCTGCATCGGTAAAGGCATAGACCACTGACTTCGTTTCGCCTATGGCTGGATAAATCACCATGTCTTTTTTATCGACGGCTTTTAGTGCTTCTTGTGCGGTACTAGCAACCAATGCCGCACTGATATCGACAGGCAGAGCCTCGCCAACAGCAATAATCTGACCTTGGATAATGTGTTTGCCAGACTTATCAGTAAAGAAAGAAGGCAGTCCTTCCGCTGTGACCCAATAAATACCATCCATATCTGTTGGTACGGCTGAAATGATATTTTCTTCAATACCGGACGTATTTAAATTCGCCTGCAACGCCTTTACCACGGCAGCATCGCTATCAGCGGATACGTTACTTGTACTGGTTTTAGCATCGGTATTATTGACGATACTGGTGTTGCTGGTCGCATCTGCTGCATTGTTTGAGCAGCCCGCAGCAACCACAACAAGCAGTGCACTCATCATAAAGCGAGATAAATTATTTCGAGAAAAGCGGTTTTGAGCAAAGGTGTTTTTTGCAATCGGGGATGACATATATAGGTGTCCTGTAGGCATCGTGCCTAATCGTGAAGTCGTTTTAAGAAAATGATACTAAATTTCTATATAAAGCAATACGTATCGATATTGTCTTAAAGGTTTAAAATTAAAAGGTTTTTTTACAATTTAATAATTATAAAAGGTGAGTAATCATGTCGCCTATATTAACATATTTATGGCAAATAACAGCCACAGGCTATGAGGTGATATAGGGAGGTGAGGGTAGCAATAATAGTAGTAGGCATAAACGTCAATTCAAAAAAATAAGATACATTTGTACTATTTAATATTGACGCTTGCCCTTGTAGTCTACGGCTAATAACAGTGTTTTTATAAAAATTCATATAAAACTATTGGTATCAGTTATTTTTAACCCTTTATTTCAATAAATTTTTGCTAAGGAGCACACATGGCAGGTGCCAGTTTATTAACCCTACTTGATGATATCAGTGTGATATTGGATGATGTTTCCGTCATGACCAAAGTCGCTGCTAAAAAAACCGCTGGTGTATTGGGCGATGATTTGGCGCTCAACGCAGAACAGGTCACGGGTGTCAAAGCCAATCGTGAGCTTCCAGTGGTCTGGGCGGTCGCCAAAGGCTCATTTATTAATAAACTTATTCTAGTACCAGCGGCACTCTTGATTAGTGCTGTTTATCCACCGCTGGTCACTTTTTTACTAATGTGTGGTGGTTTGTTTTTGGTTTATGAAGGTGCTGAAAAAGTCATTCATCGATTTTGGCCGCATGCTTTGCCGCATGATGAGGAGCAAAATGCTCGTCGGCAAGCCAATGCTGATGAGACTATAGATTTGGTCGCTTTTGAAAAGGAAAAGATCAAAGGTGCAGTACGTACGGATTTTATTCTGTCAGCTGAGATTATCGTGATTGCCTTGGGATCAACGGCAAGCGCCACTTTATTAGAACGAAGCTTGGTGCTGTCTATTTTAGCCATCGGTATTACGATTGGTATTTATGGCTTGGTCGCTGGTATCGTGAAAATAGACGATGCAGGTCTGCATTTAATGGAACAAGAAGGGGCGTTCAAGCAAAAATTGGGCAAGTTAATGTTTGCAGCGGCACCAAAACTGATGAAGTTTCTATCTATCGCTGGCACGTTGGCGATGTTTTTAGTAGGCGGTGGTATCTTAGTGCATGGTATCGGCTTCTTACATCATGGAGTAGAGGATATCGCTGATTTAACGGGTATCTTTGAAAGCTTAACGACAACGATATTAAATGGCGTCATTGGTTTTATTATTGGTGCTGCGGTTGTGGCTATCTTAACAGTTATTAGTAAAATTCGTGGAAAGGACGACACAGCGTCATCTGCACACTAAGTCAGTTACCTGTGCTTTAGCTTTATATTTTTTGTAATTTTTTTTCGTAAAAAAGCCCCAAAGTTGCTGACAACTTTGGGGCTTTTGCATTGTGCGTTATACGATTAGCTTTCGCTATCTGAGTCATCAGCCTCTAGTTTTTCAGCTTGCGTGGGCTTTTTATGCTCCGTTTTAGGCTTACGGCTACGTGCCTTTGGTACTTTTGGCGTGGTCAAATTAAACATACCAGTCTGTGGCAGCAGTTGTTCAGCCACATTTTCAATCATGTTTTTATAACTGGCTATGGTAGTCTTGGATTTAGCCGCCTGACTGTCGTCTTTGGTATTGATAGGTTGCTCTATCTTAGGCTCATCTGCTGGCTTAATTTTTTCAACGTCAGCTTCTTGAGTATTAGCCTCTTCAATGTCAGCAGCTTCGCTATCGTCATGTGCCCCGTCAATCTTTTCAGCTGCTACGCGCTCAGCAATCATAGTGTCTTCATTCGACGGCTCGTTAGTTGCTTCTACTAGCGCTTGATCTGCTTCTAGTAATTGTTCGCTGTGAACACTGATATTATCAGCCTGAGCTTGATTGGCTAGAGCATTTGCCTCAACATCATGAGCATCCACATTGTTATCATCATGTTCAATAACCGCTTGCTCAGTATCAGCCGCTTGTTCGGTCGGTAGACTCAACACTGCGGGCTCCTGATAACTAGGATGTTGACCACGTGGATCGTTGCCAGCACGCTTACCAATGGCGCGTGGTTCGACGTCTGTTTTACCTTGCGTTGCCGCAAATTGACTGACCGCTTGTGTCATCGTTTCAAAGCGCGTCAGGTAATCTGCCGCCAATGGCTGATAGCCATAGTTGCTAAAGTCGAAATTGCTGTCCTCAACGTTAGTATCAGCAGTCAGTGTGACGTTCGTCTCAATGTTGGCTGATTTGTTAGCTGATTTTGCTTGCTGCGTATGTGCATCGATAGCAGCAATAAAGCAACTAATGACACCGTCATTTTTCAAACGACTTTCTGCATCTGTTAATGCTTTACGAACAAAATCACCAACGGTGCCACGAATAGTCGATGGGCTTGCTACTGCAGGCTCAGCTACTGGTGGTTGTTCAGTTGCTTGCACTTGCTGACTACGAACCACACGTGGATCATTACTAGCCTGACCAAACTTCTCAGCAGTCACGTAGCGTTTGGCAAATAATGCTTCGTGCGTTAGTGCCAGTGCTGAGTTGTTCTTATCATTTGCGCTATGACCACTTGCGCTATGACCACTTGCGCTATGACTGTCATTGGCATTGCTAACATCGGCATCACTGTCGATGACGTCAACAGTGTCACTATGCGCTTTTTCTGTCGATTCTGATTCTGGCTGCTTTGGCGTTATTACTACGCTGTCCACGTCAGTATCCACAGATTTTGAATGGTCAGCTTGGTCTTTGGTAGCGCTGTTAGATGTTGGTTGCTCATCTATAGCAGGTTTTTTGCCAGTAGCGTTACTGTCTGTTTTCGGGGCATTATTTTGTCCATTGTCTTCAGTGGTGCTAACGTTAACATCATTAACATTAACATCATGAGTTGCTACAGTGCCTTCGTCGTTACCCTTAACAGCAGCTGTTTCAGGAGCAACTTTTTTGTCATTGCTCTGCTGATTTTCATTCTGCTGTGTATTAGCTTCTTTTGTAATGCTTTCTTTATTAACATCATTTACTGATTTTTGCTTTTCAGTAGATTGATACTTTGTCTGTGTAGACTTACTGTCATCTAGAGACAAGTGCACGACTTCTGGTGATTTCAGCTCAACAGGTGCTTCATTGACCTGTAGCACGACTTCATTAGGATCTTGATTTCGACGCGTGTTAGAGTGATTTTTTCGGCTGTTTGCACCTGTCGTCGCTTGCTGATTGGGTTGCTTAATATTTTCAGCTGTTAGTGTCTCGCCGCGCTCTAACTTGCCACGTGAACCGCGTTGGCTATGCGATTTACGCTTCGCACGAGTTTGCTCATCTGCCGTATTACTGTCTTTATCAGCATCATCATTGCGCTCGTTTGTATGGTTGCTACTGTCTTGACGATTGCTGTTTTGCTGATTATTGTCTTGACGATTGTTGCGATTGCGCTCATTCGTGCGTCTGGTATCCTGCTGACGTTTGTTTTGATTGTCAGCCTGCTTGTCATCAGCATTACTTGCAGCACTATTTACGGCGTTGTTCTCGGTATCGCCGCTTGTTTCATTGCTTGACTCTTCTGCCTGATCTTTTCTTTGACGAGGTTTAGAAGATCTAGATTTACGTGGCTTACGTCTTCTTCTATCTTCATTACTGCTATCATCATCGGTGTCGCTGTCTGAGCTACGACGCGCTTGTTGACGATTGGCATTGTTGTCGGATGGTTGTTCGTTATTTTTCTGACTGTTCTGCTGATTTTCTGGTACGTTGTTCGATGCACTCGTTGATGTATTACTCAGGGCACTGCTATCAACTTGTCCAAATGAGCCTAAGCTTTGTGCGCCATTATTTACTAGTGCTTCAATGGCTTGTGCTGCATCACGACTACTGACGCTATGCGTCGTTGAGGCTTGTGGTGCTTGCGCAAATAGGTTTGATAACCACGCCACTGCTTGTGGCTGAGCTGCTGTCTCAACATGTGCAGGAGCTGTAGTTGCTGCTACTGGAGCAACAGGGGCAGGGGCTGCCACACTCTGGTTGTTGTTTGCTTGTGGCGCGCGCGCCGATGAAACGTTGGTCGTATTTTTATTGTTACGATGGTCGTTACTGTGTTTACTATGCTCAGCTGTACTGGTCGGTTTGTTTGATTGGCTAGCAGTATCATTGCTCGCTATTTGACGTGGCTGGCGCGTTGGCTGTTGCTCTGGACGCTCTTTTTCAGCCGTTTGCCAGTCAACTTCATAACCCAAATCGCTATGTTCTTGGGCTGTATCCGTAATACGCTCATAGCTTGAAGGCGCAAAGCCATCACGGTTAAAGTGTAGTTTAAAGTTAGGCGACTCTAAATGCGCGTGTGGCAAAATCGTGATACGCGTGCCACTGTCTTGCTCAAGATAAACTAAGGCATCACGTTTTTCGTTTAATAAGAAGGCGGCGATATCTGTTGGAACTTCTGCTTGTACTTCGCCTTGACGTTCTTTTAGCGCGATTTGTTCAATCTGACGCATAATTGATAGTGACAATGAGCGCAAGTCACGAATCATGCCGTTACCATGGCAGCGTGGGCAGATATAGCCGGTTGATTCTTCTAGCGATGGACGTAGACGCTGACGGCTCATTTCCATCAAACCAAACTTAGAAATATCACCAAATTGCACGCGTGCACGGTCATATTTGGTGGCATCAATCAGACGTTTTTCGACTTCTTTTTGATGCTTATTGTCATTCATATCAATAAAATCAATGACAATCAAACCACCCATATCACGCAAACGTAGCTGACGGGCAATTTCATCGGCTGCTTCTAGGTTGGTATGATACGCAGTTTCGGCAACGTCTGAACCTTTGGTCGACTTGGCTGAGTTGATATCGATAGAGACTAGTGCTTCAGTTTGATCAATAACGATTGAGCCGCCTGATGGCAAACGCACTTCACGTTGATACGCGGTTTCGATCTGTTTTTCGATATTAAAGCGCGAAAACATGGGCTCATAATCGGTATATTTGCGTAGCTTTTCTGCTTGTTTTGGCATCACTGCATCGATAAATCCTGCCGCTTCAATATAAGCGTTTTCATTATCAATCCAAATCTCAGCGATATCATCACGTAGATAATCACGAACAGCACGTGTGACAACGCCCGCTTCTTGGTGAACCAAGCGCGGTGAAGGATATTTTTGGTTTTGTTCTTGAATGGCTTGCCAGATATTCAGCAAGTGATTTAAATCGTGCTGTAAATCTTCTTGAGTTTTACCAATACCCGCGGTACGAATGATGACACTCATGCCTTTTGGTAAATCAAGATTGCTTAGCATACGCTTCATGTCTTCGCGCAGTTTGCCTGAGATTTGACGTGAGATACCGCCGCCACGAGGGTTATTTGGCATCAATACCAAATAGCGACCAGCTAATGAGACATACGTCGATAGGGCAGCGCCTTTGTTACCGCGCTCTTCTTTTTCGACTTGGACGATTAATTCATCGCCTTCTTTGATCAGCTTTTTGATGTTTTCGTCACGTGGATTACCGCTTAAGTATTCAGCAGAGATTTCACGAATGGGTAAAAAACCTTGGCGCTGTGAGCCATATTCGACAAACACCGCTTCAAGCGATGGCTCGACACGGGTCACATGACCTTTATATATATTGGATTTTTTTTGTTCACGAGTACGGTTTTCAAGATCGAAATCGTAAAGATGGTTGCCTTTACATAAGGCGACACGAATTTCTTCGTTTTGAGTAGCGTTGATCAAAATGCGTTTCATATTTGTATCCTATGAGTACGCATAACAACGACGAGACGGGCTTTAGAGCGCAATGGCAAGTATGGCTAATATTTAAATTAGCATGGGCAGATGTTAATCAACGATAGAACGTAAAGCATGGGTTAATAAAGCACTTGGGCTTTGTCAATGACTTGTTTTTTACCTAAAGCGTGTTAGCAGAACTAACGTAAATATAAAATTTATAGGGTGTAAGGCTATCTATTTATATCCTATTATTGATAGGTTTGGTACAAATATTAATGCGTCAGCATGCGATTCAGTTGTACTATCAGCAAGCTTTATTGGTAGTCATGCCAGCTTACTTTGTAAGAGCAGGCGACGGGCAGTGACGAGATTCAATATACTGATATTCAAAAGGCGTTGTGCTGCTGCAATCCATCCATCAAAGTCTAGCAATAATATAGCTGTTATAAATACCATTATATGAAATGGTGATATTCAATATGAAATGGTGATATTCAGCAATTATTTGTTTAGGTAAAGCAATTGGTCACTCTTTATTTATCGTTCTTTCTGGTATAACGTCAATAATATCTTGGGTGTTTTACGGTTAGGTGTCGCGGCTCCGGTGATCAGCGGGGCGTACTTGGCAAACAGAATAAATGACCAAACTATTGGTGTGGTGCTGTATTCATATCTTTTTTATCGTTATCTGTTTGACCACCAATACGTAGGCAGCTATCGATATACTTCTCGATCCTAATGCTAAACAACCCATACTTGCTCAACTACACTTGCCTAAAAGACCGCCAATAACCAGTCATTAAATCATGAATAATTATCAAATAAAGTCGTTGTCATGCAGGTTGTGAGTCAATGTAGTGTCATTATCGGTCAATAAACAGGCACTTAGCCAAACTTATCAACGCTGAATTTATGAACACAAAGGTATTTAGTGTCACTATTTATTCTATGGTACTGAGTAAAGTCAGTACGATACTTTCATTTTACAATTTATGGGGACATATCTATAAATATCTACAAGTGATATTTCTAAACAGATACTGCGCCCTAAAATCCGATTAAACATACAATGTTGGCAGGGTATACCGCTAATACCTTTTCACTAAAAGTTCGTAAAAATGGTAATGCACTATTTAGAACAACAACAACGATTATTGCTGCAGTCTCTGCTTAATTGTCGCTCAACATGCTAAACTATAGCAAATCTTTCTGTAAATACCTAACTAAAAATGACGAAGCCAAAAATGACTGACGACGCACCTACCCATGAAGCCCCTGCTATTTTTAATAGTAAAACACGCCCGCAAAGCGCTGATGATGAAATCAGCAACTTTGGTAAGGTAAATTATCTTGAAGTAACCCGCCATCAACACGATCAGCGCTTGGATAACTTTTTGTTGAACCGTTTAAAAGGTTTGCCAAAACCGCATATCTATAAAATGATTCGCTCAGATGAGATTCGGGTCAATAATAAACGCTGCAAAGCGCACGATAGAGTACAGCGTGAAGACGTGGTACGTATCGCGCCAGTGGTACTTGCTACCCGCGAAAAACCAATTATCAGTGCCGAGTTTGCTAAAAGCTTGTTAGCGCGCATAGTGTATGAAGACGAAGGAGTGCTAGTGCTGAATAAGCCTTCTGGCATCGCCGTTCACGGTGGCAGTGGTTTGGACTTTGGTGTTATCGAAGCCATGCGTGAAGTGACAGGTAAAAAATACCTAGAGCTGATACATCGCATTGATAAAGACACCTCAGGTCTATTGATGATTTCTAAAAAACGCTCAGCGCTAAAAGCGTTGCAACAGCATCTCGTTGATAAAACTATCCAGAAGCATTACTTATGTATCGCCAAAGGTCAGCCAGCATTAAATGAGCAACGCATTGATGCGTCATTGCTACGCTATACAGTTGCTAGTGGTGAACGCCGCGTCAAAGTAGATGCGCAAGATCCGCAATCTAAAGAAAGCCAGACGGATATCGTCGTTCATGGTCGTTTTATGATTGCTGATCAGCCAGTTAGTTTAATTGAAGCCAAACCGTTAACCGGTCGCACTCATCAAATCCGTGTGCATTTGGCGCATATTGGTCACGCTATCTTGGGTGATGATAAATATAATGTGCACGATAAATCAGGCGTCCATCGCCTGTGTCTGCATGCGTGGCGTTTAGACATTCCAGGCTATGAAACTATTACTGCACCGCTACCAGATGACATGGCAGACTGGTTGCCAGAGCAAACCAAATTGCCTGAATAAGTCGCCAAATAAAATTTTTAAGCATTAACTTTAAACGTCACGAACGCTTATTTTTCTTAATAAGTCGCCGTGACGTTTTTGTATCTACCATTTATTATTGATATTCGTTAAGGTCTATTTATGAGCAATCAATCTGTCGCTAGTATCTCTAGCGCTTTCAAAGGAACTCAGTTATCAGCCAGTCATCGTTTAGCGGATAAGACGCTGATTATTTTTGATTGGGATGGGACGCTAATGGATTCCATTGGATTAATCGTTGAGTCAATGCATGTGGCAGGAGAGGCGCATGGGTTCCAGACGACCGATAAAGCAGTACAAGACATCATTGGGCTGAGCTTAATGAATGGCATTGAGATTTTGTATCCGCAAGCCAATGACACGCAAAAGCTTGCGATTCAGCAAAGCTATGCAGACCACTATATTGCCAACAGCCACAGTACACCGCTTTTTGCGCCGATAGAAGGGATGTTGCAGACCCTACAAGCCCAAGGTAAAAGTCTCGCGGTTGCAACCGGTAAAAAGCGAAAGGGCTTAGACCGCGTATTAGATGCTTCAGAGAGCCACCATTATTTTGTGATGACCCGCTGTGCCGATGAGGCAGGCTCAAAACCTGACCCGCAGATGTTGACCGATATTTTGGATTATACGCAGCAGCAAATCGCCGATGCTGTTTTCATCGGTGACAGTATCTACGATATCCAAATGGCAACGGAACTAGGAATGACCAGTATTGCGGTGAATTATGGTACAGCTAGCAGTAGCGAACTTGCCGCACAGCAACCCACGTATCAGGTTGACACGCCACAAGCGTTGGCTGAGCTACTATGCAATTAAATAAAAGCACTTATAGTCAGAGCACTTTTAAACCGCTACGGTGTTACCCACCCTAGATGTACTCAGTGTACTATCTGCGGTCGGTCGCCTTGTAGCGATTCTAAAATTCCTTGACTATAAATAAATAAAAGCGCTTAAATAAAAATCTTTTTTAATGCTAAAAATGATAATAAAAAAAGGGTTTATCGATAATAACGATAAACCCTTTTTACTTGGAGACGATAATATGTATTTTCTTTATTTTTGAGCACTATCTTTCTGAGTACTTTCCTTTTCAATAGCGCCTTTTTCGATGTTGTCTTTTTCAATCGCTTCTTCCAACTCAGCGCCTTCTAGTAACGCAAAAGAGGATTCAATGATTTTGTCTGCCTCAAGCTGATACTCATACCAGTTGCCCATGACACCAGCCAGCTCATCAAGACCTTCTTTTCTTAGTGCTGAAAATAGCTGAATGCTACAGTTCAATCCCAGTTCTTTTAGTCTTTTACGAGTATTAAGTAACGCATTTTTAGATGCGCCATACTTTAGCTTATCTGCTTTGGTTAACAAGATATGCACCGGCAGTTCACCATCATTTGCCCAACGTAGCATTTGCTCATCAAAGAATTTCAATGGATGACGAATATCAGTCATGAGCACCAAACCTGCAAGGCTTGAGCGCGCCACCAAGTATTCTTCTAGCTCAACCTGCCATTCTTTCTTCATCTCAAGCGGTACGGCTGCGTAGCCATAACCTGGCAAATCCACCAAACGTCTATCAGCATCACCAATACTAAAAAAGTTAATCATCTGCGTACGACCAGGCGTTTTAGATGAGCGTGCCAGTTGGCGTTGGTTGGTTAAGGCATTAATAGCAGAGGATTTACCTGCGTTTGAGCGTCCTGCAAAGGCAACTTCTAAGCCCATATCGGGTGGGCAGAGACGAAAAGTAGGCGCTGACATCATAAACTCAGTTTGCTGAATTTTTTGACGAGATTTAGTGTTGAACAATGCATGTTCGGCGGCGACATCAGTAAACGGGGTACTCATAAATGGCTCATTAATCTTTAAGAAATTGGATACGGTTATAAAATTTTAATCAACTGGTTGTCGAGAAGATAGTGCATTAGACAAAAAATCGTTACGAATTTATTCATCATAACTTTCAATGTTTATTGGTCATAAACACAGTCATTTCAAGTTATCGACTATTCTATACTATTACTTATCTTACTTATTGAAATAACTATGATTAGCATCACATAAATAACAGAATACCATTAAAATAAGCGCTCATTAGAGCAAGTTGCCGCTTTTATTCATGCGTTACCAAAGCCAAACTATATTTATCTATATTTATACGACATACATTGTTACAATGTTTCATAAGATATACTGAACGAACGACGTTTAATAGCAAGATTGATTAAACGAGAGAAGCATCAAAAGGAGGTGTTCTATGGTTTCAATCAATGCACTTTTTAGCCGGACCTACCGAGTTTTAGTAGGTAGCGGAGCGGCATTACTGCTCAGTAGTGCTATCATGACTAGCGCTAATGCTGCTGATATTGCAGCCACCTATGATAACTCATGTGCTGCCTGTCACGATAGTGGGGCGCTGAACGCCATCAAAAAAGGTGATAGTGCCAAATGGCAACAGCTTATCAAACAAAAAAGCATGCCGACACTTATTAATTCTGTTAAAAGTGGTATGACGCAGATGCCTGCTGGTGGTCTTTGTAACAGTTGTAGCGACGATGATTATCGTAAGCTGATTGAGTACATGAGCAAGTGAGACGCTGACCGATAAAGCAACACAATACGACATACTATAAAACAACTTAAAAAAGAGCTGGGTTTTTTAGCCTGTAAGCGCTTTTTGTTTTTTGTTGGCATACTTGTCTATGTGTTAGAAAAACTGATGGATGTGACGATTAAGTAGGCAAATGCTACAAAGTCTTGCTATAATAATCGAAAATAAACCCTGATGTTAGTAAGTACTTTCAGACTGCTTGTGGCCAAGACCTTAAAACATATACCTACCTAACCAATAGTAGGGTGGTTTATATAAGGTATCTTATCAGTGCAATCACTCTAAATAATGCTTACGCCGAGCTAGTAGGATTTGTATCAATGAAAAAGTTAATCGCTGCTGCCAGCTTATGCGTTGCAAGTTTCAGCGTACAAGCTGCTATTATTGTTCCTGAGTACGACGTCAATGCCGGTAAGCAAATTGCAGAAACGGTTTGTGCTGCTTGTCATGGTGTTGATGGTGTTAGTGTTGTCCCTGCGCAGCCTAACTTGGGTGGCCAAAACGTAAAATATCTTTACAAACAGTTGGTCAACTTTAAAGCAGGTTATCGCAAGAACGGTATTATGCAATCACAAGTTGCAAACTTATCGCAGCAAGATTTAGCCAACGTGGCTGGTTATTATGCTAGCCAAGCGCCTTGGGGTGTTGGATTTGGTAATCCTGCGACCAACCAAGAAGCCACTAAGCTATTCTTAGGTGGTGATAAGTCACGCGGTGTCATCGGTTGTGCAGGCTGTCATGGTCCAGATGCTGCTGGTAATACTTGGGCGGCATTTCCACGCTTAGGTGGTCAGCATGCACAGTACATCGCAACTCAGCTAAAACTCTTCCGTGCGGCTGGCCGTGTTGATGATGTTGATAGTGATGAGCAAAAACGTGTCAATGATGCTGCGAAAGAAGGCGATATGGGCATGATGCAGACAGTCGCATCGAAACTGTCGGATCGTGATATTCGTATCTTGTCAGACTATATCAGTGCTGTTCACTAATTCATTGGTATCAGCTACGAGTGCCTAATGCACGTTACCTCGCTGAAATTAATAAGCACTTGACCATATATCCGCCATTGTTTCATTATTAAACCCCGATTTCGGGGTTTTTTTATAACTGTTCATCCCTTATATTATAGAGACCTTATAGTCATTCCATTATAAAGAGTCGCTGCATTAACCTTGCTTGAAGTATTGAATATATATTTGCTTCTGGTTACCTTGTGCTTCTTTTAAATGGAATCGACTATATAAAATAAAACTGCTTACAGAGGCCTATGATTGCTCTGTATCATGATAAATTATCGTTATTCACTTTATACCAAACCCACAGAGTATGATTGGCGGTGTCAAACTTGTTTCGTCTACAATGCGTAGTACTGACCCTCGTTTTCCCAGCTATTCTCATTTTTGTGAAAGGTATTAGATCGTTTGGATTTAGATTATGATGATCCGTTATGCTTCTTATTTTATCGCGGCACTGCTACCGCTACTGCTGTTTCGTTGGTTTGCACCAGCATCCATTGGTGAGATTGACTTTTGGTTACTCTGGCTATTGGCTATGGTATTGGTATCCTTGCCCGTTGTTTATGCGGAAATTGCCTTAGCCTATCGTAGTGTCGATGCGCCATTAGCAGGGATGCAAAAGCTTACTCGCGAAGCAGATGCCAGCCCAATATGGCGTAGTTTTGGGTGGCTCGCCGCGCTGGTCTCTATTCTGATTGCGGCGTTAGTGATCTCAGGCGCGAGCACAGGTATTTTGGAGGCATTGACGGAGCTTAATAGCGCTCCTGCTATACCAGATTTTGCGATCGCTGCTGGCCTTATGGTCATTGCTGTGTTACTCAGTTTATTGGGCGTTGCACCGTTACCGATTGGCCTGGGATTAATGGTGATAGGCTTATTGCTCGGCGTGGCAAATGGCCTACCCAATATTGACTTTGCGATGACTGATATCAGCTTAAATGAATGGGCGCGTGCAGTTGCGTTAGCGTTGGTTAGTGTGGGTGCAGGCACAGGCTTATACTGGTTTGGTCAAAACTTGGTAACGAACCAAGTGGCAACAGCAGTAGACACGGACAATATCAATGCGCAAAAACCTGCTCGCAGCCGTGCGATGAGTGAGTATCGGGCAACCAAATTGGTACTTCCGATTTGGATATTGCAATTGATCGTTGGGGTTGTGGCGTTATCTATTAGTGGCATGGCATTGCCACCGATTGGACAGCTATCGTATTGGATAGGGGTGTTATTTGTCGCCAGCTATTTGCTGCATTATAGTACCCAGCAATTAGCGCACAAGTTTGGACTACTGGTTAGTTTGGTATTAACCTTTGTCTTGGCGCTTTTGTTAGTCGTTATCATACCAACTGTTTGGCTGGTTGGACTTTTAGTGATTATTAGCAGCATAGCGGTATTATTGCTGTCTATCTTTGCGGGTTGGCAGATGAAAATTAGTCACCTGCGTAAGTCATTAAATTTTGGCAATGAAGCGTTTTATAACTTATGGCGAATAGCGATTCGTTTGATTGTGCCACTAGCACTGTTATTGGCATTGATAGGTTGGGTGATGCAGTGGTTGAGTTAACCGCTAATGGCGTTCAATCTGATAATAATTGTGCGCCGTCATCTGAGCAGACCATGCTAATGACTGTTTATTTGGCATACGCTGAAGATGCAAAATGTCAGCATTATTTAACCCTACAAGTTAATGATGAAACAAGTTTGTATGAGGCATTGAGGCAGGCAGGATGGTTGGTGAAATTTCCAGCGTTAGCACGTTGGTGTGAGCAAGTGGCAGATATTGCAACGCCAACGGCGAAGCGTTGGCATGTGGGTATCTATGCACAAAAACAGCCGCTCAGCTATCGCTTGCAGCCTTTTGATCGTATTGAAGTATATCGCAGCTTAAGCGCTGATCCAATGTCTCAGCGCAAAAATAAATCTCGAGTTTAAGCGATGTTGCGCCATCTATCATTAAAGCCAGTTGCCGTTCTTGATTATGAGGCAGGCAGGCTTTCGATACCTTCAATACGATTGACCAAACCATTATTATCAAAGTAGATAATTAAGTGCTGACTGGCATTTTTGACATCAGCAATACCCTTGCGGCTACCTTCTGTCCCTGCTTTGTAATCGTAAATATAATCCCAACGCTTAGGTTCTAAGGTGTCTCTAATAGCTGGGCTACCAAGGATATAAAGGACTTGGTTTTGATTCATACCCACTTGCAGCTTTTGCGCTTGTGCTTGAGTGATGGCAGTGCCTTGTGGCAAATCAATCTTATAAACACTCAATAATGAGCAGCCAGACATAGCGACAGTAGCGCTAAGCATACTGGTTATGACAATCTTGCGTAATACGCTTGCAGGGCTTAACGGACGAAAAGTTAATGTCTTTATCATGGTAAGATGACTCATAAGAAATGAATTAGGCGCAGCCAGAGGTTGTTAATGCGAGTCTGGCCGACAATCTTGGACAAATGATACGTCATTTACTTGCAATTTCCTACCACTTACGACATTATTTACCAAATGCTACCTGAGTCATTTTATTATTTATATTTTAAATTCATAGACTTGCGTTAGGATTATTATAGAAAATAACAGGCTTGGACATGAGGTCAAATCAGCCAGTCTGCTGTTATTAAAATGTTTTATATACTATAAAAAATAATCATTAACGATTATTTATCTCATATTTTTGGTTCTTTATTTGCTAAGACTGTCACAGTCAGAAGGGATATTATGGCTTCTTTTACCAATCAAGATTTACGTAAAGCGGGATTAAAAGTCACGTTACCTCGCATCAAGATTTTAGAGCTACTAGAGAGTGCAGAGTTGCATCATATGAGTGCTGAGGAGGTTTATAAGGCACTGATAGAGCAAGGTGAGGATGTGGGTTTAGCGACTGTCTACCGAGTGCTGACGCAATTTGAGCAAGCTGGTATCGTCGAGCGTCATAACTTCGAAAATAATTTATCGGTGTTCGAGATTACCCAAGAAGGCCATCATGACCATCTGGTTTGTGATGTTTGTGGCAAGATTATAGAGTTTCATAACGAAGTCATCGAAGAAGAGCAACTTAAAGTCGCAGAAAAGCATGGATTTAAGTTATCAGGTCATTCATTGGTGCTATACGGTATTTGTAATGACCAAGAGTGTCGGGATAGCATCAAGTAATTTTTTAATAGGTGAGCATGATCTACCTTTGATATCGTTTTTATTGCGTTATCGCTATGTATAAAATAGGAAAAGCCCTCATAATAATATGAGGGCTTTCTTATAAGTTTTTATGGCAAAAACGAATAACAACGCTCAAAAGCCATGCTTAACTAATATCTAATGATAAGTTATCCGCACCTTCATCCAGATTGGCGGTGCCATTCTTACTACTGAGTTTGATTTTTAGGCGCAAATCATTAGGAGAGTCAGCATGAAGAATGGCTTCTTTATAGGTGATTTCTCCTTGCTCATATAAGTCAAAAAGAGCCTGATCAAAGGTTTGCATGCCGCTATCCCGCGATCGTGTCATGACATCTTTGATTTCATGAACCTCGCCTTTACGGATATAGTCACTAATCAGCTGTGAATTTAACAAAATTTCGATAGCCGCACGGCGTCCTTTACCATCAGGAGTTGGGATGAGCTGCTGCGCAATAATGGCTTGCAAGTTGAGCGACAAATCCATAAATAACTGATTGTGGCGACTGGTTTCAAAAAAGTGAATGATACGGTCAATCGCTTGGTTGGCGTTGTTGGCATGTAAGGTTGCAAACACCAAATGCCCTGTCTCAGCGTACTGAATCGCGTAGCTCATGACCTCACGGTTACGAATCTCACCAATCAAAATAACATCAGGTGCTTGGCGTAACGTGTTTTTTAGCCCTGCTTCAAATGAATGGGTATCGATACCAACTTCACGCTGGGTAATAATACAACCACGATGTTTATGAACAAACTCGATAGGATCTTCAATGGTAATGATGTGACCATGCGAGTTTTGATTACGGTGTCCGATCATAGAAGCAAGGGTCGTTGATTTACCTGTACCTGTCGCACCCACTAGCAGAATGATACCGCGTTTTTTCATTGCCAGCTCTTTTAACGCGGGCGGTAAACGTAGCTCTTCGACAGTCGGAATTTTATTCTCAATTTTCCTTAAAATCATCCCTGCCATATCACGCTGTATAAAGGCACTGACCCGAAAACGTGCTTGCTGTGCTTCATCAGCAATGGCAAATTGGCACTCGTTAGTCTCTTCAAACTCTTTTTGCTGGTTTGGTGTCATGACGCCTTTGACCAATCGCATGGTTTGCTCAGCGGTTAAAGGCGTTTTACCGACAGGCAGAATTTTGCCATTTACTTTCATGGAGGGCGCTACATCAGCGGTAATAAAAAGGTCCGAGCCATTTTTATTGATCATTAACTGCAATAGTTTATCAATGTCCATATCGTACCTGCATTCGATGTAAATCGACTAAAAAAGTATTTAAAATCATGTTTTAAAAATCGCTAATAATAACCATTAGAATAAAAGTAAGGTATATCATGGCTCATGAATGCTTGTATTATTGACTCACACATCAATCAAGATAAGCCAGTGACGCACGATGAATAATATTACAAGAATGCCTCAGGCTGTTTGGCATAAGGACGGGCTACGTCTTTACTAATGGTGCCTTTCGCTACTAGATTTTTGAGTGTTTGATCCAGCGTAATCATACCTTCACCTGCACCTGTTTGGATAGCAGAGTACATTTGAGCGATTTTATTCTCACGTATTAAGTTACGGATAGCAGGGGTGCCGAGCATGATTTCATGTGCTGCTACACGTCCGCCTGCTTGACGACGCAAAAGCGTTTGTGAGATAACGGCTTGTAGTGACTCTGATAGCATCGCCCGAATCATATCTTTTTCTGCGGCGGGGAATACATCAATGACACGGTCAATGGTCTTAGCGGCAGAGCTGGTATGCAAAGTGCCAAAGACTAAGTGACCAGTCTCTGCTGCTGTCAATGCCAAGCGAATGGTCTCAAGGTCACGTAGCTCGCCAACCAAAATAACATCGGGATCCTCACGTAGCGCAGAGCGCAATGCAGGCTCGAAACCCAAGGTGTCACGATGCACCTCACGTTGGTTAATCAGACTTTTCTTGGATTCGTGGACAAATTCGATCGGATCTTCAATAGTTAAAATATGCTCTTTACGGCTCTCGTTGATATAGTCAATCATGGCAGCCAGCGTTGTGGACTTACCAGAACCTGTCGGACCCGTGACCAATACCACGCCACGCTTAAAGTCTGACACGCGCTTAAATACATCGCCCATCCCTAAGTCTTCCATCGTTAAGACTTTGGACGGAATAGTACGAAAGACAGCGCCCGCCCCACGGTTTTGATTAAAGGCATTTACTCGAAAACGTGCTAGATTGGGAATCTCAAAAGAGAAATCCGTCTCATAAAATTCTTCAAAGTCAGCGCGCTGCTTATCATTCATGATGTCATAAATAAGCTGATGCACAACCTGATGAGTCATCTCTGGCATATTAATACGGGTCATTTCACCATCAACACGTATCATTGCTGGCATACCGGCTGAAATATGTAAATCTGATGCTTTATGCTTAACCGTAAAGCGCAGCAAGTCTTCGATGCTTAAATTGTTTTTTTCAGCCATAATCGGATATTCCTATCAATCAATAAGGGTAGGACAAAAGAGCAAAAAAGGGGAGTGATTATCAATCGATAAACGATCTGATTAAAGTCGGTCACGTTAATAAAGGAGTAGCGATGGTCTTTACCATTACTATTATATTCAGTAGCATATGTTAAACCATGTAACAATATAATAACAAGACTACCGACAATTAACCATCTACTACACTAATAAAATGTAAAATTAGTCATTATGAGTGTCAATTTATAGATCGATCCTTGTTGAGTTTTTCTATATTAGAAGACATTTATAAAAATTTTAAGCCTAATTAATAAAAGTTCGTTATAGAAGTGATTAAAAATAGAAGTCATTAAAAGTGATTGATTAAAAAATGGATTAAGTTATTCTCGTGAGTAATATATGAAAGAAATAGAAAATAACATTGATAGCCAAAATCTTATTGCGAGCTGGCAGCAAGTGAGCAAGCAAATGACTCAAGCGTGTGAGCATGCGGCACGACAAGCAGATAGTGTGACGTTGCTGGCAGTTTCCAAGACCAAACCAGCTGATATGATTGCTACTTTGGCTCAGCAAGGACAGCAGCACTTTGGTGAAAATTATCTGCAAGAAGCCATCGAAAAAATTGATACGCTAAAACGACAGCCAGAAACTAAAGGCATTGTTTGGCATTATATTGGTAGTATCCAGCGCAATAAGACTCGCGATATTGCTGAGCATTTCGATTGGGTACAAACGGTTGAGCGTGACATTATTGCTCAGCGTCTAAACGACCAGCGTCCAGCTGAGCTACCCCCACTGAATGTATTGATTCAGTTGAATATCGATAACGAAGAAAGCAAATCAGGCTGCCTGCCAGCACAGCTGCCTGATTTGATAACTGCTATCAAGGGGTATGACAGGTTACAGCTGCGTGGTTTGATGATTATTCCTGCTAAGGGAGGTACGGACGCTTTTACCCGTACCAAGCAGTTATTTGATGAGATTAAACAGACTCATGCAGAGCTAAATGCTTGGGATACACTGAGCATGGGCATGAGCGGTGATATGACAGAGGCGATAGCCAGTGGTTCGACAATGGTGCGCGTTGGTAGCGCCATATTTGGCGCACGAGCTTAAATTTTTATTTATCAGACAGTCTCATCCATTCTGGTCACCAGCATCTGAGTGATTTTGAGATTGTCCGTTGCGATAATCTCAAATCGATAATTGGCATACTCGATAGTATCGGTTTTCTTTGGAATCTTGCGTAGCATGTACATCATAAAGCCACTAATGGTTTCATAGTTCTGACTGCGTGGCAGATCAACGATATCTAAAGCGCGTACGACGTCTTCGATAGGAGTCATGCCATCGATTAGCCACGAGTTATCAGTACGTTGAACAATGGGCTGCTCCTCCAAGGTGACAAGCTCCCCCATGACGATACTCATCACATCCTTAAGCGTGATGACACCCACTACCAATCCATACTCATTCACGATGACGGCAAAGTCAGCGCCTGTAGATTTAAACATCTCTAATACTTCAAACAAGGACAAGGTATCAGGGACGAAGAGTGCAGGTTTTAGTAGGGCTTTGTCAGTTAAGCTGACCTCTTGCTGGTTAAGAACCAATGCCAAAAAGCTGCGCGACTCTACATAACCAATAATGTGCTCTAAATCATCTTCCTGACAGACCAAAAACTTGTTATGTGGTTGTTCAATCATCACTTCAACGACTTTTTCAGTGCTCGTTTTGGTATCAAAATAAACAATGTTTTCACGTGGATTCATCACCGACGTTACGGTGCGCTCTTGCATATCAAAGATATTTTCTATCAGATGATGTTCTTGTTTTTTGAGTACACCAGCTTCAGCACCAGCATCCATGACAGCATAAATATCTTCTGGCGTCATATCGTCTTGCCGTATAGTTGAAATACCCAGTAATTCAAAGATGACATTTGCTGCACCATCAAATATCCAAATCACGGGTTTGAATATAAAAATCAATAGCATCATTGGTCGTACGAGACGTACAGCGATAGCTTCAGTGTTCGACATCGCCAATCGTCTGGGCATCAAATCAGCGAGCAGAGAAAACAAACTGGTGATCAGCACAAATGATATGACGGATGACACTGCTTCATTCTTCACCAAAAGCTCTAGATAAGGGCTAATAGCTGACTCACCTACTGCACCAGCTGAGATAGCGACGGCATTCAAAACCACTTGTACGACAGTAATAAAACTGCCAGGGTGCTCTTGCATTTTAAGGACGTCAAATGCGCGGACATCCCCTTCTTTTGCCATGATTTGTAGCTTAATTTTGCGACCAGCAGCGATGGCTATTTCGGCAGCAGATACAAAGGCACTTAGGGCAAGCAATAAAAGAAGAAAGATACTAGCGGTTAGCAAACTCATGACATACTCGGTAAAAAATATAGGGATTAAAATAATTGAAGTTAAAGAATGAATGGGTTAGAAGTACAAAAAGAAAGTGTTGTTTATAACAGCTGGGCATTAAAAATCGGTTTATAGAAACTAAAAAAGCTGGGCAAGCACCCAGCTAATCATAAGAAACTTGATTTTTTATAAAAGTATTAAATTAGCCATGTTGCTCGCGTTCTACATAATAAAAGTAGGGCAAGCAACAATGGCTAATCTAATTTAGCCTTTTACTGACCATTTATTCACTAATGGATAACGGCGTTCACGTCCAAAGGCTTTATGGCTAATTTTGGTACCGATTGGCGCTTGTAAACGCTTATATTCGCTATTGTCTACCATCTGGATGACTTTTGCGACCAGTTCAGCGTCAAACCCTTTATTAATGATGTCTTGATAGCCCATGTCTTCATCGATGTATGACATTAAGATGCCATCTAATACATCATAGTCAGGCAAGCTGTCTTGGTCTTTTTGGTCTGGGCGTAACTCAGCAGATGGCGGGCGAGTGATGACACGCTCAGGGATGACTGGGGTGTCTTCCAAGCGGTTGCGATAACTGGCCAATTTATAAACCTGTGACTTATAAACGTCTTTTAACACATCAAAGCCGCCTGCCATATCACCATATAATGTTGAATAGCCGACTGCTAACTCAGACTTATTACCAGTGGTGATGACCAAGTGCCCAAACTTATTGGACAGCGCCATCAGTACCACACCGCGCGCACGCGCTTGGATATTTTCTTCAGTGGTGTCTGCTGGCGATTTGTTAAATAGTGGCGCTAAGGTATGACGGATGCCTTCAACCGCATCAAAAATAGGACAAACCGTATAAGAAACATTTAAGCGGCGAGCCTGTGCTTGAGCATCTTCTAGACTAATCTGAGAAGTATATTCATAAGGCATCATCACCGCATATACCTTGTCAGCACCCAAAGCATCAACAGCGATACATAGCGTTAAGGCAGAATCAATACCACCTGATAGCCCAAGGATAATACCAGTGAATCCTGAATGGTTGACATAATCGCGTAGGCCAACGACCAGTGCTTGATACATCTCTGACTCACGGCTCAGTGTTAATGGCGCTTTAGTTTGACTATTAAACTTAGCAGTTTTGACGTCTAAAGTGGCAAGAAGTAACTGATTCATAAAACGTGGTGCTTCGTGGGCAACGCTACCATCAGCTTGCACCGCCATAGAACCACCATCAAATACCAAGTCGTCTTGACCGCCAACGGCGTTGACATACACGATAGGCAAATTATTCTCACGGCTACGCTTAGCCAGCATCGTTTTACGATTGTCTTGTTTTTCGATCTCAAAAGGTGAGGCGTTCAAGCTAATAATCAGATCAGCACCTTGCTTTTTAAGCTCGGCAATAGGGCCTTTTTCCCACAAGTCTTCACAGATGAGCAGACCGATTGTGATGCCTTTATAGTCAAATAAAACTTGGTTACGACCTTTATCAAAATAACGACGCTCATCAAATACGCCATAATTTGGCAAGATTTGCTTATGATAAAAGCCTTTTTGATGACCATTATGCAAGATAGCAGCAGAGTTGAAAGTACCATGATGGTCGACATGTGGATAACCGACAATCATCACGATATCATCGATATCACTTAAAGTAGACAAGGCGCTTTTGATGCGACCAGATAAACTTGGGCGTAGTAATAAATCTTGCGGTGGGTAACCTAATAAAGCAAGTTCTGGGAAAATAATGACATCCGCACCTTGCTCACGAGCTTGCAATGCGAGTGCACGCATTTTTTCAGCATTGGCAGTGATATCACCAACCAAAAAATGCGACTGAGCCAATGCAAAAGTAACTGTTTCTTGGGTTTTATTGGTCTTACTGGCCTCAGTTGAGGGAGTTATATTGGGATTATCATTGTCTTTTGACATTGTTATTGTTCCTATCGATATATGGTTTAAAATTTGTTGGGTCATTGTTGATTTAAAATAAAATCAAAGTAAGTCCGAAATTCACTCAAAATAGCACTCTGTCATATCGAATTCTAATAGTGAACCGAGATGATGAGCTTGCTTACGCACAGTATCCAACGTTGTAACGCCCCTCTACAGGTTTGATCTTATGATAGTCTATAGAAGGACGATAAAAGAGGGCTGTAGCGCATCGTCTGAAAAATGTTATATATGTAGAACGATCCAAATAAATAAGAACAAACGAATTTAATGCTATTAAAAAGCTTAAAATAATTGCTTTAGTATAGCATCAATTATCGTTGCAAATAGAACGCGCCAGTGAATTACCTTTCAATAAGTCAGTTTACAGTATGAATGTAAAATATCCTTTTAGTGCCTTGTTTTTACATGTTAAATCTATATGTCAACTTCTATCTATTAATGTCATCATCTAGTAAGCTTATACAGAGAAAGTTGTAAGTAAAGATTACAACATATCGTTATATCATTATCGTATTTTGCGGCATAATAAGCCGTGATAATCGTTTGATATTTATCTTGCGTTAGTCAAAACTATCGTCCGTAAGTATGTTACGGTATGCTACGATTTGATGCTCTCAAAGCAGATTTACTGGCACTGATTGTTTACACCCCTCGCTAATGAATACCGCTAATGGACAGGGTCTTTTTATGGGCACCGTCTGTGAGTTGATATTCATCACACATTTATAAACTTGCCAGCAAGGTCGCGATAGATCTTCGCTGTCTGCTCTTGGTTTATACGCTATGATTGAAAATTGGACAAAAGAATTTATTATTCAGCGCTTATTGGCTATTACTCTGTTGGTGGTGCTGTTCGTACTGTGTTTTCAAGTGGTACAGTTTTTTATTGTACCCGCATTATGGGCGGCGATTTTAGCGTATGTAACCTTTCCTATTTATAACTTTTTTTATGAAAAAGTAAAGCTGAGTCCTAATTTTAGCGCTGCTATTATGACGGTGAGTATCTCCTTAATGATAGGTGTGCCACTGGTTATCGGTGTTTTTATTCTACAGCAAGAAGCCTTGAGCCTAATCAGTAACTTGATTTATCGTATAAAAGTGGGTTATTTAGATGTGCCTGATTCTATTAAAGATATGCCTATCATCGGTCAGCAAGTGAAAGATGTGCTGTGGAGAATCAATAAAAACCCAGAAGGGACGTTAGAGGCGTTTCGTATTTGGGTACAGTCACATTTATATTATGGCAAAGTAGCATTTGATGTGGTGTTTAGCGGTCTTGCCAAGTTAGGTATGGCGCTGATGACGTTGTTTTTCTTTTATCGTGATGGTACCAGTTTGGTGCGTCAAATTCGCCAAGCACTGCGTAATATCATTGGCAATCGCATTGATGGTTATATTGATTCTGTGGGTACGACCACGCGTGCGGTGGTTTATGGTATTGGTTTGACGGCATTGGCACAAGCACTGCTCGCAGGTGTGGGTTACTACTTCGCTGGTGCACCAAGTCCTATCTTACTCACTATCGTAACTTTTATTATCGCCCTGATTCCGTTTGGCACGCCATTTGTCTGGGGTGGTGTATCCATTTGGTTGTTAAGCCAAGGTCATACTGTAGAAGGGATTGGCTTGGCACTATGGGGCACTTTGGTTATCAGCTGGGTTGACAATCTCATCCGTCCTATTGTGATTAGTGGCGCGACCAAAATCCCTTTTATTATTATTTTTATTGGTGTATTAGGTGGTCTAACGGCTTTTGGCTTTGTTGGTTTGTTTATCGGTCCTGTGGTGCTAGCCATCGGATTGGCGGTATGGCGAGAATGGATATCGCAGCATAAAAATGAGATATTTGCTCCGCAGGATTTGGTGTTGTCTGACAACCAAACGTTGCCACCAGTCAATGAATCAGAGTAGAGGCACGTAGAGGCACATAGTCATGTTAAATAAGGATACTGCAAACGCTATGCAAAATAGAGCGAACTCTATTGACAGCATTACTATCGTGGCCGATAGCAATATCGCAAGCTTGGATGCGTTTTTTAATGCTTCGATGCTTGGACAGGCGTCTGAGCAGACGGTCAATATAATCACCGTCGCTGGACGTGATATCAATGCGCAATTACTGGCAGACGTTGAGCCTGATGTGCTGTTGATACGTTCGGTGACGCCAGTAGGCGAGGCATTGCTAGCCAATAATAACAGCGTAAAATTTGTCGGTTCGGCGACTATCGGTACCGATCATGTCGATCAAGACTATTTGGCGGCGCGAAATATCACTTTCGCCAATGCGGCTGGATGTAGCAAGCATTCTGTTGCGCAGTATGTATTGACGGCGATTTTGACGTTGCGTCCGCACTATTGGCAGCAATCCACGAAGCCATTAACATTGGGCATCATCGGACTTGGTAATATTGGTAGTACGCTAGCTCAGTATGCCAATGATTTAGGCTGGCAAGTACTAGGCTATGATCCACTACTGCCTGCATCGAATACGAATAATGCCAGCCTTGAGCAAGTGCTTAGCCAAAGCGATGTAGTGAGCTTACATGTGCCTTTAACCGATAAAGATACTACAAACCCTAGTGGCAGTGATTATCCAACAAAGCATCTGATTGACGCAACTACGCTGGCAGTGATGCCTGCGCATACCTTGTTGATTAACAGTGCACGAGGACCAGTCATTAATGCGCGTGATTTAGAAGCAGATATTGAGCGCACAGATCGCCAAGTAGTGCTTGATGTGTTTGAATTTGAACCAGAGATTTCTGAGAGTTTATTGTCCAAACTGGCTATCGCCACTCCTCATATCGCAGGCTATACGGTCGAAGGTAAGTTGCGTGGTACGCAAATTATCTATGACGCGCTCTGTGAAAAATTGGCAGTCTTGCCTGTATTGTCGATGCATCAGTTGCTACCGCTTAATACTTATCTCTGGTCTGAGCTAAAAGCACATCCAGACAGATTACAGAAGTTTTACGATATCATGCACGATGATGCTGCACTAAGAAGCAAACTGGCTGACGGTCAAGTAAAGGGTACTGACTTTGATCAGTTGCGCCGAGATTATCACTTACGCCGTGAATGGCAGTGGTAAAAGTTAGGCAGCCCTCAACCCTAAAGTAGCATCTGAGAACTTATTCTTATCCTTTAATTGCAGTAAATAATAATGACCCAAGAAAGTAACTCTTCTTCAAAACCCAGCTATGCGCCGACCATGACATTGGCAATGGCTCAGCAGCGTGCGCAATTGATGATCACCGTTCGTCAGTTTTTCGCCACGCATCAAGTGCTTGAAGTGCAAACACCGCTACTATCGCAGGCTGGCAATACTGATACTTTCTTACAATCAGTTGCCGCGCAAGTGACGTATCAAGATAAACCTTGTACTTATTATTTGCATACTTCACCTGAGTTTGCCATGAAGCGTTTACTTGCCAGCTGGCAAGTGCCTATATATCAAATTTGCTCCGTATTTCGAGATAACGAAATAGGCGTACGCCATAATATCGAATTTACCATGCTTGAGTGGTATCAGCCGAATTATAGTCTGGATGATATGGCGGCTGAGCTAAGTGAGTTATTAGCGGCGCTTTATGGGCATTCAGTGGTGATGAGTCATTACCGCTATGTTGATGCGTTTATGGATTTCGTCGGCATACATCCGCTGACAGCTAGCCTTGATGCCCTGCAAGCAGTAGCAGAAGATAAGGGTTTGACAGGTTTTGATTTCAATAGTGATTTGGATAATACAGAAGATGGCGAAACAGAGGTTCGTCAAAGCTGGCTGGATTTGCTGTTCAGTCATGCGGTCGAGCCAAACTTGGGTCACGACTTACCTACCTTGATTATAGAATATCCACCTGCCACGGCGGCACTGGCAAAAACAGCGGTTGATAAAGAGGGCAATACAGTCGCTAAACGTTTCGAGCTGTATATCAATGGTATTGAGATTGCCAACGCTTATGATGAGCTAGCAGATGGACAAGCGTTAAGAGAACGGTTTGAGCAAGACAATCAACTGCGTAAGCGTCATAACCTGCCACAAATGCCAATCGATGAGCATTTATTAGCAGCGTCTGATGCTTTAATACCCTGTAGCGGTATTGCCGTTGGTATCGATAGATTACTCATGGTAATCACAGGCGCGAATAGCTTAGAAGATGTGATTTCTTTTCCAAGCGGTTTGGCCTAGTCGATTATTGAGAGACTTAATACAGTTGCCACTTATTTGACAAGCCTATTAGAAAAAAGCGAGTAACCCATTAGGCTTACTCGCTTTTTTCGTTTTAATCGCTGTAAAGTTGATTCTTATAATTTTGCAATCGCTTCATCAATCGCAGTTTCACCGTTATGCATACTAAACACTTTCTTGATGGTATTATTGGCATTTAAGACGGCTGCCAAAGTAGTCGCCACATCGGCAATTGAATTTTCTCCAGCATTATCATCGTTGACAGTGATTTTACCAGTTGCTTCGCGCTCTTTTAGCGCCCCTGCTTGAACGATGGTGTAATCAAGGCTACTGTTATTAATTAACCACTGATCCGCATAGTGTTTGCAGATATAGTATTCTTTTAGGTCAGCAATACCAGCATTGTCCCATTTACTGGTGTCTAACGAAAAGACGGTACTGAGCATGATATAGCGTTTAATACCTTTGTCCTCTGCGGCTTGCATGGTCTTGACCGCCCCATGCAAATCTACTTCTAAGACATCTTTGCCACCAGACCCTGCAACGAAATATATAGCGTCAATATCTTGGTCAATTTGCTTTTGTATAGCCTCTTTTTCGGCGGTGATATCTAAATCTAGCTGGCTATAATTGTCATCGGTAAACAGCTTTTCTTCTTGGCGTGTCGTGCCAATAACTTGATGGTTATCCGCTAATAGTTGCTTGACCAAATCCGTACCCACTCGACCACTTGCCCCAATTACTAAAATTTTCATTGTCATTCCTATTCTTATATACGTTATCGTTGTTGTAAAAACTGACTATAGCGTATCAAGAAAAAAAGGCACACTTCGTTATGAAGCGTGCCGATTGCATAGTGTTTGGTTATGGCATGTATACGGTTTGCAAAGTGGATAAGATAAAAAAACCAAAGACAAAGCGGGTGAAAACTAGCGTACCAACTTGTTTAATCCATCAGCAAAAGCTTTTTTATCACGATCGCCATAAGGTTTTTGACCACTCATTTCTTGTAGCTCGAGCACGCCAGTACCGCGCATGGTATCCATAAAATCACGCATATTGAGCTTTTGCTTGATATTATTTTTATCATAAACCATGCCGCGAGAGGTCAAGACCATACCACCTTTGTCCAAAATGTCATTAGCCAAAGGAATGTCGCTAGTAATAGCCAAATCGCCTGGCTGTATTTGCTCAACGATATAATCATCGGCTTTATCAAACCCTGATGGCACCACTGTCATGACAAGCAGTGGTGACTTACGCAGTTTGATCGGCTGATTGGCGACGAATATTGCCATGGTTTGTGTGCGTTCAGCGGTTTTGATAATCAAATCTTTGGCAATCAATGGCACCGAATCGGCATCTACCCAAATCTGCATTATTTCTTAACCTTTTCTGTTTTTGCCTTAGCGTCGATAGCCTGAGTTGTTTGGCTGTCATCAATATGGATTTCTGTACTCTCTAAAATATTGTCATTGTTATTGTCAGTAATGATTAGACTATTTGCCGCTTTTGGCTGGCTATCAATTGCAGATGGTTTTTTCTCAAGTCCCATTTTATTGGGTAGCGTAGCGACGAGCTTGGCTAAAGCAGGCTCTAAGTCGGCAACATCATTGGGCATCAAGGTAATATGCGCAATTTTTCGGTCATCGCGTTCTGCTTTATGGTAGCTATGATAGTGCGCACCATCGATATTTAGTACGTCGCTGATATCTGGATATTGTCCCAAGACATTGAGCATAATGGCTGGATGCACGTTGTCGGTGTCACCTAATGGCAGATTGACGACGGCACGAATGTGGTTCTCAAATTGGCTGGTGACAGCGCCTTCAATACTCCAATGTCCTGAATTATGCACACGCGGCGCAATTTCATTAGCGAGTAGCGTGTCATGACCACGCGCATCTTTGGTCACAAAGAGCTCAAGTGCCATCACACCAACATAGTCTAAGTGGTTCATGATCTTGGTGATGGCATCGGTTGCTTGTTTGAATAAATGACTGGTGCCAACGGCAGGCGCTTGGGTCTTGGCTAAAATACCATTATGATGATGGTTTTCGACCAAATCGTAGCAACGAACCTGACCATTTTGTGCGCGTGCGGCGATAATAGAAAGCTCGCGGCTAAAGTTAATAAAACCTTCTGCAATCAAGGGTGCAGGCGTTGGCGTTAGTGAGCCTTTACCCGTAACTGCATCTTTAAGATCTTGCCATGCTGCCTTGATATCACTGTCTTGTCTAATCACGAACTGACCTTTGCCATCATAACCACCACGGCTGGTTTTTAGGACGATAGGCAGTCCTAATTCATGACAGGCTTGCTGCAAATCCGCTTCAGAGTTGACAGCCATAAAGGGTACAGTGGCAATATCAAGCGAATTGAACATCTGCTTTTCTTTTAAGCGGTCTTGAGCGATATCAAGCGCAATCAATGGAGGAAACATACCTTGTTTACTACCTGATTTTGACAGATCGGTCAGCTGTTCAACTGTCGCAGTCGGTGTGTTTTCAAACTCTAAGGTGAAAACGTCTGCTGCGGCGATGAAGTCTTCCAATTGATCGTTATGAAAGACGCGGCCGTATAGGCTAGCAGGGCATTCAGCGCTGTCTTCTAAAAACACACATTGGTAGCCCAGTGGCATCGCTGCTTCGGCAAGCATCATACCAAGCTGACCACCGCCTAAAATACCGATGGTACGAATGGTTTGGGTAACAGGGTAAGCGTTCGCTGTAGTCATGGCAGGCTCTTTGAGTTAAAAATGAATAATATTTTGGGTGTATTAAAAGGCAAAAAGTCATCTATTAAAATAGGAAAAGGTGCATTACATGCACCTTGTATTAAGTAAAACCCATCTAAAAATAAATATCAAGTAAATAGCCGCTATATCTCAATAATGGGATTCAAGAACCGTTATCAAAGACAGGTAATTAGCTATTGATAATGCCTGGCGTTGGGCTAGCAAGGATGGTATCAGTTTGCATTTGGCGCAGATTGTCCAGCTTAGTCGCAATAGTCTCATCATTCAATGCTAACACTTGAATCGCAAGCAGGGCAGCATTGTAAGCGCCTGCTGAGCCAATCGCTAATGTGCCAACTGCGACGCCTTTAGGCATCTGTACGATAGACAAGAGACTATCCCAACCGCTGAGCATGGAAGACTTTACAGGAACACCAAACACAGGTAACGGCGTTTGACTGGCACACATGCCAGGCAGATGAGCAGCACCACCAGCGCCAGCGATGATAACTTGTAGACCGTTATCTTTTGCGCTTTTTGCATAGTCAAACAATCTATCAGGGGTGCGGTGTGCTGACACCACTTCACAATCAAAGGCGATATCAAAGTCTGCGAGTAATTGCGCTGCCGCACTCATGGTTGCCCAATCAGATTGTGATCCCATAATAATGCCAACTTTTGGCTGACCAGCAGGGGAGGCGATAGGGCTGTTTTGATCCATCGTGTTAACAGTAGCTGTTGTGGTGCTCATGCTTTGATATCCTCAAAAAGACCATCATACAAAAGTTTTGTTGCTCTCGTAAAGCCAAGTTTGATTTTTAATAAAAAAGCGGGGACAATAGTACCAATTTTATGGATTGGGGTTTACCGTTTTATCATGGCGATATTGGACAAAGTTACTGGCTTTTAGTGGCAATGGTTGCTCAGTATTGAGCTGATAACAAGTCAGATATCCGCTGTCTACCGCCGCTGAATAATCAGTACAGGCAACTTGTGAACTCAGTGGCTCAGGCGTGCCAGTTAGCCAATAATGACCGACAAATACTGCTTTATTCGTTTTCAGGGCGAAATCAATATTTTCAGCCAACACCTCTTTTGGAATCTGCGCCAATGCTGATGCAGGCGCACGCGCCACCTCATAAAGACGGCGCTTATTCAGCCCGTCAAGCCACCAGCATACTCGAACGCGCTTGCGCTCAGTGCCTTCTTTATCGACCATGATCATGCCGTCGGGTAATGCTGTTTCTACACCTTTTAATACCCGCTCTAGCGCGTCAAATGGCGCCGTGTTTTCTTTGGCAGTGGCGACTAGCCCGTGCGGCGTTAAACAGTTATCGTTAGTCAATAATGGCTGCAATACTGCCATACTATCGACATCCCAGCAGGCATGAACAAAACAAGCGTCGTCTGTTTCAATCCATAAAGGCAGCTCATATAACCGATTAAGCCAATATTGATGACGCTCTGAGCCAAAAGCTATTTCGGCTAAAAATGCCGCATGTTGGCGTGTATGTATGTCATTGTGCGAGCGCAGATATTGGCTGGAATTATCAGGGTCAAGTGTGGCAAAGGCGAGGGCATTATATTCATGATTACCCATTATCGCATCTGCCACGTTAGCATCTAACATGGCAAAAACAATCTCTAAGGTAGCCAATTGCTGTGGTCCTCGGTCAATCAAGTCACCGATAAATAACGCCTGATGCCCTACTGGCGGTACAAAGTACGTGCCATTATGAACGTAACCTAGCTGCTCTAATAAGCCAATTAACTTGTCTGCGTAGCCGTGAATATCACCGATAACATCTATCATCATAATAATTATCAAATTCTTAAATAGTTTGTTAAGTATAAGTTTGTGCAAAACATAACGCGACGTTAATCATTGCTTAGTTACTTAAATTGCCATCATAAACCAAGTGCTCATTTCACTTTTTATCACTGAGTTTTATTTCAGTTTTTACCACTAAACTTCATTACTGAACTTATTACTAAATTTAAAGCCCAGGCGATAATAGCGCATTGATAAAATGCGGTAGGACTTGCGGTTCTAAAATAATCGTGGCAATAACCCCAAACGCGCCGCCCCACATATGCGCCATATGATTGATATTAGAGCCGCCCCGTTTGTCTGCATAGATACTATAAGCAATATAAGCGACGGCGAATAGGATCGCAGGTATAGGAATAATCGCGAATAGGTAGATTTTTTCCCACGGTGCCAGCAAAATAAAAGCAAACAACACGGCTGATACACCGCCTGACGCGCCAAGGCTTAAATAGCTCGCATTGTTTTTATTCTTAAGGTAGCTTGGAATCATCGCAATGATAATGGCCAAGACGTAAAAGACCACAAAACCATAGCCAAATAAGAACGGCTGATACAGCCCTTCAATAGCACGACCGAAAAAGTATAAAGTAAACATATTAAAGAGCAGGTGCATGCTATCGGCATGAATAAAGCCATGCGTGACAAAACGGTCCCACTGCCCATTATTTACCGCTGGCGGATAAAAAATAAGTCGATTAAATACTGTCTTGTTTTGCCATGCCACTAAGCTGACAATAACCGTGATAATAATAATAAGGGTCGTATGATTGAACAAAGGGAAATCCTTAGGCTGCGCCTGATATGTGACAATGTGATGAATAACAATGTTCAAAGCCTACGCATTATGGCTGAGTGCAAACTAAATAGGACTGACAAGCAATTATTAAGCATGAGCTATTTATAATAAAGTAATACTAACAGTAGTTATGACAATGCAAAAACTTATTATGTGACAAAATAGTGCATTTATATGCTTTTATAGTGAATAATATAGCAGGCTGTCAGGCAAATTAAGTAATGCTTCGTATCTTGACGGTAATGGCGGGTTAAATGAGAGCGGTATCCAAGAATACAGACGCTAACGACAAGTAAAATAAACGTTTCATGCGTTGGTAAATTTAAAATAAAGGCCGAAAGAGGCAGTAATCTATGAGTATTATCGACCAATTAGAAAAGACCGTAACGCCAGCTGTCATAGGTGAGCGCAACAGTCATGATAGTGTGGCTTACAGTAGCTTGCTAGAGCAGTTTTATGCCATCTTGGCATCACGTCTCGCCTTGCCGCAAGTGTATTCACAATTTATCCGCGCCGAGCAAGGGATGGTTGATAGAGTCACAGAAAGTCCACTGTTCGAGCAACTGTGGCAAGATAAAAGCATACAACAGCTTATGATCCGAGAGCTGTCTGCTACCCATCATATTGATGAGTTTGCTACGTTACAGCTGCTTATCAATGCCGCGCCACTGGCTTATCGTGAGCTGACAGTATTGGCAAACGGCCAGTTTTTACCAGCGTTTTTGCAGGGAGAGCAGGCGGCACTGCGTCAGTATTTACCGATGTGGTCAGCACCTATTATTACTGCTCCTCAAAACGTAAATAGCGCATCAGAATCACACCCACACATCGCCGTGGATATTGATAGCGTACCAGTGCGTGACACCTCCTTGGATGGACGGAAAAATTCTCATATAGATACCAGTACGATCGCCGCAGCGACAGCCGCTTATAAGCAAAATGCTGATACAGCAGATAAAAAAGATATTGGAAATACTGATGTAGAAAGTATGAGGATAGGTGATACCGATGGTCATTTTAGTGCTCATACTGGTGCCATTCATGCCAATCCATCCGCGCATCATTTGGCAGAAAATAGCAGTATGAAGCAAGAAAAAGTACGTACTCGCAATCAACGTAATGATTTACTGGTACGGGTGGGTTTATTAATAGTAGCCATTGCCGCGATAGGGCTTGCTGCTTGGGCAATATTGATCAGACCGAACAACGCGCCGCCTATAGAAGCCGCTGCGACAGTGCCTGTTGTGGTAGCACCAACGCCTGCACCAGTAGCGCAGGTAATGACTCCCATTGAGCTCATCGTTGGCGTAGATAACAGCGGTAGTCTGTATGCCTGTAGTGCTACCATTGGCGATGCAGCGCTACAAAGCACCTTGCAACAAGCGCTCAATACCAGCTTTGGTGAGCAAGCGAGTATTTGCGAATTAACAGTACAGGCTGGAGTTGCTAGTAGTATTGCCAACTTACCAGAGGAATTACTACCCAATGTCTTGACGATGATTAGGTCTACGCCATTTGCACGCCTACATTTGCAGAATGATCGTTTTATGTTAGAAGCGCCAGACAGTATGCTATTGCAACGACTGGTTACGGATATGCGTACTTTGATACCTGCCATGGTCATCGATAGTACTGCACCATTACCATTGCCTGAAAATAACGATGCTGATGCAATGAATAATACGAATAACCAGTTTGAGAATGAGGGAGCTGCCAATAATCAGTATGCTAATGACTATAACAACGGTGGGTCTGGAGAGTTCCAAGCAGCAGATGATGATACAGGCGATCGTATCGTACCTAATCCTGTACCCAACAATTATAGTAACAATGCCAACAATATTCCCAGCAACATTCCTAACAATACCCCTAACAATGCACCGATGAATAACAGACCGTCAGGTGCTATTTCAGAATCGGAGGTAGATGATATGGCAAGTACACTCATCATCGCTGAACCTGCACAAGTAAGGAATAAATGATTGGATAATAGAGGTGTTTAACGATTGTTTAATCACCTATCCATTGAAACAAGTTATCAAGTAAAGATGGCGGTATAAGTTGCTTATACCGCCATTTTTTCTGTAGATACCCAGTTAGAAGTATCTAAAAAACGATAAAGTATCTGAAAAAAGGATGTATTTTCTCTATTTATACATAAGTTTTACTGATTCTTTTATGGCTTCTCACTGGGTTAATGATTGGTTATTTGCCATGTTTTTGGTTACGTGTGACACTTGAAATATTACCTAACGTATCATTTGTACAACAACCTGTTGATTGTTAACACTGACTTAATACTTTTATAATGATGAAAATTGAACAGGGTCAAGATGGTTTTAGCTGTCATGGTTCTTATTTCAAATCATTATTTTATCTGGTGTTTTTTGAATATTTTAATTATATAAATCGATACTAATATAGGCATTAATAGGAGAATTGTATTATGGATATTATCAGTCATTTGACGCGTACAGTCAGCCCAGCCGTGCTGGAAGATGATCATAGTCCCGCTAAAAAGGGGCTGCTTGAACAGTTCTACGCTATTTTTGCGGCTCGCTTAGCGGATAACGATACTTATAATCGTTTTGCAAATGAGAATATCACTCGTGATGACCAAGGGTTTTATGACCGTGTATGGAGCGATGATTCGCAACGTGATCAAATCGCTCGTGAGCTGGCAGGCAAGCATAATGTTGATGCAACGTCTTCGCGTGGACTGATAGCGATGGCAGCGCCACTGGCTTTTCACGAAATCAAAAGCTTGGCAGGTACCACACCAGTGCCGCAGTTCCTAAATGATAATCTCGACAGTTACCAGCGTTATATCCCTGCTTGGGCAAGTGCCGTTCTGCCAGTCGGTGTGTTTGCAGCGACGCCTGCTGCTGGCGCGCGTATCTCTGATACGGTGAGCACCGCTCCATTGCAACGCGAAGAAGAGCAGCAAGGCAGCTTTATGAAAGCATTGCTCCCCATTATTGGCTTGATTATTTTAGGCGCATTGGCTTGGGCTTTACTTCGTGGTTGTCAAGAGAACCCTGAGCCTGTCGCTACACCGGTGGCCACTGCCCAACAAGCAGCGCAGGGAGAGGGTCAGTTGGCAGTGGCAGGTGATATCGAGCCTGCATCATTGCGCATTGCGACTGGTGAAAATAGTGAGCTGTATGCTTGCCGTATGAATGTGGGCGACGAGACCTTGCAGACCAATGTAATGAATGCGTTAACCAGTGCATTTGGTGAAGAAGCCAATAAATGCCGTGCTGATGTCGATGACAATTTTGCAGTAGATATGCCAGCAGCGGCTCAGCTAGCTACTATCTTGCCTATCGTCAAAAATGTACCAAATGCGAGCATGATCATCAAAGGTGATGTTATCACTGTCAATGCGCCTGATGCAGCGGCATTAGATAAGCTAGTGGCTGACTTACAAGCAGCTGTTCCTGCGATGACCATACAAGCCGAAGGACCGTTAGATTTGCAGGGTGAGATTGATAATAGTTTGGCAGCTGCGGATGTTGCTATGACCAATCTTGGTAAAAACCCAGATCCACGTGATGTGGCTCGTGCATTGAGTATTCAGGTGATCAACTTTGAAGTGGATGAAGCGGTCATTCCTGATGTCAATAAAGAGCTGCTTGACCGCGCTGCTAAGATTATCAAAGAAGTACCGAATATGAAGCTGACGATTATCGGTCATACTGACAGTCAGGCATCAGATTCTTACAATGTAGAATTGTCTCGTGATCGCGCTGAGGCAGTGAAAGAGTATTTGGTATCTCAAGGTGTTGATGCTAGTAAATTGATGACGAAAGGCATGGGTGAATCAGAGCCTATTGCTGATAACTCAACTGAGCAGGGTCGCTTCCGTAATCGCCGTATTGAATTTATAGTCAATGACGAGATGGCCAGTGCGAACGATGGTATGATTATTAGTAATAACGCGCTTGACCCAGACTTAAACCCTTTGGATAGCAATAACGATGACTTGTTGCCTGATGGTGATGATGCCACTCAAGGTACGGCAGTAGATCCAACCAATTAATGCACAAAAGATTGATTGAGAAGTTATTTATTCAAAAAAACCGCACCTTTATAAGATGCGGTTTTTTATTTTGTTAAGGCTATTATTTATAGGCGGTCGGATCTTTTAATTCAGTAGCGCTGCGAGTCGCTTGTGCCTCAGATTGAGGATTAAAAAAGGTTTGAGTCACGTTTTGCTTTGCCTGTTGCCAATAATCGAATTGTTGACAAGTTGATTCCAGATCACCTTGCCATGTTGGTATCTGTCCGCACATTGTTTTAATACGGTTTTGATTGGGATAAGGCAGCTCTTGTGCGGTCTCTGCGGCTTCATGGGCGGCGACGCGATCATTACAAACCAGCGCAATATCACAACCCGCTTCAATCGCGGCTTTCACACGTGCGCTGACATCGCCTGCGGCTTGAGCACCTGCCATACATAGATCATCAGAGAATAAGACCCCATCAAACTTTAGCTGATCCCGTATGATGTCCTTGAGCCAAATTTTAGAAAAACCTGCTGGCTTATCATCGACTTGCGAAAAAATAACATGGGCAGGCATTAAGGCATCAAGCCACGGTAAGGTTTGGGCAAAAGGCTGCATATCGCTATGCATAATCTCATCCAAGCTACGCGTATCGATGGCCTCAGCCACATGGGAGTCAGGGGCAATGGCGCCATGACCGGGGAAATGCTTGCCTGTGGTTGCCATGCCAGCGGCTTTCATACCGCGCATAAACTGCGTCGCCAGCGCAGTGATCGCTTGCGGCTCTTGATGAAAGCTACGATCCCCAATGACTTGGCTGATGCCATCTTTGTCAAGTACTGGGGCAAAACTGAGATCAATGCCCACGGCCAATACTTCTGTTGCCATTAGATAGCCACAATCGTAAGCACAGCTTAGCGCATGGCTAGGCTCTTGATTGAATAATTCCCCAAGCCTGCCCATGGCGGGGAGTGGGGTAAAGCCATTGCGCAGGCGTGCGACTCGTCCACCTTCTTGGTCGACGCCGATTAATATGTCCGGGTTGTGATAACGTATGTCGTCACACAACGCCCGTACTTGTGCGGCATCTGCAACGTTTCGGGCAAATAGAATCACCCCGCCCACCTGTGCCTGTTTGATTAAGCTGACATCTTCTGCTGTCAGTGCGGTACTATCGATATCAATCATTAAGACGCCGTACATTGCGTAATCCTTATGGTGTTATATATTGTTGTATGATCGGTTCAGATTCAAATAAATAAATGATGATAGCTGGCAGTGTGCCACTATTATCAAAACTGCTTTATTATGACAGTTATTATCAGATGAGCATAATGTGGCAGATGAATAGACTCAAATCAATTCGCGAGTGGGCATTGAATCGTCAATAAATGACCCAAATAATGATGAACAATAAATGTCATAGAAAGTTTGGTATGTGCAGGCGTAGCGTGTAAGATTGCTTATACAGTTTGAGACAGTTGGATATCTATGTGCATGATAATATTGAGTGATTTTTAACAATATATTAGCAAACAGCAATGGCATTTAGTGACCATAATTATTCAGAAAGTAGCATTTTAGAAAGTATCGTTTTAGATTTTAGAAACTATCATTGAATACATATTCGATTGATAATGGTAGATAAGTATTTCGTGACTTAAAGATAAAGCATTTATAGGCGGCGATTGATTCAGTCACTTTTGATTTTTATAAAACAAATAATATTATTAACGTAAAATAACTAGGTATATATGATGAAAAAACAACCAGCACAGTGGTTACTCAGTGCAGCGTCAGTGGGCATCGCCGGTATTATTCTCACCCAGAGCTACGGGACGGCAATGGCCGACACCAATACTGAAGGCTTTGTACAAAACCCTGAACAAAAAGTCACCACTCGCCAAGTAGCCGCATTGCTGGATCGTAGCCACTATTTGAATCAGCCGCTAGATAGCAAAACGGGCAGCGAAATCTTGTCTATGTATATCGATAGCCTTGACCCAAACCATACGTTGTTTTTGCAGTCTGATGTGGATGAGTTTAAGAAAAAATACGCCGATGAATTTGGTGCTCGCCTCAAGCGTGGCGACTTGTCTGCAGGAGTAGAGGTCTTTGAACGCTATCGCAAACGCTCAAATGAGTATTTTGCGATGGCGAGCAAGATGCTAAAAACCGATATTGATTTGACGAGTGATGATACGATCGTGCTCGACCGTGAAAAACTCAATCATTTTAAAACCAAAAAAGAGCAGCGTGATTATTGGACGCGTCAGCTTAAGTTTCAGCTGATGAGTATTACCTTGGGTCAAGAAGATGAAAAAGCCAAAGAAAAAGTATTCCTAAGCAATCCAGATATTACTCGTGGGCAAGATTTGGTGCGCAACGACCAACGTACACCAAGCGAGATTTTACAAAATCGTTTATCGCGACAGCAAGAGCAGTTTAAGCGTCTCACAAACGATGAAATCATGGAAACCATCTTAAATACGGCGATGCTGACTTACGATCCGCACAGTAATTATTACGCACCGATTCAGGCCAACGAATTACAAATCCAATCTAGCTTGCAATTAGAAGGCATTGGCGTCTCTATTCGTCCTGATCGTAAAAACCCAGATTATACTCGCATCGTGACCTTGGTCGATGGTGGTCCAGCAGCCAAATCTGGTCAGATTAAACCCAATGATTTGATTATCGGTATTGCCAAAGATGGCGAGAACATGACAGACGTGGTTGGCTGGTCAACGCGTGAGATTGTGAGCTTGATTCGCGGTAAACGTGGCACGTCAGTGACCATCAAAGTGCGTCAGCCAAATACTCCTGATGCTAGTGCCCGTAATGTGACGGTGGTGCGTGATATTATTCAACAAGAAGAGTCAGGGGTTAACCAGCGCGTGGTAGAAGTACAGCGCCCTAATATTGATAAAACGCCAAAACGCATCGGCGTCCTTGAGATACCAAGCTTTTATCTGAATTATCAGGCACGCCGTAACGGTGAGGATTATCGCAGTGTCAGTATCGATACCGAAAAAGCATTGAAAGCGTTGAATAAAGAAAATATTGATGGCCTCGTGGTTGATTTGCGCAATAATCCAGGTGGTTCATTGGATGAAGTAGCAAAAATGCTTGGCTTCTTTATCAAGAGCGGGCCGATGGTGCAAATCCGTGACAATCGCGGCAACATCCAAGTCTACCGTGACGATGATGGCGGTGAGCAACTTTATGATGGCAAAGTGGTCGTTATTACCAACCTAGCGTCTGCCTCAGCCAGTGAGATATTTGCCGCGGCTATCCAAGATTACGGTCGTGGGCTAGTGGTTGGCAGTACGACAACGGGTAAAGGTTCAGCGCAGATTCAACTCGATAATTTGGCATTGGGTTCAGCCACTTTAACGCAGCGCAAATTCTATCGCATCACTGGTGGTAGTACGCAGAATAAAGGTGTGGTACCTGACGTAGAGTTGGTCAATATCTACGATGATGCCACTTTTGGCGAACGTGCGCAGAAAAAAGCGTTGCCTTGGGATACCATCAAAACGGCGCCTTACAAGCCTGAAGGTAAGTTCACTGACACGACGCTGGCGACACTTAACCAGCAGTCTAAAATTCGTCAAGAGCAAAACCCACAGTTTGTTTATCTATCAGCGCTAAACAACATTCGCGATATGGAAGATGAGAAAAAACCAATTCCACTTGATATCAATAGCCGCCGAGCTAAGATGCAATTGATTGAAAAGCGTTCACTAGAGGCTGAAAATAAACGTCTTATTGCAACGGGTGAGCGCCCTTATGCAAATTGGAACACCTATCAAGCAGCAATGGATGCAAAATTTGAAGAGCGCAGTCGCATGAAAGCCAAGGAGCGCCCAGAGCTACCGGAAGACGAAGCCTTCATCAATGAAGCGGCCTATATTATGCTGAGCGCTGAACCTAAAGCCTTGCTAAGCCCTGAAGAGAAGCTATAAACCGTCAATATTGTCAGCCAAAAAGGCTGTGATTAAAATCCATGTAAGCATATGCTTACATGGATTGACGTTTATACCTCTTACTAACCATGAGGCAATCTGCGATTATAACTGTACGGCACGATTGAACGAAACGGTTCATTGATACTAGGGATTGGTATCTCAAAGGTCGCATCAGGGATAGGTGGTTTGCTGATTAAGGATGATAAGGCTGGATGCCTGTCAGTTATAGGATACTCCGGGATTAGGTATCATATAACGATAACATGGATGGTTAGTGATAAAAGCCGCATAACGCTTGTCGTTATGCGGCTTTGTTACGTCTGCTATATATTAATTGAGAAACACGACTAACTAGCTAATAGGTGTTAATAGGTAACTCAGTAGCAGTGAATAGTTTGTAAGCCTGTCAGGTTGCTTAATGTACGCCTAAGAGGTTCATATTTTAAAAAGGTGATTGTGATAAATAATAGCCATAAAAAAAGGTCAGTAGACAAAGCCACTGACCTTTTTTGACCAAATGGTAGTCTTAATAAAGACTACCATTTAACATTTCACTATACTCTAGAAGAGATTAGTGCTCAACGCCACCAGCGCCATGGACATGACCATGGTTTAATTCGTCTTCGGTTGCTGCACGTACTTCTTGGATTTCAACATCAAACGTCAAACGCTTACCAGCCAATGGATGGTTTGCATCAACGGTCACTTCTTTGTCATTTACTTCAGTAACGGTAACTAGCATTACTTGTCCGCCAGCTTCTGACTGAAACTGCATACCCGGCTGGATATCTTCAACGCCTTGGAAGTTATCACGTGGTACATGTTGTACCGCTTGCTCTTGATATTCGCCGTAGCCATCAGCAGGTTCAACAACAGCATTGACTTGTTCGCCAGCAGATTTACCTTCTAGCTGTTGCTCAAGGCCTGGAATGATGTTGCTGTGGCCATGCAAATACGCAAGTGGTTGACCTTCTGGTGATTGGTCAAGAATGTTGCCTTCGTCGTCTTTTAGTGTGTAATTGAATTTGACGGCAGTGTCTTTTGCAATAATAGTCATAAGTTATCCTAAATATATCTATGTAAAAAATTAAATACGGTTGCAATAAACCTAAAAAATCCAATCAGCAAGCCAAATAGCCACGTCATTAGTCAATTATCATCAGTTTATTAAAGTAACTTTAGCAGTTAGCATCTTTAATTGAGATGGCTCATATAACTTTCAAGGTAAAAACAATAAAAAATGCTATTTTATACTGATAAATGTCGTTTTTTATGAAAATAAACACAGTTTTTTGTGGTTTGAAGACCGTAAATGGATATTCGGGGTTTGCCAGTTGCGTTTTTGGACAATGGCTTTTACCATAATGATATAAATAAGGATAAAAAGACAATGACTTCATTTGCCAATGATTCACGCAATCAGCTATCAGATGCTAATACAATCAATAATCACCATAAAGCAAAAACTGATATCAATTATCGACTCAATTTCGAGCGTTTTTCTGAGCACTTGGTTGATGTGTCACTCAATTTTACGGCAGTAAATGATGCATCTCAACTTTGGATGCCAGCGTGGATACCAGGCAGTTATCTGATGCGTGAGTTTGCGCGCAACATTACCGCGGTGCATTATCAGGTGTTAGACAGCCAAATCATGGATGACGATACTCACGAGACTTATCGCGCGCACAAAATAGATAAAAACACGTGGCAATTACCAAAAGCTAAGGCAGGGCAAGCCATCAATGTCCACTATGAAGTGTACTGCTATGATTTATCGGTACGTACTGCCTATGTCGATCAGCAACGTTTGTATGGGAATTTCACCTCACTGGCATTGGCTGTAGAAGGGCAGGAGCATCGAGCTGTACAAGTCAGTTTAGCAGTGCCAGCAGCATTTTTAGCAGGTAAAGACGAGAGTCGGCTACTATTGGCATGTGGGTTAGAGTCTACTCATCTACGTCTTGATGGGCAGCATAGCTATGGACTACAAGCAGGCAGTTATCACGACCTTATTGATTACCCGTTTGAGATTGCAGAGCAAGATAAGTTTGACTTTATTATTCAAGACAGTACGCATCAGACGCTACATCATCGTTTTTATCTCTCAGGTAAGCACAGTGCCAATATGGGCAGGCTACAGCAGGATGTCACTCAGATCTGTCAGTGCTATTTAGATTGGTTGGGTGATGCGCCATTTAATGATTATACGTTTATGACCTTTGCCAGTGGTCAGGATTATGGTGGGCTTGAGCATATCAATTCGACCAGTCTCATTACGCCGCGCCGAGACTTACCAACTCTTGATGAGCCAAAAATACCAAGCGCCGATTATCAGCGATTTTTGGGCTTATGCAGCCATGAGTATTTTCATTCGTGGTGGGTCAAAACGGTACGCCCAGATGTTATGTTGGATGTCGATTTGCGCCACGAGGCATTTACACCACTGCTATGGGTATTTGAGGGCTTTACTTCGTATATCGATGACTTTATGTTGCAAGCGTCGGGCGTGATTGATAAGCCAAGCTATCTCAAGCTACTGGCTGAGCAAATTAATCGTTACTATCAAACCGCGGGTCGCGCGTATCAAAGCGTTGCAGAGTCAAGCTTTGATGCGTGGATTAAGCTATACCGTAACGATGAAAATACAGGCAATGCTGGTATCAGTTATTACAACAAAGGTGCACTGGTGGCGTTATGCTTGGATTTAACACTGCTCCAAAAGAGCAATGGTCGCTATCGTCTGTTTGATGTGGTCAAGGCTTTTTATACTCAAGCAAAGCAAAACGACAATAAACGCATTGGCATCAATAGTGCTGATATGGGTTCAGTCATTGGGCAGTTCATGCCCATAGAGGATTGGGAAGACTTTGAGTATCGTTATGTCAATGGTGTTGAAGAGTTGCCAATTGAAGCGCTGCTGGCGGCAAAAGGCATTAGCATGCATAGCAATACCAAAGAGACGGCTGACAAGCATGTGCCTTGGGGCATGCGCTGTACTGAAACACCTGCTGGACTCAAAGTTAATCGCGTGACACGTGCTAGTGTCGCTGCTAGTGCAGGTATTTCAGCGAACGATGTCATTGTGGCGCTTGACGGTATCAAAGCTGACAGTAAACAATTGGCGTTGCTAAGTAATGTGGAGCGTGATATTGAGTGTCATCTGTTTCGCCGTGATGAGTTGATGCGTGTTAATGTGCTGCCTAAAGCGGCTGATGAAGCCATTGACAAAGCATCTCCGCATAAAGTGAGCTTGCACTTAACAAAAGCAAATCAATCGGCAGGAGTCAGTGATAACTCTTCTCCAGGCGATGCAGGCTGGCAAGTATGGCTTAACGCTATAGAGCGTTATCAAAGTTAAATACATTGCTAAATGTATTAATGTGAATGTACTTTTTCTCACTATTCTGTTCAATAATTGGTTAAAAATAAAAGCCCCTGCTAAATAATATTATTTGGCAGGGGCTTTGTGTAATGACTGGCAGTCTTTTAAGGTTTGTTAAAAATTAACAGCTAGGTCAGCGTTTAATAATTCAGCACCTAAGAAGCAGCTTGCTCAGATTGCTGATGATTATCCGCTTCACTTGTGCCCTGTGTCTCTTCAACCTTGTTATCGGTATTAGCATCTGCAATCCATTGTTGCATATGCTCAATCTCAGTCTGCTGACCATCGATGATATCTTGTGCCAATTGACGCATCTCTTCGTCAGTGCCATATTTCAGCTGAATGTTTGCCATCTCTACCGCGCCAATGTGATGCGGTAGCATACCACGTGCAAATGCCATGTCAGGCACAGGATCGGCGATACCCAATACCATCTCGCCATTTAAGACATCCATGCTTCTGGCATACGCTTGCTGCATCGCTTCAGTATTGGGTTTAGGTTTGGCTGTATCAGGGTGGCTAGCAAGCCATTTATTCAAAATATCGATTTCAACTTGCTGAGCGGCGATAATCTCTTGTGCCAATTGACGCATCTCTTCGTCAGTACCATATTTCAGCTGAATTTTTGCCATTTCTACGGCACCGCGGTGGTGGCCAAGCATCGCTTTAGCAAAGGCTGTATCAGGATCGTTATAACCCATACCGATCATCATCTCATCATGCATTCTAGTCATCGACCTTGTATAGTCTCTGAGTATGTCAGTCATTTGACTCTCGTCCGCGCTGTTTTCGCCACCTACTAGGTCGTTATCAGCGTCAACGTCATTTAGAGCATCAACGATATCACTCACAGGTGGGGTCGCTGTATTAGGATCTGTGTCATCGTTGTCTTTTGTCGGCTGACAGGCGCTCAGTATAAGCGCTGTAGAAACGCTAGTGGCCAACAAGATCCAACGACGAGAAACAAACATAACATATCCCTATAATAAAAAACCAAATGATAAGTGGATGAGACTTATGATACCTAAATAATAGTGTTCTGAAGCTTAGCAAATAAACCTTGCTCGTTCGAGACGCGATGTTTAGCAAGTCGTAATTGGTTTTAATGGATATCAAAGCCAATGATTAAGACGTATTCTTATCTAAAAAACTGATAGAAATGTGGATATGTCTTAATAAGTAGATGCCAGTCACGAGCAATCAGCAATGAGATACCAGTAGATTGGTAGTAATAATTAATCGAGAATGCCTAATTGCTGACAGCGTTCGCTAGTGAGATGAATTCGCACAAACTCACCAACGGCTAAATCACCCAATTCAAACCCTGCCACTGACCAGCGTATCAAACGCAGGCAAGGCAGTCCAACCTGTGCTGTCATACGTCTGACTTGGCGATTTTTACCTTCATAAATTGTCAGCATGAGCCACGAAGTCGGTACATTCTTACGCTCACGAATAGGCGGCTCACGTTGCCATAAATCAATGGGTAAGTTTGCCTCTTCTACCATGAGAGCCGTCGCCGGTAGTGTCTTGCCATCTTTTAAATGTACGCCAGAGGCAAGCTCATTCAACTGCGCTGGCGTTGCTGTGCCTTCAACTTGCACCAAGTAAGTTTTGCCCTGCTTATGACGGTTTTTTGCAAAATTAGTAGCAGAAGGTGGCTGGGTAATGGCTTTATTGACTCGACCATCACTCGTTAAAATCAGCAAACCCTCTGAGGTGGCATCAAGCCTACCAGCAATCCGTAAAGATTTATCGGTAAAATACTGTGATAGGGTGGTGTGATCATTGTTGCTGTCATCACGAAACTGACTTTGCACCCCATAAGGTTTGTTGAATAAAATCAGACTAGAGGTCGACATGGTTTGGGATTTCCTAAATTTGAATTATTATTTTGTGCGTATTGTGAGGTTAGAGCGTGTCCTCAATTCACCATTTTTAAAACGAGGATACACCCTAATAAAACGTTATTTTTTTAAATCAACGCTATAAGCTGCAAATTTGTTGATTTTATATAAAGTATCTTTGTTATTTTGCGCGTTATTATAACAGTCTGTGTGGATGCTATTTTACTAAAGGGATTTTTACAGTATCGTTAAGTCAATAAATCGTTAAGTCAATAAATGATTATTCAGTGCATCACTATTTTACTTATTCATTTTTTAAATCATTTATCAGCATATCGCAACTTACTTATTGCTCAAAGTTTTTAGTTTGGCCAATCCGCGTTTAAAGCGGTATAAATAATCATAATAGAGTGGCTAGCATAACAGAGTGCTAAGGATGCTTGCGATATCTAACATACAACCAAGGAGTTTTATCCATGTCTTATGAGAAGGTTATCGTCCCAAGAGACGGCGAAAAAATTACCGTAAATGCTGATCTGTCGCTAAATGTACCCAATCATCCTATTATCCCGTTCGTTGAAGGCGATGGCATCGGGATCGATATCACGCCTGTCATGATAAAAGTGGTCAATGCGGCAGTGGAGAAAGCTTATCATGGCAAACAGTCCATCATTTGGATGGAGGCTTATCTCGGCGAAAAAGCCGCTAAAATATATGATGGTGACTATCTGCCAAGCGAGACGCTAGAGATTTTAAAAGACTATGTTATCAGTATCAAAGGCCCATTGACCACGCCAGTTGGCGGTGGCTTTCGCTCATTGAATGTAGCGGTACGTCAAGAGCTTGACCTCTATGTATGTCAGCGCCCAGTTCGTTGGTTTGAAGGTGTACCAAGTCCTGTTCAGCATCCTGAGCTGACAGATATGGTCATTTTCCGTGAAAATTCAGAAGATATCTATGCAGGTATCGAATGGAAAGCAGGCAGTGAAGACGCTAAGAAAATCATCAAATTTTTAAAAGAAGAGATGGGCGTCACGAAGATCCGCTTCGATGATGATTGCGGTATCGGCATCAAGCCAGTATCGAAAGAAGGCTCGCAGCGTCTGGTGCGTAAAGCCATTCAACATGCTATCGATAATGATTTGCCCAGTGTGACTTTAGTGCACAAAGGCAATATTATGAAGTATACCGAAGGCGCATTTAAGGAATGGGGCTATGAGCTGGCCGCAGAACGCTTTGATGCAGAATTATTAGATGGTGGTCCTTGGATGACAATGAAAAATCCAAAAACAGGCAATGATATTATTATCAAGGATGTTATTGCTGATGCCTTTTTGCAGCAAATCTTGATGCGTCCTGCGGATTATTCAGTCGTTGCGACGCTAAACTTAAACGGTGATTATATCTCAGATGCCCTAGCAGCCGAGGTGGGCGGTATTGGTATCGCACCGGGCGCTAACAAAGGCGGCGCAATTGCAGTTTATGAGGCAACTCATGGCACAGCACCTAAATATGCGGGTCAGAATAAAGTAAATCCTGGCTCATTAATTTTATCAGCTGAGATGATGTTACGAGACATGGGCTGGACAGAAGCCGCTGATCTCATTATCAGTGGTATCCAAGGTGCTATTGCTAATAAAACGGTCACTTATGACTTTGAGCGCCTCATGCCAGATGCTATCTTGCTCAGTACTTCTGAGTTTGGTAAAGCGGTTATCAAGCACATGGATGTTTAAAAAGTATATAGAGCTGAGTCAGCAGTTATCAGAATTTTATAGTATCAATAAAAATATCAATATTCACAAAAGTATCGCTGAACATATAAATATTATAAAGCCATCTACAGTTATGTAGGTGGTTTTTTTATTGACATTTTTTTGCTGTTTATAAGTGATATAGTCAAGGAATTTTAGAATCGCTACAAGGCGACCGACCGCAGATAGTACACTGAGTACATCTAGGGTGGGTAACACCGTAGCGGTTTAAAAGTGCTCTGACTATATTTTAAAAGTAACGTTTTAAACGTACTATCTTATGTTCAAGCATAAAAAACACCGCTTAAGTCTGAGACCTAAGCGGTGTTTTTATTTTACCTAACTGGGTTCAAAAGTCTTTATAAGTAAAGAAAATTAAGCCCAATTGTTTGCTGTATTAGCACATGACTCAATTACAATGAGGCGATTGCTGCATTGAATAGCGTGCTTGGACGCATCGCTTGTTCAGCCAATGCTTCGTCTGCCAAGTAGTAACCTTTCAAGTCTACAGGCTTGCCTTGAGCTTCATTTAGCTCCTTGACGATAGCAGCTTCGTTGCTCTCAAGTTTTTCTGCCAGCGGTGCAAATTTTGCTTTTAGATCAGCATCTTTATCTTGTGCCGCAAGCTCTTGTGCCCAGTACATCGCCAGATAGAAATGACTACCACGGTTATCGATTTCACCTGTTTTACGTGAAGGACCTTTGTTGTTTAACAACAGTTTTTCTGTCGCCGTATCTAGCGTATCCGCCAAGATTTGCGCTTTAGCATTGTTATCGTGACTGGCCAAATGCTCCAAAGACACGGTCAAAGCTAAGAACTCACCCAATGAATCCCAACGTAAATGGTTCTCTTCTAGTAGCTGTTGAACGTGCTTAGGTGCAGAACCACCAGCGCCCGTTTCAAACAAACCGCCGCCTTTCATTAATGGTACGACTGACAGCATTTTTGCACTGGTTCCTAATTCTAAAATTGGGAACAAGTCAGTCAAGTAATCACGTAAAATATTACCAGTCGCAGAGATAGTATCCAGACCACGGGCAACGCGCTCTAGCGTATAACGCATCGCACGAACCTGTGACATGATTTCAATATGCAGGCCTGTAGTATCATGATCTTTTAAGTAAGTTTGAACTTTTTTGATCAGCTCGTTCTCATGTGGGCGATAAGGGTCTAGCCAAAAAATAACTGGTGTATCTGATTCACGGGCACGGCGTACCGCAAGTTTTACCCAATCTTGGATAGGCTCATCTTTAACCTGACACATGCGCCAAATATCACCGTTTTCAACCTGCTGCTCAAGCAATACCTCATCAGTATCTTCATCGACAATACGAGCCAATCCTGAACCACTCGCCTCAAAAGTCTTGTCATGCGAGCCATACTCTTCGGCTTTTTGTGCCATCAAACCAACGTTAGGGACCGTACCCATCGTCGTTGGGTCAAAATTGCCATGCCATTTACAGAAGTTAATCATTTCTTGATAGATGCGAGCAAAGGTAGATTCAGGCATGACCGCTTTACAGTCATACATTTTGCCATCAGCGCCCCACATTTTACCGCCTGAACGAATCATCGCAGGCATAGATGCATCAACAATTACATCACTTGGTGAATGGAAGTTGGTGATACCTTTTGATGAATCAACCATCGCTAGGCGTGGACGATGCACTTGGCAAGCATGTAAATCGCGTTCGATTTCTTCACGCTTACTGGCAGGTAGCTCAGCGATTTTTTCATATAAACTTGCCATGCCGTTGTTGACGTTGATACCTAGCTCGTCAAAGAAAGCGCCATGTTTATTAAAGGCATCTTTATAATAAGTTTTGACCGCATGACCAAACACGATAGGATGCGATACTTTCATCATCGTGGCTTTTACGTGCAGTGAAAACAAGATACCAGCTTCGCGGCAATCTTCCATTTCACGCTCATAAAACTCAAGTAATGATTTTTTGCTCATAAACATCAAGTCGATGACTTCTTTATCCAGCAAGGCAATGCCTGTTTTGAAGACATGAATAGTGCCATCTTCAGCCACGCGCTCCATACGTACGCTACGTGCTTTATCCAAAGTGATAGATTGCTCACCAGCATAAAAATCGCCACTGTGCATGTGCGACACGTGGGTCTGTGACCATTGCTTCCATTCACCCATAGAGTGTGGATGCTTGCGTGCATAGTTTTTAACCGCTTTTGGTGCACGGCGATCTGAGTTGCCTTCACGCAATACTGGGTTGACAGAACTGCCCAAGCTTTTGCCATAACGCTTACGGATCTCTTCTTCTTCTTCTGTCTTAGGATCATCTGGAAAATCAGGGATAGCGTAGCCTTTGCTTTGCAATTCTTTGATACAAGCTTTTAGCTGTCCAACAGAAGCACTGATATTAGGCAGTTTAATGATATTGGTATCTGGATCTTGAGTCAGACGACCCAGCTCAGCCAGATTATCAGGAACGCGCTGCTCTTCCGTTAAGTACTCTGGAAACTCAGCCAACACACGGGCAGCAACAGAGATATCGCTGGTTTCAACTTCGATGCCTGCTGTTTGAGTAAAAGCTTTTACAATTGGCAAAAATGATAAGGTTGCTAGCGCTGGTGCTTCGTCAGTTTTTGTATAAATAATTTTAGACATTAGTTGGGCATTCCTTTTAGTTGTAATTAATAATAAGGCTCAAATATAAGTTAATAATTCCATACAGCTCTGATGTAATAATGGATCATGCAACGATACTAAATAATGTGTCGCGAGCTTTTTGTACACAGTTTCTTGGAAACTATCGAGTCTGCTTAGAATTTTTCTTCGTTAAGCGGCAGTTTGACTGTCTTGTCTGAACGACCTGCTCATATGAATGACTTAAAAATAGAGTGCGGACGCTACATCATAGTTAACTGATTATAAATCTGATACGATGTCAATATCGCATAATGAACTAAGTGTAGTGTTTTCGGTTGTTTCTAATATGTCTTAATTACATTAAGCTGTTAAGAGCCTTATTCTACCAGTCATCGATAAAAATTTCATCCTTTCTATACAAACACTGCCTGCTAATATTCGTCATAAAACGATGAATAATACAATCATTATTCAAAAAACTGCCAGTCATATCATAGATATGAGTCGTGACTAAGTGATTCTTACTCTCATTGCAGCAATGAGCTGACAAACCAAATCATCTATGTTTTTAGAGATGACTTTACTGGGATAGCTTTTATTATCGAGAGCGCATTGTTATCTATTTTATTCGTAATATCTGAAAATTATGAGAGCATAATTGTGACAGAGTTTGAGTAGAATTTTGCTAGGCCAGTCATATACGAAACAAGGTATAAAAAACTACGCCCATATAAAAATAAATAGTGAGTATTATGAGTTTACAATATGCATTACTCAATGACACCAGCTGGCAGAGTCAAGCAGACTGGCAAACCCCCGATACCCCTTTTATGTCATTTGCTTTTTGGCAAGCGTTAGCTGACACTGGTGCGATTGGTGAGCAGGCAGGCTGGTTGCCGCTATTTGTGTTAGTACATCGTGTCGCAGATAGTCAAAGCGACAGCTCGATAGACCACGCTGATCATAGCGAAAACCATAGTGAAAACCATTCTGCGATTAATGAAGCTGCGCATCCTGTGGCGGTGTTGCCAGTATTCCTCAAAGGTCATCATCGCGGCGAGTTTGTGTTTGACCATTCATGGGCAGAAGCCTATGCGCGTTATGGTGTGGATTATTATCCAAGGCTGGTTACCAGCGTGCCCTATACACCGATTACGGGTCAGCGGCTTTGGTTGGCAAAAGGTGAGACGTTAACCACCGATATCATAAAGACAGCTATCGCAGGCGTCGATGATATTGCTCAGCAAGTAGGCGCCTCAAGCTGGCATGGATTATTTATTACGCCTGAGCTGGCTACAATTGCCACGGCATCTATGCCTACTGATATTGATGTAGCGCATTTGCTAGCCGCTCAAGATAATAGTTTAGAGTTAACCGCAATTGACATGCCTATACTGGAACGTCAAGGCTGTCAGTTCTTATGGCAAAATAAAGACTTGCTACAAGACTGCCAACCGTTTGCTGATTTTGAAGCATTCTTAGCAACGCTAAAAGCCAAAAAACGCAAAACCATTCGTGCTGAGCGTCGTAAAGTTGCGGAGCAAGGCATCATCTGCCAACGTAAATGCGGCGATGATATTACCGAGGACGACTGGAAAGTCTTTTATCATTGTTATGTAATGACCTATGCAATACGTGGACAACAGCCTTATTTGACGATAGATTTTTTTATGGCACTGGCAGCGACTATGTCTGAGCACTTAATGCTCGCACAAGCGTTAGATGCCTCTGGAGAAATTATCGCCAGTAGCTTGTTTTTATATGATAAACCCAATAGTACCAATGCCACTCTTTATGGTCGCTATTGGGGAGCACTGGGTGAGTACGACAGCTTACACTTTGAGCTATGTTATTATCAAGGTATTGAGTTTGCCATCGAGCAAGAGCTTAAGTATTTTGATCCGGGTACGCAAGGGGAGCATAAGCTGGTTCGTGGTTTTATTCCAACGACGACACACTCTATCCACCGTATTTATGATCCACGTTTTGTGCCAGCTATCGCCAATTTTTGCGCCCAAGACCGTGCGCATATGGCGCAGTATCGTCAGCAAGCGTTTGAGGCATTGCCCTTTAATGCGGATAATATGCCAGCCTTTGATACCAATCAATAGGCTTTGCTTAATACGCCTAACGCTCGCTTTCTTTTTTATTATTATGTCACTATTAGCCGTTAACTATGTCCAGTACTCAATTTTTTTGTCCTACCCATTTGTCTCCTCCTAGTGAGCTACTCTCGTGGCTCAATGTCGCAGGCTCTCTCACGGCGGTGTTGGAAGTGAAAGCAGGGCAGCCCTTACGCGTGGAGCGTAGCTTTGAGGGCTACCGATTGCTGTCATTGGCACAAAAAAAACAATTGAATGTCACAGGTGCCATGCTGAATCGTCCCATGCTAGCATGGGTGCGAGAGGCGCAACTGTATGGCAATGACGAGCATCCGTGGGTGGCCGCGCAAAGTATCTTTCCGTTACCCAGTCTCAAAGGTAACGCCCGCCGTCTACAGCAGCTCAAAGGCACACCCATCGGTTATGTGTTATTTAAACGCAGTCGGACCTTGCCCAATCAGCGTTTTATCCAGCAGAAAAGTGAGGGTTGGCAACGGCAAACACGTTATGATTGGTATGGTCGCCAGCTGCTGATCAGCGAAACTTTCTTGCCAGCATTTGTCGCTACTGACAGTTAAATATCCGTTAAGTAGCCAGCCAATAGATAAATATCGCTACTACTCTGCTGACCAACAACAGGCTAGGAGCAATATGATAGCGGTAAACCATTTATTTTATTGGCTATTTATCTGTGTTATATCACCATTTAATTCACTCAGCTTACAGTGAGGTTTTTTTGCGCTCACCGTACAAATTTTCATGTTACACTTAATGTTTAGCGATGATTTTGATGCCAACGCGTATCGAGTTTATTGCCGAATTGGACAAGTTAATGACAGGCCTATTGCCTCTGCTTACTCCTACTTATCTTTGCTAATAGACTCAATTCACAATAATGGTCATACCATAAAACTGAGCGTAAAAGTACCGCTGGTACTTTGAGCGACGTTGACACAGTAATTGTTTTATTGTGGGCAGCCTATAAGCTTCTTTTCAACGACATTTTTCAATGACAGTCACTACCTAGGACATCACTATGTTTAAAGATATTTCTATCAAAGATTTTGATCCAGTACTTGCAGAAGCGATGGCTGCAGAAAGCGTTCGTCAAGAAAACCATATCGAATTGATTGCGTCTGAAAACTACTGCTCGCAAGCAGTGATGGAAGCGCAAGGCACAGATCTAACCAACAAATACGCTGAAGGCTATCCTGGTAAGCGTTATTATGGTGGTTGTGAGCATGTAGACGTTGTAGAGCAATTGGCGATTGATCGTGCAAAAGAGTTGTTCGGTGCTGAGTACGTCAACGTCCAGCCACATTCTGGTAGCCAAGCAAACTCTGCCGTATTTTTAGCGTTACTTGAAGCAAATGACACCGTACTAGGCATGAGCTTAGACGCAGGTGGTCACTTGACTCACGGCGCACACATTAACTTTTCAGGTCTGAACTACAATGCCGTACAGTACGGCTTGGTCGAAGGCACTGGTCTTATCGATTATGATCAAGTTGAAAGTTTGGCAAAAGAGCATAAGCCTAAAATGATTATTGCTGGTTTTTCAGCGTATTCACAGGTAGTCGATTGGGCACGTTTCCGTGAAATCGCTGATGAAGTTGGCGCTTATTTGCTAGTAGATATGGCGCACGTTGCTGGTCTAGTTGCTGGTGGTGTTTATCCAAACCCAGTACCTTTCGCTGATGTGGTTACAACGACTACGCACAAAACCCTACGTGGTCCACGTTCAGGCATGATTTTGGCGCGTGATGAAGTACTTGCTAAAAAGCTCAATTCTGCCGTATTCCCAGGTAACCAAGGTGGCCCGTTGATGCATGTCATCGCGGCAAAAGCGGTTTGCTTTAAAGAAGCGTTAGAAGATAACTTTTCTACTTATCAGCAGCAAGTGGTTAAAAATGCTAAAGCGATGGCAAAAGTGGTTCAAGACCGCGGCTATGAAATCATCTCTGGCGGTACTGAAAACCATCTCATGCTGATCAGCCTAGTTAAGCAAGAAATGACGGGTAAAGAAGCGGACAAATGGCTTGGCGATGCGCATATTACTGTGAATAAAAACGCCGTACCAAATGATCCAAAATCTCCGTTCGTGACGTCTGGCATCCGTATCGGCACGCCAGCAATCACTACTCGTGGCTTCAACGAAGCGCAAGCGGGTGATTTGGCAGGTTGGATTTGTGATGTATTAGATAGCCGCGGTGATGAAGCCGTCGCTACTGAAGTACGCGGTAAAGTAGAAGCGATCTGCAAAGAGTTACCAGTTTACGAAAAAAATCAGTAAGTCTTAACTGACTCTTTTTGGGAGCTGTATAACAAAAACCGCTTAGCTTTTGCTAGGCGGTTTTTATTTTTTTAATAAAAGGATAATTTGATGATGCTACGAATTCATGCTCTTTACCATGTTGATTTTGAAGAGCTCAGCCATATCAAGCAGTGGGCAGATAATCGAGGCCATAGTATTACGGTCACACGTTTTTATAAAAATGAACCATTACCCGCGCAAGACAGTTTTGATTGGTTAGTCGTTATGGGTGGACCAATGAGCATTCATGATGAAAGTGACTTTCAGTGGCTAGCTGATGAAAAATCTTTCATTCAGCAAAGTATTAATGACGGAAAAACCGTGATTGGTGTTTGTTTGGGTGCACAACTGATTGCAGATAGCTTGGGGGCGAAAGTTGCGCCATCAGGCATAAAAGAGGTTGGCTGGCTGCCCATTCAATTGACCGAACAGGGGCTTGCGCATCCGCTGCTAGCAGATTTGCCAAAGAATGAATTCACTGTATTTCATTGGCATGGCGATGGTTTTGAGTGTCCCAAAGGCGCGATGCCAATTGCAACGTCACATACTTGGGCCAATCAAGGTTTTGTTTATCAAACATCAAAGCATAAAGAATTAGGTACGTGGGTGCTTGGTTGGCAATGTCATTTTGAAGTGACTAACAAGAGTATGGTAGATATGGTGTCACATGGACAGACGTATATACAAGAAGCGATGATTGATCATCCTGACTCTGTGCAAGCGGCTGATGAGATCCTAGCACTAGGGGACACGTATATTGCAGATAACAATGCATGGCTCTCGACCATGCTAGATAAACTAGCTAGATAATTCAGTGAAACGCGATTAATAATCTGTAGCAGGTGAAAATTCAGTATAAAGAAAAGCGCTAAAATGACAGATGAGCAAATCAGTCAAGACTGTGGGTTTTACTTATCTTACTTACATAATAATACTCGCTATTGATTACTTAACCTGCGACCTATCTTTTATACAATCTCATTGAACTGAAGAAAGAACCATTTAGCTTCTGCTAGGTGGTTTTTATTTTTAATAACAGATAAGGGGAGTACGATGCCTATTTCTACATCTATGTCATTTTGTTTTTGTAGTGTTCGTGAGGAAAATTTAGCAAGTATGCTAAATGGTAGTATTACACTTGATGAGCTAAGAGAAAATCGTGACAACCAATACTTGGATGTGAAACAAGCATCTTTTGAACACTATACGGAAGAATTGATTGAGCTGTTGGGAGAGGGACATTACGCCTTGTGCGATCTGTTATTTTTGGCAGACAACACGCCTCTGCATGAGCAGCATGACAGGCTATTATATGATGTGGCCGTCGTGCCTAAGATTGTCAAAGCGTTTGCCGCGACAGACTTAAAAAAATTGGTACACGACATCGGTTACCACGAAGCAGAGAGCCAAGAAGGTTTGAATACGTTTCTTGAGAATTTAAATCATGTTCATAAGTTATTTGAGTTTGCAGAAGAGAACAAGCTCAATGTGGTTAGGTTTACGCTTTAATATATAAAAATTTGCGTTAAGTATTTGTTACTTGAAGTACTTTAAAACTTGAGCGTCTTAGTTTGATGTGAAAAACCGCTTAGCTGAATGGCTAGGCGGTTTTTATGTGTCGTAGAAAATAGTAGCTAATCTTTCTTCAACGCATGACTGTCTTCTAATATGCCCATAAATCTCTCATATAACCAAGGCTCAGCATCATCGATGGCTTGGTTATATATTTTAGAGCCGATCAAGTCCACCATAAAATCGAATAAGAACTTGGCAGGCAAATTACCGATATCCAAATCAAACTCTTCGCTCATATAATCTCTCAAATTATCTAACAGCGCTTCTTCCTCTTCCTTCGATAATTTGATAAGTTTGTCTTTACTCATATCATTCTCTCAATACTAGGTAATGATCTAGCTTAGTTCAATCATACCTTTATAGGAAGGTTGAATAACCAATAAAAAAGGCTGGGTTACGATAGCGTAGCCCAGCCTTATTCAGGTTAATTCGACTTTATTGCTTATCAAATTACATAAACGGCAGTTTAGTAAATATCTGCAAGATCGTCGCGTTGACGATATCGACAAAGAATGCACCAACCATTGGCACAATCAAAAACGCCTTAGGCGAAGGCAGATAGCGATCCGTGACTGCCTGCATATTGGCAATCGCCGTAGGCGTCGCACCCATACCGAAACCACAATGTCCAGCTGACAAGACCGCTGCATCATAGTCTTTACCCATCACCTTAAAGGTTATGAAATAGACATAAACGACCATAATGACAGTCTGTACCAGTAAGATAATCAACACAGGGCCTGCCAAATCAGTCAGCTGCCATAGCTTTAATGACAGCAGCGCCATGGCTAAGAACAGACTCAAAGAAGCGTTACCAAATACGTCGATAGAGCGATCAAACATATCAAAATTAAAGATAGTGGTTAAGACATTACGAATAATCACACCACCTGCCAACGCCCAAACGAAGGTAGGTAGCTCAAACCACGTGCCTTGGGCAACAAGCGTCATGACATCGGCGAAAGCCAACGCTGCGGCAAACAATGCCAATGTCTCAATAGTAGAAGAGGCCGTGATAAAGCGCATGCTATCAGGTCTTTCGAAAATTTCTTTATTACTACTCGCTGAATCTTCATCATGTTTGGTGCTATAAAGCGACTGCGCACCAGCGACTTTTTCGATGTCACTAGGATTGGGATTGGCGGGTGTTGGTTTTAACCCCAGCTTTTGAATCAGACGACGGGCAACAGGACCACCAATGATACCACCAGCGACTAAGCCATAGGTGGCAACGGCGATACCAAGTGTCGTTGCACCGACCACACCGTAATCTTGCTCCAAGGTGATACCCCAAGCGCCTGCCGTACCGTGACCACCAGTCAGGGCGATAGAACCTGTCACTAATCCAAGTAGTGGATCAAGTCCCAACGCGCTTGCCATGGCCACACCAACGACATCTTGCAAGACGATAAAAACGGACACAACGATGGTAAAAATCAACAATGGCGTACCACCGGCTTTGAGTCTACTAAAATCAGCACTCAAACCAATAGAGGCAAAAAACATCAGCATGGTAGCCGTCTGTAATCCTTGATGAAAGTTAAAACTATATCCCCAAATGATATTTAGAATATAGACCACTATTGCCGCGACCAAACCACCAGCAACAGGCTCTGGAATGTTAAAATCTTCTAAGAATTTAATTTTCTTGACCAAAAAGCGCCCAAGCAGCAGCACTAGAGTGGCTAGTATCAGCGTGTAATAGCCGTTTAGGGTAATTTCCATATATTAATCCTTTCTATAAAAATAAATTAACCTGAATTCGGGATAAATATGGTTTTATCTCGAATTCAGGTTTGTGTGGTGATTGGCGACTAGGCATCATCCACGGACGGCATAATAACCCATAATTGCGGCTTGCCAAAATCTCTGTAGGCATCTTCAATGATGCTTTTGAAAACATTAAAATCTTCGGTGTTTATTTTTTTCACCGCTGTTAGATCCAGCATCAGGTGAGTCACTTCGCTGTCCTTTAAACAGTCCCATGCGCTATCCCAGTTATGTGAAAAATAGCTGGGAAAATCACAGGCATTGGCTAAGTTTGTTAATAATGTGGTTTTATTAAGTATCTCGTCTACCGGTATGTTAACAGTCTGAGCGGGCATGCTAGCATTTAGTGCTGTAGTTTTTTGGTTAATATCTTGGTCAAAACCCAGATTAATATAGTGGATGGCTTTACTCATATTATTTTACGTCCAGTCTGCGAAAGCTATCATAGTGATCAACGGTTAAGTAATATACGGTCGGCGGATGACCACCTGTGACGATACGCCGTGCACCGCGATGTGACACGCCAGGGGTCGGCACGGTATATTCGCGGTAGTAGCCTTGCGACTGCGTGGGCAATCTGCCCTCACGATTATAAAATGTCGTGCCATCTTTATGAGGATAAGGAAAAGGCCCGCCTCGTTGAATAAGGACAATGGTATTGTCTATCTGAGCATCGCCCGTGACGCCGCTTATCTTTGCTGGCTGTGCCTCTGATGAGGTTTGTGATACCGTCGTTGGGTCAATACTATCGGTCAAAAACCCAGACGACAAATCACCAAAAAAGTAAACAGCGACGGTAATAAGAGCAATCAAACTAAATAGGGTAGAGCCTAAGCTTCTCTTGTTTTGGTTGCCACGCTGACTATGGCGATTGTCACGGGTAGTGTGTCGCGAGTTTTTGTTATTATCAGTAGAGTTGTTTCGGCTGTTAGTATTTGAATGGTGATTGGTTATATTTGAGTCTGGAGTGGCTAAAATACTCAATTCGTTGGAAGTGACTTCAGTGGCTCGTAGTTGGTTTTTATCATTACGCTCACTATTAAAATAGACGCTTTGACCGATGGTTATCGGCTGTGATAATCGCACTTTACTCACATGAAAAAACACGTCTTCACTTTGGTTGTCTACATCGATAAAGCCATAGCCTTTATCTGAATTCCAGTGCTTGATTTTACCACTCTGCATAAGCCCACTTTCCTATCGCCTGTTTTGTTATCGTGCCGCATGACTTCTATCATATACATAGTTTTAATACCGCATATATAACATATTTGACACTACTAAAAAACGCCAGCAATTGAGCTGGCGTTTTTTTGTGGATTATACGTTAAATGAGAGAGTGGATGATAGGCTAAGCGATAAGACGTTAGGCGCGAGTCTCACCATGACCATACACGATCCATTTTTGTGAGGTGAGACCTTCAAGTCCTACTGGACCACGAGCATGGATTTTATCGGTCGAGATGCCAATCTCGGCACCCAATCCATACTCAAAGCCATCGGCAAAACGGCTAGAGGCGTTAATCATGACGCTCGCCGAGTCGACTTCACGGATGAAGCGTTGCGACTTGGTATAGTTGTCGGTAATGATAACGTCGGTATGATGGCTGCCATGAGTGTTGATATGTTCAATGGCTTCGTCAATACCTGACAAAACTTTTACCGCTAAGATAGGCGCTAAATATTCGGTATCCCAATCCTCAGCAGTGGCCGCAGACAAATGTCCAGCAAGCTTAGCATTATCATTTAAGATGGCTTGCGACTTATCATCAAGGCGCAATTGCATCGCATCATCAGCGGCGATGATGGCTTCGGCAATCTTTGGCAATAGCTCACCCGCGACTGATTCGTCGATCAATAGCGTCTCCATGGTATTACACGTACCGTAGCGATGGGTTTTTGCATTGACGCTGACCTTGATGGCGATTTCGGCATCCGCATCACTATCGATAAAGGTGTGGCAGTTGCCATCTAAATGCTTGATGACAGGAACGCGAGCATCGCGGCTGATACGCTCAATCAATCCTTTGCCACCGCGTGGGACGATGACATCGACATAATCAGTCATGGTAATCAGCTCGCCGACAGCAGCGCGATCGGTCGTTTGTAATACTTGCACACTGTGCTCAGACAGCCCGACTTTCTGTAGTCCTTCCAAGATACATTTGGCGATTGCTTGATTGGATTCAAACGCTTCAGAGCCGCCGCGCAAGATAATAGCGTTGCCTGATTTTAGCGCCAATGAAGCCGCTTCTAAGGTCACGTTAGGGCGTGACTCATAAATCATACCGACCACGCCGAGCGGCACCCGCATTTTCCCCAAATGAATCCCTGATGGCTGATAGGTCATGTCAGTGACTTCGCCGATAGGGTCTGGTAATGAGGCGACGTCTTTTAACCCTTGGAGCATGCCGTCAAAGCGGGCATCATTTAGCTCTAAGCGATCCAGTAAGGCTGCCTCTAAATCGTTGCTTTGTCCATTATGCATATCGATTTTATTGGCGGCCAAGATATCTGATTTGGCCTCTTTTAACACATCATGAATCGCCATTAATGCTGAGTTTTTGTCACCAGTGTTTGCCGCAGCCAGCACACGCGAAGCAGCTCGTGCCTGTTTGCCAACAGCTTGCATATAGGCAGTAACGTCTGTGGTATTCGATTGACTCATAAATTATTTTCCTTATGTTATAAATGTTTTAAGAAAATGAAAGCGCCCAAAAAGGCGAAAATGTGGCAAAAAGATGATTTTGATACCTGTCAGGTATTATGCTATTTAACATAGAGGAGATTGAGGCGATAGTAAAGATGATTTTGTGAACAGTGCCTGCTTTACATAGCGTTTATGAGCATGGTCGTCGCGTCATTTTACTGACTTTACCATTACTGAGTCCTTGCCACTTCATGATACAAACATCATTTCAGAGAAAGCAAAAACGCAAACTTTCGGTTACGTGGTTTTAACAGAACTGCGTTGTAACTACTAAGGTAGCTAGCATTAATCATACGTATAGTAGAGCTTAACGGTGCATCAAAAAGCAATTAAAGGGCAGACATTCATGTACGAATGGTTGCTCGTCAAATACAATTCAATAAATGAAATAATGATGGAGAATAAAAATGGCTATTAGAAATGACACTATCGACAACACCACGCGTAAAAGCTTGCTGACAGTTGGTTTGGTTGCCGCGGCATTGACATTGGGCGCTTGCGGTAAGAAAGAAGAAGCGCCTATGGAAACTGCTCCAGCCGTTGATGCACAAACAGCAGTAGAGGATGAAGCTACTGGTGTTGCGACAGCAGGCGATGGCGATGATATTGCAGTTGCTAGCGCCGATGATGGCATGGCAGTGGGTAGTAATGATGATGTGGCGGTGGCAACAGCAGATGACGCCGAAGTGCTGGACGGCACTGAGAGCGAAGAACATGTCTCAACGTATTAAATCGCTACTTTGATTAACTGGTTATCATTAGTTGATGATATAAGCGAATAAAACTAGATAATCAGATAAAACTACGCCCAGTACACGAAAGTGATAAAATAAGGCTCAGCGCTGTAAATACAGTCTGGGCTTTTTTGTGTTAGCTATTTAGTGGCTTATTAATATTTATTTACCACTGATTGTGCATTGATTCAGCGTTGATTGAGCATCTGGTTCAATACAGGATTTGCCTTTTTGCTGTGTAATAAGAGACAATGTGACATTTTTTCTATTTGTGTCACGAATCATTGCCTTATCACGATAATGCTATGATTGATGCTGATACTATTTATGCTGCCTATGCCGCTATTTTTTATTTATTTTTATTCGTGTTTTCACTCATATTTATTGGAAGTCTGCTGAACCATGCTTGATATTGCAAAAGATCCGACTAGGCCTATCGCCTTAGATTTACAAGACGTCCATAAAAGCTATGGCTCATTGGCAGTGCTAAAAGGGGTGTCCCTTACCGCATATGACGGTGATGTCATCTCTATTTTGGGCTCATCAGGCTCAGGTAAATCTACCTTGCTGCGCTGCATTAATTTGCTCGAAAAGCCCAATCAAGGTCGTATTATTATCGGTAATGATGAGCTGATGCTCAAGCCTGCCAAGTCAGGTGAGCTGCAAGCGGTCGATATCAAGCAATTGGAAAACTTGCGCGCGCGCGTGGGTTTTGTCTTCCAAAACTTTAACTTGTGGCCGCACAAAACGATTTTGCAAAACATCATCGAAGGACCAACGCAGGTTTTAAAGATTAAAAAAGATCAAGCCATTAGCGATGCTGAAAAGCTGCTTGATAAAGTCGGTTTGCTTGATAAAAAAGACGCGTATCCAGCGAATTTATCTGGCGGTCAGCGTCAGCGTGTCGCTATTGCCCGTGCGCTTGCCATGCAGCCACAGGTGCTACTATTCGATGAGCCAACCTCAGCCTTAGATCCTGAGCTGGTCAATGAAGTGCTCGCTGTCATGCGTGAGTTGGCAGAAGAGGGGCGCACTATGCTTATCGTCACCCATGAGATGCGTTTTGCGAGAGAAGTATCAAGCAAAGTGGTGTTCTTGCATCAAGGCGTGATTGAAGAGATGGGCACGCCCGAGCAAGTTTTTGATAATCCTACCTCTGAGCGTGTCAAAGACTTTATGGCGTCGCATCGTCAGAACTAGCCTCGTATTTAGTATCCGTTTTATATGCAAAAATGGGGTGGTAATATTCTTACCACCCTATCGTCATTTTATTTTAAGCATAAAATTACTGCTTAGTAAGCAGCGTTGACCGTTTATTACTCGTTAATAACAGTCGGTATGTAAAACGTTTGTTTTTGATATTTTACTCAGGTATTATCAAAAGGTTTACAGGTGGTCGATAATGACGGCTGCTTGTGTATTCTGCTATCTATATTGCTTGTCTGGCAGGGACGTCAGAGAACAAAATATCAGAACCCTACATTAAAAACCCATCAGAATTTAAGGAATGTATGATGTCGAATTCTCGCCTATTGTGGTCATCGATGACCGTTACCGCCGCATTGATGCTGAGCGCCTGTAGTCAACCGGCTAATGAAACTACTGATAGCAACACTGACGCCACTGCAGCAGAAACGGCTGGCAAGACCATTCGTATCGCGACCGAAGGTGCTTACCCTCCTTTTAACTACACCAATGCTGATGGCAGCTTGGCAGGCTACGATATTGACGTTGCCAATGCCTTGTGTAAACAGATGCAAGCCAAATGTGAAATCGTCGCTCAAGATTGGGATGGTATTATTCCGGGTCTTTTAGCACAAAAGTATGATGCAGTGATTGCGGGTATGTCTATTACACCTGAGCGTCAAGAAAAAGTCGACTTTACCGAGCCTTACTTTGCCAATACGATGGTTTGGCTGACCGATACCAAAGGCAGTTTTGATCCTATGGCGATCAAAAACTTGACACTTGGTGGTCAACGTTCAACCACGCCTGGCGCTTATTTACAAGATAACTATGAAGGCAAAGACGGCAATACTGTGCAGTTGTATGACAATTATGACAATGCTTATCTGGATCTAAAGTCTGGTCGTAGCGATGCGGTATTGGCGGAAAAAGTCTCTGCCAAATCATGGTTGGCAGACAACCCTGAAGGCTTTGGTATCGTTGGTGACGAAATTGACAATGACGACAATATTGCCATTGCTGTTCGTAAAGGTGACGCACTCAGAGACGACTTTAATAAAGCACTCAGCGAAATCCGTAGTAACGGTGAGCTGGCCCGTCTTGAGCAAGCGAACTTTGGTCAATAATCTTCTGATTGAAAAATGAAGGAATAGCAAACATGACAATATCAATGACATCATCATTAAAAACTAAGGCGCTTTGGCTTGCGCCATTAAGTGCCGCGATGCTTATGCTGGCTGGTTGTAATAATAGCGCCACGCCAGAAGATGGTGCGGCAGCTGACACCACAGCCGATGCACCTATGAACATAAAAATTGCCACCGAATCAAGCTATAAGCCGTTCAGTTATACCGATGCTGATGGCAAGTTAATTGGTTATGAGATTGAGCTGGTCGATGCTCTGTGTGCACAAATGAAAGCGAAATGTGAAGTCATCTCACAAGATTGGGATGGTCTCATTCCTGGTCTAAATGCCCAAAAATTCGATGCAATTATCGCAGGTATGTCGATCACGCCTGAGCGTAAAGAAGTGGTTGAATTCACTGATCCGTACTTTCACACCGGCATTATCTTGATTGGTAAAAAAGGTGATGATATTCGCGTCGATGCCTTAAAAGGTCAGCCCATTGCCTCACAGCGCTCAACCGTCGCTTCACAGTACTTGCAGGATGAACATGCAGATGCTGATATCAAGCTTTATGATACCCAAGACAATGCGTATCTGGATCTGACTTCAGGTCGCGTACGGGCAATGATGTCCGATAAAGTCACTGGCATCGATTGGCTCAAAACGGATGCTGGTAAAGACTATGAAGTGAAAGGACAAGAAATCAGCACCGACGAAGATGCCATGGGTATCGCGCTTCGTAAAGGCGATCCATTGGTCGCTAAATTCAATAAAGCGTTGGCTGAATTAAAAGAAAACGGTACTTATGATCAAATCACAGGCAGCTATTTTGGCACCAGCTCTACCGCTGCTGCGCAAAAAGCCGTGGCAACCACCGACGTAAAAGAAGTGATGGTGGTTGAAGGTGATGATGCTGTTGAAGTGAAAGAAGAATCAGCTGAAGCGGCGACTAACTAATATCATAGCTCATCTCTGTGCTCGGCTGATATGGCTGTCACGTATGGCGATATTCACTCATAGAGATGAGTGTTATTTTACTCACAAACCCCAAGGATGATCATGAATAACCATTTTGACCAACACCGTGCAATCGCGAACGCATCCGTTATCAATGGCATCAAGGCGCGACGTTTTTCAGCGCCCTTGCTTGCGATGGCGGCGCTTTTAACCTTAGCAGGGTGTAGCAATGGTCAAAATGATGTAAATGATGATGTCAGCCCAGACGCCGCTGAGACCGCAGCGACGGGTGATGTGTTACGTATTGGTACCGAAGGCGCTTATGCTCCCTTTAATTATACCAATGCGGACGGGACCCTTGGTGGTTTTGATGTTGATATTGCCAACGCTATCTGTGCCGATATGAAGGTAACATGTGAAATCACGGCGCAAGATTGGGACGGTATCATCCCGGGTCTAAAAGCGGGTAAGTACGATGCGATTGTGGCCGCCATGTCGGTGACGCCTGAGCGTGAGCAACAAGTCAGTTTTACAGAGCCGTACTTTAGCAATACCTTGGTGTTTTTGGCCAAAAAAGACAGCAGCTTCGATCCTAGCAATAGCGATGATATCAATGCGCATTCTATTGCCGCTCAGCGCTCGACCATTTCTTCGCAGTGGTTAGAAAAGGTTTATCCAAATGCTGATATGAAGCTTTATGACACACTAAGTAATGCGTTTTTGGATTTGGGTTCGAATCGTGTCGATGCGATGGTGTCTGATAAGCTGCCAGCGCTAGAATGGCTTGGCTCCACCTCAGGCAGTCAGTATGCGCTCAAAGGTCAAGAGATTGACATCAATGATAATTTTGCCATCGCGGTGCGTCCAGGTGATGCATTGCAAGCAAAAATTAATAAGTCATTGGTCAATATTAAAGCGGATGGCACTTACGATAAAATCAATCAAAAATATTTTGCGATTCCAGCGTCAAGCTCAACGGTCAATACTGAGCCGACAGAAAAACCTGCTGAATAAGTCTTAAAATACATTTAGCACTGTTGCATCGTAATCGTGAGAATGGTGATTTTTACTAGGGCGTGTCCTCATTTTAAAAATGGTGATAAAAATCAGGTAAATTGCAGTCAAACAAGGAAAATAGTGCAGATAATATCGAGATATTACCTAGCTATTTGACGATGTTTGGCAAGATTTAACCATTTTTAGCTCATTTAGATTGCTATCAATTGAATTGAGGACACGCCCTAGGTTAATTTGAATTCCATTTCATAGGAAGGGTATTGCTTCAATAGCGATATCCTTTTTTTGTTTTTTATAAAAAATAGTTTGGTCTTGTGATATTGACTGTTCGGTTTGTAAAAATATGACTAATCTAATGTGATTTTAAGAAGATAAGCGTCTATTTAAGCACTGCTTTTACGTGTGAGTATTAACATAGCTGGCAGCGAATATGATAAAATCAGCGCTCATTTCTACTGTGTCAATTTCCGCCGCAATAATCGTATTGATTTGACGTCGATCTATGACGCAAAGCACCAAGGTCTATTTGGTATAAAATACGCTTATCAGCAGCGCTCAGCGATTGATGCTGATTCTTTTAACTCATATTTTGCAAATTGCTAATATAAAGAGACTGAGTGGATAATTGTGTTTGATTTACAAGGATTTGGCGCGCTACTACTGAGCGGCGCTACCGTCACCATCAAGCTTGCCATGACCAGTTTAGTCATCGGCATGGCTTTAGGGCTGCTCGGTGCCACAGCTAAGCTGTCCAATGTATGGCTGCTGCGTAAAATTGCGACTGTATATACGGCGACAATGCGCGGTATTCCAGAGTTGCTATTGGTACTGTTTATCTATTACGGTGGCTCTATGCTGCTGATGACGATTCTCAAAAAATTCGGCTATAACGAATATGTTGAGATCAGTGCCTTTTGGGGTGGCGTGATGGCGTTGTCTATCGCGTTTGGCGCTTATGCGACTGAAATTTTTCGCATGTCGATCCAAGAGATTCCGATAGGGCAAAAGGAGGCGGCGCAAGCGATTGGTATGCGTCCTTTTCAGACGTTTTATCGCATTACTTTGCCACAAGTTTGGCAGATTGCGTTGCCAGGATTGGGCAATTTGTTTTTGGTGTTGCTCAAAGATACTGCATTGGTATCGGTCGTGGGTCTCAAAGACATCATGTATCAGGCATCACGTGCCGCTCAATCAACGCAGCAGCCATTTACTTTTTATATGGCAGCGGCGATTATTTATCTGGGTTTAACCATGTTGATTACTGGTTTTATGATGTGGCTCGAATGGCGCGCCAATCCAGCGGCACGCTACGCTAAAAAGCTGAGCCGTCAGTCAACCCACCGTCAATCGACCATAGGATAGAGGAGAGATACTATGGATTGGAATTGGCAGGTCATTTTTGATAGTATTCCTGATTTATTAAACGGGGCAGTATTGACCGTACAGCTGGTGGTTATCTCAGGTATTATCGGTCTATTTTTTGGTTTGGTGTTAGCCCAGTTGCGCTTGTCAAAAAATTGGCTGGTACAGATACTACCATTTTCTTATATCTTCTTCTTCCGTGGCACGCCGCTGCTGGTACAGATATTTTTGATTTATTATGGTCTAGGACAGTTTGAGGCGATACGGAATTCGTTCTTATGGGAACCTGTGCTCAGTCAAGCGTATTGGTGTGCCATCATTGCCTTTACTATGAATACCAGTGCTTATTTGGCAGAAATCATTCGCGGTGCGATTCAGACCATTCCTGTTGGTGAGCTCGAAGCAGCTGACGCTATCGGTATGTCGAAATGGCAGAAGCTTACGCGTATTACCTTACCCCGTGCCTTTGGTATTGTCATTCCAGCTTATAGCAATGAAGTGATCTTTATGCTAAAAGGCAGTGCGCTTGCGTCGACCATCGCTTTGATGGATATTACGGGTGTCGCTCGAACCATTAGTGCGCGAACTTATACCTTGATGGAGCTGTTCTTTGCTGCTGGTATTATTTACCTTCTATTATCATGGGTGATTCTATTTAGCTTTAGGTTGTTTGAAAAAAGAATGAATCGCCACACAAGCTATGTACCACCTGATGTAATGACCAATACCATACCTTAATGGTTTGGCTCAAAATAATGCTAAAAAATCAATGAAATAGCGGGTTAATATCTTAATATTAACCCGCTATTATTTTGTTTAACTGCCATTTATCTCATTTTTATGACTATTTTTAAAATGAAGATAAGCCCTAGAAAAATAACGACAGATAGTGCAGTATGTATGACCAACCTATCAATAATCTGCTGTGAGTGTCTAGTATGAGCCAATCACCCCATATGTCTTTAATCAATGCGATTGCTGCCAGTGTCAATGATGACACGAGCATCGCAATGGTTAACGATAGCGTACGTGCATCCATCGGCAAGGTGGTCTGTGTCGGCCGTAACTATGCGGAACACGCCCGCGAGCTTGGCAATGAGATACCAAAATCACCCATCTTATTTATGAAACCAGCATCGTCAGTGGTCAGTGTGCGTCATGATATCGTCCGTCCCAATCCAGCGATATATGGTGAGACCCATTATGAAGCTGAGCTGTGTGTACAATTAGCAGCAGACTTATCGGCAGCCACGCTTGAACAAGCACAGCAAGCGATTGGTGGCGTGACCTTGGGGCTGGATTTGACCTTACGTGACTTGCAAAGTAAGCTCAAAGAAAAAGGTCATCCATGGGAGCGTGCTAAGTGTTTCGATGGTGCCTGTGTGCTTGCTGATTGGATTGATCCGCAAGCGTTTGGTGATTTTAGCCATGTCGAATATCAGCTTTATATCAATAATGAGCTGAAGCAAGATGGTGATAGTGCCTTGATGCTATTTCCAGTTTATGAATTACTGGCAGAGATTAGCCATGCCTTTAGCTTACAAGCAGGTGATGTGATTATGACTGGAACGCCGAGCGGCGTTGGCATATTACAAGCAGGCGATGCGTTAAAATTGAAGCTCGGTGCCCATGAATGGCAGGCTAAGGTTCAATAGATTTCTGTAGCAGTACTATTTTATCAGTCGTCAAATGCAGCGACGCCATCATAAAATCCCAAGTTAACGCTTGGGATTTTTTCGTTTTATGAGGTGCTCACAAAGTGCTGTCATGAGACTGTCATCTATGTTTCAACGTTCTGTCATAAACTCTCGGTAGACTTAGGCGTAATTCGTATTTTTGTGGTGATAATTGTAAAGCCGCGATCAACTCTTTTCTGCTAATCCAGCCTAACAGCAAGGTGACTGATAATGACATTATTGAATAATAAACAACCACTTGCCCATGAAATCGTTGAAGATTCTAATCCGACCGACAATATCGATTTTCAAACCATTATTAGTCGTCGTTTAAACCGTCGTAGTATCCTCAAAGGTGGCACAGGATTGACAGCAGCCGCGTTTTTTGGGGCGCTCCCTTTGGTTGGTTGTAGTGACGATGATGACAGTAGCAGCCCTATCGTAGAGAATGGTAATGATGCAGCTATTCCGGCTCAAGGCGATCTCAAACGTCCTGAAACCCTAAAATTTAAGGCCGTAGCGCATTCAACTGCCGAGACGATGAGCGTAGCAGCAGGCTATAAAGCCGAGATGATATTACCACTGGGTACGCCGCTGATATCTGGTATCGATGATTGGAAAGACAATCGAGAGCAGTCGGCCGAGTCCTTTGAATGGCGTATGGGTGACAACCATGATGGTATGTGGTTTTTTGGTAAAAAGGGAGGTGCATATGATGCCAAAGCGGCAGAGAATGGGCTACTGGTGATGAATCATGAATATGTAAACAGTAGTGAGCTGAGTCCGTTTGGCTATCATGTGATCCAAGATAACAACGCCGCGCCCATCTTTCAAAATCGTCGCCTCGCGAGCGATGTGCGCCGAGAAGTCAATTGCCATGGGGTAGCAGTGGTCGAGATGAAACGCCGCGCTGATGGCATGGGCTATGAGATGGTGGCTGATTCGAAATATAATCGCCGTCTCACGAGTAGTAGTACGGCGCAGTTGACAGGGCCCGTTGCTGGCTCTGATTTGGTCAAGACTAAGTTTGATCCGACAGGTTTTCAGACGCGCGGCATCAATAATAATTGCGGTGCAGGTTTGTCACCTTGGGGTACCTATCTGACCACCGAAGAGAACTTTTTAGGGGTATTCGCCCGTGGGCAAGATGCTAGCCAATTAAGTGATGAGCAAAACTATGGTCGCGAGCGCTACGGTGCAACAGAGGATTTCCCAGGCTGGGAGTATCTGTGGCACACACCTGAAGCCAAAGATGCCAAGATAGCCGATGAGTTTTCGCGTTGGGATATGACCGCCGTCGGTACCAGTGCTGCTGACGATTATCGTAATGGCTTTAATACCTTTGGCTATATCGCCGAAATTGACCCTTTTGACCAAAACTCTATGCCGCAAAAACGTACGGCACTGGGACGTTTTGCCCATGAAAACTGTGCTTATGCGCCCGTTGAACAAGGCAAACCGGTGGTTTTTTATATGGGCGATGATGCTCGCGGCGAATATATTTATAAGTTTGTCTCCAAAGCCACATGGTCAAATAGTGATATCGGTGGTGGCTTAAAAGCAGGCGATAAGTATTTGAATGACGGTACGCTCTATGTTGCTATCTTTAATGAAGATGGCAGCGGTGAGTGGAAAGCACTCGTCCATAGTCGAAACGGACTGGATGCCTCCAATACGGTATTGCCTTTTAATGGGCAAGATGAGGTGTTGGTTTTTGCTCGTGCCGCAGCAGATGTGGTCGGCGCCACCAAAATGGATCGACCAGAGTGGGTGTCGGTTAGCCCTATGACTGGTGAGGTGTACGTCACATTGACCAATAATAAATATCGCGGCGTACGCGAAGACCAACCTGTGTCAGCCTCTAATCCGCGTAGCTATCAAGCAGGTGAAAAAGCGGCAGGTAATGACAACGGTCATATCATTCGCTGGGCAGAAGCAGGTGGCGATCATGCGGCCATGAGTTTTGAGTGGGACATTTATTTGTTTGCCACGCCTTATGATCTGGCCGCAGAAAATTTGTCACAGTTAAATGATAGCAATGATTTGTCTTCTCCCGATGGTTTGTACTTCGATCCGCGTGGCGTATTATGGATTCAGACCGATGACGGCGCTTATACCGATACCAGCAGCTGTATGTTACTGGCGGCGCTGCCGGGTAAAGTCAGTGATGGGACAGCCATAACGACCTCAGCGGGACAACAAACACGAGTTGGGATGCCTGCTAGTAATGACAATATCAAACGATTTTTTGTCGGTCCTGAAGGCTGTGAAGTCACAGGTATTACCATGGCTCCTGACTTTAAAACCTTATTTATCAATATTCAGCATCCGGGTAATACTTGGGGTGCTATTGCTGGAGGCAGTACGCCGCGCTCAGCGACCGTAATGATTACGCGTGAAGATGGCGACGTCATACTGGCAGAGTCGTTTGTCTAGTTAGACATTTGCATGAGTAATGATGTGTCTTTCTCAACACATAAATCCTAAGTCATGGCTTGGGATTTTGTATTTTGGAGGATAGGTATTAAGGGATAGGTATTAAGGGATAGGTATTAAGGGATAGGTATTAAGGGATAGCGCCTTTCTTTGACAATAAAAATACTTGATAGTTAAATCATTCTCTTCTGTTTATGACAATTACAGGATAGTATGGAAAATCCTTTCAACTGCTTGATATGTTAACACTATGCCCAGTCCAAAACCTTTAGAAACCATTCATGATTTATTTGCCACCACTCGGCGTCCAACTGCTGTTGAGTCGGATACTGGTGAAGGTTTTCAGGGCGATGTCTATGAAGAGTTGGCGAAACTCGAATATATCTATGTCGATGAGCTGAGCGCCGAGACGGTGGACAACAGTTATAGCAAACCGCATCAGCCTATTACGTTGGTTGATTTTTTTGAAGGCTTGGCTCAGTTGGCAACGATGGGCGTGGTAGAAGTCACTGATATTGTAGAGGCTATCCATCGTGAGATTCTGCTGCGTCCTTTAGGGCGGTTTAATAAAGGCAATATTGAGCACTGGCAGCGCGGTATCACGGGGCGGATTTATGGCACGGTGCGTTATACGATGCAATTGGTGGGCAATAATCTTGCCTCAGGGCTGCGTCTTTATAACACTGTTTCCAAACCCAAAAAAATACAACCTTTACCCAAAAACTTACGTCGCTTGGTCAATATTCTAAATGGCGTCATGGGCGATCACCTTATTACTCATCACAATCCATTGGCAGTATCGATGGTGTTATACGATGAATACAATCGTGTACAAAGTGGCGCGCTGTCCGGGCGTATTATTATTTTATGCCATGGGCTTTGTATGAGTCATTTGAGCTGGCAGGTATCTGGAGAAGGAAATTTGGGTGAAGCGTTGGTCAATCACTTGCCAAAAGCGACGGTTCTGTATTTAAACTATAATACGGGTCGGCGTATTTCTAGCAACGGACGTAGCTTTGCAAAAGTCTTGCAAGATTTGGTTGAGAGTAATCCCGACGTCACTCAAATAGATTTAATCGGTCATAGTATGGGTGGATTATTGAGCCGTAGTGCGCTATTTTATGGTAAAGAGCAAGGCTTTAGCTGGGTCAAACGCGTGGGCAATCTTGTCACCTTAGGCTCACCGCATCATGGCGCAAGCTTGGAGCAGATTGGACATTTTGTTCAAGATAAAATCGCTAAGCTACCTTTTGCAGGATCATTGGCTAAATTGGGCGACTTGCGTAGCGCCGGTATTATAGATTTACGTTACGGCAGTATTCGCGATGCTGATTGGAAGTCTACCGAAGGGCGCAGCGTGCTGCCAGCAGAGTTTCGTCATCCCACGCGTTTGCCCCTGCATGTGAATACCTATTTAGTGGCGGCAGCTTTGATTGAAACTCATTATGAATCTAAGACCACAAGTTTGCTTGGGGACGGGTTGGTCTCAGTAGAATCAGCGCTCGGCGAATATACCGAAGAGCATACGCTAGCAGTACCAGAGGGACATAAGGCGATTTTTTATGGAGTCAATCACATGAATTTAATCTACAGCGATAGAGTACATGAGCAAGTTATTGCTTGGTTGTTGGATAATAGGCTAGGCGATGCCCATGATGCAAAGTATGGGCTTGATAGTCGTATCTATTCTTATCCAGAAGTGGATGAAGTAGCCAATTAAGCGTGCTCGAAACCAGTTATATCGTCAGTCATAAATTTCAAGCCATGACATTAAAAACCCCCAAGCATGATACTTGAGGGTTTTTTTATTACTAAGCGAGCTGCACTAAATCCTAATTACTCAGAAAATATCGTGGTCACATCGTCTTTATTAAATTTATACATCTCGCCACAAAATCCGCAATCCATCTCAAAGTTACCGCCTTGCTCATCAATGATGTCTAAGACTTCTGCTTCACCGATTTGCTCAATGGCCATCTCACATTTCTCACGTGAGCAGGTGCAACCAAATGATAAGGCAACAGGGTCGGGCGCGACGACATTTTCTTCATGATACAAGCGATAAAGGATTTCGTTGGCATCAAGCGTGGTCAACTCTTCAGCTTTCACTGTCCGTGTCAAAACGCTCAGACGTGTCCATAAGTCATCGTCGATACCCGCATCTTGGTTTTGCTCGACTTCATAGGTTTCTTCAGCAGTACGAGGAAGCATCTGTACCAACATTCCACCCGCTTGCAGACCATCAGACGCCAAATTAATCAAGGTTGGAATCTGCGCCGATTGCTTTTGGTAGTGCGCTAAGCAGTCTGCCAAATTGTCATGGCTGCGCTCGACGATGCCTTGATAGGCTTCGCCGCCTTCAGGCTGAATGTTAATAAACAACACGCCTTGACCCATCGCACCCAATTCAGCAAATGCCTCTTTGGCATGAGTCATATTTTTCCAAGCCTGTACTTGCTCATCAGTCTCACCCTTCCAGCTAGCAAGGGCACGGATGATACCGTCTTGATTGCATTCTGCCATTGCCCAGTTTAGCAAGCTATCGCTGTCTGATGATTGCAATTGAATGGACAGATGACCATTGATTTTGACTGTGCCGATAAGCAAACTCGCTGCTGTCAGCATCTCACCCAATAAGCGCTTGATCGCTTCAGGATAAGGCTTTTGGGCTATCGTACTGGCATAGCTGCGTGATAGGCGCACCACATCACCGCGCACTGGCGAATCTTCAATAAAGAAACGTTGACGTACGTCATTGTCACTATGGTTGCCAGCGTTCTGGCTGTCCGTATTAGGGACTTGAGTATCTTGTGTCATAGGTCATTTATAGTGTTAAGAAGTTGTTAGCTTTATGGGGATTCATCGTGATTTATCAATTGCCCGTTAGATATTGTTTAACAGATTAAAGGCGTTTATTGGATAGTTATGGTGATACTAAACCCGATATCCTTGAAAAATAAGCCTCATTAAAAAAATTTTACCCACACCCGCTAATTTGTTGTACAGTAACATTAAGTTGCATTGTGATAAATAACAGCAACAACAACCGCATGGATGCGTGGCAGTAAGGTAAATGAATAAGACCTGTGTCGTCCAAGCACTCATTTAATCTTGTGATAATGTGATAAAAGGATGTATCTCATGAGCTATCTATCTTCTAGATCTTTCTCTAAACCTTTAACTCTCGCTGCTTTTATGGCGCTAGGTCTTGCAGGGTGTAATAACAGTAGCCAAACCAGCAATGATGCGCCAGCAGATGATGCAACAGCGACAGAAACCACTACCAACGGTACTCTACAAAAAATCAAAGACTCGGGTACTATCGTGGTCGGTCACCGTGACTCTTCTATTCCATTTTCTTATATCGCTGACGACCCAAATCAGCCGATTGGTTATGCGCACGATTTAGAGATGAAAGTCGTCGAAGCAGTTAAGCAAAAGCTAAACATGCCAGACCTCAACGTCCGTTATAACCTTATCACCTCACAAACCCGTATTCCCTTGGTACAAAACGGCACGGTCGACTTTGAATGTGGTTCGACCACCAACAACGAAGAGCGTCAAAAACAAGTGGCATTCTCCAACGGTTTCTTTGAAATCGGTACGCGTCTATTGACCAAAAAAGACTCAGGTATTCAAGATTTCGAAGACCTAAAAGGTAAGACCTTAGTCACCACCGCAGGCACAACTTCAGAGCGTTATATTCGTCAGTATAATGATGACAACAAAATGGACATGAATATCATCTCAGCAAAAGACCACGGCGAAGGCTTCCTTATGCTAGAAAATGGTCGCGCTGATGCCTTTATGATGGATGATGTACTACTTGCTGGCGAAAAAGCCAAAGCAAAAAATCCTGATGAATGGGTCATCGTCGGCACGCCGCAATCGTTTGAGATTTATGGCTGTATGATGCGTAAGGATGATCCTGAGTTCAAAGTAGTGGTCGATGAAGCGTTAGCGAATGTCTTTAAATCAGGGGAAATCAACAGCATTTATGACAAGTGGTTCTTAAACCCAATCCCACCAAAGAACGTCAATCTAAACTTTGAGATGTCTGACAACTTAAAAGCCTTGATTGCCAGTCCGCATGACAGCGCTCAGCCGAAAGTTGCGACGGCACAGTAATTATTGTCCTGCAACATAGCTTGCTTACGTGTTCAGACTGATGTTGATATCAATCTGAACACGTAGGATTTTCAGTCGCTGCTCGGAGAGACAACCATGAATTATAGCTGGAACTGGGGTGTGCTCTTTGAGCAGACTGGTATCGGTAATGAGCTTTATATCCATTGGATGATTACTGGTCTTGGCTGGCTACTATTGATTGGTAGTATCGCATGGGCCATTGCTATGGTCGTAGGTACTATCTTTGGCATCATGCGTACTTTGCCTAATAAGACCGCTCGTGCCATTGGCACCGCTTATGTGACATTTTTTCGTAATATTCCACTGCTTGTCCAATTGTTCTTTTGGTTTTATATTGCACCTGGCTGGCTCACGCCCACGATACAAGAGTGGTGGTATAAGGATTTATCGCCCAACACTTCAGCCATGCTCTCAGCGAGTATCGGTCTTGGCTTATTTACCGCCGCTCGTATCGTTGAACAGGTGCGTACAGGTATTGAGTCGTTGCCCGAAGGTCAAATCAATGCTGCTTATGCACTAGGCTTTAGTATTCCACAAGTTTATAAAGAAGTACTGCTACCGCAGGCTTTTCGTATTATTTTACCACCGCTCAGCTCTGAGCTGACCAACTGCTTCAAAAACGCCTCCGTCGCCTCATTAGTGGGGGTAATGGAGCTGATTAGTCAAACCAAAACCATCAGCGAATACACCCAAAACAGCATCGAGATTTATACCTATGCGACGATTATTTATTTAGTATTTAACTTATCGTTGATTGCTATTATGGGGTTAATTGAGCGCAAACTGCGTGTACCTGGGCTCATTGCAGGAGGTCAGAAATGAACATGATGACCGAATTGGCAACAGCCTATCCTGGTTTGATGGGCGGCATGATTACCACCTTAAAAGTGCTGTTTTTGGCGATTATTGGTGGTATTAGCTTAGGAACGGTATTGGCGTTGATGCGCTTGTCTGGTATCAAAGCGCTTGAGATTCCAGCAAAGCTATACGTCAATTATTTTCGTTCTGTACCGCTACTACTGGTGCTACTGTGGTTTTACTTTGCCGTACCGATGATTTATTTTTGGATAGCGGGTAAGTACTTACAACTTGATGCTGCTTTTGCCTCTTGTGTGGTTGCATTTATGATGTTTGAAGCCGCTTACTTTTCAGAGGTGGTGCGTGCTGGTATTCAGTCAATTGGTAGTGGGCAGGTCAATGCCGCCAAAGCGCTGGGTATGACTTATGGGCAGACCATGCGTCTGGTTATTTTGCCACAAGCCTTTCGCAAAATGCTGCCGCTAATCTTGCAGCAGTGTATTATTTTATTCCAAGATACGACGTTGGTTTTCGCTATTGGTTTGACAGACTTTTTCCGTGCCGCCTATGTACGCGGTGAGCTGATGGGTTTGCTGACGCCTTACATTTTGGGTGCTGGTGCGGTGTATTTTATCATCAGTGTCAGTGCCTCCGTGGGTGTACAACAATTGCAAAAGCGTTTGCGATTTTGATAGATATTTATCTTGGCTTGCACTTTTTGAGTGTTGAGGCTTTGGTTGAGTAGTTGATCTAACTTTTCTTAAATGACGATTATTAAAAACAATGTGGTTAGGAGCCAGTGATGAGCAAAGCTGATACATACTTAAATGCCTTTGGCGGACTGGTCACCAATAATGGTCATGCTAGTGATGAGATGGTCATTCAAATGTCCGATGTCAGCAAATGGTATGGGGATTTTCAAGTATTGAGTGATTGTACGGCGCATGTACATAAAGGTGATGTCGTCGTCGTGTGCGGGCCATCAGGTAGTGGTAAATCAACCTTGATTAAAACGGTCAATGGACTGGAGCCTTTTCAAGAAGGTGGGATCATGGTAAATGGTATCTCAGTTGGTGCGGCAAAAACCAATCTGCCGAAATTACGCAGCCGTGTCGGCATGGTCTTTCAGCATTTTGAGCTATTTCCGCATTTGACTATCATTGATAATTTGACGGTCGCTCAAATTAAAGTATTGGGTCGTAAAGAGAGCGAGGCCAAACAAAAAGCCATGGCATATTTAGATCGCGTCGGACTAACGGTGCAGGCCGCGAAATATCCCGCGGAGCTATCGGGTGGTCAGCAGCAGCGTGTTGCGATTGCACGAGCGCTAGCAATGGATCCTGTAGCGATGCTCTTTGATGAGCCGACCTCTGCTCTTGACCCTGAGATGATTCAAGAAGTACTTGATGTTATGGTCGAGTTGACTCGCGATGGCATGACCATGATGTGTGTGACCCATGAAATGGGCTTTGCCAGTCAGGTAGCCAATCGTATTATCTTTATGGACGAAGGTCATATTGTCGAGAACTGTAGTAAAGATGAGTTTTTTGAAGGGGCAAAAAGTGATCGCGCGCAACTTTTCTTATCGAAGATTTTGAATCATTAAAATCTCTATTTCATTATTTGAATTGTTTATAAATAGCATCTCTAAAAAGCACCTACTAATAGGCGCTTTTTTTGTGCCCGCAGAATATTAGTAGATTTATATATTCAAGGATATTATTGGTATAAGTAAATGATATAGTTGGTTTAATATAATGTGGGTACAAAAAGGGCAACTGACAGTATTATAAATAGTAGACTGAATAAGCCTGACAACGTATTTCATTTAGATAGGATCAACGATAGTGACAGGTTAGCTGTCTTTATCGTTTTTTAAGGCACGCTTTTGTGACTCTATTCTAGTATCTATACGCTTGTAATAAGTTGCATTTTATCTAACATTCATTCGAGGACAAAGAATGACATCAATGCGAACCGTTGGAATATTACTATTTAACGAAGTCGAAGTGTTGGACTTCGCAGGACCTTTTGAGGTGTTTTCATTGGCTGCCAATGCTACTAGTGATAAGTACTTCAAAGTTATTACCATTGCTGAGAGTCAAGCGCCGATATCTGCTAGAAACGGTCTACGAGTTATTCCTGATTACAGTTTTTCCAACCATCCAGACATTGATGTTTTAGTAGTTCCTGGTGGTTATGGTGCCGAAAAAATAGAGATAAACAATCCAGTGGTTATCGATTGGATTGTCACTCAAGCTAAGCTCGTTGATTTGACACTTTCAGTTTGCACGGGTGCTTTGTTGCTAGCTAAGGCTGGGTTATTGGCTGGCAAGTCTGCAACCACTCATTGGATGGACTTAGATAATCTAGCATCCTATGCTGATATTGATGTGATCTCTCATACTCGTTTTGTCGACGCTAGTGATGAAAGTGCTAAGTTGATAACTTCGGCAGGAATAAGCGCAGGTATTCATGCCAGTCTATATTGCTTGGAGAAGTTAATAGATACTAAAACCATGCAAGCAACGGCAAAACGTATGGAGTTTGATCTGGATCAAAATGTTTTTTTATAGCACCTATTAATAGGTGCTTTTTCTGTGCCAATAGAATATTAGTAGATTGATACATTCAATCGCGACATTGATACGATTCACTACATAAGTGAAAAGGTGAGTGAATACCTGTTTACTGATACAATAGCGGTCAATATTTTTGATAATTAAAATAATTCATAAACCGTATTGGAGTTCATATGAGTGTAGAAAATTCATTAGTAGAATCATCTAAAGGTATCGTCATTATTGGTGCAGGTTTGGCAGGCTGGCATGTGATTGATGCCATTCGTGCAAAAGACAAAGACATCCCGATTACCTTAATTACTGCCGACAGTGGCGATCGTTATCACAAGCCAATGCTGACCATGGCGATTAGCCAAAAGAAAAGTGCGGCAGATTTGGTCAGAGCGACTGGCGTTGATGCCGCAGAAGCTGCAAATGTTAAGCTACTTGCCAACACGCAAGTGACTGATGTTGATACGACCACTCAACAGTTGCAGCTTATCTCTGCGATGCGCTCAGATCCAGCCAACACGGATTATGCTACGATTGGCTATGATAAGCTGGTACTAGCGATGGGTGCGCATCCTATCTTCCCAAAAAGCTTGCCAGAGGATCTAGTATGGCATGTCAATCATATTGAGCGTTTTGGACAGTTGCAAGAAAAGCTAGCAACTGGCAGTCAGCACGTTGCTATCGTCGGTGCTGGTATGGTTGGGACAGAGATTGCCGAGGACTTGTTAAAAGCAGGTCATCAGGTGACACTCATTGATTTAAACGATGCGCCGCTATCACAAATGCTACCGCCAAAAGCAACGGCTCGTATTGCGCAAGCGGTCAAATCGCAAGGGATTAACTTTTTAGGAGGGTATCAGGTATCTGCTATTACTCGTATCAGTGATGGAAAACTGCAGGTCAGTTATGAGGCGTTAGCATCAGCGACAGAAAGCAGTACTGCTGAGGCAATCGAACCACTTATGGTCGATCATGTGATTGCTAGTACCGGTCTGACGGTCGATGACAAACTACCTGCCGCAGCTGGTGTCGATTTTGACCGTCGCACTGGTATCGTGGTGGATGCGCCGACCTTGCGTACCAGTACGGCCAATATTTATGCGATTGGTGACTGTATGTCTATCGATGGCGTGCCGTGTCGCTATGTCGCACCGTTACGCGCGCAGGCTGCTACCATTGCTGATGATGTATTGGGTCTAGATCATAATGGCTACGATCATAAGCCACCCATGATTCGCCTGAAAAATAAAGCAATCTCCGTCATGGTGACAGGTGTGCCAAAAGCGACTGGTAATTGGCAGGTCAAGATAGAAAGTGATGAAGAGCTGGTCATGGACTTGCTAAATGATAGTGATGAAGTCAGCGCAACAGTAACGATTAAATCGCATGCCAACCCTAAAGCTTAAAGATTAAAAAAGCTCTAAATCATAGCCAGTGTTGCCATCTTTATGCAGCACTGGCTTTTTTACGGCTATTACTTTTTAGATTAATCATAATCGATACGCACTGTATCTATATGATTGACAGTCTTTTGTTTAAGGCGCTATATTGGTTGGAGCGTGATTTGACTATCATGTCTATTGCACAAACATATTCAAGGAAGAATATCGTGTTTACGGTAGTAGCACATTTTTACTTTCTATGATTATAGAAAGTTGTCTAATAATCAGTTTTATATCAGTACAAACATTAAACACCAAACAGCAAAACGAAAGGACTCATGATGACTCAGATTACCGATTTTGACAGCATTATTAATGAAAGTACGCCTAATAACAATATTCTCAACAATATCCCCAAAGTTAATGTAGGCGCGCGTTCAGCAAATGCGCCACTCATCCAAAGCCATGATAAAGGCATTGATGTGCCGCTGATTGAAGCGACAATCGGTGATTTTTTTGACGCCATTGTCAATAAATATCCAGAGCGTGAAGCATTGGTTTCTCGTCATCAAAATATTCGCTGGACGTATCGCGAACTACAAGAGAAAGTTAATCAGTTAGCGAGTGCCATGATTGAAATGGGGCTAGAAATCGGCGATCGCATCGGTATCTGGTCACACAATAATGCTGAATGGCTGCTGATGCAATTGGCAACCGCGAAAGTCGGCGTTATCCTCGTCAATATTAATCCTGCTTATCGTACCTTTGAGCTGCAATATGCACTGAATAAGCTGGGCTGTTCGGCATTGGTATTGATGCGTCATTTCAAAAGCAGCGACTATACACAAATGATTCGTGAGCTTTGTCCTGAGATTTATCATAAGAACTATCAGCAATTAGACTTGGTGGAGATTCCAACGATTGAGCGTATCATTTGGATTGACGAGCCAGCATCTGATGAAAATTTCAATTTTATGCAGAAATTCTCTGCTTGGATGGCAGAGGGTAATGCAAACGACCCTCGTTTAGCTGCGCGCCAAGCCCAGCTAAAGAATACCGATGCTATTAGTGTGCAGTTTACTAGTGGGACAACGGGTACACCCAAAGGCGCTACTTTAACGCATCGAAATATCTTGAATAATGGCTACTTCCTTGGCGAAGGTATGAGGCTGACAGAGGAAGATAGGCTATGCATTCCATTACCACTTTATCACTGCTTTGGGATGGTGGGTGGTAACTTAGCCATTTTGACCCATGGTGGCTGCGCGGTGTATCCCAACGATGGTTTTGATCCGCTAACGGTATTGCAAACGGTGGAAGAGGAAAAATGTACCGCTCTGCTTGGGGTACCGACGATGTTTATTGCGGAGCTCGATCATCCAGAATTCGACAGCTTTGATTTGTCCAGCTTGCGTACTGGTATCATGGGCGGCTCTAGCTGTCCAATTGAGGTCATGCGCCGCGTCATGGATAAAATGCACATGAGCGAGGTGACGATTGCTTATGGCATGACCGAGACCAGTCCAGCTTCTTGTCAAACCAGCTCGCAAACGCCACTCGAAAAAAGAGTCTCTACCGTAGGGATGGTGCTGCCCGCGCTTGAGGTCAAAATTGTCGACACTGAAACGGGTGATGTCGTCCCGACTGGAGAGACGGGCGAATTACTCACTTATGGCTACGCGGTGATGAAAGGCTATTGGGGCAGCCGCTTTAAAACACGCGCGGCGATTACTGATGGCTGGATGCATACGGGTGATTTGGCGGTAATGGATGAAGATGGCTACATCACTGTGGTTGGACGTAGCAAGGACATGGTCATCCGCGGCGGCGAAAATATCTATCCAGTAGAAGTTGAGAACTATCTCTATCGTCATCCGAAGATTCGCGATGTACAAATTGTTGGTGTTCCTGATAAAAAGTATGGTGAGGTACTCGCGGCGTGGATTATTGCAAAAGAGCCAAATAGCTTAAGCGAAGAAGAGGTAAGGCAGTTTTGTTGTGACCATATCGCTCATTATAAAGTGCCGACCTACTTTCGTTTCGTCGATGAATATCCAATGACCATCACTGGTAAAATTCAGAAATTCAAAATCGTTGAGCAAATGATAGAAGAGTTGGGTCTGGAGTGATTTGAGACTATTGATCACTGGAAAAGCCAGCTTTTTTCTATGTGTGATAAGGCTGGCTTTTTTGATTTAAGTCATTCAAGAAATTCGTCACTTAATCATGACTGATGAATTTATCTTATATTATCATTTTAAATGATACATATTGTATTACTATTATTGACAGTCTTCGATTTAAGACGGTATAGTAGCTAACGCTAGTTAATACCTGTTCAAGGAAGAATGAATCGGTGATAGGCGACTAATAAGCACCATAAAAAGTAAAATGAAAGGACTCGTTATGACGCAAACTTCTGATTTTGATGCGACTAAAATTGATTTTGATACTATTCTAAATAGCATTCCTAGTATTAATATGGGCGCACGCTCAGCAAATGCACCGCTTACCCAAAGCTATGATAAAGGTCCTGATGTGCCGCTCATTGAAGCGACTATCGGTGACTTTTTTGATGCTATTGTATCCAAATATCCAGAGCGCGAAGCTTTGGTTTCTCGCCATCAAAATATTCGCTGGACCTACCGCGAGCTGCAACAGCAAGTCAATCAGCTGGCCAGTAGTATGATTGAGATGGGGCTGGAAATCGGCGATCGCATCGGTATCTGGTCACACAACAATGCTGAATGGCTGCTCATGCAGTTAGCAACGGCAAAAGTCGGTATTATCCTTGTCAATATCAATCCTGCCTATCGTACCTTTGAGCTGCAATATGCCTTGAATAAATTGGGCTGCTCGGCGCTTGTGCTCATGCGTCATTTTAAAACCAGCGATTACGCCAGTCTCATCAGTGAACTGTGTCCTGAGATTTATCACAAAGACTATACCCAGCTTGATTTGGTCGAAATTCCGACGATTGAACGTATCATTTGGATTGATGAGCCAGCATCTGAGGAAACCTTTGGCTTTATGCAGAAGTTCTCTGCATGGATGGCGGAAGGCGATGCCAACGATCCTCGTGTTGCCGAGCGTCAAGCCCAGCTCAAAAATACGGATGCCATTAATGTACAGTTCACCAGTGGCACGACTGGTACGCCAAAAGGTGCAACATTAAGCCATCGTAATATTCTTAACAACGGTTACTTCATCGGTGAGGCTATGAATCTCACAGAAGAGGATAAACTGTGTATTCCGGTGCCACTCTACCATTGCTTTGGTATGGTGCTTGGTAATTTAGCGATTCTCACGCATGGTGGCTGTATCGTTTATCCGAACGATGGTTTTGAGCCATTGACGGTATTACAAGCGGTGGAAGAAGAAAAGTGTACGGGTCTGCACGGTGTGCCAACGATGTTTATCGCTGAGCTTGACCATCCGGAGTTTAAAAACTTTGATTTATCGACTTTGCGTACGGGCATCATGGCAGGCTCTAGTTGCCCGATTGAAGTCATGCGCCGCGTCATCGATGAGATGCACATGAGCGAAGTCACCATTGCGTATGGCATGACAGAGACCAGTCCAGTATCTTGTCAAACCAATGAACATACGCCACTTGATAAGCAAGTATCTACCGTTGGCCTAGTGCAGCCTGCGCTTGAGGTCAAAGTCATCAATACGGCGACGGGTGAGACTGTCGCATTGGGCGAGACCGGTGAGTTGCTGACACGCGGTTATTCAGTGATGAAAGGCTATTGGGGCAGTCGCTTCAAAACCCGCGCAGCCATCCAAGATGGTTGGATGCATACGGGTGATTTGGCTACGATGGATGAAGATGGTTATGTCAAAATCGTTGGTCGTAGTAAAGACATGGTGATTCGTGGTGGAGAGAATATCTATCCTGTCGAAATCGAAAACTATCTCTATCGTCATCCGAAGATTCGAGATGTGCAAATCGTCGGTATTCCTGATAAAAAGTATGGCGAAGTATTGGCGGCATGGATTATTCCTAAAGAAGCAGATAGCTTGACGGAAGAGGAAGTTCGCCAGTTCTGTAGCGAGCATATCGCTCATTATAAAGTGCCGACTTATTATCGTTTCGTGACCGAATATCCAATGACTATTACTGGAAAAATTCAGAAATATAAAATCATCGAGCAGATGATAGAAGAGCTGGGTTTGTAGTCAGATGATGACTTAATCTCTAATACTAAAGACTATTTCAGATCTGTTATATTGAAAATTATTATTATGAGTCAAGACTAAAAGAAAAAAGCCACTCGCATTTACGTATCTACGAATTAAAGAAAAAGGGATGTCATGAGCGCTATCATAACCAGTAAACTGAGTCCAAACGCCGCTGAATTTCAGCAAAACAGTGCTGCGATGCAAGCGGTGGTCGATGACTTATATGGTCACTTACGTAAAGTCGTGCAAGGCGGTTCAGAGCGTGCCCGTGCCAAGCATTTAGCGCGTGGCAAGCTGCTGCCTCGTGAGCGTGTCGAGCGTTTATTAGATGTGGGTACGCCATTTTTAGAAGTGGCACCGATGGCTGCACACGATATGTATGGCGAAGAGATTCCTGCTGCTGGCGTGATTGCGGGTATCGGTCGTATCAATGGTATTGAGTGTATGATCGTCTGTAATGATGCCACGGTAAAGGGCGGCACTTATTATCCAATGACTGTCAAAAAACATCTGCGTGCGCAAGAAATCGCGCAAGAAAACAATTTGCCTTGTGTTTATTTGGTGGATTCAGGCGGTGCTAACTTACCCAATCAAGATGATGTGTTCCCCGATAAAGAACACTTTGGTCGCATCTTCTTTAATCAGGCCAATATGAGTGCCGCTGGTATTCCTCAGATTGCTGTGGTCATGGGCAGCTGTACGGCTGGCGGGGCTTATGTGCCAGCGATGAGTGATGAGTCGATCATCGTCAAAGACCAAGGCACCATCTTTTTGGGTGGTCCACCACTGGTCAAAGCGGCGACAGGTGAAGAAGTTACTGCCGAAGACTTGGGCGGCGGCGATGTGCATACCCGTCTGTCAGGGGTCGTCGATCACTTAGCACAAAGCGATACGCATGCGTTGTCAATTGCGCGCAATATCGTTAGCCATCTAAATCGTCCTGCGAAGCAAGTGCCCAATCAAATCAAACCGCGTCCACCACGCTATGATGCCAAAGAGTTGTATGGCGTCATTCCAACCGATAAACGTAAGCCATTTGACATCAAAGAAATCATTGCTCGTATCGTAGATGACAGTGCTTTTGATGAATTTAAAGCGCGATTTGGCACGACGCTGGTTTGCGGATTCGCTCATATCGAAGGGATGCCAGTCGGTATCATTGCCAACAACGGTATCTTATTTAGTGAGTCAGCGCAAAAAGGCACGCACTTTATTGAGCTATGTTGCAAGCGCAAAATTCCATTGGTATTTTTGCAGAACATCACTGGCTTTATGGTTGGTCGCAAATATGAAAACGAAGGCATTGCCCGTCATGGTGCCAAAATGGTCATGGCAGTCGCCAATGCAAAAGTGCCAAAGTTCACGGTCATTGTCGGTGGCTCGTTCGGCGCTGGCAACTACGGCATGTGTGGTCGTGCTTATAGCCCGCGCTTTTTATGGATGTGGCCAAATGCGCGTATCTCGGTGATGGGTGGAGAGCAAGCAGCATCAGTATTGGCAACAGTCAAGCGTGACAACTTTGACCGTAAAGGCGAGGCATGGAGTGATGATGATGAAGCCGCATTTAAAGCGCCGATTCTCGATATGTATGAAAAGCAAGGTCACCCATATTATGCCACCGCACGTCTATGGGATGACGGCGTGATTGACCCTGCCGATACGCGTCATGTATTGGCACTAGGGTTGAGCGCCGCCTATAACGCACCGATTGAAGAGACAACATTTGGTGTCTTTAGAATGTAATCATTCTAAGGTCTTCCCATAATAAGCGACTACTGCGTCAATCTCATTTGAAGTACGATTTGTACATCTACATTCGGTTTCCTTGTACTAACATTATTATGGATTGACCAAGCGTTTGTTTAAATATTTACATAAAAATATAGAGAAAGTTATGCAAAAAGACAGTGATAAAAATTATAAAAGCTTATTAGTTAAAGTGGAACAGCCCGTGGCTACGGTGACCTTAAACCGCCCTGAGATACGTAATGCCTTTAACGATGAAATGATTGCTGAGCTAACCGATGCATTCAATACGCTTGGCGCTGATAATGAGGTACGTGTCATTGTACTAGCCGCTGCTGGCAAGGCATTCTGTGCAGGTGCCGATTTGAATTGGATGCGTGCCATGGCAGATTATAGCTATGAAGAAAACTTAGCAGACGCGGACAAATTAGCGCAAATGCTTAAAACTATTTACGAGTGTCCGAAACCAACCGTTGCGGCTATTCAAGGTGATGTTTATGCAGGCGGCATGGGTTTAGTAGCCGTCTGTGATGTGGCCATCGCTGTCAAAATTGCAAACTTCTGCTTAAGCGAAGTACGTTTGGGCTTAGCTCCTGCAACGATTAGCCCTTATGTCATACGAGCGCTAGGCGCTAGAGCCTCACAGCGTTACTTCTTAAGTGCTGAAGTATTTGATGCCAAAAAAGCACGTCAGCTTGGCTTTATTCATGAGCGGGTTAGCGAAGAATGGCTGGCTGATGAGGTTGCTATATTTTGTAGCAAAGTTGTCAAAAACAGCCCTGATGCAGTCAAAACCTGCAAGCAGCTATTACACAATGTCGCGGGTGCGCCGATCACTGATGAGCTGATTGCCGATACAGTAAAGGGTATTGCTGATATTCGCTCATCAGAGCAAGGCAAAGAGGGCGTGCAAGCCTTTTTGCAAAAACGTAAGCCCAATTGGTTAACGGCAGATTAATAGTGCACGAGAGATAAATGAGTCAATAGACAAGACCTCAAATAAAAACGATAACACACAGGGATAGTTATGTTTTCTAAAATTCTAATTGCCAACCGTGGTGAAATTGCTTGCCGAGTGGCTGCGACTGCCAAGCATCTTGGCGTCAGTACCGTTGCTGTCTATTCTGATGCGGATCGTGAGGCCAAGCATGTGGCTGTCTGTGATGAAGCCATCTACTTGGGTGGCTCAGCGCCGAAAGACAGCTATCTAAAAGGTAATGCGATTATCGCGATAGCGCTTGAGACTGGTGCCCAAGCAATTCATCCGGGTTATGGATTTTTAAGCGAAAATGCAGATTTTGCGCAAGCCTGTCAGGATGCAGGACTGGTATTTATTGGCCCTTCAGCTGATGCTATCCGCGCCATGGGCGGCAAATCTGAATCCAAGCGATTGATGGAAATAGCGGGCGTGCCACTGATACCGGGTTATCATGGTGATAATCAAGATGCAGAATTTTTGCAGCAGCAAGCAGACGCTATTGGCTATCCAGTATTGATCAAAGCCAGTGCTGGTGGCGGCGGTAAAGGCATGCGTATCGTGGAGCAAAGTAGCGACTTTGTGGATTTATTAGACTCATGTCGCCGTGAAGCCATTACCAGTTTTGGTGATGATAAAGTGTTGGTTGAAAAATATGCCTTAAAACCGCGCCATATTGAAATCCAAGTATTTGGTGATACGCATGGCAACTATGTGCATCTGTTTGAGCGTGATTGCTCCGTACAGCGCCGTCACCAAAAAGTATTAGAAGAAGCGCCTGCACCGGGTGTTGATATTGCGATGCGTGAGGCGATGGGCACCGCTGCCATCGAAGCGGCTCGTGCGGTCGATTATGTTGGTGCAGGCACAGTTGAGTTCATCGTTGAGCAGCGCGAAGATTCTATGAATTTTTATTTCATGGAAATGAATACGCGCTTGCAGGTTGAGCATCCAGTCAGTGAAGCGATTACCGGTGTCGATTTGGTCGAATGGCAGCTCTTAGTCGCGGCAGGTCAGCCATTACCAAAAACCCAAGCCGATCTGACTATCAACGGTCATGCAATTGAGGCGCGCATCTGTGCCGAAAACCCTGATAATAGCTTCTTACCAGCGACAGGTACGTTATTTACGTATCAGAAACCTGAACACAGCACCTTTGTAATTGATAAAGACGGTACTGGTGTGCGTATCGATGATGGCGTGCGCGAAGGCGATGTGATTAGTCCGTTCTATGACTCTATGATTGCCAAGCTCATCGTCCATGCACCAACGCGAGAGCAGGCATTAGCCAAGCTTGATCGGGCTCTGGCACAAACCCGTATCGTGGGTTTGCCGAATAACGCGGCATTTTTACGTTATATCTTAAATACAGAATCTTTTAGCAAAGCCAATCTTGATACGGCATTGATTGAGCACGAGCGTGATGCAATTTTTAATCAGCAGCCTTTGGCATTATCGACGCTGGTTGTGACCGCCATTACTCGTCAGCTTGCGAGCGAGATGGCGACGCAAGAGTCAGATATTGATCCATTTAGCAAACCTACTGGCTTCCGTGCTTATAACGATTATACTCGCTCATTTAGCTTGGTTTATGATGAGAATGCTTATACTGCCCGCATGAATAACTGGCACAATTCAAATTGTTCTGATAGTAAAAAAGGCAGCGATAACCTCAGTAGCTTTACGCTCGTTATTGAAAAAGAAGTCGCTAATACGCAGGATGTTAGCAATATCAATGTCGCTGCTCAGACCGAAACGGTTTATGAAGGTCAAGTGAGCTATGCCAGTAGCGACGAGCACAATCATACGTTATGGTTAGATGGTGCACGTACTAGCGCGCAAAGCTGGGTGCTTAATGAGACGGTTTATGTGTTCACAGACAGTGGCCGTGACGAGATTACGCTTGTTGATATCATGGCGCATGTAGGCGAGGAGTCTGCAGCGGTCGGTAGCTTAAAATCACCGATGCCAGGACAGGTTGTTGCCTTTAAAGTAGCGGTTGGCGATACCGTGAAAAAAGGTGAGCCATTAGCAGTCATCGAAGCGATGAAAATTGAGCACACTATTACTGCGCCGACGGATGGCGTGGTGGCAGAATTGCTATTTGCAGCCGGTGATTTGGTCGCTGATGGTGACGAGTTATTACGCATTGATGCTGGCGAAAATACTGAGAGCGAATAGCTGACATAGCTTAATAATAGGTAAGTAATAAAAAGGACGACAAGCATGAGCCATTCGTATCTAAATCATTCATATCCAAGTCACGTCAGAATCGTTGATGTCAGTCCGCGTGATGGACTACAAAACGAGTCAACGACGGTGCCGACTGAGGTTAAGCAAGCGCTTATCAATGATTTGATTGCAGCCGGTGTCAAAAAGCTAGAAGCAACCAGTTTTGTCTCGCCAAAGTGGGTGCCACAAATGGGCGATAATAGCGCGCTACTTGATGCGCTAGCGCCGACACGGCAGACAGATATTTGCTACTCGGTACTGGTACCTAATATGCGCGGCTTTGAAAACGCCATCATTCATCGTCCTGATGAAATCGTTATTTTTGGTTCAGCAAGTGAAACCTTTAGTCAAAAAAATATCAATTGTAGTATTGATGAGAGTATCGAGCGTTTTGCGCCAGTAGCTGCGGCTGCAAAAGCGCAAGGCATCAAAGTACGAGGCGTTATCTCTTGTACGGTTGGCTGTCCTTATGAAGGCGACATTGACCCAAGCCAAGTAGCGTACGTCACCAAACGATTGGTTGAGATTGGTGCTGAGCAGATTGGCATTGCCGATACCATTGGTGTTGGTACACCGCTCAAGGTACAGCGCGCCTTACAAGCCGCTTTAGAATATGCTGATATCTCTATGCTATCGGGTCATTTTCACGATACTTACGGTCAAGCATTGAGCAATACCTTAGCGGCACTACAAATGGGTGTTAGTGAATTTGATACCTCAGTGGCTGGACTGGGCGGCTGTCCTTATGCCAAAGGCGCAACGGGCAATGTTGCGACCGAAGATGTGGTGTATATGCTACATGGTATGGGTATTAGCACGGGTATTGATTTGGATAAATTGGTCGTGGCAGGCGAGCGTATCAGTGAGTTCTTAAAGCGTCCAAATGGCTCAAATGTAGCACGTGCCCTCATCAACAAGCGCCATTAACAAACGCCAGTCTTAATTAGTATAGTGGATTGACTATGGCATCAGAAATGGCATTAAAGATATAGTTACAGTGGCTTTAAAAAACAGATTAAAATTCGAAATTTAAAAATATTAAAACACAAGGAATAGTTATGAGTTTACCTGGATTGAATTTTCAACTTGGCGAAGATATTGATGCATTACGCGATATGGTGCAGCAGTTTGCAACCAATGAAATCGCCCCGCGTGCAAGCGAAATCGACAGTAGTGATGAGTTTCCCATGGATCTATGGCAAAAAATGGGTGACATCGGTCTACATGGTATTACCGTTCCTGAAGAGTACGGCGGCTCTAACATGGGTTACGTCGCACATATGGTCGCGATGGAAGAGATTAGCCGCGCTTCGGCATCGGTAGCGTTGAGCTATGGTGCGCACTCAAACCTATGTATCAACCAAATCAAACGTAACGGTTCTGAAGCACAAAAACAAAAGTATTTGCCAAAACTGGTCAGCGGTGAGTTCATCGGTGCATTGGCTATGAGTGAGACGGGCGCTGGCTCAGACGTCGTCAGCATGAAGCTCAGAGCTGAAGAAAAAGACGGTAGCTATGTGTTAAACGGTAGTAAAATGTGGATTACCAATGGTCCCGATGCTGACGTGATGGTGGTTTATGCTAAGACCAATCCTGAGCTAGGCGCGAAAGGCATGACGGCCTTTATCGTTGAAAAAGGTATGGAAGGTTTCGGCACAGCGCAAAAGCTTGATAAGCTTGGCATGCGTGGTAGCCATACGGGTGAGATGACCTTTAACAATGTGACCGTACCAAGCGAAAATATCTTAGGCGGTCTCAATGAAGGCGTCAAGGTACTGATGAGCGGGCTAGATTATGAGCGTGCCGTATTGGCCGCAGGTCCTATCGGTATCATGCAAGCCGTGATGGACAATGTCGTGCCTTATATCCATGACCGTAAGCAGTTTGGTCAAGCGATTGGCGAGTTTCAGCTTATCCAAGGTAAAGTGGCGGATATGTATACGATACTGCAAGCAGGTCGTAGTTTCTTATATACCGTCGGCAAGAATTTGGACATGCTAGATCAGCGCGGTGCCGGTCATAGCCGAGAAGTACGTAAAGACTGCGCTAGTGTGATTTTATGGTGTGCCGAAAAAGCCACCTGGATGGCAGGCGAGGGCATTCAAATATTTGGTGGTAATGGCTACACCAATGAGTATCCACTTGGTCGCTACTGGCGCGATGCCAAGTTGTATGAGATTGGCGCAGGTACCAGTGAAATCCGCCGTATGCTGGTTGGTCGTGAGCTATTTAATGAGACTAAATAGTATAAAAATATAATACTATCATCAGCGACTTTCTAAATTTGGCATAACCAGACTAGCTTAGGACAACGGCTGGTTAATAACGAACAATTGTGCTAAGGTATATTTTATTTTTTGATTGACAATAATCGATTAATAGAGTTACTTCTTAGCCTTTTTTATTCGCCATATTTATAAGATACCGTCTATGCTGCTGACTATTACCACACCTAAAACACGCTTCAAGATAAATCTGCGATTAACTATTATTTCTGTGCTGACAAAAGCGCTATTTCTACTGAGTGTATTTGCGGTACACTCAGCAAATGCTGAGTTAGCAGAAATGTCACCATCGCAACCCGTCATTCAGTTTTCAACTTCTGATGCGAAGTGGGTACATCAACCAAGGTTCGATAGTCGTCACATTCGCAACTTAGAGGGTAATTGTGATCCGGAAGAACCTTGCAAACTCAAACGTGCGGAAATGAAATTTTTATTAATTGTAAATCAGGAAGGTAAAGTTGCAAATATTACCGTATTGAAGAGTAGTGGCTCCGATAAAATTGATAGTGAGTTTATGAGAGAGTTACGCCGCAGTCTTTTGAAACCATTTAGAAAAGATAGTAAGACAGTAGTAGGCAAAGTAACCGTTCCAATAATATTTGAGTATTACTAAAGCTTAAACAATACTAAAAAGCAGTACGCCTTACACGTACTGCTTTTTTTGTTTTCAATGTAAAAGTATCTATTGAGTATTACGACTGTTTGGTATGATCAAAATATCGTGCCAGACCATTCAACAATAAATCATCACGCAAGCGTACTGGTCGATTAACATGCTGAGAAATAATGGCTGCATCACCACCCGTCATGATGACTTCAAAGTTGGGATGGCGATGGCTAATCTCATTGATGGCACCGACAATAGAGAGCAAGATACCGCGATGTACCGCATCTTGTGTGGTCATGCCTTGACCAACACTATCAAAGGTGCCATTGGATATGGTAATTTGCTTAGTGCCTGAAAATAGTGATTCACGTTGCAGATAAATACTGGGGAAAATATAACCGCCCAAATGCTCAGCATGATCAATCAAGTCAATGGTCACCGCAGTACCGCAGCCAATCACGCATTGACGTTTTTTCTTATCCACGGCGCCCAGCATCTGTAGCCAACGATCACAGCCGAGCTGTTCGTCATTATAAGCACTCTTCATCAAAGCATGCGCAGCATCGACATGGACAAACTCAAACGGAATATTCAGACGACCTAACGTCTCTGACACTTTAACATTCAAATCGTCGCCCAGCACCGATGATATACCAATAAAATCAGGCGCATAACGCTCGAAGCGATCGGTCAAACCCATCAATAGTTCGGCAGGCGCTTGCAAATGTTGCTTGGCATCATGCGCGACTATTTGTCCGATATCATCGGTGAGCCAGTATTTTAGGCGGGTGTTGCCAAGATCTAACCAGAGCATAAAAATCCCTTTATATCGTGCCCATTGGGTCTTTGATTTAAGCCTTGTCAATAACGTCGATGCGTCCGGTAAAAAGCGCAGAAATCTTACCGCTATCTTGACGCAATTGCAAACATCCATGTGTATCAAGACCACAAGCATAACCTGTGATGCTATCTGTTTTACCGTTATACTCTTGAGTAACATGCAAGCGTAATCCTACCAGTGCGTCCATCGAATCAAACTGTTTTAAAAAGCTGTCCAAATTATAGCTTTGACCAGTGGGCTTCTCTAATCCTAGGTGCTCAAAGCGTGTCATCGCGGCTAGCAGGGCTTTACTCATTTGTTGGTAAAGTATTTTTAGGCTTGGCAGACTCACAATATCTGTCTCTGGTTTTAGCCTCTCATAAATATCCTGTAGGCTAATCGCCTGATAACTCATGCCTTCGCAGGTTTTTGCAGTGAGGTTGGGCGTTGCCTGTACATTAAGTCCTACGCCCATCACCACGCCGACCAATTTGCCCGTTTGGGTAACAGGTTCTATTAAAATACCCGCAAGTTTATTAAAAGGTAGGGTTTGTGCTGCCAGTTTAGGCTCATTTGACACTGAGTCAGATGGCAGTTGATAAAAGCCCAAATCATTTGCCCATTTTACCCCAATTGGCGTCAATCCTTGCGCGCGTAATTGCTCATTTAATATTTGAATAACGGGCATTTTTGCCAGTTCAACGCCAATAATTAACGACAATAAACCGCTAATCGGCAGATGAACAGGATGATATAACGACAGATAGACATTGCCGCGCGGTGATTGCCACGAGCGCCCGTGCTGCCCACGACCTGCGCTTTGGGTTTCAGCGGTCAGTAAATGCATCTGCGCAGCATTTAACGTGCCATGTTGTACATCTGCTATTAGTTCGCTGTTGGTAGAGGCGCTGCTGACAAGGTGTCGATGGTTCAGCTGCGGTAAATGATGAAGCTCTAATGAGTCGTCAGAAAAATTGGAAAATGGCGGCATAAGTTTCGTCGATGTGGTTAATATGGCGTGGATAATCTTTGTTATACTGGGCGATTGCCATGAGATTGTCACGATTAGACAGTATCAAATAAACAGCATAAAGGTCGGATTATGATTTAGCAAATGCGATAGGCAAGTGATTATAAAACTAAAGAATTTTTATAAAAATAAGTGTGATAAAAGGCTGATTCGATGATGTTATATGTGTGGTTTGTGATTGCAGGGGCATTTGCGGGTGTCAGTGCAGGTCTATTTGGCGTTGGCGGCGGCATGATTATCGTACCAGCATTGGTATGGATTTTTACTGCTTATAATTTTTCGCCAGAAGTGGTGACCCATTTGGCGATTGGTACGTCACTGGCGACCATCGTTGTGACCTCGATCAGCTCAATGACTGCGCACAATAAGCGTGGCGGCGTACGTTGGGAAGTGTGGCGCAAAATGGCACTCGGCTTGGTCATCGGTAGTTTGGTGGGAGCAGGTATTGCCGATATGATTGACGGTAAAGTACTGCAAGCCATCATCGGTATCGGCGCGTTATTGGTCGCTTTAAAAATGCTGTTTTTGTCCAATAAAGAGCAGCTGGGCAAACCGCTACCGTCAGCTGGCGTACAGTTTGGCGCGGGTACAGGGATTGGCATGGCGTCGTCTATTTTTGGTATTGGCGGTGGCAGCTTAACCGTGCCGTTTTTGAATTGGGCTGGACTACCGATGAAGCAGTCGGTCGGCACGTCTGCCGCTTGTGGATTGCCGATTGCATTGGCTGGTGCGGCAGGGTTTGCATGGTTCGGGCAAGATGTGGTCAATCTGCCTGAGGGCACGATAGGCTTTGTGCATATCACGGGTTTTCTATGTATTTCTGTCGCTAGCTTTGCGATGGCAAAAGTCGGTGCCAAGCTTGCCCACCAATTGCCAGCGCTAACGCTTAAGCGTGCCTTTGGGGTGTTGTTATTGTTTGCAGGCGGGCAGCTGTTGTTAAGTGGGATTGGGATGATTTAGAATACTAATCGTTCGACTATTTCGGATGATATTACTTTAGGGAATATGAGTGGACGCATTAATAGCTGGTGTTATCGGTGTGATAACTGGAGGAGGAGTTTCATTCGTAGCAAATTATTTTTTGAATGTTCAAAGGTATAAGCAGGATACTAAAAAAGAGAACTCTGACCACGATCATGATCTTGTAAAACAAGACTCCGAACATAAATATGAGCGACAAATTTTCCTAAGACAAAAGTATGAAGATTTGGTGTTTAGGCTTATTGATTTTTCTATGATCTTAAGATCATTAGAGTTAAATGTACAGCAGCAAGGAACAAGGCAAATTAATATCAATGAGTTTATTGAGAAAGGTGGACAGATAGAGGTAATTACTGTGCTCTACTTTCCTAAATTAGTTGATGAATGCAAGAGGTTCTTAGAAGTAGCAAATCCGTTATTCTTATCACAGTATAATCGCCATCATAACTCTACAAATAATAATTCAGATAATCTGGAGTCGCTAAAAGTAAAGTTTGATGAAAGGTATATTGAATTATATAGTGAGATTCAAAAATATAAGTCAGACTATACTTAACAATCCACAGATCCTAAACCCCATCCAATTTCAGATGAAATAACTACCTATTTTCGTTAGCTTTATTAAGAATTTATGAGTTTAGGTTATTTAGAATTGGGAAGCTAAAATGCCTTTATCAATTTAAAGAAATCCTATTTCTTATCAATCGCATCTAGCCCCAAACGCATCCATTTTCTCGCTAGCTCATCATGGTCGCTGAGCATATTCCACAGCGCATCTTCACTAAAGATAGAGTATTCATCACCTGAATGTTCAATTGGCAGATCCGCTTCACGATCTGTCATCCATTGAGGGTCTAGGTAGTAATTTTTCAACTCATTTTGCAAGGCTTCAGCTTGCAAAAACTGCTGCTGCGCTTCGAGTTGCTGGCGATGTAGTTTGCACCATTGCTCATATTTTTGCTGTAGTTCTTGCGGATTATAGTTAGGCATTTTTATACTCTTATTTTTTGATACTTAGACGAATGATTATTATTTTCAGCCCTATTATAGCATCCTTCACAAACCCTAAAAATCCGTCACAATTTCAGGTAGAATAGCCGCCTGTTTTCGCCATATTTACTGATCCCTCATGCGCCTAAAATCTCTAAAGCTGGCAGGCTTTAAATCCTTTGCCAATCCTACGACTTTTACCTTTCGTCATGGTATTACCGCCATTGTCGGGCCGAACGGCTGTGGCAAATCTAATGTCATTGATGCCATTCGTTGGGTGCTGGGTGAAACCTCTGCCAAGCAGCTGCGTGGCGGCGCGATGAGTGATGTCATCTTTGCTGGCACGCAAGATAAATCCGCCAAAAGTGTCGCCAGTGTTGAGCTGACCTTTGAGCATACGCAAGATGAGCAGACTGGTATTCGCCATGAATTTAATCTGTATCAAGAACTGTCCGTTCGTCGTCAGGTAAATAAGGAAGGTCGCTCAGATTACTTTATCAATGGTACGCGTTGCCGTCGTCGTGATGTGGTCGATGTATTCTTGGGTACGGGACTTGGCGCACGTAGCTATGCTGTGATTGAGCAAGGCATGATTGGGCGTATCGTTGAGTCTAGCCCGATGCAGCTGCGTGAGTTTATCGAAGAGGCGGCAGGGGTCTCGCGCTATCAAGCACGCCGTGAAGAAACGCAAAAGAAGCTCGAGAAAACTAAAGATAATTTGGCACGCCTGCATGATATGCAAAGCGAGCTGGTCAGCCAACAAAAGCGTCTGTCTAAGCAAGCCGCCAGTGCTGAGCGCTACGAGGAGCTGGCATTAGCGCTTGCTGATATCAAGCAGCAGCTTGCCATTCAGCAGCTCTATCAAGCCAAGCATACTCAGCAGCAGCAAAAAATAGCGCATGAGCGCAGCGCCACTGAAGTATCAACTTTACAAGCCAACTATGACACCCTAAAAGCCAAGCAAGATAAACTTGCCGCGCATATCAATCAAGAGCAGTGGCTAAAAGACGATGCTCAAAGCAACCATTATCAACAGCAGCTAAGCTATCAACAAGCAGAGCATCAGTTAGGCGATGCCAAGTCACAGCTGACCGCTATTGAGCAGCAACTAGCCAGCTTGGATCAACAGCGTCAGCAAGCAGTCGATGAGATAAATCGCTTAAAGGCTGAGCAAACCGAGCAGCAGACTGTGATAGAAGCATTGTGTCCACAGTTTAATAAATTAACGACTAAACGTGAAGCGCATAAACGTAATGAGCAGCCCTTGCAGCGCGCTTACCATGATGCGCAAAATCAGCTATCAAGGCTGCAAGATACTGCTCGCTCGCTAGAGCAGCAGCAAGCCATCAATAACCAAGCGCAAAAACGCCAGCAGCAAAATCATGAGAAATGGCAGCGCCGTCAGCAAAATTGGCAGCATTTATGGCAGCAACTCCAACAGTCACTATCACCAGTTGCAAGTGCTGGTTTGCAAGATAATTCTGATACGAATAATTTGCAGCAGACATTAGTGGCGCAAGTTGCCGAGCTAAACAAACAATTGCATCAGATTGAACGCCAACAAGACAGCGTCGATGAGCGACTGTCTGAGCTACAACCGCAAGCGCAGGATTTACAACAGCAATTACACACGCAGCAGCGCGAGTTAAGCGAGAATGAGAAGCGCCACGCCGTATTGGCGGGTGAGTACGATACCCTGCATCAAATATTGAATCCTAAGCCGACACCAAAATCGCAACCGCTTGTTCATGCAAAAACTGCTGATGTTAAAAGTGATTTAGAAAATGAAATAGCTAGCGACTATAGCCAATTGACCATTACCACCTTGCGTGACCAGATTGAGTTAAGCGCGAAAGGTCAGCAGCATGCAGAGCTACTTGATAGTGTGTTGGCATTATGGTTAGACAGCCATGTACTAGTTTCTAACCAAACTTATCAACCAAATATTGATAACGTGAGCGATGACTCTGAGAAAGTGAATAGCTTATGGCAGGTGCTTGAGCATGAGTTAAAAGATTTATTTGTTTATCAAAATGCGCAAACCAATACAGTGGACAAGCCATCAATCAAAATAGAAACGGGTCATAGTTTGTGGCTACCTGCTCAGACAAATGATACAGATTCAACGCCATTTACCAGTGTCTTGCCAGAGAACTTAATTGATAAAGTACTGCCTTTATCACAGCTGATTAGCGCACCGAACTTAGCGCTTTGGCGGCAGTGCTATTTATATATTGCACAGCCTGAGACAGATAATAAGCAAACGTTAGAAGCGCTTGCTGAGATTTTAAAAGCATTGCCATCGTCAGCTATTTTACTCACGACTGACGGCTGGCTTATCAGTCGTCAGGGTACGATGAATCTAAGTAAATTTGCTGGTGCGCAAGATGGAAAAAATGGTAGCAATAACAGCAACAGTCAATTTTTAACCCAGCGTTTGCGGCAGCGCAGCCGTTTACAAGTGTTAGAGAATTTGCTCGATGAGTTTGAGAACAAAATAGAAGCGCAGAAAAAAGCGATTACAAAAGACCAGCGTGACTATGATGCATTGATAGTCAGCTTAGAAGAAACACGCGCGCAAGCTGAGCAATTGACCCGTGATGAGCATCAATATCAGCAACAGCTCACTACTCAGCGCGCCAACGCTGAACGTTTGCAAGCGGACAGCCAACGCCTCAATGCTGATAAAGCAGCCCTTGAGCAAGAGCAACAGGAGCTGGTGCAAGAACAACAATCGCTCAATCATGAGCAGCAAGATATCCAAAGCAAAATAGCAGCGCTAACGCCACAAATCGCCGATGCTCGTGCGGCAACTCAGCAATTACAAGCGGAGCGCAGTGAGCTAAGTCGTACCCGTCAAGTAGATGATGACGCTTGGCAAGCCTTGCAACTTCGTATTCAACAAAGTGAGATGCGTTTAGAACACAGTGTAAGCAGTCTTGCTCGGGCAAGTGCGCAATTTGAAAAGTCGCTACAAAGTGAGCAAAATCTAAAGACGCGTCATGAGCAGCAGCAAAATATATTGCCAGCACTGCAAGATGCATTACAAACAGCACAGACCGCGCGCGATGAGCAGCAGGCTGTATTAACAGAGCGAGAAACTGCATTAACGGTGCTCAAGCAAGAATACAATCAGCAGCAGGTTGAGCTAGATAGCTTGCAAAATACACTGCAAACCCAGCAAAATGCGCTTGCCAATCACTCGACCGAGCTGGCACTAAGCGCTGCAAAATTAGAGGATGCTAGTAGCCATACGCAAGAAGCGCTAGATGCTTATTATAAGGTGAGTCAAAAATATAAAGCACAATCAGACATAGCGCAGCACCCACAGCATCAGCAACAAGTGATGAGCGTCTCAAACTTATTGGCAGATTTTATCGCTCATGATCGCCGTGTGCGTCCAGATAAAATTGCTGAACTTGAGTCAGAGCGTACCAAACTTGAGCAGCAGCTAAGTAAAATTGGCGCAGTCAACTTGGCAGCCGTGGCAGAGTTGGCAGAGGTTAATGAACGCTTAGAGCCACTCTCGCAGCAGACCGCCGATATTGCTGCGAGTATGCAGACGTTAACGGAGGCGATTGCTTCGATTGATGAGACCACCAAGACGCTATTTATGCAGACGCTCTATGCCGTCAATATTGAGCTTGCCAATTTATTTGCCAAAGTGTTTGGTGGCGGGCAAGCCAGTTTAACGCTCAATACGGATGATATGCCCATTAATGCACCAAAATCAGAACAGTGGCGGGCAGGGCTAACCTTGATGGCACAGCCAAAAGGCAAACGTAACAGCCGTCTCGCTGTGCTTTCAGGCGGCGAAAAGACGCTTACTGCATTGAGCTTGATTTTTGCGATATTTAAGCAGCATCCCGCGCCATTTTGTGTGCTAGATGAAGTCGATGCACCACTTGATGACGCCAACGTCGCTCGCTTTACCAGTCTTATTCATGAATTAGCAGACGATTTACAGTTTATCTTTATCAGCCATAATAAATTAACGATGCAGATTGCCGATGAGTTAAAAGGCGTGACCATGCCAAGCGCAGGGATTTCTACCTTGGTCAGTGTGTCACTCGATGAGGCAGCGCGTTACCTTTCTGATTAAGAGCAGCGCTAAATAGCAAAAATAATTGATAACTGGTAGCAGTTGTCAGTGGTATAGTTAGAAATGATGTGCCAATATTACAATATTACAACGTCACGCAAGTGTGTCAGCCTCACGGTAAACGATGACTATATGGTGACGATATTCATTAGCCATGCTAGACTATTGCCATTTATTCCCTCTTATGTATTCCCTTTTGTCATATATTAGGATGTATATCTTATGACCGCTATTCAGTTTATATTGATTGCCATTGCCGCATTTATCATGCTTGCAGGGCTATTTATGGTCATTCGTAGCTTTAAGCGCCGCAGCAATGCTGAAGCGGTAGCGGTCAATTATGATAAAAACGGTATTCCTATTATACCGCGCCATGAACGCAATATCGTCGATCAGCCAGGCTTGGATGATACAGTCGCTGGCGAAACCAGTATCGCCCCTGATCGCAGTTATCTAAATGCGGTAGTCGAAGACGAGCCTTTGACTCAATCTCATACCCATGTTGATACGCAGCTGACAGCTGAGCATGCGGATGTTAATGACAGCGATACTGACACAATAGATGATGCTGACTATGTGCGCTGGCAAGCAGAGCAGCAGCGTGCTGACAACAGCGAGTTTGCAGAAGCCGCTGAGCAAATGCATATCGAGCAAGAGCAGGATGCGTTTTCAAGCTTGATGTCCGCAACTGACAGCTTGATGCCCTCTATTGATACCGCAGATGAGCCAAGCTTCGATAATAACAGTCCGATACTCGATCAGCATCTCTCAGAGCCAGTGGATGAAGCGCAAAACGGTCCACTCATCAATGCCAAAGACAACATCAATATCACTATTTTGCCGCATCAATATCGCGACCGTCCAGCCGCGATTATCCGTGGTCGTGATTTATTGGCATTAATTGATAAGTATGGTCTGCGCTATGGCGCGATGAACATGTTCCATCGTTATGAGCAAAAAGACGGCACAGGTATGCTATGGTTTAGCATGATGGGTATCACCGATAGTGGTATCGCGCCTTTTGATCCGCATAGCGTGGCGACCAATACTTATAATGGCGTGGTAGTATTCTTATCGCTGCCGCATCCACAAGCGCTGCGTAGCTTCGATAGTATGATGAGTATTGCTTACATGATGGCAAGTGATTTGGATGCCATTATGCTCGATGAAGAGAACGAACCAATCACCCCTGAATATAAACAGCAATTGCGTAACCAAGTTCGCGATTATGAAGGTTAGTTTTAATGTATGAATACAGGTTTATTAATAAAAGCTGATTCATATTAGCAGTATTCTAAAAGGCAAATAGCGCTTGACGTTATTTGCCTTTTTTAATGGGCTTTAGTTTCTGAAAAATGCTAGAGTTGGTTCAAGATAATTTAGATACAAGGAAGGTGAGTGAAAGTACTACACATAGTAGACTGAGCGAGCCTGACACAGTATCTAAATTATCTTGAACCGACTATATCCGAGCATCCTACAAACTTGTTATCATATCGGCATCTTGAATTGCAAAGAAAAAGACGCCGACTATGACTGACCCTATCTCACCGCTTACCTCTAAAAACATTAATAAAGACATTAATAAAGACATTAATAAAGACATCAATACTACCAACCCTATAAAAAATAATGATGCTATCGTCACCCAGATGCGCACGTTTATCGATGCGCTTAAGCAGCACAATTATGCCTACTATGTGCTTGATAATCCTATTTTAGAAGACAGCGAATACGATCAGTTGCGCCGCTCTTTATTGGCGCTTGAAGAACAATATCCAGATTTGGTACAGCCAGACAGCCCAATCAATCAAGTTGGCGACATGCCGCTATCGGCTTTTACTCAAGTCACTCATGATATTCCGATGCTCTCGCTTGGCAACGTCTTTGATTATGATGAATTACATGGCTTTATGCGCCGCGTGAATGATCGTCTCAATGATGCGCAGAAAAACCCTGAATATGAGATGGAGCTAAAGCTAGATGGCTTGGCGGTATCACTCAAGTATGCTCATGGACAATTTATAAAAGCGGTCACACGTGGCGATGGACAAACGGGCGAAGATATCACCCAAAATGCCAAAACCATTCGCAATTTGCCACTTTGGCTCGCGGCTGCAAGCGAGATTCCATTATTAGAAGTGCGCGGTGAAGTGCTGATGCCGAAAGCGGGCTTTGAGCGTTTGAATCGCCTTGCTGAAGAAAAGGGCGACAAAACCTTTGCCAATCCACGCAATGCTGCCGCTGGGAGTTTACGTCAGCTAGATCCCGCCATTGCTGCTAGCCGTCCGCTCGCATTTTACTGTTATTCAGTCAATCAAGGGTTGCCTGAGCATCTCAAAACCCAATCAGCAGCGCTTGCTTGGCTAAAAACCATTGGCTTTACCGTCAGTGCAGTCGAGGTGGTGCAAAATCCACGCGAGGCTCAAGCCTATTATGAATCAGTGAAGGAGACACGTGGCGAGCTGCCGTTTGAGATTGATGGCATGGTGATTAAGGTTAATAGCTTGGCGTTGCAGCAGCAGCTTGGTTTTTTATCACGTGAGCCGCGCTGGGCAACCGCTTATAAATTCCCTGCCGAAACCGTCATGACACGCTTGCATGCTATCGAGTGGCAAGTCGGACGCACGGGCGCGATTACGCCTGTTGGTAAATTAGAACCTGTAAAAGTCGGCGGCGTCACGGTCAGCAATGTCACCTTGCATAACTTTGGTGAAATTCAGCGCTTGGATGTGCGTGCAGGCGATATGGTCAGCGTCCACCGTGCAGGCGATGTGATTCCTAAAGTGACCCGTGTTTGGACAGATCAACGTCCAGAAAATTCTGAACCCGTTACATTGCCATCGACCTGCCCAGTATGCGACTCACCTGTGGTGTTACCCAAAGATGAAGCGTTGGCGCGTTGCACTGGTGGGCTGTTTTGTCCCGCGCAGCAGGTCGAGGCGCTCATTCACTTTGTCTCGCGTCGAGCGATGGATATCGATGGCTTAGGCGCAAGTTGGCTGATTAGCTTTTTTGAGCATGGCTTGGTGAAGACAGTCGCTGATATCTATCAATTGCACAATCATCAAGACGAGCTGATTACGCTTGAGAAGCTGGGCGAAAAATCAGTACAAAACATCCTCAGCGCTATCGAAGCCAGTAAGCATACGACACTCGCGCGCTTTATCTATGCGCTGGGTATTCGCGGTGTCGGTGAGACGACGGCGCAGAATTTGGCGCAGCAATTTGGCGACCTTGATAGCCTGATGGCTGCTGATATCGATAAGCTACTGCAAACGCCTGATGTCGGCGCGATCACTGCTGAGCTTGCTTATAAATTCTTCCGCGCACCACACAATATCGAAGTCATTACTGCACTACGTGAAGCTGGCGTCCACTGGGATAAGGTTGAACAAGTCGCATCAGAAGGATTGCCGCTCGATGGGCAAACGTGGGTCATCACCGGTGCGCTCGATAGCATGGCGCGTGATGAAGCCAAAGCCAAGCTGCAAGCACTAGGGGCAAAAGTCTCGGGGAGCATCTCAGCAAAAACGACTGCGCTACTGGCAGGGGAAAAGGCTGGCTCGAAAATGGCAAAAGCGGAGAAACTAGGCGTCAAAATTGTGGCTGAGGAAGAGTTCTTGACGATGGTTAGAGAGTAGGGTATGAATGCACATAATGTTAATTATGCACTAGAGATGGACGAAGCACGTTTTAACGAAATTTTAGAGAAACAATCGAGGGATATGGAAATTGAGGAACTCCTTAAGGTTGTGCGTGAAAATCACAACAGTGAAGATTTTGCAAAGGCGCAACTGACCCTAGGCAAACTGTTACATGAAAATGGTGATAATAAAGCTGCAATATCTGCATGGCGCAATATCAAACATTCAGACAATATAGAAACATATGCTAAAGCAAAAGGTAATATAGGTTTTGTTTTAAACAAAATAAATAGTAGTGAAGAAGCATTAAAAGTTTGGGAAAGTATTCAGCGTAATGAATATCCACCTGCATATGCTAAAGCACAACTTAGTATGGGATTTGTTTTAGAAAAACAAGATAATATTAAAGGAGCACTAGAGGCATGGCATCGTATTGAACGTTCTGATGATCCAGAATCGTATTCTACAGCAAGACTCAATATTGGAATCTTGTTAGAAAGGATAGGTGATGCTATAGGAGCACTTGAGGCATGGCGTAATATTAGGATTTCTGATAATCAAAGAATATTTACAATTACGCAATTCAATATTGGACTAGTGTTAAAAAAAATTAATAAAATAGAAGAAGCTTTATCTATATGGCATAACATTAAACGTTCTGATGATTCAAAATTTTATGCTAGTGCACAGCTTAATATCGGACTTATATTGAAAGACACAGAAAATGCTGATGGAGCCGTAAATGCATGGCGTAATATAGAGCGCTCTGATTATTTGAGTGTCTATTATGAAGCACAGTTTAATATAGGAAAAATTTTAATCAGTGTAAACTGTAAAAAAAGCATTCTTGAAGCTAAAAAATATTTTACTCTTGCAAGCGAATCCTTTACTTATGAGTCATATTGTTATGCGAAAATATGCGATCTCTTAAGTCAAGATATTACTAGAAATATTGGAGAGAAATATCTAAATATATTTGAAAAAACTCTAAAAACAGTAAATGTCTTAAAGATAAAGTTTACGCAATCAAATGAAAAAGGGCGAAGTTTTGAAAGAAAGTTAGCTCATTATACGAGTACTGACGTAGCTGATATATTGTTAAATAAAAACAATAAAAAAAATATAGCTGGAAGTTTACGTCTTAATACTATTAGTAATATGAATGATCCTAGTGAAGGTCGGTTACTTGAAGTATTTTTAAATGATCAGAAGGATATGATTTATAGTGCTCTAGATTTTGATGAGAGACTCCATGCTTTCTTCAGTTGTTTTACTTTCAATCACGATAGTCTAAATCAATTTCGACTTTATGGAAAAAAAGATTATAAGGAAGCATCAGGAGTTAGTTTGGTATTTGATCAAAATTTCTTTCAGAGCATCTCATTAGGAGGTCTGTCATTCCTATCTGTTGATTCAGATTCTAAAAAGTGGATAGCAGAAAATACTAATCCTGAATTGATTGATGAGTATTTTGTTAGTAAAGAACAATTTAATAATAGAATACTTAACAAAAAACCAGTGATGCGTTGTGTTTATATAGACCCCGAAAGTGGCTACATTCAATTGGCGCAACGTAATAGACTTACCTTTTATCGAGAGTTTGGTAATGAAAAAACCATAATAAATAGAAGCGGTTGTAAATTAGAAAAAAGTCTCGCAGATGAGAGTTGGGAGAAATATACACTCAAAATTAAACGAAAAACTCAAGTTTTTACTAATTTATTTGCAAGTTTGAAATGTGATTATAAAGACTTGATGAATGAAAAGTCCAAGTTGGAAGTCAAAAATTTAGAAGCTTTGAAAAACTATGAGACGCTGCTAGACGAAATCGTTTTACCTTTAAAGTATCTTATAAAGCATTCCGCTTTTCAAGAGGAACAAGAATGCCGCATGGTGTATATCACTTCGCTTAAGGACCCTAACGTTAAAATGGATTTTGGCAAATTTCTATATGTTGAATATGAAGCAGACGTCAAAGCTCATCTTGATAAAGTTTATATTGGCCCAGCAGCTACCCAGTATCAGCCTTATTTAGCAAAACTACTTTGTGATAGTGATGCTAAAATAGAGCTTTCAAACAACCCATATCGTCAGACTTAATTTTCTTAGTAGCGTGTGTTATGTAAATCAAAACACACGCTACCAATTTCTCTACTCCACCATTTCCCCATGCCCCTTCACATCACTTTTTTTACCATCTGGTTTAATCTCAATCGGTAATACCAATCCTTTCGCAAAGTCATCAGACAGCACGTAATCATAGCTACTGGCAGCGATATCAGGCGTAGTATGAATAATGAGTTTCATCTCATTGCCATCGGTTAGCTCATGCGAGACATAGCTTTCACTCAGCTGATCCAAGGCTTTCGATAGTGCCTCATTACTTGCCATGCTTACCGTTAGATTATGCTGAGCCGTCGCATTATCTACCTTGAAATACTCTGCGTAGTCGCGCACATTTTGGCTATCGAGCGCAAACGGATATTGATAATTGGCAGGGTCAGCGGGCTTTTCACCGCTCGCCATGACTGACCAGTCGATAGTCTTAGTGGCTGTCGTTGAGGAGTCTGCGGTCGCCACTGCTGGCTCAGAAGCTTGAGCGGCAGTTTCAGCATTGTTGTCGCAGCCTGCTAGTGCCCACATGCTGGCAGTAGCGATGATTATCATATTCATTAGGCGCTTAGCCATCGACGTATCCTTAGTATTATTAATCATAAACAATATCCTATCAGCGCTATTTTGACAGGTTTCTTGCTGCTTCTCTAGACAAAAGCAGCAAACCGTTCATTCTAACCAATGCTTAACCTGAATCTATGGTTTTGATGTCAGTTTTTATACAGGTATTCAGCGCCATTATTGTTCAATCAAAACGCAAAAAAACAGCCATCTTATAATGACTGTTTTTTATAAGTAGCTAGTTTTTTACAACTGGCAGACTGTTTATAGCTAGCTAATTAGATTTGGCAGTTTACTTGATATTCTTTACCGTTTGCCCATTTGATGGCAAAAATACCTTTGTCGCCTTTCATGTGCCATGCATAGACAGCTTCTGGGTTTGACTCATTAACGTAGCTTGCGGTATCACCTTGCACATCACCATTTAAGATGATTGGTTGCTCAGCCCATTTTACTTTAGGCAAGGTCGCATTGAGCATCACTTGTTTTTTGTTGATAGATTGTTTAGCCATGATGGTGCTGTCGTCAGTACAGGTATAAGGTGCTGGTGCCATACGATCATAAGCGGCATCGGTGACGCTTTCTGATGCAGGCGTGTTTGATGCATTTGGCGTAGTAGGAGCCGTGGTTGCACAAGCACTTAATAGGGCAAGGGTAGGTAGGGCAACAGCAACTTTAGTTAGGGTGTTCATGGCATTCTCCAAAGATATAAAAATCATAATGTATTTATTTTTAATAATGCGTTAAGCATATAGCGCATATGGTAACGAAAACAGCGCTTGAAGAATGTTAGAAATTGTTTGTTACGTGTTCATTAAGTTACTTAATCACTGACTAATGTAACGCATCATTTGGTGCGTTTTGGTCGGTATTTGAGCTTTGATTATGAATTTATTAAAAATAAGCCGCTTCAAAGGAAAAAAGCGCCTATCGATCTTTTGACCGATAGACGCTTTTTTGATGAGCTTAAATAAGTGTTCGTCACTCATTTAAGCATCTGTATTTAGCAATAAGATACAGGGCTTTAACTACTTGGTTTTACGCGGTGGCAAACCAGTATGCTGGGTTTGGAAATTGCCTTTGCTCACGCGCTTTTTGGTGTTTTTGCTGACCGTGTTTTGACCCGCAGCGCCTTTAGCCGATGCGCCATTGATTGACGAATTATTATTACGCTTCACCGAATCATTACCGAGGCGGCTGTTCTTTTTACGCGCTGATTGGTAGCTGTCTTGTGCCGCATCGCGCCCTTCTAAACTGGCGTTGAACGGCGGGATTAAGCAGCCACGGTTTTTACCAATCAAATCACCACGACCCATGTCTTGCAGAGCTTTACGCAATAATACCCAGTTTTTTGGATCGTGATAACGTAAGAACGCTTTATGCAATTTGCGCTGCTTACCAGATTTGACGATATCCATGTCACCTTCATCACGGCTGATCTTATGCAGTGGATCTTTGTGCGTATGGTACATGGTGGTCGCTGTCGCCATTGGGCTTGGATAAAATGCTTGTACTTGGTCAGCGCGGTAGCCATGGCTTTTTAGCCATAGCGCAAGGTTCATCATATCCTCATCTTTCGTGCCCGGATGCGCGGCGATAAAGTAAGGAATCAGATATTGCTCTTTGCCCGCTTCTTGGCTGTACTGCTCAAACATGGCTTTGAATTTATCATAGCTGCCCATGCCCGGCTTCATCATTTTAGATAAGACGTTTTCTTCTGAATGCTCAGGCGCAATTTTTAGATAACCGCCGACATGATGGCTGACCAATTCTTTGACGTATTCTGGATCTTTTACCGCCAAGTCATAACGTAAGCCAGAGGCGATAAGAATCTTTTTCACGCCTTTGATATCACGTGCTTTGCGATACAGCTTGGTCAAATTACTGTGATCGGTAATTAGGTTTTCGCAGACGTCAGGATAGACACAAGATGGCTTACGGCAGTTCTTTTCAATGGTCTCGTCTTTACAGCTCAGACGATACATATTGGCCGTTGGCCCGCCAAGGTCAGAGATAACGCCAGTGTAGTTAGGTGCGGTATCACGAATGGCTTCGACTTCTCGTAGGATAGATTCTTCCGAGCGGTTTTGGATAATGCGTCCTTCGTGCTCAGTGATCGAGCAAAAAGTACAACCACCAAAACAGCCGCGCATGATATTGACAGAGAATTTAATCATGTCATAAGCAGGGATGCGTGCATCGCCATAGCTTGGATGCGGCAAACGTGCGTACGGCAAGTCAAACACGTAATCCATCTCTTCAGTCGAGAGCGGAATCGGTGGCGGATTTAGCCAGACATCGATGGAGGTGTGCGAATTACCAGCGCCACTACTATGACGTTGCACAAGCGCGCGGGCATTACCTGGATTGGTCTCAAGATGTAAGATACGGCTGGCATGAGCATATAACACAGGGTCAGATTTGACGTGCTCATAATCAGGCAGACGAATGACCGTCTTTTCACGTGGCGGCATTTTTATTTTATGCTTACGCGCCGTCATTGGCTTGTCAAAACCACGCATTTGCACCACTTGCGTTTCTTCGTCAACTTGCTCAGCATTTAGAATTTTATTCGCAACTGGTTCAGAAACAAAGCCCGGATACTGTGAAGCCATTCCTGAGAGCGCTTGCCCAACCGGTGAATCGCTGGGTTTGTCTTGCTCGATTGAGCATTGATCCACGTCTTCGGTCATCACATACGGATTGATAATCGGGTCAACACGGCCAACGGTATCGACGTCATTACTAGCAACTTCAGTCATATCGTCTTGCCAATGGCGGCGCGTTGGTGTCAACAGATATGAGGTACCGCGCAATTTGCTCATTTGCTCAAAGCTATAGCCTTTAGACAGACCATGTACCACATCGACGATGGCGCGCTCAGCATTGCCATACAATAAAACATCGGCACGGGCATCCATCAAAATACTGCGGCGGACTTTATCCGACCAGTAATCATAATGCGCGATACGGCGTAGACTGCCTTCGATACCGCCTAAGATAATTGGCACATCAGGATAAGCTTCGCGGCAGCGCTGGCTATAGACGATAGCGGCGCGGTCAGGGCGTTTATTTGCCACGTTGCCCGGCGAGTACGCATCATCGCTACGAATCTTGCGATCGGCGGTATAACGGTTGATCATGCTGTCCATGTTGCCTGCGGTCACGCCGTAAGCATAGACAGGTTTGCCCAATTCCATAAAGGCATCTTTGCTCTTCCAATCTGGCTGAGCAATGATACCCACACGAAAGCCTTGTGACTCTAGTAGACGACCGATAATCGCCATACCAAAGCTTGGATGATCGACATACGCATCGCCTGAAATGATGATGACATCACAGGCATCCCAGCCCAAATCGTCCATTTCTTTGCGGCTCATAGGCAAATAAGGCGCAGGTTCGTAACAGCTTGCCCAATGTTTGTCGTAGTCGTAAAGTGGTTTGGTGCCTTGTTTAAAGGCGGTGTGGGCGATGGTATCGGCAGACATGAGCGGACCTGTTAATTAGAAAAATGGCACTAAAAAAAGCCGTTATTCATTAAAAATATTAACGGCTCATTTAAAAGTGCTCATTTTAACATGAATTGTCTTCATGATGTCATAAACGATTAGCGATAAGTTATTGATAGTTTAAGTAATCTATGAATAAAAAGGCTTGTAGAAACTAAGCGCATCTTTATTCCAAATCATCGTTTATAGTAAGGATTTACTGCTCTAATAATTGAAATGGGAAAGTAACTACGTCAAAAGCTAACGCAAAGGGCAATAAAACCAGCTTCTGAGCTGTATTGGCGCCACTACGAGACACTTGATTTTGCTGACTTTGGGTATAAAAGCTCACCGTATAAGGCTTAGTTAAAGGGCGATAATTGGATTGGATTAAGCTGAGATTACTCACTTGCGGATAAATAGCGCCTTTGACAGGAACGCTAAAGCAAAAGCGCTGAGCATTGATACGCTGGTCACTGGCTGAGGTACATTCTTTGCCGTTGTTTTGCAAAAAGAACTGATAGTCAGAACGTTTAAATTCATCTTTTAGTTTGGCATAAGACAGCTTCATTTCACCCTGAAAGTAGCCATCGTTATTGGGCACATAAAAATTCATCTCATTATCGACTTGGATATTTTTTGGCGTCAAATTGGTCAGTAAATTCACCATCTCTGTCCCACCTTGGGTCAGCACGTAGCTGTTTTTTTCACCGACGATCACCATGGTCGCATTTGGCATTTTGGGTAATGCTTGTGCAGGGCGACCAAAGGCCACGATTTGATCTTCTGACAACACACTTTTAGTTGTCGTTGTGCTGACTCGATTGTCACTGTCTAATAATGAGCTAGTGGCACAGCCTGAGCTGGCGAGCAATGCCGCAAGGGACGCACTGGCCATCACTGTTTTAAAGCTTAATCCTTTTAGTACTGGATTATTACTTTCTTCTTTTCTAATGGTACGGGTGTTTTTAGTCATGGTAAGGCTTCCTTGTCTACTAGGCAATGGACTACTGGTGCGGCATCTATTATTTACTGCCAAACTTTCGTTGATATCGTACCTTGTTTGACCGCGACTTATCTACTTTTAATTAAACAGCCAAGCAGTTTTTATAACTAAATTAATCGAGCAAAATCTTTGTCCCACTTTTAGTAAAGTTCATCACAAATTGGCTTTTAAAGTTGCGCACATTATTCTCATAGGTGAGCAAACCAGTCGTGAATCGATGGTAATCACTCATATTTTTGGCATTGACCATCAACATAAAATCCGCATCACCTGACACCTCATAACAGCTCATCACTTGTGGCTGTGTATTCATCAAGCGCTCAAACCGATGTTGCATTGAGGTATTTGAGCGCGCCATCTCTATCATTACCACAGCAGTGAGTTCGTAACCCACCTTATTTGGGTCCACGATAGCGACTTGCTTGGTAATGATGCCATTGCTAATTAATGCTTGAATACGGCGCTGGGCAGTAGCGATAGACACATGCACTTGTTCTGCCACGGTTTTTAATGGCATGGTCGCATCGTCCTGTAATAAATTTAAAATCGCTTTATCGATATCATCTAAAACTTGGCTCATGGTGTTCTCTCTTTTAGAAAGCGTTTCATTCACTGGATTTTTTACAATTATTATCACTATAAATCAAAATATAAGAAAATATTTATTTTCAAAGGCTATAAAAGATAAATTTATTCATAAATAAATTTTTATAGCAATAATATCTCAGCGACACTCAGTAAAATAGGTGCTATTAATCAAGGTCTAACAATTAAAACCTAGCCATAACAAATAAAAGCTCACAGCTGGTTTTCTAAAATCTATTTAAACTTACGGTGTCTTTATGTCTATCTCAATGCTTTCTACTGTATTTGCAACTACGCTCGCAACGACTGTCTCACGCTTGCCATTGCCAGCGATTTGGACGGCGGGTAGCGCACAGCAACGCACATTAATTTTGGGCATCATACTAGCAATCTTGTCGAACCTTTTATTTGGCGTGCTGTATGCTTACAGCAGCTTTTTGGCGCCGTTATCAGGTACGCAAGTTTTTATCTGGCGGATGCTGGCAATGTGGGCGGCATTGATATGCTATCTACTGGTTAGTGGACGTTTAGGCTTGCATGTCAATAAAATAAAAAATCTAGTATCAATTAAACAGTGGGCGTGGTTACTATTGCCGACACCGATATTCTTAAGCCAATTTTGGTTATTTATGTGGGCACCGGTCAATGGGCAGGGCGTACAAACCGCGATGGGGTATTTTTTATTTCCGCTGATGATGGTTATATTTGGTTGCGTGCTATTTGGTGAAAAATTAAGCCGTTTGCAATGGTTGGCGGTTGCATTTGCTGCATTAGGAGTCGGCAGTGAAATTATCCGTACGCAAAGTGTCTCTTGGGCAACGCTTTGGGTCTGCGGCACGTATCCGCTGTATTATATTTTGCGTCGTCTGCAAGGGATTGGCGCGGTGACTGGATTATTGGTTGATTTAACGATATTCGCACCATTTGCTGTGGCTTATTTGTTTTTATTCGCACCGAGCAGTTTAAGCTTAGTGAGCGGTTCTGGCTTTTTTATCCTGATGCTGGCGGGACTTGGTGTCATGAGCGTGTTGGCCATGAAAACCAATGTGGATGCCAGCCAAATGCTGCCAGTAAATGTCTATGGCATGATGAGCTATTTAGAGCCTGCATTATTATTTATCTTAGCTGTAACTGTACTGGGCAATCCGTTTGAATCAGCGATGATTTATAGCTATGGTTTGATTTGGCTCGGTATTGTCTGTCTGATTATGCACGGTATACGTCAATTACGCAGTGCTCATAAACAATCGCAAACGACAAAGATTGCGCCAGTTGTTTGAAAGTTAATAAGTAAAATAGATTGAACAAATAAAAACGGACGATTCAGCATAAAGTTGAATCGTCCGTTTTTTTAAGATTAACACCAATCTGTTGAAAGATGGCTTTAATCTAAATCCTTCTTAAAGCCACGCTGCTTATCACGTTCCCAATCACGGTCCTTAAGCGTTTTGCGTTTGTCGTGCTGTTTTTTACCCAGTGCCAAGCCAATTTGACATTTCACCAACGAGTTTTTCCAATAGCAGGATAATGGCACGCAGGCATAGCCTTTTTGGTTGACTGCACCCATTAACTTTTCGATTTCGCGGCGATTGAGCAGCAGTTTACGGGTACGGATACTATCAGGACTGACATGCGTCGAGCTGGATAGCAGCGGCTGAATATGGGCGCCAAATAGGAAGGCCTCATTATTACGGAAGATAATATAAGCTTCGGTGATGGTCATTTTACCCGCGCGAATGGCTTTGACTTCCCAACCTTGTAACGACAATCCTGCCTCAAACGTTTCTTCAATAAAATACTCGTGTCGAGCTTTTTTATTGGCACAAATTTGATTCTCTGGTTTTTTTGATTTTTTTGACATAATTTCTCCATAAGGACTGCCTACAAATACAAAGTCCTTATCTGACTAGTCCTACTGATTCCTCATCCTAACTCAATAAATGGCATTGTCTTTTATTTGGTTTATAAAATGGATGAGTCGAACCGCCTATTGTAGCAAAGCCTCTAACAAAAATGTAAGTCGGCTATTAGGACAAATGTAGCCAATATAGTCGAAGTCATTTAAGGTGGTCACACAGCAATCGAGTGCAAACAGAAGACTGAGTACATTAAGTGAGGTTAAGGCGGTAACTATTTACAAATGCATCGACGATAAGTATTAAGTTTGAGCAAAATTTGCTAGCATATAGCCTACTATTACTGACCCTATTAGCCACGCTATGAGCCACTCTACTTCTGCTAACTCCTCAAAGCTGCACACCAGAATTTTATATCCTGGTACCTTTGATCCTATTACCAATGGTCATGTAGACTTGGTCACACGCGCCACCAAACTGTTTGATGAGGTCGTTATTGCGGTTGCTTCAGGACATCACAAAAAGCCTTTATTTAACTTTGAGGAGCGTGTCGCCTTAGTTGAGACAGTATTTGCTGACTTACCACAAGTATCGGTGGTGGGTTTTGAAGGTCTACTCGTTGACTTTATGCGTGAAAAAAATGCCACTGCTGTCTTACGAGGTCTGCGTGCGATGTCAGATTTCGAATATGAGTTTCAGCTGGCCAATATGAACCGCGAGCTTGATGAGAATTTTGAAGCGGTGTTTTTAACCCCGTCGCAAAATTACTCATTTATATCCTCAACCATGATTCGCGAAATTGCCAAACTTGGCGGTGATGTGACGAAATTTGTGCCTCCTTGCGTCTCAGAAGCTTTTATAGAAAAACTCAGCAGCTAATATTTAGTTAAACACTTACTAAGCTAAGCTTTAATGATGGGCTGGTGGTTTAATATTAAGCGTAATCGTAAACCACGGTTATACTCATTTATTATCAACTGCTAGCAAATAAGGAGCAGTTTATGGCGTTATTGATTACCGATGAATGCATCAATTGTGATGTCTGCGAACCTGCTTGCCCAAACGAAGCCATCTCAGAGGGCGATGACATTTATGTTATCGACCCAGATTTATGTACCGAATGCGTTGGTCATTTCGATGAGCCACAATGCGTGGTCATTTGCCCTGTGGATTGCATCCCTCATGATCCCAATCATGTCGAAACCGAAAGTGATTTGATGTCAAAATATAAACGCATTACTGGTCAATAAAATATGACAACATCACTCTCATCTACGAAATCAACGAACGACTTTGACCAGCAACATCTCTGGCATCCGTACGCCAGCTTGCCGCCGACTTATCCTAATATTGTGATTGATCACGCTGATGGTATTTATATCGTTACTGAAGACGGCACGCGCTTGATTGATGGGATGTCATCGTGGTGGGCGAGCGTCCATGGCTATAATCATCCCAAACTAAACGCGGCAATTATTGAGCAGTTGGGTAAAATGGCGCATGTCATGTTTGGTGGTTTGACCCATCAACCCGCAATAGATTTGGGCAAAAAACTGCTGTCAATTGTGCCTGCTGGACTGGATGCCATATTTTATGCCGATAGCGGCAGCATTGCGGTAGAAGTAGCATTAAAAATGGCATTGCAATATCAAATTGCTGCTAAGCGTCCGCAAAAGTGCCAATTTGCCTCGACCCATTCTGGCTATTATGGTGATACGTGGCATGCGATGAGTGTCTGCGACCCTATCAATGGCATGCACAGCTTGTATGGTAAACAGTTACCGATGCAGCATTTTGTGCCAGCTCCGCCAATGGGCTTTGAGCGTGATATTAGCCAGTCTGAATATGATGAATTAACGGATTTCTTTGATAAAAATAGCCATCAGCTCGCCGGTTTTATTATCGAGCCGATTATTCAAGGCGCAGGCGGGATGCGCTTTTATAGTCCTCAGTATTTGCAGCTGCTTCGCAAATTGTGTGATAAATACAAAGTAGTACTAATTGCCGATGAAATCGCGACTGGTTTTGGGCGTAGTGGCAAATTATTCGCTTGTGAGCATGCGAGTATCAGCCCTGATATCATGACGATTGGCAAGGCATTAACTGGCGGTTATATGACATTTGCCGCAACATTGTGTACTCGAGAAATTGCCGATACCATTAGCCAAAGTGATTATCCGGCACTGATGCACGGTCCGACCTTTATGGGCAATCCGCTGGCTTGTGCCGTCGCTTGTGCCTCAATTGATTTAATACTGTCCTATGATATTGAAGCGCGTACAGCAAATATCCGAACAATAATGGAACAACAACTTGCTGTAGCAGCAAAGCTAGACGGTGTTAAGGAAGTACGCTGTCTGGGCGCAGTTGTCGTCATTGAGCTAAATGAAGCGGTTGATATGCCGACCTTTCAAACCTTGCTGATTGAAAACAGTATTTGGGTCAGACCGTTTGGTAAATTGGTGTATATCATGCCGCCTTATGTGATTACAGATGACGAACTTGCTACCCTTTGCCAAGCATTGTTAAAAGTAGTCAGTATTTATTTAACGCAAGAAGGTCAATAATGAGCGTTCTCTTTATCTCCGGTATCGATACTGACATCGGCAAAACTTATGCGACGGGTATGATTGCCAAAGCGCTGATGCAGCAAGGTATTAATGTTATTACCCAAAAGCTTGTGCAAACTGGTGTCGCAATAAATCTAGATAGTGGCGAGATAGGAATTGCTGATGATATTATTATCCATCGTCAGCTGATGAACCTTCCGTTGCAACCTTGCGACCTCAATTTCACCACTTGTCCATATCGTTATGAGAAGCCTGCGTCACCGCATTTATCTGCCAAGCTTGCAGGGCAAACTCTTAATCCTGAATTGATTACTAAAGCGACGCAGCAATTGCAACAAAGCTACGATGTGGTGCTCTTAGAAGGTGCTGGTGGATTGCTCGTGCCAATAACGGAGCAGTTATTAATTTTAGATTATATTGCTGCTCAAGGCTATCCGATTATTTTGGTTACTTCTGGTCGTTTGGGTAGCATCAATCATACATTACTAAGTCTAGAAGCAATAAAAGCACGTGGGTTATCGGTACATAGTATCATTTATAATCATATCCATGACGATGCTGCTCAGACGGATGTTGAGATTGCAAATAGCACAATTGATTTTCTACAAAACTATCTAGCACAGCATTATCCAATTGTGCATTGGTTAGCCTTATCTGTACAAGAGCATGATGGCAGTGGCAATATGGATTTTATACTCCCTAAAAACTTTGTATAAATCAGTGCTAAAAATAAGACAAAAAAACTTTCCGAAAGCCTCATTAATTTTGCTATACTAGCGCGCTTGGTAGACTAGGCAATCGCCGCTGCACACTGGCAACAGACATGCAGGGGAGGAAAGTCCGGGCTACATAGGGCAGCGTGCCAGCTAACGGCTGGGCAGGGTAACTTGACGACCAGTGCAGCAGAGAGTAGACCGCCTTTGGCTTATATGAGTATCGCAAGATGTTCATGTCATCGGTAAGGGTGAAAGGGTGCGGTAAGAGCGCACCGCGTGGCTGGCAACAGTTCACGGCATGGTAAACTCCACGCGTAGCAAGACCAAATAGGCATCGGCATGGCGCGGCCCGCGTTCGATGCGGGTAGGTTGCTTGAGCGTACGAGTGATTGTGCGCCTAGAGGAATGATTGTCCACGACAGAACCCGGCTTATCGGTTTACCAAACCTTTTTTATTGTTCGTGATAAAAATGCAGCTAATTTGAATAAATTTCATATTTTCTGCAAAAAATGCCCTTCTAGGGGTTGACGACAGTCAACAGCTTGGGTAAAATGTGCATCCTAAAATGGCGATGTAGCTCAGCTGGTTAGAGCGCATGACTCATAATCGTGAGGTCAAGAGTTCAAGTCTCTTCATCGCCACCATTTTTAGCAAGACCTGTAATATTAAAAATGCCAATCATTATTTGATTGGTTTTTTTTTGCCTGAAATAAATTATTTAAGAATATGGTGAATGGCTCAAGCCGCACCATAAAACATTATAATTACCTACTGATTTCTTGCTAAATCATAGCTTTATCTGTTTAGGTACAGATTAATTGTTGTAACTTATGTCCCGCTTACTTATCATAGGGGCTGTTTTCGGTAAAGTCCTGTAACGCCATGTCTGTACAACTACCTCCTTATCGTCCTATTAAGCACCGCAGTGGTCTAAAAGTCATGGGTGCCGCATTTCATGCTTTGCTGATGCGTGAGCTGCAAACGCGCTTTGGTGGTTATCGCTTGGGCTATCTGTGGGCGCCATTAGAAATCATTTTTCAAATGCTCATATTTCTAGTGATTTTTGGCGTAATTATTGAGCGTGCACTACCAGGAATGAGCTTTCCATTGTTTTTGGTTGGTGGAATGGTTCCTTTTCGTATGTTTCAGACTATTGCGACTAGAGCACTAGGGGCTGTTGAGGCAAATCAGGGACTTTTGATGTACCGTTCAATACGGCATATTGACGTCATTATTGCCAGATCAGCTTTAGAGCTTATTATTTATTTTATAACATTTATTATACTGTTGGTTGGCTTGGCTTTCTTTAATGATTACGCCAGTTTGGGAAATTTGCATATTGTACTTTTTTGCTGGATAACGATGTTTATGTTCAGTTTCGGTGTCGCTCTAATCATGATGATTGTTGGTTATTATGGGGGTGAAATCACCAAGGTAATTGCGATTCTCTTTACCATATTGTATTTTGCTTCAGGCATCATTTATCCGATTCATATTATTCCAGAGCCATATTTTAGTTATTTACTTTATAATCCTTTTATCCATAATATTGAATTGATAAGACACGCTTTAGCGCCCAATTATCCCACTTATCATATTGATATAACGTACTTTTTAAAGTGGACGGTTGCAGTAAATTTCTTGGGTCTGCTAATGTATAAAGCGGTAGAAAGAGACTTAATACGTTCTAAATAACGACAGGTAAGTGAATGATTGAAATTAGAAATGTTTCTAAGTCCTTTATGACCAAGCAGGGTCGGCATTACCTATTTAAAGATTTGAATCTGACCATTGGTGATAAAAAAAGTGTGGGTTTACTCGGTCGTAACGGGGCGGGTAAATCGACTTTGCTGCGTATTATTTGCGGACTAGATAAGCCTGATCACGGAGAGATTATTACCGACTCGACGATTTCTTGGCCAGTAGGGGTAGCCGGCGGTTTCCAAGGTAGTTTGACGGGTCGTCAAAACGTCCGCTTTGTTTGCCGTCTTTATTCAAGCGGTCCCTATATTGACGAAAAAATTCGTTTTGTGGAAGAATTTGCAGATATCGGAAACTATTTCGATATGCCGGTAAAAAGTTATTCATCAGGGATGAAAGCGCGCTTAACATTTGGCTTAAGCTTGGCCTTCGATTTTGATTATTATATGCTTGATGAAGCAGGCGCTGTGGGTGATGCGGCTTTTCGTAAGCGTAGTGAAGAGATATTGGCCGCGCGCCGTGAACAAGCAGGGTTTTTAATCGTATCGCATAACATCGGTGATATTAAGCGTAATTGTGATATTGGTATTGTGCTAATGGATCAAACAGCACACGTCTTTGAAGACACAACAGAAGCGATTGAGGTATATGAAGAGCATGTCCACAAAGCGAAAAAATAAGATAATTGACTTCTCGCTGTTTATTGGCTTGGTGGTCCTCCCTTGGGTATTGGTGATATTTTATGTCATGACCATTGCTCATCCGCGGTTTATTTCGACGGCTGATGTGGTGGTCAAACAAGTCAGTGATACCAGTGTGCCTTCTGGCGGTGGACTGTCGGCCTTGTTGGGTGTGAACAGTACCAGTAAAGAAGATGCGACTTATCTGACCGAGTATATTCTATCCAATGATATGGTGAAGCGCCTTGATAATAAGTTCAAGTTCCGCGAAGCGTATCATGTCGATGGCTCAGATCCGCTTAATGAGATTGAGCCTGATGCCACACAAGAAGAGTTACTTGAGTACTTTAAAAAACGCGTGCACATCAATCTGGACGAGCAAAGCTATGTGCTGTCAGTATCGACAGAAGCCTTTGATCCAAAGTATGCTTTTGAGCTGAATAAAACGATCCTCAATGAGTCTGAGCAGTTCGTCAACCGTATTTCACAAGAGGTGGCTCGTGATCAGTTGTTATTTGCTGAGACACAGTTAGATGAATCACAAGATCGCTTGAATGATGCCAAAGAGAAATTGTTAAACTATCAGAACGAAAATGAGATTTACGATCCACAATCCAATGCTCAAATTGTGAATCAGGTGATTGGTAGTTTGCAAGCGCAATTAAGTTCATTACGTACTGAAGAGCGTCAATTACTCAGCTATCTGAACCCAGACGCACCGCAAGTAGTGTCACTAAGAAGCCAGATCAAAGCAGTCGAAGAGCAAATTCTTCAAGAGCAAACCAAACTGACCTCGCCAAATACTACTAAACTAAATCGACAAGCAGTACAGTTTGAAACCATCAAAGCTGATGTCGATTTCGCCACTGAGCTATATAAGCTTTCTTTATCTTCGCTTGAAAAGTCACGTTTAGAAGCTTTTAAAAAGATGAAGAATTTGATTGTTATCTCAACACCATATCAGGCTGAAGAAGCAACTTATCCACGCCGCGCCTATATTATTTGGACGTCGCTAGCATTACTTTTGATGCTTTATGGATTTGTGCGCCTAGTAATGGCAGTTGTTCGTGATCATCGTAGCTAGTTTTAACACACCAGATATCAGTAATGATCGATAGATCAGCAAAGGAATACCACTCATGAATATGAAACCACGTCCTATTGTGACCGTGATAAAAGTGTTAAGTTTGGCCATGGCAGCCAGCAGTGTATCAGCACTAGCAGCAGGCAGTTATGCTGATCAAATCTCAGGATCTAGCTTTGGCACCAGCAATAACAGCATGAGTCAAGACCAAAACAGCAATAACATCAATGTCTCAACACAGGCATTTGCAGGTGGTGTATCAGGACAGGCGACCGCGCAAGAAGCGGTTAATGCCTCAAGCTTGCCAAGTCAGTCAGTCATTAATACCACGCGCCCCTATCAAGACATCAATACGCAAGACATGATGTTCGGTGAGCAGCTGTTCCGTGGAGCATTTTCGACCACCTCTGGCTCTACCTTTAATGACAGTTACGTGATCAACCCGGGTGATAACGTCCAAGTACGGATGTGGGGCGCTTATCAATATGCGGCTACCATGACCGTCGACCCACAAGGCAATATTTTCTTGCCAAATATTGGTCCAGTACGTGTCTCAGGTGTGCAAAATGGCAGTCTGCAAAATGTGGTAAAAAGTGCTGTCAGTCGTATTTATCGCTCGAACGTTGGCGTTTATGCCTCATTAGAGCAAGCACAGCCAGTAAAAGTATTTGTAACAGGTTTCGTTAAACAACCTGGTTATTACGGCGGTTTAGCAGCAGATTCCGTATTGTCTTATTTGGATAGAGCGGGCGGTGTTGATCCGACTCGTGGTAGTTATATTGATATTCAAATCAAACGTAATGGGCAAATGCTACAGCAAGTCAACCTGTATGATTTTTTACTAGCGGGTAAATTACAAGCATTCTCTTTTCGTGATGGCGATGTGATTACGGTCGCGCCACAGAAAAAAACCTTTGAAGTAGGCGGTCAAGTCCAAAACGAATATACCTTTGAATTTGATGTGAACGATCTGACCATTGGTGATGTATTGCAAGTGGCCAATCCAGCAGCGAATGCCACCAACGTTAGTATCACTCGCAGTGCAGGACGTGCACAGACGGCGGAATATTACTCGTTGGCAGAAGCTCAAAACGTGCCTGTTTATAATGGTGATCAGATGGTAGTTACCTCCGATCGTTATGCGGGCACAATCGCGGTGCAAGTAAAAGGTGCGCATACAGGTAATGGTGCCATGGTTGTACCATATGGTGCTCGCTTAAAGGACATCGTGCCACAGCTACAGCCAAGCCCACTCGCTAAATTGACTCATTTGACCATTTATCGTGAGTCTGTTGCTGAACAACAAAAACGCATGATTAATGAGTCGCTCGATCGTCTAGAAGAGCTGACGCTTGCCACGCAGTCAACTACTCGTGAAGAAGCTGCACTGCGTCAAGACGATGCAGCTTTGGTTAAGCAGTTTGTTGCCAAAGCGCGTAATGTTAAAACGACGGGTCAAATTGTTGTCGTCCCGAATTCGTGGCAGGATATTATCTTACAGCAAGGTGATATCATTGAGATACCTGCGCAAACTTCAGTCATTACCGTTAATGGTCAAGTACGAGCACAAGGCGCGCTGACCTTTAACCCGGATTATACCGTTGGTGATTATGTTGCCAATTCGGGTGGTTTCTCTGACAACGCTGACGTTAAAGAAATTTTGGTTATTCATCAAAATGGCGCCAGTGAGGTGGTCAATACCGCTTACCGTATCCAGCAAGGCGATGAGATTATGGTATTACCAAAAGTCAAAACCAAGCGCGTAGAAATTGCTCGCGGCTTATCGCAAATTGTTTATCAGTTGGCCATTGCTGCTAAAGTGGTTCTCGATTTATAACCATTATTGAAAAGTTGTATAACAAGAGAACAAGTCATCTGCATAGATAGATGCAAAAGTAATGAATAAGGGTGTTAAAAATGGCAAAAAGTGCGGCAGATGATGTCAATGTGGCAGTGACCTCTCGCTCTGATAATGCCCTGCTTTTGCCATCATACCAATACCAATTGCCACAGCATTTGGCGGTCATTGGTAAGGGTATGCGTCAAAACAATTTACTTTTGTCTCAGGTATTGCAAGCAGATATTCAGCGCTGGTATCCGTGGTCAGGTCTACCGCAACGTATTAATGCAGGTAAAACGCTTTTACTGTCTGCATTGCCATTACCTAATGTTGTAAAAAATCAGATAACTCATTTGTCCAGTTTCTCTCTCTCTTTTCAGCAACCCGATGCCTTTATCGGTTGGGGTCGTAAAAAAAGTTATCAACGAGCTAATAACGTGGCTAAGCGGCAAAAGCTTGAGACATTGAGTGTCGAAGATGGCTTTTTGCGCTCATTAGATTCTGGTATTGGTAGCCGTCATGGCCTGAGTGTCGTCGTCGATGACCTTGGTATTTATTTTGATACGACGCATGACTCACGCCTTGAGCGGTTGATTATTGAGCGTACTAAAAATGCTACTACGCCCAATAATTATGAAATAGATGACGCGCACGCGCGGCAATTGATGGCACGTATTTGTAATGAACAGCTCAGTAAATATAACACAGTGATCGATTGTCCATCTTTGGATGAATTGATAAGTGAAGACGGCGCTAATACAACAGCAGATCCCTTGAAATCGCATGTTTTATTGATTGACCAAGTGGTTGGTGATGCTTCTATCACCGGTGCGGGCGCGGATAAACGTCAATTTAAGAAGATGTTAAAATCTGCGTGTCGTAATCATCCTCATACCCATATTTGGATAAAGGCACATCCTGCGTCAAAATCAGGATACCTGACCCGTTTAAAACTACCTAAGCAGGTTCGGCTATTAACGCAAGCACTCAATCCTATCCAGCTATTAGAGCAAGTTGACCATGTTTATACGGTCAGCTCCCATATGGGCTTTGAAGCGTTGATGTTAGGTAAAACAGTACATTGCTTCGGGGTCAACTGGTATAGTGGCTGGGGTCTAACTGATGACAGCGGCGCACCCAAAAAGCTGCTTAAAGCGGTCGAAAAACGTCGTCGAAAACTTGTCAGCAAACAGCTAGAGGCTCAGGGACATTCAAATCCTGCGTTGTTTCCTACATCATTTGCTAAAAAAACATCTGCGACGTTAGAAACGTTATTTTATAGCGCCTATATAGATTATAGTCGTTATGTAGATCCGGCCACCAAGCAAGCCTGTGATATTGATACAGCGATAGAGTGGCTAGTGACTAATCGATATTGGCAAGCGCGCCTTGAAGGGGATCTCACGATATATGAATTTAGTCGCTGGAAATTACCATTTGTAAAAGCCTTTACGAATCTACCGCGTACGACATTATTTATCAAACCCAAGCCACGTCTCAAGAATCTACTGCATCCTGATCATTTTCGTGTTGACTATCAGCAGCCTCTATTAGTATGGGGTTTGGCTAAGCGGCAACAAGTAAAAAATAAATTACAGCGTAAGCTTGAGAAACAGCCGCATTTGTCCATACCGTCTATATACTGTATGGAAGATGGATTTATCCGCTCAAATGGTTTGGGCGCGACGTTGTTAGCACCGTTGTCGGTCGTCATAGATAAGCAAGGCATTTATTATGATGCGACCCAGCATTCAGATTTAGAAACGCTACTGCGTGAGTGTGAGTCATTGACGCTATCTCAAAGCTCGCGAATAAAGACATTACAAGATAAACTGCTAAATCAGCGGGTGAGTAAATATAATGTTGGCAACCGTGCTGATGATGCTAACAACGCTGATAGCCAACATAGCTCTTGGATGCAGCATGCCAAGGCGTCCGGTAAATCGCGTATTCTCATCATCGGTCAAGTCGAAGATGATTTATCGGTGCAGTACTGCGGCTCGATCATCAAAACCAACAGCGGCTTGATTGAGCGTGTATGCCAAGACAATCCTGAGGCTTATCTTATTTATAAGCCGCATCCTGATGTTGAAGCAGGACTAAGGGCTGGTAAGGTTAGCGCAGAGTTTTTACAACAGGTTAGTGCCGTCGCCTATGATACCGCGATGCCTGATTGCTTAGAATGTGTTGATGAAGTACATACGATTAGCTCATTGACTGGCTTTGAGGCGTTGCTGCGTGGTTTAGACGTTACTTGCTACGGCTTACCATTTTATGCTGGTTGGGGGTTAACGGCAGATATTGATGCCCAGTTATCACCGAAAGCTGGCTATTTAGAGAGACGAAAACGCGACACTGCATTAACGCTTGAGCAATTATTATATTGTGCGCTTGTTCGCTATCCTTTATATCGTTTGCCTAATGGCTATGGGCTTGCACAAGTAGAGCAAGTGATTGACTATTTATACCCTCCTAAAAGCGCTCCTTTGCTTAAAGATATTCATAATACAGAATCTCAAGCGCAAATATCTAGCCCTATAAATAGCTCGATTAACCATGCGACTTCAGTTTTATCCATGCTATCTGAAAATTTTAAACGCCAATCGACGACGCGTTTTATGCAGCAGCGTCATCAATGGCAGCAGCGCCTGCGTAAACTATCTCGTTAGTTTATGCTAAACTTGTGACGCAAATCCATTGCGACAAGTAGGGGCTTTTTCGGTATAATCAGTGATGATTAGTGTGTATTTACACAGCTTAATATTCAAGTTGTGTAATAAATACTCTCGCTTTTATCCTTCATCTTCTCATTAATGGTAATTCAATACTATGGCAGCTTCGATGTCTCACTTGCTTACTCATCGACACGTCTTGCTGTTACAAGGAAAGATGGGCGGATTCTTCAACCGTTTTTCGACATTTCTGCAAACTCAAAATATTAAGGTTAGTAAGATTAACTTTAATGCAGGTGATACATTTTTTTATCATCATGATAATACCTATGAATATACCGATACGTTAGCGCAGTTCTCTTCTTGGTTGCAGGCTTTCATTGAAGAAAATAGCATTGATGCGATTGTCTGTTTTGGTGATTGTCGCCCGCATCACACCCAAGCTGCTTATATCAGTGAGCAGTTGGGCACCTCTTTTTTTGTATTTGAAGAAGGCTACTTGCGTCCCGATTACATTACATTGCAAGAATATGGCATTAATGGCTATTCGCGCTTAAATACGGCAGATATTAAAGCGCTCAAAAAAGCCAATGATAAACCACTGTATACTCACAATCGTTTTTATCGTTTGAGTATCGCTGCGATTGTCTACTATATTATCGTTTGGATATACAAAAGTCGCTATCCGCACTATTCGCACTATCGCGGTATGACGGCGTGGCAAGAAGCAATCGCTTGGCTCAAAGCACCATGGCGTAAATTGCGAGGGTATTTACCTGATAAGCGATTGCAAAATAAGCTGACCAAAGAACAAAGTAATAATTATTTTTTGATTAGTTTACAAGTGCATAATGACTCGCAGATTACCCATCATAGTGACTATCGTGATGTGGTGCAGTTTATTGATGAGTCTATTGCCAGCTTTGCAGAGTATGCTGATAAGCAGCAATTACTAGTATTCAAGCATCATCCGTTAGATCGTGGTCATCGAGATTATCGCGAACTGGTATCTAGCTTGGCTAGACGATATCAAGTGGCGGATCGTGTATTCTATGGTTGCGACATGCACCTGCCAACCTTGATGAAACACAGTATTGGGATGGTGACCATCAATAGCACGACAGGGTTGCAATCGGTATATCACAAAAAACCTACCAAGATCATGGGTCGCGCGATTTATGATACGCCGAAACTGATAGATCAAAAACCACTTAATGAGTTTTGGCAACGACCTAACCGCCCAGATAATGAGTTTTATCTTAGATTCCGTGAATACTTGATAGAGCAAACTCAAATCAACGGGGCTTTTTACGGTAAGTCACCATGGATGCATAAATATCTGCATAGCGCAGGATGTGAACCCATAGAGAGGGATCTGTCCAAAACCAATACCCCTCAGTAGATTATTGATTGTTCATATCCAGTTAGCATGAGTCTTGTCGAAGTGAATAAGGTGCTATCAAGCCGCTCGCTTTCTATCTGTACAGTTATCCGCTCGTAACTTCACTTGTAAATCATCCCTCTGCTAATAAAATCGCCTTACTTTATGGTAGAAAACTGCTAGAATACTCTTTCATGCCTGCGCGTAAGAGTTGACGTCCTGAGCGGTTGATTGGAGATGATAATATTGGCAAATAAGCTGATTCTAATTATTTTCTCTTCAACGATGGACAGCTATTTTAGCGGTTGCGCCTGACAGCATTTATTTCTTAATTTTATTATTCTATCACCCTTAATTTAGTAGGCGCTTTGTGACTGCATTAGCAAATATTCGTAACTTTTCAATCATTGCCCACATTGATCATGGCAAGTCGACGCTTGCTGATCGTTTTATTCAAATGTGCGGTGCCTTGCAAGATCGCGAGATGCAGGCGCAAGTACTTGACTCCATGGATATTGAGCGTGAGCGCGGTATCACCATTAAAGCGCAGTCGGTAACCTTATTCTACGATCATCCTAATGGTGAGCGCTATCAGCTCAACTTTATCGATACTCCAGGACACGTTGACTTCTCATATGAGGTGTCGCGTTCACTAGCCGCTTGTGAAGGGGCGCTATTGGTCGTTGATGCCGCGCAAGGGGTGGAAGCTCAGTCCGTGGCCAACTGCTATACTGCCGTTGATCAGGGTCTAGAAGTCATGGCGGTATTAAATAAAATTGATTTGCCACAAGTCGAGCCAGAACGCGTTATTCAAGAGATTGAAGACATCATTGGGATTGACGCAGTTGATGCGCCACGAGTTTCTGCTAAGTCGGGCTTGGGTGTCGATAAACTGCTAGAAGCCTTGGTTGAATTTATCCCTGCACCGACTGGTGATCGTGAGGCGCCACTACAAGCATTGATTATTGACTCTTGGTTTGATAACTATTTGGGTGTGGTGTCATTGGTTCGGGTACGTGAAGGTACTATCCGAAAAGGTGATAAGCTTTATATCAAATCAACCAAAGAATCGCATTTAGTCGGCTCGATTGGTGTCTTTACGCCTAAGCCTGTCGATACGGGTATCTTGGAGGCGGGTGAAGTCGGTTTTATTATTGCTGGTATCAAAGATATCGCTGGCGCGCCAGTGGGTGATACGATTACTCATTCTAAAACGCCAGACGTTGAGCGTATTCCAGGGTTTAAACAGATTACTCCGCAAGTCTATGCCGGTATGTTCCCTGTTGAATCTACAGATTTTGAAAAATTCCGTGAAGCGCTGCAAAAGCTGCAAATCAACGATGCCTCATTGTTCTTCGAGCCTGATACCTCCGATGCGCTAGGTTTTGGTTTCCGTTGTGGTTTCCTTGGCATGCTGCACATGGAGATTATCCAAGAGCGTTTAGAGCGTGAATATGACTTGGATTTGATTACTACTGCGCCATCCGTTATCTACGAGATCGTCAAGAAAAATGGCGATATCATGTATGTTGATAATCCATCAAGACTCCCTGAGCCGAATAATATTGAAGAGTTCCGTGAGCCCATTGCCCGCTGTCAGATTTTAGTACCGCAAGATTACTTAGGTAATGTCATGACGCTTTGTATCGAGCGCCGCGGCGTACAGGTAGATATGCGTTTTATGGGTCGTCAAGTACAGCTGATCTTTGATATTCCAATGGGTGAGGTCGTCATGGACTTCTTTGACCGTCTAAAATCAGTTTCGCGCGGTTTTGCCTCACTTGACTATAATTTTGAGCGTTATCAAGTCGATAAATTGGTTAAAGTAGATGTATTAATCAATGGCGAAAAAGTCGATGCGCTGGCCATGATTGTTCATGAAACCCAATCACGCTATCGTGGAAATGCGTTGGTAACTAAGATGAAAGAGCTGATTCCGCGTCAGATGTTTGATGTGGCAATTCAGGCGGCGATTGGTAGCCAAATTATTGGGCGTAGTACAGTGAAAGCCATGCGTAAAGACGTCTTAGCTAAGTGTTATGGCGGTGATGTGTCGCGTAAGAAAAAGCTATTGTCTAAGCAAAAAGCGGGTAAGAAACGTATGAAGCAAGTCGGTAATGTGGAGATTCCACAAGAAGCCTTCTTAGCGGTATTGCAGGTTGAGTAAGTCATTACTAATTGACTGGTCAACGATAGTTTTGTTGGTGTAATTAGTGGCGCAGTTGATAGTATAGATAGCCAGATAAGTCGCTCGTTAATAGGCAATTGAGTATGGATTTTGATTTTAATTTAATTTTAGTACCGTTAACCATTGGTTTGGGTATTATTTGGCTATTAGATAAGCTGACCCTGAAACAGCGTAAAACTCGCGGGCGTGGTCAAGAAAGTCTCTTGGTACGCTGGGCTTACGATTTTTTCCCCGTATTGGCAGTGGTGTTAATAGTACGCTCGTTTTTGATTGAGCCTTTTAATATTCCCTCATCTTCTATGGTGCCGACATTATATACGGGCGATTTTATTGCGGTTAATAAGTATGCCTACGGGGTGCGCCTACCGCTGACGTATAACAAAGTTCTGGATACTGGCGCGCCTGAGCATGGTGATGTGGCGGTATTCCGCTATCCTGAAAACCCAAGTATTTATTATATCAAGCGTGTCATTGGTTTGCCTGGTGATACTGTTAGTTATGATCAAGGGACACTTTCTATCAATGATGTCCCAGTTGACACTAAGCCTGTCGATTTTGCGGCGAACCCTGAGTTGACCTCACAGCTTTATTTACCAGGACAAATTGGTCCAGGGCAAGTACTGACCGAAGACAGTGCGGCAGCGATGGGTGAGCAAGAAGAGGGTGAGGCGCAATACTTTCAGGAAACACAAGGCGAAAACAAGCACCTTGTTCGTTACTTGAATGGTATGAATAGTTCCCAATATGCACCATTTTTACAGCAGCAATCGCCAGAGGTGGTTAGCTCAGCAGGCACCAAATGGCGTATTAGCGTTCCAGAAGGTCAGTATTTTGTGATGGGCGATAACCGCGATCGTAGTGCTGATGGTCGGTTTTGGGGATTTGTTCCTGATGAGAATTTAGCGGGTAAAGCGGTTTATATCTGGATGCATAAGCCACCAGGACTTAATTTACCAACCTTTGAACGCAATGGTACTATTGATTAAGATTATGTCATTAAGATTATGAGACGCTCTATTGGTTGATTTATCGATAATAGTTTTATGCTAATATTGTTGCTATCTAATAAATGGCTACCTAGTATTTCGGTAGCTCCTAAAAATAGTTGTTTACCAGTAGAGGGATATCATAGTGCAGCAATTATCTGGAATCGCCACACAGCGTGGTGCTAGCGTAACGAGTATCGTTTTAATTATTCTTGTGTTAGGAGTTGCTGCCAAATTGATGGTTGCTATCATACCTGCTCAGATTGGTGATTATCAATTGACCAAGACCTTAAGCGCACAGCTTAAGGAAGCAAATAATAATAATGAGACGGCCAAGCAGTTTGTCGAGCGTGTTAATAGACAGCTATCTATTAATGCTGATTATGATACTCAGGCGGAAGATGTATTTACTTTTATTGATAAAAAGACGGGACAATTGGCTATCCGTAAAGAATATGCAGTCACTAACAATTTCTTTGGTAATGTTGATATCGTCAATCGCTTCGAAGGTGATATCGATATGACAACAGCAGAGTAACTAAAAAGAGTGTTAGATCACTCTTAAACTTTTTAATACCTGAATGTCTTTATAATATTCATTAATCCATACTATTACTAACCAAATCAGTAAAACAGAAGGGATAACCACAAGCCACGCATGAAACCAACTTTGCAGCATTCCCAAGCGATTCCTACTCCTCAACAAAATAGCACGTCTGTCGACACGCTGATTGTTAGCTCAGAATTTATTCAGCAATTAGCCGTATTAACACGCAAGTTAGGCTATGTGTTTAAGGACTTGAGTCTCCCCAAACTTGCGTTGACACACCGCTCATTTGATAGCAAAAAAAATTATGAGCGTTTAGAGTTTTTAGGAGACGCTCTGTTAGGAATGATTGTGGGTGAGGCTTTATATCATCGCTATCCTAGCCAAAATGAGGGTCGCTTGACTCGTATGCGTGCCACCTTGGTACGTCAAGAATCATTGGTTATTATTGCGCAAAACTTAGAGCTCTCTAATCATCTGATATTAGGGATAGGTGAGCGTAAAGGTGGTGGGCGCAATCGTGCTTCTATATTGGCTGATGCCGTGGAGTCTTTGATTGGTGCTATTTATTTAGACAGCCAAGATTTGGATATTACTCGCGATTGTGTACTCTCATGGTATGGTGATTTGATTGACAACGTTAATGACCAAAAAGCCTTAAAAGATGCCAAGAGTCGATTGCAAGAGTGGCTACAATCTAAGCAGTTTGATCTGCCACATTATGAGCTAATGGAAACACGTGGTAACGCGCCGCATCAAATTTTTGTTGTACGTTGCCATGTTAATATCAATAACTGTGTTGATATTACTGAATCTGGTGAGAGCCGCCGTATCGCTGAACAAAAAGCAGCAGAACTAATGATTAACCAATTGCATAAACTGCCGAGTTCAGCTAAAAAGCGATCCTAACTAGGATTAACCTATGGATCGCACATACCACTTTTTTGACAGTATATGTTAAGTGACGTTTTAAAAATCGTTTATTTGAATTAGCGTAAACGTCACACATTTCAAAACCTTAAATATTTCCCAGCCGATGATGGTTTTGCTTTTTTAGTGCTGATACAGCCAATACATCATTAAGCACCATTTGACTGGGTATAAATTCTATAGGATTAACCTATGAGCAATCGCACTGACTTGCCATCCAATGATGAAGATAATGCTAAAAATATGACCGAAAACACAGAGTTGAATCAAAACCAAGATAATATTGATACTACTAACGATGGCATCAATCAAGCAGAAGATACTACTGTAGACAACGATATGGCAATTGAAGAATTCTTTGCCCCTAGTAGTCATGCAGGTATTGCTGATGATTTTAAAGCGGGTTATGTCGCGATCGTTGGACGTCCAAACGTTGGTAAATCGACTCTGATGAATCACTTATTGGGTCAAAAGCTGTCTATTACATCACGTAAGCCGCAAACGACTCGTCACCGTATCCACGGTATTTTGTCAAATCACGAGATGCAGGCAGTATTCGTTGACACGCCGGGTATTCATCGCAATGAAGTACGTGCTATTAATGAGCGTATGAATAAAGCTGCGGTATCTGCATTAGTAGATGTTGATTTGGTATTATTCGTTGTTGATTCAGATCAATGGCGTGATGATGATTTGTTAGTTCTACAAAAGCTTGGCGACACCAATTTAAATGTGGTATTGGTTATTAATAAATCTGATACCTTAAAAGATAAAGGCAGCGTGTTGCCGCTGATTGAGACGTTTAATGACAGTTTTGATTTTGCCGATATCGTACCAGTATCTGCCTTAAAAAACCAAAACCTAGATCGTCTACAAGAAGTGATTGCTTCGCATCTTCCTATTGCTGCTCCTATCTATGATACCGAGCAAATTACTGACCGCTCAGAACGATTTTTGGCCAGTGAAATTATCCGCGAAAAAATCATGCGTAGCGCTGGTGACGAAGTGCCATATGACTTAACTGTACAGATTGATGGGTTCAAAGATGAGCCTGCGCACACTGATCCAAAGACAGGGCGTCCACGTAAGGCTTGTACTTTCATCGATGCGACTATTTATGTTGAACGTAGTGGTCAAAAGGCCATTGTGATTGGTGATAAAGGTCAGCGTATTAAGCAAGTTGGTATGGATGCTCGTAAAGATATGGAGCAGCTGTTTGATAAAAAGATTATGCTGACACTGTGGGTGAAAGTGAAACGTGGCTGGTCTGATGACGAACGTGCATTGACTAGCTTAGGATATTGATTAAAGAATAGCGCTTTAATCACTTTTCTATATGCTCGATGCTGAGGTGATAAAAAATGCGCAATGAAGCGTTAATCGGTTATTTATTGCATCAGCGTCCTTATCAAGAAAAGCGTGCCTTATATTATCTGTTTTCTCAGCAACATGGTGTGATCCATGGTATTGGGAAAAAAGGCGCGCCATTGTTCATGCCATTGCAGCTCTTTGCCACTGGTAAACGCGATTTAAAAACGTTTAGTCAGATCAATATTGCATCGCAACACACAACTCAAACAGGCATAGCAAAAGATGATGGCATTGCCACTGTTTTAGAAGCACTGCCCTACGAAAATATCACAGGTCAACATCAATATGCGGCGTTGTATTTAAACGAAATACTATGGCGGTTGTTGTCGACTGAAGATCCAATGCCAGTATTATGGCTACATTACCAGGACAGTCTGTCTCAGCTTAGGCGACCTTTGAGCGCCAACGAATTACGGTTATGCTTGCGCCAATTTGAGCAGCATTTATTCAATGAGTTGGGTTTTAGCTTAATATTGACGCAGGATAGTATTGAAAACATCATTCAGCCTGACGATTCTTATCGTTTTCTACCTGATGTTGGTTTAGTGCCTGTCTTGCAGAATGATATACAGACTGAGCATTTAGACAATACTATTGAGCAATATTTTTTCAAAGGTACTGATATCATTGCGATGACGCAGTTAGGTATTACTGACAAAACCTTAAATAATTGGTCAAAAATCCATCGACAGCTTATTGACCATTTACTGGATTATCAACCATTGCAAAGCCGTCTATTATGGCAGCAGCAACAGCGTTACCAATAAATAATAGTGCTACTCTCAAAGTGCTGTAACCACTCGGATTGCTACTGAGACTGTCTAAAGTTTCATATTCTTGTACCGTTGTTCAGTCAATTGGTTTTCGTTATCAAAAAAAATTCTTATGACCACTGCTTCATTAACTTCATCTAACAACCCCTTCCAAAAACTTTTATTAAGTGTAAACATTGATCACATAGCAACTTTACGTCAAGCGCGTGGGGTTAGTTATCCAAGCCCTTTAGCCGAAGCTCTTTGATGCGAGAAGGCGGGAGCAGATGGTATTGAGTTATATACAGGCGCTTATGCTGAGGCAAGCTTGGTAGCCGATATGGACATGCAAAATGCTGAGCTGAAACGAATTAAGCAAGCTGTTGCTACTGTTTGACGCAGTGATAATAACCTCTTAATTAACGCAGGTCATGGTCTGACACGTGAGAATGTGAGTGCTATCTCACAAATTGAGGGTATTTATAAGTTGAATATTGGTCATGCATTAATTGCAGACGCTGTACTTGTAGGACTCGAGCAGGCATTTATTATGATGAAAGAAGCAATGTATATAGAGCTATAGAGCTATCAAAAAATATCATTGGTACTTTATGTGAGTGGTAACTTATGCCATTAGTAATTTCTTATTCGTCACATTCAGTGGGATGATCCTCATTAAGTTTTTGTTTAATAATACCTCCTTGGTTAAATGATATTAGATACATTGCTTCATTATAAGCAACGATGGGACAGTATTTTATATGGCCAAAATGTCCTCGTGGTTTGCCACTATCACCCCAAAATTTGGTGTAGTGGCGTCGACTTCCAACTCGTAAACTTAGCTTACTGTATTTAGGATTTAAAGACTGCTGAACGACTAATGAATCTACCTGAGCATCAAAGTGATTATTGTCATTTTTATCTATGAATAACAAAAGTGTCTTATCGCTGTCTCTATGGCAGCGCCCTCCAGTATCAGACAAGCAAACAATCACATTCTGTCTTCTGATGTAACTCTCAGCCTTGGCTAAGGCAAGAGAATTCTCTAACTGACTTTGAATCCGTTTGGCTTCCATACGTGCTAATTGCGTTCGTATAACTGGGGCTACGATCATCACTATAATTACTAATACACATACAGTGACGATAAGTTCAACCAGCGTAAAACCCTTGTTATGTCTATTAACAGTACTTGCGTCTGTTCTAGTGTTTGTATTAGGTGCTCTTTTATAGAGATATACTATATATCTGTGATACACATAAAGAATTAATCGGCTTTGAGCTAGCCTGTGCTTATTTGAAGTAAAAACCCATAACATAAATGCTGAGAGCTTTTTATAACTTGATAATGTTTTATGCAGCAATGCCATGAGGCTTGTTACCTATAATAAGTAGTTTAGTTCAATAAAACAATCTCGCTTCTTTAGATGTTATTTAATTCAATCATTGCGTAAAATCGAGCCAATATGCGCACGAAATTTTGGAGTAATGATCAAATTTATGATGTATGAAATAATGTTGAGTGCTATAATATAAACAGAATATATGTCTACTGTCAAAAAATGTTTCAATTAGTGAATGACTGGTTTTAATAATAGAGAAAAAATACTAACTGTACTAAAATACGCCCAGACAATAGATACTGTTAGGTTTACTATCTATTGTGAACTGACATACAAAAGATAAAAAGCGTAAGGTGTGTTAGTTCTAGGTAACTTAAGCTGGTTATTGTGTTTTAGTTACGACATTATCGTGTAATAATGTGTAGCTCGTTAACGAAAAAAGTTGTAAACTGAATTGATAATCGCTAAGCTACTCCTTAATTGGTTTTGCTTTGTCACTTAAAATTCGTAAAAGATGTCTATTTTAGAGCATCTTGAGAAGCGGTTTTGCTTAATGCATCACTCAAATTATCCTTTGGAGGAAGTCCATGAAATTGAATAAAATTGCTCTAGCTCTGGTTGCTGTAGCAGCTGCACCTTTAGCAGCTAATGCTGGCGTAACTATTAGCCCATTGTTACTAGGTTATCATTACACTGGCGAAGCTCATGACGAGCAACGCGAAATCCTTACAACTGGTAAAAACTTGTACGTAAATGCTGATGGTAATAACATCGGTGAGCCAGGCGGCAAGTTTAATTCTGCAGTAGGGAATGGTCATCCTAATAATGGCGGCGTAGCTAAAGAAAGCAGCTTATACACTGGTGCTGCACTAGGTATTGAACTAACTCCTTCTACTCAGTTCCAAGTAGAGTACGGCGTGTCAAGTGCAAACGGCGAAGCTTCTGAAGATTCTGCTGATGCTGGCGTTAACCGTTTTGACGTAGAACAAACCATGCTTTCTGGTAACTTCTTAATCGGTACTGAAGAATTTACTGGTTATACTGATAGCGCATTCAAGCCATATGTATTGGTTGGTGCTGGTCAATCTAAGATCAAAGTAGAAAACCAAGAAACTTATACAGCTGCTGAAGGTTCTTCTGTAGGTACAGTTAATGCTGGTACTGAAGTTGCAGAGTCTAAAGATACTATTGGTAACCTAGGTCTAGGTGCTATGTATCGTATCAACGACGCTTTAAGCCTACGTGGTGAAGCTCGTGCGATTCATAACTTTGATAACAACTGGTGGGAAGGCATGGCTTTGGCCGGTCTAGAAGTTGTACTTGGTGGCCATTTAGCACCTACAGTAGCAGTACCACCAATGCAAGAGCCAGTTATCGATACTACTCCAGTAGTCGTAGTTGAATCTGATCTTGATTCTGATGGCGATGGCGTACCTGATAGCATCGATGCATGCCCAGGTACTCCTATGAATGTCGTAGTAGATGAGCGCGGTTGCCCAGTACCAGTAGATATTACTGATGAGCTGAAAATGGAACTACGTGTATTCTTTGATAACGATAAATCAACGATCAAATCTCAGTATCAACCTGAAATCGCTAAAGTAGCAGAGAAGATGCGCGAGTATCCTAACTCTACAGCACGTATCGAAGGTCATGCTTCTAAAACTGGTCCTTCAGCACGTTATAACCAACGTTTATCTGAAGCCCGTGCCGTTGCTGTTAAATCTATGTTGACTAACGAATTCGGTATTGCTCCAAACCGTATATCAACAGTTGGCTATGGTTATGACCAACCAATCGCTCCAAACGATACTGAAGAAGGTCGTGCTATGAACCGTCGTGTTTATGCCATCATCACTGGTGACAAAACAATGACTGTTGAACAAACTAAAGATATGGTTGTTCAGTAAATAGTATTGGATCAATTGTTTTACTAAATATATAGTTACAAAAAAAGTCACCTAATGGGTGGCTTTTTTTTATTTATGGATTGAGAAAAGCAAGTTATTACATAAATTTGTGAAGCAATAATGTTATACTAGCTGCCCAAACATTCTGTAAATTGACAGAATGTACATTAGCATAGCTATCTGTATGATGAATTTATCAGTGTAGATACTTGATTATATTGAAATTATTTGATTAACCGCATCTATTATGCAGTCTTCCAAAAGTAAGTACTCAATATCTATCTGGTTGATGATAAAAGTTTATCCAGCGGCGCTTATTGCTACTGCATTTTTTTAAGACGAAACGAGCATTTTATATGGCGAACGATATCAAACACCTGCGTAACATTGCAATTATTGCCCACGTTGACCACGGTAAAACAACTTTGGTTGATAAGTTATTACATCAGTCTGGTACTTTTGGCGACCGTGCAAACATTGCTGAACGTGCAATGGATTCAGGCGATATTGAGCAAGAACGTGGTATTACCATTTTGGCTAAAAATACAGCCATCCGCTGGACAGATAAGACTGATGATACTGAATATCGTATCAACATTGTTGACACCCCAGGTCACGCCGACTTTGGTGGTGAAGTTGAGCGTGTAATGTCTATGGTTGACTGCGTGCTTCTAGTCGTTGATGCGGTGGATGGCCCAATGCCACAGACCCGTTTTGTGACGCAAAAAGCGTTCGAGCAAGGTCTAAAACCTATCGTTGTCATCAATAAAATTGACCGTCCTGGCTCACGCCCTGACTGGGTAATGGATCAAATCTTTGATCTTTTTGATAACTTGGGTGCAACTGATGAACAGCTTGATTTCCCAGTTGTTTATGCCTCAGCGTTGAATGGTATTGCAGGTTTGGAAGCTGACGATTTGGCTGATGACATGACACCGCTTTTCAAAACAATTGTTGATGTGGTTCAGCCTCCTCAAGTTGATGCTGACGCACCGTTCCGTATGCAAATCTCAAGCCTTGATTACAACAGTTTTGTTGGCGTCATCGGCATTGGTCGTATTCAGCGTGGTAAAGTTAAAACCAATACTCAAGTGACTGTAATCGACAAAAACGGCAATACCCGTAATGGCCGTATTTTGAAAATTATGGGTTATCATGGTCTTGATCGTATTGATGTTGAAGATGCACAAGCTGGTGATATCGTTTGTATTACTGGTATTGATTCGCTTAATATCTCAGATACGATTTGTGATCCTAGTGCTGTCGAAGCGTTACCAGCATTAACGGTTGATGAACCTACCGTTTCTATGAACTTCCAAGTAAATAACTCACCTTTTGCTGGTCGTGATGGTAAGTTTGTGACCTCGCGTAATATCCGTGAGCGTCTTGAGCGTGAATTGATTCATAACGTAGCATTACGTGTAGAAGATACAGAATCTCCTGATAAATTCAAAGTATCAGGTCGCGGTGAACTTCATCTATCTGTATTGATCGAAAACATGCGCCGTGAAGGTTTTGAAATGGGTGTTTCAGGCCCAGAAGTTATCGTTAAAGAAGTTGATGGTAAATTACAAGAGCCGTATGAAAACGTTGTCTTTGATATCGAAGATGAGCATCAAGGTTCTATCATGGAGCAGGTTGGCTTGCGTAAAGGCGAGATGACCAATATGGAGCTTGATGGTAAAGGTCGTATGCGTATCGAAGCGACGATGCCTGCCCGTGGTTTGATCGGTTTCCGTTCTGAGTTCTTAACGTTGACCTCAGGAACTGGTATCATGACGTCAAGCTTCTCACATTACGGTCCACAAAAGATCGGTGATGTTGGTGGTCGCTCGAATGGTGTCTTGGTTTCTATGGCAAAAGGTGTTTGCTTAGGTTTCGCGCTATTTAACCTGCAAAAACGTGGTAAATTGTTTGCTGAGCCACAGCTTGAAGTTTACGAAGGTATGATCGTTGGTCTTAACTCACGTAACGATGATATGGCTGTTAACCCAACGACTGCTAAGCAGTTAACCAACGTTCGTGCGAGTGGTACTGATGAAGCATTGACGTTGACTCCAGCAGTCAAGTTCACACTTGAGCAAGCGCTTGAATTCATTCAAGATGATGAATTGGTTGAAGTAACACCTAAGGCGATTCGTCTACGTAAACGCTATTTGACTGAAAGTGAGCGTAAGCGTCACGGCCGTGGTAAAAAAGGTGCTTAATATTGAGCCATGAATTACTGAGTAATTTATTGGATTGATATTTTGTAGAAGCATTTGATGCTGTTGTCATTTAATAATGGGCATCAAGATAACTAAAAAATTAGCAGTATAGAGTGAACTAAATATGGTTCATTTTATGCTGCTTTTTTTGTTGTAATTTCCATATAATATAGACAGAATAACTGACAGTAGTAGTGTTTCTCACTATTACTCTTAAGGCTCAAGATTGGGTCGACTGTTGAGATACTTATTCGATTATAGATTGGTATTTTGAGGAGAAAATAATGAGTATGGTTTCTGAGTTTAAAGAATTCGCTCTAAAAGGTAATGTGATGGACTTAGCGGTCGGTGTCATTATCGGTGGAGCATTTGCTACTATCACAACGTCCTTAGTTGAAGACATTATTATGCCAATAGTGGCCTTCATAGCAGGTGGCGAAATCAATTTCAAAAACATGTTCTTAGTGTTGGGTGATGCGCCTGAAGGTGTTGCCATGACCTATGATGCTCTCAAAGCAGCTGGCGTTCCTGTATTAGCCTACGGCAGTTTCATTACCGTACTGATTAATTTCTTAATTTTAGCATTTATTATTTTTATGATGGTTAGAATGGTTAACAAAATGCGTCGTAAAGAAGAAGTGCAAGAGCTGGTAAAACAACCTTCAGAAGAGGTGCAATTGCTTCGTGAAATTAGTGCTAAGTTAAGTAATACCAATGTTTCAAAATAAAATATGATGATTTGATTAAAAATACAAAAAAGGCTAACACGACGTTAGCCTTTTTGATGGATAATTTATAAATGCATTGTCTTTAGCGCAGTTATATCATTTAACCAGCTGTTAATATAAAGACTATGGCGTAACTACGACATAATCGTTGGTATTAATCAAAATCTCAGATGGTTGGTCAACGACAATACGGACAACATTATCATTAATCACTTGTGATTTGTAATAGTTGTCTTCAGCCACAGTACAACCTAAGCAACGTCCCATCGCATCCCAAGGTTCAACAAAGAGTTTCTGCTGCGCCTGATCCGCATTACCACCGATAAGCGAGAAGGGTAGACTAACTAGGTAGGCGGCAGTACCAGCAACGGCACTGACCAGTTGTAAAGGTTTACCTACTACAGTATCAACCACCATTGTCTCATAAGAAGGCCCAAAGTCTGTCTCATCAATTTCTATGGCTGCCAAGGCAGGCTGCATAGTAGCAGCCATTAAACTTAAGCTTGCGGCTATAGTAAAGGCTTTTTGCTTAACTGTGCGTTGGTTTTTGGCTTTAACAGTCATAACGATGTCCTAAAATTCATAATTGGTATGATTATTAGCTGCTGCTATTTCCACACAGAGACAATTTCCCTATATAAATAATGCGCAACGATAAGTAAGCTAAATATATTACAGATGTATAAACATTATGCACTATTTATGTAAGTGCTCATACTATTAAAGCAAGATGTGTGTCAATAAGCAACAAAAATGGCGCGCGATATAATAATCTTAGTGCAAAATAATAAGACACTTAGTCAAGAGTATTGTGCTGCCACATTCTACGACTTGATACCTAAGTTATTCTGGTATTTAAGGCGAAACAGATAGTGATAGTTTCAGATAATATTTAAAGGATTGGCTGACAGTTGGGACAGAATACACTGGCGCGACCATTAATTTTGATATTCTCAAGCACAGCGTCACAATGCGGACAAGTTTCCCCTTGTCTACCATAGACATTTAATGTTTGCTGGAAGTAACCGGTTTGGCCATCTGCTACGGTGAAGTCTCGCAGTGTCGAACCACCAAGCGCTATCGCCTTTTGTAGAATAACTCTAATATGATCGACCAAAATAATCATCTGAGCATAGGACAGTTGGTGAGCGGGGGTGGCTGGATGAATAGCTGATAAATATAGGCTTTCAGTCGCATAGATATTACCGACACCCACGACGACCTGTTGTTCCATGATGACTGATTTTATAGCGCGAGCAATGGGCTGCTTTTTTGATTTGGCGTTGCCAATTGCTACGGTATCAGCACTGTGATCAAGCAAGTTTGACCGTTGAATCAATTGATACAGGTAGTCTGCATTAAATTCATCTGATAATGGTTCAGGACCTAAATGATCTAATAGCTTAGCACTATAATCCTTGTGCCATAACACTGACCCAAAACGTCTTGGGTCATAGTAATGTAGCTGGACTTTTGTATTATTAACGCCCTTAAAAACAATGATGAGATGATCATGCTTGCGCTTTTCAGTACCGTAGCTCTGCTGTTGCAGGCTGCCCGACATGCCTAAATGAACCAAAAGTTGACGCGGTACTAACGTAGCAGTTTGAGCCGCAGCGCTATCATCATTGGGTAATAAAGGTAAAAAGTTAAGAATTAAATATTTTGCGCGGCGCTCAACGCTATCTAGCGTGTAATCAATCAAGCTATCTAAATCATCTGGCATCGCCCAACGCAGCTTTGGCTGAAAAACTTTTATATCGATAATGCGTTGCCCTAATAACGGTGCAAGGCTGGTTTTGGTTGTTTCTACTTCAGGCAGTTCAGGCATGATGTTTTTATAATAACCTTATGATTCAGTGGACGTATTTTGTGAGTTTATATCTAAGCGACGGCGCGGCGAGCATGCAAGATACCATGCTGTTGCTCTAGTTTCGCTAAAAGCTTAGATAGGTGTGCCAATCCTGAGACTTCAATATGAAATTTTAAAAAGGCAATGTTATCATCATTACTAAGCGTTTCAACTTGACGAATATTGACATTTTCTTTATCAATAATTTGCGTCAAGTCACGCAACAGTCCGCGTCTATCATAGGCTTCTACGTGAATATCAACGGGTTGATAACGACCAGCTTGTACCCGCCACGAAGCCTCTATTTCGCGCTCAGGATCGCGTTCAATCAAGCGTGAATATTCAGGGCAACCACGATTATGGACACTGACACCTCGTGATAAGGTAATGTAACCAGCAATTGGCTCGCCATGCACAGGGTGGCAACAGCCTGCTAGATTGATTTCTATATTATCCAGCCCATCGATACGAATTTTATAAGCATCGATTTTGCCTGCCTCTCTAGCATCTATACTTGGCGCAAAATTTTCTGGCGGTCTTTCAGGTTCTAGGTGTAGCTGACGAGAGATATGGCTGGTGAGTTGGTTGAGACCAATGTCGCCTGTGACCAATCCCACGATAATATCATCAGTCGTATTGACATGGAAATGCTGAATATAGTCGTTTAAATCGATGCTATTGGGGTGTACCGATAGTCGTTCAAGCTCTTTACTGAGCATTTGACGACCAATTTCAATATTCTTATCACGGTCTTGCTTATTGAACCATTGACGCAGTTTTGAACGTGCACGGTTGGTATGAATGTATCCAAGTGAAGCAACTAGCCAATCACGGTTGGGCTCACGTGATGCTTTGGTGATAATTTCAACTTGTTCACCCGTTTTGAGTTGATAGGTTAATGGTACATAGCGCTGATTGACTCGCGCAGCTTGGGCACGATTACCGACTTGTGTATGTACATAATAAGCAAAATCAAGAACGGTCGCCCCTTTTGGTAGTTCAGTAATGTCACCATCACGGCTAAAGATATAGATGCGTTCGAGCTCGTCAAAGTCAACGAGTTGCTCTTCTTCGTCAAACTCCATGCCCTCTATTTCTTCACCAGTTAGTAAAGATGAGCGCGGTTGGTTACGGGTTTCATTATTGATAGATAACAGTTGGCGCAGCGAGCTGATTCTTTGATTAAGATAATTGTCTTTTTTATTCTTTAGACCTTCTTTATAGTTAACATGAGCACACATACCAAGCTCAGCTTCGAAGTGCATTTCATGAGTACGAATTTGCACTTCCAGTGACTTGTTTTCAGCAATGACTGCCGTATGTAGTGAGCGATAACCATTGGACTTGGGGTTGGTAATATAGTCATCGAATTGTTCAGGAATATATCGCCACAAGCCATGTACCAATCCAAGCACGTGGTAACAGTCTGATGGGTTGGTGACCAATACTCGCAGCGCGCGAATGTCATAAAGCTGATCAAACGATAAGCCTTTGAGCTTCATTTTTCGGTAGATAGAGTAGATATGCTTGACTCGTCCAGAGACCTCACCTTCGATATTAGCCTCTGCTAGTGCTTCATTAAGCTTATCTTGTACACGCTGAATATAGGACTCGCGTTCGCTGCGTTTTTCGGAGAGCAGTTTGGCAATCTCTTTATAGCGTTCAGGCGCAAGGTAGCGAAAGGCTAAGTCTTCCAGCTCCCATTTAAGTTGCGCAATGCCCAAGCGATGCGCCAGTGGGGCATAAATAGTCATGACTTCACGCGCCACACGATTCTGACGCTCTTCATTAGAAAAGGTCAATTCGCGCATGGCGAAAGTACGCTCAGACAATTTGATAAGCACGACGCGTACATCATTGGTGACGGAAATTAGCATGCTATAAATATTAGATAGCTGGTCGCGCTGATTGTTTACGAAGTGATCTTCTAGACGCTTATTGCTTTCAATAATCTCAGACAGCTTACCCATTGCCAAGGTATCTTTGACTAGGGTCGATATGTCTGCACCGAATTTTTTCTCGATATCAGCGAGGCTTATGATTGATTTTCGCGCACTACGATAGAGCATTGCAGCCACAAGAGCGTCTTCGTCTTGGTAGAGATAGGTCAATATGTCTGTCATGCCAATACCAGTGACATAAGCGCCTGAACGCTCAGACTCGCTAGTATTCATATGACTGCGAATAAATTCACAAGCAGCATTCAAGTGAGGTACAGAATCTTGTCCGATACGTTTGGCGACATTGTCTAACCAAGTGGGAACATCAATATTGACTTGATCTAAATCAATCGCTTCGAGCTCTTTATCTAAAAGCGGGTTATCAGAATATTCGTTTTCAAGCTTTGGATCATGACTATGAAAAGCATGTAGTGCTGAGCGATCAAAAGTGGTGTGTAGTTTATGAGTGGACAGCTGGTATTTGATATCGAGGGGGATTTGGGCATAGCTATTGGCAGACTGGTGCGAGCGTTGGCTCGCGACCAGTTGAGCGGCAAGTGCTGCACTATCGGCTTGGGTGGTCTGTCCATCCACCAGCGGTAATCCTTCACGAATTTTTACCATAGCCGACTCCTCTTAGCTATTTTGAATTGATTATAACCTCATCTACTATGCACACACGTTGAACTTACGATTCATAAAGTATCAGCTATAAACCAATATAACTGCTAAAAAATCTGTTTTTTAGCAGTCATAAAATGCGCGTAAAATATATAAAGCTATGAGTGCAAACGTTCACAAGGATTGAAAAAACCAGCCTAGGAATATTGTTTACTATTATCTCACTTTAAAGAGACAAATCAAGCGAGGCTATGTAATGTCTGCGGTTAATCAGGATAAATAACCATCATTTTTTGCCACCGCTTGACTCAAATTTTGAATCAAGCTCAGTGACATGCAGTATGGCTATTGAATGCTCTGAATCGATTACTTAACAGTAAATTGAATTACACCGCTATTTTTTCAAAACGAGCGATGGACTCAACATGACCGGTATGACAGAACATGTCCATCACGCCAGCATGAGTCAGACGATAGCCTTGCTCTAACAATGCTTTTGTATCACGGGCGAGGGTTGCAGGGTTGCAAGAGACATAAACGATTCTCTCAGCGTTAAATTTCGGCAAGTACTGCATGATTTCCCAAGCACCAGAACGCGGTGGATCGATCAATAGCGCATCAAAGCCCTGATTCGCCCAAGGTTTATCAGTACAGTCTTGCGTCAAATCTTGGCTATAAAATTCTGTATTATTGATGCCATTACGACGTGCGTTATCGGCTGCACGTGCGGTCATCGCTTCGCTACCTTCAACACCAACCACCGAGCCTGTCTCACCAACGAGGCGCGCAAGTGGCAAGCTAAAGTTGCCTAGACCACTGAATAAATCAAGTACGCGTTCACCTGCTTTTAAGTCTAACAAATCGCAAGCAAGCTTGGTCATTTGACGATTGACGGACAGGTTCACTTGGGTAAAATCTGTCGGGATAAACTCGAAAGTCAAATCGTATTCTGGCAATTGGTAATATAAACGACCAAATTGCTGGCTCATGTCATCATCTGCAGTCAATGCAATACGCTGGATACTGTCCGCACCTTTAGACTGCAAATATAGCTGCCAGTTGCGTGCGGCAAAAAACACTTTTAGCTTTTCTATATCAGCGTCTGATAACGGCTCCAAGTTGCGTACGATAAGGGCAACGGGCTGATTGCCATCTGGCAGCTCAGGCATTTCCTCACCCATGGCCAACTCAAGCTGAGCAATCTTGTTACGGCTCTCTAGCGTACTAATCAGTGTTTTTAAGTTTTCAATCTCAAAACCAATTCTTGGATCTAAAATATGACACTCATTTAATTCTGCCAAAAAGTTACTTGAGCGCTCACGAAAGCCGACAAGCGCGGTTTCTTTTTTGGTGACATAACGCACACCCAATCGTGCTTTGGTACGATAACCAAGACGATCACCAACCACTGGAGCAAGCCAGTTATCAGGCGTGACATTGGCTTGGTGTATCAGCATTTCAGCCAATACAGATTGCTTAAAGTTGATTTGACCGTCTGGCTGCCAGTGTTGCAAATTACAGCCGCCGCAGACGCCAAAATGTGGGCAGGGCGGTACGGCACGTTCAGAATTTGGGTTGGCAGTAATACTGACAGCCTCGCCTTCTTCAAAGCTGGCACGGCTATTGGTTATTTTAACCAAGGCACTTTCACCCGGCAATGCAAAGCTTACAAAGATTTTTTTGCCATGTTTGTCTTCGACATGGCCATCGTCTATACCAAAACCATTACCATAAACGGCAACGCCGCGACCATCATGCGACAAACCATCAATGGTGAAGGGCAGAGGTTCTGCATCCTTTAGACGGCGGCGTGTCTTTGATGAGGGTTTAGATTTTTTCTTATTAGGCGGAATAGTAATCGTTTGGGTCTCGCTCGTTGGTGGCGTAACATCAGAGGTTGTAGACATTTTTGAATCGGTGGGTTGCATAAACCTGCCTTAATAATAAATGATAAATAACTAAAAAAATGAGGATAAACGCGATGTCTTATAACGCGCCTTCATATAACTTCATTTGTTATGATGTGGGCGCAGATGACCAATCAGCGATGAAGTCTTGATGGCGGGCTTGACCATCCGCTTGGGTATATTTTACTAAATAGTCATAGCTCTGCTGCTGCCAAGCGTCAAAAGCTTGTGAGGATAATTGTCCAGTTAAACGCAACCAGCGCAAATAGATTAGCCATGTATTCATGACGTCAGACTCGCAATAAATAGACAGCGTTTGCCAGTCATTAGTGCTGACAAGCTCACCAACCATACTACCGTCGACAGCTGTTTTACCTGGTAGACCATATAAACTTGCGACAATATCCATGGCTTCGCGGCGGCTGGCACCGTACTGGCTAAATCTGTCCATCAAATCAAGGTGACGCGTGTGGAAGCGATTGACATAATTATCAAAGCGCATGTTTTTGATGCGCTCGCCTTCTTCAAATAACCATGGCGCTGATAAATCGTATTGCATAGCCCGATATATCAGTACAGGAATATCAAAACCTGAGCCATTCCAACTAATAAGCTGAGGCAGTTTTTCGAGGTCACTAAATGCCCGAAAAAATTTGGCAAGGATGTCTTTTTCACTGAATTTATCAGCGGTCAATGAGAATAACGACAACTTGCCATCTTTGATATATAACGCTGAGATACAGACGATACGCTGCAGTGGCAAGCGCATAAAATCATGCCCAGCTTCTTGTATTCGAAGCGCTGTGAGTGCGCTCAATGCATCTGCATCATTCAACTCTGCCAATTGCGGATAGATACGGCGCGCCGCATCGGTATCAGCGACAGTTTCGATATCAAAGACCAATATAGGGTCGGATGGTAGAGCTTGTGACATAAGAAATCCTGATTGAATCAACTAAACTGAGCAGCGTTGTCTGTGCGTTAATTAACTTCTATATTGTTATCGACATTGCTGGCGTCAATATTGTTGTCATCAATATTGTATAAACCCGTCGACAAATAACGATCGCCGCGATCACAGACAATAAAGGCGATGACGGCATCAGGGTTTTCTTTAGCGACTTGTACGGCAGCCCATGCTGCAGCACCTGATGAAACGCCCGCGAAAATACCTTCGGTTTTGGCCAGTTTGCGCATATAAACTTCTGCGATACGCTGATCCACATCCATGATTTCATCAACCAAATCTGCGTTAAAGATACCCGGCATGTAAGCTGCAGGCCAGCGGCGAATACCAGCAATCGAAGCTTCTTCATCAGGCTGTAGTCCGATGATTTTGATATCTGGATTTTGTTCTTTGAGGTATTGCGATACACCAGTAATGGTACCAGTGGTGCCCATTGAGCTAATAAAATGAGTGATTTTTCCTGCCGTTTGCGCCCATAGTTCAGGCCCTGTGGTCAGGTAATGGGCTTGACTGTTATCAGGGTTATTAAACTGATCTAATACGATGCCTTTGCCATCTGCTTGCATTTGCAGCGCCAAATCGCGTGCGGCTTCCATGCCTTCATCCACCTCGATTAACGTCGCACCATACGCAATCATGGCGTCTTTGCGCTCTTGAGTTGAATTGGTTGGCATCAGTAGCGTTATCGGATAGCCACGCATCGCGGCGACCATGGCTAAAGCGATACCCGTATTGCCACTCGTAGCTTCAATCAGCATGTCGCCCGCTTTGATGTCACCGCGCTGTTCTGCCTGATAAATCATATTAAAAGCAGGACGATCTTTAACAGAACCCGCTGGATTGTTACCTTCAAGCTTGGCCAGTAACGCAGCACCATTGGTCAGCTGCTCTTGCTCAGGTAAGCGCTGCAATTTAACCAATGGCGTCTGACCGACGCAATCAGCAAGTTTGGTGACCTGAGTAATGAAATTAGAGTTGGAGATAGCCGTTGCGGACATAAAGTATCCTTGTGAATTTTTAAAATTGATTTTTAATTACCGTTTATTTTTTAATTATCATTTTGATTTTTGAATAAATATCTTGATATGGCCGCTATTGAGTGAAGTGAGTGATTTGATCATTAATGACATTTCTACCGCTTTAACCAAATAGCAATAAATGAAAAGTTGCGTCATTATATCATTTTGTTTTTGGCTACGCTGAAGGCATCAAGAGATTTTGGTAAATGAGTGGTGTTTAAAAAGGGCTGGACAGTTAAAATGCCTTTGCGTCATAGCCACTCACCATGATCGATGAAATGCGTTATAGTTATGGCAATATATAGGTACGGCAAGAACAAGAATCACTAAACTTATCATGGGTAGGCAGTTATCATTTTTGAAATGACGATAGCTTTGAAATGAGAATAGCTTTGAAATGAGCACAGCCCCTAAAAAGTTTATGATTGGCTAACACCGCTTACTGCCGCTATTGATTCATAGTGCAATTTTCTGTAGAGAGTAAAGCTAGCATGGCATACAAAAAACGTTTTGATACTAGCAGTGCGTATGGTCAGTTGATTATATTGGTGTTTCTACCCATTTGTATCTTGGCAGCGGTGGGCGGTATTTTGGTCTTTTATGAGACCATGCGCGCCAGCAATTCAGAACAAGAAGTATTGGCGGAGGCGGTGCTGATTCGTTATACCCCAGCGATTGCAGAGCTAATCCCTGAGCTGTTAGCGCAAGAGCGCCAGCAAGCAGACGGCGAACCCAATTCGGATGGCGAAGTCAGAGCAAATGATGCCACTCAAACGACCATCACAAAGCTTGAGGAAATCCAAGATAAGCTGGGTCGTATGCAGTCCGAGCAACATGTACAGCGTATTGCGATCATCAATGAAAGCAATCAAGTGCTCGCCGCAGTCGGCTATGGACTGAACGAAGCATGGCCTGCAATAGACACAACAAAGAATTTTTTATCGCAGCAACCAACACCTATTGGAACCGCTTATGGCAGTGTATTAGGGGAGTTTGAAGGACAAAAACTGTGGCTGCTCGTCGATATGGACAATGAACCACTCTATATCGCCCGCTACCGTATCGCCATGGCGTTAGTGATTACTGGCTTGTTCACTATTTTGATTTTATTGCTGAGTTTAAATATTTATTCAAAGCGCTGGATAGCACCAATTTATGAGCTACGTTTGCAGTTGCAGCGCACCCATGTCGACAATCTGTATCAGCCTATTCCCGTTGAGTCAGATGGTGAGCTGAACTTATTGCAGCAAGATTTGGTCAAAACTTTGCGCCGCTTGCATAGGAGCTTTCAGGAATTAAAAGACCATGCCGAGCAAACTGAGGATGATTTGCGTCTTGCGTTTGATGAGATGGAAATGCAAAACATCTCTATTCGTAATGCACGTGATGCGGCAATTTCAACCAGCCAAGCCAAATCGGCGTTTTTGGCCAATATCAGCCACGAGCTGCGCACGCCATTAAACAGTATCGATGGCTTTATCAATTTGCTGGCAAGGCATGGCGAACTAAATCCTGAACAAGATTTATACGTGCAAACCATACGTAAGTCATCAGCACACTTGCTTGCCTTGGTTAACGATGTTTTGGATTTCTCTAAAATTGAAGCGGGCAAGTTGGTGCTTGATCGTCATGAGTTTGACCTTTATGACACCATTTATGACGTGGTCGATATGCTTTCGCCTGTATCCGCAGAAAAAGGTCTGCGCATGGCGGTGCTGTTTTATAATGATGTGCCGATGCGCATCAATGGCGATGCCCTACGCCTCAAGCAAGTATTGACCAATATCGTCGGCAATGCGATTAAATTTACCGACAGTGGTGATGTGGTAGTGCGTGTCAGCTTGGATGACCATCGTGATAATTATCTCATGATCAGTGTGCAAGACAGCGGTAAGGGCATCTCGTTAGCCGATCAAAAGATGCTGTTCCAAAGCTTTAGCCAAGGCGACCCTTCAATCACTCGTCAGTATGGCGGCACAGGATTGGGGCTCGTTATCTCCAAGCAATTGACGCGGCTGATGGGTGGTGATATTGGCTTTCATGATAATGCTCAAGAGAATATTGCCAATCAGGGCGCAACGTTTTGGTTTCGGATGCCAGCACATGTCGATGTGTTAGAAGCTGCTACAGGACAGACGATTGAGCTACCAGTCTTGGCTCCATTGGCGAGTGAGACCGATGAGTTTAATGTATTGGTATGGATTAATCATACCGCCTCTATCCAAGTGCTCAAAGCCAGCTTGCAATATTTGCCGATTAAATTGACCCAAGCCAACTCCTTACCGGGCGTACTTGAGTCATTAAAAGAGCATGGTAATTATTGGGATTGGGTCATCGTCGATGATGATACCCAAGACGATATGATGGCATTACTCAAACAAATTCGTCTGCATTATCAAGGCAAGCTTGCAGTATTTGGTTATCAAGTTGCCGCCGATCAAGCATTATTAAATCGTTATCATGCCAATATTTTGTATGAGCCTTTAGACAAAAGACAGCTTTATGCCATGCTCGACACCCAAAATCGCAGTACCAAAAAAAGCGTGCAAGAACCGCGCTGGACAGGGGTGACGGTACTGGCAGTCGACGATCATCTGCCCAATTTGTTGGTGCTCGATGCATTACTTAGTGAGCTTGGCATCCAAGTCATCACAGCGAGTAGTGGTTTTGACGCCATAGAAATTATCAGTAAACAACAAACCAAAAATCTTAAAACCACAAAGAATGATAAGCAAAGTCTGTCGAATAAAACGCAAATCTCTAAAGCTGAAACGCGCGATGAGGTGAATAAAAAATCAAATAGTACGCTTTATGAAGAGGTGAATACCGACGATAAAGTTGCTACTCAGGATAAAGGTCATATTGATCTAATATTTATGGACATCCAAATGCCGCGTATGTCAGGGCATGAAGCCGCAAGACAAATTCGTAATATTGAAAATGATGATAACCGTATCCCGATTATTGCGTTGACTGCACATGGTTTGGCTGATGAGCGAGACAAACTGATCGCCAGTGGCATTAATGACTATGTAGGTAAACCCATTAGCCAGCCTCAGTTATTACAAGTGCTGCAAAAATGGCTTGGACGCACGACGACAATGCCGCAGTTAACAGCGTTGCCTGATACCAATCTGCACAGTACGGATGTGCACAATACTGATGTGCACAATACTGATGTGCACAATACTGATGTGCAGGTTATCGATTTATCAAAAGATATCTCACACTCTACCGACTCACAAAATAGGGAGGCTGAAACGTATTCAACGTGGCCATCAGACTCTACAACCATTGCCTATCCTATGGTGAAAGGTGATGAAAATAACCGTCATAGCGGTTCTAATACAATCAATCAAAAAATAACGCGTCCTTTATCATTGAAGAAAATTCGTGATAATTACTTGCGAGACAGCCAACCACGCGAGGATTATAGACGCGAAACACCGCGCGACACCCAGCTACGCTATGAGAACTTGCGCTTACATAAACAAGGACAGTCGCCACTATTAAAGCCATCGGAAATACCGATGAATAGTGCTCACGATGGAGTGGCAACGCCTACAGATTCCCATACATATGCGCAAGAAACAAAGAGTTGGGACAGCAATCACCACCATTTAAGCCATCATTCTTTGGGGGCTAATGAAGGTGATGGCTTTGCTATTTTAGATTGGCAAGACGCGTTGACCCGCTCAGCGAATAAGCCCGACTTGGCAGCCAAGCTTATCATTATGATGCTTGATACTATTAATGATGAAAAGCAGGCACTGACGCAAGCGTGGGACGCCCGTGATCGCAGTATGCTAGCGCAAATTGCCCATCGCATCTTAGGCGGCAGTCGTTATACTGGTGTGCCGCAATTACGTCAGGCCAGTCAAGACCTAGAAGATAAATGCTTGCTGAATGTCCAACACACGACCCCTGCGCAGTTTGCCATGCTTGAGCCATATTATGCCGCATTAATAATAGCGTTAAATAACTTGCAGGCGCTGGATTTGTCAGCTTATCCTCAGCTCAATTATCATCGTTTGAGTGAAAATGATATGACGTGGAAAATGATTTAGAAATGATGGTCTTATGATATTAACGGTGAATCGAATCGTTGCAGTCAGTTATTGATGAGGTAGCGTCGTAACAAGGCTGTTAATATTGTTGCCATCAGCTTTAGACGTATCGGCATTATATTTAGATGCCATTTCTATTTTATTCATGAATAAGGATTGTTATGAACGCGATTGCCACTTACCAATATGAAACCTTACAAGTTAGTATGACCGACAATATACTCACGGTAACCTTAAATCGCCCACACAAAAAAAATGCCATGAGCTTTAAAGTGGTGAAAGAATTGATTGCCGTCGCAGAACGCATTGGTAAAGATAAAACGATACGTGCGGTGATTCTAAATGGTGCTGAAGGCACGTTTTGTGCGGGCATCGACTTGGGTGATTTAAATCATCCAAAAAATCAAGCGTTCGCCGTTTGGGAGCTGATAAAGCCATGGCAGAGTTCATTCCAGCGTGTTTGTCTGGTATGGCGCGATGTGCCTGTACCGGTCATTGCCGTACTAGAAGGCTATTGTATTGGTGCAGGGCTTCAGCTAGCGCTGGCTTGCGATGTGCGTATCAGTCATCCAGATTGCAAACTGTCTATTATGGAAGCTAAGTGGGGTCTGGTACCAGACATGGGTTTGACGCAATCGGCGTTTGGCGTGGTACGTGAAGATGTGCTAAAAGAGCTTGCCATGAGTGCGCGTATCGTGATTGCCAGTGAGGGCAAAGCATTGGGTCTTGTCAGCCATTGCAGTGAAGCGCCACTTGAGCAGGCGCAAAAGCTCGCTGCTGAATTTGCAGAGCGCTCTCCTGATGCGGTGTTGGCGAGTAAGCGAGTGGTCAACGCTATGTTCCAGCAGCCAGCCACTACTTTATATAAAGAAAAAGTATGGCAGCTTAAAATGATGCTCGGTCGTAATCGCAAGCTTGCGTTAAGAAAAGCCAAGCAAGCCAGTACGGCATTTGGTAAGCGCCAGTTCCGCTAAATATCTTTTACTAATTATGCCGCTATGCTGACGCTCAGACCTGTTTTGACAAATTATTGTGATTGTTTTTAGTTGTTATTGTTTGTTTTATTCACGTCATACCTCTATTGAAATGTGAGCGGATAGTACGATATAACACTGTCCACTTGCGCCGCTGTATGCAAATGTGCACTAATGGTGGCAATGACCCTTGTTTTCAGTATTGAGTAAAGACTAAATATTAAAGACAATGGAAGCCTGAATACTACAATAACAATCACTAGAGTGTATTGAACCTTTATAACGATTTAATACACTCTATATAAAATGGTCTGAATATGTCTGCTCCAAAATCCTCTCTACCCAATCGACCCATTGCTTCTGAGCGCGTACGCTCTGCTGATTTGCCTGTTGCATGGATTATGATGCTTGGACTTATCGTGGCAGTGGGGCCATTGTCTATTGATATGTATCTGCCTGCATTACCATCGATGGCAGATGACTTTGGTGTCTCCACAGCCTTTATGGCCAACTCTGTTCCTGCCTATTTTTTAGGCTTGGTATTTGGCCAGTTATTTTATGGACCATTTAGTGATCGTGTTGGTCGTGTTAAGCCTTTATATATCGGTATGACGCTATATGTCATCGCATCCATTGTTTGTGCGACTACTAATAACGAGTATGTATTGTTTGTTGGACGGACGATGCAAGCGCTTGGTGCGTGTGTCGGCGCGGTGGTCACTCGTGCTGCGATTCGCGATCGATTGACTGCTAAGCAAACCGCAAAAGCCTTTTCTATTATGATTTTGGTGATGGGTTTAGCGCCGATATTAGCCCCATCGCTTGGTGCGCTATTTCTACAGTTTTTTAGCTGGCACTCTATTTTTTGGTTTTTGGCTGCTTTTGGCACGTTGAATTTATTACTCACAAAGTTTTTCTTCTTTGAAACGTTGACGGAAGAAAATCGTAATGTACGTCCTGCAAGAGAAGTACTGAGTCAATACTGGGACTTATTAAAAGACCCGACGTTCAATTATCCAGCGATTGGTGGCGGCCTGCTAATGGGGGCGATGTTTGTTTATATCAGTTCAGCCTCTGAGCTGATTATGGATACCTATGGGGTATCCGCCACCCACTTTGCTTGGTTATTTGGGATGAATGCTGCTGGTTTTGTGGGTTTGACTCAGCTGAATCAGTGGCTCACCAATCGCTTTCGTATTTTGAGTATTTTGCGCTTTGGTGCGATGATGCAGGTTATTTCTGCAGGCGTGCTATTTGTAATAGGTCTATTTTTGGGTACTGATGCTTGGCTTCCACTGGTGCTGGCTTGTATTTTCTTCTGTATCGCAGGCTTAGGTCTGACTCAGCCAAATGCTTCTGCTATTGCGCTGGCCTTTCAAAAACGCCGAGCGGGCATGGCAAGTGCGCTACAAGGCTCGCTCATGTTTTCAGTCGGTATCTTTGGTGGATTATTATTAAACCTATTTCCAGTTAATCCTGTACTCAAAATTGGTATTGCGATGTTCGCTTTGATGAGTCTTGGCTGTTTTTTAATTTGGCAGATAGATCGTAATTTAAATTTGGACGATGCGGAGTAAGCCAGAGACTTTATAATTCTTGCACTAGCATCTTAAAAGGCATTCTTACATTGATTATGTAAGGATGCTTTTTTTGTACTTTTTATTTTATTTTTTGCCTAAAACAAGGCCTTATTATAAGTTTTCAGTTATATAAATAGACTTATGTAGGTCTTTAATATCCTTTGTTTGCCATATATAACAAATTGTGGTTAATAACCAAACATAATTATTGCAATCACAAAGGTAGGCAAGTATTATCCACGTAACTTTCTGTAAGTAAATATTGTGAAGATATTACCTAACCTTTCTAAATTGTCATTTATTGATATATATAACGTAAAGTTTAAAGGATGAATTATGAAGCAATTATATAAACTATTGCCAATTGTATTTAGTATAGGACTGTTTGGGTGTAGTAACTCTACCACTCAAGAGAATGTAAATAAGAGTAATGCTAAAGATAATAAAGATACTTTTGTTAGTAAATTGCCTGATACTGCGCCCACATTAAAGGTTGCGACTACAGGTACGACGCCGCCGTTTTCGTTCCAAGATGACTATGGCAATATGCAAGGGATTGACATTGACGTCATTCGAGCTATTGGTGAAGAACAAGGCTTTAAAGTCGAGTTTTACAAAGAAACGTTTCAAAATATGTTTGATAGTGTGGAATCAGGTAATCGCGATTTGGCATTAGCAGGTATTTCTTATAAAGATGAACGCGCGGCGAAATATGGCCTATCGAAACCTTATTTCTTTAATCCATCAGCAATTATGTATTCTAACGATAAGTTAAAAATAAGTAGTTTAGAAGACCTAAAAGGCATGCATGTTGGTGGTATGGAAAATGGGAAATCAGTCGATCAAATAAAAGCAGTTGGCACCTACGGGGAGCTGTCTACCAGAGAGACTGCTTTCTTATTATATGAAGATTTGATGCAGGGGAAGGTTGATGCCATTCTCCATGATGCCCCTATTTGGCAGTATACGGCAAAAATCCATCCTGAATATAAGGTCACTATCGTGCCTTATGAAGGCGAAGATGTGCCTGAAGCACAGCAAGTGATAATGATGGCAAAGGGCAATAATGAGCTTATTAAAAATGTTAACGAAGGTATTACTAAGCTTAAGACAAAAGGAACGTTCAAGACAATTGAAGAGCAGTGGTTAGGTGAGAGCATTCCAGCTATCGATAGCACTTCTGCTACTACTCAGCAACTGAACTAAGGAATTCTGAAGATGGCAACTACCCCTAATGTTGACAATAAGCGCTATCAAAATTTAATTATTTCTATTGCATTGTTTTTATCGCTAATTGGTGCTTTGCTAGCGTTTACCTTTTATACCTCAAGCTTATTAGAAAGAAACACGGTATTAATTGATCGAACCAACCAAGTCGCGAATAGTGCACAAGCTGTAATCAAAGATTTATTCGATTTAGATAATAGCTATGGCGAAGATACAAACTCTCCGCATATTCAGCGTGTTTTAGAGCGTTTGGAACAAGATACGGCACAGATTACCAGCTCAATTTCAGCTCTTGAACAAGGCGGTACTATTACCAGCGTTGAAGGCAAAAGCTACGATCTTCCAAAGGTGAATAGTGAGTCTCAAGTTAAAGTTGCGGAAGCTAATCAAGAATGGAGGCTTTTAGAGCCTAAAATTCAGGCATATCTAAAAGATGCTGATAACGTGATGGTCGACTCTTCAGATAACCTGACTCAAGCGGTTGAACAGGCGAAGACTTCAAGTTTATTTATTAACGACTCGCTAGACCAGCTTACTGATGAGGTGTTTATAAACGCTGAACGTCAAGCAAACACTATTCGTCTGATTCAGATATTGGGTGTTGCAGCTATTTTTGCTTACTTCTTGATATTCGTATTCTTCTTTGTACGTCGTTTGCGTGAGACGGATGCTGAAGCATTTGCCGCTCGTCGCGAGACGCAAGAAATTATGGAAACGGTCAGTACCGGTCTATTTTTGCTTGATAAAGACTTAAATATTGGTCAACAGCATTCTCGTGCATTAAATGACATTGTCGGCTCAGACAGATTGGCAGGGGAAAACTTTACCAATGTCTTGCGCGGTCGTATTTCTGATAAAGATCTGAAAACCACACAGCAATTTATTGAGCAGCTTTACAATCCACGCGTTAAAGAAAAATTGGTAGATTCTCTGAATCCGCTACATAAAGTGATGCTGCATAATACGTCTGGAGACAAAGCCCAGAACAGTCGCTTCTTAGACTTCAAGTTCTCGCGCGTTTATGATAACAAAGATATTGCTCGTATTTTGGTCAACGTCAACGATGTATCAGATGCCGTATATTTAGAGCAGCGTCTAGAAAAAGAGCGCTCGCAAAATGATATGCAGATCGAGATGCTCACCACTATCTTGAATGTAAATCCTAAGATTATTAATGAGTTTATTGATAATACGCAGATGCACATTGAGAAGATGAACAATATCTTGAAAAATCCTGGTAGCTCTCAATACGAGCTTGAAGGAAAGCTAAAAGCCATCTATCGCGAAATGCATAGCTTAAAAGGTGAGGCATCTGCGCTAAAACTGCACAGCTTTACTAAAATTGCCTCAGATGCGGAAGACAAACTGCACGCATTGCAAAACCAAGGTCAATTATCTGGTAACGATTTCTTGCCATTGGCCGTACATTTGGATGACTTGTTAAGCTTATCAAATACCATTGCAACGTTAGGTGAGCGTATCAACCGCTCAGCACCAGCAGCCGCAAAATCTAGCGTATCAGCAGCAATTTCTGAAAGTCAGTCAATTGCCAGATCGGCTACCAGCTCAAGTAATGGCATGGCCACTGATGGTGGTTTGGACATCAATTTGGGTAGTGATGCAGACGATGCAAATAATGATCACTTGGTTTTTTATAAAGACTTTGCAGATGATATCGCAACTAGGCAAGGCAAACAGGTCACGCTCAAAAGCCTGACATTAACCCAAGCCAATATACCAGAGCATCTGGTAAAGCCGATTAAAGAGATTAGCATTCAGCTACTACGTAATGCTGTGGTACATGGTATTGAAGCGCCAAGTGTTCGTCAGACGACGGGTAAAGCAGTCGTCGGTACGATTGATTTAGAGGTGCAAGACAGTGGCGCAGATGTGACGCTGATTGTGCAAGATGATGGTCAAGGTATTGATTATGACAGCATTCGTGCCAAGTTAAGCAGTGATGGTCGTTTTAGTACGGAAGAAGCTAGCCAGCTCAGTCAGGGCGACTTGCTCAAGCAACTATTTGTATCGGGTTTCTCTACCCGAGACGACGCGGATGAAGATGGCGGACGCGGTGTCGGTCTCGATATTATCAAAGCAAAAGTAAAAGAGTATGGTGGCAAGCTGAATGTAAACAGCGAATTTGGTCAGATGACACGGTTTGTGGTTACTTTACCCAAAGCTTAATTAACAACAGTAGGTATATTGTCAAGGACGACAAACACTTCATTAAAGGTAATAGATCAGTTATGCATAAGTTAATGATTGTTGATGATTCAAATATTATTAGAAATCGTATTCAACGCGCGTACGATTCAGGGCAGTTTATGCTGGTTGCGACGGCAACCAGTGGTGTTCAAGCCATTGAAAAGTTCAATGTCCATCGTCCTGATGTAATCACTATGGACTTGACCATGCCACAAATGGACGGGCTTGAATGCATTGAGAAAATCATTGCGATTGACCCTGAAGTACGCATTTTAGTGGTGTCAGCACTGTCTGATAAAGCCACTGGCATTGAAGCATTGTCGTTGGGTGCCAGCGGATTTTTGTGCAAGCCTTTCTCAGAAGATGAGCTTGTAGAGTCTTTGTATGAGCTAATGCAAGACTAAACCATTCAACGACTTAAGTAGATGTCATTATGAAAGAACAAAAGCTACAGATTTTTTTAAGTATTATTAGTAACTATTTTAATCAGTTTGGGGGCGAGGAGCTTGTCGCTGACACCCCATATCTGTTAGAGAATAAACAGCCAAAAGTCCATGACTATACGGGTGTGATCGGTATATCGGGTGGACAAAAAGGCGTGGTGTATTTTTCGGCAACTCGTCAGTTATTGTCCGCTATACTGGATAGCATGGGTGAAACGGATAAAAGCGATGAGAATTATATCGATTTGGCTGGTGAAGTGGCCAATACCATCGCTGGTAACGCACGTAAAGAGTTTGGCTCAGAGTTCCATATTTCTGTGCCGTTTGTATTTAAAGGCTCTCCACAAAGTATTGTGTTGCCGAATGATGAGCGTTCTTTTATCATTCCCATCACTTGGAACTCGCAGATAGGCGAGATTGTGGTCTGTTTGCAGGATTAACGTTGCTGCCACCGCGTCATAAAGATGGATATTAATATATTATGGTTAAAGTAGAAAAATTGGGTGTGTTTCTGAGCTCAATCAATGCATTTTTTGCACAAATTGATGGCTCGGAAGTGTCCATTGATACCCCTTATTTAAATCATAACAAGAGTGCTGTTGGTTATGATTATAGCGGCGTTATCGAGATATCAGGGCCTATTGAAGGCTGTGTGTATGTGAGTGCGCCAAGCGTGATGTTGCGAGAGGTCATAAAAGTGATGGGCGAGCCTGACTCATCGATCACGATGATGAAAGATCTGCTCGGTGAGATGGCCAACACTATCTCTGGTAATGCTCGTACTGAGTTTGGCTCAGAGTTTATTATCTCGCCGCCGCATATTGTTGAGAGCGCACCAAGCGTGTCTTATTTGCCAAAAGATCGCCAAAGTTACGTCACGCCATTTACGTGGCGTGGGTATAAAGCGGTTATTGGTATCTGTATCGCTTAATCTACAGCTGCTCATTTATTCAGTATAAAGAACGACGTTAATGCGTCGTTTTTTTATGCGTTATCATCTACTTAAACAGCATAATAGCGCTAGCAGTCGCTAAGCATTATATGATAAAATACAGCCCAGCTATTCTTATCACATCGTATTTTTACGTTCAAACGATAGCTCAATTTTTTAAACCAACCCATCAACCAATGACACACACATCATGGCAAAAAATTGCTGGGTGTTTGGCGACTTGATTAATTTGCAAAAAAGTTAGTGCTGCCACAATGAGCATTAACCGTTAGCAGATGCGTGTCGCTAGATAGGCAGTTTTTGTGATGTGGAGGCATAACCCAACCAATAGGAATTTCACATGTCTACAAAGAATCCAACCAAAATCGAAATGCGCGACTTACTACAAGCTGGCGCTCACTTTGGTCACCAAACACGTTTTTGGAATCCAAAAATGGGACCATACATCTTTGGTGCCCGTAACAAGATTCACATCATTAACTTAGAGCACACAGTAAAAGCGTTTAACGAAGCATTGACTTACGTTAACGGCTTAGCTGCTAAGAAAAACAAAGTATTGTTCGTAGGTACTAAACGCGCAGCAAGCGGTATCATCGCTGAGCAAGCAGCACGCGCTGGCATGCCATACGTTGACCATCGCTGGTTAGGTGGAATGCTTACCAACTGGAAAACACTTCGCCAGTCAATCAACCGTCTAAAAGAGCTAGAAAAGCAAGCAGAAGACGGTACTTTCGCCAAGCTTACTAAGCGTGAAGCGTTAGAGCGTACTCGCGATATGGAAAAACTTGAGCGTTCACTAGGCGGTATTAAAGATATGGGCGGCCTACCTGACGCAATCTTCGTTGTAGACGTAGATCATGAAGCGATTGCTATCAAAGAAGCTAAAAATCTAGGTATCCCAGTTATCGGTATCGTTGATACTAACTCTAGCCCAGATAACGTTGATTACATCATCCCAGCAAACGATGATGCTATCCGTGCTGTGACCTTGTATGTGACTTCTATGGCTGATGCGATTATCGCTGGTAAAGAATACGCACAGACTCAAGCGGGCGGCAAAGCTGAGCAAGAAGCACCTGCTACTGAAGAAGCACCAGTTGAAGCCAAAGCAGAAGAAGCAGCGACTCCAGCAGAATAATTGGCTGACCACAAAGGTTTAACTTTGTAAGGATAGCTTGATAGTCACACTATCTGCATCCATATAACGTTATTAACAGCGTATAAGCTCACAATAGGCATGATGTAGTTTTACTCGTCATGCCTTATTGTTGATGGAACACTCGTTAATAAGCGAGTATTATCGCTTATAGTTGCCCTCGTGATGCACAATATCTGTCATTACAATGATGTCTGTTATCACGATCAACCATGAGTGCTTCCGTTACTATAAGAGCGATATAGTACCAATAGATAGTAAAGATATATCTCATAGAAATTAAGCACTCCCATACATAATAAAAGGTAACTCTTATGTCAGAAGTAAAAGTATCTGCCAAAATGGTAAAAGAATTGCGTGACCGTACTGGTCTTGGCATGATGGAATGTAAAAAAGCGTTAGAAGAATCAAACGGCGATGTAGAAACTGCCATTGATAACCTACGTAAATCTGGCCAAGCCAAAGCAGCTAAAAAAGCGGGTAACATTGCCGCTGATGGCGCTATCATCATCGCTCAAGGCGACAACAAAGCATTCTTGTTAGAAGTAAACTGCCAAACTGACTTCGTTGCAAAAGACGAAAACTTTACGGCATTTGCAGAAGCAGTAGCGAACATTGCATTAGAAAACAATGTGACTGACGTAGCTGCTATCGCTGAATTGCCATATGGCAATGGTCAGACTGTTGAAGAAGCTCGTGTATCTTTGGTACAAAAAATCGGCGAAAATATCCAAGTACGCCGCGTTGAAGTATTAGAAGGTAGCAACCTTGCTTCATACCGTCATGGTCTACGTATCGGTGTTGTGGTATCTTTTGAAGGCGGCAACGCAGATACTGGCAAAAACCTTGCCATGCATATCGCTGCGTTTAACCCAGTTGCGGTTGATGACGAAAGTGTAGATGCTGATTTATTAGCACGCGAAAAAGACATCATCGAAGCAAAAGCTCGTGAGTCTGGCAAGCCTGATAACATCGTTGAAAAAATGATCGAAGGTGGCCTACGTAAGTATTTAGAAGAAGTGACTTTATTACGTCAGCCATATGTTATGGACAACGAGAAGAAAGTTGGTGATGTACTAAAAGCTGAAGGCGTAAAAGTACTTGCTTTCAAACGTCTAGAAGTTGGTGAAGGCATCGAGAAAAAGCAAGAAGATTTCGCTGCTGAAGTTGCTGCAACACAAGCACTGGCTAACAAGTAATTTTTAAATTTTGCTAAGAAGAAAGGTGAGTGCTAAACTTTTTGGTTTGGTACTCGCCGATCAGCTTTATTATTAATCTTGTATCGAACTCAAAAAATATGACAAGATAGATTATGAATGAATAGATAAAGCCTCTTAGCACAAAAAAAGCCCGTTAATTATATTAACGGGCTTTTTTACGTTTGGATTCAACGGTTCATACAGTCTTCATTCTAGCGTAATGCGTCATATGCTGAGTTGGCATAGCTGGCACTATTGCTATTACTGCTGGTGCCATAGCTGACGTTTTGTAAGCCGCTACTGAGACTTGGATTGGCGATTTGATTACTAGCATTCATGGTACTGCCTGATAGCCCTGAATCGTTTTTATACAAGCTATGGTAACGGCTCATGACATTTTTGACATAGTTACGGGTTTCTTTAAAAGGCGGGATGCCGTTATATTTATCAACGTTACCTTCACCCGCATTGTAGCCCGCAACCGCAAATTCTACGTTGTTATTAAAACGCTTCATCAGCCATGCAATATATTTAGCAGAGCCTTCGATATTATCTGCAGGGTTCCAAGGGTTGCTGACTTTGAAGCGTCGCGCAGTCGCTGGCATTAGCTGCATGAGACCTTGCGCACCGACAGGTGAGCGTGCATTCGGGTTAAATGCAGATTCGCTGTGCATCATTGCTTTTATAAGCCCAGGATCTACGCCATGACGCTGAGCTGAGGCGCGAATATAACTGTCGTATGAGTTGCGGCTTCCACTACTGCTGGCAGAGCTACTACCATAGCTATCGCCACTGCCATCATACATTTTGGATTTTTTATAATGGGTAACTTTGACTGTTTTAGTAAACTTATTAAAGTTACCACTAGGTTCACTGCGATTGGTAAGTAGTATCTGACCGTCGTTACTTTTTTTAATATACATACTCTCCGCGTGAGCAGTAACAGAAAAGGCAAGTGAGCTAGTAATGACAGTTAATAGAAGAGGAGACAAGCAGCGAGTCACTAAGGTTGTAACATTTATCATAGGGTTATCACTTTTCATCGAGTAATAGCAAATTGCTTTGCCTATAGGCGCGTCGTTCTGCGCATTTAAGCGGTTATCGTGCTGGTAGGATTTTATCGCTGTAAACGATATAGCACCCTAGCAAAAACCACGTCTAACTAGAAACCACTCGCATTGGATACAAAAAATAATAGTTGCTTACTATAACATATAATAACTTTTCGACGCATACGATTATCAGTACAAAGTATAAAAGTCATTTTTAATTTGTAAAAAAATCAACACACTACCGTTTTTGAGTACGTTGATTGAGTATTGGCTTTATTGTTTTTAGGCGTATGTGGTACGTGAATATTCTGGCTGTGGCAATGAATGAATCATGAGAAATAAAAGCTGTTTAGAGCACTGAAAAGTGCTGTGAACAGGGTTATATAGAAAGTGCACTGATAAAAATAGGCACCCAAACGGCGGTGACCAGCCCATTTACTGCCAATCCAAATGCCGCATAACGCCCAGCAGTGTGGCTAATTTGCCATGCTTCGACGGTACCAAAAGCATGTGCTGCCAACCCAAGTGCTAAGCCCTTGGCACGGTCATCATCGATACCGCGAAATAAAAAGCGCGCCAAAGTACCACCGATAAGCCCTGAGACAATAATAATTAAGTTCGCCATGGCAAGTGGTGCTTTAATTAAATCTGCGACACTCAGACCGATTGGGGTGGTCACTGAACGCGTTGCGAAAGCGAGTATGGTGTCGTGACTTAATGCAAATAAATAAGCCAATGACATCGGTAGCAATGCACCAACCACACTTGCAAGGATGACTATGAGAGTAAGCTTTTTGACTGGTAGACCTTTAAAGTTCATTGCTGCTAATGGTACTGCCAATAATACGGTGACATATCCCAATAGGTGATCAAATACAGGCTTGGCAACATCGTAATAATCGTTGTAATCCCATTGTAGGATAAACAAAAATAAGAGAACAAGCGCCAACGCCGTAATCACCATCGGCAGCCATGAGAGCTTACGTGCCAGTACACGAGCAGTCATATGAGCGATTAGCGTTAATAATATCGCTGCAAAGGTTGCCACAAACACGTTATCAAAAGTCATTGCATTTCCTTGTTCATGCAGCTCATAGCTGTCCTTTGTGCTCTTCAACGGTGGTGCTATCGATGCTAACATCGTGATTGAGCGAACGGTTGGCAAGTATGGCAAGTCCCCAAAGCGGTATGAGTGTGCTAATAATCATCGTCAGCATAACGCCCCAAAGCTCATCACCTAAAGCAAATAGCAGTAAGCCTGCACCTGCAGACACGGGCAAAAAAGCAAAACCGCTATCCACCAATAAAGTGTTACTGGCTTGGGTGAGCCAACTGGGCAACCCTTTAAGTAATCGCCATGTCATCAAAATAAAGAACATGGCGACCAATCCAACGATGTTGGCAGCCTTTTCTATTCCTGCTAATTGACAGATGATAACGGCTGATTCACGAACCACGATGACCATCGTGAGTGTCAGGATTAATGCAAGCCATAGCGGCAAATGGGCGGAATGAGTAGATTTCATAAGAAATACTGGCCGATTTAGAAATAGATAGGATAGGAGCAACAAAATAGGTAACCGCACTCTAATAAGTGTGTTCTATCTATCAATGATATGAATATTGGTTGAACCTATAGCCGATGATTATATAGAGAGTAAGCAAACTAATAAAGCTTATAGCATATCGTCAGTGCGATTATAAATAGCAACAGCGTTAAGCTCGCTTAATATAATGAATGTATCATTTGCGCCAGGCTACCTTGTGCTCACTTTAAACGACGTCAACTATGGTAGCGCGTTTTCGTGATCGGGTAACCTATAAAATTTAATGCTATGTGCCAAAAAAAAGGATGATATCAATGGATATCATCCTTTTGTCTTTTATAAAGCTATTTTACAGATTCAGTCATTTATATTTTTGAGTCAGGAATTTCCACTTCTACTGCTAATTCCTCTGATTTGGCGGCTTCAGAATTGAGCGCATCAAACTCATCAAACGCTTTTTCTTCTGCTTCGGTCATCGTCGGCTCTTCAACCTCATCAGGCTTTTCGAAGTCTTCAAGTACTGGCATCAATAACGTGGCTTGTGCTAATGGCAGTACATCTAAAGGCTCTAAATTGGCCTGACCCAGTAGCTGTCTTAGCGTATCGCTTGGCAAGCGAATCGTTAAACACTCATGACCACTGTCATCGTAGCTCTCTTCCTGAATAACACCCAGCTCATATAAGGCGTTTTTTAACTGACCTGCATGATAAGGCAAGGTCAACTCAAAGGTGGTAAGTGTACCAGTCAATAGCTGCTGGACGGCTAACGACAACGCTTCCATACCTAGATTTTCTCTAGAAGAAACATAGACGCGATTGGGTTGTCCTTCGCTAGCATAACCAATATGTGCAGGCTCATCTGTCAAATCAATTTTGTTGTAGACATTGAGCACTGGTACATCATTGTCAATCTCTGCTAATACGTCTTTAACCGCCTGAATTTGCTCATGCATATCTTCACTAGAAGAATCGATAACGTGTAGCAATAAATCTGCTTCCAAGGTTTCTTCTAATGTCGCATGAAAGGATTCGACCAACTCATGCGGCAGATGACGGACAAAACCTACCGTATCGACTAAAACAACACGACCAACACCCTGCCAGTCTAAACGGCGTAGAGTAGGATCAAGCGTGGCAAATAGTTTATCCGCTGCATAGATATTCTCGTCGACCAAGCGGTTAAATAGCGTAGATTTTCCCGCATTGGTATAACCGACAAGCGAAATCGTCGGCACATCTGATTTTTGGCGACGGGCTCGACCTTGCGCACGTGTCTGTCTGACTTTCTCGATTCTGCTTTTAAGCTGATTCACGCGCACTTGTAGCAAGCGACGATCAGTCTCTAACTGGGTTTCACCGGGTCCACGTAGACCAATACCGCCTTTTTGACGCTCCAAATGCGTCCAACCTCGTACCAAACGCGTCGATAAATGGTTGAGCTGCGCCAGCTCTACTTGTAGCTTACCTTCATAAGTACGGGCACGCTGCGCGAAAATATCCAATATCAAACCCGTACGATCCAGTACGCGACATTTTACCAAGGCTTCAATATTACGCTCTTGTGATGGCGATAAGCTATGGTTAAATAAGACGATGTCCGCATCATGTTCGCGTACCAATTCTGCTATTTCTTCTGCTTTACCGCTACCAACGAAGTATCTGGCGTCGGGTCTTTGGCGTGAGCCTGTGACTAAAGCCAAACGATCAGCCCCTGCTGAGTCTGCTAACAGCTCAAATTCACCTAGATCATCAGGATCTTGAATTTGACGGATGTCTAAATGTACTATAATGGCGCGCTCGCCACCTTCGTGTCTTTCAAAATAATCCAAAGAGTATCACCTATTTAATAAAGTAAATATATCGCTATTATCCATTCAGTAAACGTCGATATAGCGTTCATATGACCATATATATGTGGTCTCATCACTTAATATTAAAGCGTTATAGCACAATTAACGATGGTTTTATGTTACAGCGTAAATGAAAGCCATAGGCAAATCAGTGAACGCAGCAGAACTGGTTGAATAAAAAGCAACTCATTGAACAAAAAGGAGCTCAGTGAATAAAAAGCAACTCAGTGAACAAATCGTCACTGACTGAATAAATTTTGTTATACTCATGGCGCTTGTTTACGATATATAATCATAAGTTTTTAACCACGAGGGACACAGATGAGCCAATCTAAGTCAGGCTTCTCACTCAGACAACAGTTGGGGCGCGGCAAACAAATTGCTGGCATGACCACCACTATCGCTGGTGGATTGCGCGCCGCCCAACGTATTGGCGCATTTAAACAGCCACCACGCGAAAAATTGCCACGCTATATTCAAGCCTTTTGCCGCAAAATGGCAGGCTCTTTTGGCGTCAAGGTTGTGGCAGTCGAGCGGGTAGAGCAGCACCACGGATTATGGGTATCCAATCATGTGTCATGGATGGATATCCCTGTGGTGGGGACATTGAGTCCTGCTTTTTTCTTATCCAAAGCTGAAATCGGTGAATGGCCTGTATTTGGTAAGCTGGCTCATGCAGCAGGCACGGTATTTATCGAGCGTGGTTCCGGTGATGCAGGGTCGGTCGCCGCCCAAATTGCCAGTTTTTTGACCAAAGGTTTCTCGGTCATATTCTTCCCTGAGGCGACCACCACAGACGGTAAAAAAATCAAACGTATCCATGGTACTTTGCTACAAGCTGCCATAGATGCTGACGTGCCCGTACGCCCGCTGGTAATTGCTTACGTCAATAAAGACGGTACGTTAAGTGAAGAGTTGCCTTACTATGGCAAGCTTACGATGAAAGAGAGCATAAAAAAGGTACTCGATACTAAAGATGTGACCGCCTATGTATTGCCACTTGAGCCAATAGATCCTAAAGGGTTGAGCAAAAGTGAATTGACGGACTTGTTACAAGCCCGTATGCAAGAAGGTTTGGCCGAATTACATTCGCGAGTCTTAACGAAAGTCGCTAAAATATAAAGCGGTGACAGCATAATAGTTGTGAATATTTAACACGCTCTAATAAAAAAGGCGCAAATCGCTCAGTTTATAACTGCGATTTGCGCCTTTTTTTGTCGATTAAAAATACAGCAGCCTCAATGCGCCAAAGTCTGGTTCTCATCAGACCATGGTGTCACCTCAAGCTAAAATTAGGGTGATGGATTAGGATGCTGGGTATGCACCGCTTCAATCGCTTCCAATACTTCTGAGCTTAAGGTTAAATGGATACTATCGATGTTGGATTTTAGCTGCTCGATCGTAGTAGCGCCAATAATGTTACTGGTGACAAATGAGCGTGAGTTAACGAAAGCCAATGCCATCTGTGGCATATCTAAACCTGCATCCGCTGCAATTTTGGCGTATTGAGCAGTGGCTGATAGCGCTTGTTCATTGGTATAGCGCGCAAAGCGATCATACATCGTCAGACGCGCACCCGCTGGACGTTTGCCATCGAGATATTTACCAGATAAGACGCCAAAGCCAAGCGGTGAATAAGCCAGTAGACCCACATTCTCACGGTGGGTAATCTCGGCCATAGCGACTTCGTATAAGCGGTTTAGCAAACTGTAAGGATTTTGCACCGTGATAGGGGCGATCAAACCATTTTTATCCGCCTCCCATAGATAGCGCATCAGTCCCCAAGCGGTATCGTTCGATAGTCCATAAGCGCGAATACGCCCTTTTTTAATCTCATCATTTAACGCTTGAATGGTCTCTAGAAATGGTGTCAAATCATCTAATGGTTGCGATGCCATCTCTTCGGTATAGCCAAGCTGACTAAAAAAATTCGCTTGGCGTTCAGGCCAATGGAGCTGGTAAATATCAATATAATCGGTCTGCAAACGCTGAAGATTGCCATCGATGGCGCTGCTAATATGTTCGGCATTAAAACGCGTTTGCCCATCACGCAAAAAATCCATCGGCGATATTTTGCTAGCAAGGATAACTTTATCGCGCTGTTTGGTTTTATTAAACCATGTGCCCATGAAGCGTTCAGTATCGCCTTGCTTGTCCTTATCCGGCGGCGATGGATACATTTCCGCCGTATCCCAAAAATTCACCCCTTCGCTTAGCGCCATGTCCATTTGTTCATGTGCTTGGGTCTCGGTATTTTGCTGTCCCCATGTCATCGTGCCTAAACAAATCTTAGAAACTTTTTCATTGAGTTGTGGCAACATTTGATATTGCATATGAATGTCCTTTGTAAATGTATTTTTATAGCTGACAGTTTTTAAGCGATTACATGAGCTTTATGCCAGTGACACCAGGTGGGGTAACTTTAAAGATTTTTACTTTAAATAACAGGGATTGTCCGGCAAGGGGATGGTTAAAATCCACTTCGACTTGATCGTCATCGAGTGCACTAATCGTACCCGGCAGCGTGTTTTTTCCTTTGTCTTCGAACTCTACCATCATGCCGATTTCTGGATTATCAGCGATTAACGCAAACTGAGTACGGCTGAAATGTTGGATGTTGTCAGGATTCCAATCGCCAAATGCCTGCTCCGGCTCAAGGTGGGCAGAGCGCGTATCACCAGCACGCAGGTTCATTAATACCTGCTCAAAGCCAGGTAACAAACTTTCATCACCAATGGTGAGCGTTACAGGCGCATCACGGCTAAAGGTAGAATCAATCATCGTCCCGTTCTCTAGTGATACTTCAAAGTGCAGCTTTACAAGGCTGCCAAAAGTGATACGGGTGTCTTCATTGGGATTGATAAATTGTGAGTCGGTCATAGTCAACAGCCATTTATTACGGGATTAGGAATTGGTTGGGCAAATAATATAAGAAATGATAAGCCATCTTGGAGAGTATGTAAGCGTAAATAGTGTAACGCAAATAGTGTAATATATTTGGCAATTCTAAGAGCAGGCAGGGGTTTTTATGGTAAATAAACAACAAGGTCACATTAAAAAGTGGCAAGACGACAAAGGCTTTGGTTTTATCGAAACACAGAATGGTGATTCAATATTCTTTCATATCAATGAGTTTAAAGCGCGTCGTCGCCCTGAGGTCGGTGAGCCCGTCGTTTTTACGTTTGGGCAGGACAATCAAGGGCGTATGCAAGCAAAAGATGTACAAGAACTTAGCTTTGTGCAGCAAAAAATGGCGCAAAAGAATCAGAAAATCCGTCAGCGTAATCACAAACGTAGCATGCAAGCAGACTTTGAAGCGGGACAAAAGAAACGTTTGTTTCTTGGTGTGGGCTTTTATGGCGTATTAATCTTGTTGGCTGCCATGAACAAGCTCAGCTGGCTGGTTGTGGGTTGGTATGTGGCATTGGGTCTCATTACTTATATGATGTATGCCAAGGACAAAGCCGCTGCTCAGAATAATGATTGGCGCACACCTGAATCAACCTTGCATCTGCTAAGTGCGCTGGGCGGTTGGGTGGGCGCGATGGTTGCGCAGACGTATCTACGCCACAAGTCGCAAAAGCCTGAATTTCGAGTGGCGTATTATTTAACTGTTCTCATCAATATGGCGGGGTTATTGTTTATATTGACAGGGGGAGGCTTAGCATTTTTGCAAGGATTACTTGATTCTTTGGTATAAAAGTATTTGTTTATTTATCATAGTGAGCGGTGTAGTTTTGATGTTTAATGCTTAAGTCTAAAATAAACGGCTGATGAAACATCAACGTTTTAGATCTTGAATGGCTGGTTGCCGTGCATTGGTATTTTGTGCGAGTATGACGAATTGTACGTAATGAGCACGATTTTTCAGAATAAACCTTAAATGGATTTCATTAATAATAAAAGGCGAACGCAAGTGATTACTTTATACAAATACACCCATCCAAGTCGCGCTGAAACAGTCATTTGGGCATTGCAGGAGCTGGGCTTAGAGTATGAGACCAAAGAAATAGATGGCAAAAAAGGGGAGCAGCGAAGTCCTGAGTTTTTAGCCGTTAACCCCTTTGGTAAAATCCCTACCATCACACATGAAGGCAAACACTTTACTGAGTCGTTGGCTATTATTGAATATCTCAATGAGTTACACCCTGACAAACCTTTGACACCAAACACAGCAGATGAGAACTTCGCTGAGAAAAACTATAAACTTCGCCAAGTAATTTCATTTGGCATGATCGAGATTGAGAGTTATCTATGGATACTCACCAAAATCAAGGTATTAGACAATTATGAAAACTGGCCTGAGGGCACCGCTAACAACTGCCTGAAGTGTATCCAAAAAGCCCTGCCGATTGCTTATGCTTGGGTAGATGAGCAGGAGTATATAGCGGGGGACAGCTTTACGCTGGCAGACATTTATTATCAGCATTTGTTTTCATGGTTGAAGATGCTGGGTGTTGAGTTGCCTGAGCAGGTTCAAGATTATCTTGGAAAACTATCGAAGCGTGAGAAGTTTCCTAAGAGATAATCAATCATGAATGTAAGCTGTTGAGAGTGGCGTATAGGCGCAATACTCTATGCTAACTAATAGCCTTTATCAGAAAAAATGATGAATAAAAAAGGTGGGTTACGACTGCGTAACCCACCTTTTTTATTTATAAATTGAATTAACATTTCTAGCTGTAGACGGTTACGACCGTGGCATTTCACGCTTTTTTTCTAAAAACAGCATATCAATGACAATCAACGCCACACCGATACTAATGCCCATATCCGCAATATTAAAGATAGGGTAATGCCAGACATCAGCGTTGTGTACATGGATAAAGTCGATGACGTGACCATGTAGCAAGCGGTCAATGAGATTGCCAACCGCACCGCCGAGCACTAGCGCTAGGCCTGTCGATAGTAGCTTGGCTTGGCGTGGGGCTTTTATCAGGTAGCCAATTAAAAATAGCGACATTATCAATGCCAATCCCGAAAAAAACCACTTCTGCCAACCACCAGCATCTGCCAAAAAGCTAAATGCCGCGCCATAGTTGTATGCCAATGTCCAATTCAGAAAAGGCTCAATCACAGGCACTGGCTCATGAAAAGTCAGCTTAGTTTCAGCCAGCCACTTCGTCCATTGATCGATGATTAGCACGACCAACGATAGGAGATACCATGTAAACGCACGACGGCCATTCGCAATCATTTTTGGCGTCTTATTCAGACGACTTTTCGGTGTCGTTGAGCTGCCTGTAGTTGCATGAGCTGGTTCAGGTGATCTATCGACTTCGCCATATGGCGGCTTGTTGTCTGATGATTCTGTTGAGTTAGGCGTATGGTTAGGCATAGTGGCGCACCTCACCATCACCGCTGACGTTAGTCACGCAGCGTGCGCATAGTTCTGGATGTGCACTATCCGTACCGATATCATCACGGATATGCCAGCAGCGTACGCACTTGGTGCCAGCTGCGGCGCTCACCTTGACCACTAAGCCTACTGATTCATCCGTGCTGCCGTCAGTTTGCTTATCTGTGCTTGTTTTATCGGCAGGAGCGTCGTTCATTGGTTTCAAAGTTGCGCTACTAGTGATTAGTACAAAGCGCAGCTCTTCACCCAGCTTGGCCAAGCTTTCATGCATTGCACCGTCAGCATATAGATTAACATCGGCAGACAAGTTAGCGTTGATGATTTTTTCGCCACGTGCCGTTTCGATATGTTTATTGACCATATCCTTTGCAAGCATGATACGTTGCCAGTCATCGTTGCTGATCGCGCTTAGCTCAAATTCTGGAAATTTATACCATTCTTCAGTAAATACATAACTGTCAGCGCCATGCAATACTTCCCACGCTTCTTGTGCCGTGAATGACAAAATCGGCGTAATCCAGCGAATGAGTGCCTGAACGATATGGTAAATCGCCGTTTGCGCAGAGCGACGCGGCTGTCCATCAGTCTGAGTCGTATACTGACGATCTTTGATAATATCTAAATAGAAACTGCCCAAATCTTGCGAACAGAACGCAGTAATATGCTGGGTGACTTGGTGAAAATCCATCGCATCATAAGCACTGATGATTTGTGCTTGCACGGTTTGCGCGCGCTCAATGATGAATTTATCAAGGCTGACCAGCTCATTGATATCGACGCTGTTGGTCGCTGGATCAAAGTCATCGGTATTGGCAAGTAAGAAACGCAGGGTATTACGGATACGGCGATACATATCGATTGCGCCTTTAAAGACCGTTTTACCCGCGCTCATCTCATAACGATAGTCGCTTGATGCAATCCACAAACGCAGCATGTCCGCGCCTGTTTTATTGATCTCTTCCTGCGGCGTGATGATATTGCCAAGTGACTTACTCATCTTGCGACCGTTTTCATCAACCACAAAACCATGCGTCAGTACTTGCTTAAATGGTGGGCGACCGTACATGGCTTCTGAGGTCAATAATGACGTCTGGAACCAACCGCGATGTTGGTCAGAGCCTTCCAAGTAGATATCTGCTGGGTTGGTCAATTCATCGCGCTGCTCAAGGACCGCAAAATGCGTCGTGCCAGAGTCAAACCAAACGTCTAAGGTGTCGGTTGCTTTATCATAGTCAGCAGCCTCGTTGCCTAAGAAGTCTTCACAGCTGGCATCAAACCAAGCTTCCACACCGCCTGCATCGATTTTTTGTGCAGCGACTTCCATCAGCTCAAGCGTGTTTGGATGCAGCTCGCCTGTTTCTTTATGGGTAAAGAAAGTAATCGGCACGCCCCATGTACGCTGACGTGAGATACACCAATCAGGACGACCCGTCATCATGGCTTCGATACGGTTTTGTCCCCATGCTGGTGTCCAGCTTACTGCTGGGATATCAGCAAGTGCACGCTCACGCAGACCTTTGGTTTCCATATTGATAAACCACTGCGGCGTTGCGCGGAAAATAATCGGTGACTTATGACGCCAGCAATGCGGATAGCTGTGCTCAATCTTGGTATGACTGATTAGATGTCCATTGTCATGCAGTGCGGCGATGATTTTTGGATTGGCCTTATAAATGTGCTCGCCCGCAAATACCGCTGCGCTGTCTAGGTAGACGCCCGTACCACTGACTGGGTTTTCAACGGGTAAGTTATATTTCAGACCCACGATATAATCGTCAAGACCGTGACCAGGTGCTGTATGGACGAGGCCAGTACCACTATCAGTGGTCACGTGATCGCCTAGGATTAATGGCACTTGACGGTCTGCAATCAGTGGATGCTGGGCACGCAAGCCTTCAAGCTCGCGCCCAGATACGGTCGCTAGCACGCCTTGATTGCTAAGTTTGAGTTCCGTTAATGCTGTTTCAACCAAATCCGCGGCTAGTAGCAAATTACCTTTTTCAGTCGCCACCACACTATAGTTGTGTTCAGGATGTACAGAGATGGCTTGGTTAGCAGGTAGCGTCCAAGGGGTCGTCGTCCAAATAACAGCGGCGATATTACCCGCTACGTCAGCCAACGCCGCAACCTTATCGGTATCCAAAACATCAAAGCTCACATAGATAGCATCAGACACTTTATCTTGGTATTCAACTTCGGCCTCAGCCAGCGCAGAGCTACAGTCCAAGCACCAGTTGACTGGCTTCATACCGCGAGTAACATGACCATTGTCATAAATTTTGGCAAGGGCGCGTACGATGTTGGCTTCTTGATGGAAGTTCATCGTTAGATATGGGTTGTCCCAATCGCCAAATACGCCTAGACGTTTAAAATCTGCCTTTTGCAATTCAATCTGGGTGCTCGCATACTCGCGGCATAGACCACGAAATTCGGTAGCCGATACTTTTTGACCGACCTTGCCAACTTTGGCTTCGACCTTTTGCTCGATAGGCAAACCATGACAGTCCCAACCGGGGACATAAGGCGCATCAAAACCGGATAGCGTTTTTGACTTCACGATAATGTCTTTGAGTACTTTATTAACCGCGTGACCCAAGTGAATCTGACCGTTGGCGTAAGGAGGGCCATCGTGCAAAATGTATTTGGTCGCCCCAGCACGTGCCTGACGAATTTTGCCGTACACATCATCCGCTTCCCAAGCAGCAAGCCAATCTGGCTCGCGCTTGGCAAGGTTTGCACGCATCGCAAATGGCGTGTCGGCAAGGTTTAGCGTGTCTTTATAATCCTGGCTTGGCGTATCAGTACTTTTATCAGTCATAGAAGGTGTCTTTTTAGAAAATGGATTAAAAATCGATGTAAAGTCAGATGTGACATTTAGGGTAATGCTTAGCTGGCTGCTTAACCGTTGATGATCGCTTTCTCACTTATAATATGTCGCTGTGCATCAACGTCATAAATATGCTCACGTCAATAATAAATGCTATCGAGACGAATGCAACATAAAATATGCTTATGGATAATAAAATACCGTGATAGCAATAAACTAAAAAGAGGCAATGAGATTGGCAGCTATTATATGACAAAAAGTCTAGGGTAAAAAGAGCTGGTCAGTATTGTCCTTATTTTAGCCAAAACCAATCATTTATACGAGTGATGCATCACCTATTGAATCATACGGATGGCAAGTGCCATTGTCTACCGACTGGACTCTAAACAGCAGGCTAAGCGTTAAAAAACTGATGATAACCATAAGCGCAATTTCAGCGACCATAAGGGTTGAATGCCCGTCAAACCTTGAGTCATCTCGCCATTCTTTAATATGACATACGAAGGTGTCACTTGTCCTTGCCAATCAGCGAAGATGCTGCCTTCTTGATCATTTATCGTCGTAAAGCGATAGCTGTTTTCATTAAGGTAGCGATGCAGCTCTTGGTCAGTACCTGATTTAATAGCAATCGTAACGACCGGATAATCATTTGCGGCGGCAAGTCTGTCTATGGTCGGCGAGGTGATACTACAAATGGGACACCACGTGCCCCAAAAATACACCAGCGTTGGTTGTTCATTGCTCAGCGCCGCTAAGTCAACGACTTGCCCTTGATAATCGGTCAGTTGCAATTGCGGGTTGGCTGGCATGATAGGCTGTCGCCACCAATTAATAGCGGTATAAATAACAGCAAATACCAAGCCATATATGAGGATATTTTTAGCGATAGACAACCCCTTTTGCTTGGGTGTTTTCTTTGGCTTTTTAATGGATTTTTCAGTATCAGTATCAGTATCAGTCGTCATAATGGCTGCTTTTTTGCTATAGGTTTTGTATAAATGGCTTTGATAAGTGGTTGTTGATAGATAAAAATAAACGGCTGAAATGTCAGCCGTATTATTCATAAACTTTATTAAACCGTGTTCAGTGTTGGTATTTTAAAATGACTGATTAAGGTTTTTGCGCACGGTTTTGTAATGGATCACCGAGCAGGACACTACCAGAGTTTTCGAGGCGCTCATCATCGCTTAGCTTACTGGCTGATACTTTAGATTTTCTTTTCCATTTCAAACTATACAAGTCATCACGGCGATCAAGCAGATTATGTACCGAGCCTTCGTTACGGACATGAATAAGCTTGTCTAAGTTCACATCTGAGAAGAATACCATCTCAGTGTTGGCAGTGGTTTCTGCCATAATCGCATCATGCGGGAAAGCAAAATCTGATGGCGAGAAGATAGAGGACTGCGCATATTGAATATCGAGACTTTCAACCTGTGGTAAGTTACCAACCGAACCACAAATCATCACATAGCATTCGTTTTCAATTGCACGTGCTTGGGCGCAGTGGCGCACGCGTAGATAGCCGTTTTGCGTGTCTGTCCAAAAAGGCACGAACAAGATGTCCATGTCATCAAGTGCCATGAGGCGGGCAAGCTCAGGGAATTCAACGTCATAACAGACCAAAATACCAATACGACCGGCATCGGTATCAAACACCTTAACCTCGTCACCGCCTTCGATGACCCAAGCGCTACGCTCATGCGGGGTAATATGGATTTTGCGCTGCTCTTCGACCGTACCATCGCGGCGGCACAAGTAGCTGACATTATATAACGTATCGTCCTCGTCCAAGTACGGCATCGAGCCTGTAATGACGTTGACGTTGTAGCTGACCGCTAAATGCGATATCTCATTTTTAAACCATTCGGTATAACCGGCTAAAAATCGAATAGCGACGTTTTGATCCGTCGATTCACACAGACCCATCAGCGGTGCGTTAAAGAACTCTGGTAAACAAGCAAAGTCAGAGTTGTAATCAGCCATAATATCGACAAAGAATTCGACTTGCTGCAGCAGCTCTTCAGGTGACTCGACTTCACGCATTTGCCATTGGATGCCACCAATACGCACCTCAGACTTACGAGTGTTTGGCTTATAATCTTGTGGCTCATAATAAATATTTGCCCACTCAAGTAGAGTAGCAAAACCTTTAGATTGTTTATCGTCAGGCAAATAAGCCGTTAAGATACGCTTGACGATAAAGCCATTTGAGAGTTGGAAAGACAATGCAGAATCATGAATTTCACGAGCCGCGACGGCTTCAATATATTCGCCAGGTGTGAGATCTTGATGGTTATGATAGTTCGGGATACGACCACCAGCCAAAATAGCTCGGAAGTTTAACTGGCGACACAGCTCTTTACGGGCATCGTATAATCGACGTCCTAGGCGATAACCACGGTATTCAGGGTCGATCAGCGCATCTAAACCGTAAATAGCATCGCCTTCAGGGTTGTCTCTGATAATCTCTTTATGACCAATCAAGTCGTCGTAGGTGTGCGGGTTAGAAAACGTGGCATAATCAACACGCATAGATAACACGATGCCAATCAATTGATCATGATCAAATAAAGCGATCTGACCTTCAGGGAAGGCATCGATTAAGGTATTGATAGTGTTCTTTGACCATGCACCGCCCAAGTTGACATAGACACGATCCATCAGTGCTTTTAATTGTGGATAGTCTTTTTTCTTGATTTCAGCGATGGTTAGATGAAAGTCGTCTAGTTTTTCTATTTTGCTCATAATGTTCCTGTTTTGGATCTTTATTAATTTTAGTGATATCAATTTTAGTGATATCAATTTTAGTGATATCAATTTTAGTGATATCAAATAGCATGCGTTGCCACAATTCAGTTGGCAATTTTTTGTGTAAAAAAAGTGATAAAAATATTCCAATCATAAAATATTACCGTTACAATCAATTATCATTGTATTTACAATAAGTTATGAAGATAATTTATCTTATGACTTCTGTCAGCTTTGGCGTTACTGACGTGTTTTTTGAACCTCATATCATTTTAAAGTAGCTACAAATTAGAGTGTCTGTAAATTAAATTAGCTATGAATTAAAGTGACTATAAATTTAAATTGAAGTGACTTTAAAATTTTTCATAATGTTCACAAACAGTCGTTGGGATTAATACAAGCCAAGTGTTTGGTACAGATTTTAACCTGAGGATGTCAGTATAGATCTTCTATTAGCTTAACATTATTTTTAAATAGCATATCTTAGGACGCTTCGTTTTGGTCTATTTGCTTTGCTGGTTATCATAACAAGCTACTCAAGTAATGACAGTTTAACGTGGTAACTATTTGCTACGTTTTTGTGAGTCGCTGTCTTTTTTCATTGGGGCATCGTTTTGTTTAGCCGTATTTAATCGGTTTTTTAGGATTGTTTTATTATGCCCTCAAGTCACAACAATAGAGTCAGTAGCTGGGATGAGATAGAAGACTCAGCGCTGGTTCAATTGGTGTATGTTAGTAGTTTGACACTTGTCTCACGTTTAAGTGCCTCTATATTTGATGAAGTAGAATGTCATGCGCGTAACTATAATCAACAGCATGGCATTACAGGTACTCTATGTTATGGTAGTGGTCATTTTTTGCAATGCATCGAGGGTGAGAAAGCGCACGTATTTGCCTTAAAGCAACGCATATTTGCGGATAAGCGCCATAAGAATACTGAAATATTGCTGTTACAGACGATAGAACATCGCCGTTTTGCGGATTGGCGTATGCGCTTATTATTTTTAGAGCGTTGGTTATGGTCACCAGCGAGCAAAAAGCAAGCCGCACAGTTATCGCCATATTTGCCATTTGCGCCGCATAATTGGTCGCCTGATCGTACCGAGAATTTTTTACAAATCATCAAAACCTTTGATACGCCGCCACATATCAAAGCGGCTGGTATTACCTATAATGCACTGGGCAATATGTTTCGTCATATCGCCGCCCCGCACCAAGCATTTTTAATCGTTCAAGGTTTTTTAAGTGTGTTATTAGTGGTAGCGCTAGTGTTGTTATTTTTATAAATAATCGCTTTGATAAGCCAAAAAAAGACGCTAAACCATCACGTTTAGCATCTTTTTCATACTCTTATTTATTACTTTAATTATTAAATAAGCACTTACATATCAAAAATCTTGCCACGGTTCATAATGTTATTCGGATCAAAGACTTTTTTTACCTCTCGTAAGTACTCAATCTCAATCTCGCTGCGGCTATATTGTAAATAGGGCTTTTTAGTCATACCGACGCCATGTTCGGCAGAGACTGAACCGCCATATTTTTGCACCGTCTCAAACACGTGTTTGTTGACGATTTGACATTCAGCAAAGAAATCATCTTTGCTCATGTTTTCAGGCTTTAGAATATTAAGGTGCAAGTTACCATCACCGATATGCCCGAACCAGCAAACCTCAAAGTCAGGGTAGTTGCTGCTAACGATGTGATCAATCTCGGTGATAAACTCAGGGACATAGCTTATCAGTACGGATACATCGTTCTTATAAGGGGTAAATACTGAAATGGTTTCAGAGATGTATTCGCGCAATTTCCACAGCTCTTCAGCCTGTGCCAAGCTCTGGCTCATGACACCATCGACGACCCAGCCTTGCTCCATACAATGCTCAAATATCGCCATGGCTTTATCCATGATCGGCTCGTATGGCGCTTCAAACTCTAATAGCGTATAGAACTTGGTACGCGACTCAAATGGTTCTTGTACTTGACCGTGTGCCATCAACTTATCAATAGCCACATCATCAAAGAATTCAAAAGCGGTCAAATCAATCTTCGCTTGAAAGGCTGATAGCACATTCATCACATCATTAAAGCTGTCCATACCAAGTACCATGACATTTAAGTCTTGTGGCTGACGCTCAAGCTTGATTTGCGCATGAGTGACAAGCCCAAGCGTGCCTTCGCTACCGATAAACAATTGACGCAAGTCATAACCAGTGGCGTTTTTGACCATACCGCGGTTGAGCTGTAAGATATCGCCTTTACCAGTGACCACTGTCAGCCCCATGATCCATTGACGAGTCATGCCGTAGCGTATGACTTTGATACCGCCTGCATTAGTGCCGATATTACCACCGATTTGGCTTGAGCCAGCTGAGGCAAAGTCAACAGGGTAATAAAGGTCTTTCGATTCAGCAAATTGTTGCAACTGCTGAGTAATGACGCCTGCTTCGACTTCAACTATTCGATCGGCTGGATAGAACTGTCCGATATGGTTCATCTTATCCATACTGACGACAATCTCGCCATTGGCGGCGACGGCGCCAGCTGACAAACCGGTACGACCGCCACTTGGCGTTAGGACGACATTATGCTCATTGGCAAGCAGTACGATGGCTTGTACTTGCTCAGTAGTCTTCGGAAAGACGATGGCAGCAGCGGCAGGCGCAAAATGCTTGGTCCAGTCCTTGCCCCAATGCTCTAAGCTCTCAGGGTCGGTTTTGATTTGGCTGGCGTCAAACTGATGAACATCCATCAAAGTGCTCAAAATAGTTTGAACAGCAGCTGTAAGGGTTGCAGAGGTACTTTGGCTAGATAAAGAAGTCATGGTCAAATCTCGGTATAAACGTAAGCGCTATGCCTAAAGGGGATTATTATATCGCTAAATGGATATAAACATAGCCACATAGGTATGTTTATATAGTACGTATTTATATGATTATAAGTGAGCCAATAAAGTAATGATAGAAAGATGTCATGCTGCGTGCTTATATGGCTGTAAATGGCAAAAAATAGTTTAATAAACGTCGAACAGCGTGATTTACTATAGCATAAAAATTTTTCAGGCTTGATAACCAATAATTCATCTAATCTGCTAACATCGCCGCCCAATTTTGTGTAAGATATCCAGACTGTTTTCGTTTCACCCACCCTATAGTTAAAGCATTGGTAAGTGGTTACGACGTTAACCTCATTTAATGTACTCAGTGTATGGTTTGCGCTTGGTTACTTTGTACCTACTTTAAACGGCTTCGACTACAGATTATCCCTCAGATAATTTTACAAGACAATTATAGGACAGTTCTCATATGGCGTTATCACTACAAAAAGACAAAATCCGGTTTTTATTGCTTGAAGGTCTACATGACAATGCTTTAAAAGTATTGGAAGGAGCTGGTTATCATAATATCGAAAATATCAGTCACGCATTAGATCAAGATGAGCTGATCGAAAAGATTAAAGATGCTCACTTTATCGGTATCCGTTCGCGTACGCAATTGACACGTGAAGTACTTGAGCACGCGCACAAGCTCATCGGTATTGGCTGCTTTTGTATCGGTACTAACCAAGTAGACTTAGACGCTGCACGTGATTTGGGTATTCCCGTCTTTAACGCGCCATACTCAAACACCCGCTCGGTGGCTGAATTGGTATTGGCCGAAGCCATCATGCTATATCGCGGAATTCCTGAAAAAAACGCGACCGTACATCGTGGCGGTTGGGGCAAGTCTGCGACCAATTCACATGAAGTACGTGGTAAGACAATCGGTATCGTCGGTTATGGCTCTATCGGTTCGCAACTGTCTGTCTTAGCAGAAAGCTTTGGTATGAAAGTCATTTATCATGATGCTGTGACCAAATTGCCACTAGGTAATGCGGTACAAGTAGGTAGCTTAGAAGAGCTACTATCAACGGCTGACATCGTGACATTGCATGTGCCTGATGTACCAAGCACCCGCTACATGATGAAAGCTGAGCAGTTCGCGCATATGAAAGACGGCAGCTACTTTATCAATGCCGCTCGTGGTACTTGCGTAGAGATTGATGATTTAGCCGCTGTGCTTGAATCTGGTAAAATTTTGGGCGCAGCGATCGACGTATTCCCAAAAGAGCCAAAATCAGCTGATGAAGAGTTTGAATCACCACTGCGTAAATTTGATAACGTCATCTTGACGCCGCACATTGGTGGCTCAACTCAAGAAGCACAGGCCAATATCGGACTTGAAGTCGCTGATAAGTTTGTTAGATACTCTGACCAAGGTGACACAGCGACAGCCGTGAACTTCCCAGAAGTTTCTATTCCGTTCAAAGAAAACTCGCATCGTCTGTTACATATCCATAGAAACGTGCCAGGCGTGCTGTCTCAGATCAACCGTCTGTTTGCAGAAGCAGGAATTAACATCCTAGCACAGAGCCTGATGACAGAAGGCGATGTCGGTTATTTGGTCATGGATGTTGATTACAATGATTCAACTGCCGCGCTAGATCAGTTAAAAGACGTAGAAGAGACGATTCGCGTGCGTATTTTGTTTTAAATAATATTTGCATGTAAGCATAATTTTTAGCGTAACAGTAGCAGACCATCATTCAGATAGTCTGCTATTTTTTTGTCTTAAATCAAGCAATTGCAATGTTCAATCATGGCATTGATGCTTTTTATTTATGAGTAACACGAATTATAGCGAATGTAAGTTTTACATTCACTATACTCATTTTTATATAAGTTAACATTATCTTAATTATACGGTCTTATTAACAATATAAACTACACCAGTACATTAAGCCTATAATGATGAATATATTTTTAATGAACAACATGATTGATTATGTTTTTGAGGTAAATCACGGTTATGTTCTGCGGACAGGCATACTTAAAAATAGTAAATAGCTTGCTGAAGAAGATAATTCATTTAACACATACAATTGACTGAATAGGATGATTCATGAAAAACAACTTACTCAAGGCAGCTGCATTTGGTAGCGTATTAGCTATGACTGCAACGGCTAGCCATGCTGCTGGTGATCAAGATAAATATCAATTATCTAGTCATATTTTAGATATTAGCACGGGTAAACCAGCACCAAACGTCAATGTAAAACTGATGATGCAAGAGAAAACTGGTAGCTGGAAATTGCTTAATGCGCAAAAGACTGATAATAATGGTCGTATCGGCAACTTCTTACCGAATCAAGACGGTGTTGAGCATGACGGTACTTATAAGTTGATTTTTGAGACGACTCCTTATTTCCGAAATCAAGGTCTAGAGTCTTTCTATCCGTATGTTGAAGTCAATTTCAATATCGAAGGCGATAACCATTACCATGTGCCAATCACTTTGTCTCCATACGGCTATAGCACTTACCGCGGTAGCTAAGCCATATTACGTACTCAATAAGTCATAGGTTAGTACTAATAAAGCAAAAAGGACGCCCCAATCAAATATTTGATTGGGGCGTCCTTTTTGCTTTTATCCATCTTAACTTTATCCATCTTAACTTTATTCAGCGTTAGCTTTATTGGCTTCCTCTGCTTGGCGACGTGCTTCGATTTTAGCGGCTTTGCGTTTCTCAATCACATCAATCACATCACTACCAATATGCGCTTCGCCACGTTTCTTTGCCAGCTGCATTTGATGCTCGCGCTCACGAAAACGGGATTTTTGCTCGTCGGTCGCTTTATTAATGCAGTGTGGGCATGACTCGCCTTTGATGTAAGCAAGGCTTTGCATGTCATCGACAGTAATGGGCATACGGCAGGCGAAGCATTGCTCATAGTTGCCTTTTTCTAAGTTATGATTGACCGACACGCGGTTATCAAAAACGAAGCAATCGCCTTGCCACATAGAGTCGCTGGCTGGAATTTCTTCTAGATATTTTAAGATGCCGCCTTCTAAATGATACACCTCTTCAAATCCTTGCTCGCGCATATAAGCAGTAGACTTCTCACAGCGTATACCACCGGTACAGAACATCGCGACTTTTTTATGTTTGGCTGGATCCATCTCTTTCGCGACGTATTCTGGGAACTCGCGGAACGTTTCGGTATTTGGATTGACGGCATTTTGGAACGTACCGATTTTAACTTCATAATCATTACGCGTATCAATCAAGATGACGTCAGGATCAGAGATAAGCGCATTCCATTCGCTTGGTTTTACATAGCGTCCAACTGATTGCAATGGGTCGATATTTTCAACGCCCATGGTAACGATTTCTTTTTTGAGCTTCACTTTGGTACGATAAAAAGGCTGAGCATCGGTATAAGATTCTTTAAAGGTAAAACTGCCAATCGCTTCGATACTGCGCAGATACTCAAGGACGTTATCGATACCTTGGCGTGTGCCAGAAATCGTACCATTAATGCCTTCATTAGCAATCAATAACGTGCCTTTGACATCATTATCGAGCATATTATTTAAAATTGGCTCGCGGTATTGCTCAAAATCAGCAAAACGCGTGAACTTATATAGAGCGGCAACGACGATGTTATTGGTGACGCTATCGTAGGCTGGGGCTGATTTGTTGTCGGTGACAGTGCTGTTTTGGATATTGCTATCTGTATTGTGGTCTTGAATGGTACTCATTTTTTTCTCCTGCTGGCTAGGTCGCAAACCTAGTGCGTTGGGTTAGGTATGTAGATTAAATATAACACTAGCATGATTGTGGGATTAGCTAATGCGGAGGTAGTGTAGCAAATTTTGCAGAGTTTTTGAACATAACTCATACCCATAATGTTCGCAATATGAAGATATAGTGTACGAAAAACCTCTCATGGATTGAAATCTCTACAGTTAAAACAAAAAATAGGTAATTGTAGTCATCACAGTTCTTTCACAAAAGTAGCTTGTACTCGCTTCGAAATAAGAATGTAGGGTATCCATATAAGACAAGCGACAAGCGTTCGAACCAGCTCTTTAGTCGTATCAGGATCGAAAATAGGATCATTAGGGAAAATAATTTTAACCGCCATCGCATCGATAATGATGAATACGAGAGTAAACAGTAGAATGCCGATATAGAACTTTGGAAAGACAGCCTTCTTCAAGAAGAATAAGAATCCAACAAATATCCATGTGAGCACTAATGCACCATTAATAGTCATTTCTGCTAATATGATTGGCGCCCACATAGGATGATACGCTTCGGTTCCTGATGAGGTCAATATCTCCCAAGAACCATCTTTGAATATTTCAGAATAAAGTGGAAAAATAAGAAAGATGATTCGTAAAGGTGAAGCTACTATCCCAAGAGCGACCAACCACAGCCAACCGCCTATCCCTTCTAACGGTTCTTCGCCTATCCCTTTTAAGTGTTCTGCCACCAAATTCTCCTTTAGTCATTGATTTAAAATTAAGCTGTAACTAGTAAACGTTGTCTCATGATAAGTCAACCTAAGCTGATATTATAGATAATAAAAAACCCAGCAGTTACGCTGGGTCTTTATTGTCTCAAATTTTATTAACTGGTTTACTTACTCTGGAACCAAGTATCCGCTTTGCTGCGGGCGCTAGCGATATCTGAGCTTGATAAGTTCAATGCCAACTGACCGATTTTACCGCGTGCTTTATTACGTACTTTTTCATCAAGCATACCATCACGGGCAGCCAAATCGTACCATTTATAAGCATCGACGAGATTTTTTTGCTTTTCATCGAGCAATGCAAGCGTATAGCTGGCACGGTTATCGCCGCGCATTGCCGCTTTTTCTAACCAAACTTTCGCTTGTTGCAAATTAGGCTGCACACCTTCACCGCGCAAGTACATGATGGCAAGATTCAACTGAGCAGGGGCAACGCCTTGCTGAGCCGCTTTGGTATACCACTGAATAGCCTGTTGGGTATTTTTTGCAATGCCTTCGCCTTTCTGTAAGCGCTTGGCTAAATAAAACTGAGCGTGATCGTTACCTTGGGCAGCGCGGTTAGACAGCTCACTAACTGGCATTAGCTCAAAACGTGACGTATCAAGTGGCACGTTTGATATTAACTCAGCGTTTGCTAGACCTGCACAAGAAAATAAGGCAGTAAACAACGCAGCTTTTAATAATTTCATAGCAGCTCCAAAATTAGGCAGTTAATAAGCAAAAAAAGTTGCACCGCTAAAAGAATTTAGACGGCGATAACAATTAGGTGAAATCTTGCGATACCAACTTACCTAATCATTAGCAATATAATTAATCGATGTAGTGTGGCAAATTCCTTTAATCGAACCGATAAACGGTCAGAATCAGGGTGCGATTGACACTATTTTGCTAGCTTAACACCCAAACTTACGAAACTCAAATACTAATTACATGATTTAATGCGTATTCATACCTCATTGTCCTCAATAAAATCATAGAGTTACTTAAGCGTAAGAATAAATTAACCAGCTATTAAGGTTGAAATTTGTATTTATGAGCCGTGCTACCGCTTTCAACCACTGCTAGGGCGTGTCCTCAATTCAATCGATTATCCTCTAAATGGGCTAAAAATGGCTAAATTTTGCCAGACATCGTCAAATAGTTTAGCAATATCTCGATATTATTTGCGCTACTTTCCTTATTTGACGGCAATTTATCTCATTTTTATCAACATTTTTAAAATGAAGGCACGCCCCAAGTAGATAACTCTATTATTCAGGTTTTTGTTTGGTGACACGATAGATAGCGACGTCTGCCAATAGGTTGGGTGCTTGGCGTATCAATGCTTTCATAAGTGGCGTATGACCTTTTTCAGAATCGCTGACGGCAAAGCGGTTGACGATATGAATATCATGCTGTGCACAAAGCTGCTCAAAATCTTTAAACGTACACAGATGAATGTTTGGGGTGTTATACCACTCATAAGGCAATGCCTCTGAAACGGGCATCATCCCTTTAAGCCCTAAATGAATGCGGTTTTGCCAATGGGCAAAATTGGGGAAGGTAATGACGGCTTCGCGGGCAACACGTAGCATGTCAAGTAAGAGCACATCAGGCGATTTGACCGCTTGCAGCGCCCGTGCCATGACGACGGTGTCGAAACTGTTATCAGCGAAACGTGCCAGACCATCGTTCAGATCTTGCTCGATGATGGATAAGCCTTTGGCGATGCCATCATTGATTTTTTCTTCGTCAATCTCTAGCCCATATCCCGTCACGCCGCGATTTTGTTGTAAATGCGCGAGTAACTCACCATTGCCGCAGCCCAAGTCCAGTACATGTGAGTGCGGCGCAATCCAGCGCTCAGCCAATTGATGATCCATTCTCATGAGCGCGCTCCTGCTTTTTGCTGGCTGTTTTGATTTGTACTTTTTGCTGGCTGTTTTGATTTGCTGTCGGTGATAAATGGCGCAGTCAAAAATCCTCGGACGGCACCCATATAACGAGGAATATCAAATAAGAAAGAATCATGACCATGCGGCGCATCGACATTGATGTAGCTAACTGGTTTGCCAGTCGCCATCAGCGCATCGACAATCTCTTGTGAGCGCTCCGGTGCAAAGCGCCAATCCGTGGTAAATGAGACCACTAGGTATTGGCATTGTGTATGGGCAAAGGCCGCTTTGAGCGCAGACAGCTCTTGTTGGCGATTCTGCTCACTCTCATCTATCGTTGCCACCGTATCTTCTAACGCATGCTGCGTGCTTTGTTTACTAGATTCCACTGATGTGGCAATCGAGTCCTTAAGCTGTGCTGCTGATTCTATAGCGTTTGTTGCCACGGCTGATGGATAATCACGTGTTGGATCAAAATAATCTAAAGCTTTGGTCATGAGCAAATAAGTATTGGCATCGAAATTTTCGCTAAAGCGCTCGCCTTGATAGCGTAAATAGCTTTCCACTTGGAATTCAACATCGTAGCCATACATAAATTTGCCAGATTTTAAATCACGACCAAACTTTGCCTTCATCGCATCATCGGTCAAATAGGTGATATGGCCAACCATCCGAGCCAATATTAGCCCGCGACGAGGGTAGGTGCCTGCTTGTAAGTAACGTCCCTCTTTAAAATCAGGGTCGGATAAAATGGACTGCCGCGCCACTTCGTTAAAGGCGATATTCTGTGCTGAGAGCTTTGGCGTGCTGGCAATGACCACGCAGCGTTTTAACCGATTTGGATAGTCAACTGACCATTGCAGCGCCTGCATACCACCCATTGAGCCACCAACAATGGCGTGCCAAACGTCAATACCGAGACGATCTGAGAGCATCGCTTGGGTTTTTACCCAATCCTTAATAGTGACGAGCGGAAAGTCGGGACCATAAACTTGCGGTTCATTGCTATCTGGATTAATCGTTGTCGGACCAGTAGAGCCGAAACAGCTGCCGATGTTGTTGACACATACGACATAAAACCGATTGGTGTCGATCGCTTTATTAGGGCCAATCATATTGTCCCACCAGCCAGCCTTTTTATCATCATCGCTATGGAAACCTGCCGCGTGATGACTGCCGGATAGGGCGTGGCAAATGAGTACCGCGTTTGATTTGTCGCTATTTAGTGTGCCATACGTTTCGATGATTAAATCAAACGATGGCAAAGTACGATTACATTCTAACGTCAACGGCTCAGCGAAATGAAAAATCTGAGGCGTGATAATTCCGACTGAACCGACTGAGTCCACGGTATTCACTAAGCTCGCCGAATGAAGCGTATCTGTCGGGGACTGGTCACTGGTATTATTAGGGCGTGCGTTCAAAGCTACCTCGCAAGACAACAATTATCAATAAAATAAAAAGGGCAAACTGTCGATAGGCAGTGTTGCCAATACTGCTTTGCCGACACTGTTCTCTAAATGTTTTTCTTACAATGTGCTTGCCTATTGTATGGTGATGCGCGTAGGAGTACAACCGTCGAGCGAGTCTTTTGAGCATAGTCTTTTAAGCATGGTTTTTAGGGACGATGGGTGGTAGGCAGAGAAGGGTTAAGGTGAATCAATGATTGATGACTATCCATAAATGGCAATAAATAGCAACTAAGTATCAAATTGTATAAGGGTGCTTTTACCATGCGTTATTAATGGATAAAATGCTACACTAATAAAGCATTTAATCAATCATGACTTAATAATCTTTTATCGCATATTCTTCTTTAATTAACCTAATAATAAAATAGTGCTGCTATGAAACCTGAACTGCCTCCCCGTATTGCCGTCCTATTAGTGAACCTAGGTACGCCAGATGAGCCAACAGCGCCTGCCGTACGTCGTTACTTAAAACAGTTTTTGTCTGACCCCCGTGTCATCGAGATTCCGAAATTCTTGTGGGCGATTATTCTCAATTTGTTTGTATTGCCAAGCCGCCCTAAACGTGTGGCAAAAGCCTATGCCAGCATTTGGGAAGGCGACTCACCGATTCGTAAGATACTAAAGAGCCAAGTGGAGCTATTGGAACCACGGCTTGCAAATAGTGCCGCACCATTTCGGGTTTCTGTCCATCCAGCGATGAGCTATGGCAATCCTGGTTTGCCTGATGTGATGGATACCTTGCGCGGTGAAGGCGTTGATCACTTTGTTATCTTGCCATTATTTCCACAGTATTCCGCTTCCTCTGGTGGTGCTGTTTATGATGCGTTGACAAAGTGGACGCTCAAGCAGCGCAATTTGCCGAACTATACTATTGTCAAAGATTACTTTGCGCATCCGCTGTACATTCAAGCATTGGCTGATTCGATTCGCCGCTTTCAAGCAGAGCATGGCAAGCCTGACAAGCTGATGTTTAGCTTCCACGGTATCCCGCAGCCTTATGCTGATAAAGGTGATCCGTATCCTAAGCGTTGTAAATGTACTGCCGCACAAGTGGCTCACGCGCTTGGTCTAAAGGATGACGAATGGATTATCAGTTTTCAATCACGCTTTGGCAAGCAAGAATGGGTCAAGCCCTATACCGACGTGGTATTAGAAGATTGGGGCAAGTCGGGTGTGCGCTCGGTACAAGTCATTAGTCCGGCTTTTTCTGCTGATTGTCTGGAAACGCTAGAAGAGCTGGCCATCGAAAATCGTGAAAACTTTCTCCACGCGGGTGGACAAGAATATCACTATATTCCCGCATTGAACTTGGATGAGGCGCACATTGATTTGCTCGAAGCGCTTAGTGCGCCATTGGTCAAAGGCTGGGCGGGAACGCTAGATGGTTGGGCTTGATTAATTGAATTTGTAAGTTATAAAAAAATACCGGACATTATGTTCGGTATTTTTTTGACTAAATGATTTTAATGAATTTTATTAAAATAGAATAAAGTTGGGATTTTTGGTGACTGATATGTAAAACTATGCCAAATAAACTTTTATTGTCATTGTTAATTTTACGTTTGCTTAACTTTATTTTTGAGGATAAATATGTCCAGCTCCAATTATTCACAACCCTCTGTGTCTCTACAAAAACCTAACGGTCAACCACCGAACTTACCGCCCACTGACGAGTATGGCGGCCTATTACCGCAGTTATTGGTAGAACCTCGAATGTGCCAAGCAGGATGGGGTATAAGTTGGATTACCAAAGCATTTGCAATATTTAAAGATCAATTTTTATTATGGTTAGCTATTGGTGTTGTTTATTTAATCATTGCTATGATTGGTAGTAGCGTACCCGTGATAAATTTCATTTTCCCTTTTCTTTCCTTTGTGTTTGTTGGTGGAATAATAAAAGGTTGTGCCGATCAAGCTGTAGGTAACGAGTTGAGGTTTGACCATCTTTTTTCAGCTTTTTATACGCATCTCAAGCCATTAATTATTTTATTCGTCTTGTATTTAGTGGCTGTTATTGTTGCAATGATACCTATGCTGATTATATTCGGTGGTATGGCTTTGTCTTTAGCTCAAGAGTCAAGTGACGTTGCGATTGCAGGTATGGTATTGGGTGTTTTATTGGTTTTTGTACTACTATTTCCTGTACTTATGGCTATCTGGTTTGCACCTGCTTTAATTGTGCTTCACAACATCGAGCCTGTTCAGGCAATGAAAATGAGTTTTAAAGGATGTTTAAAAAATATCTTACCATTTTTCGTTTTTTGGTTAATCGCTCCTATAATAATGATATTGATGGTAGTTTTTACACTAGGACTAGGTGTGTTAGCACTGCTTCCAATAGGTATGATTACCTACTACACCAGTTACCGAGACGTTTGGACAGATCAGCCATTGTCAGCGTTATAGTTGGTTGTTTAACAGACTCTAGTATCAGAAGTACGATAAGCACAATAAAAAAGCACGCTCGATATAACGGGCGTATTTTTTTATTGTTTGAGAGCTTTTTTATCATGAGAGAGCTTAGTTAAAAATCGTCATCATTACTACGTTCCGCCGCGTCTCTATCAGCGATATCGACAATGTCAGGATAGTCGCTGTCATCCAAATTGTCGTCCACTAATACTTCGTCGATTCGCGATTCGTCTATATTTTGGCGATGCATGGGGGTTAGCCCTTGAATCGCATCACTTCCGGCTTGCGAGTTGTCGAATCCTGCGCTATTGTCAATGACATCATCATTATCAATGGTATGCAACATAGGGTCAGCCAAATCAATTTCTTGGCTGTTGTTATTGATGTCCGTATCACCTTCAATGTGATCCATTGCTTCTGGTAATGGGCTTTTTGAATGGTCCATCATGGTTTCCTTATTATTGATAGTTATTATTAATGGATGTGGCTGATTTTATTTATTAAGATTTATTTACTAAAAGCATTGTGACGTGTTATGACGCTTGCTAATAGGAGTAAGGTGTCACAGGATGTTCAAAAAATGTAAGACAAGTACAAGATAGACATAAAAATAGGAAATATACGATGGTATCAAGTAGTAGGTTGTTCGTCACAATATCCTTAATCAGTGCCACAATAGGTTTGACGGCTTGTGAAGGTGTACCTTTTTCTGGTAGCAGCGCCCATAGCAGCTTGGATAAGGCTGATTTAAAACAGCCATTAATTATTGATGCCAAACTGCCAAAAGCCACGACAACCATAGACTGCGCACAATTAACGCCGAAGCAAATAGTTAAGGTAAAAGGTCACAGCGTACTCAGTGCAAGCTGTGATTTAACAGCCAAGTCGATACGCTTTGAGTTGAATGATTCGCACAGCTCTCTCGACTGTCAGGGCGCACTACTCAGTACTCGCGCTGATGATGCGTCAAAGGTTAGCGCCATTATAATTAAGCCCAAAACAGATAGCGCTATCGAAGATATTACCGTTGCCAATTGTCATGTGGATGGCTATGGTCATGCGCTACATATTCGCCAATATAGCCAGCCCAATCAGCGTTATGCGCGCGGCTTGATAGACCCTGCTGCCAATCGTGCGCTTGCACCAAGCGATATTCGTGTGATTAATGTGAGTAGTCAAAACAGTATCAATAGTGGCATGTTCGTTGGTGATCATGTGCATGGCGTGAGCTTTGATAAATTACGTATTCAAAACGCAGGCACCGTTGGGTTGTATCTAGAATTTGGCAGTCGTGATAATGTGATTAAAAATTCGGTGTTTGTCGGTAATGGTTTCCGTACCTTTAAGCCCAATCGTGAGGCTATTGCCGTGGATTCGTCGAGCAATAACCGTATCGAAAACAATCAATTTATCCATAATGGGGCAGGCAGTATATTGCTGTATCGCAATTGCTTTGAGCATGCTGATGACAGTACGCGGGGCAATCATTTTCAGCGTACCGAGTCGAGCCGTGACAATATCATTCGTGGCAATATTTTTAACGACGAGCCAGTCGGGGTTTGGGTTGCGTCAAGGCAGTCGCGCAATCTCAAAGGTTTTGAATGCGGTGCTTATTTGCTGAAGCAAACGCCATTTGCCAGCTATCATTTAGACAGTGCTAAGGACAATCAAATTATCGATAATCGATTTGAGCAAGTCGAGCAGGGCATTATCGTAGAGGATGACGGCACGCTAATAGCTGGCAATAAGTTTGCAGCGAACGTGCGTTTGCCCATTTATGTCGGTTCTGAAATTCGGGAAGACAGCGCAGCAGGGGCGATAAAAGGGACGGTTATCAGCAACAATGTTTTTATCGATAAGACCACTGAGCAAGCAATAAAGGTTCGAGCGGCAAGCAAAACGGCTACTCATATTGAGCAGCCGTAAGTGTGGTTTTATATTAAATAAGCGTTATCGGTTAATAACAGTATAACGAATAGGTGATGTTGCTATTAAGCACCAACCTTGGTATTGACCCAGCGGATTACAGAATCTGGCGTGACTTGCGAGACTGCTTGAAAGAGCTTTGCTGGCATGCCCACAGAGTAATGCGTACTTTTGAGTTTACGATTGGGACTGGTCGTCAATTTACACAATGTTTTGGCGACATCGTTGACCGTTAGATGGATGCCCAAGCGATCCATACTGGTCACTTCGATGTCAGCAGTCATGTCAGATTTGACCCACAGCGGCATCACATCGATAACCTTGATACCCAATTTTTCGTACTCAATATTAAGGCCTTCTGTGAGACCTCGCACAAAAAACTTACTGGCCGCATAAGTCGCAACTTCGGGTTGACCATAGATAGCAGAAGCAGAGGACACATTGATAATTTTGCCGTCTTTGCTATCAGCTAGATAAGGTGCCAGTTTATGACAGCCAATCAAAACACCTTTACAGTTGACGTCAATTAAAGCCAATTGCTCATCTAGATTGGTCGTTGGCAATGCGCCACTGACCAGCACCCCAGCATTATTAATGAGTGCATCAATACCACCGAAATGTTCAATCATTTGATTGATCGCATGGTCCCACGAGTTAGGCTGGGTGACATCCAGCTGACCTGTGATAACACGCTGTTGTTTGACGGCTTTCTTAAAAGATTTGTCTTTAATGACGCTTTCAAGTGTGGCAGTATTGGTCGCAAATAACCCAATATGATGGCCTTTTTCCGCCAGCTTTTTGGCGGTGGCTAAACCGATACCACGTGATGCGCCTGTAATCAATATATTCATAATAAGTGACTTAATCGTTATTAATCATGAGTAAATCGAGGTCGTATATTAGAGTGCTTATCCCTCGGGCTTATTATTATAGTCATTCCACTATAATAATATTACTGCGTTAGCCTCGCTTGAAGTATTAAATATACATCTACACTCGGTTGCCTTGTACTATTTTTAAATTGAACCGACTGTAGTATAACAAATTCGTCTGAATGTATTTTGCTAGAGAGTATAACTATTGATTTAGAGCGCATGGTAATTAATATAACGAGTATTTATCACTGTTAGCAGAGACACTCTGCGTTAGTGTGAAGCCGTTTGACAATGCAGCTCGCGCGTCTCTTCTACTTGACAGTCGTACTCGTTTAAGTTTAAGCGCCACAAATAAATCAAGGCAATGCCATAAATAGCAGTCTCTGACAGCTCTTCTGTAATGACGCCCAAAGCTTCGGGAATCATAATGGCGTTTTCGCCCATATATTCTAATAATGCCAAGGCGGCGACGCTAAAATACAAAGAAACAGGTACTTTTTTTAATATTGCCCAAAGATAACGCCATGAATAAGCCAATAAACCAACGATCAGCACATAAACGATGGTCAGGACGAGGTCTTCCCACCAGTCATAAGAATGGCTGAACAACACAAAGTCAGTGGGAACCAATAAGTCTGGTAGATAATTTAACTCACGGCGTATCACAGCAAAGAATACCAGCACCGCTGCCAACCAAAAAGCTCGAATCTGTTTAAACGTATTTGTGGCAGAGCTCTGTCGTAAATACTGCACGCAACGTAGCAGACAGGCGAATAAAATAATAATGCCAGGGATTTCGATGATGCCATCTGAACTCAAAATAAAAACCTCCTGATTTTTTAAAATAAAAAAAGTGAGCACAAAGGCTCACTTTAGACCGAACATTATCCAATGACATATAACGCAATAAGCCGCTATTATAACGCCAATGTCAGCGCTATAACGTTATTTAATATAACTAATGAGTCATATGTCATTGTTAATACAAGCAAACAAATGCTCTTTGTTGTGCACATTGCTATCGGCTATTTATACCTATGATGATACAACTAATTCAATAGATAGCAGGGTTAAAATAAGGCTTCCATCCGTAATAATGCCGAAGGGTAATGGTTCTTATCCGCTGTTTTATCATTATAATAATTTAGCTCTGTTTGTACATAAAGCCACTCTCGCCAGACAGGTTGGCGATAGCTGATAGCAGGGCCATAGCTGTTTAATGTTGATTTATCACGGTCAAAGTAACCGCCAGTAGAGACACCATAAGCCAACTGTTTTTCATTGCCCAAGTAGTGTACTTGTCTGAGATCGTTGCTCCAGTCCGTGCTTTCTTCATTGTCTTGATTGCGATAACGGATGGCGGTGCGATTATTGATGAACCGCTCAGCATTTGTACCATATTGCAGATTTAGCCCGCCTTTTGCATAGTGCTCACTATCGAGTCCATAACGATAGTAACTATCACTAGTGACAGTCCATTTTTTGTTGTCATACCAGTCTTTATCGACGCTCATTTTTACGTATAAGTCATCGAGCGAGCGAACCCCGACATCGATATCTGTTTTGACCCCTAACTGCTGCTCAACCTCATGACTAAAACGTGACCAACGAAGGGCGATAGAACCATTGTCTTCTCGCGTTTTCCTCCTGTTGACGAGTCCATCTTGGTTACTGGTATTTGCTTGGTAGGTATCGCCCGTCACATTCTGTTTTAAGAAAGTATCTTCATCCAAATCCTCATCACCGATAATCAGACTCAATCTTTTTTCTAATACTGGCAAGCGTAAGCGGCCGCGAATTCTAGGTTCAACGCTCACGTCACTGCCTGATTGTGGATCGTTGACCCAGCGGGTATCTAGTACAACTCGTAAACTGGCTTTGGCGGGTTTTTTGGGATCTGGTTCGCCGAACCAACCGTCCATTTTGTGTGCCCATTCATGCAGCTGCTCTTGGACATCTTCACGGCGTTCGTCCGTCCAGTTTTGTGCTCCTTGTACTGATGGAGCAGACTGCTCGGCAGATGTTTCGGTAGATTGAGGTAGATAGCCAAATTGATTAAGGTTTTTATCTCGATTAGAGTTAGCATCATGAGATAACGAAGCCGTGTCAGATTTTAGCGGTTCGACTTTCTGCTCTGTGCTGGGCGTAGTATCCGCCCATGCTTGCGTGCATAAACTTAAGCTGGCAAGTGTGTAAAGGGTAATGGTGTTGAGATTTGCTGGTTTAATCATGGAGAGCTTCAATTACTTTGGGTAGCTAAAAAAGACAAACAAAAGTATTATGCCATAGGTCGTTAAGCACATACATATAGAGGCGCTATTATATGAAAGTTTTAATCATTGTAAGCTTGTTTCTGATGGTCTTGCCTTCAGCACATGCTGAAATATCTCTTGATGTCAGACAAGCTGTCGAAAAAATTATGAGTGTTTATTACAGTTCAAGCTATGATAAGTTGCGTGGTTGTACCTTATATGACGACGGCTCAGAAATCTATTGCCTTGCTCCTAAGCATTATGAATTTAAAAACATCGAGGGAGTAGATACTTTATATGTATTGGTTTCTGGTGATACGGTGGAAGATGGTGCACGAGTGACACCAGGACTTGGCGGATTATTCATACTTTATAAATTAGGCAATTCTTGGGTCGTCTCTGCAAGCAGTCCTTATATAAAAAATGGCGGAGCGGGTAGAAGTCAGCTCAAAGATTTTGATTTAAGAGAAGTGGGTGATAATAAATACGGGTGGGTAGGGAGTCATTGTGGATCAGGGGCAGGAGGGCAAACTAATTGTTTTTGGGAAATGTACGCGCCTTTAGCTAGCGGAGAGATTGAACAAGTCGCACAGCTGCCTTCAGATTACTCATATGAATTTATGAGTGCTCCGGGATATACTAAAATCGAAGGTAGTGTCCATATCGAGAGTTATCAGCCGATGACCGCAGGATTTTATCCATTGACCATGACGCATGATAGTGAAAGCGGAGAGTATGATGAAGACTATGAGTTAATACCTAACAGCGTAAAAAAGAGCGAAGAGCGTTATACCGTCAGCTTTGACCAAAACACACACACTTTTATCGCGCCTAAAGATTTTTAGAGTTTTTTAAAAGATTTAATATATTAACATCAAAATTTAATATTCTATACAACCGTAATGGATGCTAGGTCTATGACTGACTACACTTTTGAAACTCTTAACGATAAAGAGTTTGAAGTTCTAACGGTTGATTTGCTATCTAAAGAATTTAACACTCATATAGAACGGTTTAAATCAGGTAGGGATGGTGGAATCGATGGACGTTTTTTTGAAGGAAGTGTTGAAAACGGTGTTGTCATCATTCAATGCAAACATTGGCTAAAATCAGGTATCAAAGCATTAGTAGCAGAATGTCAAAAGCATGAAGCCAAAAAAGTTATAAAATTGAATCCTAGTAGATATATTTTTGTCACTTCATTAGCACTATCCGCTCAAAACAAAAAAGACATTTCAGATGCTTTTAGCCCTTATATTAAAAATGAATCTGACATCATTGGTAATGAAGATATAAACAGTTTATTAGCCAAACATCCTGATGTAGAGCGCCAACATTACAAGCTATGGCTAGCAGGTACTAACGTTTTACAGTCAATTTTATCTAACGATGTACTGGGAAGAAGTAGTTTTCAGTTGGAAGAAATTCAAGAGTTTCTACCTAAGTATGTGCGAACCGAGAATCATAAAAAAGCGTTCGAAAAGTTAGAAGAACTTGGCAGTATCATTATCAACGGCGAACCTGGTATTGGCAAAACCACTTTAGCGGAACAGATGTGCTTTGAGTATGCTGCTCAAGGTTATCAGTTAGTTGTAGTGCATGAGTCCATTATAGAAGCGGAAAAAATATATAACCCTGAATGGCAACAAATTTTTTATTTTGATGATTTTTTAGGAAGTAACTTCCTATTCGCAATAGATGCAAAGCAGGACTCACATATTGTGAGCTTTATGAAAAGAGTTAGTAAGGACAGCTCAAAACGATTTATTCTAACGACTCGCTCGAACATATTGAATCAAGGGAAAAGATTGTCAGAAAAATTTGAACAAGGTAACCTTGATAGGAATGAATATGAGATAAAAATTCAGTCTCTGACAGAGTTTGATAGAGCACAAATTCTTTATAACCACATCTATTTTAGTGATTTATCAGAAGACTTTATTCAGCAAATATATATTGATAAGCGCTATAGGAGCATTATTTCACACAAAAATTTCAATCCGCGGTTGATTGAGTTTATTACTGATGCTGTCAAAGTTGAGAAGGAAGCAAGTCCTGAGGTTTATTGGGATTATATTCAAAAGTCTCTTGATAACCCAAAGGATATTTGGCGTGGCATGATACAGACGCAGATAAGTGATTTGGATAGGCATATAGTAATCGCCATCGTCTTAAATGGCAGTCCCGTTAGCGAAGAGCAGATAGTTGCATTATTAATCAATCTGAAGGAATCAGGATTAGATCCAACTTCTGAATATCCTACCATTGGTAATATCATGCGGGGGTTAGTAGGGTCTGTTTTAAACAGGAATATAAATAGAGATGGTCAGGTGACGTACAGCTTATTTAATCCTTCGATTGCTGACTTTGTAATCTCGGAATATCTTAATAGAGCTGATTATGTAGCGAAGTTGGTAAGCTGTTTGAGAACAACAAATGCACTAAATAATGTTGATAGATTAATTAAATCTAATAGCACATTACTAGAATTTGACACACTACTAATTAGGTTGTTTCAGACTGAGCTAGATTCAGAGCTAACGCCTGATTTGTATTCAATTAAGTTAGTAGAACTATTAGAGTTGATTGGGCATAATTCAAAAACCTTACTTAAGAAAATATTTATCACCTTATCTAACAATACATTTGAAAATTTTGGATTACCTCTCATAACAGTATGTCGGCTAGGATTAGAGAGGCAGCTATTTCAGCCTAGCGACAAATACATTAGCATTGCATTACTTAAGTCTCTTGAAAGTATTGATTTCACGTACTTTCCTTTTGAGAGCTTTAAAGAAATTGAAGTGCTAATTTATTTTTTAAATAAGAATGATGACTTATTAACGTTGTATAGAGAGTTATTTATAAGCTTCATATGTGAAGAAATAACTGATTGGGCAGAATCTGATGGAGTATTTAGACTTATTCAGCATAGAGATGAAATTAATACATACGATATTGAGGAATATCTTGAAGGGCTTTTAGATGTCTTGGAACTCCAGTTTTGTTTTGATGAAGAAGAGCTGGAGCTTATCAGTGATTATTTAGACATAGATAGTATTATTAGTTCCAATAACTATAAAGATAGCCGTCGCTCTACGGAATACTCTGAAAGAGGTTGTAATTTTGCAAGTGGGCATAGTTTTTCTGAAAGAAATGAAGATCTGAATAACTCTATAAACTCTACTATCTGCTCTATAGAGTCAGAAATTGACCCAATTGATGACTTATTCAATAGAGAATAATAAAAAGTGCTAGCGAAAAAATCATTAAATGTATAAGTTTAGATATTAAAAAAGATGGGTTATTTTATCGCTAACCCATCTTATGTCAAAACCTAATCTAAATCAGCACTTAATGCGCCTCATCCCAATTCTCGCCAGCACCCGTCTCAACCAATAACGGCACAGCAAAGTCGACGTTCCAGCCCTTTTCGACAGCAGTTGTCGTTAAGACGTCTTGCATAGCATGAGTAATGAGTTGGCTAATCTCATCTACCTTGTCACTATCCACTTCGAACACCAATTCATCATGGACTTGTAGCAGCATTTTGGCTTGCGCTTTTGGCAGTACTTTATCGACGGCAATCATCGCCAGCTTAATTAGATCTGCCGCTGAGCCTTGTAGCGGTGCGTTAATAGCCGCGCGTTCAGCGCCTTGTTTGACCATGCGGTTGCTGTGAGTGATATCAGGCGTGTAGAGCTTACGACCCAATATCGTCTCGACATAGCCTTGCTCATGAGCACTGGCGCGAGTATTGATCATATAGTTTTTGACACCAGGATAGCGATCAAAATACATATCGATATAATCTTGTGCCTCATTGCGGCTCATTTGTAGCTGCTTGGCAAGTCCAAAGGCGCTCATACCATAAAGCAGACCAAAATTAATGGCTTTGGCATTACGGCGCTCGGTCGAGGTTACGTCGGCAACTTCTTTGCCAAGTACTTCAGCGGCAGTCGCAGCGTGAATATCTAAACCTTCATTAAAGGCGTCAGTTAAGTTTTTATCGCCTGAGAAATGCGCCATGAGACGCAATTCAATTTGTGAATAATCCGCCGCCAAAATAACGCGACCTTCTGGTGCGATAAAGGCTTGACGAATCAAGCGACCAGTCGCGGTACGAATCGGAATATTTTGTAAGTTAGGATCAGTCGAAGACAAACGCCCAGTACTGGTCAATGCCTGATGATAGCTGGTGTGTACGCGATCAGTTTCGCTATCTGCGACATTATCAAGCGCATCGGTATAAGTGCTTTTGAGCTTAGATAGACCGCGATACTCTAAGGTGATATCGACCAATGGATGATCGATTTTTGACAGTACGGCCTCACCAGTAGAATATTGCCCTGATTTGGTTTTTTTGCCGCCAGCAATGCCGAGCTTTTCAAATAGTATCTCACCGAGCTGCTTAGGTGAGCCGAGGTTAAACTCTTCTCCTGCCACTTCATAAGCACGTTTTTCTAGCGCGACGATTTCTTCATCGAAGCGCTTTGATAGCTCATTTAAAAATGGACGTTTGATGAGAATGCCGTTTGCTTCCATCTGGCAGAGTATCTCCGCCGTTGGGATTTCTAGCTCGTGTAGCAATTTGGCATTATTGGCATCGTTCGCCAGCTCAACGCTGAATACCTCAAATAGCTGATAAGTAATGTCAGCATCTTCACAAGCATAGTCGCTAGCGATATCGATGGCGACTTGGTCAAAGGTGACTTGCTTAGCGCCTTTACCAGCGACATCTTCATAACTGATGGTTTGGGTTTGTAGATAGTGACGTGCCAAATCATCCATGCCATGACGAGTGATGGCGGCATTAATTACATAGCTGGCAAGCATGGTATCCATCGCCCAATTATTGGGACGAGCATGAATGCTACCCAGTAAATCGATATCATAATGGCTGAGGATATGCGCATCGTATTTTAAATGCTGACCGATTTTACCAATATTTCGGTTTTCTAAGATAGGTTTTAGACGTGTTAAAACGCTATCGCGGTCGAGCTGTTTAGCCGTCAGCTCGTCACCCTCTAGCGCATGTGTCAGTGGTATGTAATAGGCTTCATGCGCTTGTACCGCAAAAGACAAACCGACGATTTGTGCTTGACGCCAATGGACGCTAGTGGTTTCGGTATCAATGACAAAGTGCGGCGCAGACTCTAATAATTCAATCAAACTGTCAAACGCATGCTCATCTAAAACGGTGTGCCACGCTCTATCATGCTGTTTGCCGTTTTGGACATTCTCAATACTGCTTGATTGTAGCGACTTAGCGATTTGTGCTTGTGATTCAGCATCTGCTTGGCTACTTGCAACACTTTTTACGCCGTTCCCATTAGCATTGGCTGGATGGTTTGGGTGGTCAAGAGAAGCAAGCTCATTTCTAAACTCAAGCTCGCTATACAGCTCGCGCAATTCATCTATATGGGCACAAGGATTGGTATCGATTTTCAAATCATTCCAGTCTTGACCGATATCTAAATCTGTGACGATAGTGGCCAGTTTGGCATTGAATGGAATTTCCTCTGCATGCTCAATCAAGCCTTTAGCGCCGCGACCTTTAATAAAGCCAATATGCTTTAACATATTGTCGATATCACCGTACTCAACGAGTAAGTCTTTAGCGGTTTTTTTACCGATGCCGGGCACGCCTTTAATACCGTCAGAGGCATCACCCATCAAGGTTAAAAAATCAATCATTTGGTTGGGGTTGATGCCAAATTTATCAATAACCGCTGCGGTGTCCGTGACCTTACCGGTAAAGCTGTCTTCCAATATCACACAGTCATTGACCAGTTGCATCATGTCTTTATCGCCGGTTGAGATAACCACATGATGACCTTGCTCGACCGCACGGTGCGCCAGTGTGCCGATAATGTCATCCGCTTCTGCACCTTCGATGCGTAACAGTGGAATGCCCAAAGCGGTTACCAAGCGATGGATATAAGGAATTTGCTCCACCAGCTCTATGTCGATGGGCGGACGCGCCGCCTTATAATCAGCAGACATATGATGGCGAAAAGTGGGTGACTTGGTATCAAAACAGACCGCCATGTGAGTAGGATGATATCGACGCATCAATTTTAACAGTGCATTGAGCGTGCCACGGATGGCATTCGTTATCAGCCCTTGCGAGTTTTGCATGGTCTTTGGCAAGGCGTGATACGTGCGAAACAGATAATAAGAGCCATCAACCAAAATAAAAGGTGGCTGATTTTTGTCCACGTGACTGGTGTCCATAGTCGCTACGTTGGGCATGGTATCAAAATTTGGTAAGGCTTTAGGGTCAAGCGCTTGATGCGAGTTGTGGTTATTGTCTACGGAGGAGTCGGTCATATGATCAGTCATAAAGGTCACTTATTATTAGGTATCAGATAGAGTAAATATCAGATAAAACGATGCTTCCATTATAACGATAAAATCAGACCTTGCCGAACTTCTCGATAGTTATGATATTTCTACTGCTGACAGACGCTCATAAAAAAAGAACCCAGTATTCACTGAGCTCTCTTATAGATAAAGCCGATATTGTTATTGTTAAAAATCTATCTCACTTCTGAAGTCACTTCACTATCGATATTACCGTGAGTCGCTTTAGAATATGGGCAGACTTTATTGGCTTTTTCGACCAACTTTTGGAACTCATCCGCTGATAGCTCTGTGTTTTCAGCAGTGACATGAATTTTCACGGCTAATTGAAAATCTAAGCCTTCACCTTTCATTAAATCTACGGATACTTCAGTGGTAGAGTCAAACTTTGCTTTTTCTGCCCCTTTGACCGCAGCAAGTGCACCATCAAAGCAAGCTGCATAGCCCATCGCAAATAACTGCTCTGGATTATTACCGTCTTTATCAGAGCCGGGTGCGACCATATTAATCGTCAAATCACTGTCTTGCAGACTGGCATTGCCTGTACGACCGCCAGTAACTGTTGCTTTGGTGGAATATAGTGTTTTCATAACATATCCTTTGTTGTGAGTTTTTATGTTTAAGCATTAAACTTTTATAGGGATTCAGCATAACAAACCAGTGCATGAGCAATATAGGTCAGTCGTAAGTATATACTGTGGATTTGTAAGTGAACTGTTAGTAGAATCTTTAGCTACATTTAACTATCGCAAGAAAAGCTTAATCGCTATAAGTAACAGAAGTATTAATGTAATATAGGAATATAGCTGTAATAAATAAAGTTATCAAAATAGATGATAAAAAATCTAACCAATAAAGGTCTTATTCGATGAATAAATCAATGGTGTTACCTATTGCACTTTCTTTGCTAACATTTACCCTTGCTGGCTGCGGCGGGGAGGATGATGGTATTTATGGTTCGGGTAGTAATAAGATTACGCTGACCAGCTTTGACAATAGCTATGATAAGCAAGCGAAAGATAGCGCTATTGCACGCATCGATGAGACCTACCGTACTGGTGAGCGTGAAATCAAGATAAAAAATATCGTTAATAATTATAGTAATCAAGGTTTGAATACTTTGGACAGAACGGTATTATCAGACAATTTTGAAGGGCGACTGGAAAACAAAAACATTGAAGTTGATAACCGCACTGTCAAACGCCCTATCTATGAAAAAGACAGTAATAACAAGCTAGACTACGAAACCAATTATAAGACGCTTAACTTATCAGGCTTGCAGGCAAACAGTTATAGCGCTGGTACAAACATAAATAACAGTCGCGGTATTCTCACGGACTTGAATAATTATCCTAAGATTCCAGCTAATGCAGAGTTTCCGATAGGCTCTGTTTGCTATATTCCAGTAGTCGAGAGCGAACGCTCGTTTTTAGCCTTTAACGACAAAAACAAGACGGGATATACATCGCTTGATAAGTGGATTGATGCAGCTGAAGACCGCTTTAGCGATGATAGAGGCTACAGAACTTCTGAGTTTGGTGTAGGCATAGGCAATAAGCAAAAAGCGGCACAAGTGACGTTCTTTGAATACCGGAATCAGCCTGCTTATCAGTACAATGGTGTCGAATATAACGATGGCACGGATGATAAAAATGCTATTTATGAAGCAAATTATGTTGCCAAAGGTGTGATGAATCCGAATACCAACAGTATTCGCGGTGTGGTGGATTGTACGATAGTCAATGAAGTCGCAGGAGATTTCTTGGCCGCACAAATCAAACGCTACTATTAATCTTAAAAACGCATCATGTTAAAAAAATGACTAACACTCTCTATTTGACTATCTAGGGAGTGTTTTTTTATGCGCTAATTCTGCACCTTGACGCTAAATCCGCTACAATACGCTCATTATTTATTCTATTTAGTTAGATTACTGTCTAAAAGACAGCCTTTTTGAAGTTAAGGTTGAAGCCAAAAATTATGAGCGTAGATCCAAAGAAATTAAACAAAGAAGTGGCTAAACGCCGTACTTTCGCCATTATCTCGCATCCCGATGCAGGTAAGACCACCATGACTGAAAAGTTACTGTTATGGGGTCAGGCAATTCAGGTAGTAGGTGAGGTCAAAGGCCGCAAAACAGATCGCCATGCGACATCAGATTGGATGAGTATGGAGCAAGAGCGTGGTATCTCGATCACCACTTCTGTCATGCAGTTTCCTTATCAAGACCATGTGGTCAATCTATTGGATACACCAGGTCACGCCGATTTTAGTGAAGATACCTATCGTACCTTGACCGCTGTCGATAGCGCACTGATGATGGTCGATGGGGCTAAAGGGGTTGAAGAGCGAACCATCAAGCTGATGGAAGTCTGCCGCATGCGCGACACGCCAATCATCTCATTTGTTAACAAGCTGGATCGTCAAATTCGTGAGCCGCTTGAGCTGCTTAGTGAGATTGAGGCAGTGTTAAAAATTAAATGTATTCCAGTGACTTGGCCTATCGGTATGGGACAAGATTTCGTTGGTGTCTATCATCTGACCGAAAACAAAACCTACCTTTATGAAAAAGGTAATGGCGGCAAGATGACAGTCTCTGAGACTCGCGCGGGCTATGATTATCCGGACATTCGTGAGCGTTTGGGTCAATTGATGTTTGATGCCTTCGAAGAGTCACTTGAGCTGGTACAAATGGCGTTAGAAGAATTTAGCGTTGAGGCGTTCTTAGCGGGCGAGATGACGCCAGTATTATTCGGTACGGCATTGGGCAACTTTGGCGTAAACATGGTACTTGATACCTTGATCAAATATGCACCGCCACCCAAGTCGCATCCGACCAATGAGCGTGAAGTGGCAGCAACAGAAACAGATTTTAGCGGTTTTGTCTTTAAGATTCAGGCCAATATGGACCCACGCCACCGTGATCGCATTGCATTTTTACGCGTGTGTTCAGGCAAGTATGAAAAAGGCATGAAGCTGAAGCATGTACGTTTGGGTAAAGACGTACGCATTGCCGATGCACTGACCTTTTTGGCAGGTGATCGCGAAGCGTTAGAAGAAGCGTATCCGGGTGATATCATCGGTTTGCATAATCATGGCACTATCTCTATCGGTGACAGTTTTACCGAAGGCGAGGAGCTGAACTTTACGGGTATTCCACATTTCGCACCTGAATTGTTCCGCCGTGTCATTCTAAAAGATCCGCTCAAATCGAAAGCCTTGCAAAAAGGGCTGCAGCAGCTAAGCGAAGAGGGCGCGACACAGGTCTTTATGCCGCAGATTAACAACGATTTAATCTTGGGTGCGGTTGGTGTACTACAGTTTGAAGTGGTCGCGCATCGTCTCAAAGAAGAGTATAAAGTACAGTGTATCTTTGAGCCAGTATCGATCGCCACCGTACGCTGGATTCATTGTGATGATGAAGTGGCATTGGCGAAATTCAAACGCAAAGCCCATGACCAGCTGTCGCTAGATGGCGGTGGTTATTTAACGTATCTTGCCCCATCACGGGTCAACTTGCAGCTGATGCAAGATCGCTATCCAGAAGTCACTTTTAGTAATACTCGTGAGCATTAAAATCCATCATTTCACGAGTTAGTTTATCTTTTAAGACACGCCAGCCGTGTCTTTTTTATTAGCTTAGATTTAGGGATTAAACGAGAGAGGGTAGGTAGCTATTCGTTAGCAGGAGACAGCAAAACCCTAAAAACACAAACAGTGTTCCTACAATACATCGTCATTGTTACGGTAGAATATCAAGTAACATCTTATGTTTATAAAAGAGGATATATGAACGCTGCGAATCAAATTGATATCAATCAGCCAATAATGAATCCGCATTTATTGATGACAGCAAGTCGTAGTCGTCTGCTGAGACTGCTTGCCGGCAGTTTACTGCTAGGTAGCATCGCTATGCCTGCCAATGCAGGTAGCCTCATTAGTAGCACGGATTATCTAGAATATGAGCTGCCTAAAAAAGTGCAAGCACAGTGTGTTGAGCGCGATAACTGTCCAGAGATTGACATCAAATATCTGAAGACCAACCACGATTGGATCAATGATATTGCCAATGCGCGTATTAATAATTTAGTCGTTAATAGTAAACCGACTGAATCTGCGCCTATCAAAACGAAAGTCAATCAGACAATGGTGAAAGCCGCCATTGATGACTTTGCCAGCTCACAGTTTGTAGATATGCCAGAAGGCAGTTCATGGGCTTATAGCCTAATGGTAACGCCTGAGTATTTAGGTCATGTCAGTGATTTTGAACTGTTTGAAATCAATACTTATGTCTTTACTGGTGGCGCTCATGGCATGCCTTATAGCGAATACTTGATATTTGACCTTAATACCAAAAAACAAATCACGCTTGAGGATATGCTTCAATCAGGCAAGGAATCACGTTTTAAAGCGCTTGCTTATGATGCGTATAAAACGTGGGTCAAAACGGTTGACGACGATGTCAGCAGTTATGAGAAAAACTGGCCATTTACCTTAAGTGACAATGTGACACTGACGGACAAAGGCATCGATATCCGTTATCAGCATTATGCTATCGGCCCATATGCTTATGGTATGCCAGTACTTAGTATCCCGTACAGTGAGCTCGACGGTGTCATAAAGCCGCACTTTATACCTAAATAGTTCAGATAGTCATTGCATAACTTATTACGGTTTATATTAAAAAAATCGTAAAATCTCTTAAAAAATTGGCAATGATTTATCTAAAACCATTTGAAATTTAATAAAAGAATAAGGAGTTACCGCATGACGAACAATACAGATAGTATGAAGGCGACAGTCGACACAGAGACTTGGCAACTTAATGCCTTAACAGAAGCGCTTGGTGACCTAACGTTAACGGTCAATGACAGCCTGTCTGTTGGTCGTGGCAGCGACAATGACGTGGTACTTGGTAGCAAGCAAGTATCGCGTAATCATGCGGTGTTAAGCATCTTAGATGGTCGATTGTATGTCAAAGATTTAGACTCATCGAACGGTACATTTATCAACGAGCAGCGTATCGAAGGTAATACATCGAGCCTTTTACAGGTAAATGATACCATTGGATTTGCCAGTTTCAGCTTTCAGGTAAACGCGCCACTTGCTGCCACAGATACTGATGTATTAGCGCCCGTAGCAGTACAGGATTCAGTGGCTAAGACTGAGACAGTGGTTGCTGAAACGACTGCCGAAACACAGGCTGTCGAAGACTCGACGGTGAGTGAACCTGTTATTCATGAATCAGTAGTAAAAGAGCCGATTGTTAAGCAAACGGGCGTCGAAGATATTCTGCCTGTGACAGCTGATGTGAAGACAGTACCTGTTGATACAGCCTCGGATAGAGTAGCAGACTCAGTAGCGGTAGCTGAGACCAGTGTTAATGAAACAGTTGAACCAGTCTTACAGGAGCCGATTCAGGAGCCGATTGTGAAACAAACGGGCATCGATGAAGTCCTAACGGCTATAGATAATACCGTGTCTAACACAACTGAAGCGGCACCAGTCCCCGCTGCAACTGTAATAGATGCACAACCTGCTGTAAGTCAGCCAGAAGCCGTCACAGCGACAGAGGCGGCACCGACAGCACCTGCTCATGATACGTCATTAGTAGAGCAGTCAGCTGTACATGAAAAGCCAGCAGTTGAATCAGAGCATGACAAAACGACTAAAACTGCTCTACAAGAAGAAGCAGATCCCGACATTCTACGAGCTAAGCAGGCGGCAACCGCACAATTTTCTGGCACTGCCAATCTAGGTCAATCTCGTGATGTTGGGACAGAAGGTAATAATGCGATGGATCAGACTATCAGCAATCCAGCCAATGCAGGACAGGCAGAGAAAAAACCAAGCGGTGGTTGGTTTATTTGGGTGTTTATTGCCATCATTATTATTGCGTTAGCATTGTGGTTATTTAACATGGGCGGTGCGTAACTAAGTACTGACCAGTGCGTTTGAGATGCTCTAATCCAAGCGGCTTTGGTATAATTATTAGCCCATTGTTAGCTACTATCGGCTAATAGTCTAGCAACCCTTACGAATATGCCACTTTGATAGCGTCAACATTCAATAGAGTGTTGACGCTATATTTTATTTAACAGTCTGCTGTTTTATCTTTTGCCAATATTTTGTTAAGAGAGCATTATTATGATGAACTTTGAAGAATATCAAGCTTTTAAAGACCGTGGCTTTAGTCATGCTCCACTGATAAAAAAACGTCTAATGGATGCACAGACACCAGTATCTGTATTTTCTAAAGTACGTGATTTAAACGGCTCTGCATATTTATTTGAGTCTGTCGTAGGCGGGGAGCGTTGGGCTCGATATTCGATGATTGGTTTAGGTAGTGATCTCATTTTGCAGTATGCCGATGGTAATATGACCGTCAAAAAAAATGACCACACCGATGTCGATGCAGTCGCTGAGCCGTTTGACTATATCCGTCAGCTAATGGCGCAATATAAGATGCCAACAGTCGAGGATATTGCAACGCTACCGAACTTTAGCGGCGGCTTAGTAGGTTACTTTGGCTATGACATGGTGAGGGTTATCGAGCCAAGCGTGGGTTTGTCAGACGCCCCCAATCCGATGACAATGCCGGATATGTGGCTGATGCTGTCAATGAGCGTGATTGTTTTTGACAGTTTAGAAAATACGTTATCTATCATCGTCTATGCTGATTGTCACACTGAAGATGGCTATAGCAATGCCATCCGCGAGCTAGAAAAAATTGAAGAAAAACTGGCAGAAATGCCAAATCTGAGCGCACCCGTAATGCCGACGCCGACATTTACCTCACAAACAGGCGCGCAGAAATATTGTCATGATGTCAATAAAATAAAGGATTACATTTTAGCAGGCGATGTCATGCAAGTCGTTCCTGCGCAGCGTTTGACAGCCGATTATACTGGCGACTCATTAGCAGTTTATCGTGCCCTACGATTCTTAAATCCATCGCCTTATCTGTTTCTGGTGCATGGTTATACCCTCGATGATCACAAGCGTTTCGACATTATTGGAGCATCCCCTGAGATATTATCACGTATCGAAAATGGCAAAGTGACGGTACGACCATTGGCGGGTACTCGTAGACGCGGACAAAATGAAGCGGAAGATTTAGCGCTTGAAGAAGAGCTGCTGAGTGATAAAAAAGAGATCGCCGAGCACTTGATGCTTATCGATTTGGGTCGTAATGATATTGGCCGCGTTTGTGAATATGGCAGTGTCAAAGTCACCGAAAAGATGTTTGTCGAGCGTTATTCGCAAGTGATGCACATTGCTTCTAATGTTGAAGGGACGATATTGCCCAATAAGGATGCGTTGGATGTTTTTTGTGCGACGTTCCCCGCTGGTACGCTATCAGGTGCGCCCAAAATACGCGCCATGCAAATCATTGACGAGATAGAGCCAGTCCGCCGAACGGTATTTGGCGGCTCAGTCGGTTATCTGGGCTGGCATGGCAACATGGATACCGCCATTGCCATTCGTACTGCAGTCATGCGCCGTGGTAAAATTCATATCCAAGCGGGCGCTGGGGTTGTTGCTGATTCTATTCCAGAAGCAGAGTGGGAAGAGACCAACAAAAAGGCATTGGCGTTGGTCAAAGCGGTAAAAATGGCGTGTAATGGTTTACGGATTCGCTAGGGACTCCAGTCATAAAAACACAGTACGCGGTTATTGTGGAAAAACCGCCTATTTTTTTATTTAAAAAACATCATTATAATCAATCAGTTATATTTTTTTATTAAAATAATCATAAAAAAGGCAAAAAAGGGCTTGCGTCTTTCAAAAAATTTGATAGAATAGCCACCACTTTAAGAGAACAAGCCGACTTAGCTCAGTTGGTAGAGCAACTGACTTGTAATCAGTAGGTCGCCAGTTCGATCCCGGCAGTCGGCACCATCTCTCTTAAAGTAGCTTTTTATGAATCTGTCTTAAACTAAAGCCATTTTTGTTTAAAGCAACCTAAGGTGGGATTGGGGAGCGGTCAAACCCAACAGACTGTAAATCTGTCGCGAAAGCTTCGAAGGTTCGAATCCTTCTCCCACCACCATATTTTTTAAGTTTGTCATAGCGCCAAGCATACTCTTTATACTTCATGACTCTCGATTAGAGTCTTCCTGAATAAGAGTAATTGCGGGTGTGGTATAATGGTAACACCTTAGCCTTCCAAGCTAATGACGCGGGTTCGATTCCCGCCACCCGCTCCATATATACAACATCGCAAAGATTATCAATAAATCATCACGACAGTCAGTTTTAGTATTGCTGTATCGTGATATTTTTTTTAGTAAATCCATAAGTTGTTTTTTGTGGTTATTAAAAACATGCTCATATAGCTCAGCGGTAGAGCACTCCCTTGGTAAGGGAGAGGTCTTGAGTTCAATTCTCAATATGAGCTCCATTTATTGTTTAAACCTCTTGTGTTTGCTTTGCCATCTTTAAACAGTTCGTGTCGATATCGAAATTACAGAATATTGAAAATTATAAATTACAGTGTAGCAAATAATATTTAAGGGTGACACTAAGGTGTTGCCTTTTAGTGCTGTCAATTTATTAAGTTATCAATACATGAGTAATTATATAAAAGTATCTAAGATAAAATTGTTTAAGATAAAATTGTTTAAGATAAAAGTATCTAGGTTCGTCAGGCTCCAATATTATTAATGATTTACACTAAGATAAAGTAGTGCAACAGCGATAGTGTATAATATCTTGCAATGTTCACTAGATTAAAAAATACGTATAATGCTTAAACTTATGTGTGCAGCATTGAAATGCATGATCTGAGCACATATATACAGTCGTAAAGTGATCAAACAGTTTTAGTAGATAAGCCATAGCGTCAACGGTTTGATGGTTTTGTATGCATCATGAGCCGTCAAACAGCTATTCACCGATCTTTGATTGATAAAGATTCACCAAAAAAAGAGGAAATACCCATGGCAAAGGCCAAGTTTGAACGCGTAAAGCCACACGTCAACGTCGGTACAATCGGACACGTTGACCACGGTAAAACAACCCTAACAGCTGCCATCGCAACTGTAGCAGCAATCACCTCTGGTGGCGAAGCCAAAGACTACGCGTCTATTGACTCAGCACCAGAAGAAAAAGCACGTGGCATCACCATCAACACCTCACACGTAGAATATGACACCCCAGCACGTCACTACGCTCACGTCGATTGCCCAGGTCACGCCGATTATGTTAAAAACATGATCACTGGTGCCGCTCAAATGGACGGCGCAATCCTAGTCGTATCAGCAACTGACGGCCCAATGCCACAAACCCGTGAGCACATCTTGCTTTCACGTCAGGTTGGCGTACCGTACATCATCGTATTCATGAACAAATGTGATGTTGTTGATGACGAAGAATTGCTAGAACTCGTAGAAATGGAAGTTCGTGAACTTCTTAATGACTACGACTTCCCAGGTGATGATACCCCAATCATCCATGGTTCAGCGACTGAAGCCCTAAAAGGCTCACAAGAAAAATACGGCCAACCAGCGGTTGTAGAACTTCTTAACGTTCTTGACACCTACATCCCAGAGCCAGAGCGTGACGTTGACAAAGCATTCCTAATGCCAATCGAAGACGTATTCTCAATCTCAGGCCGTGGTACTGTTGTAACAGGTCGTGTTGAATCTGGTATCGTACGCGTAGGCGACGAAATCGAAATCGTCGGTATCCGTGACACTCAAAAAACCACCTGTACTGGTGTAGAGATGTTCCGTAAACTGCTTGACGAAGGTCGTGCAGGCGAAAACTGTGGCGTACTACTACGTGGTACTAAGCGTGAAGACGTACAACGTGGCCAAGTACTAGCTAAGCCAGGTTCAATCACGCCTCACACCAAGTTTGACGCTGAAGTATATGTATTGAGCAAAGAAGAGGGTGGTCGTCACACACCATTCCTAAACGGCTATCGTCCACAGTTCTACTTCCGTACTACTGACGTAACTGGCGCAATCCAATTACAAGACGGTACTGAAATGGTCATGCCTGGTGATAACGTTGAGATGGGCGTAGAGCTTATCCACCCAATCGCTATGGACAAAGGTCTTCGCTTCGCTATTCGTGAAGGCGGCCGTACTGTAGGCGCTGGTGTTGTTGCTAACGTACTAAACTAATCTATCCGTCTCAGTAATGAGCTTGTAAGTTAGTCATAAAAAGCCATCCTTGTTTAAGGGTGGCTTTTTTTTGGCTACAAAACAGATAACGGCATAATCAATATTGTAATGATAAATATTTGAAATACAGTAAGTGCTATGGTATTTGGGTTTGTATAAATAATAATAAGAGGATATATAATGTTGATGATAAAGATTTTATCAACCCAAAGTGCAGATTTTGAGCAAGTGCTGGAAGCAGTAGCGGATATTGAAGCCATCGTTCAACCGCAAGATGCTTGGGGTTTTCAGACATTGGTGGAATCACTCAAACAAGATAGCATGCATCTGCTGATCGTTTATGAGCAAAAAAACAATAGTATTAATAATACTGTGACAGGCTATTGTCTATATCAAGTGATTTTTGAACAAGCGGAGATTTTACGTATTGGCACCCATCCTGATTATCAACGTCAAGGTATTGCCTCACAAATTTTTGCCAGATTGAATACAGAATTGAGAACGCATCAGGTGGAGAGCCTTTTATTAGAAGTGCGCGCAGATAATGCGCCTGCGATAGCCTTATATGAGCAGCAAGAATTTGCTCTAATTCATAAGCGTAAAGGGTATTACCAAACTCCACATCAACCAGCTATTGATGCCCTGATTATGCAGCGCCTGTACGTCCGAGAATAATGAAGGGTATCGAATGGAACCAAATAAACCCGCAGAATAGTAGATGGGTCGGCACTTTTATTATTATTGAGTGGGTATTTTCTTTTTGCAGATTTCAATATTGAGTTTATAGTCATTATCTACTTTCATACGCTCAAGAACATCGATACGTTCGCTTAATAGCTCTACCATGAGGCTGATATTTGCTTGCTGTTTTTGTATTTGCGCCAATTTTTGCTGAGTAAGCATCAGTTGTAAATCAACATCCAATTGACCATCGTAATAATCATTCAAGCTGTCTCTGATTTCAGTGAGTGTAAAGCCAATCGCTTGCGCACTTTTGATTAGCTCAATACGTTCGATACATTCTGGATGAAACTCGGTATATAAACGCGAGCCTGCCTGACGCTTACGAGATTTTAGCAAGCCCAGTTGATCATAATGACGAACGGTATCTTTGGTTGTTTGAGCTTTTGTTGCCAGTGTTCCAATCAGTAAGAACGATGTGTCGGGTGCCATGATAACCTCGTCGGTAGGTAGCAGTTGATAAGGTACGAGTTAATAAAGTAGCGATTAACAAACAGACATAAGCTATCAATCACTTCGTCATCGTATTTATTTTAAGATAAGTTGCCAAGGTTCTATGGTATCAAGTAACGATACGGCGAGTGGTTTATGAGAGTTATTTTGCCATTTGACAATATTATTAGCCGTTAAGAGATCCAATTGAGTCAAAAAGTCAGCACGCGGTAGCGTGGTTGCACCCAAGCTCATTAAATGCTCATTTGGTAGCTGACAGTCAACCAGCGCCACATGGCTTTGTTCACATAAGCGCATTAGACCCCAAAATGCGAACTTTGAGGCGTTAGAGGCGATATGAAACATCGATTCGCCGAAGTAAATGCTACCTATTTTTAGACCATAAAGCCCGCCAATGAGTTGCCCTTTATCATTCCAAACTTCAATGCTATGTGCAAATCCTTGTGCATGCAGTTCGGTATAAGCCTCAATCATTTCATCATGAATCCAAGTATGTTCGCCCTCGGGCTGTTCATTATTGAGGCGATCACTGCGCGGTAAACTACAGGCATGAATAACGTCATCAAAAGCTTGATTCAGGGTTAATTGCCAACGCTCGCGGATGGCTTGCTTACGCAGCGACTTGCTTGGCTTATAATTGGTTGGCACCATCACGCAGCGCGGGTCTGGGCACCACCATGCAATTGGTTCATCTTCATTAAACCAAGGAAACAGACCCTGCGCGTAAGCAGAAATCAATGTTTCGGCTGCCAAATCTCCTCCTATAGCAACGATGCCAATGCCGTCAGGATCAACCATCAAAGGGTCAGGAAAGTCATAACGCCCAAGACTTTTTAAGGTCTCAGGCGTGATCTGCTCATTGTTATATTGAGAGAAATTACCCATTTAGGCTTCTTTATCAGCAGTCAATGTTGATGCATAAGTATGATCAGTGGCTGTGGCTTCGCCAATCGCATCCAAGTATTTTTCAGCATCTAGTGCGGCCATACAGCCCGTACCAGCAGAAGTGATTGCTTGACGATAGACATGGTCTGCGACATCGCCTGCGGCAAATACACCTTCGATGCTGGTTTGTGTGGCATTGCCGTCTAAGCCGCTTTTGACAATAAGATAGCCGTCTTTCATATCCAGCTGACCTTTAAATAAGTCTGTATTCGGCTTATGACCAATCGCGACAAACATACCAAACACGTCTAACTGTTTGGTACTGCCATCAATCATAGATTCGATGATTACGCCATTGACGCCCATGTCATCGCCGACGACTTCTTTGACTTTATGATTCCACTCGATTTTAATATTACCGTTTTTGACCTTTTCAAACAATTTATCTTGGAGAATTTTTTCGGAGCGTAAGCTATCACGGCGATGTACCAAGGTCACTTCAGCAGCAATGTTAGATAAATATAGGGCTTCTTCAACAGCAGTATTACCACCACCGATGACGGCAACTTTTTGGTCTTTATAAAAGAAACCATCACAAGTTGCACACGCTGATACGCCTAGGCCACGGAATTTGGTTTCTGACTCCAACCCCAAATACTGTGCTGATGCGCCAGTCGAGATAATAAGTGCATCACAAGTGTAGCTACCGTTATTACCCGTCAGCTCAAAAGGGCGCACGTTTAAATTGACTTCATTGACATGGTCATAAACCAATTCAGTACCAAAGCGCTCGGCATGGGCTTTCATGCGATCCATCAATGCAGGACCTGTTAAGTCATGCGCATCGCCCGGCCAGTTATCGACTTCAGTGGTGGTCGTTAATTGTCCACCGACCTCCATGCCAGTTACCATGACAGGTTTCAGGTTGGCACGTGCTGCATACACAGCCGCTGCATAACCAGCAGGGCCTGAGCCTAGGATAATGAGTTTTTCGTGACGTGGAGCGGTATTGTCAGTTGCCATGAGTTGTTCCTTGCTAAATATAAATGTTAAAAATACGAGTGAGCAATATAATAAAAAACAGTCTTCAAAATTGATGCTAATGGGATTTTCTAATCGCTGCGTGATAATAACATAAGGGCATTGGACGAAAAGTACAAGTTTGCTAAAACAAACACAGGTATGATTACAATCAAAGTATATTTTTCTTGAAATATTATGGTTAGAAACCGCTGGTATTTTATAGGGCTTACCTAATATTACTGTCCTTGTTCTGTTCGTTATATTTTGCGAGTGACATAGGTTTTTGCTTAAACCGTATACAGACTGATTTTATTGCACGCTTTCTTTGTAAGACGGTCGCCACTATCCCTATGTATTTGTTATTATAAGAAGTTATGCTAAGTGTACCAAAGGCAAAAAGAAGGCTGTTGTATATCGCTTTTATAATAGACAATGTTTTCTGTACACTTCGCTAAGTGCGTTTGTATCAGCACTTTATATTCAACCCTTTATCAGCGCTTTATGTCAGCATGATTAGGCTTAGTCATGCATTGGCGACCATTTAGTATTAATAACAAGGCAGATCTTACGTGATATCAGCACCGCTTATTGAGTATTTAAAAAAGGGAATATTTACCCTCCTTGGGTTAATACTGGCCGTTTATCTATTTGTCATTTTGATGACATATACCAGTAACGATCCTAGTTGGTCGCATATCAGTAGCGATATGACCACGATTAATAATGTAGGCGGCGAATCGGGTGCTTGGTTATCTGACTTGCTTTATAGCTTCTTTGGTTTTGGTGCATGGTGGCTGCTGGCGTTTGTGGTTTATGAGTCTATCCTTATTTGGTGGGACAACAAGCCAACGTTTTGGCTGATGCGAGTGGTTGCTTATGTGTTTTTATTATTAAGTGCCAGTGCGTTGTTTGCACAATTGGTGGCGTTAGTACAGCAATTGACCAATCCAGGAACGCTAGGACTGGAAAGCGTGGCTGGTGGCATTATTGGGTTTGAATTACAGGCGCGTTTGGCACAGCTTTTATCGCAGTGGGGGAGTGTGATTTTCTTGACGGCATTCGTCATTATTACCGCAACTTTTGCCTTTAATATTCATTGGCTAGCGATTTATGAGAAGGTTAAGGCGCTATCGTGGCTGGGCTCAGGGGTGAAGCATCAGGGTAGGATGCACGATAGCGTGTCAACCACGCCAGAAAATATCAATGCCAAGCAAAATGATGAAAACATAGCCAACAGTAATGCGAAAAAAGACGTAGCCGATCACGAGCAGTTACCACTTGAGTTGCAAGTTGCTGGCAATGCTCAAGCCGTAGACAACAGTGGTCGGTTCAGCAATGTGTTGTCAGAGTTCTTGGCAACGTCAGGGTTGGCTGAGAGCGTTAAAGCTTCTGTAGTTGCCGCAACACAAGCGGCGATGCCTAATTCAGCTGCTAAATCTAGTCGTGAGAATAGTGAACCTGTTCCTGTCTCAGTAGAGACACCTAGCAATACTGTTCAAAATCTTGCAAGTCATACGAATACATCGACGCCGTTAAGTCCTGCCATGACTGCTATCCGTAAAGTCGAGCCAAGCTTTGCTTGGAATGACGCCAATACTGTCGATGACTTATTAGCCAGCGAACAAATGGCTTATCACGCTAATGATATGAACACTTCTGATTCAGCCACTACTACTTCTGTATATGCTGATAGCAATACTGAGTCGTTAGAGACAGCGGCGCTAGACTCTACAGCGATATCAGCCGTAGAGATGTCCGAAGCTCAACCAACAGAGAACTTGCCGTCAACAGCTCAGCCATCAATAAATGAGCTAGTATACGGTGAGACGGCTGACAAAACGGATAATGAGCTTGAATCGTTTGAGTTAGAGGATAAAGTGGAGGCCGTTGATATACTGGCCGATGCATGGTTGGCAGAGCATGCGGATGTCTTAACATCTACAGCTATGCAGCCTACAGAAACAGTACAAGCAGCAGTCACAGCGCCTGCGACAGACTCATCAAATAGCAAAATGCACGACTTTGCTGATGAATGGTTTGATGAAGAGCCGGAAATGTTAGAGGACTCCGAGACTTCTTCTGTATCTAACGAAGCGAGTGTCGCCAAAGCAGTAGACGTGGTTGAACCAGTTGCTTCAGTCGCTGATATGACGCCGACCAATACGCCACCGTCTAATCCTAAACTGCCGCCTACGGTAGAAACCCGCGTCACAGCATCAGCTATTGAACCAATAGTTGTGCCTAAACCAACGGTAAGTTTTGCGGTACCTGAGGGCGATAGTAGCAATCATATCACTGACATGATGCCAGAGGATGATAGCGCTGAGGATGTGAATGCGCCCGTTATGCCAGATATTAGTGATGATGCCGCCTTCAGTCAAAAATCACGCTCGATGCAAACAGCTGCCTATCGTAGTAGCCTAACGCCTATTCCAGAGATTTCTATTTTGGATAAGCCAGACCCTGATCGTAAGCCCAGTTATACCGTCGCCGAGCTTGAGCAATTATCAGAGTTACTAGAGATTAAGTTACAAGAATTTAATGTAAAGGCGAATGTGGTCAACGCCATTCCGGGTCCTGTTGTTACCCGCTTTGAAGTGGAGCTTGCTGCTGGAGTAAAAGCCAGTAAGGTTACCGGTATTTCACGTGATTTGGCGCGCTCGTTATCGATGGCGTCTTTACGTGTGGTTGAAGTCATTCCGGGTAAGCCATATATCGGTATCGAAGTACCCAATAAGCAGCGCGAAATGGTACGTTTGATTGAGCTATTGAATACCGAAAAATTCCAAGATCCCAAAGCTCAAATCAGCATGGCGATGGGTAAGGATATTGGTGGTAATGCCATCATTACTGACCTTGCGCGCGCGCCGCATATGTTGGTTGCTGGGACTACAGGTTCGGGTAAATCGGTATTGGTCAACTCGATGCTACTATCGATGCTACTCAAATATACGCCAAATGAGCTGCGTCTCATCTTGATTGATCCAAAGCAGCTCGAGCTTGCCAACTATAATGATATCCCGCATCTGTTAACACCAGTCGTCACCGATATGACTGAAGCGGCCAGTGCTTTATCATGGTGCGTGGCAGAGATGGAACGTCGCTATCAACTGATGAGTTTACTCAAAGTGCGTAAGCTTAATGAGTTTAATAAAAAGGTCATTGCTGCTGAAAAATCGGGCAATCCGATGCTTGATCCTTTGTGGCGACCTAATGACAGCGTGAGTATCAGCCAAGCACCGAAGCTAAAAACCTTGCCGATGATTGTCATTGTCGCGGATGAGTTTGCCGATATGATTATGCAAGTCGGTAAACAAGCCGAAGAGCTTATCACCCGTCTTGCACAAAAATCGCGGGCAGCAGGGATTCATTTAATGCTGGCTACCCAGCGTCCATCGGTCGATGTCATCACGGGTTTGATTAAAGCCAATATTCCCGTGCGGGCGGCACTACGTGTGAACTCAAAAGTAGATTCGCGGACGATTCTGGACAGTGGCGGTGCCGAAGACATGCTGGGTAATGGTGACATGCTATTTTTAGGACCTGGGCAAATTGAGCCAGATCGTGTGCATGGTGCCTATGTCAGCGATGAAGAGGTCAACCGTGTTTGTGATGCGTGGCGCGAACGCGGTGCGCCTGATTATATTGACAATATGGCAGGCAACTTTGAACTGTCTAGTCCTAGTGGCGGTGGTAGTACGGCTAACGCCTCTGGTGAGGACGATGACCTTTATAACGATGCTGTGGCCTTTATTATGGAGACGCGAAAAGTTTCTGCTTCAAGTATTCAGCGTAAATTTAGCATCGGCTATAACCGTGCCGCACGTATCGTAGATTCCATGGAGGACGCGGGGTTGGTCAGCTCAATGGGTAAAAGCGGTAAGCGTGAGCTATTAATGTAGCGTTTAGACTTTATTAGACAATAAAAAAGATGAGTCACAAAAGTGGTTCGTCTTTTTTATTGAAAAAATATGATAGCGCTCATGTCTGAGTGACCAATCAGTTTTTTTATCAATTATCAGCACTCGTTTTTTATACTAAACTGACCTTTGTTGATAGCATAAATATCACTCAATTTTCAGAAATTTTAGGTTCATTACTCAGCAAGGAGGCAGGTTATGTTTAAAGAATATACCCAATATGATGCCATAGCATTGGCGGCATTGGTCAATGCAGGTGAAGTCAGCGCTCAAGAGGTGTTAGATGCTGCCGTCTATCAAGCCAATACACTCAATCCCAAATTAAACGCTATTATCCATCGTTTCGATGACCGTGCTTATCATGCTGCACAGGCGGGATTACCCTCAGGTATATTTAATGGTGTGCCTTATTTGCTCAAAGATTTGTCATTTAGCTTTGCCGATGAGCCAATCACGATGGGCAGTCGTAGTGTTAATATCATCTCTGAGTGCGACAGTGAAATCGTCAAGCGTATGAAAGCCACAGGTGTGAATACCTTTGGCAAAACCAATACGCCAGAATTTGGTTTAATCATTACCACTGAACCAAAAGCCCATGGTGCGACTCATAACCCTTTCAAAAAAGGTTACAGCTCTGGCGGTTCATCGGGTGGTAGTGCAGCGTCAGTGGCGAGCGGTATCGTACCGATGGCGGGCGCGGGTGATGGTGGTGGCTCGATACGCTTCCCCGCTGCTTGGTGCGGCGTGTTTGGACTCAAACCCAGTCGTGGTCGTAACCCGATAGGTCCTAAGTTCGGGGAAGGCTGGGAAGGTGCAGTCGCAGATCACGTGATTACCCGCAGCGTACGTGACAGTGCCGCGATGCTCGACGCTACAAATGGCGCAGAGATTGGTGCGCCTTATGTCATCGCGCCACCTGATGGCACATTTTTGCAAGCTGCGATGCGCGCACCAAGGCAATTAACCATTGCCTTGCATCAACAGCCATTGATTGCCAATACTGTGGTGGATAAAGAAGTGTTAGCCGTATTAGAGCAAACGGCTAAGCAGCTAGAAGCCATGGGTCATCGCGTCATACCCGCTGAGCCGAATATCAATATCGAGCAGTTTTGGCATGACTTTATGGTGGTGGTCTGCACCCATACCGCTTTTACCATTGATAATATCGAGCGTGACTTTGGGGCAGAGCATATCAAAAACCTAGAGCCGCAAACCTATAATATGGCATTGCTGGGTCGCTCATTATCAGCCGTTGATTTGGCGCATGCTAAGCATGGTTGGCATCACAGTCAGTATCAAACTGGCTTGTTACTTGAAACCTATGACATGATTTTATGTCCGACCGTGCCGACACCTGCAGTTAAGCATGGTGTATTGCCACCAAGTCGTATGGATGAAATGCTCATGCGTAGCGCAGGAGTGCTCAATAAGGGCGTCGATATGGGTAAGTATGCCTTTAGCTCAGGTATGATCGAAAAGCTTAGTCAGCCTGTACTGGGCAAAATGGCCTTTACACTACTGGGTAATATCACGGGATTGCCAGCGATGTCATTACCGGTAGGAATGAGTAAAAAAGGTTTGCCAATTGGGATGCAGCTGATTGGGCGTATGAATGATGAAGCGACATTATTCAGTGTGGCAGGGGAGCTGGAGCGAGCAGGGTTGTTTACCAAGGCAGCCTTTGAGAAGTAAGTTTGCATTTTATCGATTAAGTAATGATTACTTAATCAAATCGATAAATATCCATGCCTAAGCTATGATGCGCCATACTTTGATGAACAACTGAGACACGCTGACCTATACCTAGGGCAAAAAATAATGGCAACAGATGCTCGTCACTCGGATGAATATCTTTATAGTCAGGATATTGCTGCCAATCTAAAGCACTAGGAATGTCTGTTTTGAGCTGTTGTAGCAGCCATTGCTTAAATGCTTTAGCCGTTTGGTCAACACTATCTGCTTGCCAGCGTAATGCTTGCAGATTATGGGTAATGTTACCTGAGCCAATGATAAGTATTTGCTCCTCACGTAGGCGCGCTAGCTGCGCACCCAATTGATAACAGGCGATACTGTCATAATGCTGCGGTAGAGAAACCTGTACGATAGGTATCTCAGCCTCTGGATATAAGTGCCTGAGCGGCGCCCACACCCCATGATCACAAGCCCGCACTGGATTGACACTACACGTAATACCGCGTGTAGTGAGCTGCTGGGCAAGGGATTCAGCAAGCGCTGGCTGACCAGCTGCAGGGTATTGAAGCTCATATAGCTCAGGCGGAAAACCTGAAAAGTCGTGCCAAGTCTTGGGTTGAGGATTACTGCTTATTTCGAGTTTGGCGGATTGCCAATGCGCTGACATAATCAGGATGGCACGTGGCTTTGGTAAGTTTTGCCCAATACGTGCCAGTGCACTGGTCGTGGCAGATTGTTCAATGGCAAGCGTGGGTGCACCATGCGAGATAAACAATGCTGGTAGCTTAGCCACATTTGACCCTAAAGCAGGTGCATCTGTCCAAACGCCAGTTGCCGTAATAGGTGTTGGCAAATGAGAGTACGAGTCATCAGGCTGATGAATTGAATGAGGGACGGTAGGTGTCGCATGTTTTGGATATTTCATGTAGCGTTTATTAGGGCGCACCGCGATTTTTCAATTGCTTCTATTATTGATATTGTTGCCCATAAACTATCAGCACAAAATATTAGCACAGAGTATAGCAGTGTTTAATGATTGCTTAATTGCCACGATGATAAGGGTGATTGTTATTGATACTCATCGCACGATACAATTGTTCCATTAGTACAACACGTACCAACGGATGCGGTAATGTCAGCGCTGATAGTGACAATTTTACATCGGCTTTGGCTAATACTTCTGGCGATACGCCGTCTGCACCGCCGATCACCAGTGCAATATCATCGCCTTGCTGCATGCCATCAGCTAATTTATCAGCCAGCCCTTCTGTGGAAATCATTTTACCTTTGACATCCAATACCCATAGTTGCTCACGCCCTGAGGTATTATGAGCGGCTAATATTGCCTGTCCTTCTTGCTCACGGTATTGTGCCAAATTGGCATCAGACGGGTTTTTTGCACGCTTTGCGGCAGCAATTTCCACGATTTCTGTACTGAGCATAGGTTGGATACGCTTAAAATACTCATCGAACCCCGTTTGTACCCATTTAGGCATTTTATTACCGACGGTTAAAATTCTTACTTTCATAGCCAGTACCACTTTAATTTTAGTCATTAGTAAAATATAACAAAAGAATTCTACGCTTAAGTGAACGTAACAAACAACCTTTTTACCCTGTCGTTTTTGATGATTTACTAATCTTCGATAAGCAATAGGTATTACATCAAAGGCTGTATGGTTTGCGAGACACTATCTTCTGTATTTTGGTCATTACCACTCGCATCAGTTGGGCTGGGTTTTGGAATAATAGTAAGCTTGGCATCAGACTCAAAAACGATGGCTTCAACATCATCGAAACTATGCACTCCTTCAGAGCGCATCGCACATTCAATCTCTTGACGAGTCAGCCGCTCAGTGCGCATGGCATCTGGCAAAAACTGCCCCTGATAAAAAACAATACGCGGCTCTGACAAAATAAAACTACTAAATTGCGGTGAGATAGAGGCGTATTTCGTAACTAAAAACTGCAATAGATAAAGTACTAAAATCGATGAAACCCCTTCGACAAAGGGAATGTCTTTGAGCAGAATAGTACTGGCACCAAGTGAACCGATCATCACGGTGACGATCCAATCAAAATTATTGAGCTGCGAGGTGGAGCGTTTACCTGAGATTTTGGTCACCAGTACGATCAACACATAAACCATGACAGTCGTCAAAACGATGCGTCCAAGCTTGTCTATATTGTCAAAAAAAACCATGTCCATGATAAATGCTCCTATTAAAATATAAAACCGTTAATCACCTAAAATCATTCAAAAGGTTACTCATTAAAGTTAGCCTAACGGATTTTATGTATTAATAGGGAGAAAAATTTGTAGCACCTTGTAGAGGTTTGGCTGAGACTTCCTCGCTCACATAGTTTTGCGTTTAGGGTCAAGCAGGCGATTGATCGCCCAAAGACTGATGCGAGCACTGACCAGTGTCAGCACCAATATCATCACCAGCGATGAGACCAATGGCAATGGTTGCTGGACGGCCATCTCTAGTAGGACTTCGCGATTTACCGCATCAAACAACCAAAACCATATGGCTAAGAAGTAGATGACAGTCAGTAGCCAGACCACCGCGACGCCGCCAAACATTAAGCGATTGATTTCACCGCTATTCAATGCGCGCTGCTGATGTTTGACAAATTTACGAACCGCGATATAAGCCCCGATAATGATAGACAATACCGTTACCAGTTGCGAATTCACAGCAAGCTTGGTTTGAATCATCATAAATATTGCGCTGGCAAGCGTATAGCCAATCGCGAAATAGCCTACATATTGAGCCAATTTAGGCTGCGCTGACTCATGATTCTTCGGTAGCGGCTCGCCACCTGAATGAGTCTTGGATTTATTGAGATTGGTTGTCTTGCGTGACATAAGTGAACCTTTATAAAGGTGGAAAATAGGATGTGGAAAACACTTAATGCTGCGCCGTCCAATCAAGCATCGCATCTAGCACGGGTCTTGCTGTATAAGCGTTATGTGCTTGCTCACTATTGATGAGTCCAACCACGACATAATCCTGTCCTGATAATCCTTTGACATAGCCTGCCATCGAGGTGACGTTGTTTAAGGTACCTGTTTTTATCCACGCCCGACCAATGGCTGCTGATTCTGGTAGGCGTTCACTATGAGCGGTAATGGTGCCACTAACGCCAGCGATACCTAACGAGTTGACGTAAGCGTTAAAACTTGGATGGCTATAAGCATAAGTTAATAGCTCGCTTAGGTTGGCAGCTGTGATGGTACAGTCGCGGCAGAGTCCTGAACCATTGGTCAAATGGGGCGGCGGTGTGCTTAGATTGGTCTGCCACCATTGATTAATAGTTTGTAATGCGACAGGATAGCTCGTCGCAGTCGGCGTGCCAAATTGATACAAGCTATGTGAACCATTAATAGCTTTATCGAGTGTTTTATTATCAACTTTGTCATAAACACCAATCGATAACGCCACTTGCTCAGTCATCACATTGTTTGAAAAGTGATTGATATCGTAAATCTGCTGCGTCAAATTCAATGATGGGTAGCTGACAATAGGCAGCGGTGATATAGGAAGTGCTGCCAGACCATGCGTTGATTTGGTGCTTTTCATTTTAGTGTAGGGCGCTTCTTGAGTGATGACATGACCACTCAGCGTATTGCCTAGCTCTTGCCATTTTTCGGCAATAACGCGTGCTGCAAAATCTTTGGCATCAGGATAAGCCACATAAAAAGCATGCTCTTGGCAGCTGTTTGGCAACTGAGTATTTAACACCAATTGTTTTGTTTGCCACTCGGGTGCGAGACTATAACGCGCTTGTCCACAGGCTGCTGAACGCGTATTTATGATGCTGGGCAAAGCATAATTTGCTAATTTTGGTGTATAAGTCAGATTTGCTTGGTCATCGTTTAACGGATAGCTTTTGATACCGATGGTACTAAAATTCACCAAAAAACCATCGGGACTGGCGTTATAAGGACGCAGTGGCGAATTGTCAAAGGCGGCAGGGTCTTTACTAACATTTTTAAAGACGCCGCTGTCAACAATAATATCACCGTCGATATGACGGATACCGGACGACTGTACTTTATAAAGGAGCTGTTTTAAACGCTCGTGGGTCATTTTTGGATCGCCGCTGCCTTGAATAATCAAATCGCCATGCAGACGGTCACCGATGACAAGGCCTGTATGATAGACACGGGTATGCCAAACAAAATCAGCGCCTAGGGTGTCTAAAGCAATAAAGCTGGGAACGAGTTTCATGGTGCTGGCAGGCGTGCGAGCGACATCAGATTGATGGTTCAGCAACGGCGAAAATGAAATTTTTATGGAGGCGTTATCAGTACTGATGTCATCAGTTTTATCGTTATTAGCATTGTTGTTAATGACAGCTGTTTTTGCCTTGTCACCCAATATCGTGGGGATGCTCTCTAAGCTTTGATAAGTGTAAGGATCATCGGTGTAAGCATGCAGTTTTTTCTCATGCTTTTCAATGGTACGCTGCTCAATAGTAATCAGCGTACTTTGTTGGCGCAAATGGTTATTACTGGTTTTGTCATTATTATTTTGCGTGGCTTTTTGAGAATTACTTTTTATATCAGCATTTATATTGGCAGTCGGTTTTGGCTGAAGAGCAGTGGGTTTAGATGAGCGGTGTGTGCTGCTATCAATAACCTGAATGGGAGCGGGCAGGTGACTGGCATTTTTATCACCGACTGGTGTGACGATAATACTAATATCAGCCTCTGTTAAATCGGCTCGTGATAATGCTGCTTCGATGGCTTTTGGTAGTGCTGCTTGTGCATGGATTGGCAATAGTGTCGCCGTTGCTAATAACGCCATGATAGGTACGTATTTAGCAGGCGGCTTCGACGGTCGCAGATAACGACAGAAAGGAAATAATTTGGCAGTAAAAGCAGAGGAATGACGGAGTTTAGAGGTGGGTCGCATGAGCATCTTTCATCAGGTGGCAAAAACAGCCTATGGTAACATGAGTTGCCGTTTTCGCGTAGATGGCAGGTGTAGATGAAAACCTGTTTTTATCTGAATTTTTAAAATACGCACACACGCTAGCGCACATGTAAAAATGCCATGGCGGTCATGATGGCATCGTTGTAAGCATCGTGAGCGCCTAGATCGGGTATATTATAATGCGCTAAAATATTGGTCAGATGCTGCGCTTGGCTAGATAGCCCTTGGGTTTGACCACTCATGCGCCGACTATATAAATGGCGCAAATCGATGACTTCGTTGGGCAGTGCTGTGCCCATATAGCGTTTGACCAGAGGGTTTAAAAACGCTGTGTCTAAACTCGTACAAAACCCCACAATTGGGCGATTACCTATAAATGGCAACAACAGCGCCAGCATCTCATCGTAGCTCATACCATGCTCAACGTCGGCAGTACGTAGACCGTGAATCACAATGGTGTCACGGTCTGGCATCACAGGTGGTCTGCATACGATATGCATACCATTGCCAGTGTCGATTGTATTGTCATTGATATGAATCGCGGCGACAGACAATAAATGGTGATTTTTTGGATTGAGTCCCGTCATTTCACAGTCAATCGCTACCCACTGCTTAGCCACAGGTTTGGTAAACATCGATGCCAATTCTGGGCGCTGTAGCTGCGTTTTTTGCCAAGCGCAGGATAACTGTGTTAGCCAACTCATAGTTGTCGCTCATCCATTTATGCGATTGTTGTACTTATGCGAGTTCTAATTGATAATGCTGACGTAGCTGATTTTTAAAGCTTTTAACAACGGCCAAACACTCTTTTAATAAGTCGCGCTCAAGCGCGGTCAAGGTCATTGGGTTTACTTGCCGCGCATGTTTATCATCGGTTGATAGAGCGACTGATAGGCGCTGTGCCATAAAAAACTCCAAGGCTTCTAGTAAAGTATCTGCGCGCTCTTGGGTCAAGGCGCGCGCTTGTACCAAAGCTTTAAGACGATTTTTACTACTGGGCAGCTCTAAGATATCGTTTTCTAATGCCAAGGTACGAATGCCATGAACCAGTGGAAAGATACCGGCTTTCTTTAGATCAATGTCTTCTGACCCGGATTTACCACCAAGCAGAGGCACGAACTTTTGCCACCACTGATTGACATCACCGAACTGTAACGCGGCACGCGCGAACTGGCGTACAAACATAGGGTCTGACTGCCTGTGGGCAACCTTTAAATGTTGACGCACCTGAGTCAATAATGACTCATCTCCGCAGACATATTCGCCATCGAGTATGGCGGACAAATAAATACCATGCATGGGATCCGTATTTCTAAACCATAAACCAATCTGGGCATTAAACTGTTTTAGCGGCTGTCGCCACATAGGGTTGGTCATCATGATATTACCATCGCACAGTGGATAACCGAGGTCTGCTAAATGCTGATTAAAAGTATCCGCAAATTCTGGCAGATCAGGGTGAGTATAGCCGTCACGTAAGATGAGCGCATTGTCTTGGTCAGTACGCATGATTTGCTCACCGCGCCCCTCGGAGCCCATCACGATCAGGCAGGTATTTGTCATGACCTCATCAGGCACGATAAGTTGCCAGAGCTTAGTAAATACCTGTGCATTCAAGGTCTGTACCATGCGGCTGATATTACCGATTTTGACACCGTTTTGATGTTGGGCGCGAATGTAACGACCGATAAGCTCGACGGCAGTATCTAAGCTCGATAAGTCTTTTGCTTGCTCGATTTGGATACTAATGAGCTGTGAATGATGACCAATATGCGCAAGCATATCGCTTTGTCCCAATATACCGACGACATCTCCATTTTGATCAATCACTGGTAGCCGATGGATACGATAGCGGGTCATGGTCAATAATGCATCGCCAATCTCATCACCGGCTTTGATGGTACGCAAGTTGAAATTAGCATAGCGCTGGCAGGGGGTAGTGGCTGGATCTTGCTGGTCACTCACGGCGCGGCAAATATCGGTATCGGTCAAAATACCCAATAGATGACCAGTACCATATTGCACCTCGCCCTCGTTTTTTAGGTGGTTTAAGGGTTGCACCAGTACATGTTTTAGCCCCGCTTTCGTCATGATAGACGCGGCTTCGTACAAGCTGTTATTGGCGTTGACGATATGGACTGGCAATAGATTGACGTCAATGACGGGCTGCAACATGATTTGCTGCACTTCTTGTTGGTCATTGTAGCTAGCAGAGACTATGGATTTATTATTGCGGCGCTGCTGTAATGCCTTTAGCCGTTCGGGCAATTTGTCTGACAGCATTTGGCGCACTAGATGATTTTGGGCGCTGATTTTATCGACTGCGCTACCAGCGACTTGGAGCAACAAGGTATCCTCAGCGGCTCGAAACTGATAGGTCTGCAGGGCTTTAGTATTAAGGCTATTTTCAGTCAATGATTCAGGCAGACGACGGCTGTCGAACCAGTCGTTATTATTGAGATGGTCGGAGTGATTACTACCCAAGTAAGAGGCAACAAACTCACCATCAAGCAATTGCTCAATCTGCCCTTTAATGACCACATACAGATATTGCAACTCTTCGGCAGTTAGATTCTCATTTTTGGCAAGGTAGCGGATTTGGGTATTTTTTCTGATGCTTTGACGTTCAGCCAGACTCAATACGTCAAAGGGCGGCTGGGTAAAATCAAGATGGGGCATGGCATCATCCTTGATGGCATATTTGGTAAAAGATAATCGATGATAAAAGACACTTTACTATAGCATTATTAAAGCAAAAAACCTCTAATAACCACAGTAATATTGTGGCTATTAGAGGTTGCTGTTTTTTTTGAAAATTTTACGTATAAAGCGACTGCTTATGCGCCTAGTAATTTTCGAATACGGTTTATCGCTTCGCGGCTCTCATCAACACTAGCAACGAGCGCAATGCGCACATAGCCTTGCCCAGGGTTTTTGCCATCAATATCACGTGACAGATAGCGCCCTGCTAGTGCGTGAATATTGGCCTGCTCGTACAGTGCTTTGACAAACCGCTCATCATCCCCATCGAACGGCTCAGGGACTTTTATCCAAAAGTAAAATCCAGCCTCAGGCATTCTTAACTCTAGTAGTTCACCAAGCTCAGACATCCACAAGGCAAACTTTTCTTGATACAGAGCGCGATTGTGTGCCACATGCTTTTCATCTTGCCATGCAGCGATCGAGGCGAGCTGATGTGGTATCGGCATCGCACAGCCTTGATAGGTACGATATTGCAGATAAGCTTGCAAAATATTGGCATCACCTGCCACAAACCCTGAGCGCAAACCAGGCAGATTTGAACGCTTAGATAAAGAGTGAAAGACAATACAGTTTTTGAAATCATGACGACCGAGGGCAGCGCAGGCTTGCAATAGTCCAATCGGTGCCGTATCAAAATACAGCTCGCTATAGCACTCGTCACTGGCAATAATAAAATCGTACTGATCTGACAGACGAATGAGATATTCCCAATCCTCCATCGTCATGACCGAGCCCGTCGGATTGTTAGGACTACAAACAAACAGCAACTGCGTGCGCGCCCAAACATCTTTTGGTACGGCGCGATAGTTACCTTTAAAGTCATCGTCCAGTGTGCAAGGCACAAAATAAGGCTCGGCTTGCGCCAGTATCGCTGCACCCTCATATATTTGGTAAAAAGGGTTGGGCATGACTATTGTAGGAGCAGTCATAGGAGAAACGGCAGATAATGGGTCAGAGACAGACAGCGGACTACTCTCTGTATCGCTTACGTTATGATCCACGACTGCTTGTACCAGACTAAAAATAGCCTCGCGTGTGCCCACTACTGGTAATACTTGCGTATTGGCATCGACATGGTTCAAAAAGAAGCGTTTTTCTAGCCAATGCGCGATGGTTTGGCGCAGCTCAAACATGCCATTAGTCGTTGGATAACGACTTATTTTGTCCAAATTTTCACGTAGTACGTCCAGCACGAACGCTGGTGGCTCATGTTTTGGTTCACCAATACCGAGCTTGATTTCACTGTAGTCATGGGCTGGCACACTGTTAGCAAGCAATGTTGCCATCTTTGCAAAAGGGTAAGGATGCAGGTACGTTAAGTTGTGATTCATAAGTAGGGTAACTATAATAGACAATTAATAATAAAGTGATAAAGAAAAATTACATTTAAGCAGTGTAGCACTTCTCTTATTTTTTGTCTTTTACTTCTCATGCTCAAGCTGCTTAGCTATTTAACCATAAATTATAATAACTAATGAAGCCGTCACAGATTTAAAAATCCTAAAAAAAGCTTATCAATTGATAACTTATAACAATACAAAAAACTGCTGTCAGCCCTAATGATAGATTATGGTGAGGATAATTTGATATGCCTAGTATCTCAAAAACTAATGATCTTAACGCGACAGACATTCAAGATGAAAATTTTGATGATGCGCAACAGCGAACCAAATTGTACGAATTATTAAAACAGCGGGAGCAAAGCTGGTGGCAAGCTCGCCAGCAATTAATTAGCCATAAAGAACGGAAAATGTTTTGGTACGGTGAAAACAGCTTGATGATGTGGTTACTGTGGCAACTGGTCAGTTATGTGATCATTGCGATGGTGCTGATGTTGCTTAGCAATCAGCTCGGTATTTTACTGCCCTTATGGCAATATATTGCCTTATTTGTTTTACAGACAGTGATTTTTGTGGCCATGCTCGCGTCCAAAAGTCGAATGGCAGACAGCTTACAACGTAAAATCGATAAAGATGAGTTGATGCGTGAAGAGGCACTGAATGAGATGATTATCTTAGCAGAGGACAGCCTTTATCCCGATGTGCATGCCAAATCGCCTATTTCTCTAAGACAAATCTATGTGTGTTTTGGCAGAGATTTTCATTTAGCAAGTTTACATTGTTTGCTGCAAAAAGAGGTCAACGCTGGGCGCTTAATACTGACGCAAAAACAGATTGAAGCAGAGATTCTGCCACCAGATCTTGCGGATGATGAGCTCAATGAGCACGCTAGCGAAATGATATATAAAAGCACCTTATAAAAGGTGCTTTTGGTATTAACGGGTTAAAAAATACAAAGCATGCCATCAATGAATGGATGATACACGCTGAGTATTTATCTTAGACTTATCTTGTAAGCCCATTTGTTCAATCACATTTGCTGTAAGCAGCAGGCTGCTCTCTTTGCATACTGAGACTGGCCATCAAGGCGGATCGTAGTGCGTCAAGTCTAGCAGCAGATAGCGGTTCATCATTTTGATCGCTGATATAAAACATATCTTCTGCACGTTCGCCCAAAGTGGTGATACGCGCCGCATGCACCTCAATTTTCTCCTGCAAAAATACCTGTCCTACTCTTGCCAATAGTCCCGGCTGATCAAGGGTTTCTAAGCTCATAATATGCTGATCAGAAGCCTCATTAAACTCAAAATTAATCACCGTGGTCACTTCAAAATGTCTAAGCTGACGCGGTATGCGCTTATTGGTAAGTTTCAGTAGTGTCGGGTCTTTAAAGGCATTGATTAGGCGTTGTTTGAGCTCTTGTTGACTGTCCTCATCGACCAATAATGTGCCACTGGGATCAAGCAGTACATAGGAGTCCAAAGCAAAATCGCGGGTAGCAGTAATGATACGGGCGTCTAAAACATCCAAGTTCATTTGATCAAATACAGCCATGGTGACTGCAAACAGGTTCGTCTGATCTTGGGTATAAACAAAGACCTGTACCGCATCAAGGGCCAACTCACGATGCTCACGTAATACCACCAATGGCGGGCTATCTGCATTAGAAGCAAGACCAATCGGCGGATGGTTCAAAATGGCTTCGGTATGCCATAAGATGTCTTCAGGAATTTCTCTCAAGAAATATTCATCACCCAAATCATCCCATAGCCTCAAGACTTCATCACGATTCATGTGTTGATTGTTGACACTATCGAGCATCGTTAAGGCTTGGGTTCGTGTCGCACTGATCATATCTTGGCGGTTAGTAGGTGCATCGATATCAGCGCGCAAAATGCGCCGAGTTTGTGAGTATAACTGTTTCATTAATGTGGCACGCCAGCTGTTCCACAACTGTGGATTGGTCGCATTCATATCCGCAACAGTGAGCACATATAAATGATTGAGGTGGGTGACATTACCGACTAAATTGGCAAAAATAGTGACCACTTCTGGATCTGAGATGTCTTTTTTCTGAGCAGTCATTGACATCAATAAATGATAGCGAGTGAGCCAACCGACCAAGTTGGCATCTGCCAGACTCATACCATGCGCCAAACAAAATTCAGTCGACTCGGTTTGACCCAGCTCACTATGGTTGCCACCGCGACCTTTGGCAATATCATGGAACATGGCGGCCAGTACCAAGATTTCCTTACGCTCGATACGTTGAAAGATAGAGCTGACCAGTGGAAAATCTTCATAAAACCGTGGGTCGGTAAAGCGATGTAAAATCCGAATCAAAAATAAGGTATGCGCATCAACCGTGTAACGGTGAAATAAATCATATTGCATCAGACCGGTCACTTGGGCGAACGCAGGGATGTAGCTGCCTAAGACGCCATAGCGATTCATGGCACGCAGGCGATGAAACAGATAATTCTGCTCTTTTAAATTGGCTAAGAAGAGCGCTTGGTGAGCGGGATTATCACGGTAGATTTGATCGATGCCACGCGCGGCGATTTTTAGCGCACGCAACGTATGAGTACGCACGTTTTTGATACCGTATTGACCCATCAGTAAAAACATCTCTAGGATAGAGTCAGGATGCTGGGCAAAAACCCGATGATGCGCCATGGCGATTTGGTCACCAACTTGGTTAAAGCGGGCATTGATTGGCTGCTTTTTTGGACGCTCATCATCAGGTAACTGCGGCTCTATAATCGTCTCGTAGTAGTGATTGGTCAGCATCTCAGACAGCGTCGATATCTGCATGGCACAGCGGTAATAGTCGCGCATAAAACGCTCTACGGCGGCATTTGGCTGATCGTCTGGCTGCGTCTCATAACCCATCAACTGGGCAATTTCACGCTGATAATCAAACAGCAGCTTGTTTTCATTGCGACCAGTCAACACATGCAGATAATGACGTATTTGCCATAAATAACCTTCTGCAAAGTTCAGCTCATCGAACTCTTTTTCAGTCAAAAAGTTTTGTTGTACTAAATCATACAGCTTACCCACTCGAAAATAGCGTTTGGTTACCCAGCCGATGATATGAATGTCGCGTAGACCACCAGGGGCGGTTTTTATATTGGGTTCAAGGTTGTACTCGGTGGCATTGTGCTGTAAGTATCGCGCTTTAGCTTCTGCGATTTTTACTTCAAAAAACTCACGCGGCGACCACTGTTTATTGACAATTTGAACGGGTACATCCTGTAAAGCCTCATTACCAATTAATAGCCGAGCTTCTAGCTGGGCACTGGCAATGGTATGATCGAGCGACGCCTCTAAAGCATCATTGACACTACGTACCGAGAGAGCAGGCTCTAATCCTATGTCCCACAATAGCGCCACCAACCGATCTATTTTCCCACTGGCATCAGCGCCAATCTCATCAGGGGAGAGCAATAAAATGTCGATGTCTGAATAAAGCGACAGCTCGCCACGACCATAACCGCCTGTGGCAAATAAAGCCAAATCTGTCTTATCCAGCTCAAACCAGTTGAACAAGGCAATCAGCAATTCGTCAATCGCACCAGAGCGTGCCGCGACCAATTGACGAATATTGACACCGCGCTCAAGTGCACGGTTCATATCCTGATTAATTTGAGTCAACCAGTGAGGAATACCCAGTAGCGACTTTTCAGTGACAGGAGTGTCCGCTAGCAGTGACGCGTTTGTCGCTATATCCTTTGATAATAGAGGTAAAGGTGTCAGATCGATAGAAGCGACATCACAAGTAAACATGAGTGTTATCCCGTTAAGAGTTTTAAAATAAAACGTTTCAGCTGAAAAGCGTAGAATCAACAGTGTGCTGGTAGCTGACAAAAGCCACAAATATAAGTTACCAATATAAGTTATTAAGTCATCAGAGTATAAAGATAAAAAGTGGGTGAGCGCAATAATCAATATGACCTAATTATTGGCCAAAAAAAAGACCGCCTAGGCGATCTTTTTGATATTACTGGGTCAAAAAACTCAAATCTTCTTCAGGGCGAGTGGTAAACACCTCACAGCCGTTATCGGTCACGACCATCGTATGCTCCCACTGTGCTGACAGCTTACGGTCTTTAGTAATTGCCGTCCATTCATCAGGCAAAATCTTGGTTTGCCATGTACCTTGGTTAATCATCGGCTCGATGGTAAAGGTCATGCCTGTTTTTAGCTCAAAGCCTGTGCCTTTTTTGCCATAGTGCATGACTTGTGGCTCATGGTGAAACTCATTACTAATGCCGTGACCACAGAACTCGCGAACGATACTGAAACGTTCAGGCTCGACCACTGCTTGGATAGCAGCACCGACATCACCTAGACGCGCACCGTTTTTGACGACACTCATACCAGCATATAGGGCGTCTTGTGCCACTTTGCAGATACGCTGTGCCATGATAGAGCCGTTACCAACGATCCACATTTTTGAGGTATCGCCATAGTAGCCATCTTTTATCACGGTCACATCGATATTGATGATATCGCCATCTTTGAGTAGCTTGTTTTCGGCTGGAATACCATGACAAACCACATGGTTAATCGAGGTGCAAATTGATTTTGGGAAGCCATTGTAGTTAAGCGGTGCAGGAATAGCCTGTTGCACATTAACGATATAGTCATGGGCGATTTGGTTAAGTGCCTCGGTACTGATGCCAACTCGAACGTGCTCATCGAGCATGACAAGGACATCACTGGCAAGTTTACCGGCCACGCGCATTTTTTCTATGGCTTCTGGGGACTGGATAAGGGATTTTTTAGTCATCATTATATTACTTATAGTTATGGAATTAATGGCTTGAATTATAACATAAATGAAGACGCCGCTGTTTTACGTTAAGTGATAGTGAACCTATCATTATTATTGATAATAATTGCTTTACAGCGAAGTAGGGGCAGTTGTGACCCTCTAGTCACGATAATATATTCATATTTTGACAATTTAGTTGAATGTTACAGAAGATATAAGTAATGTAATTTTGCATGCTAAAGGAATTAGCAGCAATCTTTGCCGATATTATGAGGTAAAGATAATCAAAATTAATGATAACAAGGACGTTATTATGACGCTAAAATCTTCTCTAGCTTCGGCTTTCACGCCCAGCGCATTTCTCCCCTCACTTGGTGTTATCGGTGCCGGTGTACTTTTAATGGCTTTACAAACCACCTCGGCCCAAGCTGCTGGTCAATACTATAATTGTGCCAATTCAACCGGATGCAAGCTGGTCAGCAACAAATACTGGACGTCAAATCATACTGATACAAAATATCCAATTGTTATGGCACATGGTCTTGGCGGCTTCACTAATTTGTTTGGGATTATCGACTACTTCAATGGCATTCCTCAAGAGTTGATGAAAGGCGGCTCAGAGGTATATACCACCAAAACGTCAGCCGTCAATAACAGTGAGATTCGCGGAGAGCAACTGCTGCAACAAGTCAAAACCATCACTGCCATTTCAGGTGAGCCTAAAGTCAATTTATTTGGACACAGTCAAGGCGGTATAGATATCCGCTATGTCGCTGGCGTCGCGCCAAAATATGTCGCATCAGTCACGGCAGTCTCAAGCCCAGAACAAGGGTCAAAAACGGCAGATTTTGTCAAAAACACCCTTGAGCCAAACAACACCACAGGTAATCCATCCAATGTCACAACACAGCTAGTATCAGGCGTGTTCAATTTGATTGGTGGCTTTACAGACGTTGGCTCAGGTATCAGTTTTAAAGAGATACAAGAGCAAGATGGCTGGCAAGCGCTCGTGGCTCTATCAACCGATGGTGCTGCTAAGTTCAATGCCAAATTTCCCGCGGCAATGCCAAAAAATTATTGTGGTCAGCCGACCAGTACTGCCGTCAATGGTATCAAATACTATTCGTTCAGCGGGGTTGGGCAAATAACGAGCGCACTGGATCCTAGTGATTATTTATTAGCAGCAACGAGCGTGCCGTTTGCAGGCGAGTCTAATGATGGGTTGGTGTCTGCTTGCTCAAGTCGTCTTGGTTATGTGATTCGGGATAATTATAGAATGAACCATTTGGATTCAGCCGATCAAGTATTGGGTCTAACGGCATGGGGCGATTCTGAACCAAAATCCATCTACCGTACTCAGGTCAATCGTCTTAAAAACGCTAACTTTTAATAATGTAAGCTTTTAATAACATACGCTTTCAAAAACATAAGCCTTTAAGCTGACTTATAAAAAGAACCCTCATCTATGTCGAATAATCGCCGCCCAGCCTATCTACCAATAGTTATAATCGCCGTGGTTAGCATAGCCATAACGGCGGCGGTGATTATGTGGTTCAAACCTGATAATACATGTATGGCTACAGCGCAACCAGTATCCAATGCTCTCGCTAGTGAGGCTGATGCTACTCTATCAAATGCGCTAGATAATGGCCAACTACTGCAAACAACTACTGCAAACCAAAACCAGTCATCATTTGTTACTGGATTGGAGCGTTTGCCGCGCTCATTACAAGGCACGCAAATTGACGGCGAAATCATCATTGATGAAAATAAGCAGTTAGTCGTCACTGAAGGTCTACGGCGTTTATTCGATTATTTTTTGTCGGCGCTGGGTGAAGAAGATGAAGCGGTTATTTATGCCCGTGTCGAAAGCTATATTCGTCACCACACGCCAGAGCCTGCCGCTAGTCAAGCGGTCGCTATATTTGACCAATATATTACCTATCTTAAAGCCATTCCTGAAATAGAACAACGTTACGGTAATCTGCAATTACAAGCGGCAAAAAGCGGTGAGCTGGATCTAAATGTCGTCGCTCAGCAAAAGCAAGATGTAGCCAAGTTGCGTCAGCAGTATTTTACTAAAGAAACCATTACCGCCTTCTTTGGTGCAGAAGAGGAGTATGATGATTATAGTATGGAGATGGTCAGAATTAACCAAAACCAGCAGCTAAACGATGTACAAAAAGAGGCAGCGCGGCAGAACTACATTAGCCGTATGCCAGATAATGCGCTCAAAGCCGGTATCACCCAGCAAGCCAACCTGAACGAGCTGATGAATCGCACAAAACAGATGCAAGCAAAAGGGGCAACGGCTCAGGAATTGTATAACATGCGTCGTGATCTGGTAGGTGCTCCAGCCGCCGCACGCCTCGCGCAAGTCGATGCAGAAGATGCTAACTTTGCTCAACGTTTCGACCAATATCAAGCTCAAAAACAGCGCTTATTAAGTCAAAGTGCAGATAAAACGCAAGCACAAACCCAAATCAATCAAATCGAACAGCAGCTATTTAGTGAGGCTGAACGCAAACGTTTGGTAGGCTATGCTGCTTTGCAACAACAGAACAGCGCCAATCTAGAGTAATGCCTAACATAAATAAGTAAAACGATAATTTTAACGAGAAATTGTCGGTTTTTAGGGTGTATTCGAGAAGTTATATAAAAAGTGTTAGCAGTTAATGTACTGTCTAACAATAGAGGTTAGCAAAAAGACTATAGAGCGCAACAAATAACAGGGTAATCATACACTCAATCTATAATGACAGTTAAGCTGCAGTTGTGCATAATGACCGCATTATTGAGAGTAATGAATAAAGCAGTAAATTAATCATAATAAAAACGAATGTTTAGGATAAGAGCTATTTTTTATTCTAAAAAAACCACTAGAGGAGTTTATATGAAAAACATGACTAAAATGATGATGGCAGCGACACTTGCGGTAGGTACATTGGCTGCTGGTTGCCAAACCACCCCTAGCGTAACAGCGCCAGTGACTCAACCAATTACTTCTAATACGCTACAAGCATATGATTGGCAGCTCGTTGACGCCAAACGCAGCAATGGCGACAAAGTTAGCCAGTTGTTCTTTGATCCAGCGAAGCCATTGACGCTAAAGTTCTTCAAAGATAGTGGCAGTGACCGTGTGACCTTTATGAACACCTGTAATAACATGGGCGCTGACTACAAGGTTGTGAATGGCAATGTCGTATTAGGCAACGTTTTATCTACTATGATGGCATGCCCTGAGCCACAAGCAAGTTTTGATACTGCGACTTTAGCGACCGTGCAAGGTAAATATAGCATCAGTAAAAATGCCAATAACACGCCTATCTTGACCATTACCAATAGTAATCAAGTTGCCCATTTCAAAGCCGTTTCTAAATAATTCAATCATTATAGATGGTTTTTAAATAGTATTTGCTAAAAGCTTTTTTTTATAAAAGTCAGATGTAGTTTTAAAAATGCCTCACTATCTAGTGGGGTATTTTTTTGTCCAAAATTTGGCATGGTTTACGCTACACTGTCATTTGCTATTAAGTAAAGTCTTTAGGCTAGGATATTTTAATGCACTCAATCTTTTAGCCTTGATTGTCAAGATTCTCAGTACGCAATAATCAATACTTTATTGGACGTTATTTTATGTCAAAAATGCTTGTATCAAAATCATCCGTCAATATAAGAACGATAAGTAATATCACCGCACTAACGACTTTTATTCTGTTGACGGGGTGTCAGACCTTGCCTAGTACGATGTCTAAAACGATGCAAGCACCTGCTAATAATATGAGTGCGAGCAATCCACTAACGGCACGAATGTCAGCGATAGATCGGCAAGGGCGCATTGCCTATGTCGAGGAGCAAGGAATCGGAGCTGCAAAGATATCGACGCTTTATAGCATTCGTCCTGATGGTAGTGATCGTCAGTTAATCGATCAGCTTAATGGTTATATTTATGCGCCAGCCTGGTCAGCTGATGGGCAACTGCTGGCATATAGTAAACAAGCGCCGCGCCAGCATCCTAAGATTTATATCTATGATCGCAAAAGCAACATCCGCAACCTTGTGGTAAATGCTGAAGGCAGCAATATGTCAGCGTCGTTCTCACCTGATGGGCAAAAACTCCTATATAGCTCAACTGTCGGCGGCAATTCTGATATCTATGAGATACGTCTGAGTGACGGTAATACCAAACAGTTGACTACGTTACCGAGCACGGAAGTACAGCCAAGTTATGCCTCTGATGGCAAAAGCTTTGTCTATACCAGTGATAAAGTCCGCGCTGGACGCCCACGTATCTATCGCTATAACTTCGAGACTGCTAGTGCCACGCCTGTGCCAACAAGTGGCTATGTCGCCAGTCCGCAACTGAGCTTGGACGGTCAGCGTATGGCATATCTCAATGGTCGTAAGGCTGCGGTGATGACGCTGAGTACTGGGCAAATCACCAATCTAGCAGAGACGGGACTTGATGAACCAGCACGTCTGTCACCATCTGCACAGTATGCTGTCTATCCGACAAAGCTTTCACAAGTGGGCGGTCAAAATGGCGGCAGCTTGGTCATTCACTCATTATCTGGTAATACAAGTTATGCCATTGGCAGTAAGGTGGGCGGAGTCGTGCGCTCTCCAATATGGGGACGTTAAAGGCAAAATCTATGTATTATGTAATGGAATGTATATATAATCCTTGATAAAGCAACATAAGTTGATTTAAAAAATGTAAACTTGGCAGCATTAATTCGAGTGAGCATCATCCACATAATACCAATTTGCATAACCAAGTCATTGAGCTAATAGATTGGGTGAGCAAAAGGAGAATACGCGCAATGCAAGAAGCTTTTTTAGTCTTTATCACTAAAATCAGTTTATATCCCACGATTATTTTTACAGGGCTTGTGATGTTCGTCACTTTATATTGGATTGTGTCTTTACTCGGCATGGCAGATATGGATAGCGTAGACCTTGGTGAGTCAGGCGGTGATGCTGATGTCTCTACCTTATCATCGACTGGTTTTTTTACCGGTCTCATGCTCAAATTTGGTCTTTACGGTGTCCCTTTAATCATCATACTAAGCTTAATTAGCTTGATCGGTTGGTTGCTTAGCTATTTATATACCAGCTTTTTACACCAATATTTCGATTCTGGCGTTCTGTATTATTTATTCGGTACAGGGGCGCTCATTTTCGTATTGGTCGTCTCTATGTGGTTGACAGGTATTATTATTTCGCCGATTCGCAAAAATATCGCTAAAATTCCCAAACGTAATTCGTCTAATAATGTGGGTAAGATCGCTGTTGTGCGTACCCTTAGTGTCACAGATAAACATGGCGAAGCAGAGCTAAATGATGGCGGTGCAGGATTGATACTCAAAATTCGTTCAGACACCAATGATGGTTTGCTAAAACAAGGCGATAGAGTGATGTTGATAGAGTATTTAGACGAAGCCAATACCTACCGAGTTGCTGTCGTCGAAGATAAAAAAATATTGTAAAAGTATGAATAAAATTATGCATTTTTAGAAATAGTACGAATCGTTTTAAATTTGGTTATAGTCGGTTCAATGTAGTTCAGATATCAGAATGGTGCGTGACAGTGCTATAAAGCGCACATGTTATAAAAGGTGCTGTAAATCGTAGAATTAGCAGGCTTGATAGCGTATCTGATTTATATTGAATGGATTATGGAATGTTTTAATTAAAGGAATGGATATGGACACACTCATTATCGTCGGCGTGGTTGTAGTGCTGGCGTTTGTTTTTATGATGGTCGCACTATTGATGCTCAAGGCCTTTTACTTTAAGGTCGAGCAGGGCAAAGCACTCATTATTAACGGTGTGAGTAAAATTGCCGTACGTTTTGATGGTGGTTTTGTTTGGCCAGTCATCAACAAAAAAGAATTGATGCGCATATCGCTCATCACGTTAGAAGTGGACAGACGCGGTAAAGAAGGTTTGATTTGCGCAGACAACATGCGTGCTGATATCACCGTGGCATTTTATTTACGCGTCAATGAAACCGAAGAAGATGTGCTAAAAGTCGCCAAATCGGTTGGGGTTGAGCGTGCATCAGATAAAGTCGCTGTCAACGAGCTATTTAATGCCAAGTTCTCAGAAGCCTTAAAAACAGTTGGTAAGCAGATTGATTTCGTCAAATTGTTTGAAAATCGCAGCGAGTTTCGTGACAGCATCGTTCAAGAAATCGGTAACGATCTGAACGGCTATGTCTTAGAAGATGTGGCGATTGATTACTTAGAACAAACGCCAAAATCTTCATTAGACTCAAGTAATATCTTAGATGCTGAAGGTATCAAAAAGATTACTCAGTTAACGGCTTTTCAGAACGTTATCACCAACGAGCTTGAGCGTGATGAAGAACTGGCTGTTAAGAAAAAGAATGTCGAAACCAGAGAGGCAATGCTAGAGCTAGAGCGTCAGCAAGCTGATGCCGAAGCCAAACAGCAACGTGAAATCTCGTCAGTGATTGCACGCGAGACTGCTGAAACTCGTAAGATTGAAGAAGAAGAGCGTAAAAAGTCTGAAACGGCTGTTATCTCGGTTGAGCAGGATTTGGCCATTCAACGTGAGAATCAGCAGCGTGAAATCGAAGTGGCAGGGCAAAATCGTCTGCGTGCGGTCGTCATCGAAGAAGAAAAAGTAACACGTGCCCGTGATTTAGAGATTGTCTCTCGTGAGCGTGAAGTTGATCTGCAACGTATCGAAGCTGAACGTGCGATTGAGCTTGAGAAAAAAGAAATCGCCAACGTCATTCGTGAGCGTATCGCAGTGGACAAAACCGTTGCGCAAGAAGAAGAGCGTATCAAAGAAGTCCGCGAAATTAGCGAAGCTCAGCGTTCTAAGCAAACGCGCGTCCTAGCAGCAGAAGCCGATGCGGAAGAAATCAAAGTACGTCAGGTGAAAAAAGCCGAAGCAGAAGAGCTGTCAGCCAAGCACAAAGCTGTCGAAATCACCACGCTTGCCGCTGCTAATCTTGAAGCATCTGCCAAAGATGCAGAAGCCAAAATTAAAATGGCCGAAGGTATCAAGGCAGAAGAGTCGGCACATGGCTTCGCTGAAGCAGCTATCCAAGAAGTCAAAGCCGCTTCTTTGGAAAAAGAAGGCATTGCAAAAGCCAATGTTATTAAAGCGACCGGACAAGCTGAAGCACAATCAGATCGTGAAAAAGGCATGGCAGATGCTGAGGTTATCGCGGCTCGTGGCGAGTCTAAGGCAAAAGCTGAACGTGATATCGGTATGGTTGATGCAGAAATCATCGCCGCTCGCGGTGAATCTACCGCCAGAGCTGAGCGTGAAAAAGGCATGGCAGATGCTCAAGTCATCGCGGCTCGCGGTGAGTCAAATGCCAAAGCAGAACGTGAAGTTGGATTGGCAAAAGCCGAAGTTACTCGTGCACATTTCCAAGCCGAAGCAGATGGTCTGGTCGAGAAATTCAATGCCATGGGTAGCATGAGCAAAGAGGCACGTGAGCACGAAGAGTTCCGTATGAGTCTTGAGACGGCCTTGCAAGAAGCGCTTGCCTCGATTGACGCTGGTAAAGAAATTGCGAAAGAAAATGCTGAAGTATTGGCTGTTGCGTTACAGAAAGCCAAAATCGATATTGTTGGCGGCGAAGCGCATTTCTTTGACAACTTTGCCAAATCACTGTCTATCGGTAAAGCCATTGATGGCCTAGCGGGTAAGTCGGACACATTGAGCGGTATCATCAATGGTGTTATGGCCAGTCAAGCCATGAAATCAAACCAGAAAAATGATGATAAAACGACTTATTAGTAAGGTCTAAATGTCTAGGGCGAGTCCTCAATTCAATCGATAGTTATCTAAATAGGTTAAAAATGGCTAAATCTTGCCAAACAGCGTCAAATAGCTGACTAATATCTCGATATTATCTGCGCTATTTTCCTTGTTTGACTGCAATTTATCTCATTTTTATCACCATTTTTAAAATGAGGACACGCCCTAGCCTTAATGAGCAAATATTAGTGAGTAAGTTTTTATCTAACAGTATGAATGAGTAATATTTTCTAAAATAAATAATCTGTCGTGTAGGCGGCAGATTTTTTTGGCTAACTCAGGGTGATTCAGAACGACGAATCATGATGAGTTGGCTAATCTAAAAAAATAGCAGTGACCACTCGTTTTTTTAGATTAGCCAAGTGCCTCTTTATCAAATGCCTTAATATTTCCTTATTTTCTCTATTGCCCAAAATTCTCTTATTAAGTAAAAACAGAAACGGACGAGTAACGATGGCGGACACGCAAAACTCAACAAATTCAGAAAGCAACGATAACGCTAATCAAGCCAACCAAACCGATCAGGCAGTTGCTTCAGGCAATGCTTATGAGCTCATCAAAAAACGTCTGACGGAACAAGGCGGTCGTTTAGAGACGCAAACGCAGATGCTAAATAATGCGCGTCTCGAAGAGTTCGGCAGCACCCAAATGCAAGTCATCGCCCGTACCCGTATTCGTACTGAGTACAACTGTGTGGCACAAGACATGGTGCAGGTCGGTGATTATCTGCTGTTTGGCTATAACGTTTTTATGGGGCTTAAACGCGCGAGCAATATTAAGGATGTATTGTCGCTATACCGTCTGAACGAGCCAGTTGGTAATGAAGAAGAGTATCAGCTCGAAGAGGTTGACCTAAAAGGCACTTTTTTGGCTCAAGACGCCTTTGTCCAAGACTTCAATGAGCTGTATCGATATTACAAGCAAACGCGCCTGATTCAAATAACGGTTAAAGACAGCAAATTGCTATTGGCGTTTCAGATTGGCGAGCGCATCACCGATATTCGAGTGTTCCGTTTTGCGTTAGATTTTAGCCAAGGCACACCAGAGTCGGCGCAAGTCGCTTATGTGGACAATCGAGGCGAGCGTGACATTGAACTGCCGCCTGCTTATGATTTTGACTGGATTGATACCACCCGCGATCAAATGGTGAATGGTAAGTATCCGCATATGAATATCTTAGATACGATATTTGTGGAAACGGTCGGTGGCGATTTGACCATCAAGATTGAGGATAATACGCAGTCAGGTCAGGGTATTTATAGTGAACCGGTCAATGACCGCACCCAGTCGCTAACGGATGCTGAGATTGCGTATGCCAAAGTCGGTAGTCTAATATTGCTTAAGATATTGCCCTATCGTGAAGAGGACTACCGTTATTTCGTATATAACACTTTAACCGAAGCGGTGCTGCGATTGGATGCGATTGGTCAATCATGTGTCCAGCTACCAGAAGACCACGGTATCATGTTTCCGGGTGGTTATTATCTACAGACGGGTGAGTATAAGCTGTTTGAGGCCAATAACGTTGGCGCTACTGACTTACGGTTTAAGCGTAAAATTGTATCGCCGAATGGTGAAGATGTTCTATTCTTATTTTACGACAGAGACTTGGGCGTTACGGGGCTGTTTCCTTATAACTTGATTAAAAAGCAATTGGCGAACCCTATTTATTGCAACGGTACGGCCTTGGCTGAGAATGGCCGCTTGGTGCTGTTTAGTGACCAAAGCGAGCCGTCTCGTATTCATCCGATGCAGATATGGCATACGCCTTATGCCTCACACGAGTATGTGAGCGAGCTGCCAGAGAGCACGAGTTTTTATGGCAAAATCGGTAATAAAGAGCTAGTGCGTGGTATCTCAGATCTTTATAGCATTACCCGCCTCATTGACAATCAAAGCGTGTCGCAGAAGCTCTATGAAGAGCTTACCAATAATACCAGCCGACTCTTCGACAGCTATTATTGGTTATCTGAGCCTGAGCTGAGTGAAGTCGCCAGTAGTATTAAAGAAGTGACGGCCACGGCTGAGCTGGTGATTGATGAGTTCGCCAAAGTACAAAGTATCCAAAAGCAAACCCAAACTGCGCTAGCCGATGCTGATACGCAGCAAAGTGAGATTTTACGGCAGATACGCGTCACTAGCTTTGAGTCTGCCAGTGATTATGTCGATCAGTTGTCAGCGTTAAGACGCCAAAAAGGTCGCTTGGTCAGTTTGGAAGAGTTGCGTTATTTAAATGCTGATAAGCTACAAGCATTGCAGACACAGTTAGAAGAAGCCGAAAGCGAGCTGGCTGAAAAGACCGTGCTGTTTTTGAGTGGTGAAGAGGCACTATCAAGTTACGAAGGCATATTGGTCGATGTCAGTGAGCGTTTAAATACCGCTGAAACCAATGCCGAGCTAAAACCAGTACTGGAAAAAATCGATGAAACAGCGCAAGGGTTAGATTTATTAACCGAGTTACTAGGCACATTAGATGTGGCCGATGCCACAGTGCGTACGCAAATTATCGATGATATATCGACTATCTATGCGAGCCTAAATCAGAGCAAAGCCAAACTCAATCATAAGCGCAAAAATCTAGGCTCAGCGGAGGCCGTTGCACAATTTGGTGCGCAGTTTAAGCTATTTGGGCAATCGATTGCCAATGCGTTATCTATTGCCAATACCCCTGAGAAATCAGATGAGCAAATGGCTAAGCTGTTGGTGCAGCTAGAAGAGTTGGAGAGTCAGTTCGCTGATCCAGAGACCAACAGCGGCGATCAGTTTTTAGCCGACATCATCAGCAAGCGTGAAGAGATTTACGAGACCTTTGAAAACCATAAGCAGCAATTGCTCGATGCTCGCAACCGTAAAGCGCAAAACTTAGGTGATGGCGCGCTGCGGATGCTTGAGAGTATTAAAAAACGCACGCAAAGCACTGGCGTCACAGGCTTTACAGAAGAGGAAGCGCTAAATACGTATTTTGCGGCTGATGGTCTGGTGCAAAAAGTCCGTAACATCGCAAAAGAGCTGCAAGCGATGGGCTTTAGCGTCAAAGCCGATGACATCGATGCCCGCCTAAAAGCCATTCAAATCGAAAGCTATAAGAGTCTAAAAGATAAGTCGGACTTGTTTGAAGATGGTGGTCAAATCATCAAACTGGGTAAGCACCGCTTTTCAGTCAATACTCAGCCATTGGATTTGACCTTATTGAGCCGTCAACAGTCAGATGGCAAGCGCGTGCTGAATCTACATTTAACGGGTACAGATTATTATGAAGTGCTTAATAATACTGAGCTAAACGCCTTGCGCCCGTACTGGGACATGAATATTGCCTCCGAGTCTGACAAGGTGTACCGCGCCGAGTACTTGGCCTATAGCATTATTGAAAGTGCTAAGAACAGCCAAGATGGACTGACCGAAACGCGACTATATCAAGCATACGATGCGACTATCATTACCCTAGATGTTAATGGCGATATTGATAATGACAGCCCGTTGTCCAAACTGGTCAAAGCTTACGCCACCCCTCGTTATCAGCTTGGGTATGACAAGGGTATTCATGACCATGATGCCACGCTGTTATTGATGCAAATATTGCCGACGTTGCGTGAGGCAGGGCTACTGATTTATACCCCGCAAGTACGAGCGTTGGCGCAATTATTCTATTGGCAGCTAAATATCGTACAAGCACTGGGCTTAAACAGCTTGCGCCAATTTGGTTATGACGCTTGGTTAAATGAATCCGTGCTGACGCGCGCAAATAACTGGATAGATAGAGCCGCTACCGCCGAGCAACTGCGCCGTGCATTGGGCAGCGATACGGCCAAATCTTTGCTGGTTGAAGACATGAGCCAAGTAATGCTTCACTTTGTTATGGCTCATAATGATGACAGTATTGGCATTAATAGTGGCGCTGGCAAGCAGTCCACATCTAAGTCAGGTTTAGAATCAGATTCAAATACCAGTGATGTTCATAATGCCAATATTTTTAAATCAAGCTACGTTCAGCTTGCTAGTGAATATTTGGTGAGCGTCATAGGACAGTCAGCTGAATCGAACACTGGCGCATATAACACAATAAACTGGCAAACCAGCCAACAAGCACAGCAGTTGTGTGAGCAGCTAAGCCAAACGTTGAATAGTGCTTCAGGCAGCACGCAAAATACGGCCAGTTTTAACCAACTACAGTCTTCAATAGGCAAACTTGGCTTTCAACCCAAATCAGCCTATGAGTTACTAGCCACATGGTTCCATGCACTACTTGATAAGACTTATGGTGGTACTGAGTCGGCTGATGGCACGGATGAGGCAGGCGAGGCACTCAGTGAAGAGCAGCTTGCCGAGATTGAAACACAAAACGCGCTACGCAAACAACAGCTAGAAAGTGGCCGTCATTATGTGCCTGAAGCCATTGCTGTCTTGCTTACCCAGTTAAATGATGCTCAGCGTGAAGCCTTGGTGCAACGATTGATTGATTCAGGTGCTAGCTTTGATAAAGGATTGGGTAGTAAAAAAATGGACAATCAAGGCGCAAATGCCACACCATCGGCTTTGTCATTTTCCTCAATTACCTCGTCAACGCCTTCATTGACCAGTATTAACAACCCGCTCAACCAAGTACAAAGCTTTGAGCGTAGCACGGGTAAGGTATCGCTTGAAATACAGATTAATAACTTGCTAGGTGAGCATGCACGTATTCATCAGCAGATCTTAACCTTTGCCGTTGATGATTTCTTAAATCGTCTGCATCATCATGATACCCAAGTTATCCCTGCCTATAGACGTTATCTGGCCATGCGCTCAGAGATATTGCATGACTCAAAAGAGACGTTGCGACTGGACGAGTTTATGCCGCGTCCATTGTCTTCATTTGTACGTAACCGTCTGATTAACGAGAGCTACCTGCCGCTTATCGGTGATAACCTCGCTAAACAGATGGGTACGGTCGGTGAAGATAAGCGTACCGATTTGATGGGTATTCTCATGATGATATCGCCACCAGGGTATGGTAAAACGACTTTGATGGAGTACGTCGCAAATCGTCTCGGCCTTATCTTTATGAAGATTAACTGTCCGTCACTCGGTCATGACGTCACCTCATTAGATCCCGAAAAAGCACCCAATGCTACCGCCCGAGAAGAGCTGAATAAAATCAACTTAGCTTTTGAGATGGGCAATAATGTCATGCTTTATCTCGATGATATTCAGCATACGCATGCGGAATTTTTACAGAAATTTATCTCACTCGGTGATGGTACGCGCCGTATCGATGGTGTTTGGCAAGGTAAAACGAAAACCTATGACATGCGTGGCAAAAAGTTCTGCGTGGTCATGGCAGGTAACCCATATACCGAGAGCGGCGAAGCCTTTAAAGTGCCAGACATGCTCGCCAACCGTGCCGATATCTACAACTTAGGCGATATCATGAGCGGCATGGAAGAAGTGTTTGCGCTCAGTTATATCGAGAACTCGCTGACTTCTAACACCGTTCTTGCGCCACTGGCCAACCGCGACCTAGCGGATGTTCATCGTCTCATCAAAATGGCGAAAGCGGATAATGCAAACCTTGCCCAAGCCCAAAGCAGCGAGCTGACGTATCCGTATAGCACCTCAGAGATTAATGAGATTGTCGCCATCTTGCGTCATATGTTTACGGTGCAAGAAGTCATTTTGGACGTCAACCAAGCCTATATTGCCTCCGCCTCGCAAGATGATAAGTACCGCATTGAGCCGATATTTAAGCTGCAAGGCAGTTATCGTAATATGAATAAAATGACCGAAAAGCTGTCGGCGGTCATGAATAAGAGTGAGCTGAATCAGCTGATAGATGACCACTATCTGGGCGAGTCGCAGCTATTGACCCAAGGCGCAGAGAGTAATCTGCTCAAGCTTGGCGAGATACGAGGTGTGTTGACCGAAGCAGAAATGCAGCGTTGGGTGCAAATCAAAGCTGATTTCTTACGTAACAAAGCCATGGGCGGAGAAGACGGTGATACGGGCGCGCGTATCGTTGCTCAGTTAGTTGATTTGGCCAGTGGCTTCAATGCCATCAGTAGCCAGTTTGAGACATACTTAACGAAAAATGATCCTGAACAAATCGCTCGATTACGAGAAGCAGGACAACAAGCGCAACTCGATGCCCAGCTAAACAGCCAATTAGAAGCACAGAAAATCCTTGCCGATAGCGTCGTTAATAATGCCAAAGTCGTCAGCGATAGCATCGATAACGGCTTTGAAAAAAGTCTGAATCAGCTGATGCAAATATACAAGCATGATCACAACGCTGAGAAGGCAGAAGGAGAATATCTCAAGCAAAACCAATATGCACAAAAGCAGCTCATGGTGCAGCTAGTCAACGCTGTTGAACAACTGGCGCAAAAAATGGCGGATAGCGTGGTTAGCAATAATGATAATCAAGCAGCAGATAGTGATATCTCTGATATTCATCAGCAGACCGCATTGATGGCAACTGCCCTCAAGCAAGCGCTAGAGCCATTAACGATGCGTATGGATGAGAAGCTAGCGATTGATACCAGTACCGATCAATCTGGCAAGCTAATCGTAAATAGTCTAAATAGACTCAATAAAATCTTTGACGATTATGATTAATCACTACTGATTAATAGCTGACGATTAACAACTAATGATTGATTATTAACGCTTATGAGCAATGCTGATGATTAGCACTTATGAATAGCACTATAAATAGGGCTTATGATTAAGAGACAGTGGTAATATAGTCGGCAACAGCTACTTTGGATACAATGACGGCGAGTAAATCTGCTACAAACAGTAGGTGAAGAAAGCCTGACACCGTATCCGATGATAGTGAATCGACTATATCAAACCAATGAGAAAATTATGGCGCACAAAAAAAAGAACGTCCGCAAAAAGCTTTGCCCTGTCTGCGAGCGCGAGTTTAGTTGGACTAAGAAGCTAGATAAAAACTGGGAGAGCATGGTCTATTGCTCAGACCAATGCCGCCGCGTTAAAAAGTATGAAGGGCTAGATCATCAAAAAGAAGACAAGTAGTCGTTAGTAATGAAATAGAGCTATGTAGACATAAGGGAGCAGACGATGGCACACAAAAAAGTAAATTTACCGCAAAAAACCTGCCCCGTCTGCCAACGCCCATTTACGTGGCGTAAAAAATGGGAGAAGGATTGGGAGCAGGTGATTTATTGTTCTGAGCGGTGTCGGCGGGGTAAGGTTAAGATTGAGTAAGAACTAATTATAGCTGTTTCCTGCTTTTCTCTCATATCTATTAGCTATTGCAACTAGCCAAGCCAAGCAGGATAACCGCTACAATTAAGTGCTAAGGCGCACTTTTGACATAATGTTAACTTGAAAAATTAAAGCTTAAGTAGTGAGTAGGTTGAATTCTAAGCACTATCTGCATCTAATTAAATGTTCAACATTTCGTTCGAAATGAGAGCATTGCCATTCTTGAACTCTTCAACTAAATGAAAATGTTCTAAATCCTCGAAAAAACTAGGAGAAACATGTTCAAAAATTATCATTTGAAAATGACCATTTTCTTTTAATCGATTATCGATATAATCATTTAGTAAGTTAAATGCCTGTTTAATTTTGTCGTTATCGCTTTCAAGACTTTCTTCTCTTCTTATATCTGAGTCGTCACTCTCAAAATATGGTCGGCTAGGCTGGTCAATAACTAAAAATGGAGGAACATAAGGAGCTTTATTCAAGAAAATAACTTCGTGAATAGCTAAAGAAAAGAACAAATGTAGAAATAAATGGTTTGAACTACTACCAACACTAGGCTCTATATCTATAGAGTTAGGCTTACGTAGCTGTAGTAGTTTATTTTTATAGTCAAACTTTGGTTGAAACTTAGAGTAATTTCCCAATACTGCTCCATACTGCTGTAAATATCCACGTATCACTTCTTCAATCAAACCAATTGTTGATAATTTCATTTCTTCAGTATTCTCAACATCTATCTTATTGATTAATTCTTGAAGCTTATCAATTTTTACTTGAGTATTTTCTGGAAATTTATCTTCACCAGAATATAACTTCAGTATCTCTGTTGCTCTTCCTATAAAAATTAGTTTTTTTGCATCTGTATCTGTGATTCTTATTTCTTTCGGTAAAACATCTAGCTCTTGCTGAATAGATTCCAATTCTATTTTAAGTTTGACTATTTGGTCAGTAACTTGTTTATCAATAGGGGTAACTTTTTTGTTTGCTTGTTTAAGTTGATTAAGTTCATTTTCAAGGTTTAGTATTATTTCAGAAAAATAAGATGTTCTCACCTCAACCTTATTTTTTAAGTAGTCTATTGGTTTTAAACTATCATGAATGGTAGATAGGTTTTCCTTATGAGTATTGTATTGGTTTTTAAGGATTTTCAAATTCCTAATTTTTCTCAAGATTAAGCTTCTATCTTTTTCGAGTAGTTCGCGTTTAATTATACCAATATCTTCTGTAGCTCTCCTATTTTCAATAACACCTTTTAATTCACTAATCGCTTCCACATCTTCATCAGAAGAAATTATTGCCATTTCTCGAGCTTCTAGTAGAATATCCTTAACCTCGTCAAAAGATTGGTCTTGACGCTGTTTATATTTAGAATTTCTTCTTTCAAGAGTAGTAATTTCTTTTTCTAAGTCTTCTTTTTTCTCCTTAAGTAATATATTTTCTATACTGTCAATTCCAGTAGCTATATCGAATATCCGAGGTAAAGCTTCTCTATATCTTGAGTTGTTTTGTTTATCGAAATAAATATTACGAGAATCATTAATAATATCTTGCGAGATAGTGTTGAACATTAAAAAATATCTAAGTGATATTTTGGAGCCTTTCTTTAAACTTTTACCACCATATGCAACTGTAATATTAGAATCAATAGAGAATTCAGTTTCGATAATAGATTTCAATGCTTCCTCAGTGTTATTTGCTGTAGGAAATTTTTCTGGAACTTCTCCTATACTTGAAAAATAATATTCATTGGAAACTTTTTTAGTATAGTGCTTTCTTGCTAAAGTATAGGTCTTATCATTGATTTCAAATACCAATCCATACCATGCAATATTTTCATTAATGATACTATCAGAAATACCTTTTGAGCTTGCAAAAAAGCAGTAATCAATAATATCTAAAATTGCTGTTTTGCCAGTATTACTATTCCCTGTAATTACATTAATCTTATCGACTTGAAAATTGAGGACTCTTTGCTTTCCATTTCTCGACCATAACAATAGCTTTAGAATATTAAATTTCTTCATAAATTAACTCTTAAGTTCAAATATAGCTTTGAGCTATCTTCATTCATTATTTTAGCCATGTTTTCTGACGCTTTGCTTATTTTTTTTGCTCTTTTACCCATCTTCGAATCGTATTTAAAAGGAACGTTGCATATCAAGGTGCCATGTCTGAAGCTTATTATTTTAGTTTCTATAAGATACTGTATGGCATGAATAGTTTCTACACTTGCATCTTCATATCTATCGTTAAAGTTTGAAAAATACTCTATTTTCAAAGCAATTAAGTGTTCGATACTAAGAATTTGTATATTCTGACGAGCAAGGTAATCTGTAAGAGGCTTATGTGCATAGAAAGGCATTATAAGCATAGCTTTAGATAATGATAATTCACCTAATTCATAAATAGTAGAATGTAAGGCAATTGCTACTATACCGAAGTTATTATAACTACCTAAGTTCATTTTTTATATCGCTCCCAATCAAGAGTCCAGCCAATTTCTGGAATATTCGATAGATAATAAAATTCTCCATTACTCATCTCAATATCTAGCTCTTGACCATCTATGGATAGTTTTTCCTTTCTTAACTCATCAATAACTTCGAGGCTTTTTTCTTGAGTTAAGCCTTTTCTCTTTTTACTTCTTAATATATTTTCCCAAATAGTTTTAGTATTGCTATGGAAGTCTTCATATTTGTTACGAGTTATCTCGCCATTCTCAAACCATTTAAAAATATTATCTTCTAGTTTTAGCATATGTGTAGTTAATCGAGTCAGCTGGTCAAAATCATCCGTCTCAAAATCTTCAATATCTAATAACTGCTTTATAAACACTTGTTCTTTTATCTCTGAAATGCTAGGTAATGCTGAGTTAAGAGGTCTAATTGGTAACTTACTGGCTGAAATTTGAAAATATACCTTATATTTTTTATAGAACTCATTAAAACTGACTTCAAACTTATTACCTGACTTGATAGTTATAAAATTATCCTTTCGCATGTCTGAATCTAAGTTTCTAAACACATCTTCGATATTTTTCTCATCAACCATTTTTCCTCTGAGTGATTCATATATCATAGGAAAAATGTCATTATTACCTAATTCAAAATTGATATTAAGAAGAAATTTTTCTAGTACTGATTGCTTCAATGATAAAAGGTCATCTATATAGGCAATAATGGTTTTAGATGTTGTTTTTGATCTGATGGGCTCCAATTTTTTAATAAAGCTATTTATATTTATCGAGGACTGTTTAAAACTATTGATAAGATTTACTATTTCATTGCTCTTGTTGTCTAGCTTATTACTAAAAATCACAAATTCAGACTTCTTTAAAAACTCTAACTGTTGCTTCTCATTAGCACGTCCATCATTTTTGTCACTGATTACTTTAGACCAGTTAGATAGAGTTTTCCATAAGTCAGGGTCTCTTGTCGTAAGATTGGTATTATCGTGGATGGTATGTTTGACTTGGTAGTATATTTGACAATCATTATCTAATTCAGTGGTATGTACATCATCAATTACTTCTAAACCGATAGATTCTCCAGGTTTTAGATGCAAAAGCTTAAGTATGAAAAAATAATACTGGAAGTCAAAGCCTAGAGCTGTCTTGTCAGCACTTGTAGATTCAGTATGAGGTTTCTTCGACATATTAAAAATCCATTTTTTAAGCTATTTCAGATATTTAGCTAATAATATCAGAAATAGCTTAAATGTGAACTTATGTAAAATTTTTAATATGTAAAGAGTTAAAAGCCGATGTAAGCTTAAAAGTGATTGTATATAAACGAAGAGGAATATGGCAAGTTGTTAAGAACTTTATACGACAACTGATGTCGTCATGCTAAGCTCTAATTATTAGAAGAAATAGGTGCTATTGGAGTAACTAAAACGCCTCAAAAATTAGCTATCACCTCATCTAGGTTTGCAGATAGAAAAAAAAGCGAAGTCAGCTATAAAAGCCAATCCCGCCTCAAGTAATTTCTAGAAAATTTTAGTCAAAATCCAATCTAAAAATTCGGATTTAATCATTAAAAGCCCTACCTACCTAGCATCCCTCTTAGCAAAAATATTCGCAACTAGCGCACCACTAAAGTTATGCCACACACTAAATATTGCACTAGGTAAGGCAGCGACAGGGTTGAAATACGTCGCCGCAAGTGCAGCGCCTAGACCAGAGTTTTGCATGCCCACTTCTATCATAATCGCGCGGCGTTGTTTCTCCGTAAAGCCGGACAAGCGAGCGATTACATATCCCAAGGTATAACCCGTCATATTGTGTAAGGCAACCACGATAAATACGATAGCACCACTATCTAAGATGGTCGCTTTAGACACGGCAACCACTGCCGCTATAATGATAGAAATACCCAACACCGACACCATCGGTAATACCTCGGTGACGAACTCTATCTTTTTACCCAAAAATTTATGAAAGATAACACCCAGTAATATGGGCAAGATTACGATTTTCGTAATGGTTATCATCATACTGGCCAAATCGATATCAATAAGCTGCCCCGCAAAAACACTGAGCAGAATAGGGGTCAGAAAAGGTGCAAGTAGGGTAGAGATAGAGGTAATCGCCACACTTAATGCCACATCACCTTTCGCTAAGAACGTAATCACATTACTAGAAGTACCGCCCGGGCAACAGCCAACCAAGATAACACCGACTGCTATTAAAGGATCGAGGTTGAAAATTACCGTCAATAAGTAGGCAATGATAGGCATTAACGTGAACTGCGCCAATAGCCCTACCAGTACAGGTTTAGGTCGTTTGACAATCTCTAGGAAATCTTCAGTCTTGAGCGTCATGCCCATCCCAAACATAATGATGCCAAGTATGGGAACAATCAAAAAAGCCAACGAGGCAAAGAATTCAGGAAAAACAAATCCCAAAACAGCACTGACCAATGCCCAGACTGCAAAGGTCTTGCCAATCCAACTAGAGAGTAATGCAATCTGATTCATAGCCTATCTCACAAAGATAAAAATAATAGAGTAGACAATAATCTAGCATGGTTCTTGTTAGCAAATGATGAAAGTATTTTGCTATGAACGTAGCCATAAGTTTGCTGATTGTGGGCAGAATAGACTGCTATAAAAAATGGCTTACTCATATTAAATGAATAAGCCAAAAAATTATCAGAAATTATTTAAGCGTTAACTGAGTTTTAAGTTCTTACAAATTCGGATTTAACCACTTCTCAGCAGTCTTCATATCCCAGCCTTTACGCTCAGCATAACTTTCTAACTGATCGTGGCTGATTTTGCCGACATTGAAGTATTCACTATCAGGATGCGAGTAATAGAATCCGCTGACCGATGACGCAGGCCACATCGCATAGCTTTCGGTTAGCGTTGTACCGATGGCATCTACCGTACCGAGCCAATCAAACAATTTGCCTTTTTCGGTATGTTCAGGGCAAGCAGGGTAGCCAGGTGCAGGGCGGATACCCACGTATTTCTCTTTAATCATCTCATCATTGGTGAGTGATTCAGTTGGTTGGTAACCCCAGTACTCTTTACGGATTAGCTCGTGCAAATGCTCGGCAAAGGCTTCTGCTAAACGGTCAGATAGTGCCTGTACCATGATGGCATTATAGTCATCACCTGCTGCTTTATACTTTTCAGCCAGGGCTTCTGTACCCACGATAGAAACGGTAAAGCCGCCCAAGTAATCGGTATGCGTCTCTGATGGCGAGATGAAGTCTGCCAAGCTAAAGTTCGGCTTACCACTGGCTTTGTCGCTTTGCTGACGTAAGTGCTCGAATTGATATTCTGCTGCACCGCCTTCACTAGCATTGTCATAGACAGTGACGGTATCGGCACCCGTACGGCGCGCAGGCATGAGTTTAAATACCCCTTTGGCGACGATTAATTTTTCATCAATCATTTTTTGCATCAGCTCATTGGCATTCTCAAACAGGTCACGTGCTGCTTCGCCGACCACATCATCTTGCAATATCTTCGGATATTTACCGACCAGTCCCCAAGAGATAAAGAATGGTGTCCAGTCGATATAAGGCAGTAGCTTAGCGATTGGATAGTCATCAAATATCACTTGCCCAAGCTTATTGGGGACTGGTGGCACATAGTTTTCCCAATCATACTGAAAGCCAATCTTGACCGATTCGGCATACGTGACCTTCGCCGCTTTTGGTTGACGCTTGGCAAGGCGTTCACGTACTTTGACATACTCTTCGCGAGTTTCATCGATAAGCGCTTGACGGTATTCTTTGGAGAGCAGTTTAGTGACTACACCGACTGAGCGTGAGGCATCAGATACATAGATGACGGCATCATTTTGGTATTGTGGCTCGACTTTGACCGCGGTATGCGCTTTGGAGGTCGTTGCACCGCCAATCATCAAGGGTAGCGTCATGCCGCGCTCTTGCATTTGCTTGGCGACATAGACCATCTCATCGAGACTTGGGGTAATCAGACCTGATAAGCCAATGATATCGACTTCTTCTGCGATAGCGGTATCGAGGATTTTTTCACACGGTACCATGACGCCCAGATCAACGATATCATAGCCGTTACAACCAAGTACCACGCCAACAATGTTTTTACCGATATCGTGGACGTCGCCTTTGACTGTGGCCATGAGGATTTTGCCTTTCTTTTCACCCTCGACTTTTTCTGCTTCGATATACGGATTTAGCCACGCAACGGATTGTTTCATTACGCGCGCAGATTTGACCACTTGCGGTAAGAACATTTTACCGGCACCAAATAAGTCACCGACGATATTCATCCCATCCATCAATGGCCCTTCGATGACTTCTAGCGGCTTGGGGTATTTCTCCCATGCTTCTTTGGTATCCGCTTCGATAAAGGTGGTGATGCCTTTGACCAGTGCATGAGCGATGCGCTCTTCTACTGTGCCTTCGCGCCAGCTCATATCAACGGTGCTGTCTTTTTTCTTGCCACCGTTTTGGTAGTTCTCAGCCACAGTCATCAGACGTTCGGTGGCGTCTTGACCGCTCTCACCTTGGTTGCGGTTGAGCATCACATCTTCGATGGCGTCGCGTGCTTCTTTTGGAATATCGTCATATAACTCAAGCATGGCAGGGTTGACGATACCCATGGTTAAGCCATTTTGAATCGCATGATAAAGGAATACAGAGTTGATGGCTTCACGAATTGGGTTACCACGGAAACTGAACGAAACGTTAGAGACACCGCCGGATACCATTGCATTGGGCAAGTTCTCACTAATCCATTTGGTGGCGTTGATAAAGTCCGCACCATAATTATTATGCTCAGTGATACCAGTGGCAACGGCAAAAATGTTCGGGTCAAAAATAATGTCTTCTGATGGGAAACCAACTTCGTTGACCAACACATCATAGCTGCGCTGACAAATCTGAATCTTACGCTCGTAAGTATCGGCTTGACCGTCTTCATCAAATGCCATGACGATAACGGCGGCACCGTAGCGCATGCAAAGCTTGGCACGCTCAACGAATTCAGTATGACCTTCTTTTAATGAGATAGAGTTGACAACGGACTTGCCTTGGATACGCTTAAGGCCTTCTTCGATGATGTCCCATTTAGACGAGTCAATCATCAGCGGTACGCGGCTGATATCAGGTTCACCAGACACCAAGTTGACGAAATGAATCATCGCTTGCTTGGAGTCGAGCATGCCTTCGTCCATATTGATATCGACGATTTGCGCGCCGCCTTCGACCTGATCTCGCGCCACATCGAGTGCTTCGGTGTAAGCTTCGGTTTTAATCAAGCGTAAAAACTTTTTAGACCCTGTCACGTTGGTACGTTCACCGACGTTGACGAACAGGCTTTCAGGTGTAATCGTAAATGGCTCAAGACCCGATAAACGGCAGGCAGGTGGGATATCTGGAATGACGCGCGGTGGATAGTTTGCCACCATTTTAGCGATTTGACGGATATGCTCAGGCGTCGTACCACAACAGCCACCCACGATGTTTAAGATACCTGCTTTGGCAAAGCCTTCGAGCAGGGCGGCGGTTTGTTCGGCTGTTTCATCATATTCACCAAACTCGTTGGGCAGACCTGCGTTCGGATGCGCGGACACATAGGTATTAGCAATGTTCGACAGTGTTTGGATATGCGGACGCAGCGCATCAGCACCAAGCGCACAGTTAAAGCCAACCGATAATGGCTTGGCATGGCGGATTGAATTATAAAAGGCTTCGGCGGTTTGACCTGATAGCGTTCGACCTGAGGCATCGGTAATCGTCCCCGAAATCATAATCGGTAACTCAAAGCCAATATCATCAAACACGCCTGTGATGGCAAAGATTGCAGCTTTGGCATTGAGCGTATCAAAGATCGTCTCAATCAATATTAGATCAACACCACCTTCTATCAGGCATAAAGTCGCTTCACGGTAATTTAGTACCAATTCGTCAAAGGTAATGTTACGAAAAGCTGGGTCATTGACGTCCGGTGATAGCGAGCACGTGCGTGAGGTTGGCCCTACGACACCAGCGACAAAACGCGGCTTCTCAGGCGTTTTTGCCGTAAATTCATCCGCCGCTTCACGGGCAATCTTGGCTGCTGTCTTATTCAGCTCAGGCACTAGATACTGCATATCGTAGTCAGCCATCGACAGACGCGTACCGTTAAAGGTATTGGTCTCGATGATATCGGCACCAGCTAGCAGATGATCGTGATGAATGTCTTTAATCATGTGCGGTTGTGTCAGTACCAATAAATCATTGTTACCGCGTACGTCTTGATTGATATCGGCAAAACGCTCACCACGATAATCCGCTTCTTCTAATTTATAGGTCTGAATCTGTGTACCCATCGCCCCATCTAACATCAAGATGCGTGACGCCATTTGCTCGGTGATACGGGCACGTGCCGTCAATTGCTGTTCTTTATAAGGAAACACGGCAGGTGGCGTTAAAATAAAGTCATCAGCGGATGATGGACTAGAAGTAGGAGCAGATTGAGAAGTCATCGTTTGAGTCATAGGAGCGCTGCTTATATCGTCAATGTTATAAAAGGGGAAGTAATAAGAATAAGAATAATAAATAGCGTGCAAAATTCATAAAAGGCGTGGGCAAATCCGCATTATTCTAGCATGAAAATCATAGCTCACGGGGACAGTACTTATTCCTCTTTGGCAATATGCTAGACAAAAAATCTGCCTGTTGATTGAGTGAGCATGATGTTCAAAGTTTATGCCATTAAGCGATTATGAACAAATGAATATCATTTCGCTTAAAGATTACATAAAGCTTTGTTTCTACAAATGAAAGCACAACGATTGTGCTTAAAAGTCAGACAGAGTTTACACCTGTACTACAAAAAGTTGCGTAAAGAGGAATTGATAAAGCTTGGTTATATGTTAATTTAATTTCAGAAGGATTGATGTTTCGTAAGCAATACTTACTAGTAAATGTTAATAGTTGTATTAGTGACATCTAACATTTATCACTATTATTAGCGCTAGTATTTGCTATAAGGGAAGACGATCTAATCTGCAAGACAGTTATAGAAAAGTCAATAAATACTTAATCATTAAGGATAATGTTATGAAGCTTACTAAAATTGCTACCATCGGTACATTAGCACTCTCAATCGCTGGTTTGAGCGCTTGTAATAATATGATGCCAAGCAAAAGCGCAGCGATGAAAGCACCTATGCACAGTCAATCTATGGCAAAAATGAATGTGGTACAAGTTGCCCAAAGTAATCCTGACTTCTCGCTACTGGTCGAAGCCGTCGTAGCGGCAGATTTGGCGGGTGCTTTGTCTAACCCGAATGCAAACTATACAATATTTGCGCCGACCAATGCCGCATTTGTACAAGTTCTGCAAGAAACAGGCATGAGCAAAGCACAACTATTTGCCAACAAGCCACTATTGACTAAGATTTTAGGCTATCACGTGATTAACGGTGCTGCGCCAGTATATGCGAAAGACGTTAAACCGGGCAATATTACTATGTTCAGTAAAGATACTCTGATGGTCACCAATCAGGGCAAATTGATGGACGAAAATGGTCGTGCTACCAATATCATAAAAACCGATATTGCTGCTAATAACGGCGTAGTACATGTTATCGATAGAGTATTACTGCCCAAATAAGATTGATCTCAAAATTACAGCTAAAGAACTATATCCCTATTACTTTGTATGATGCAGTTGGTATGAGTACCAGCTACCGTCTTTGATGACATGATTGTTAAATACACGCTATTTTAATTGCCAACTGTCTTAGATGAATCTCCTTTAGATGACACTGCTGGCATTTAGAATGTTTGAGATATTTTTTAAGCGTGTCATCATTATTGTTTAACACTACGACAATAAACGACAGTCATCTTTGTTTCTTGTTGAAAGCTTTGATCATTTAACAATTTCAATCATTCGACGGATGCTACTGACAAAGTAGGTGGTTCATCTGAACTCATACATAAGGATATACTCATGCTAAAAAGAACCCTATTATCTCTGGCGCTTGCCATGACCGTTTTGCCGCTAGCCGCTTGTAATGACGACGATAATGATTTTTCAGTTGTTGTAGAAGCACCAACACAAAATATTGCAGAAATTGCTGCTGAAAATAAAAATTTAACCATTCTTAATGCTGCGTTAAAGGCGTCTGGACTTGATAAAGTTTTGATGTCATCAGAGGACGAATTTACTGTATTTGCACCTACTGATGCTGCATTTGCTGAATTATTGGAAGAGCTTGATGTGACATCAGAAGAGTTATTGGCTGACAAAGAGCTATTAACCATGGTCTTAACTTATCATGTTATCCCCAATATAACAGTCAAAGCTGCTGACATTCCTTATGGCGACAGTATCGAAACAGTCAATGGTCAAGCGATATCTATTAGTGATGCCAATATCATTATGGATGCAAGTGGGGATACCTCTAAAATTATCAAAACAGATGTATTGGCCACTAATGGCGTCATTCACCTCATTGACGACGTATTGCTACCTACTGACAAGTCTATAGTCGATCTAGCCGTTGCCACAGAGGATCTCAGTATCCTCAAAGAAGCGGTAGTAGCAGCAGGATTGGCTGATGCCCTCGCTGATGAAGACGCTGACTTTACCGTCTTTGCACCAAACAATGCCGCTTTTGCTAAATTATTAGCTGAACTTGAGATAAGTAAAGAACAGTTATTACAAGATAAGCCGTTGTTGACGAAAGTGCTCACCTATCATGTGATTGAAGACGACCGCGTCTTTGCCTCTGAAATTATGGTAGGCAGTCAAGAGATGCTGGAAGGCAGCAGCATCACATTTGACGATAAAAAACAAATTACTGATGAGAGAGATCGTACCTCTAATATCGTGACCGCGAATATACAAGCGAACAATGGAGTTGTACACGTGATCGATACAGTGTTGCTACCTAAGTAAGCATTAATCCGAAATTAATCAGTTAAAATTATAGTTATTGGTATAGCAGAGGCGACATTATTACTATTGTTTAGTTGCTATCATTTGCAACAGATAAGTGGTTCGCTGTTATATACATTAACTGGGTTAAGTTATTTGTCAAACAAGTCACTTAACAGACCATCCCTTTATAAGGAAATACTTATGTTGAAGAAAAACTTACTTTCTATCGCTGTCGTTACAGCTGCCATGTCATTAGCCGCTTGTAATGATAAAGAAGCAGTTACTGATCCTGTTGAGCCTGAAGTGACTACTGAAGAAGTGGTTGTAGAGCCCGTTGCCGAAGTTGAGCCAATGACTGAAGCCGATCCAATGGCCGATACTGCTGCGACGCAAAGCATTGCTGAAATAGCAGCTGGCAACGAAAATCTAACGATTCTAACGGCTGCATTACAAGCTGCTGGCTTAGATACAATGATGATGGATGCTGGGACTTATACGGTATTTGCACCAACTGATGATGCATTTGCTCCTGTGTTAGAGAAGCTAGGCGTTACTAAAGAAGAGCTATTAGCCGATACAGATCTACTGAAAAAAGTACTTCCGTATCACGTAGTACCTATGATTGTTATGGCAGCTGACATTCCTTATGGTACTGATGTTGCTACTGTAAATGGTGCTACTATCAATATTAGTGATGCTAATGTCATCACTGATGCGACTGGTAACACGGCTAATATTACTGGTACAGATATCATGGCAACGAACGGCGTGGTTCACACTATCGATGCAGTATTGATGCCTGAGTAAGTTGTTTCTATAGCCTCTTTATTGATGATTAATTATTTAAATAATGACGTCGAAGAAGCCTAGCTATTGAGCTGGGCTTTTTTGCGTTTGGGGGATACCTAATGTTTACCATAGCATTGATATAAGTCAGTCGCATGAAAACGGTTCAATGTAATGGAGAGTAAGATAAATGAGCCTCTCATTGGTTCACACTAATGCAAGTTTAAAGAGTAATGATGACTTATGTAAGATATCTATTGAAGGCTTATGAATGCAAAGGTTTGAAACAAAAAAGCCCGAAACGATTGTTTCGGGCTTTTGTTTTAGAAGTTTGAATAACAATTATGTTAAAGAATAATAGCTACGTTATAGAATATTACTTATGCTCTTTACGTAGTGGATCCGCTGCCATTCTTTGTTGCTCTTTTAGATGACGCTCTTCCCAATAAGGGGCGTTTTTGATGCCGAATTTTGCAGGATCAAAACTGTAGCGCTCAACACCTGCTTTACGCTGTGCTTCATAGTCTTTCAGCATGGTAAGTGTTGGACGAGCCACAATGAAGATGACCAAAATACCAACGATGTTCAACCAAGCCATAAGCCCAACACCAATATCACCAATAGCCCAAATGTAGCCAGCTGAGTTTAGGCCGCCGTAAGCAACCATCACCATGATTAAGATTTTGACTAAGAATAGACCAGTCTTGTTGGCACTGCGACCGACAAAGCGAGTTAGATAAGCAACGTTCACTTCAGCGATGTAGTAGTAAGCCAAGATAGTGGTAAAGGCAAAGAAGAAGACAGCAATAGCGATAAAGGTGTTACCAAAACCACCATAAACAGATTCCATCGCCATTTGCGTGAATGCAGGGGCGTTGATTTCAGTAGTAGCAGCGACGTTCTGTACGATGAATTGACCGTCTGGTAATGTTCCTTGAATGTTGTAAGTACCCATGGTTAGGATCATGAAGGCAGTAGCAGAACATACTAATAGGGTATCGACATATACTGAGAATGCCTGAACCAAACCCTGCTGTGATGGATGCTCAACTTCAGCAGCAGCAGCAGCATGAGGACCTGTACCTTGACCTGCTTCATTTGAGTAAATACCACGTTTTACGCCCCAACCAATCGCTGCACCAAAACCTGCTTGAGCAGTAAAGGCATCGCTAACGATTAGACCGAATACTTGTGGAATCATATCAAAGTTAGTAAACATGATGATCAGTGCAAGGACGATATAGCCCAATGCCATAAAAGGAACGGCATACTCGGTAAACGTTGCGATACGCTTGATACCACCAAAAATGATAATACCTAATACCACAAGGATAATGGCTAAGGCTACTAGACGCATTGAGCCAACTTCTAAGGCGCCAATGCTCATAACAGACCCTTCGCCCATTACCTGTGCGAAAGCATTGATAACGCCGTTTGCCTGTACACCTGGTAAAAATATACCACAAGCGAGGATAGATGAGATTGCAAAGAGGATGCCATACCATTTTTGGCCAAGTGCGCGCTCAAAATAGTAAGCTGGGCCACCGCGATATTCGCCAGTGATGACGTCTTTTTCTTTATAAATCTGTGCGAGCGTAGACTCAACATAAGCAGTAGATGCGCCTAAGAAGGCCACGACCCACATCCAAAATACGGCACCTGGGCCACCGAAACCGATAGCCGCAGCTACCCCAGCGATGTTACCCATACCCACGCGTCCTGCGAGTGATACGGCAAGTGCCTGAAATGATGAAATACCTTGATCACTAGATTTACCAGTAAAGAGTAACTTGATCATTTCACCGAACAGACGCACTTGTACGAAGCGCGTCATAATGGAATAAAATAGGCCCGCGCCCAAGCACAGATAGATCAGTGCGGGGCTCCAGATAATTCCGTTTACTAAGTTAACTAAACCTTCCATATGTATATTCCTAGTACTGTCTCAAAGTGGCTCTGTATGCTAGGAGTAAGCTAACTGGTTAACTTACTTATTTAAGTTAAGCAGTTAAATTATCTACATCGACTCATGTATATCCGTTAAGTCTCATACGCGCTTAGCCACTAAGAATGGACTGTAGTTGTCTGTCGTTATCCGCTTGGTTTATCAGTAATATTGACAGTTTGCTTAAGCTTATTACCGACGATATGCGTATTAGCATAGTTGCAAGGCGTAAGCTGTCTCAATTACTGCGACATTTATCTTATCACTTAATATCTGAGATGAATGTTCAGTAGACCGGTGGATAAAACAGGCGGTTATAATATTAAATACTTATCATGCCGATAGCATTCAACTTTTTGTGAGCGGTATCGATTGACTACAGGGTCGGTGTGGCTGATTGAAACGATTAAGCAAGTTTCTAATAACTGAGTAATATTTTACATAGAAATCAACAACTCGCTAATACTAATCAAGCCATAAGTCCACTACCAAATGTATTCAAACCGTACGGCTACGTAACTGCAATTTGCCATATTTTTGTAGTAATTACTAGAATTTTCTTTGTACAGAAGCATATATATTCATATTGGGTCAGGCAGATATGACTATAAATAACGATAAAATATCGCATGTTTTGACTGTTGTTAGATATCGAAACAATAGATAAAGCCACATCGACTACGCAAAAACAGAGCGGTCATTCATCGCTTATCTGTCACTCCTCTATACTGGACAAGCTATGCACTAAAGATAATGCCAGTGGTTCGATGATATTTGTGAGGTAGATATCACCAATGATAGGTAATAAAAACGAGCAATAGTCATGGGGTAGCAGTGTGGTTTTGCGGTTGTGTTTTGGTAACGGCTAATTGTAAAAATAATGAGATAGCGCCATCATTGTGTAAGATATCTTATCCTATAGTTTTGTTTCGTTGATAAGAAGAGACTCTAGCAGAGCGGCATACGATTGCTATCGTACTCATTAACTGCTGTTTTTATGTTTAGTGTGGCTTTAATATAAGTGATGTGCCTTTAATTATAAAAAATATACGGCTCTAATACTTAAATAGACATACATTTGCATGACCTCATGTATCAGCTTCAAAATACAAGCTTTAAAAAATTATTAAAAAAGTGTTACTGGTTATTTATTATTTACCATTATTAGGAGAAACAATGATGACGCGTCAATCAATTGTAAAACCCATATTGCTCGCAGCCGTGTTAGCGACGTCTACCGTTGGTCTAAGCGGTTGTGGCTACAACAACCTGCAAGCTCAAGATGAGCAAGTTACCGCGTCGTGGTCAGAAGTGGTGAACCAATATCAACGCCGCGCTGATTTGGTACCAAACTTAGTCAAAGTCGTGCAGCAGTACGCTGAGCAAGAACAAGAAGTGTTTACTCAAGTAGCTGAGGCACGCTCTCGTGCTGGTAGCATTACTGTGACGCCAGAAGTACTGAATGATCCAGAAGCGATGGAGCGTTATGCAGCTGCACAGGAACAGATGACAGGTGCATTATCACGTTTGATGGCTGTCTCTGAACGTTATCCTGAGCTAAAGTCAGATGCTTTGTTCCAAGACTTACAAGTCCAGCTCGAAGGCACTGAAAACCGTATTGCCGTTGCTCGTAACCGTTATATTCAAGAAGTGCAAAGCTATAATACAACGGTGCGCCAGTTCCCAACCAACATTACAGCAAAAGTATTTGGTATGAATGCCAAGCCAAACTTTAGCGTGGCGAATGAAGACGCTATTTCAACCGCACCAAGTGTTGACTTCGGTGATGATAAGTCAGCGACAGCTGAGTAGTGGTGATTAAATAGAGATGAAAACAGAGCGGGATTTGTCGCTCTGTTTGTTTACATTTTTATCGTTTAGCTTAGTTAGCCACTAGTTTGCTTAGCCACATTTTTAAAGGTATTGATGGATATAAATGCCTATTAAATGAATATCAAATCCAAAAAGTACGATTAGCTATGTCAAATTTGGTTTCTTTGCTATGCTAATTTTTGTGAATGGTATCACGTAGATTCACTCAGTACAGATGTCACTTGAGGTGGTATAGATTAGATGAACAATTCAAAAGCAATCCTATCAGTATTACTGTTCACACTCAGCGTCAGTAGTGCGCCTGTGTTGTATGCTGCGCCTAATGAAGCCATTGATAGCACTTCAGACATGCAAAGTCGTAGTGTTGAGGATTTGGTAGTGATTGCCAAAGCGGGCGAGTCTAATGAAGCGATCAATGACGCTGTATTGGGTAATGATGCAATCAATGATGCCATTTTAGGCAATGAGGCGATCAACCCTAATGCCGCTAATAATGAGGCAACAGTTGGGTCAACAGCCGCAAATCCTTCTCCTATACAGTCAAATGTACCCAGTGTCGATGCCGATAAGCTCATATTAAATAATCCTGTGGTTGATCAGGCTAATATTCTAAATCCGCAAGAAAAACAGCGTCTAGAGGCGCAGCTTAGAAATATTTATCAGCAAGGTCTTGCCCAAGCAGCGGTGGTTATCGTGCCTACGACCAATGGCGTCCCTATCTTTGACTATGCTCTACAAGTAGCTGAGAAGTGGCAGCTGGGCAATAAAGACATCGATGATGGCTTACTCATGGTAGTCGCCGTCAATGACCGTGATATGTATATTTTGACGGGTTATGGACTAGAGGGTGTCTTACCAGATGCTGCCGTCAATCGTATTATTCGTGAAGATATCACGCCGTTATTTAAGCAAAATAACTATGGCGCTGGAATAATAGCTGGCGTTGACGCACTCAAAACGCGGCTGACTGCTGATCCTGAGGTATTGGCTCGTGCTGATGCGCAAGCAGCCGAGCGTAGTGCACAACAAGGTTCAGACGAGCTACCATCGCCCATATTTTTATTCATTATGGCAATGATATTTGGAAGCTTTATTACCAGTATTTTTGGTCGTGTATTTGGTTCTATTATTACTGCTGGTGGGTTTTTTGCGGGATCGTTAGCCTTAGGCGGTGGGTTTTTTATGACCGTTATCATGGCTATCTTCTTATGGCTATTTTTGATTTCACGAGGTGGCGGCGGTGGTGGTAAAGGTGGGTCTGGCGGCGGTCGTAGAGGCGGCGGTATGATATTCCTACCTGGTATGGGCGGTGGCGGCGGCTCTGGCGGTGGTGGTTTTGGCGGTGGTGGTTTTGGCGGCGGTGGCTTCGGTGGTGGCGGCGGTGGTTTTGGCGGCGGCGGTGCTGGTGGCTCGTGGTAGACGCTTGGTAGATGCTTAAGTAAAAACGGATATTAAACGACCGTCAGCAATGACGTATTTGAGGAAATAGTAAAATGTCAGAAAACAACGCGTCAAATCCCAGTTTTGTCCGCTGGTGGCGTCAAGTCTTATTTATTCCTATATTGCATAGTAAATGGTTAACAGCAGCAGCCAAAGCACGTTTGACAGACGAGGTGACCCGTGCAGAGCGAGGGCATCGGGGTGAGGTGTTTTTGATTGTAGAAAACCATCTGCCGATTCAAGAGGCGTACTATATTGGCTGTCGCGAACGTGCGATTGAGCTGTTTAGTGAGTATCGAGTTTGGGATACTGAAGAGAATACGGGCGTCTTGGTGTATGTCAATATTTGCGAGCACCAGTTAGAGATCGTAGCTGATCGTGGTATCAGTGCTCATGTCAGCCCCACCGTTTGGCGGGCGATGTGTGACAAGGCCGTGTCAGGTATTGCCAATCAAAAAACCGAAGAAAGCTTGGCTGAATTGTTAGATGAAGTTGGGCAAGTGCTGCGTCAGTATTATCATTTGGAGCAGGATCCAGCGGGTAACGAGTTGTCTGATACTGTGGTGTTTTTGAAGTAACGTAGATGAGGGAATCTGATGGCTTGTTATTTTGCTAGCATCGTGTTCTTTTATAGGGTTTCGGCATTAATTACAATATAATAGTGCCTCTAGAAATCGAGGGTGACTGATATATTGCTCAAGCGTCTATACAGGCTTTGCATTTATAAAGGCACTTCTCAAAAGCACTTCTCAAAAGTACTCTACTACAAAAAGCCGTCACTGGAATCCTATGATTGATTTAATAAAGAAATTACCAAAAGCTGAGCTGCATTTACATATTGAAGGCTCACTAGAACCTGAGCTGATGTTTAGATTGGCAAAAAAGAACCAGATAGAGATTCCTTATAAAAATATAGAAGATGTGCGCAACGCCTACAACTTCACCAACTTGCAAACCTTTTTAGATATCTACTATGCAGGCGCAAATGTCCTGATCACTAAAGACGATTTTTATGATTTAACGTGGGAATATATACTTAAGTGTGTTGAAGATAACGTCATTCACACAGAGATATTTTTTGACCCGCAGACGCATACTGAACGAGGTATACCTTTTGAAGTGGTGATAACAGGCATCAAAGAAGCGCTTGCAGATGCCAAAGAAAAATATGGTATCACCTCTTGTATTATCATGTGTTTCCTAAGGCATTTATCACAAGAAGAAGCGTTTGAGACCTTAGAGCAAGCACTGGTATTCAAAGATGACATCATCGCTGTCGGTCTTGATTCGTCAGAGCTGGGCAATCCACCATCAAAATTCAAAGATGTCTTCAAAAAAGCTAAAGAAGCAGGTTTTAAGCTGGTCGCCCATGCTGGTGAAGAGGCAGATTTTTCGTACATTTACGAAGCACTGGACTTATTAAATATCAATAGAATTGATCATGGTGTGCAATCGATAAAAAGCCCAGAGTTGATGCAAAGACTGAAGGATGAGCAAATGCCGCTGACCGTTTGCCCGAACTCAAATATTGAGCTGAAAGTCTTTAATAATTACAAAGAACACAATATCAAAGAGCTGCTAGATTATGGTCTAAATATCACCATAAACTCAGATGACCCAGCCTATTTCAAAGGTTATATGAATCAAAACTTTATAAATATATGCGAAAATTTACCGCTAACAGAAGATGATGTTGTTACTTTGGTAAAGAACTCCTTTAATGCCTCATTTATTAGTGATGAATTAAAAGCAGCATATTTGGCGAAAGTTGATCTGGCACTAAAGTAAATCAACTATGATTATGTTTTAGTATCCAAGGCTTAACGGTTGATATCAATCGTTAAGCCTTTTCTTTTTTACACGGTATGCTTTTTAGGTTGAAGTAACTTATGTTCAGGCGACTTAAGTTCAAGCGACTAGAGCGCAGTGATTTTCTGGATTAATAACGGCATAATCACACCAGCTTTTTCTGCTAAGGTGATATCCACAATAGTATTCGGCGTTGGATTGGGATTTATCTCAATAATTTTGGCACCATTTTGTTTCGCTAACTGTGCGAGTCCAGCGGCAGGATAGACGAAACTGGAGGTGCCAATGCTGATAAATACCTCGCAATTCGCCGCCGCATCTTCTGCTGTTTGCCATGCTTGTACTGGTAATGCTTCGCCAAACCAAACGATATCTGGTCTGATATAGCCATCGCAATGGCGACAGGTCATCAGTGTGTCATCAAAATTGATTGTATCCTCGCTATGATACGAACCCCTCGATTGACTTTGGCAGGCTGTCTCACATTGACTACAGCGGTTATGCCACAGATTGCCATGCAAATGAGTTGCCTTACTGCCAGCTTGCTCATGTAAATCATCAACATTTTGAGTGATAAGCGTTAATGATTGATTGGACGACTGAGTATGGTATTGCCACTGCGCTAAGGCAACATGTGCAGGGTTCGGTTTTTTATCCGCTACCAGTTGTCTGCGCCATTGATACCATGACCACACCAGTTTTGGATCACGAGTGAAAGCCTCAGGTGTCGCCAAGTCTTCCACACCATAGTTTTCCCACAAGCCTGTTTGCTTATCTCGGAAAGTTGGAATGCCACTTTCGGCTGAAATCCCTGCACCCGTTAAGATGCAAATATGCTGTTTGGATGTCAATAATTTAGCAGCAAGTTCTACTTCTGCTATTAACGCTGGTGATAATTCTGCTAACATGAGCCAACCCTTGCTAATAATGGATATCTCTTCTAATGATAGATGGAATTTGGTGGCTTGTCATATTGTTTGCCGTTATTGCCGCTTTATGGTTGTTGGCAAAGTCACGCGGCGTAAAAGTGGGTGAGACAATTCATAATAAATCGTCTAAAAGCGTGAAAAAACCTATTAATGACGACCTGCAAAAAACCTCCGTGCTGATCAAACAGTATTTTCCTGATTATCGAGTCACACGCAAGACCAATCACTTATTGCTCAGTAAACAAGATAGGAAAATTGCAATGATTACGATGGATAAGAAAATTGCTTCAGGTCAGCGCCTGTTGGGTAACGTGCCCGTGATTAATTATCATCGTGTGCCCAACCGTGCCCAGCTAGCAGCTAATTTACAGCAAGCAGAATAGGCGAGTGTTATAAGCGAAATGCCTATCATATAAGAAAACTATCTATCAATAGACGAGCACGCACGGCGAAATCCGCAAATATTTTGAGCGCGGAGTTGATAGATATTCAAGATTTAGGGTAATACTAAGGAAGGATGACATAAATATTGTAGATACAATGATTGGTGCGCTCGGCGGGAATCGAACCCACGACCCTCGGCTTCGGAGACCGATACTCTATCCAACTGAGCTACGAGCGCATAACAATGGCATACGGTATTATCAACATCATGCCTAAACGAGCGTTATGAGCAGTAAAGATGTCGAAAAATAAAGACCGCTTAGTCTAACAAATAAAATCCATAAAGCCAATGAATGAACACAGTGATTGATGTTTTTTAAGAAAAAACAGGATAGTCATTAAACAGGCATGGCAATCTACCTGCCTTTTCCCTTATAATGACAGGGAGAATTCATATTTATAATCACCGATTACAAGTGTGCTAGTACGCGGGCTGGCTGTTTGCTATTGATAACTATTTGGTTGTCAAAGGAGGACAAGCAGAATGTCTGAGCCGTATGAGCCTTTGTATATGTAATAAGAGAACGTGACGAATGAGAAAAGTAGTTATGTTATCGGCAGCTGCCATTCTAGGAATCGCTAGTATCGCGGTGAGCCAAGCTGAAAGTGTTGTAGACACTCCTGTAACTGTTTCTGATGTAGCAGCAGCGCAGGAAGTGGTAGCAAATGCGCCTGAGCAGTTGGGTGATGATACCCAAGCTGCTGCAGATACGACTGATGGCGAGGCACCTGCCGCAGAAACTGCTGCTGCCGCACCTGCGGTTGATGAAGAGCCTATTCCGCAAGATACGCCGCAAGTGCAAAAGCTGATTGCTTTGTATCCTAACTTAATTGCTCGCATTCAGCCAGTTGCTAAAGTGTGCTTTGAAGATGATGAAGTTTGTGATGTGACGGCACGTGCCGCTGGCCCAGCAGCGGGTGATGGTCCTCGTGATGGCAAAGCAGTATACAATGCCGTATGTCAGACTTGTCATGCTGCAGGTCTACTTGGCTCACCAATCTTAGGTGACGCTGGTGCATGGGGACCACGTATCTCCAAGGGTAAAGAAACATTATATACTCATGCTATCAATGGTTTTAACGCCATGCCTGCTAAAGGTGGTGCTGATATCCCTGATGAGGAAGTTCAAAACGCTGTCGATTATATGGTTGGTGAAGCAAGCTAATTGTATTGAATATCTGGCTAAGCCTTTTACCCTATATATCAGTGGAGCGCCTATTTCATTAAATGAGATAGGCGCTTTTTTAATGATGAGTATTATCAATACGGTACTTCTAAGGCATTACAGTTGAAATTCACCAACACTAGCCTCACTTTATGACACTACACAGTCTCTTCTGTCTATTCATATTCTAAAAACGATTTTACATAAATTTATAACCAATAAAGAGGTTTTCATGTCTGAGGTACCAGCACTTGCTATCCAGAATTTATCCAAAACCTATAGCAATGGGTTTTCGGCACTCAAAGATGTCAGTTTAACCGTCCCGCAAGGAGGTTTTTTTGCGTTGCTGGGGCCAAATGGTGCTGGTAAATCAACAATGATTGGTATTATTAGCTCGCTTTTTAAACCAACCACTGGCAGCGTAAAGATATTTGGCACCGACTTACTAGAGAATCCGTCTGTTGCTAAACAGTATCTTGGTATCGTCCCACAAGAGTTTAATTTTAATATGTTCGAAAAAGTCGAAGATATTTTGATTACACAGGCCGGTTACTTTGGCATTCCTGCCAAAGAAGCACGCCCACGGGCAAAACGATTATTAATGGCGCTAGGTCTGTGGGACAAGCGCAATAGCAAGTCACGTGAGCTATCAGGTGGTATGAAGCGCCGGTTGATGATTGCAAGGGCGCTGATTCATAAGCCAAAATTATTGATTTTGGATGAGCCAACCGCTGGGGTAGATATCGAGTTACGCCGCTCTATGTGGGAGTTTATGCAGCAGATTAATATCGAAGAAAACACCACGATTATTCTGACGACTCATTATCTTGAAGAAGCGGAGCAGCTGTGCAAACGCATTGCGATTTTGGATCATGGTCAGATTCGTATTAATACCGAGATGAAGGATTTGCTAGCGCAGCTATCGGTTGAGACTTTTGTTTTTGATTTGGAGACACCGCTTACGCGTCAATTGGTTTTGGCAGGAGTGACAGACACATCGCAGCCTGATGATCAGACGCTTGAAGTCACACTGACTGAAGGCGAATCGTTAAATGGTGTTTTTGACCAGTTATCTGAGCAAGGTATCACGGTAGCCAGTATGCGTAATAAAGCCAATCGACTAGAAGAGCTATTTATGCGTCTAGTAGACAAAAATATCCAAAGTGCAGACAGCATGAAGGAGGCAGGATTGTGAGTCAAGAAATGATAGATCCTAATAAAACCATGTCATGGAATAAAAAGTGGATTGCTTTTCGCACCATTTTGTTAAAAGAGGTTCGCCGAATTCTGCGTATTTGGCCACAGACCTTGCTGCCACCAGTTATTACGATGAGTCTCTATTTTGTCATCTTCGGTAAGATGATTGGATCGCGTGTGGGTGAAATGGGCGGCGTACCATATATGCAGTTTATCGTGCCTGGTCTCATTATGATGTCGATTATTACCAACAGTTACTCCAATGTGGTTTCGAGCTTCTTTAGTGCCAAATTCACCTCCAGTATCGAGGAGCTGTTGGTTTCTCCTGTATCCAAACATGCGATTTTGATGGGTTATATCAGTGGTGGTATCTTTCGTGGACTGGCCATTGGTATCATCGTCTCAATAGTCGCACTATTCTTTACTGATCTTGGCATTGAGCATTTATTTGTGACGGTATTTACGGTACTGGGTACGTCTATCTTATTTTCACTTGGTGGCTTTATAAACGCCGTGTTTGCTCGCTCATTTGATGATATCTCTATCATTCCAAGTTTTGTGCTTACGCCATTGACATATCTTGGTGGTGTGTTTTACTCGATGGAAAACTTGTCACCATTTTGGCAAAATATCTCGCTATTAAATCCTATCGTTTATATGGTGAACTCGTTCCGTTACGGTATTCTCGGTTATTCTGATGTGAATGTCTGGTATTCAATGGCCGCTATTTTTGTCTTCTGTACGGTATTCTATACCATCGCCTATCGTTTACTCAGTAATGGCTCACGTGTGCGCTTGTAGATTAGTTTGTAAAATGTAGCTTGTCACCTTATTATAAGAGTCCAACATTGTTGGGCTTTTTTTATGAAAATTTTTTTTGTCAGAAGTATGAGTAAGGCTTTTACAGCCACTTTATTGAGTACAATCACGAGCATTGCCATCGCAGCGCCACTTGCGGCAATGGATGATTATGATTGGGTCGTCATGGAGACGCCTGTAGATCCTGCAACGTATAAGTATGATTGCCATAACGACTACAAACATGAAACTTATGATGCGCTACAAAACTGTCTTTATAACTTGAGGGAAGATGCAGATAATGCGCTTAGTAAGCAATGGAATATCAGCGATAAAGTCTTTAGAGAGAGAAATGCCATTTATATCAAAGTCGCTAATCGGAAAAATCCACTAGTATTTGTTGACTACTCGAGCCCTTATGAGGAGGATTTCAATCCTTATTATTCGCTACAAGACTACGATAAATCACGGAAATTACTGACAATACATCAAAGATTTTATGAAGGAGAGAGCTTGACGCTAGTCAATTTAGCTACTGGGTTTTGGCAAGATTTTAGTCTCAGAAAGCTAAGTATCTCTCCTGATATGAGATATATAGTCGGTTTTGAAAGTGAAATGGGAGCGACGGAACACGTCAATATTTTGGAGCGACAAGATAGCGGTTACTATGAAGGCTACTATAAACAAGTCTATAGCAGTAGTGACGATTCAAAAAACTACGACAATCATAAAAAGTTTTATCAAGCAGATAAAGCACAGCAGGTTTATGATAGCGAAATCTTTACTTGGGTAAATGGTGATAAGTTTTATGCAGATTCTTTTTATAAGTTGAATGAAGCGGATTCAGCGGCTTTTAGAGTACGATATACCTTTATTAAAAATGCCTCAACGGATAAGTGGCAACTGTATGAAGGTAGTAGGTAAATGATCGCTATCTCTCATTGTATAAAGACGGCGTTGACTGTCGCGGGCCTATTTATATTGACCACAATAACAGCCTTAGATGCACAGGCAGCACCTTTAGCTTTAGAGCCATCGACAAATGAAGAGGTATGGATAAAAGTCCCTGCGCCTGTAGCCATAGACTGGTATGAAGACAGCTGTCGATACGATCATACTGAATATCGAACGTTTAAAGATTATGAAAACTGTATTTTTAAATCGTTAGCCCAAGCTGATAATGCACAAAGCCGAAAATGGGGCTTGAGTGACCGCGTTATTCGAGAAAAAGATACCATTTATATTAATACACCCAACCATAAGCAGCCATTAGTATTTAAGGATTATCTTGAACCGTTTGAAGAGGAACATAGCGCTCACTATGAATTGCAGTACTACGATAAAGTGCATCATTTATTACAGTTACTACATACTATGTATGAGACTCAAGCGACTGTCATTGTCGATTTAAACACAGGGCGCTGGCAAGAGCTGTATGCGTCCAATCTTAAGTTTTCTAGCGACATGAATCAAGTGGTAGGGTTTAATGGTAGGCAAGGTGTGACTAGAGATATTGTGATATGGGAGCGTCAAAAAGCTAATAATGACGGAGGCTATGCAACGGTGTTTAGTAGTGATGAATTATATGAACAAGATTATGATAGTGACAAAAAACATGAGGTGTACGAAGCGCGAGATATCAGTTGGACAAGCGATAATAAAGTTAACGTTGATTTTTATTACAGAGTCAATCCCACTGACACGGTAGCATTTCGCGTGCGCTATATTTATGCGGCTGATAATAAAGAGGGTAAATGGCAGAGAGTTTTACCTGATGCTAATACCAACGATTAAAAAACAATAAAAAGGTCTAGCTCTCATATGCAAGTAACTCTACCAGTAGCCACTGAAATTCGCATCTGTATGACGAGTGCAATACTGCTAATGCTGTCAATGCCAGCACAAGCAGACCTGCCCCAAGCGACGACGGATGACTATGTTTGGAAAGTACTAGACCCAGCCAGAAAATCAGATTACTTTGATAATGAGTGTGAATACGACAGTTTGGTCTCTTATAGGAAATGCCTTGAGATAAGCTTAGAGAAACATGATAACAAGCTTAGCGAAAAGTGGGGATTGGGCAACCGTGTTTCGAGAGAAAAAGATACGATATATATCAAAGTACCCAATCGAAGCTTACCGTTGGTTTTTCGTGATGAGCTGTTTGCTCCTGACGGCCAATCTCACTCTTATTTTTCACTATATGATTATGATGAAAAGAAACAACTGCTGTACTTGTTGAGAAGTTTTCCCGAAGTAGAAAGTACTGTACTTGTTAATCTCAAAACTGGATTTAGTCAAGAATTTGATGGTATCGATTTAAGTGTATCACCCAACAAAGAACGCATTACTACAGTAGAGGGTTATATAGATGAAGAAAATATTACGATTTGGCAAAAGCAGAAGGAGGGCGACTATCAGATTGTTTACGAGAGTGACCCCAGCGAATTAAAAGCGCATTTGGATTCTTATCAAAATCGAGACCAGAGACATAGTTTTGAAAATGTAGATATTGAATGGCGAAGTAAGAATAGTGTTTTAATCGATTTTTATTATCTTATCAATGAAACCGATGATACAGGCTATCGAGTACGTTTTAGCTTGGTCAAAAATGCTAGTTCATCAGAGTGGCAAATGATTCCCATAAAATAGCCCATTGCTGTAAAATGACTGGTTTTTATTTCATTATATTTAAGCATGAAAGGTAAGTAACTTATGAGTATTCACGGTATCTTGGGTGAGCAAACCACTGACTATCCAACCGAGTATAGTCCAGAGACCTTGTATCCTATCGCTCGCAGTATGGGTCGCGATGTCATTGGCTGGCAAGACGATAAGTTAATGGTTGGCATCGATTGGTGGCAGGCATTTGAGATGTCTTGGTTAAATCAACAGGGTATCTCGCAGGTTGCGATAGCACGCTTTGGTATTCCAGCCAGCTCGCCATTTATCGTTGAGTCAAAGTCACTTAAGCTCTATCTAAACAGTATCAACTTTACTGAATTCGCTAGTTGGAATGATGTGCAAGCGCTGATTGCTAAAGACTTATCAGCCTGTGTAAAAGCAGACGTGCAAGTTGAGTTGTTTGGCTTAAATGACGACTTGCATAATAAGACATCAGGATTATTGGTGGCTCAACCTGAGGGTGTTTGTATTGATGATGCCTTAGGAAATAGTACGGATAAAGTGGCATTGACGATGCACCCTGATGCGTCGCTATTGAGTGGTGATAAAACGGATGCTCATTCAGAAATCCACAGCGTGCAGCCCTATACTTTTTATTCTAATTTGCTACGTAGTAATTGTCCGGTGACCAATCAGCCAGATTGGGGCACGTTGGCGGTTTCGATTACCAGTAATAAAACAGTCGATGAGGCCGGAATGCTGCGTTACATCTTAAGTTTTCGTCAGCATAACGGTTTTCATGAGCAATGTGTGGAGCAGATATTTGCTGATTTGAGTCAATACTATGAGCCAAGTGAGCTGATGGTTCGCGCTTGGTATACACGCCGAGGCGGTATCGATATCAACCCTTGTCGCGTCAGTGATATCCGCTTAATGCCACAGCCAAGCCGCTTGATTAGGCAGTAAATAAATATTAATTTTTAGCTTTCATTGATGCGCGTTCTTTTCTATACTCAATAAACCTTATTTTATGAATATTGAGATGCAGTTATGAAGTTAAAAACCAGCTTTTTAACTGCTCTAGGGACTGCTACTTTGTCTCTAGCTACCTTGCAGTTGGCACAGGCTGCATTTGTGGAAAATCAATATAACTGTGAAAATGCTTATATGGAAGTGGCTTATGATTGTGGTAACGATGCGATTGTAGTCGAAAAAAATCGCCTTAATAAAATCTATATGAGCGTTTATCGTACTTTGAATAAGACACAACAACAGCAGTTGGATAAAGAACAGCGTATATGGTTAAAGATTCGCAGCGATAAGTGTGATTTTGACTACGAAGGTCCAATGAATAATTCTGTGGTATACGCTCAGATTAGCGCTAATGTTTGCACCGCTAATGAAACACAGAAACGTAGTAAGGCGATTGCCAAAAAATATAATATCAAATAACAATTTTCATTTTTTTAGAAGTAAAAAAAGCGCCTATCTTATTCACTAAGATAGGCGCTTTTTATGGTATAAGTTTTATGAATAAAACTATTTGCCGCTTACTTTTGCCATGACTTCTTCACGGCTGAGCATTTGCTTTTCTGTCTCACGGCGATTGACGTATTCGTACTTGCCTTCAGCCAAGTTACGGTCTGAAACCACGATACGATGAGGAATACCAATCAATTCAAGATCAGCAAACTTGACACCTGGACGCTCGTTACGATCATCAAGAAGCACATTGATGCCTTGTGCTTTTAACTCTTCATAGAGTGCCGTCGCTGTCTGCATGACGGTCTCTTCTTTTGACTTCATCGGTATGATAGCGACTTCAAAAGGAGCGATTGAATCATTAACCGTTGGCGTCTGTGGCCACATGATACCATTTTCGTCGTTGTTCTGTTCGATAGCAGCGGCAATGATACGGCTCACACCAATACCGTAGCAGCCCATCATTAGGGTCACAGGCTTACCATCTTCACCAGATACGGTAGCATTTAACGCTTGCGAGTACTTATCACCCAACTGGAAGATATGACCGACCTCGATACCACGTTTGATTTTTAGGCTGCCTTTACCATCAGGAGAAGGGTCGCCTTCCTGCACATTTCGTACATCAACGACACGAGTAATGCTCGCATCACGCGCCCAGTTCATACCAGTGGTGTGTTTATTGACTTCATTGGCACCGCACACAAAGTCTGACAAAGTTGCTGCCGAACGATCAACAAAGACAGGCATATCCAAATTAACGCCAATATAGCCTTTGTGCAGACCAGCAGCTTTCAGTTCTTCATCAGAAGCCATTGTCAGCGGTACATTGGCCTCTTCGATTTTCTCAGCTTTGATCGTATTTAGCTGATGATCACCGCGTAATACGATAGCGATAAGCTGTGGCTCATCATTTTCGGTATGACCATGGACGATTAACGTTTTGACCGTCGTTTCTAATGGTAAGCCTAAATGTTCAGCAACCATTTTACAGCTGGTCATATTTTCCGTCAGGACGTCTTCGCGCTCCATCTTCGGTGGCTGACGCTCAGCGGTGCTCACTGATTCGGCAAGCTCAACGTTGGCTGCATAATCAGAAGAATCAGAGAAGGCAATATCATCTTCGCCGCTGTCTGCTAAGACATGAAATTCGTGTGAAGCAAAACCACCAATAGAACCAGTATCCGCTTGTACCGCACGGAAATCTAAACCCAAACGGGTAAAGATACGCGTATAAGCGTCATACATATCATGGTAAGTCTTGGCGAGTGAGGCTTGGTCAACGTGGAACGAATAAGCATCTTTCATGGTAAATTCGCGTGCGCGCATCACACCAAAACGTGGACGAATCTCATCACGGAATTTGTTCTGAATTTGGAAAAATGTGATTGGTAGTTGTTTATAACTACGTAGCTCGCCTTGCGCCAGATTGGTGATGACTTCTTCATGTGTCGGACCTAACACAAAATCGCGATCATGACGGTCTTTGAAGCGCAATAGCTCAGGACCATAATCGTTAAAGCGTCCGGTCGTTTGCCAAAGCTCGGCAGGCTGGGTCATCGGCATGAGCACTTCTTGTGCACCAACTTCTTGCATCTCTTCACGAACAATACGTTCGACTTTTTGCAAGATACGTAGCCCCATGGGCAACCAAATATATAACCCAGAAGCAATCTTTCGAATAAGACCGGCACGCACCATCAATTGGCTTGAGGCGATATCGGCATCACTTGGGGTTTCTTTTAGAGTGGCAAATAAAAATTGACTGGCTTTCATAAATAAAGCGTAACCTTATCAACGATAAAATAAATAAGAAATAGTAGGATATTGAGCGTGTGCTTTGATGGCCGACGCAAGCTTACCTTTGTATCACTTGGTAATAGTCTAGGACATGCCTAGCTAAAAAGTACTGCGACAAACAGTACATGAATAGAAAGTGCGTTCATAAAACGCCTTACAAAAAGGCTGGAACTTTTCATTTTGCATTAAAACGTTGATGTTGGCAGCGTCATACTTTACGCATAAAGACCAGAAAAATAGATGTACGCCAACATTTTGCTTATACAATCCGACTATGTTAGGTAAAGTTAGCCTAAGACGCAATGACTTTTTGTTTTTTCAGACAGAACGTGACTTAAACGTGACTTAAACGAGCAAATGAGGTCACTACAACTCGATTATTCACCAGTTTTTAGGGTATTTATAGTAAATGGTAGCGCTAGTCATTATGTAGCGTATTGGTAGTTATTACTTGAAGTTGCTGCTCAAAAGTAGCATTTATCATTTAGACAGTTATTTGTTATACGTTTAATAAAAATAAATGATAAAACTCTGAGGGTGTTTATATGAATAATCCTGACAATCGATCTCCTGTTAATAATGATGCGACTAACTCACAAGCGAAAAAACCCATTGCGATGATGTCGTGGATGATACTGCTCATTAGTTTAGCAGCTATCGTCTTTGCTATTTATAGTGTGCAGAATATAACCAAGGAAGAGCCGATAGAAACCATCACTCGTGAAGGCGTGGTCACACAAATCCAAAAATTGAATCGTTTGGAAACGGTGGCGTTTAGTGTCGATACCGTCATTACCAGTCAACGTCCTGGCAGTTGGATGAAGCTGTGGCAAGACGAGCAAAAGGGTTTGTTTATCGCGCGTGGACGAGTGGAGGCGGGGATTGATTTAAGTGCACTTACCCCTGAGATGGTACAAGTGGTGCAGCCTGAAATTAACGTCGATGAGGTACAAGAAGCGGGTGCTAATACGCCAGTCTCAGTGATGCCGCAAATCAATATTACCATCCCACCATCAGAGATATTTTCGGTTTATCTAGACGATATCGAGATTTATGATTGGCAGACTGGTGCTTTTGGCATGATGCAAGTCGATCCAAAAATATTGCAACAAGCGCAAAGTATGGCAAAAAAAGAAGTACTCGAACGCGCTTGTCGTGGTGATGTCATGAATATGGCACTAGAAAATGCGCAAACCCAACTGCAACAGCTATTTTCGTTAACTGGTGCAGTAGTGACGGTAACGACTCAAGGTGCAGGCGCGTGCAAGATGCCAGTAAAATAATGCATACATAATTTTATTAGAGCCATAGACTAGATAATCATACATTAGCTTATTAATTGGAAACACTTAAAGTAACGCCATTTATATTGTATAGTAGAGCTTATCTATTATTCATAGTGAACTTATGAATTTCGTTGATAATATAACACTACATAAAAAGGTGGCGTATATGACAACTCTTAATAATAAACCGTCTTCTAAGCCTGAACGTCAGCTTAATAAGCGCCCTAAAGCAAAGGAGTCGCTTTCTTTTGCGACATGGGTGCTGTTAATTATAAGCTTCACTCTACTAGCCTATGCCTTATACATTATCCAAACTCGTATCTTGTAAACTCTAGCTGATACTAGTAAGGGTAGATAATGTAAGTAAGATGCCATAGCTGAAATTCTTAGTAAATTGAGGTTTTAGTGTTGATGTAATGCGTTACTGTTTTTTAAATTCAGCAATCACTAATTGGCGAGCCGCTTTATGTTCGACCATCGGTAATGGGTAATCAATATCAGCAAACTTACCGCCCTTTGTCAGTGCTTGACGCATTTTATCCTCGCTATGCAAGATGCTGGCAGGAATGGCTTTTAGCTCAGGCAGCCACGTCTTGATAAATTCGCCATCGGTATCGTGGGTTTTGGCTTGGCTAAAAGGGTTCATAATACGAAAGTAAGGTGCAGCATCGGTACCTGTTGAGGCGCTCCATTGCCAACCCCCATTATTGGACGAAAAGTCACCATCTATCAGCTGCTGCATAAAGTAGCGCTCACCTAAGCGCCAATCAATCAATAAATCCTTGGTCAAAAACATCGCCGTGACCATCCGCAAGCGATTGTGCATAAAGCCCGTCGTATTCAGGCAGCGCATTGCCGCATCGACTAACGGCACGCCAGTTTTACCTATGCACCATGCTGCAAAATCGTCTTGATTGTATGACCAGTTAATTTTGACATCAGTCTCATGTTTATACGCTTGATGGCGAATCAGCTCGGGCTTATAGTCTAAAACATGACGATAAAAGTCACGCCAAGCCAGCTCGCTTATCCAGCGGTTAATGTCATTATTATCAGTGTTGTCAAAGCTATCCCCGCTATCTAAGGTGTCTCCGTCATTCCCATGTAATTCTCCCAGTGCTTTGCTTAATTGTAGGGTAGCTTGTAAGTAGCAAAGTCTGGGGCTGATTGCGCCAATAGTCAGGTAGGCAGATAGCTGACTGGTCGCATGTAAGCTTGGTACATCACGGCTCACATCGTAGTTATCAATATCATCAGCGATGAAGTCCTCTAAACGCTGGCACGCCGCCGTTTCGCCAGCAGGGTAGGCTGCCCGAGCGTGCTCAAGCTGTACGTCTATATCCATGGGCTCTAATAAACCAGCATTTTGCAGTGCCTTTTGATAATCTTCGACTACTTCTTTAGTTACTCTTTCTATATCTTCGATAGTAGCACTGGCGTTTGAGACTTCTAGTTTGACTTTAGTGTTGCCATTTATGGCGGATGCCTCATGCATTTGTATGGTGCTGATATCCAAGGTATGCCGCCATTTTTTATAAAATGGGGTAAACACCTGATACATGCTGTCATCGTTCGTGGTGATGGTTTGTGGTGGCAAGATACATTGATCATGCCAGCGGACAAATTCTATATCGTTGTTTGCAAGCTGTTTGGTTAATTGCTCATCACGCTTAATCTCATTGCCTTCGTACTCGTGATTTGCCATCACAGTGCTGATCTGGTTCGCGCTACAGATATCTAGCATCGCCTCAACACAGTCAGTAAAGCTTGGACAGAGCTGTACTGTTAAGTGGATATTTAATTGCGTTTGTAGGTCTTTTGCGAGGATAGGCAAGGTGCGTGCGATATGGTCGAGCTGTGTCAGCGACATGTCATGGGCTTGCCATTGTTCAGGCGTCACGAAGTAAATAGCGCTTACTGAGGCGTTATCCGCATTTGCCTGCTCGCAAAGCGCAGCTAGCGCGGTATTATCATGAACTCGCAGGTCACGACGAAACCACATTAAATAATGCTCTGGGTTTACGCTATTGGCATCGTCGCTATTGTTGACGTTGCTTGTTTCGGTGCTATCTGTGTTATGAGACGTTTCCGCCGCCGTTTTAGACATTCAACTATCCCTCTATTAATCAATCGCAATCATAAACAAAACTGGTAATAAAAGTATGCTAGGATAAGTTTTTGGATGCAATGGATTTACCATTCAATTAACAAATCCTCATATTTACGCTTTAGCGTTGGCAATTGACGTTTACTTGCCGTCAATGTAGCGAAGACAGTCTAATAATGTCGCACTAAGTGTTATATCTAAGGTCACATCATGCACGTTAAGTTTTGCGGATTTACCCAGCCTAATGATATTAAACTTGCCGCCCAGTTGGGTGTTGATGCGGTTGGCTTGGTATTTTATCCGCCCAGTCCGCGCGCTGTCACTATCGAGCAGGCGCAATCGTTAAGTGCTTCTTTGCCAGCTTTTATAAGTATAGTGGCTCTAGTGGTGAATATGCCGCGCGCAGAACTGATAGAATTAGCGAATCAGGTCGCTTTTGATATCATTCAATTCCATGGTGATGAAACACCGGAGCAATGTGCGCAGCTGGCCAGTGCGGTCAATAAACGCTGGATAAAAGCGCTGCGTATTAATGCTGACCAACACACCGCCGCTAGCGTAAGCGCCGAGATTAATGAGTTTGCCGCCGCTGGCGCGAACAGTATCTTATTGGATGCTTACCATCCCCATAAATATGGCGGCACAGGGGCACGTTTTGATTGGAGTCTGCTACCGCAAGACAGCTCGCTACCTATTATTTTAGCGGGCGGACTGGATGCCGATAATGTCGCTGCCACTTTAGATTTGCCTATTTATGCGGTTGATGTCAGCGGTGGGATTGAGTCTGACAAAGGCAAAAAAGACGCTGCCAAAATGTGTGCCTTTATGAAAGCGGTAAAACGCGACCGATGGCAAAATGAGACGCTTGGCGAACCTTCGAATATCAGTAACTAGTTTTTTAGCCGTGAATTTTTATCCGTTACATAGCTAATTACTTGGAAAAACTTCCCCCTTATTTATCTTAAAAAATACCACTTATTATAGTAGGAATTATCATGAGTCATGTCGCGAGCAAAGATGTATTTATCACTGCTAAAGCTATCAACACCTTCACCAATCCAGAAAGCGTGCAAGATTTCAATCAATATCCTGATGCCCGTGGACATTTCGGCGTGCATGGCGGTCGCTTTGTCTCTGAAACATTGATGGCAGCACTAGAAGAGCTAGAAACGTTATATAACACAGTCAAAAAAGACCCTGCGTTTTGGGAAGAATATCACAATGATTTGGTCAATTATGTCGGCCGCCCAACGCCTTTATATCATGCTAAGCGATTGAGCGATGAGATAGGCGGTGCGCAGATTTATTTTAAACGTGAAGACTTAAACCATACTGGCGCGCACAAAGTTAATAACACCATTGGACAAGCGCTACTTGCCAAAATGAGTGGTAAAAAACGTATCATTGCTGAAACGGGTGCAGGTCAGCATGGCGTAGCGACGGCGACAATCGCCGCGCGCTTAGGGCTAGAGTGTATCGTCTATATGGGTGCGGATGATGTCGAGCGCCAAAAGATGAACGTTTATCGTATGCGTTTGCTCGGTGCAACGGTTGTGCCAGTGACTTCAGGTTCACGGACCCTAAAAGATGCCATGAACGAAGCGATGCGTGATTGGGTTACTAATGTCGATAGCACCTATTACATCATCGGTACGGTTGCCGGTCCGCATCCTTATCCGTTATTGGTACGCGATTTCCAAGCGATTATCGGCAAAGAAGCACGTATTCAGCATCTGCAAATGACGGGTAAATTACCAGATGCATTAGTCGCTTGTGTGGGTGGTGGCTCAAACGCCATTGGCTTGTTCTTTGATTTCTTAAATGATACTGAGGTCAAAATGTATGGCGTTGAAGCAACGGGTGACGGTATCGAAACGGGTCGTCATTCAGCACCATTGGCTGCTGGTCGTATCGGTGTACTGCATGGTAACCGTACCTATCTGATGGCGGATGATGAAGGTCAAATTCAAGAGACGCATTCTATTTCAGCGGGTCTTGATTATCCTGGCGTTGGTCCTGAGCACAGCTTCTTAAAAGACATGAAGCGTGTTGAATATGTCGGCTGTACTGATAAAGAGTCGTTAGAAGGCTTTCATGAAGTGACGCGTAAAGAAGGTATTATCCCTGCGCTTGAATCTGCTCATGCCGTCGCTTATGCATTGAAGCTAGCTAAAACGATGACGCCTGATCAAACGATTATTGTAAACATGTCGGGTCGTGGCGACAAAGATTTGCATTCAGTGATGAAGGCGGAAGGGATTGAGCTTTAAATTACTACAATTTTAGAGTTCCTATCATTCGAATCTACTTTAGATCTATTATTAACTTGAGAGTTATCTAATATTGGGGGTACGGTGAGTCATAATTTATTTGAGCTAAATAGTTTTCCGGATAAGCTAACACTTAGCCTGCCCTTGAACATTAATTCGCTACTGCCTAAAAAACAACTAAAGTTTTTTCAAAGTGAAAAGTTTGTTGATAGTATGCAACTAGCTTTGCTCTCGGTAGTGATCGGCTTTCTTTTATATCTAGCAGAGAGGTTTTTAGGTAGTAATGATCTATTAAAGGTTAAATCCATTTTTGTTATATGTAGTATGTTCATGTTATGGCACATATTTTCTCATTACTTAGCATTTCGTAAAGAAAAAGGCCAAAACCTACCTAGTAAACATATGGCAAAAAATATTGATTGGCATTTAGAACCTATCCTGTCTATTACCTCTGATGAACTAAGAATCCTCTCAAATAGTCGTTGTAAAGAGAGAGTGATATGTTTTGATAATATAGATGAAATTGTTTATAACATTGAAAAAGATGATAGTGGTATTTCAATACTCTACAAGCCTAATGCCAGTGAAAGATTCGAGGAAAATATTATTCCTGACTCACTTGATGGAAATGGGTTATCAGAATTTGTACTATTAAAGTCAACGCTTGAAAGTTATGTTTTAAACGATAATTCAGACAATCATTATCAGATTCATAGAATGCAAGTAGCTTTATTATTAACTCATATACTCTATAACCGTACCGAACAGCTAGATATCGACTGGCAAGGTCATTAGTAGAGGGAATCTGTGCCTTATACGATTCAATGACAATAAATTAACTTTAAAATTATAAGAGACCACTATGACCCGTATTGAAAGCACTTTTGAAACCCTAAAAGCACAAAATAAAAAAGCACTGATTCCTTATGTCATGGCAGGCGATCCAACGCCTGATAACTTTGTTGGTTTGCTGCACGACTTGGTCAAGCATGGCGCAGATATGATCGAAGTCGGCTTGCCGTTCTCTGATCCAATGGCAGATGGTCCTGTGGTTGCATTGGCTGGAGAGCGTGCATTAGCCGCAGGTACGAGTACACGTGATGCGCTAAAAATGGTGGCAGAGTTCCGTCAGCAAGACACGCAGACCCCCATTATTTTGATGGGATACCTCAATCCCGTGGAAATCATCGGCTATGACAACTTTGTCGCGCTATGTGAGCAGTCAGGTGTCGATGGTATTTTGATGGTTGATTTGCCGCCAAGCGAGGCGGGCAGTTTTACCCAGCATTTGACTGACCATGCGATGAACGAGATTTTCTTATTGTCACCAACCACTTTACCTGAGCGCCGTGAGCAGGTATTGACCCATTGTGGTGGTTATATTTATTATGTGTCATTAAAAGGCGTGACGGGTTCGGCAACGCTTGATACTGATGATGTTGCGACTCAAGTGCAAGCGATTAAAGCAGCGACTGATTTGCCAGTATGTGTGGGTTTTGGTATTCGTGATGCGGCTTCTGCTAAAGCGATTGGAGCGCATGCGGATGGTATTATTGTCGGTAGTGCCTTGGTTCAAAATTTTGCTGATATAGATGCAAATGATAGCACTGCGGTTGCCGCTGCTCAGCAAAAAATCATGGCAAAAATGGATGAGCTACGCGGTGCACTTGATAGTTTGAGTGCCTCAGTTAAATAAAGTTAAATAAAGTTAAATTATCGTCACTTAAATCGTCATGGCAATATGAATAACAATGTTTATAAAGACAGGGTTAAATGACTTTGCTAAAGTTAGTTTACGTGTGTAAACTAACATCACATATAAATTGTTACAGTTTCACGAAAGCGTGCCTTATAACTGCGCTTTATAACTACGAAAGTTATGAGAATATGTGACGATTAAACTGATCCTTATAAATCGATTCTTAGGGACAAGCGCATGAGCCAGCTTGTCGATAAGCCTTTGATAATGGCGAATAATATGACTGATACGATAACAAAACCTGATATGACAACTCTGAACCATACTGAAAATAGCAACGTTGAGCCGAATGGTAACACTGCTGGGCAATCGTGGTTTAATCGCCCGATACCGGGTATTAAGCAGCAATTGACAGCGCCTTTGACAGCAGTAGAGACTGAACCGTCAACCAAGTGCAGTAATTGTCATTCGATGATTACCAATACGGCGCTTATTTTTAACTGCTATGTTTGCCCGCATTGTGATCATCATTTACCGATGAGTGCTCGTGAGCGCTTAAACTGGTTGCTCGATCAAGTAGACGGTGAGCTTGGACAACAATTTACTGCCAAAGATCCGCTAAGTTTTGTGGATAGTAAGCCGTATCCGCAGCGCATGACAGAAGCACAAGATAAGACAGGCGAGTCTGAGGCGCTGATTGTGCTGTATGGCAAGCTGCGCAATCTTGATGTGGTGACTTGTGCCTTTGACTTCCGCTTTATGGGCGGTTCTATGGGGTCAGTGGTTGGCGATCGTTTTGTCCAAGCAGCTGAGAAAGCGCTGGCAGACAAAGTGCCTTTAGTTTGCTTTGCTGCCTCTGGCGGCGCACGTATGCAAGAAGGTTTGCTGTCTTTGATGCAGATGGCTCGTACTGCCGCAGCGATTGAGCGTTTGAGAATTGCTGGCGTGCCGTATATCGTGATATTGACCAATCCTGTTTATGGCGGTGTGACTGCGTCGCTCGCTATGTTAGGTGATATTCATTTAGCAGAACCAAAAGCCATGATTGGCTTTGCAGGTAAGCGCGTGATTGAGCAAACGGTTCGTGAGACGCTAGAAGAGCCGTTCCAGCGTGCCGAATTCTTGTTAGAGCACGGTGTGGTCGATGAAGTGGTGCATCGTCATCAAATGATTGATACCATTTACCGTCTGCTAGCAAAGTTAAGCCGCATGCCTAATGTTGATGCCTAACTTGCTCATCGGCTTGACTAACGGATAACTGAGTTTAATATTCCGCATGACTTATGCTTAGTAGCATGCTCAATTTTGCTGACTAAGTAAGATCAATTAATAGCATTTATCGTCAACAGCGGTAAATGCTATTTTTGCTTTTTGGGCAGGTAGTTATATACTGTCTGTACTTTCTTAATGAATGCTTTCTCATTGACCATTTTTTATTCAAATATTTCAATATAGGCTGTGTCCATGTCCGACTCTCTACTTTTTAACCCTAACACTCCCAACAAGCATTCTAGCTTGACCGAATGGCTCGATTATATGCAGCAGATTCATGTATCGGCAATAGATATGGGGTTGTCGCGAGTTTTGCCAGTTGCCGAGGCGTTAGGCGTGGTACAGTCAGCCAAAGACGATGCTTATGTATTCACGGTGGCGGGCACCAATGGTAAAGGCTCAACGACGGCTGTCATTGCGCAGATGTGCCAAGCAGCAGGTTATAAAACGGCTCTGTATCAATCACCGCATCTAAGTGTATTTAATGAGCGCGTGCGTATCAATGGCGAGATGGTCAGTGACGAGACGTTAATTGAAGCCTTTAGCAAGGTAGAAGCAGCGCGATTAGCGTGTGAGCTGACCTTGTCATTTTTTGAGATGACCACACTTGCCGCATTATTAATATTTGCCGAAGCGGATTGTGATGTCTGGGTGTTGGAAGTCGGTCTGGGTGGGCGCTTAGATGTGGTCAATATCATCGATCCTGATATGGCAGTGATTACCAATATCGCCATCGATCATGTCGATTGGTTAGGTGACAATGTTGAAGATATTGGCCGTGAGAAAGCAGGTATCTTACGTGATGGTATCAGCGTGGTTTATGGTGCTACTGCAATGCCAGTCAGTGTGCAGCAAGCGATTGATAAGCATCAAGCAACTTGTTATCAAGTTGGGCGAGATTTTGATTATCGTGAAGTGGATGCAAGCGCTTGGCAATATAGCAATGCTGCGGTCACCATGCAATTACCGCGCCCAGCACTATCATTGACCAATACTGCCACTGCGTTATCAGCAGTGCTCGCAAGTTCGTTAAATGTCGATAGCACCGCTATCGAGCAAGCATTACAAACGGTCAGGCTCGCTGGTCGCTTTGATTATCGTGAGACCCACAATCGCCATTGGCTGTTTGATGTCGCGCATAACGAGCAAGGCGTCGAGTTTTTATTGGCGCAATTATTACCGCTTTGGCAACAGCATCTAGCCAATCAAGACAGCTCTGATACTCTCAATCACAGCAGTAATCCACATAGTAATCATATCAGTCAAGCTACAGGAAAACCTGCCAGCATTAAAATGCTGTTTTCTATGTTGGGCGATAAAGATATCAATAAAGTCGTGCAGCATTTGACGATAGCGGGCTTACCGATTAGCGATTGGTTTGTCGCTGAGATTGATTATCCACGTGCCGCGAGCACTGAGCACTTGCAAGGTATCCTATCGAGCTATGTCGACAATGCTCGAATACACGAATTTAAACGTTTATCAGAAGCGACCGATGCGATTATCAATGCCAGTCAACCGCAAGACCTTATCGTGGTATGTGGCTCCTTTCACACGATCGGCGAGGCACTGGCAGCACTGGCGGTTGATAATTAACATTAAAATGGTACTTATTTAATGTTAATCTTAGCAGTAGCATGATGGCAGACAGTATGAAAAATATGCTTTATAATCAAAGTGATTTGGCAAGTTGCTCTATAATGGCATTAAACGCTTGGCATAACATTTAAAAACGGATGGACGCAACTGGTGGCAATGACACCTATCAAGGCTATTAAAACTATCTAAACACAGTTTTGAGACGGCAGTTGCGCCGCTCAATCAACCTTATTACCAACTAAGAGACGTAAACGGATGAACTTTTCGAGACAAGCCTTATTGGGCATTGGGATGATTATCGGCGGTAGCGTGATGCTATACGCCATGGTGCAACAGATTGGTGATAGTAATGAACCACAACCAGCGTCAGCAATGGTAGATAAGCCAAGCCCTGAGCAAGAGTCTCCTCAGCCGCTGACGACGGATATCGAGACTGAAAAACGTATCTTGGCAGAAAAACAAAAAGAGCGCGCTGCTCGTGTTGCTGAACAAGAAAAACGTGCCCAGCAGTTCTTAACTGAACAGGAAGCCGCTGAGGCGGAAGCATTGGCAAAAGCCCGTGCAGAAAGTCAGCAGTATATGGCCAGTAGTGCGGCAGCTGCTGAAGATAGTGATAAATCAGACGCGGAAAAAAATGATGCTACAGCACCAATAAAAAAGACTAGCGCTGCTGAGTCAGCTGAAAGTGAGACAAACACTGAAGACCAGCAAAAAGCTGCCCAAGCGCAACAAGAAGCTCAAAGGCAAGCGGCGATTAAAGAGCAGGCTGCCGCAAAGAAACTAGCAGACAGTAAAAAAGAAGCGGAAGAAAAAAGACAAGCGGATGCTAAGAAACAAGCGGATGCTGCGGCTGAGAAAAAACAAGCGGCAGCAGAAGCGGCTAAAAATGAGCCGCCAAAATCGCCTTCTGATTATCAAGTCAAAAGAGGAGATGGGCTGATTAAACTGGCGCGGCAGTACAATATGCCAGTAGAGGTATTGGCACAAGCGAATAATCTGTCACCGTCGACATCGCTACAATTAGGTCAAAACATCACCATTCCATCACGTAAGCAAGTGGAGCGATTAGCACGTGAAGCGGCAGCGGCTGAGCAGGCACGCGAAGACAAGCGTCAGAAAGAAGAGGCTTTAGCCAAAAAATCAGCGGATGCTAAGCGTGAAGCACAGCAGAAACTCAGTGAAGCCCGTAAAGAAGTCAAAGAAACCGACGCCAAAGGCAGCTTTGGGGTGCAAGTAGCATTGGCAAACGATCAAGCCAAAGCGGATGAGCTGGCAAAGAAATTTAAATCCGCAGGCTACCAAGTTAAGACCAGCCCTACCAGCCGTGGGGTTCGCGTCATCGTCGGTCCTGAGCGCGGTAAAGTGGCAGCGTTAGCGTTAAAAGATAAAATTAATAGCGATCCCAAGGTCAATACGACCAGTGCTTGGGTTTTATACTGGCGCTAAAATAGCATTAAAATCACGATAATCGGATGACTGTTATTGCTAAATAAACAGCAGAGTCTTGGTTAGATTTTATTGTTTTATCTGAGTTTTATTCAAACACGACATTTATTGTCGTGTTTTTTGTTTTGGTGTTTGCTGATTGGCGTAAGCTTAGCTACGATGTGCGCCGATTGCCCCTGATTTTTTCTGTATAACGGGTCAGCCTATAAGGGCTGCCCTGTCGCAGTTGAGTATATATGTCACTTTATGGAAGTCGTCATACATATTTGGCTGCCTTAATCATGTATAAGGTAAAACCATGTCATTTGGTGTTATATTTTTAATATTGGCCGTTGGGTTTTTAGGGCTGATTACTGTACCAAAGCTGTTGAAAAAACCCCCAGTTGTTGAGCCTGATCCAAAGCCAGTACGCGGTGATGAGTTGGCTATTTGGCCGTTTGCGCCGATGCCGATTATGACGGATACGGAAGTCATTTTCTTTAATAAGCTAAAAAGTGCGTTGCCGGAATATCATATTTTCGTTCAAGTTCAACTGTCACGTATTATCGAAGGCAATAGCAGTGAGGCGTCCGAGCGTAGTTTTTGGTTCAATCGTATCTGTCGTCAAAGCGTCGATTATGTGATTGTGGATATTGATGCGCAGACCACGCTGGTTGCTATCGAGCTTGATGATTGGACACACACGAGTAAAGCGCGTCAAAAGGCGGATGACAAAAAAGACAAAGCCCTTGCTAGTGCCGGTATTGCTATTGTGCGCTTTCACGCTGAGCGCATGCCAAGCGCAGATATGCTCAGGTACGAGCTGATGCAAGTGATTGAAAATTATTGATAAAGTATCTTTGGCGGGCAGTCAAGATTAGTCGCAACAACGGCATTTATTTTTTTGTGTAACATTGCTGTTATATCCGTTTACTTTATAGATAAGTTGTTTAAATAAGAGTATTATTATTTTATTTTAAAGCAAACTTAAGTTTTCTAAATTAAGAAGCGCTTTTCTGGATTAAGGCATTATTTGCTTAATTAGATAAAGGTTTTGGTGCTTCTAGTTTTTAAAATAACTCTATAAAGGACTGTGTTATGAAATTTTTTAAATTGAGCGCATTAGCGTTAGCCAGCACGTTAGCGTTAGCAGGCTGTGGTGATGACAACAATAATAACTCTTCTGGTAATGGTACTAATACGCCAGATGTGCCAGTCAAACCACCTGTCGATAATAGTTTGTCTGAAATCGAGCAAGCGAAAGAGATGATTCGTACCGCCAAGTTATTTGTCAGTGACAATAAAGCGGTTACAGATGCTTACGAAGATGTAAGTGATATCCTTACAGAAAAGCAAGATACGCGACTTGGTTATACCTTCGATATCCCAAGTGATCTAAAATACTATATGGAAGAGAATGATGTATCACAGCTCACGGCAGCTGATATCTTAGCATTAGCCAATGATACAAAATTTGAGGTCGCATTAGGCAATATCACTTTAACGCCCGAAAATGGTTTTGTCGCAACGCTAAGTACTGACGGTAAGTTTACCTTGAATGGTACAACCAAAGTAGATGTTGAAGAATACGATTATGTGTATAACCCACAAACAGGTTTGTACGGACCTGTTGTCGTTAATCAAGACAGTTTTAAGGTAGCATTTGATGGTTTCGAAGATGCGCTAAGCTCAAACACCAGTACAGATAACTTTAACGGCAGCTTGGGTTTCAAGAGTATTAACATTGGCACTGGCAATGATACCGTTACCCTCAACTCAAGTACTAAAGGCGCAACAGTCAGTGGTCAATTCAGTGATAAAGTCGTGGTCAATGATGAGTTTGATATCAATGATGCAAATAGAGAAGGCATCACGCTAGAAAAGGCAGTCATCAAATTAAGCAGCCTGAAGTTGACGGCTAATGATAGCGTGATTGAAGCAAAAGATTTTGAATTTGCCGCACTGGATGTCAGCAGAAAGCTAGCAGATAACAGTCTGGTGGTTAGAACAATCCCTTATAAGTTTGCTATAACGGGCAAGATGACCAAGCAAAAACCGATGACTGATGTAGAGATTACACTGAACGCGACTGCCAATGACGCTGATATAAAGAAATTTATCATAATCGATGAAGTTGGTGATATCGAAGAGGCCGCCAATAAATACGTAGGTATGGAAATAGTATTGGCGATTAAGGGCAAGGTCACGAAAGAGAGCACAACGACGATTCCACTTGATTTCCAAGCCAATCTTAAGCGTACTGCTCGTAATGTTATTGAGCTACAAGGTTTAACTGCTAGCGTAGAGGGTAAGAAGCTATTTGTAACCGGTAAGTCAAGCTTAGATAATAACTATGATGTGGTTAGCACTCAGTTTACTGTTGAGCAAAATAAAGCGTCGATCAAGTTAAATGTTGATGCCAATGGTGATTTTATCAAAGATAAAATGGGTAAGCTTGGCGATATCATGGTTAACGGTAAAGACTACGGTGATTTAATGGATAATGATGGCAAAGTTACTGCCAAGTTTACTGATGATAGTTTAATTATTTTATAATCAAATCATGTGTCACATCGACTCTCAACCGTTGTTAGTAGCGATTGAGGTATAGCAACAAAAAAAAGAGACAGATTCCTGTCTCTTTTTTATGCTCTCTAATAAACGTGAGAAATTTATGCCATATAACGTTTCAAGTCTCTATGGTTTTTTACCTAAAAGCTTAGCATCGCATTTATACAGCCGTACCAAGTTAATCACTACGCCAGCGATTGCCGCTATGATGATATCCAGCGCTGCGGTTGCTGATAGTGCAGATATATCAGCTGCTGACACGAATTTTTACTTCTACCCCCAAGCGACAGGGTTGCTAGACAGTCATACTGCTCAGTCAAACGCGCAGATAGAGTGGAGTCTGATGGCAACGGCTCATAGTCCAACACAGCCTATCTCAGAATTTTTAGACGATTGGAGTGCCCCTTTGGACTCGGGTGATCATGCTTATGCCCAAGGTCGGACGTCGCTTGAGATTCGTCCTGCGGGCAGTGCGATTAGCTACGGTCTAGGTTGGCGTTATGATTATTTAATGACGTTTAGCAAAGAGACTGCCGAAGTTTATTGGCAGTATGAAAATAAACAGCCCTCAAGTACCAGTCAAGATTATCCGTTATTTTTGGAAGCCAAGCACAATGAAAGATTCGGTGCTAATATTGGTCTGACGCAGCAGCTCCTGCCTAACTGGCAATTGACGACTCGGGCCAATCTCTGGCAAGGACTGCATGCATTAGAAGGTAAGATAGTTGGCGATTTAAGCACCAGAGTGTTACCAAATAATGAGGTGACAGACATACGAGACAGTTTGGATAAAACCAACGCTTACATCGATTATTACTATGATGAACCAGCCTTAGGGGAGGAAAACCTAAACTGGAACCCCGCGAAACCTTCGGGATATGGTTATTCGCTCGATTTGCAGCTCACAGGTCAGTTGTCTGATAGCACGCAGTTGTCTCTGAGTGGCTACGATATCCTTGGACGTATGCGCTGGAAAGACATGCCGAGCACTCGCTATGCGTTGGATTATGACGTCAACGGCAGACCTCTCTATACGATTGAAGGGCAGCTTAGTACTGACGATGTCACACAGACATTGCCATGGCGAGTTGAAGGTAGCCTTCAGCATCAGCTAGACAGTCAGTGGCAGCTCGGTCTACATGGTCAAGTGAATGACATTCAAGACTTATATCAATTATCCGCAGGCTACCAAACGTCCAATGATGCTTTCCCCATTACGGTGACGGGCTTGATAGAGCCGCAGACGCAAGCATTGGGTCTCGCTGTAGACAGTCGTTATGCTGGCATCAAATTGCTGACTGACAGTCTCGATTCAGAAAAAGCCAAACGCAGTGAGATTAGCTTGTATGGACGCTATGCTTGGTAGCTTCATTCATTGCATTGCATTAATAAAGCAGATGGCTAAAACGTCGATGTGCATATAATGCGGTGGATGTTACTAAAATTTGTCATGCGTTTTGTCGCGCTGTTCAGGATAAATGACGATCGGACTATAACCTTCGAAGTATAGTCCTGTCGTAGGCAGTGCGTCGTTTGACCAAGCTACCTGCGGCTGTCTTCCATCATAGCAGTCGCGCCTAGTAAACCATTCGATATAATGGGCGGCTCGTAATGCCCTTATATCAAGCGTCGCAAGATTCGTCATATCAGTGCTATCGCACCATTTATGTATAGGAAAGCTTGGTGCTAACCAAGGCGGATAAGTAAAATTACAGGTATTAATTGGCAAAAAGAATCGTCCCTTTATAACGCCATAACGCTTATCAATTTTGACTTTTTCATGATTTTGAGTATCTACCCATACGGTACGAAACTGCTTGGTTTGCATATGGGTCATTTTACGCTGTAAATTGTCATTGGAGTTGATGCCAACCCAGTTCTCAGGAGCAAAAGGCGCTGATCCCATAAAAAACTTAATCGCCAGCTCCCAATGCTCGACCAGATTTTCTCCATGATTATATAAGATTAAATCCAGCTCACCAGTCGTCTGCTTGCCGTTAAATAACTGTATGTTATTAGCGATTGTCTCGTATAGATGCAACTTACGCGCAAACCCATCTTCTAACCAAAAAGAAATTAACCCTTCAAAATGAAACCCCAATCGATTGGGACTTGGACGCTTGAGTAAATAACGGGTCAGCACCTGATAAGCATTGGTGCTATCTAGCTCTTCTAAACGCTGCTGATACGCTGCAAACTGCTGTTGCCAAAAGTGTGCGCTATGTACCGACACGGTATGTGTATTCTGATGCGGTGCAACATCGAGCCATTCCGTTAGGACGTTAGGGCATGCAAGCACATACGCCAAATCGCGCACATAAGGTCGCTGGTATACGTCCCAAGGTGCGTCATCTATAAGGTAAGTCGAGAGGGGCTGAGCGATAGCCTCAGACATGGGTTGAACCTTCATAAAGTGGTACATTTACCCTAGCTGCTCGCTTGCCAAAAGTCTATAGTCAATCGTACTATGTTAAGATTGAAAGTATCTGGCAGCATATATTTTGCCGATTATTTAATAATAATGAGGATTCAATAATGAAATATCTTTTGCAAATCGACTTTCCTTATAGCGGACCTTTTGGCGATCAATTCTTTGAGTCTATGAAAGAGTTGGCTGAAGACATCGCAAACGAGAACGGTCTGGTCTACAAGCTATGGACAGAAAACGAAGCAACGCAAGAAGCGGGCGGTATTTATGTGTTTGATAACTTAGAGGATGCCAACAGATACTTAGAGAAGCATACTCAAAGACTGACCTCATTTGGCTTTACTGATATTAAGTCTAAAGTATTTATCCTCAATGAAGCGCTGAGTGCGATTACTAAAGCGTCTCTGTAATACTTGATCAAGAGTAATAAACAGAAAAAAACCAGTCATTGGATGCAATGGCTGGTTTTTTTCTGTGTGTTTTCAACTTAAAATAGGATGTTAACGGTATAAAAATTAAGCTGAATATCTGGTGCATTTGATAATAGCGGTACTATGATAACGATCAAAAGTTTCAATATGGCAAACGACCATTTGGTTGGTTTGTTGAATAGCTTTTGGAATGATGATTTTGTACTGGTTAAGACTCTAGCTTTTTCTAAGTGTTTCATGTGATAGCTCCATATTTGCTGTAGCTTGATTGCTACGGCTTATGGTTGCTAGTTTATGAGGTAGAGTTGTTTAGGTCATTGCATTTGCAATTTGTAGCTTGCATTTGCAATCTGGATAATATGAGAGCATTAGTTCTTTCGAGCATCATTTAACAAGCGATTAGCATCTGAAAATATACCGTTTATATTTCTCGATTTTAGACCTTTAATATTCATTGCATCAATATATTCTGCAAGCCCTGCTTGTGTTGGTTGGTTTGTACTTTTACTAATGTCTGTTTTAAAGTGATAAGCATTAGTATCAGGATTAAGCAGTAAATCTTTTAAGACTGATATCAAGTGATAGGCGCTATCTTTGAGGTTTAACTCTTTATCATCGGATGGGCTGTCCTTCTTATCATCAGCTGAATAATAGCCATTTTTTTCAAGCATATTTATAATATCTAAAATATAGAACTTAATATCATTTTCGCTAAAATACGGGTCTATAATTTCATCTTTTGGATTTTCAGTTGATAATAAAATGTGGTCGGTCACATGTAAAGGAGTTCTCCTAAATATATCTCCCTTTGGGTTTGATTCTCGATTTGGTAAAGAGTGGTTAGGTATTATTTGATAATCTACTAGGTTTTGGATAATGAAACGTCTGTGTTCAATTGGATTTTTAGAATTTACGATAGCTTCACCATGTAAAATATAAAAATATCCTTTAACATGATTTGATTGTGCTGAATAATCTATATCTCCTGACCATTCATTCATGTCTTTAAAGTCTTCGGGGTATGGTGAATACAGTTTGTTTGTCCATGTTGCGCCATAACCATCAAAATAGATTATTGGCTGTAGTTCTTTTTTCACCACAAGATCAAACAAGTTGCCCTTATTAAAAAAAGGTACTTTCGTAAACTCTTTAATTAGTTTGACGGTATCTTCAATACCTAAATAATCACTAAGACTTCTCACGCTTACACCTCTACACCTTTAAATCAAAGTAGGTGCAAGGCAGTACCAGCCTAAAGGTTTGTGAACGACTGGCTTTAGTTACTCATCGTGCCTTGCAAGATCTTCATTATTTTTTACTATATCACCCATCATACAATCACCAGCCAAATTTAGCACAAAAAAAGCCAACCATTGAAAACAATGATTGGCTTTTCTCTTTAACTACTATGTTTGGTCGGAACGGCAGGAAGTAAAGTAAAGGCTGTATGCCTTGAAATATATAGGTTGTATATTTTTATATTTTAACGATACCAACAATAATACCAACAATCGTTTTTAATATCTCTTATTTCTTCTATCTTGATTGGCACAGCATATAACCATTGCATACCACCATCACAACGAAAACAGCCATTCTCAAACGCTACGATATAAGCTGTAAAGTCGTTACCTTCATGATCCATCATTGCTTGCTCGTCGCTGTCATCGCAAACTGCACACCATATTCTTTTATAGCCATGTTTTAACATTGCGCGAGTTAACTCACTACCTCTCAACTCTTTATCCATAACGCCTCCTAACGGTAAGTCATAAGGTTATGTGTTTAAATTTAGCAAAAAAAATATTAGGCGTAATACTAATTTCAGATAAGCGGTAAAGTAAATTTCAATTAAAGCATTCTGGACGATAGAAATATTTATGACATTTAATCCGCGTACAACATGATAGGGCGGTGTGCACTTGCAATTCGTTTGCATGGGGTTGTTTTGCTAATGTCTGCACACGCTCAATAATGGCACTTAAATGCGTGCGTATTTCGTGCGTTTTCTTTGCCTCTGCTAATTCACGCCATTGGCGGTTATCTGCTCAATAGGTTTTTACACATTATAAAAAAGGCGTTCACTTGTCGCAAAATTAGCTTTAACCTGCTTTAACCTCTTTCTGAAACGGTTTTTTTCTTGTGCGTGTGAATAGGGGCGCTCTTATGTGTTTTGCCTGTTTAATCTCGATTGATAGCCCCCCTCGATACCTGTGCGAAAACTACCCCTTTTATGGACTCAAGAAAGTCCCCTCACGATGTCCAAAAACCTACCCAAGTCCTTTTTAAAACAGTCCGAAAAACTATCCCTTTTTATGGACTCCAAAAACTAGGCAACGGCAAGGTTCAAGCCAACATTGCGCGGTGTGTGATTTGGTTTTCAATGACAGGTTTTGACAGGTTCTACTATGTCAGGGTTCAGGTTTTCTCAGGTTCTCAATGTTAAGTTTTATTAAGTCGGCATAGGCTGCCAACGTTAACAAATGTTAACAGGCAAAGCGGTGCTGTTCACTTTTCGATGTTAGGTTTTGTTAGGTTCTTAATTCCGCATTTGGGGTGCGGAACGTTGGGTTTTATTGGGTTCTAACGTGTCCGAAAACCAACCGTAATCTTGCCGTTATTCTTATCCTTTGATATGCGAGATAACCAAAATAGGATTTATCTATAATCCGTTACAGCCCTCCTATAATTCAACCCTAAAACTGCCTTGTAATCCATGCCTAGCAATCGTTTGCGCCTCATTCGCTTTTTGGCAATCCGTATCTAAATAGTTAATTTAAACCACGGTTAATACGCTCAATTTTGAGCCTATCTATCTTTTAATACGGCTATTGCGGTGCATATCAGCTATAAGCCTTGCATGGGCTGCCATTGGGTCATTTCGTATCATGTGGTATAACAAAATCACGTTTAATACGCGCAAAACTGCTCATATCAATTTAGGTTTACAGCCCCATGCTGATTTGCCGTTAAAACTGCCTTATAGCCCATGACTAGCCAGCGGTTGCTCTCCATTGGAGTTTTGGCAATCCGTAAACACTGGTAAACCTAAATCATGCTTAATGCGTCCAAAAATGGACTTATCTATTTTGTTTGACGGCTCTATGCTGTTTTAGTGAGGCTGCCACGCTGTAGGCTAATGATGGTCATGCTTTGCGGTAGCACTTGCCCCATTGGGGGTTATGCAATCGGTAAAACGTGGTAAAAAGAATTATGCTTTTAAACCTTAACATAACTTAACATGCTGCCAGTCATCAAACTGGTTTGAATGTCAACAAATGACAACATGCTGCCCGTGAGTATTGAGCGCTTAACCTTAGGTTTCCCCTAGGTTTTTGCAGCCCATAAAAAAGGGCGTACCAAACGGTACACCTTTTGATTAACTCATAATTTAATACCTAATAAGCAGTTAAGCCTCTAAAAAAGGTTCGGCTTTAGGGGTTAGGGTAACTTGTAAGCCCATGCCGTCAATAATCTTTAACATGGTGTCAAAACGTGGCTTCTCTGATCGCAATGTCTTGTAAAGGCTTTCGCGTCTTATGCCTGTCTTTGCTGCCAGCTCGTTCATGCCCTTTGCTTTTGCTACGTCATTTAATGCTTCGATAAATTCGCTAGGTGCGCCATCGGTCAATATTTCGTTCAAGTAAGCATTGATAAGGGTTTCATCTGTCAGGTATTCCGCTACGTCAAAACGGCTAGTTTTAATATTAGTCATTGGGGTGTTCCTTTTCTTGATCCTTAACTTGCTGCCATAAGGTGCAAGCCTTAGAAATGTCGTTTGTTTGGCTGTCTTTACTGCCACCTATCAACAATAGATAGAGGGTATTGCCTTGCTGGGCATAATAGACACGGTAACCATTGCCTTTAAATATTCGCATCTCATAGATACCGTTTGTATTGGCTAATGGTTTATGGTCACCAAAGTTACCGCCTTGCGCTCGCTTGATACGTGCCAATATGCCAACTTTGCCTAACGGGTCTTTAAGCTTATGCAACCAACGTTCAAACTGTTCTGTTTGGTCAATATTAATCATAGGGGTAGATTATTAGTAAACTTATAATTTATTGTAAACTTTTGGATAATATATAACAAGCTATGACTGTGCTTGCTGTGTTGTTTATTGTTGATCCACAAAAAAAGGCAGACGGTAAACGCCTACCTTTGATTATTTTTGTCTGCATCTACTTTTTTGCTTGGGACACTTGGGACAACGGGACAACGCCCGTACTTACTGGCTTTCAGCTGTCCCAGCCCTTTTTTAGCCTTTGGGACACTTGGGACAGATTAACAAATTGAGCTATTTTGTCCCAGCTGTCCCAGTGGTGTTTTAACGCTTGGGACAGGTTCTAGCCCTTGCTGTGTATGGGTTGTCCCAGTTGTCCCAGCTGTCCCAGTGCTTTTAGTAGTTTCATAACTTAATATGTCGCTTTTGACTGCATAAACGCGCGAACGGTTCTTTTTAAACGGTAAAGCAACTTTACACGTTTTGCGGTCGCTTTCTGTCACGTTTAATAGTCCAGCCTCATCTAATACTTGTAAGACTTTGCTTTTGTTAAAGGGCGAACAGACTTCATCAAACGTACTGGTAGAGAAATAATATTCCCCTGTGTCGTAGTTATGATAGCCAGCACGGTTGGTTATCTTGGGTTCAAAATCTTGGTATGTGTGAATGTGGCAAGGCTGAAAGCGACTTGATCCGTGCTGTTCAATAAACGCCTTGATATGCTCTATGGTTTGGCGCTGCTCATGCTCACCATCACGCCCATAGTTATCAAGCCAATTATCTAAGCATGTCATAACGGCTGTGGTTGCTTGTCCTGCTTGCCAGCCTGTAATACCTGCCAGTGTTGCCATCTCACCAGCAGCAGCCACAATAGCGAACCTTTTAGCCACTCTATGCGCTTGTGGTGCAAGGTCGCTGTATTGACTCATAAAGTCACTTACAAGCTGCCTAGCGGTGGCTGTGGTCGCTGCTTTGTCATTGGTGATATGTTCTAGCCATACGATACCAGCTGCACCATAGTAAGTGTGTGATAACTCCTTGATCTTATCGGCTTGTGCTGCGCCTGTGTCTGCCAGTACCAAACTATCAAACGTCTTTAAACCTTGACCAGCATCAGCATCAATATGCGCTACTCGAACCTCAATACCTGCATTGGTTTTTTGTCCTGCTTGCGCCATAAAGTTCTGTAGTGACTCTTCACCATTAGATAGGAAAATAATGCGCCATGTCTTAGCAGTGCGATTATGTCCTGTGGTAGTGCTACGTCCTTTGCCTTTGCCATTAGCCAGCATGTAAACGCTGTTACCTACTATCCGTGGATCACATTCGCTGATTTCATCAAGTGGTAGGAAACTGTCGTTATGCTCGCTTGCTGTGCCCTCTAAGGCGTTATCAGTGCTGCGCCATGTCTTAGTATAGCTGTCAGGCTTGCCCCATACGCTAGACGCTGTTTTAAGTGATAATGACTTACCCATGCTTGATGATCCTAAAAGGTGAAAGCCGCCCCCATCATCATCTAACAGTTCAAGTAATTGACCAGCAAACGCGCAAGCAATAGAGAAAACAAAACGGCTCTGTTCTGCTAGCTTTTTACATAGTTCATCACGCCATTGGTCTAGTGTACCTTGCTGGGCTATGGTGCTGTTGATTGCATGGGCAGACTGATAGACGATTAACTGCCTACCATCGCTGCCTATTGCGCCATCAGGTAATATATATTGCTCATCATGCCAGCCCAACCTATCTACGCATAACGCCCGTTTGTGAATAGGGTAGTTTTGAATATAGGTGTCTAAGTAGCTGCGCTGTTTGCTATTGGTGGTAATGTTCAATCCTTGACTAGCAAGCTCCTTGCGGTATTCCCTTGCATCACCTTGTAGCAGTGATAACGGCATTGACCATGTATGTGGCACGTTATCATCATCACGCCATTGCAATAACCGCCCCCATGTTCCGCTGCTTGTGTCCCTAGTCTTAGCGATAACCTCAATCGGTGAACAAACAAACGCCTTAAACTTAAAGGTTATGTTTGCTGGGTCGTCATCGTTATATTTCACAAAAAATAGCCCGTCATGGTATAGCTCAAAACGCCCATCACTGTAGGTCATAGGTTCATTCAGCTGTGGATCATCGCGCCATTCAGGATAGTAAGCGGTATCTTTTAAATTGATTAGCTGGGTGTCATCAGCTGCCAGTATTGCCTCATAGCTATGGTTAGCATGTAGCATCGTGACAATATCAGCCATAGTAACCAATGCCCTAGCATTCACACCTGCCAATAGATTTATCATGCCTTTGTTATCTATGGTCATTGGTACGGTTAGCAGTGATCCGCTGCTCCAGTGCTGCACCATCTTTTTAAAGCATTGCTTTGTCTTTTGAGGGCTAATAATAAAGGTTGTTTTGTCGTCTGCCATACACTGATACGCATCAATGCCATATTCTGCATCATCAAAAGCAATTATCTCATTAGCTTTGTTTAAGTCACCAATGACGATAGCGCCATAACCTGTAGGATCAATAACAATGGGCTTGGCTTTGCTGTTTGGTGTGTAGAATATCGCGCCTACAATATCGCCTTGTTTATCGGTGATTGCTATAGCTATCGTGCCAGCTGTCGGTACTAATGCCGCGTCATCTGTAGTAAGATTGTCGGTGACGTTGAGCAAGCTATTAGGCGGTAGTAGGTCAAATAGTTTAAGTAATAGCTTATCGTTTGCCAGTCCTTGCCGTGTGACTGCATCAAAACTATTCATTACCACTGTAAAGCCTGTGCTAAATGCACGGGCTTTTTCATGAGTGGCTGTTTGTGGTGTGGTGGTCATCTATTCCCCCTTACTTGCGACTGGTTCGGCTTGCGCTGCTCTCTATACTTCTTGTAGTAGCTTTTGCGCTTGGCGTGCTTACGGCTTTGCTTTGGTGGGTAGGTTTTCATTATTTGCCCACCTTGCTATAGCCAGTCATTGCTAGGGTGTCGTTAATGCCCTCTAATTTTTCATATAGTAGGCTTGCCCATGTGTCGGTAGCATCATGTGCTAGGCGTGCCAGTGCTGGGGCTGTGTGCGCTTCTATCTTGTCATAGTGAATGAGTGCCAGTAATTGACCAACATCATACAAGGCAGTAGCAGCCCCGTTAATGTCACAAGCAATATCTGATAAATCATGTGACGACATTAAAATCACTTCGTCATCATCGGCGGCAGTAGTGTCTATAACTGTACGCTGGCTTGATTGGTTGCCACTGTATAGCGTGGCTATTGCTTGGCGGTTTGCTGGCGTGTCATGGAATAGTGAGGGCAATACATAGCAGTCATCATGATATGCCCTGCCATCAGCGCGATATAAGCACTCAACATTGCCAATATTGATAGTTAGGCAGTCGTTTGACTTTTTGACTAGGGTATAAGTGCCATTGCCTACAGACGGGCATAGCACGCTATCACCTGCCTTGAATATGGCTGGTGTGCTGTTAGTAGTGGTTTGAGTGTTTGAGGTCGTACGGATTGATTTAGGCATGATAGCCTCCTAACGTTTTTTGAGTTAATGCCACGCTATACGGTAAAAGTATAGGGTGACGGGTCTTACTCTCGGTAACGTTAGTAACCGCCCTGCATATTCGCCTTACGGCTATTTTATTTTGCAGCGTCAACCCGTCATAGTCGGTCAGCAAGTGACTTGCTGTAGATATGAGGGAATGCCCCCTTGTTACGCTTAAGTGCGTGTTTGGGGCTATGCTTGATGGTATAGAGACAGCTTGAGAGGCTGCGCTATTATCAGGCACAAAAAAAGCCAATAATGTACGACTTGGCAAGTCGCTAACGTTTTTCGAGAGGTCTATATAGTAACCATTGTTGGTATTGGTTGCAATCGGTTTTGGTTGTACTGGCTGGCACGCGATTAGTGACAGTAACAAGCCAATACCTGCCACCCATGCCATAAAAATAGTAAACCTAAGTAGTAAGCTACGTTTGTGGGGCTGGTTGTCGCTGTGCTGCCCGTGGTCGGCTTTTAGGTCATTTCTGTTATCGTTGGTCATTTCTTACGTCCTCCACGTTAAAGGCGATTTCTGCTATGCGTTTGGATAGCTCTTTTAGTGACTCCACTTGTCGGCTGCCTGTTGGTATTACACAGCGTAAAGCTAGCATCTGATTTTCTACTTCTACTATCTCCATCAGGCTGTTAATGGCAGTCACATTGGCGTGTAAAGTAATGATTAACTGGTCGATAAAGTCATCAGGTATCATCAGCACGCCCTTGTCTTTTAGCCTGTCCATGACTTCATTTATAAAAGTGTCATCACTCATAGTCATTCACCTTGATTTCAGGCGCTAATATAAGCTGCTCCATGATGTCCTCGCTTATTTCCTCAGCGTGTTGGCTTATTCTAAATAAAGCGGACTGTACGGCTGTTAAAACGCCTTTGCTGGTGGGGTCGTCTGCTAATGCCTTGTTTAGTGCATTGAGTGCATAACCTAAGCTCTCACATTCGCTTGAATAGCTTTGAATGTAGTCATCTACTACGCTAAGCGTATGGCTATCGACTGCCACTAGGCACGGTTCTAATATGTCGTTTGATTGGCTCATGATTGCACCTCGTTAGCGTTATTATCTGTTGGCTGGTCTATCCAGTAGCGTTTGAAGCGTTTGCCGTTGTTCTTTACCCATTCATCTTGAATGGTTACGCCTTGATCTCTTAGCTCACTGACACGCTGTAAAAAGCACGTTATGTTGTAGAGGTCGTACGCTTCATAAGTGGATAGAGTCTTACCTGCTAACAGGTGATTAAGAATGATTTGCTTGTACTTCTGCTTTGTTTGCCGTGTGTTCATGGGTTACACCTCGCTAGTGGTTGAGGTGTGAGAGTTAAGCCATTCGTGAACGTCTGCATAGCTCCACGCTGTCATGGTAGGGCTTAGCTTTCTGCCAGCTGGGAAACGCCCATCTTTTGACCATTCAAACAAAGTGGTTTTGCTAAAAGGTAAGAACGGCAAAATGTCCTTTGCTCTGCCCATGCCAGTAGTAGGCAGTTGCATAGCTGGGCTGTTTGCGGTGGTTGGTTCGGTGTCGTGAGGGGTGTTATCAGTAAAAGGAATTACTGGGGTGTTTTGGGTTGGGTGTGTCATTGTGTGTAGCTCCACTAAATGACGCTACGGTATGTAACGTCCAGTGGTTCTACTTTAGGGGGTAGGGTTATTTGCAGCACCCTAGCTGGGGTGAAGTCACGCCCTAAATGGGGTATGAGTTTATTTTGGGGTGGTGTCTCATCATGGTTATATTATTTCTTTTTTGCATCACTCAAAATAGAATTAGCATCACTAAAGCGAGTTTCTAAAGTGCTTTTACCTTGTCCGTATATTCCTTTATCTGTAATTTCACTAATAATGACTGCTTGGCTTGAAAATGGTTGTTTATGGTCAATTCCTTTAGGCGTGACCATCAATTCTAATAATAAGCCTATGGTAGTCTGATAGCTTTTTTCGGTACGTTCACTCAATTGTTGATAGTCATCAGCTGGCTTGTCTGCCAGTGCTGCATTAGCTTGTGCTAATTGGTTCTCAAGGTCTGATATTTTGGCGTTTGCTGCTGTTAATCTTTTAATAATTTGCTCATTATTCGGGGGTTCAGTTTGCGTTACTGTGGGCGCTGGTATCTTGTCGGTATCGTTTGGCAGATTGTCATTAAAACCCCTAATAATGAAGTTGTAACGAGCAAGCCATAATTTTACTTGTTCAGCTGGTATCTGTTCTTTATCGTTAATAGGATTTAATGCTTTTGCCTCTATTGCGTTGCTTACCATATCTTTGTAAGCGTTATATTTATCATCATTATGGCTATATGCTGGGTTATCGTTAGATAATAAGCAAGTGACTTGGTGGGGAGTGAATAGAACATAACTAACAAGCAGTCTTTGGCTGCCAGTCGGCTCTATTAGGTCATTTCTTGCATTCATGTCCGCTGTAACACTATCTCTTATTGTTTTAGCAGCATTCATATAAAATTCAAACTCATTTTGTGCGTTATCGTATGATTTTTTGACGTTAAATAAATTGATTAACTCATTTCTTGAAAAACGCACCTCATCAAAATCAATATTTGAATATTTAAGGTCATCGAGCTTATCAACTTCTCCAATAGGGGGATTTTTAAACAAAAAAACTTCATCAAAAACACTATATGCCTTACTTTGCTGTTTAATAATTTTCTGAATAGTAAAAGGCGAATGTATTTCTATCCATTCGGGCACGTCAGCATCACCAAATGTTGAGTAACTCTCATAATTCCTAGTTTGGTGCATAAAAAAATCATCATGTGTGAAATAGGCTTTCATTTTGTCATAACGAATTGTTTTATAATTAATATCAGGATAGCTAACGTAACCACTGAACAAAAATACTGGGGTAAGCTTTTCAATATTGCTTAATTCCTCAAGGGTTGAACCATCTATTTTTTCGCCCGTTAATTCAAAAACAAAGTCAATGGCTTGCCGTATAGATAGATATTCTTGCACTAACATAACTCACACCTTTACACACCCTTAATTCAAAGTAGGTGCAAGGCAGTGCCAGCCTAAAGGTGTGTGAACGGCTGGCTTTCGGGTAATTAGTCCTAGCCTTGCATAGTCGTTACAGCATGATGTTAGCCATGCTTTTGTGTCTGTTGTTTGAAGTCTGCACGGATCACGTTGTCCAGCTTGCCAGCGTAAGCGTTATCAATGAAGTTTGCCCACTCATTCATCATCTTGGTTCTGTATGGTAGGTGCTGCGCTCCATTGTATGCCTTGCTGATCTTGTTTTCTTTTTCATGTGCCAGCTGTAGCTCTATCGCTTCGTGCATGTATTCCTGTTCGTGTAGGGTAGTGCTGGCAAGTCCACGGAAACCGTGCCCTGTCATACGTCCTTTATAACCCATTCGCCATAGGGCAGTGATAAAAGCGTTTGTACTGTATGGCTTACGGGTTGAGGGGTTAAAGAAAACGTACTGATCTGAAAAACCTAGCGCCTTGATCTGCTCCAGTAGTGCCATTGTTTGCGGTGCAAGTGGTACTAGGTGTGGTCTATCCATTTTCATTTTATCGGCTGGTATGCGCCATACCTTAGCTTTGTAGTCTATCTCTGACCACTCCATGAACCTAAGTTCTTGAGTACGCACAAACGTATAGCATAAAAACCATAAGCCTAGCTTCACCAGTAGATCACCATCATAAGCATTAATGTCTTGAAGTAGTTTAGGTAGTTGCTGGCTGGTCACACGGCTGTGGTGCTTCACCTTATGCGGTTTTAGTGCTTCGGTTAGGTCGGTGGCTGGGTTGAGGTTGGTTAAGCCCTCACGTATAGCTTGTTTGAATATCTGCCCCGTTTGACGCATTGCACGCCTTGCCATATCACTAGCGCCCCTCGCTTCGATAGCTTTACCGATAGCCAAAACATCAGGCGCGGTTATGTCCTCTATATTCATGTGACCAATGACGGGTTTAATATCGCGCTGGTACTGTGAATAGTCACGGCTATAGGTAGTAGGGGCAATATGTGCTTTGCGGTCATCGTGCCAACGCTGGGCTATGGTATCGAACGCCCTTGATCCGTCATTGTCTGCTTGTGTCTTTTTCTTATCGTCTTTTGGGTTGATACCATCAGCTATTAATCTTTTGATCTCAATATTGCGCTGACGTGCGTTTTGAAGGCTCATTACTGGATAAGTGCCAATAGTGAGGGTTTGCTGCTTACCTTGCCAGCGATAGGCGCTGATCCATGACTTAACGCCCGTATAACGCACCCATAATTGCAGCCCGTTACCGTCACTGTGTTTATCAGGTCGCTTTGTATCAATCGAGATGGGGCTAGGTGATAGCTTGTTGATACTGGTATGGGTTAGGGGCATGGGGTCTATCCTTTGTTGGTATTGTCCATGTTGGTATTGCTCAATACCAACAATAATACCAACATTCTATATGGAACGCCATACACCTACAAAGTGGTGAAAATCCAAAAAACGCCCAAAATAAAGGGCAGACGGTCTATGACGGTCTGCCCTAAATCTATGTTTGGTCGGAACGGCAGGATTTGAACCTGCGACCACTACACCCCCAGTGTAGTGCGCTACCAGACTGCGCTACGCCCCGAATGACTGACTATTTTACGCAAAATTATGCATATTGCAAGGGCTATTTATAGTAGCCAAAATCTATCACATTATTTTGCCTATTACAGTCAGCTGAACCAACCAGTAGCTTGCCTTACTTAACCCAAAAGCTCTCTTAAGATTTGGTTCACTTGCTGCGGGTTGGCACTACCGCGGCTGGCTTTCATGACTTGACCGACCAGACCGTTAAAGGCTTTTTCTTTACCGCCACGATATTCTTCAACCATCGCTTCATTTTTTGCGATGACTTCTTCTACCATTGCTTTGATAGCGCCAGTATCGGTTTCTTGCTTTAGACCTTTTTCTTTGATGATTTTATCTGCTGCATCATCATCGTTGCCGCCTTCGCGCTCATATAGAGCACTAAAGACTTTTTTGGCCAATTTGCCAGATAGCGTGTCATCTTTGATACGTTTTAGCATGCCAGCCAATTGCTTGGCGCTGATAGGGGAATCGACGATGTCTGTGTCATCTTTATTCAGTGCGCCGAGCAAGTCACCCATGACCCAGTTGCCCGCCATTTTGGCATCTGATTGACCCACTTCAGCAACGACTGCTTCGAAGTAATCAGCAATTTGACGACTACCAGTCAAGATGCGAGCATCATATTCTGACAGACCAAGTGCTTCCTCAAAACGAGCACGACGGGCTACAGGTAGCTCAGGCATAGCGGCTTTAATCGCGTCAACCGTATGTTGCTCAATGCGTACAGGTAGCAAGTCTGGATCAGGGAAGTAGCGATAATCGTTGGCGTCTTCTTTGGTACGCATGGTACGAGTTTCATCACGCTCTGGATCATACAGCATCGTCGCTTGAACGACTTTACCACCATCCTCTAGGATGTCAATTTGACGCTCGATTTCACGATTGATGGCACGTTCAATGAAGCGGAACGAGTTTAAGTTTTTGAGCTCAGTACGCGTACCAAGCTCATCACCTGGTCTGCGCACAGAGACGTTGCAATCGCAGCGGAACGACCCTTCTGCCATGATAGCGTCTGAGATACCTAACCAAGTGACCAGCTGATGAATCGCTTTGATGTAGGCAAGCGCTTCGTGAGCCGAGCGCATATCAGGCTCAGAGACGATTTCAATCAGTGGCGTACCAGCACGGTTGAGATCGACACCAGTCATACCATCGACAGCGTCATGCACTGATTTACCCGCATCTTCTTCCAAATGCGCGCGGGTGATACCCATGCGTTTAGGGTATTCATTCTTATCCCCTTCATTGACCACGACATCGATGTAGCCTTCGCCCACGATAGGGTTGGCCATCTGAGTGATTTGATAGCCTTTCGGCAAGTCAGGGTAAAAGTAGTTTTTACGGTCAAAGGTGTTGAATAGACCCAGTTCCGCATTGACACCGATGCCAAACTTTAACGCGCGATCGACCACGCCAGCATTTAGCACTGGCAATACGCCAGGTAAACCCAAGTCGACGATACTGGCTTGGCTGTTTGGCTCATGACCGAAGTCAGTCGGCGCACTTGAAAATATCTTACTTTCCGTATTTAGCTGGCAGTGAATCTCAATGCCGATGACCACTTCATAACCATCGACGAAAAGCTCTTTACGCACGGCATGCTCGCGGACGGCATTGTTATCAGTAGTAGTTGTACTCATTATACCGTCTCCTTTGCGATGGTAGAGTGTTGTAGATGATGGTCGGTATGCTGCTGGAATAGATGAGCAGTCGTGAGCAGTTGACTCTCTTGCCAATGTTGACCGATTAATTGTAAGCCAACAGGCAAACCTTCTGAGGTTAGACCAACTGGCTGACTAAGCGCAGGTAGACCCGCTAAGTTGACCGCGATGGTATAAACGTCACCCAAGTACATGGTCGCAGGATCAAGGTTGTCAGTAAGCTTATAAGCAGCGGTTGGTGCTGTTGGGCTAGCAATCACATCACAGCTAGCAAACGCTTCATCGAAGTCTTTGACGATTAAGCGGCGGATTTTTTGTGCTTTGGTATAGTAAGCATCAAAGTAGCCAGCCGATAGCGCATAAGTACCTGTCAAAATACGGCGCTGTACTTCAGGACCAAAGCCTTCAGAGCGTGAACGCGTGTATAGATCGAGCAGATCGGTTGGATTCTCACAGCGATAGCCAAAGCGTACGCCATCGAAGCGTGACAGGTTGGATGAGGCTTCGGCAGGGGCGAGCATGTAGTAAGTGGCAAGAGTAATCTCAGGGTCAGTGATATTCACCTCCACAATCGTCGCACCTAGCTCTTCATATTTTTTCAGAGCAGCACGTACGGTCGTTTCTATCTCAGCGTCTAATCCAGCACTAAAGTATTCTTTCGCAACACCGATACGCAAGCCAGCAAATGGTTTATCACCAGCCGCGGCTTCAGCATCATTGATGTCTTGTACGTAGTCAGGCATATCGTATTTGATAGAAGTCGCATCGCGTGGATCGTGACCAATCATTGGCTGTAGCAGATAGGCACAATCTTTAGCGCTGCGACCCATGCTACCAGCTTGGTCAAGGCTTGAGGCATAGGCAATCATACCAAAGCGAGAGACGCGACCATAGGTTGGCTTGATACCGGTTAAACCACAAAATGAGGCAGGCTGACGGATAGAGCCGCCAGTGTCACTGCCTGTTGCGACTGGGACAAAGCCAGCGGCAACGGCGGCAGCACTACCGCCTGATGAACCACCAGGGACGCGCTCTAGGTTCCAAGGGTTCTGCACAGTGCCGTAGTAAGAGCTACTGTTGTCCGAGCCCATCGCAAACTCATCCATATTGAGCTTGCCTAAACTAATCATGCCCGCTTTGTCGATATTAGAGACGATGGTAGCGTCATAAGGCGAGACAAAGTTATGCAGCATCTTAGAGCCACAAGTCGTCAGTACACCTTGAGTACAAAAGATGTCTTTGTGCGCCATCGGTACACCAAGTAATGGACGCTGATCGCCCTGTGCGCGCATTTCGTCTGCTGCCTTTGCTTGCGCGCGTGCTGTCTCAGAAGTATGAGTGATAAAGCTGTTAATCTTATTGTCTAGCGCATCTATACGCTTGATGTAGTGTTCTGTCAGCTCAAGGCTGCTAAATTGTTTGTCTTGCAAGCCCGTAATAAGCTGCTGGGTACTTAATAAATGAAGTTCTGACATAAGGTGTCGTCCGTCAAAATGTGAGTAGCATAAAGTAAAATAGGGTAGCGATTAAAGCAGCACGCTGCTTATTCAATCACTTGTGGAACCAAATATAAGCCATCTTCAACAGCTGGGGCGACTGACTGATTGCGCGCGCGGTTGATATCGTGTTTGGCCACATCAGCCCGCAATTCTTGGCAAGCTTCATGAATGTTTGCTAAGGGTTTGATGCCTGTGGTATCCACGTTAGATAGCGTATTCATAAGTTTTAATACTTTACTAATATCGTCGGCATAGCTATCGGCTGTGCTTTCATCGACACCCAAACGTGCAAGGTTGGCAACTTCTAGGATTTCTTCACGGCTGACGTTGCTGTCAGACGTTGCTGGTTGCTGTGACATAGTTTCTCCAGTGAACGACAGTTTTTGTTAGAGTAGAATGCGGCTAAAATAGACAAGCATTAGATATAGATAATTATTAACACAAACTAAAACAAAGGGTTTATCTTAAGATGTATATATAGTGGCTTTATTATAAAGCATCTGGCTTAAGTTTACAGAGCATGACGCTTGATTGATGCACAATATCAACCAAGATGGCGTGATTTGCAAAATTGACCGTATAATTCACGATTGATTCTCAATTGCTTACCCATTACGTTCTGAAATACGTTACAGTATGCACCTGTGCTGCTAAGCAAAATTATCATTTGCCTGTAGAGCCTTGTTAGTTATTGAATTAAATGATGTTTCATTAAGTCGAATGGTGTTTACTGCTATTTTAAACTTTGTAACAACTTTTAGCGTTTAAGACCAAAATCCTGACTTACTGATGCAAATATCTGTGTTTTTTTTGAGCCAAATCGGTATAATTTAGCTCAGTTTTTCCATTGCATCATTATTGCTTAGGTTTGACTTGTTGCGAGGTTCAAATTTCGCCATAAGTAATGTCTAACGACGACCTGCTCAACGCTGACGAGTAACGCCTCAGTCAATCTCATTCGCCTCATTCGCCTCATTTGTAATACGCTGGAAATATTAGTCATGAACCTGTTTGGATTTTTATCAAATAATATCGCTATCGACCTCGGTACTGCGAACACTCTCATTTTTATTCCTAATAAAGGCGTCGTACTTGACGAGCCTACGGTGGTTGCGTTACGAAGTAATCGTACCCAAAACCCTACCGTTGCGGCTGTTGGTATTGATGCCAAGCAGATGCTTGGTCGTACACCTGCTAACATTACAGCGATTCGCCCATTAAAAGACGGCGTGATTGCTGACTTTGAAGTGACGCAAAAAATGCTCAAGCATTTCATAACGAAGGTAAAAGCCAAGCGTTTTATGGCGCAGCCTAACGTGGTGGTTTGTGTGCCTTGTAAGTCTACTCTGGTTGAGCGTAAAGCGATTCGTGAAGCGGTATCTTCAGCAGGTGCGAGTAAAGTACTATTGTTAGAAGAGCCAATGGCAGCTGCCATCGGTGCTGGCTTGCCAGTTCATGAGGCCAGCGGTTCGATGGTGGTTGATATTGGTGGCGGCACGACGGAGATTGCCGTTATCGCTTTATCTGGTTGCGTTTATGCTGAGTCGATTCGTATCGGTGGCGATATGTTTGATGACGCGATTATCACCCACGTACGCCGTACCCATGGTTGCGTGATTGGTGAGACGACAGCTGAGCGTATTAAGCACGAAGTTGGCTCTGCTTTGAATGAAGACAGTCAGCTAGAAGTCGAAGTTCGCGGTCGTAGCATGGCAGAAGGCGTGCCAAAAACCTTTACTGTTAATTCAGAAGAAGTACAAAAAGCCCTGAGTGATCCGCTGAGCGGCATCGTTAGCGCGGTAAAAGCGGCACTTGAACAGACGCCACCTGAGCTGTCATCAGACATCGCAGAGCGTGGTATTGTCTTGACGGGCGGCGGTGCGCTATTACGTGATTTGGACAAATTAATTTCAAGAGAGACAGGTCTACCTGTGACCGTTGCCGAAGATCCGCTGACTTGTGTTAGCCGCGGCGGTGGTATTGCGCTTGACTTTATCAATAACAAAAGCTTGAACATGATTTTTGTTTAGATTGCTTTAGTGAAGCACTGCGGTATTGATAAATCATCTTCGTAGTGCTTGATGATAGCTTGCGTAAAAATAGTGGGTCAAAACAGTATAAAATTAAAGGTAGCCAGTTGCGCTGCCTTTAATTGCATTAATCAACTAGAACCCAGTACTGGCTACTGCTTATTTTATAACTCCTGAGTTAGACGACTTATGAACCCAAGTATTTTTGCGCGCCAGCCGTTAGCACTTCGTAAGACTGCCATTGTATTAATAGCAGCTCTAATATTGATGTGGTTCGATAGCAAAAATTCAGAATGGTTTAATCCAGTACGCAGTACCAGTCATGCCGCGATGCAGCCTATTTATGAGCTATCACTGTTACCGAGTTATGCCAAGCATTGGGCAGGTGGCAGCTTACAGTCTAAAGAAGCGCTGCGCCGCGAAAACATGCAATTGAAGTCTCAGCTTATCCATGCGCAAGCCAAGTTGCAGCAGCAAGATTATATTTTGGCACAAAATGCGCGCCTGCAAGGTATTTTATCAACGACCAAGCCTGAACAATTTGATCTTAATTTGGCACAGGTAATCGGTACAGACACCAACTTACTCAGACAAATCGTGGTGCTCAATAAAGGCGTTCAAGACGGGGTTCAAGTTGGACAGACAGTGATTGATGAAGACGGTATTTTAGGGCAGATTATTAATGTCTATCCCAATACCAGTCGCCTGCTATTGATTACTGATGAGCAGCAATCGGTTGCAGTTACAGTCAAGCGCACAGGTCAACGCGCTATCGTGACAGGGCAAGGTATACCAACCTCATTAAGCCTTGATTATGTGTTCAAAACCTCAGACGTGCGTGTGGGTGATGAGCTGGTGTCATCAGGATTGGGTGGGCGTATTCCAGCAGGATATCGTGTCGGGCGTATCGCCCATGTTAAAGATACTCAAGCCGATAACTTTAGAAGTATAGAAGTGACCCCAGCGGCGAACTTTATCGATAATGCATATGTATTAGTTCTGCAAGATAAGCTGGTGAATAAAAATAATATGACTCTTAATGACCGTTAAGAAGTTAGGCGCTCAATACGTAAGCATCAATCAGATAATGGCTGGCATCTATTTATTAACTGGTCTTTTTGTCGATACATTTTTAGCCATGGTTTTTACCCCATCAATGCCCACTCATGCTTTAACAGCAGCCATCAATACATTCGTTAAGGTAAGTACCCATGTCGTATCCTGATTCTGAGAATGCAACGGTACTACTGATTGCTACCATCATTCTAAGTTTTGTTATTGCGTCATCGCTTAATGTCTATCCGTTAAGTCCTAGTATGGCTACCTTACGCCCTATGGTCATGATCATGGTGCTGATTTTTTGGTTATTATTTCAGCCACGCTATGTTGGTATTTTTACAGCATTTACCATCGGTCTCATTGCTGACTTACTCATGGATACCCATTTGGGACAGCAAGCCTTTGCCGCCGTGGCAGTCGCCTTCTTCATAAAAATAACCAGTATATATATTAGGCAACTAAATACCATCAGTGCATGGTTATTAGCAAGCTTAGGATTGTTTGTTTTTCAATTATGTTTATGGATATTGCAGATGTTTATCCAGAATGTCTTTGTCGCACAATCTACCTTATCACTGTTGATGAGTATAATCAGCTGGCCATTGGTACTACTGGCTTTGCGTAAATTTGCGTCATAAGAAAAATTCTGCTAATAACCAATAAGATTGTAGCGCTGGTGTTTATTAATCATGACTAACTAATATTAATGCACTAACAGGCAGCAGTTTTCGGTAGTAGGTAGATAAATTCAGATATAAAGAGAGTAGCGATGGATATTATTTTAGCTTCTGGTTCGCCGCGCCGTCGTGAGCTGTTAGAAAGAGCACAACAAGAATTTAGCACATTGAGTGTAGATGTCGATGAAACAAAGCATGATGAGGAGTCACCCACAGACTATATCGAGCGCATGGTTGCCACTAAAGCTGAGGCTGCCATACAGCAACTAGTATCACGCTTGAAAACGGATAAAAGCTGTTTTTCTGACTCACTTATCATTCTAACGTCTGATACCATCGGTGTGCTGGCAGATGGTCAAACAGTGCTGGTCAAGCCAGTTGATCGTGAGCACGCTTATAGCATGTGGCAACAGATGTCTGATAATGTCCATGAAGTATGGACAGCGGTTCAAGCAACTTATGTATCATTATCTTCTAAAGCGGCTAACAGCCCAACTCATGAGCCAGTATTTCAAATCATTAATCAGCAACAAATCACTGAGCGTACCGAAGTGACCTTTATAGCGCTCACTGCAGAGATGATGAGTAACTATTGGGAAAGTGGCGAGCCTGCTGATAAAGCGGGTGGTTATGGTATACAAGGTTTGGGTGCTATTTGGGTCAGCCGTATCAATGGTAGCTATACCAATGTCGTGGGTTTACCGCTTCCACAAACGCTGGCGTTAATTAAAAACGTCACAGATATTAGTATCAAATAAAATACGAGACAGAACCTGATGGAGATTATTGGTCTCTCAGAGATTGGTTGTCACTCCAACCTGCTGCACATAATAACACGCGAGAGTAATGGGCGAGAGCCAGCTGCATTTGTTACACTATAAAGATAATAGACGATGAACGTCTAACAAGAAAGCTGAGAGATAAGAGAAAAACATTATGTCCGAAGAGCTGCTGATTAATATTAGTCCAATGGAATCCCGTGTCGCAGTCTTAGACAATGGCATCTTGGGCGAAATTTATATTGAACGTCATCATAAATTGGGTCTGGTCGGCAATATCTATCTGGGTACAGTCGTACGCGTTTTACCTGGTATGCAGGCAGCATTCGTTGATATCGGGCAGTCGCGGACAGCATTTTTACATGTCAATGATATGCAGCGTGAGCCGCGTCCAGTAGCAGAAAATAAAAGTAAAGCGGCTGACAATGGCGATAAAAATTCGGATAGCAATATAGAAGATGTTGTGGTAGAAAATAGTACTGATAACTTGGCTGTCACGCCACCGGTGATTAGTATACAAAATACCGAAGTCATCCCTGTGTCTAAAACGTTGATTCAACATCGCTTGCATGAAAGCCAACGTATTTTAGTGCAAGTGACCAAAGATCAGTTGGGCAGTAAAGGCGCTCGCTTGACCACCAATATATCCTTGCCATCTCGCTATTTGGTGTATCTGCCCTCAAGCGAACACATTGGTATCTCTCAGCGCATTGATGGCGAAGAAGAACGCACTCGTCTGAAGACTGAGCTATCTAGTTTGATGCAAACGGTCAATCTAAAAGGCGGTCTCATCGCTCGTACCGCTGCTGAACGTGTCCCTGTCGATAAGCTTGAAGAAGACATTTATTATTTACTGCAGCTGTGGCGTACCATCTGCGCGCGTCGCCAAGAGATGAAACAACATCAAAGTTCTGAGCTTATTTATCAAGAGCTATCATTACCGCTGCGCTCTATCCGTGATTTGGTACACGCGGATACCGAGAAAGTCATCATTGATAATGCACAAATTTATGAACAAGTCAGATCCTTTGCTCAAGAGTTTGTACCTTTTGTCTATGACCGCATTGTCCATTATACCGCTGAGCCATCCTTGTTTGATGTCCATCGCGTCGAAGATGATTTGCGTGATGCTTTAAAACGCCGCGTAGATTTAAAATCAGGTGGCTATCTCATTATCGACCAAACAGAAGCGATGACCACAATCGATGTCAATACGGGATCATTCGTAGGCGGGCGTTCGTTAGAAGATACGGTTTATAAGACCAATCTTGAGGCAACTCATGCAATTGCCCGTCAGCTGCGTTTGCGTAATCTAGGCGGTATTATCATCCTAGACTTTATTGACATGCTTGAGCAGCAGCATAAAGATGATGTGTTAGAGAGCCTGCAATCACAGCTAGTACAAGACTATGCCAAAACTAAGATTACTCAGGTCAGTGAGCTTGGGTTAGTAGAGATGACGCGTAAACGTACGCGTGAGTCGCTCGGGCAGCAGCTATGTGAGCCGTGCTCGACCTGTCAAGGACGCGGCTTTGTCAAAACGGCTGAGACAGTGTGCTTTGAGATATTCCGTGAAATCATGCGTTGTGCTCGTACTTATAACTCTCCCAAGAAATTTACGGTCGTTGCTCATGCCGCAGTCATTGATTTACTTCTCACTTCAGAGTCAGACACGGTGGCAGATTTAGAGTATTTACTTGGTAGAGTGATTACCTTTGATGTCGAAAATCTCTATACTCAAGAGCAATATGACATTGTTTTGGATTGATGTTTCATCGCTTTAGATTAACAGTGCATAGTTATCGATTCATATAAGCGTGATTGTTAAGCACAGATACTGTTGTTTACATATTACTGTTTATAAAGGGTAATATCCTAATTCGCTACAGATATTACCCTTGCAATGATTGAAATACTATGTATAATATACACCACTGAATTATATATGCGCCGCCAATCAAACAGCGGGCGCTATGACAGCTAGAGCATCGTTTCTAGCACTATTTCATTATGCCTTTGCTGACATCCTATAATGGAAGGGTCGGCGGGGCTTTAAACTATTTTGCTTTTGGCACGCTACAAGTTCGGATAAAGAACTCATTCTGGTTAAGAACAGAAGGCCGCTTTAAGTGAATATTTAACCAAACGGCTTTTGATCATATCTTTGCAAAGCAAAAATGACAAAAGCACATATTAGGAGCTTGCTGGCATGGCTAACCAGAGAATCCGTATCCGTCTTAAGTCTTTTGATCATCGTCTGATTGATCAATCTGCACAAGAGATTGTTGATACTGCAAAGCGCACCGGTGCGCAAGTTTGTGGTCCTGTACCGTTGCCGACTCGCATTGAGCGCTTCAACGTTCTAACTTCACCACACGTAAACAAAGACGCTCGTGATCAGTACGAAATCCGTACTCATAAGCGTATGGTTGACATCGTTCAACCTACCGACAAAACTGTGGATGCGCTAATGAAGCTTGACTTGGCGGCGGGTGTTGACGTTCAAATTGCTTTGGGTTAATGCACATAAACACCCAACCCATTAATATAAGATATAAAGAGGTCTAAAATGGCGATCGGTTTAGTCGGTAAAAAATGCGGCATGACCCGTGTCTTCACTGAAGCAGGCGCATCTATCCCTGTAACAGTGGTTGAGATCAGTGCTAATCGCATTACTCAAGTAAAAAATACTGATGTAGATGGCTATCAAGCCATCCAAGTTACCACAGGTACCCGTCGTGACAGCCGCGTAGCAGCAGCTCAAAAAGGTCACTTCGCTAAAGCTGGCGTTGCCGCTGGTCGTGGTGTTTGGGAATTTCGTGCCAATGATAGCGATCTTGAAGGTCGTGAAATTGGTGGTGAGATCCTAGCTGACTTGTTCGAACAAGGTCAGATGGTTGATGTCACAGGTAACAGTAAAGGTAAAGGCTTTCAAGGCGGCGTGAAGCGTCACAACTTCAGCATGCAAGATGCCACTCATGGTAACTCAGTATCTCACCGTGCCATTGGTTCAACTGGTCAAAACCAGTCACCAGGTAAAGTCTTCAAAGGCAAAAAAATGCCAGGTCAGATGGGTAACAAACGCGTTACCGTTCAGGGCCTAGAAGTGATATCGGTTGATGTTGAAAAAGGGTTACTTGTCATCAAGGGTGCTATCCCAGGTGCCACCGGTGGCGATGTCATCGTACGTCCGTCAGTCAAAGCCTAAGCAAGGGGATTAACGTGGATTTAAAAACAGTTACAGGGGCGGCAGTTGAGCTTTCTGATACGGCTTTCGGTCGTGAATTCAACGAAGCACTAGTGCATCAAGTCGTCACCGCATATCTTGCTGGTGCTCGTCAAGGTACACGCGCTCAAAAAACCCGTGCCGAAGTTTCTGGTGGTGGCATTAAGCCATGGCGCCAAAAAGGTACTGGTCGCGCTCGTGCAGGTTCTATTCGTAGCCCAATCTGGCGTGGGGGCGGTCGTGCATTCGCGGCTAAACCACAAGATTGGTCACAGAAAGTTAACCGTAAAATGTATCGCGGTGCTATGCAGTGTATCTTAGCCGAATTGATTCGCCAAGAGCGTTTGATTTTGGTCGAAGAGCTAAGCGTTTCTGGACCTAAGACTAAAGAGTTGATTGCAAAGTTAGGTGAGTTAAATGCATCACGTGCATTAATCGTCACTAAAGAAGTTGACGAAAACTTGTACTTAGCTGCTCGCAACATCCCACATGTCAATGTACTTGATACAAGTGAAGTGGATCCAGTGAGTTTGATCGCTTTTGATAAAGTGATCATGACAGTCGAAGCTGCGAAACAATTTGAGGAAGCACTAGCATGAATAACGCAAGACTTTATCAGATCCTAAGAGGACCTGTATTCTCAGAAAAATCTCAAATGCTTGGCGACTCACTTGGTGTGCAGGTATTTAAAATTGACTCTAACGCTACTAAGCTTGAAGTCAAAAAAGCGGTTGAGATGATGTTTGAAGGTGTTGAAGTTTTAAAAGTAAACACTTTGAATGTTAAAGGTAAGACAAAGCGTTTTGGTAAAAGTATCGGCCGTCGTAATGACTACAAAAAAGCCTACGTTACCTTAAAAGCTGGTCAAGATGTACAAATGGCTGATGCTGGTGAAGAGGTCGCGAATACGACTGCTTCTACTAGTGAAACAGCGAACAACGAATAAGGATTACACTCATGCCTATCGTAAAAGCAAAGCCAACATCACCAGGCCGTCGTTTTGTTGAAAAAGTGGTGCATCCACACCTTTATAAAGGTCGTCCGTTTGCAGCGCTTCTCGAATCAAAAAGTAAAACTGGTGGTCGTAACAATAATGGTCGCATAACGACTCGTCATATTGGCGGTGGTCATAAGCAGCATTATCGTATTATCGATTTCAAACGTACTAAAGACAATATCCCAGCAACGGTAGAGCGTATTGAATACGATCCTAACCGTACTGCGCACATTGCTTTACTTAAGTACGCTGATGGCGAACGTCGCTATATCATTGCTGCTAAAAAACAAGCAGTTGGCGATACAGTAATGTCAGGTGAGCTATCACCAATTCGTCCAGGTAACTGTTTACCGCTGAAAAACATTCCATTGGGTACTGTGATCCATAATATCGAACTTAAAATCGGTAAAGGCGCACAGATGGCTCGTTCTGCGGGTGCTAGCGTTCAGTTGTTAGGTCGTGAAGGTATTTATGCTATTCTACGTATGCGCTCTGGCGAAACTCGCCGTGTACACGTGAACTGCCGTGCCGTTATTGGTGAAGTTTCTAACACTGAAAACAACTTGAAATCACTTGGTAAAGCCGGTGCTTCACGTTGGCGTGGTGTTCGTCCTTCTGTTCGTGGTGTTGCTATGAACCCGGTTGATCACCCACATGGTGGTGGTGAAGGTCGTAATAAAGGTCGCCATCCAACCAGCCCTTGGGGTCAGAAGTCTAAAGGACTTAAAACGCGTAGTAATAAGCGTACTGACAATATGATCATCCGCCGTCGCGCCAAGAAGAAATAAAGGAAGAATTTCATGCCTCGTTCATTGAAAAAAGGTCCATTCATAGACGCGCATTTGTTTGCTAAAGTTGAGAATGCATTAGACACCAACTCACGCAAGCCAATTAAGACTTGGTCGCGCCGCTCGATGATCCTACCACAAATGGTTGGCTTAACCTTGTCTGTTCACAATGGCCGTACTCATGTACCGGTTATCGTGAGTGAACAGATGGTTGGTCATAAACTAGGTGAATTTGCCCCGACTCGTACGTATCGTGGTCATGGCATTGACAAAAAAGCTAAGAGATAAGGTGCTTACCATGGAAGTAACTGCAAAATTACGCGGTGCCGCCATATCGGCACAAAAAGTTAGACTCGTTGCCGATGAAGTTCGTGGCAAATCTATCGAGCGTGCTTTGGATATCCTAACGTATAGTAATAAAAAAGGCGCTGTATTTGTTAAGAAATGTCTTAACTCAGCCATCGCCAATGCCGAACACAACAACGGTCTAGATATTGATACCCTTAAAGTATCAACCATCTACGTTGATGAAGGCATTACGCTAAAACGTATCCTACCACGTGCTAAAGGTCGCGCTGATCGTATCAGTAAGCGTACCTGTCACATCACTATAAAGGTAGGAGAATAAGTTATGGGTCAAAAAGTACATCCAATCGGAATTCGTCTTGGTGTTGTAAAGAAGCATAACGCAAACTGGTATGCTAACCCTAAACAATACTCAGAATACCTAATCAACGACATTCAAGTTCGTGAATATCTGCGCCAAAAGCTTGATAGTGCTATGATTAGCAAAATCATGATTGAGCGTCCTACAGGTGCTGCTAAGATTACCATCGCCACTGCGCGTCCTGGTATCGTTATCGGTAAGAAAGGCGAAGACATCGAAAGACTTCAAAAAGAATTGACCAAAATTATGGGCGTACCTGCTCAGGTCAACATTGAAGAAATCACCTCGCCTGATCTTGATGCTCATTTAGTAGCGGAAGGTATCGCAAGTCAGCTTGAGCGTCGTGTTATGTTCCGCCGTGCTATGAAGCGCGCCGTACAGAACAGCATGCGTTCTGGTGCTAAAGGTATTAAAGTTGAGCTGTCTGGCCGTCTTGGCGGTGCTGAGATTGCTCGTACTGAATGGTACCGTGAAGGTCGTGTGCCATTGCATACACTACGCGCTGATATCGACTATTCGTCAGTACGTGCGGAAACTACTTACGGCACCATCGGTGTAAAAGTTTGGATCTTCCGTGGCGAAATCCTTGACGGTATGAACAGTGTATACAATCCCGTTAAAGAAGAGCAGACTCGTGCGCCAAAACGCCGTGGTCGTGGAAACGGAAACCGTCGAAACACAGACAGAGGTTAAACTATGTTACAGCCAAAACGTACCAAGTTTCGTAAAATGCACAAAGGTCGTAACACTGGGCTAGCTCATCGTGGAAGCACCGTTGCATTCGGACAAATTGGTCTAAAATCGTTGACTCGTGGTCGTATGACTGCCCGTCAAATTGAAGCAGCACGTCGTACCATCACTCGTAAAATTAAGCGTGGTGGTAAGATTTGGATTCGTGTATTCCCAGACAAACCAATTACCAATAAACCACTAGAAGTACGTATGGGTAAAGGTAAAGGTCCTGTAGAATATTGGGTATGCGAAATCAAACCTGGTAAAGTGCTATATGAACTCGAAGGGGTTTCAGAAGAACTTGCTCGCGAAGCGTTTACGCTTGCTGCAGCAAAACTGCCCTTTAAAACTACCATTGTTAAGCGGACGATAATGTAATGAAGATCAGTGAATTACGTGATAAATCATTAGAAGAACTGACTCAGTTACTTGATGAAAAGCAACTTGATGCTTTCCGTATTCGTATGGCTAAAGCAACTGGTCAGTTGGGTAATACCCATGAAGTACGTGTTAATCGTCGTGCGATTGCTCAGCTTCAGACTTTGATTAACGAGAAACAACGAGGCGACTCATGAGCGATAACAATCAAACAGCTAATGCTAGCGTATTGACAGGACGAGTTGTCAGTGACAAGATGGACAAGTCCATCACAGTTTTGATTGAGCGTCTGGTTCGTCATCCTTTGTATGGCAAGCAGCTTCGTCGTTCTACAAAAATCAAAGCCCATGATGAGAATAACGTTTGCCAACAAGGCGACCTTGTCCGCATCAAAGAAACGCGTCCAATCTCTAAAACCAAGTCTTGGACTTTGGTTGAAGTGGTTGAAAAAGTAGAAAAAATCTAAGTAAATTGCATTAAAAGCCAGAAGCTGTTAAAATAGCCGCCTTTTTAAGGATGCTGATTGCGCCGAGCGTATATCACTCACATTAAGAGTAGCAGCGGTTATTATTATTAAAATGCCGACTACTCATACTGTGCTAGCGGCAGCAACTGGTTTTTATTGCTCATACGTGTGGAGTAACGCTATGATTCAGGTTGAATCGATGCTGGAAGTTGCAGATAATAGCGGTGCAAGACGAGTTCAGTGCATTAAAGTACTGGGTGGCTCTCATCGTCGTTATGCATCAGTTGGCGACATTATTAAAGTAACGGTTAAAGAAGCCATTCCTCGCGGTCGTGTTAAAAAAGGCGACGTGATGAATGCTGTAGTTGTACGTACCAAAAAAGGCGTTCGTCGTCCTGATGGTTCTGTTCTGCGTTTTGACGACAATGCTGCGGTATTGTTGAACCAAAATAAAGCACCGATTGCAACTCGTATTTTTGGACCGGTAACTCGTGAACTACGTGGTGATCAGTTTATGAAAATTGTATCACTAGCACCAGAAGTATTGTGAGGTAATCCATGTCAAAATTACGTAAAGGCGATACAGTTATCGTGATTGCTGGGAAAGACAAAGGCAAGCAAGGTACTGTACAAGCTGTAAAAAATGATCGTATTAAAGTTGAAGGCATTAATATTGTCACTAAACATCAGAAGCCAAATCAGGCAACTGGCGTTGAAGGTGGCATTCTTAAGAAAGAAGCTTTTCTACATATCTCAAATGTCGCAATATTAAATGCGCAAACCCAAAAAGCTGATCGTATTACTTATCAGTTCGGCGAAGACGGCAAGAAACAACGCGTCTATCGTTCGAACGGTGAAGTAGTGGCGACTGCGTAAGACACTAAGGGTGTAATGGTAATGGCAAGATTAAAATCTTTATATAACGAAGAATTAAAGCAGCAAATCAAAGAAGAGCTTGGTTTGGCTAATGTGATGCAAGTGCCTAAAATCACTAAAATCACACTTAACATGGGTGTAGGCGGCGCGTCTCAAGACAAGAAATTGCTTGAAGGTGCAGTAGCTGACATGACCGCTATCGCTGGTCAAAAACCTGTCGTCACCAAAGCGCGTAAATCAGTTGCTGGCTTTAAAATTCGTGAAGAATGGCCAATTGGCTGCAAAGTAACGCTACGCGGTGAGCAAATGTACGAATTTTTAGATCGTCTCATTGCCATTGCAATTCCTCGTATTCGTGATTTCCGCGGTTTTTCACCTAAAGCCTTTGACGGACGTGGTAACTACTCATTGGGTATCAAAGAACAGATCGTATTCCCAGAAGTAGATTTTGACAAGATTGATCGTATCCGCGGTATGGATGTGACAATCACCACGTCAGCTCAATCTGATGAAGAAGGTCGCGCGTTGCTTAAAGCATTCGGCTTCCCATTTAAATAAGGTAAAGACGTTATGGCAAAGAAGAGCATGATTAACCGCGAATTAAAGCGCGAAAAAATGGTTGCTAAGTACGCTGATAAGCGTATCAAGCTAAAAGAAACTATCAGTGATATGACTGCAAGTGACGAAACTCGTATGGAAGCGATGCTAGAGCTACAAGCTCTTCCACGCAATTCATCGCCAGTACGTCTGCGCAATCGTTGTGCTATCACCGGTCGTCCTCACGGTTACTTCCGCAAGTTTGGCTTATCACGCAATATGCTGCGTGAGCGTGTCATGCAAGGCGATGTGCCTGGTGTTCGTAAAGCAAGCTGGTAAGGGGTAACTATATGAGTATGCAAGATACCGTTGGGGATATGCTAACCCGTATTCGTAACGCACAAATGGCTAACAAAGTATCGGTAGCAATGCCGAGCTCTAAATTGCGTAAATCAATTGCTGATTTGCTAGTTAGCGAAGGTTATGTGGCGAGCGCTGTTGTTACTGAAGAAGCAAACAATAAAGCAACCCTATCTATCGAATTGAAATACTTCGAAGGCCGTGCTGTCATCGAAACGATTCAACGTTTTAGCCGTCCTGGTTTGCGCCAGTTCCGCGGTAAAGACGCTATCCCTACTGTTAAGCAAGGTATGGGTGTTGCTATCGTATCAACTAGCCAAGGCATCATGAGTGATCGTGCTGCACGCGCTGCTGGTATCGGTGGTGAAATCGTCGCATTTGTAGCGTAAGCTACACGACGATAAAGTCTATTTGATGATTGTTAGACTTCTATTGATTGAGTAATAATGAATTATTTCAAATTGATAGGTGTCTAACGCAGTCAACTATGCTAAACTAACACGCTTTTTAGCCTGTTAGTTTTTTCGCTAATATAAAGAAGTTAATTTTTTAAGGAATATTCCTATGTCTCGTGTGGCTAAAGCCCCAGTGACACTGCCAAACGGCGTAAGTGTTACTTTGAACGATCGGCAGGTCGAAGTGAAAGGCAAGAACGGCATTTTGTCTTTACGCCTGCATGAATTGGTCGAGCTGAAACAGGAAGATGATGCGATCATTTTCTCACCTACAGTCGATTCAAAAGAAGCTATGATGCACACTGGCACCATGCGCGCTCTTGTTAACAACTATGTTAAAGGCGTGAATGAAGGCTTTGAAAAGCGTCTTCAGTTAATTGGTGTTGGTTATCGCGCACAAGTTGCTGGTAATAAGGTAACTTTGAACGTTGGTTACTCTCATCCAGTAGAATATACGTTGCCTGAAGGTGTGTCAGCTGAAACCCCAACGCAAACTGAAATTGTTTTGAAATCAAACAATAAACAGCAGCTTGGTCAAGCAGCGGCTAATATCCGCGGTTTCCGCCCACCTGAGCCTTATAAAGGTAAAGGTATTCGTTATAGTGACGAGCATGTGATTCGCAAAGAAGCCAAGAAAAAATAAGGTGAGTTGAAATGTTTGATAAAAAAGCAGCTCGTCTGCGTCGAGCTAAGAAAACCCGCGCGCATATCCGTTTCTTAGGCGTTCATCGCTTAACGGTTACTCGCACGCCAAAACATATTTATGCCCAGATTATCTCTCCTACCGGTGGTGAAGTGATTGCTCAGGCATCTACCTTAGACGGCAGCTTGCGCTCAGGCGCGACTGGTAATGCTGATGCAGCAACGTCTGTGGGCCAAATGATCGCAGAACGCGCAAAAGCAGCTGGTATCACTAAAGTTGCCTTTGACCGTAGTGGTTTTAAATATCATGGTCGAGTTAAAGCTTTAGCAGAAGCAGCTCGCGAAAACGGATTGGAGTTTTAATCATGGCTAGAAATGATAAAAATGATAAAAATGAACAGACTGACGGTCTAGTAGAACGCTTAGTTACCGTTGATCGCGTTGCAAAAGTTGTTAAAGGTGGTCGTATTTTCTCTTTCACTGCATTGACTGTAGTGGGCGATGGCAATGGTCGTGTTGGTTTTGGTCGCGGTAAAGCACGTGAAGTGCCAGCTGCTATCCAAAAAGCACTAGAAGCTGCCAAACGTAATATGATTACTGTTGAGCTTAATGATGCAACTTTGTATCATCCGATCAAAGCACGTCATGGTGCTAGTAAAGTTTATATGCAGCCTGCATCTGAAGGTACTGGCGTAATCGCTGGTGGCGCAATGCGTGCTGTATTAGAAGTTGCTGGTGTCAAAGATGTTTTGACTAAATGTTATGGTTCTACCAATACTGCTAACGTTGTTCGCGCAACGTTTAACGGTTTACGTGATATGTCAACTCCAGAGAAGATGGCAGCAAAACGTGGTAAATCTGTAGACGAAATCTTGGGTTAACTTAGACTAGGTGAGTTACGATGAAAAAAATGAAAGTCACTCAATTTAAATCGGGTGCCCATCGCCTAAAGAGCCACAAAGCGAGCTTGAAAGGATTGGGTTTACGCCGTATTAATCATACTGTTGAAGTAGAAGATACACCTTCAACACGTGGTATGGTCAATCGCGTTAACTACATGGTAAAAGTGGAGGAAGCGTAATGGGTCTTAGATTAAATGAATTATCACCAGGTGTTGGCGCAAAGAAAACTGCCCAACGTCGTGGTCGTGGTATCGGTTCAGGTCTTGGTAAGACTGGTGGTCGTGGTGTAAAAGGTCAGAAATCTCGTTCAGGTTCTAGCATTCGCTCAGGATTTGAGGGTGGTCAAATGCCTTTATATCGTCGCCTACCGAAATTTGGTTTTACCAGTAAAATGGCAATGAAGACGGCTGAAGTACGTCTTTCTGAACTAAATAAAATTGATGGCGATGTGGTTAGCCTTGAAACACTTAAAGCTGCTAACCTAATCCGTCACGACATGAAGCGTGCCCGTATTATGTTGTCAGGCGAAGTCACTAAGGCTTATACCTTTAAAGGTATCAAAGTGACTAAAGGCGCTAAGCTAGCAATCGAAGCTGCTGGTGGTAGCATCGAGGAGTAGTAACGTGTCAAAACAATCAATGTCATCGACTGGTATACCGCTCAATCCATTTGCATTCATACGCAAGTATGATGAATTGTGGACGCGTTTATTATTCTTAATCGGCGCATTGGTTGTTTATCGTTTAGGGTCACATATTCCAGTACCGGGTATCAATCCGGTCAACTTGGCTGATCTGTTTTCGCGCAACGAAAACACCATTTTGAGTATGTTTAACATGTTCTCAGGTGGTGCACTAGAGCGTATGTCCATTATGGCGCTCGGCATTATGCCGTATATTTCAGCATCGATTATTGTACAGATGATGTCTGCAGTATTGCCATCGCTTGAAGCCCTCAAAAAAGAAGGCGAAGCGGGACGACGTAAGTTGAACAAGTATACCCGTCAAGGGACACTTGCTTTAGCCCTAGTACAGTCATTAGGAATGTGTGCTGGCTTAATCAGTCAAAATCTTACCTTATCTTCTGGTCTGACCTTTTATATTCCAGCGGTTACCTCATTGGTAGCGGGCGCTATGTTCTTGATGTGGCTTGGTGAGCAGATTACAGAGCGCGGCGTAGGTAATGGTATTTCAATGCTCATTTTTGCGAGTATTGTGGCTGGTACGCCAGGTATGATTTCGCAGTCTATTGAACAGGTCAATCAAGGGCAGATGAACTTGATTGTACTGTTTATTTTTGTGCTACTAGGCATCGCGGTTACTGCTGGTATCGTTTATATTGAACGTGCTCAGCGCCGTGTTCCAGTGAACTATGCACAGAAGCAGCAACAAGGTCGTAAAATATATGCTCAGCAGCAGTCACATTTGCCGCTGAAGCTTAACATGGCAGGGGTTATTCCAGCCATTTTTGCCAGCTCGTTATTGTTGTTTCCAGCAAGTTTAGGGCAGTGGGTCGGTCAATCAACTGATCCTACCCTTACACAAAAGATACTACAGAATATGGCATTGGTGTTGTCTCCAGGACAGCCGCTATATTTGGTTCTGTTTGGCGCGATGATTATTTTCTTCTGTTACTTCTATACGGCATTGGTATTTAGTCCACGTGAAGTAGCTGAAAACCTTAAACGTAGTGGTGCGTATATCCCAGGTATTCGCCCCGGACAACAAACTCAGCGTTACCTAGATCATGTATTAAACCGACTGACCTTTATTGGCGCGATGTATATGACGGTTATTTGTTTAATGCCAATGGTCGTCCAGTCATCGTTTGGTGTACCGTTTCAACTCGGTGGTACGTCTTTACTGATTATGGTGGTTGTGGTAATGGACTTCATTTCGCAAATCCAGGCGCATTTGATGACCCATCAATATCATGATCAGACGTTAATTCAATCGCCCACTCAATCTTAAATGAGCGGTACGATATCTCAAAGGAGCATGCTATGAAAGTTCAAGCATCAGTTAAAAAGATTTGTGGTAGCTGTAAAGTTGTGCGCCGTAAAGGCCGTGTACATATCATCTGTACAGCAGAACCTCGCCACAAGCAACGTCAAGGTTAATATTTAGTATTATAAAGTCTTAGACTTTTGTTACTATCTCAATTAACACTTGAAAAATAACGGCGGATGGGATATCATCCGCCACTTGCCGTAGTTTATGCAAAAACTTTTATAAGACCGTCAATGAATAGGCTTGTAACCAAGTCAAAGCAGCGATTATAATTATAAAAGCTTTAGTATTGACAGCAACAAATCTGAAAAATAAAGCCTTATTGATAAATAACGCTTATTTTTCTTTAATGGAGAGAAATCAATGGCTCGTATTGCCGGCGTAAACATTCCGGATAATAAGCATGCTGTTATTTCACTAACTTACATCTTTGGTGTAGGTCGTACCACTGCTCAGAAAATCTTAGAAGCAGTTGGCATTGCCCCTACTACTAAAGTTAGTCAGTTAGATGATACACAGTTAGATGCTATCCGTGCACAAGTTGCAAATTACATGACTGAAGGTGATCTTCGTCGTGAAGTGTCAATGAATATCAAGCGTTTAGTTGATCTTGGTTGTTACCGTGGCATCCGTCATCGTCGTAACCTACCAGTTAGAGGTCAGAATACTAAGAACAACGCTCGTACTCGTAAGGGTCCGACACGCCCTCTCAAAAGATAATTAACTTAGGAAGCTAAAAGATGGCTAAAGACACTCGTAGTCGCAAGAAAGTGACTCGTCGTTCAGTATCGGAGGGCATTGCCCATATCCATGCGTCTTTTAATAACACCATTGTTACGATTACCGATCGTCAAGGTAATGCACTGGCTTGGGCCACTTCAGGTGGACAAGGCTTCCGTGGTTCACGTAAATCTACACCATTTGCAGCTCAGGTTGCAGCTGAAGTCGCTGGTAAAGCGGCTCAAGAATATGGTGTTAAGAATATCGACGTTTTGGTCAAAGGACCAGGACCGGGTCGTGAGTCTGCGGTAAGAGCACTAGGTGCATTGGGTTATAAAGTTAACAGCATCTCTGATGTAACCCCAATCCCACACAATGGTTGCCGTGCGCCGAAAAAGCGCCGCGTCTAATATTAAAGACGAAGCTTTTTATCCCAAAAGCTTATAGGAGACATAACAATGGCCCGCTATATTGGACCAAAACTCAAATTATCACGTCGTGAAGGCACGGACTTAGGTCTTAAGTCTGGCGTTAAACCATACGACGTAAAAACGAAAAAAGCTGGTCGTCCACCAGGTCAACACGGTGTAAGCCGTAACAAGACCTCAGAATATGCTTTACAGCTGCGTGAAAAGCAGAAAGTTAAGCGTATTTATGGTGTACTAGAGCGTCAGTTTGCTAATTACTATAAAGAAGCTGCTCGTAAGCGCGGTGCTACTGGTGAAAACCTCTTAGCCATGCTTGAGAGCCGTCTAGATAACGTTGTTTATCGCATGGGCTTTGGCTCAACTCGCGCCGAAGCACGTCAGCTAGTCAGTCATCGTACTGTTATGGTAAAAAAAGCTGGCCGTGATGAGTTTGTTCGTGTGAACATTCCATCAATTCAGTTGCAAGATGGTGATGTCATCGCTATCCAAGAGAAGTCTCGCGAGCAATTACGTATTAAAAACGCAATTGAGCTGGCTACCCAACGTGGTATTCCAGAATGGCTAGATGTTGACCACAGCAAATTACAAGGCACGTTTAAACAAGCGCCTGATCGTATTGATCTACCTGCTGAAATCAACGAAAGCTTGATCGTTGAGCTATACTCTAAGTAATGACGTACTGCTCGATGTCGTGAAAACGGCATTGAGCAATCAACGTTAATTAAACCAGTTTAATAAATCGAGGTGACATCATGATGCTAAATGCAACTGAGTTTCTAACGCCGAATGCCATTAATGTGGATACGGTTAATGAAACGATTGCGAAAGTCACGCTCGAACCGTTAGAACGCGGCTTTGGGCATACCCTTGGTAATGCCTTACGTCGCATCTTGTTATCTTCATTACCTGGTGCTGCAGTCATTGAAGCTGAGATTGATGGTGTTGACCATGAATACTCAACGCTTGAAGGGCTACAAGAAGATGTACTTGACTTGCTTTTGAATCTAAAAGGCTTGGCTATTACGCTTCATGACCAAAATGAAGTATTTTTGACCTTGGATAAACAAGGTCCAGGCACTATTACTGCTGCAGACATCGCGTTACCGCATAATGTAGACATCGTCAATCCAGAATTGGTGTTGGGTACATTGAGTGATCGTGGTCATCTTAAGATGCGTTTGCGTGTAGTAATGGGTCGTGGATATGAGCCAGCAAACCAGCGCCGTGAAGATGGTGATACTAAAGCAATCGGACGTTTAAAACTTGATGCAAGTTTTAGTCCTGTGCTTCGTGTTGCTTATCAGGTTGAGAACGCTCGTGTAGAGCAGCGTACTGATCTTGATCGTCTTATCATTGAGCTTGAAACTAATGGCACTATAGATCCAGAAGAAGCAATTCGTAAAGCAGCCACTATTTTACAACAACAGATTTCTATCTTTGTTGACCTAGAAGCTGAAGAAGCGCCTGAGCCTGTGAAAGAGAAAGAAGAGGTTGATCCGGTGCTATTACGCCCTGTGGACGATCTTGAACTAACGGTTCGCTCAGCCAACTGCTTGAAAGCTGAAAACATTTACTATATCGGTGATTTGGTACAACGTTCAGAGACTGAACTTCTAAAAACCCCAAATCTTGGTAAGAAATCATTAACGGAAATCAAAGACGTACTAGCGTCTAAAGATTTAGAGCTCGGTATGCGCCTAGATAACTGGCCACCAGCTGACCTTCGTGTTGATGATCGCTTTTCTTATCGTAGCCGTTAAACTTTAAGGATTTTTGACTATGCGCCATCGTAAGAGTGGAGTCAAGCTGGGTCGTACCGGCAGTCATCGTAAGGCAATGTTTCAGAACATGACTAACTCATTATTTGAGCATGAACTGATCAAAACAACTTTACCAAAAGCAAAAGAGTTACGTCGCGTTGCTGAGCCATTAATCACTATGGCTAAAGAAGACAGCGTTGCTAACCGTCGCTTGGCATTTAGCCGTATGCGTAGCAAAGCTATGGTAGGCAAACTATTTGGCACGTTAGGTCCTCGTTACCAGACCCGCCCAGGTGGATATTTGCGTATCGTAAAATGTGGTTACCGTGATGGTGACAATGCGCCAATGGCATATGTAGAATTGGTTGATCGCGACTAATTTTATAATAAGCAAAAAATGTATATAAAAAAGCTCCAATTCAATTGGAGCTTTTTTTGTGTCTGATGCTTTAGTCTATTAGCGTAGTAGTGAATCTACATCCGCGGCACCTTGTCTGATAATTTCAGGCTGGCTACCAGTCATATCAACGATAGTAGTTAGTTTAGTGGTCTTTACACCTGCATTTATCAAACCGTCGATTTGATTGCCTAATAAATCCTCAATCTCAAAGGGATCATCTAGTATGTCATCACGGTTAGGAAGTATTAATGAACTGGTTAAGATAGGTTCATCCATGGCCTCTAAAAGCGCTTGCGCAATAGGGTTGCTAGGTACTCGAATACCGATGGTTTTTTTCTTCGCATGTGCCAATTTTTTTGGTACGTCTTTTGTGGCATTGAGGATAAAGGTGATGGGCGCAGGAGTAAGTGCTTTGAGCTGTTTAAATTGTATATTGTCTACTACAGCATAGTTGGCAATTTCGCTTAAGTCACGGCACAGTAAGGTAAACTGGTGTTTATCATCAAGTTCACGAATTTGTTTGAGCTTATCGAGTGCATCCTTTGCTCCTAAGCGACAACCAAAAGCATAGCTGGTATCGGTAGGGTAGATAATGAGCTGGTCTTTACGTAACAGATCCGCCACTTGCTCAATCAGACGTGGCTGTGGATTTTCTGGATGAATATAAAATACTTGCATAGCAGTTCCTTATTTTATAATTATGGGTTTTTAAATGTGAGGTTTTCGACTAAGTAGAACATTTATGGCGCGTACGCTTCTTTCACTAAGTTTACTAAAAAAGCATCACTGCCTTCCTAGTATAGCGCAAAGCCAATATAAGTTTGATTGCAAGCCGTTACTATGCGTAGACAATCGTTAACGCAAAAATGCCACACTTCTAAGCTGATATGCTGCTGTTACTCTAGATCAGCTATAGAGACACTGAGTAAAGCGTGTAATAAAGTCTTAGCATCAGGTGGCAATATATTGGGCTTAGCGATGTATTGTTGCACTTGTCGGTAGACGTCGTTTGCGAATGTACTATTGCTCGTATCAAAGTCAGCAAACAAATTATCTTGTGACACCTCAAATGATCGTTCGCAAGCGAGAGTAAATAAACACTCTAACGCTTGTGGTTTAATCTCTACGCGCTCAAATGCTTGCTGCTGAGCGGCGGTACGCCCATCTGGTGCGTACCAGTAGCCAAAGTCAGGCAAACGTCTACGAGCCTCTCCAGCCACACACCAATGGCTTAGCTCATGCAACGCACTAGCAAAAAATCCATGAGCGAATTCAATTCTTGCGGGTTCGTTATTTTGTGCTGGAAAGTACTCTGGTTCTCCTTGTCCACGAACCAATGTAACGTTTTGATGAGCGAATAAATTATTGAATAATTGGATGAGCCAATCAGTAGCCGCTTGCTCGTATTTATCAACCAATGATGGAGTGCCTTTGATAGCAGCTAACCTTTCTAACATTTGCCATTCACTTTTTACATCCTCTAAGCACTGATTGTTGTTAAGGTTCCACGAGTCAGTGGAAGAGGTATTCACACTACTGGTTAAAGTAGTGAGACGTTGCAATAGTATCTTTGCTTCAAGTGGAGAAAGTAGGTTCGAGAAGTTAGGTTTATCATTAAACACATTCATAGGTAAAACACTGGTCAAATAAAAGATAAAAAGAAGAACTATCTTTGAATATAAATAGGAGAAATAAAGAGATGAAAATAGAGCTCATATCAAACAAATTTAACATACTAGCGCTAGCGTCGCTCAATGCTTTCCGTTAGTATGGCAGGCAATATTATACACCGTTTTGATGAATGAGGTCGCGCATGTCAAGCACTCCAGAAAGTAAACCGTCAGCAGGTTATGCTGATAATAAAAAAGCGCCTTTATCTACTAGTATGCCTGAATCTATTTCTTTGGATAAATGGGCAGATACTGGATATGAATGGACAGGAGAGGTAGAGCCAAGCGCTTTCAAACGTCTTGCTGCTATCTTAGCCACCGAACATGAACAAGCAAATATCTCGCTTAATGCCAATCTGTATCGACGCAATAATGTCTTACATTTGGCATTTACACTGACGGGTGAAGTTTGGTTAACCTGTCAGCGTTGCCTACAGCCAGTGGCTATCGATTTGTCTGATGATTATAATATTGTGCTACTAGAAGATGAGAGCCAAGCACGTTCAATCAATGATGAACAAGACTATTTATTACTTGATGAAATTATTACTGAGCCTGCACCAGAGCTTTTATTGCCATTCAAAAAATTGGTAGAAGATGAGATATTACTGAAGACGCCAATGTCGCCAAAACATGACGACTGTGAAATGACGGTAGAGCAATTTGGTGAGATTCCAGAAGAGGAAGAAAGCGAAAATCCTTTTGCTGCTTTAGCCTCGCTAAAAGGCAAGTTGTAATCTTATTAAGAGACAAGTCATATATCAATGTACTACTTAATAAATTTATGATACCTTTCATCAGCTTTCTACCAAAGAGTGAGAAGCAGGGCTTTATTAATCCGCTAAACATGCGTATAATGTCCCGTTTATTGCATTCTAGCAATCTGCTACTGGCAGATAGATGCTGATCTTGCAGACTAACTATAGATTTTAGACGTAATCAACACTTTAATACGTGGCAATCTATTTAACTAATGATGCGTAAGACTTAGGTTGTTGTGATTATATAGCCTCTGTCAGTGTCGATTAAAGCTGAATTTCAAGCTTATCCCCTTTTAAGTATAGGAGCTATATCATGGCCGTTCAAAAAAGTCGTAAAAGTCGTTCTCGTCGTGACATGCGCCGTTCACATCATCGTATGGAAATCGCTGAGATAAGCGTAGATGCTACCACTGGTGAAAAACATCGTCGTCATCACATGACTAAAGATGGTTTCTACCGTGGTCGCCAGTTGTTTAAAGTTAGTCAAGACGCTTAAATTGTTGGCTATTCAATAGCTGATTGTAAAAATAATGATAGTACTGGTGACTGTCATTATTTTTGCAACGCTGTTATTAGGTAATATGCTTTGAGCTGAAGAAAGCCAAGTTATTTCGCTATCATATATTATGTGGCTAGATAACTTGGCTTTTTGCTATTGGCTTTTATGGTAGGTATTTGAACAACCTTTTACCATGTGCCTTTAGCAAATATGAAAATGAACCGATATACTCTACCATTTTAATTTGAGTGGTATCTTTTACTATACGTGTTTCAGTAGCATCCGCTATGATAATAGTGTGCGTCAGTGTATAGTTTATCGATAATCCGTTTTTTTAGACAAATACTAAAGCAACGGCTTTATATCGCCTCTAATAATATAATAAACCCCAATTGTTTTTAGGGATATTTCCAATTAAATAAGGAATATTGGTTATGGCCTCTGTACCCGATATGGTAAAAAAGCCGCCGACACGTATTGCGGTAATTTTTCCTGGTCAAGGATCGCAAGTAGTCGGGATGACTAGTGAGCTTGCTGAAATCTATCCAGAGATTCTCGATACCTTTACTGAAGCTAGCGCCGCGCTTGGTGAAGACTTATGGGCAATCTGTCAAAATGAAGAAAAACTCAACCAAACACAGTATACTCAGCCAGCATTACTGACGGCCAGCATCGCCATTTGGCGTATCTTAAAACAAAAAATAACCACAGCGCCTTGTTATTTAGCGGGTCATTCTCTAGGTGAGTACAGTGCGCTTTGTGCGGCTGAAGTCATATCGCTTGCTGATGCGGTTAAATTGGTACATAAGCGTGGTCAGTTGATGCAAGAAGCCGTTGTAGGTGTCGATACTGCCATGGCAGCAGTGTTAGGGCTTGAGGACAATCGAGTAGAAAACTTGTGTGAGCAAGCGACTGAACATGTCGAGGGTGCCATTGTAGGTGCAGCCAACTTTAATAGCCCAGGACAAGTAGTGATATCGGGTAATGCTGCTGGTGTGAATGCCGTTATTGATAAAGTGCAAAACACCGGCAAAAAATCCATCCCGCTAAAGGTCAGCGTACCATCACATTGCGCGCTTATGGAGCCAGCCAGTAGTGCATTGGCTGAAATTCTGGCAGAAATAAAATTTGATCAAGCGACGATTCCTGTTATCCAAAATCGACATGCGCGTGTCGAGAGCAGTGCGGTCGGTATCAAGCAGGCATTAACAGAGCAATTAAGCCAACCAGTATTATGGTCAAAAACCATGCAAGAGCTGGCTGACAAACAAATTAATATTTTAATCGAATGCGGCAGTGGTAATGTATTGAGCAACTTGGCGAAGCGCCAAGCACAGCCAATTACGAGCTATCCTACTGACAAGCCCGCTCGTCTTGATAAATTAATGGAGGTGTTATCATGAGTCGTACGATTACTCTAGTGACAGGTGCTAGCCGTGGTATTGGTAAAGCCGTTGCCAAACGTTTCGCCAAAGAAGGACATTTTGTTATTGGTACAGCCACTACGGAAAAAGGTGCCGAGCTGATTGATGGTTATCTCCACGATAGTGGCGGTATTGGACGTGTTTTAGACGTGCGTGATACCGCACAAATTGATAAGCTGTTTGAAGAGATTGAGAGCGTCTACGGCGCAGTACAAGTCTTGGTCAATAATGCAGGTATCACCCAAGATGGTCTGCTGATGCGTATGAAAGATGACGACTGGGAAAATGTCATCGATACCAATTTGACGTCGGTATACCGTATGAGTAAACGTGCTGTGCGCGGTATGATGAAAGCACGCCGTGGTCGTATCATCAATATAACCTCTGTCGTTGCTCAAATGGGTAATGCAGGTCAGTCTAACTATGCGGCGACCAAAGCAGGCGTCGAAGGGTTCAGCCGTACGCTCGCGCGTGAAATTGGCTCACGACAAGTGACGATCAATTGCGTAGCCCCTGGTTTGATCGAAACGGATATGACGGACGAGCTTGATGAGCGCCTATTGAACTCTATGCTAGACGCTGTACCTATCAGTCGCCTTGGACAGCCAGAAGACATTGCAGCAGCCGTACATTTCTTAGCCAGCGATGAGGCCAGTTATATCACAGGCGCTGTTATCCCTGTCAATGGCGGTATGTATATGTAGGGGATAAATAAGTGTTACACAGTTATAATAAAAAACTCTGTGCACGAGTGTAAACTATAATAAAGGGTGTTATAATGACGGATACTTTTATGTCAAAGCCCTGTATTATAGCAGGGCTTTACTAGACATCAGTCAAAACGTATAACCAGCTATAAAACAAGTTACAAAGTACTCAGATAGCTGTGCTAATCTGAAGATATGATTTTATATACAATGCTGTAGAGCCTAATGATAGGCCTATGGTGACTTGCCAAATAATAGATCAAAAAGGAGAAATCTACATGAGTAATGATACCGAGCTAAGAGTTAAAGCTGCAGTAGCTGAGCAATTGGGTATGAATGTTGAAGATATCAACAATGATGCATCATTTATGGAAGACTTAGGTGCAGATTCGTTAGACCTAGTCGAATTGGTTATGTCATTTGAAAGTGACTTTGGCATTACCATTCCTGATGAAGATTCAGCAGAATTAACGACTGTTCAAAAAGCGATTGATTATGTACAAGCGCAGCTATAATTAGCTAGTGGCTTAGCGAGTTATTTTAGCCGCCTATCTGTAGAGATAGGCGGTTTTTTTATGTTATTAATTTACCATGGCAACGGACAGTTATGTGACTAATCAATACGTTAACATAAGCTACGCCAAATCAACATTACTCAACATACTATTACTATCTACCTTACCTATCTTTGTCTATACTCATAATGGTAAGCAGTAACAAAGTGTAGTTATATATAAAGTGTGGTTATATATGAAAGTATATGCCATTAAAAAAATAATGATGAATAATAAATAACAATATTTAAAGGAGTATATAAATGGGTATGTTCAGTTTTGCAAAAGATATCGGTGATAAAATTTTCAATCGTGATGACGCCAAACACGATGCCAAGTCAGAGACAAAAGCAGACGCTAATACGCCAGTACAGAGTAGCGAGCCTTCTGCGCAATCAGTTGCCAATATTTTACTTCGTCGTATTCAGCAGCAGAATCTTAATATCAGCGATTTGAAAATCAAGTATAACGGCTCAACAGATACTGCAGAAATCAGCGGTAAAGCTAAAACGCAAGCAGACCGCGAAAAAGCGATTATCGCTATCGGTAACGTGCAAAACGTTGCGAAAGTTATCGATAACATCGATATTGAAGAAGATGCGCCTGAGTCAACGATGTATACAGTGAAATCTGGTGATAGCTTGTCTAAGATTGCAAAAGAGGTTTATGGTTCAGCGGATGATTATATGAAAATCTTTGAAGCCAATAAGCCGATGTTATCTAGCCCTGATAAGATTTATCCTGGTCAAGTACTACGCATTCCTAAGCCATAATATGGTTTTGAACTGTCAGAGATATGTGTGAATAAAATAAAGAATGCCTCTTATTATAATAAGAGGCATTTTTCTTGCGTATAGAAATATAAACTTAAGATTTAGAGGTTTTTTAACTTCTCATACTGTTCCGCTATGGCCCAATTGATATGTACATCGAGCATTTCGTTATGTACGCCCAACTTTGATTGTAACTGAGTAATGGTTTCTTCATTACCATTAGCATTTCCAAGACCAATCGCGATATTACGCAAAAAGTTCATATAGCCTGTGCGTCTAAGCGGGCTGCCTTCAGTTTTTTTCATAAAGTCAGCTTCTTGCCATTGCCACAGCTCAAGCAGACTGCTGCTATCAAGGTTATGCCGTGGTGCGAAATCCTCTACAGGTGTAAGATTGGCGTAGCGATTCCAAGGACAGATAAGTTGACAGTCGTCACAGCCAAAGATGCGATTACCAATCGCGCGGCGGTATTTTATATCAATAATACCGTCGTGCTCGATAGTGAGGTAGGAGATACAAGCTGCAGCATTGAGCTCATAGGGCGCGACAATCGCTTGAGTGGGGCAGATGTCGATACAAGCGCTACAACTGCCGCAATGCTCTTTGACGGGTTTGTCATCAGGTAACTCGAGGCTAATAAATAGCTCACCCAATACAAAAAATGAACCCGCTTGCTTGTTGATTAATAAGGTATGCTTTCCTGTCCAGCCAAGACCAGCAGCATCGGCAATGGGTCGCTCGAAAATAGGAGCAGAGTCGCTAAAAGGCCTAAAAATAAAATCTTGCTCTGAACCTATATTGAGGTGTTGCCACTCAGGAAGCATGGCTTCTATCTTTAGTGCCAATTGTTTCAAACGACTGCGCATCGTTTTATGATAGTCGCGTCCTCTGGCATAACGAGCGATGATGCCTTGATTGGGGTAGTCATTGTCAGTGATCGTACGTGGGGTTGGTGCTTGAGTCAGATAATCCATACGGACACTGATGATGGTTTTTGCCCCTTCTACCAGTTGGTCAGGATTTGCCCGCAGTTCATGGTTGTTATGCATAAACTGCAGTTGTCCCTCATAGCCTTTTTCGAGCCATTGTTGCAATTGTACAATCTGCTTAGCAAATAAAGGATGATGCACCGATAAAAAACCACAGTCGGCAAACCCTAAAGCCTGTGCTTGGTCTTTAATCCATTGTTTGACATCCGCTGTGGTGGTAAATGTTGGGCTATTATTCACCTTAATCTTTTTTTCGGACGCAGGCTTAGGTTCAGCAGAGATTTTCTTAGCTGATTTCTGCTGGGTTGAAGAGATAGGCAAGTTTACTTTAGGAAGGTTATTCATGTGTGACAGTAGGTGATAGAGTGAATACCGCTATGATAAGCCAGTGAGCTAAGAGCGCAAGTATAAAAGCAAATAATTTCACATTCATATCGATACATACGTTGATGTAAGCGTTTGCTAAGCTGATGCTAAATGATAGTAATCATATCTCAATAAAATAAAAATCAGCAAAAAATACTCAAGGATTAGCTATGAAAAATCAGACCAATTTATCACCTATAAAAAGTACAAAACCTATCCCGTTATATAGCAGTGAACAACTCTATGCGATGGAGCAAGCATGGTTTGTCGAAGGGCATGATAGTTTTGGGTTGATGAAACAAGCAGCTTGGCAAATGGTGCAACACATAGAGCAATTATATGAACAAAGACAATTAAACATATATCCATCAGCCACTACTTATGTGCCTCGTCGTCATATGCGTCAGCATCGAGTGAGCATTTGGGTTGGAAAGGGTAATAATGGTGGCGACGGTTGGCTCATTGCTTATTACTTACAGCAAATGGGTTGGCAGGTACAAGTGGTAACAGTGGGTTTTGAGAGTGATGATTTTGATACCAGTAACACAACAGCATTTTCCGACGCACAAAAAGCCCTAAAAGAGGCGCTATGGGCCAATTGCCCTTATCGACGCTTTGAAAATAGTGCTTGTGAGCTAGAAGAAGGAGTAGATGGTAATCTGCAAGCCGATGTTTATATTGATGCACTGTTTGGTATTGGACTGGATCGTGCGCCTACAGGTATTTATAAAACAGCCATTAGCACTTTTAATGAATTATCTAAACGAAATAACACCTTGGCCATTGCGGTTGATATTCCAAGTGGTTTGGTGGCTTCGACTGGAGAGGTGTTTGAGCAGGTGGCTATACAGGCTGATATAACGCTATGTTTAATTGCACGGAAATTCGGTTTGCATACCAAAGATGGTATGGATTGTAGCGGCAAGGTAATTGATATACCGCTGATACCTTACCCAATAAATGACAAAAGTTTCATGCCAGTAGCAACACTAATTACTACTGCATATGGTCTAAGTCCTCGCCGTCAAAATAGCTACAAAGGCAGCTATGGTCATATACTGATTATTGGCGGTAATCGTATCGATGGCTCACAAGGTATGGGCGGCGCTGCGATACTGTCTGCTTCGAGCTCGATGGCGGCAGGAGCGGGTAAAATTACAGTTGCTTGCCATGAGGCTTTTCATAGCGCCCTATTAACTTCGCTACCAGATGCAATGACGATTAATTTGCATGATGTGGATGGAGTGCAGGAGTTAATTAAGTCAGCCACTGTGATTGCGATTGGTATGGGGCTTGGTCGTGATGAAAAAGCAAAAGTGTTATTTATAAAGTATCTACAAACTGCGATGACAGCTAAAAAGGCAATAGTGATTGATGCTGATGGACTTTATCATTTGGCATCATTGCAATTAGAGCATCATGAATTGGTCAGTCAGCTGCGAGAATATAGCGTTAATTATCAAGTTTGTTTGACACCGCACAGTGGCGAAACTGCTAGATTACTGAATAAGAGAATCAGTGAAGTGGAAAGCAATAGACTACAAGCGATAAAACAGTGCGCTACAACTTATGGTGGTGAATGGGTGCTAAAAGGCGCAGGTTCTTTGATATTAGAGCAGGGCTTAGATGAGCACCACGTTTATGTTTGTGCTGTCGGTAATGCTGGGATGGCGACGGCTGGCATGGGTGATGTGTTATCCGGTGTCATTGCTGGTCTGCTAGCACAACAAGATTTATCATCAGGAATGCGAAGCTTGCATCAAACGGTTGTTATACATGGATTAGCAGGGGATACGCTGGTTAATCAAAGTAATAATACGTTGTTGGTTGGACAACGAGGACTACAAGCTCAGGATATGCCAGCAGCCATTTGTCATGTGATGCAGCTATTGATTAACGTCTATAATTAGCATTAAGCCTAGGTAGTTGAATTGCCACAATACTGATCAATTGCCTGCTGTACGCGTTCACGTTTGAGCTCAATTTCACGACCGTCTAAATATTGACGCTTGCCATTTGCATCCATCTCATAAATACGTCCGCCGACATTCAAGTTGGTCAAATTATTGCGGAGTGACTGGCAACGCTGTGCATTGGCTTGTGCTTCTTGTTCTTTAATCCGTGCTTCAAGCGCTGCAACTCTTTGCTCTTCTACGCTTTGAGTATTAGTACTTTGATTGGCATCTGTTTTGCCAGCCAATTGTCCTGCATTGCTTTGTCTGCCATCACTACGAAATTCAATCAGCTCAATGTTTTTACCATTTTGAGGCGCATGTTGGCTGTATTTGACTTCACCATGTGCACCGACAGATTTATAAACTTGAATAGCATGACTGGCATTCATCGACAGCATTAGCACATACGCAGTACTCATAAGCAGTTTGGTAGCAGTATTTATTTTAGACGCATATGCCATAGTAGCAATCCTCTCAAGGGGTAAAAAAACAGATGTGTATATATGTGTCAATATAACATTTAAGTGTTGGAATGGTACTAAAAATGTACCAGCTTTCGATTCTAACAAATAATCCTTATGAATGTATATTATTTAATAACTAATAGTTAGGGATGGGCTTTAGAAGTTTTTCTTGACAATAGCTCACAAACCATCGAATATAATAGCAGTTGATTGGTCAGTGAGCGGCTTTTATGATATTGCCGTGGCACTTGAAAATGAGGACGATAGGTTACTTATCAGTGGCTTACGCAGTTTTCGTTTCTTTGTGACAATGATATTGCAAAGATAGTAATCATAACGATTGTTATCGATGACTTTATGTATTGTCTCCGGACTTATCTGTCTACAATGACTAAGATAAACTTATTATTTGAAATGCGCTAAGCGTGACTCTAGCGGTTGTATTAAACATGGAAAAATATTCAGCAATTCAATCTTTTTAATAAGCCTGTCGTAAAATCTAACCATTTTACAAATTAGTATTGGCTGTGAGAGTGATTTAAATTGTGAATATTGATGCCTCTGTATAAATCAACCTGTTGTAAATGCTGTCTGCTATTTATCAATAATAAGCTTCTTTTATAGATGCACGCGCATCTTGTCACTGTACATCGATAGACTCCTGCCATAAAACTGACCCTACATATATTGCTGTGTTTGAGTAGCCTGCTGTCTTATAAAACAGCGTTACTTAGAGATAGTGGGCACACATTCTTGATATGGATAAGGATTCGCAGCCATTTCTATAAGACGAACCATCTTGTGTAAATAGCGTGGTTTTCTCTTATAAATGAACGCCAATTCTTGACAAAAAAAAGGTGATGACAGTGACGCAAACCACGCAAAGTCCGAATATGACGGGACATACCCAAACGGGGAATGCCGCCAAAAATTTTGAAGAAAAGCAACAACGCCTCGCTGAGGGTAATGAGCAACCTATAATGCTATCTGGTGCTGAGATGTTGGTGCAATCACTGACTGATGAGGGCGTCAAATATATTTTTGGCTATCCAGGTGGTGCGGTTCTTCATATCTATGATGCTTTGTTTCAACAAGAGAATATCGAGCATGTTTTAGTACGTCATGAGCAAGCAGCCGGTCACATGGCAGATGCTTATTCGCGAGTCACAGGGCAGACAGGTGTAGTATTAGCGACGTCAGGTCCAGGTGCTACTAATACCGTAACGGCTATCGCAACAGCGTTTATGGATTCTGTGCCGATGGTGGTTATCGCAGGTCAGGTACCTAGCAGCCTAATTGGGGAAGATGCCTTCCAAGAAACAGATATGGTCGGTGTATCACGTCCTATCGTGAAGCATAGCTTTCAAGTGCGCCACGCTAGCGAAATCCCAATGATTGTCAAAAAAGCCTTTTATATTGCTCAGTCTGGACGCCCAGGTCCTGTAGTGATTGATGTGCCAAAAGATATGACTGCGCCAAGTGAAAAGTTTGCTTACGCTTATCCAGAAGAAGTGTTTATACGTTCGTATCAGCCGTCATTAAAAGGTCATAGTGGTCAGATTAAAAAAGCGGTTGAAACGCTGCTTGCTGCAAAGCGTCCGATTATTTACTCTGGTGGCGGTGTTGTTTTAGGCAATGCGCATAAAGAGCTTACTAATCTTGCGCACCGTTTAAATTTACCAGTAACCAATACCTTAATGGGCTTGGGTGCGTTCCCTGGTTCTGATAGTCAGTTCTTGGGTATGCTCGGTATGCATGGCACGTATGAAGCCAATATGACCATGCATCATGCCGACGTCATCTTGGCAGTTGGCGCACGTTTTGATGACCGTGTCACTAATAATGTCAAAAAATTCTGTCCAAATGCGACGATTATTCATATTGATATTGATCCTACCTCTATTTCAAAAACGATTAATGCGCATATTCCGATCGTGGGTGATGTTAAATCTGTCCTGACCGATATACTAGAGATTGTTGGTGAAGATAAAGAATTAGATCAACCAGCATTGTTGGATTGGTGGTCACAGATTAATGAGTGGCGTAAGCGTCATGGCCTGCGTTATGACACCAGCACTGATAATGGCATTAAGCCCCAAGCGGTCGTTCAAGCCTTAGATAAAGTGACGAATAGTAACGCTATTATCACCAGTGACGTCGGTCAGCATCAGATGTTTGCAGCGCTTTATTATACCTATAATGAGCCGCGCCAATGGCTAAACTCAGGTGGTTTAGGGACGATGGGTGTTGGCTTGCCGTATGCGATGGCAGCCAAACTAGCTAACCCTGAGCGTGACGTGGTTTGTATCACGGGTGAAGGCTCTATTCAGATGAATATTCAAGAGCTCTCAACCTGCTTACAATATAATTTGCCGGTTAAAATCCTAAACCTAAATAACGCCCAATTAGGCATGGTGAAGCAATGGCAAGATATGCTGTATGAAGGTCGTCACGCCCATTCTTATATGAATTCACTACCAGACTTTGTCAAACTCGCTGAAAGCTATGGTCACGTCGGTATCAAGATTACTGATCCTGCGACCATGGAAGCACAATTGGCGGAAGCCATGGCAATAACAGATAGATTGGTATTTATTGACGTTTATGTCGATCGTAACGAGCATGTATATCCGATGCAAATCGCTGGGCAAGCAATGCGTGATATGTGGTTAACAAAAGGGGAGCGTACCTAATGCAACAACAACATCTGATTTCGGTATTGATGGAAAACGAAGCGGGTTCGTTGTCGCGAGTGGTCGGTTTGTTCTCTCAACGTGGCTACAACATTGAAACTTTGAACGTTGCGCCAACAGACGATTCGAGTATTTCTCGCTTAACATTGACCACTATTACATCACCTGAAAAAATAGAACAAATCACCAAGCAATTGCATAAATTGATTGAAGTGGTTAAAGTGCTTAATCTATCAGATACCGTACACGTCGAACGTGAGTTGATGCTCATAAAAGTACGGGCGACGGGTGGCGTACGTGAAGAGATTAAACGCAGTGCCGATATTTTCCGTGCACAAATCGTTGATGTAAACGCCAATCTATATACCATTCAAATCGTTGGTGACAAAGCCAAACTTGACGGCTTTATTGATGTGATTGGTCGTGAACGTATTATGGAAGTGGTGCGTTCGGGTGTGATTGGTATTGCACGCGGCGAAAAAACGCTCAGTTTATAATGAGCGCTTACTGTACCTATTGTAGGTCAAATTATTTATTCAAACATTAACATAGCGCTTATCTCACCCATCACTTCGATAAGGTGATTATAATTTAAGTGTTTATTTATCCATGGCAAGCCATGATTTAGGAAAAGGACTCTGTTTATGAACGTTTATTATGATAAAGATTGTGATCTATCAATCATCCAAGGCAAAAAAGTTGCCATCATTGGTTACGGTTCACAAGGCCATGCACACGCGCTTAACCTACAAGATTCAGACGTTGATGTGACCGTTGGTCTACGTGCTAACTCTGGCTCATGGAAAAAAGCGGAAAACGCAGGTCTGAAAGTAGCTGAAGTAGAAGAAGCGGTAAAAGCCGCTGATGTCATCATGATTTTGACGCCTGATGAGTTTCAAAAAGAGCTTTATAACGACGTGATTGAGCCTAACATCAAAGAGGGCGCGACCCTAGCCTTTGCTCATGGTTTTGCGATTCATTATAACCAAGTCGTTCCACGTGGTGATCTTGATGTCATTATGGTTGCACCAAAAGCACCAGGTCATACGGTACGTTCAGAGTTTGCAAAAGGCGGTGGTATTCCTGATCTTATCGCTATCTACCAAGATGCCTCAGGTCAAGCCAAACAGTTAGCACTATCTTATGCTGCTGGCGTTGGTGGTGGTCGTTCAGGTATTATCGAAACAACCTTTAAAGATGAAACTGAGACTGACCTCTTTGGTGAGCAAGCGGTACTTTGCGGCGGTGCAGTAGAGCTGGTTAAAATGGGCTTTGAAACCCTAACTGAAGCTGGCTACGCCCCAGAAATGGCTTACTTTGAGTGCTTGCATGAGCTTAAGCTTATCGTAGACCTCATGTATGAAGGCGGTATCGCTGATATGAACTATTCAATCAGTAACAATGCTGAATATGGCGAATACGTAACTGGTCCTGAAGTCATCAATGAGCAATCACGTGAAGCCATGCGTAATGCCCTAAAACGCATTCAGTCTGGTGAGTACGCGAAGATGTTTATCTCTGAAGGCGCAACCAACTATCCATCAATGACGGCTCGTCGTCGTAACAATGCAGAGCATCAAATCGAAATCACTGGCGCTAAGCTACGTGGCATGATGCCTTGGATCGGTGGTAACAAAATCATCGATAAAGAAAAAAACTAATTCAGTATTAAGCTATTAAGAGATTCATCGCTGATATAGAACTAAGAGCCCATGCTATTACTTAATAGTGTGGGCTTTTTTAGTTTGCACTACTTTAGTGAATTTTAACCACAATCGCTTTGGTGTTGGTTGAAAACGACCAATCGATGCCTCATATATCTAGCCTTCATTGATTTTTTTGAATATTCTTAGTGCAACCAATTGCTGGTTAATTATCAAGACGATTGAGTTGCGCGTTCTTACTTTTTTATAGATTATAGGTTGTGTGTTGTGCAAATATCTTATCCAGACTGGCTAACGCCGCAATTCGTATATATTACTCTTAGCGCTGTGGTAGCTGTTTTAATATGGATAGAAGGGGAGATGCTCAAAAAAACCGATGGCAAATTGCCGAAGTCTAAGTTTTTTCAAATCAGCTCACTCTTGGATACTTTGTGGTTCTTTATTTCCGTTGTCATATTATATGTGATTGATTTGACGCCACTAGCCATTACGGTACCTGCTGCTTATGGCATCTATACTACCTTTGGATGGATATACGGGACGCGTTTACTAAAACGTAAAGGTATTCCTGATTCTCCTAAAGACTTGGTGATACCTGCTAAATATATCGCCTATAGTCAGTCATTTTCGCTGATATTTTTTGCGCTTTGTTTGTTAGTATTAAGTTCACCGTGGTTACCGATATCTCAATGAAGCATATGCTGACTTATCACCTATTTATTATTTGAGATAATGCTGTCATCAACTTAAATGACACCTTTAAGTTAGAATGGTAGATAGTAAATGATATAAAATATCTTTCTTATCAATGTATTAGATAGTATTTTATTGGCTGTTGTGACTTTTCAAAACGGATTATCGTTATTTACAAAAATCATCAATTTAACCTGTTGCGATTATAAAAAGCTGCTATAATCAGCCTGTACTCAAAAGATTTTAGGTCGTAATTTCAAGCTATCTAACGATATTTTGATCGTATTGACTGTTGCATTTAGCAGAAAATAGTTTGGGTATATATCAATTAATCGGTGATGACACACGTCTCGCCAACAGTTAAAGAGTTAGGAAAATTTATGTCAGATAAAGTTGAAGGCACTGTAAAGTGGTTTAATGAAGCTAAAGGTTTTGGTTTTATCGCTCAAGACAATGGCGGACAAGACGTATTCGCTCACTACAGCGCTATCCAAGGTGGTGGTTTCAAAACTCTAGCCGAAGGCCAAAAAGTGTCTTTCATCTTAGGTGATGGCAAAAAAGGCCCACAAGCCGAGCAAATCGAAGCTATCTAATCTCATTTGACATCTGGTAAGCTGATTAGTCAGTAAGCTTGATGACAGTAAGATTATCAATATGCATTGATGCCTTTGTTTGTTAAAACAATAAAAATACTGTTTCAACTCTAAAAAAAAGCAACCTCTTATCAGGTTGCTTTTTTTATGCCATTTTTCTCGCTAAAAACGTAAAATCATCAAAAGCATACTGATATTAGTTGTCAGTCATCAGCACTGACTCAAAAAAAATCTAACAAAATAAGGTTGTTTTATGAAGTGGGAGGCATGGTTTTCAATCGATTGGCAGCAAGTGCTGGGTATTTCTCTATCTGCAATCGGTTTTTATTTAGGGTTAATGTTGTTTACAAGATTGATGGGATTGCGAAGTTTCTCCAAGCTCTCAAGCCATGATTTTGCGATGACTGTCGGTATTGGCAGTATACTTGCTTCAACGGTGCTATCAGACACACCGTCATTAATGCAAGGGCTGTTTGCTGTCGCAGTATTGTTTGTGATTCAAGGGGTTATCTCATTTATCAGGCGTAAATTCAAACCGTTAAAATCTCTGATAGACAATCGAGCCATTATATTAATGGCGCATGGCGAGTATTTTAGTGGAAATTTAAAAGAGGCCAATCTTAGTACTAGTGATGTTCAACAGGTTTTGCGCAAGAATGGAATCAAGTCTAAAACGGAAGTATTTGCTGTCATTATGGAAACCACAGGGGATATGAGTGTCATCAAAAATAATGCAGTCACGCCTGACTGGTCATTATTCGATGATATACGCGACAGTGAGTTGCTGATTGGTTCCAGTAAAAACAGTAAGTCGTAGATTTTGAGTTTTTGATTGTTGTTCTCGATGGATACCAATGACATAGATCACAACAATCCATTAAGTAACTATCGTGTTGACAGTGCTAAAAACAGGTGAAATATTGAGAATGTAGGTTAAAGAAGACTGTAAAATTGTGCACTTATAAACTATTTATTATAAAATGGTGACAAATTTATGACGCATTATTCACGGCGTTGTCTTGACCTTATGCCTGTGCTCACGCAAGATACAGGGGTCTGATAATAATGGTTGGCTTAGCTTTAGCAGATTTTATCAATGAGTAGTGTGATACTAATACCATTTTCGGTATTGTTTCTTCTTGCTTAATTAACTACTATCTGTTGACGCAGTAATAACCCTAAGTAGTATTTTGAATGACAGTTTAAAAAAATGAACCTTTGGTTCTTAACTGACAATTTTTAATTCATAACATTAATAAACGAGGAACGTATGAAAGCATTAGTAGCGGTCAAGCGTGTCATTGATTACAACGTAAAAGTTCGTGTAAAAGCTGACAACTCTGGCGTTGATTTATCAAACACTAAGATGTCAATCAACCCTTTTGATGAGATTGCAGTAGAAGAAGCGGTTCGTCTAAAAGAAGCGGGTGTGATTGATGAAATCATTGTTGCTTCAATCGGTCCAAAAGAATCACAAGAGCAAATTCGTGCAGCGTTAGCATTGGGCGCTGATCGTGGTGTTTTAGTGTTGACTGATGACAAGCCGTATCCATTACAAATTGCTAAGATCCTCAAAAATATCGCCGAGAGTGAAGGCACTGATATTATCTTATTGGGTAAGCAAGCCATTGATGATGATAACAACCAGACTGGTCAGATGCTAGCGGCATTGATGGGTATCGGTCAGGGTACGTTTGCATCAGAAGTGAAGGTTGAAGGCGATAAAGTAAACGTGACTCGTGAAATCGACGGTGGTTTACAGACGTTAGCACTTGAGCTACCAGCGGTTATTACCACTGATTTGCGTTTGAATGAGCCTCGTTATGCTAAATTGCCTAACATCATGAAAGCGAAGAAAAAGCCACTTGACGAAAAAACGCCTGCTGATTTTGGTGTTGATATGGCCTCTAAGCAAGAGATCATTAAAGTTGTGCCACCTGCTGAACGTAAAGCTGGCATCAAAGTGGGTTCAGTGGATGAGTTGGTCGATAAGCTAAGAAACGAAGCAAAAGTCATTTAATGTTTCAATGATTGGATACTTCGCTACGGCATATCCTGTACAAGGCTATAGATTTAACTGATTTATTTTATATAAAATAATAGTTGCTCAAACAGCTTTGTACACAAACAACCGCATGAATAGATGATATGAACAAAAAAGGATTAAAATCATGGCAATTTTGGTATATGCAGAACATGACAATGCCAGTCTAAAAAAGGCAACTTTGAATACCATCGCTGCTGCTAAGCAAATGGGTGATGATATCCATGTGTTGGTTGCAGGTAGTGGTGCTCAAGCTGTCGCTGACCAAGCAGCTAAAGCAGAAGGCGTGACTAAAGTATTATTAGCAGACAACGCTGCTTATGAGCATCAATTGGCGGGTAACGTCGCGCTATTGGTTGCTGATATCGCGGGTGATTACAGCCATATCCTTGCACCTGCTACCACTACTGGTAAGAACTTTATGCCACGCGTTGCCGCTTTACTTGACGTAAGCATGCTATCAGAAATCTCAGCCGTCGTAGATGCGCAAACATTTGAGCGTCCTATCTATGCTGGTAACGCCACAGCAACTGTTAAGACCACAGAAGATAAAGTTGTTATGACAGTACGTACCACGGCTTTTGACCCAGTAGCAAGCGAAGGTGGTTCAGCTACTGTTGAGACAATCGACAACGTGCAAGAAACTGGCAAAGCAAGCTTCGTTAATGAAGAGATGGCGAAATCTGACCGTCCTGAATTGACTTCAGCAGGCATTGTGGTTTCTGGTGGTCGTGCATTGGCAAATGGTGAAAACTTCACCAAATATATCGAACCATTGGCTGATAAACTTGGCGCTGCCGTTGGTGCATCACGTGCCGCTGTTGATGCAGGGTATGTACCAAACGATATGCAGGTCGGTCAAACGGGTAAAATCGTTGCACCAGACTTATATATCGCAGCGGGCATTTCAGGCGCGATTCAGCATTTAGCGGGTATGAAAGATTCTAAAGTTATTGTTGCTATCAACAATGACCCAGAAGCACCTATCGCTAGCGTTGCTGATTACTTCTTAGAAGCTGATTTATTTACAGCATTACCTGAGCTTACTAGCAAGGTTTAAGTTTAAACAGTTAAGCGTTTAATGTCGCTTAATATATCATAAGTCATAAAGCCTTCGGTTCAATGAATCGAAGGCTTTTTTGTGGAGTATTGTCAATGCTGACATGATTTCGCTGTTTCTTGTATAGCTACAGTTCATCTTGTTTTTATCTGCATTTTTGAACTGCGGACATGCTCTAGTCAAATGGATAAATGTCCGCTACTATATGAATGTAAGCTATTATATTAACGTTATAGTTTAATTTGTAGAGCAAGATTATAGTGATAATTAACTGACTATACTCAATAATAGATGATTACATGATAGACCAATTAATTAGTACATTAAGGGATTAGGAGATGCTAATGAAGGCAGAATTAAACACGTCAGAACGCTTACCTCAGGAATGGAATGACTGGGTAGCGACTAATATAATTCGCGGTGTCCAAGCAGAGACAATTGTTCAAACGCTAAAGGATAATCACTTTTCAGACACTCAAATCAAAGCCGCTCTGAGTGATGATTCCAAGGTGGCGGCAAACGACAGTAAACAATCAATTCGTAGACTGCCAAATAATTGGAAAGGATGGGTCGCTACCAATTTGCTTGAAGGCACGAGTAAAAACAGTATTGCGAAAGTATTGGCTAAGCAAGGCTTTAGTCACGCAGAGATATTGCTAGAAATAGAGACGGCCTCTAAAAGCCCTTACCTACAAGCAGGCGTTAAAGCCACCAAGCTACTAAAAAAACGAGAATGGCTTCTTAATACTTGTGACGACTTAGCCAAGTTAGATCCCGGCTACAGCCAACAAATTGAGGTGATTGATACGCCGCTGTTTGAGGTATTTATCAAGGATTACTATAGTAAGCATAAGCCTGTGGTGCTTAAAAAAGGTATCGATCATTGGCCAGCACTGAAGAAATGGAGCCCGCATTATTTTGCAGATACGATAGGCGATGCGGAAATTCAGGTGCAGTTTAATCGCGAGACTGATGCGCTTTTTGAACGTCATTCCGATAAGTATCGTAAATCAATGCTGATGTCTGAATTTGTCAATATGATAGAAAATGACGGTGAAAGTAATAACTACTATATGACTGCTAATAACACACAACAAAACGTTGAAGCCATTAGACCAGTATTGGATGACATCGGTGATTTTGGTGAAGGCTATCGCCAGCTTTTAGATAATGATGCAGCTTTTAGTACCTATTTCTGGATGGGACCCAAAGGTACCTTTACGCCATTGCATCATGACTTAACTAACAACATGTTGGTTCAAGTATATGGCTTTAAGAAGGTTACGTTGATTCCAGCGTGGCAAGTGCCTTGGCTCTATAATGATTTGCACGTTTATAGTGAAGTAGATTTTCCTAATTTTGATTTAAAGGAACATCCATTAATGCAACATGTGACCCCAGTTGAAGTCACTATTAAAGCTGGCGAGGCGCTATTTATTCCTATAGGGTGGTGGCATTGTGTGAATGGACTGGAGAAATCCATTAGCATTAGTTTTACTAACTTTAATGCACCAAACAACTATTCTGCAAGCTTTATGGAAGCACAAGGTTAGTTTCTATATGTAGTTGAGAAAATAAACTCTACCTAAAGCATTGACTGAATCACTATATTTATTCAGCCCATGCTTTGCATGGGCTACATACATGACAGAATATTTTAGGCATAGTTTCTTTGACGTAGTGTTTCATACAAGCATAATGAGCCTGCAATGGCGACATTCAGACTTTCTTGACCATTAGGCTGTGGTAGAGCGATAGGGGTGGCGCACTGCATCAGCTCATCACAAACGCCTTGTCCTTCATGCCCCATAATCCAAGCAATAGGTTTTTTTAAGTCATGTTGATAAATCACCGTATCAGTATGTGAGCTGGTCGCAAATAGCGGTGTTTGTACATGGTCTAAAATATCTTGCACACTTAGATCTTCATAAATAGTCAGGGCAAACTGAGCGCCCATGCCTGCTCGTAATGTCTTAGGGGACCACGCTTGTGCCGTAGCGCTGGTACAGAGTATGTTCTTAATGCCAACCGCTGCTGCGGTGCGTAATAGGGTGCCCACATTGCCGCTGTCTTGCACATCATTTAAAATCAAGCAGTCATCATTAATCATCGATAAATGAGGCGTTGGTACTTTAATAATTGCCATGATATCGATACCAGTACCTAAGCTACGAATGCTCTCATACAGCGAATTTGATAACGTTAAAATAGGCGTATAAGTAGGCAAGCGCGTCAAAATTTGCTGAACCTCGGGATGGTTGTGCGCAGACTCCGCGAGTAGGATTTGAGCAAACGGGTAGTCGCTACGCAGCGCCGCATCGATGAGATGCACGCCCTCAATCACCGTTTGACCTTGCTTCTTCCGCTGCCGCGCTTGCGTTAACAAGGATTTGACAAGTTTAACGGTCGTATTTTTATCTGAGGTAATAAGCTCGGTGGGATTTGCTACCATAGTAGATCGCTTAGAAAAAAATATAAAAAAATTAAACAATCAGTATAAAGTATTACAAATGCTCTGGCTTTATACTGATTATTATCAAAGTAACGTTAAAGGGCTTATTTATTAGCGTAAGTTACATGCAGATTTTTAACATAATCGACTTCATTTTTGCTGCCAAGTACCACTGGGACGCGTTGGTGAATGTCATTTGGTTCTATGTCTAAAATGCGATTGACTGCATCCGTTGCCGCGCCACCAGCGCGTTCAATCAATAAGCTCATTGGATTGGCTTCATACATCAAGCGTAATTTGCCCGCTTTATTGGCATATTTGGTATCGAACGGATAAGTGAAGAGACCACCGCGACATAAAATACGATGCACATCACCGACCATGGCCGCCACCCAGCGTGTATTAAAATCGCGACCACGAACACCCGTTTTGCCAGCAATTAACTCATCGATATACTGCTGCATGGGTACGCGCCAGTAGCGGTAGTTTGAAGCATTGATGGCATATTCGCTGGTATCGGCATCGATTTGCACGTCTTCTTGTATTAATACATAATCGTTAGTGTCAGGGTCTAGGCTAAACATCACGACATGATCGGCGATAGTTAGCGCTAGTACGGTAGAGGTGCCATATAACAAATAACCGGCGGCTAACTGTTGATTACCAGCTTGCAAGAAGTCGCTATTTTCACTGATTTGACCTTGGCGCTGGTACGGTAAAATAGAAAAGATAGTGCCAACGGCCATATTAATATCGATGTTTGATGAACCATCAAGCGGATCGAACAATACCAACAAACTGCCATCTGCATTAGCAGGGGTAGCATCGTCAAGCTCTTCTGAAGCAACGCCTGCACAATGGGTATTTTTCGCCAAAGCATCTAATAATAAGTCATTGGCCAGTACGTCCAGTTTCTTTTGGTCTTCACCTTGGACGTTTTGGTTGCCAGCTTCGCCTAGAATGTCTGCTAGTGCCCCTTTTCTCAATAATTGTGAGATGGTTTTACCCACGTCAGTGACAGTCGTAATAACGTCACTCAGTGCAGGATTGGGTGAATAATCATTGAGATAGTCTGTAAGGGTTGTCATAAGGCTTCCTAATAAATGCTGTTAAAATAAAGGCTACTGAAACTAAGGATTAAATAAGGGGTTGGAAAATCGGTTGGGTCGCATGTTACAGACCTAAATCCGGTAAATTTTTAAATACCTCGCACGGCATCTTTGTCCTGACCACAAAATCAGCTACACTATCACTATTATTATTTATTTATCGTTTGGCTAAGCGGATTTTTAATGATGGTTTTGACAGGTCTATGGCTACTGCCCAAGCGGATGACAATGGCTGTTTTTTACGGCGCTACGTCTCTCACTGCCACTGGGGTAAATTGTAGCAAATAAGTGCCAAAATGTCCTTGTCTCTGTGCTTATCGTCGACTATAAATCGCCAAAAAACGCATAAATAATGATTATTAAATCATATAAACCAACAATAAAGACCTGCCATTATGCCAAATTCTACTGATAGCCGCTCAACTCAGACAGTCTCGCCAACGGATTATGCCAAATTCGACCCTGATACCATTCATGAGAAACTTGATGCGTCGTTAAGTCGTCCGCAGCTTAATAGCGATGGCAGTATTCGTCATTTTTTGGGGGTAGAAGGTCTTAATAAGGCGCAGTTGCAGGCTATTATTGCCAAAGCAGAGACGTTTTTTGATGATAACGGACAGCTCATTAACCGTCCTGAGCTCGAAGGCTATACGGTAATGAATTTGTTTTTTGAACCGTCAACGCGTACCCGTACGACCTTTGAAGTAGCCGAAAAGCGTCTCGGTGCCAATGTGCTCAATATCGATATCGAGCGCTCTAGTACCAAAAAAGGTGAAAGCTTGCGCGATACGCTGTGGAACCTACAAGCCATGACGGCAGATATCTTTGTGGTACGGCATTCAGCATCAGGTGCTGCCCATTTTATGGCAACAGAGGTGACACCCGATATTGCCATTATCAATGGCGGTGATGGCTGGCATGCGCATCCAACGCAAGGGATGCTCGACATGCTCACTATTCATCGTGAAGCACCGCGCCCATTTGAGGAGCTGTCAGTGGCTATCGTTGGCGATATCAAGCATTCGCGAGTGGCGCGCTCAGATATCAGTGCACTACAAACCTTGGGTGTAAAAGACATCCGCGTCTGTGCGCCGCGTACCTTATTACCGAAAGGTATTGAGCGTTTTGGGGTACGAGTCTATGAAGATATGAATGACTGTGTCACGGACTGTGATGTCATTATGGGATTAAGAATACAAAACGAACGTATCGGCTCGCCGCTGCTGGCATCATCGAGTGAATATTATAAACACTATGGTATTACACCAGAGCGCATGGCATTGGCTAAGCCGGATGCGTTGGTCATGCATCCAGGGCCGATGAACCGCGGTGTTGAGATTGCATCAAGCGTTGCCGATGGCGACCAGTCAGTGATTTTAAAACAGGTGAATAACGGCATCGCTATTCGTATGGCAGTACTGTCGCTAGCTATGGAAGGTCAGCGCGCTCACCAAGCCGCGAGTAAATAATCCTCTGCCTCGCTGTTTTATATTTATTTATCCCATTTTATTGATACGGTAATAACGCTCATGACAACTATGTTAAATACGGATGCAACGATACTTAACCATCTTCCTCAATCATTTAAAGACTCACTATCAAGTGCTACAGCAGATAAGTTGGCTTCACTCGAAGCTGGGCGTGAAATGTGGCTACTGCCGCCTTTGGTTGATCTGTGCGCCCGCTTGCGTGAACCGGGTCAACAACAACATGGCACTTTGGAGTCAGAAGGGCGCGCTGCTCGTGGCAATGGTTTCCTGCATGTGGTCATTCCTCCTGATACCAATCCTATCTTAGAGAACGGTTCATTATTAAAAGGCTTACGTGAGCGCGCGCTTGGTGATGGCGGCATATATTTGCATATTTTAGGTGCGTTGACTGCTGGTTTAGAAGGTGAGCGCCCATCAAATATCGCTGGGCTTAAAAAAGGCGGTTGTATAGCCGTTTCTAATGCGCGCCGCCCTTTTCGCAATGATTTAGTATTACTGCGTACACTGGAATACGCCGCGACTTTTAATATGAAAGTATTTTTTTATCCTGATGAGCCAAGTCTATCTGGTGATGGCGTGGCGCATGAAGGTTATATCGCGTCATATCACGGCTTGCAAGGGATTCCTTGGATCGCTGAAACGGTTGCCTTGTCAACGCAGTTGCTGATGGTTGAAGAAACAGGCATCGCTGCTCACTTTAGTCAATTATCCTGTAAATCTTCAATCGAATTGATGCGCTGGGCAAAAGATAAAGGTCTGCCCGTGACTTGTGATGTGGCGATGCATCAGTTGTATTTGACCGATGATAATTTAGAGGGTTTTAACGCCCAAGCCTATGTATTACCACCCCTGCGTAGTAATACCGATCAGCAAGCCATCCGCCGTGGTCTAAAAGATGGCACCATTGATGCGATATGTAGCCATCATGAACCATTGAACAGTACCGCTAAAAAAGCCCCATTTGCTGAGAGCACACCAGGCATCTCAAATTTTGATACCTTTATGGCGCTGGCTTGTCAGCTAGTCAATGATGAGGTGTTAACCTTAGAGCAACTTGTCGATAAAATCTGTCTCAATCCGGCGAAAATCGCTGGTATTAGTGAGCAATATGAAAAAATCGGCGGCGCAGTACTGGTGGATCCTAAGTTAGAGTGGCAAGTGACCGCACAATCCATGCTGTCCAATGGTAAAAACACCCCATTCTTTAATCAGCAGTTGCAAGGCTGCGTTGTGGAGACTTTCTTTGGCTAATTTGCCTAGGCAGGATGATAGTCTGCAACCATCCTCGAAGGATAGCGATCATCACTTGCACAACCAAACCATCAAGTCGCACAGTACTGCCAGTGAATCTATCAAAGCGGTGGCAATCTATGAGGTGGTTAAAGGGGTCGGTGCACTATTAGGGGCAGGGGCTTTATGGTCATGGCATACTGATCTTGACCATTGGCTAACGACGGCGACTGATTCTTGGCAACAGACTTTTGGACAGCTACTGGCACCGCAAGTTGACAGTGCAGTACGGATTGCCCAGCAGGCAAGTAAAAACTGGTCATTATTCTTGTTATTAATCTTTGCTTACGCCAGTCTGCGTTTCCTTGAGGCTTATGGCTTATGGCAAGATAAAACATGGGCGTATTGGTTTGGTGTGCTGGGTTATGGGGTGTTTATTCCTATTGAGCTTTACTATCTAATCGTTAGTCCATTTGATTGGTTTAAGCTTGGGATATTAGTCTCGAACCTTCTTATCGTGGTCGTGGTCTATCGTAATATGAAGCGTAAAGGCTTGATATAAAAAAGGCTTATATAGCGGTTATAAAAAAACTGAATGTGTATGAAAAAGCCAGCATAAGATACTCTCTTATGCTGGCTTTCTTTTGCTAAAACGATTGGCTTAAAACTGGTTACAAATTATGGTTTTGCTGTACTTTTATCAGTGCGAATGCTTTTGGCGACTTTACCAATACTCAAACCTTGCACCAAGATAGAGAATATCACCACTGCATAAGTGAGTGCCAGCAAGATATCGCGTTCGGTTCCCAGCGGCAGCTGCAACACTAAGGCAACCGAAATACCACCACGTAATCCGCCCCATGTCAGCACTTTCCATGCACCAGTCGGTAAATCGAGCTGACGATGAAAGGTTTTGGTCGTCATACCTACAACGATAAAACGCGCAAGTAGGGCAATGACAATTGTCAAACCAGCGGCGATAAATAAATTACCCGAATACGCAATCATCACTACTTCTAAACCGATGAGTACGAATAAAATAGCATTGAGAATTTCATCGATTAATTCCCAAAATAAATCAATATAATGCCGCGTTTTATCGCTCATCGCCAATGCTCGTCCGCGATTCCCAACCATCAACCCCATCATCACCATGGCGAGTGGTCCTGATAAATGCCAATGGCTGGCGAGTGCATAACCACCTATCACACCAGCAAGCGTTAACAACACTTCTTCTTGATAGCTATCGATACTTTTCAGCATGTAATACAGAATCGCCCCAAGTACTAAGCCAAAAATAATGCCGCCACCAGCTTCAACCGCTAGAGTATGCGCCACATAATTGGCGGTTGGGATATCACCACTGGATAAAATCCCTAGCAGCAATACAAAGATGACAACGCCGATACCATCGTTAAATAACGACTCGCCTGCGATGACCGTTTCTATACTTTTTGGCGCGCCAGCCGATGAAAGGATGCCCATCACGGCAATGGGGTCGGTCGGTGATATTAGAGCACCGAATAGCAAACACCAAAGAAACGGCAAACCGAAACCAAGCAGCGGCAGCATAAAATAAAGCGCCGTGGCGATAAGCATCGCAGAGACGATGGTACCGACGCAAGCAAGGATGCCAATAGGCAGTTTATAACGTTTTAAATCGCTGATATTGACGTGCAGCGCCCCTGCAAATAACAGCATAGAGAGCATGCCATCTAATAAGACTTCGGTAAAATCAAGCTGCTCTAACAAGCTTACTTCATAATCAATCAGCTGATCAAATCCCAAAAATCCCAAAAATATCGCGCCAATAGATAATAAAATGGAGATAACCATCACGCCAATCGTGGTCGGTAGACCAATAAAACGATGGTTAACGTAAGTTAATAGGGCTGTGATTGATAAGAATATCGCGCTGATTTCAAGTATGGTTAGGCTACTGGTAGGGGCCATGAAAAAATTCTCAAGTGAGTTTAAAATTGTCATAAGCTTAGCGCTTACATACACTAAATAGGTTTGATTTTAGTTTAGTTATCGTTTGTCTTTTTATTTTGATTGCGTTTGTAATGCTTGGCGAATATGGGTGTCAAACGCGCTAACATAGTTAAAATACTGATGATGAGCATCGTTGCTAAGTATGAACTGTTGGGCTTGTTGGCACATCGCGCTCAAGTCATCTATCAGCTCTTGATAGCTTAGGTTTTCTTCTCCTGCGCGCTCAATCATTTTTATCTCATGCAATAGGGTTTGCTGCTGTGCGTTATTTACGCGAGCATAACTTAGATTGACCATCGCCTGACATAGCGCTTTTAAGACCATCAAATCTGCTGCTGCATACCGACGTATCTCGCCTAGTGATGTATTGATAAAATCAGATATTTTGGGAGTATGAGTAACTATGGCTAATATAGCCAAGCGTCGCTGTTTAACTTCGGCTTTCGATGAATCATCGTTTTGTGCCGGTGTATAAAAATGATAGGGACTGGGCGGCTGACGACGCATCATAATACTTAAGCAACTGGTCAGTGATTGTACGCAGTTGACCGCTGTTTTTGGATCATTGATACCTGGAGACAATGCTCGTACGGCGATTTCAGTCATTTGTCCCAAGCTATAAGCAATATCGTTAGAATGAGCCAGTCGTTGTTCGATACGTATACAGCCTGCAAAGCGTTGCCAAAAAAGCCCGTCAGGGGCACGCGGTACAACAGCTAAAGATGGCGTCGCTGTTTTTTGTCGATTGTTTGGATGATCTGCTGGACGCTGGTAAAAGTAGCCGATGACGTTTTTATCAGTGACATAATCACCAAGATTGATACGCATTTGCACCACGCCGCCATAGTCTTGTGTCAGTGTAATCAGTGACTCAAGGTAAAATTGTTGAACATAACCTGAGCTTGGTGGATAGATGGGCACCGCTGACCAATGATGAAACTGTTCAATGTCATGATGTTCTATATCGCGTTGATGCTGAATATCGCAATGATCACGATACCAATAGTGAATATTATTAATCGCATCATTGCTGGCGTTTTGAATCACATGGGAAGCTTGAATGGCATGTACCATATGCTGTACAAAGTACACCAGCAACAGCGCACATATAATTGCCATGATAATCGCAAAAGTCACTGCGAGCTGTGGCACACCAAAAGCCACGTCATATTTATGGATGGATTTTAACACCAATAAACTATAACTAAACGTGCCAATGAACGCCCCCAACACAAATTGATTGGGTGTATCGGTTAAAAAATTGCGCAACAGCCGTGGGCCAAATTGCGAAGAGGCCATCGACAGCACGGCGATTGTAATGGAAAAGGTTGTGCCTGCCACGCCCAGTACTGCGCCTGCGATGGCAGTCATGATGGCGCGCGCAGCATCGTCGTCACCGGTAAAAGCAAAGGTAATCTCTCTGACGGTTTCGCGGTCAAAGTGTTGATCGATAGTGACCAATAAAGGCGCTAGCAATATACCTGCAATGACGCACGCAGTCGGAATAAACCAATAAGAGCCAATAAGCTGCTGCCATAGGTTTCTTAGTCGATCAGGCATATCGGTCAGTGTCTGTAGCGACCATAACTGGGCGAACTGCTTTAGTCTGTGCGTTATTGTCAGCAATGCAGGGTTAAACCAGCCACTTTCAGGGTGTTTATTCAATATTATATGCTCCACAAATGACCTAAAAAGTGACCCATTTTTTATTACTAAGCTAGGATTTTATTTGACGAATAAAAACGCTTAAAAGTAAATTAGCTTATCATATAACAGATTGCGCACAAAAATTTAGTAAAAAATAAGCCCCTATCATAGGAGCTTATTTTTAGCATGATGGATTGTTTTGTTAATTGACTAGATTGTCAATCCAAGTGCTTATCGCAGTGCTTACTTTTGCTAGCACTGATGGCTCTTCTTTACTGTCCATACTTAATGAACGCGTTTGCATATCATCCGTCGATACTGGCTGTTTTTGCAGACTATCTACGATTAACGGTAGATTATTACCAGTGGTTGCTAAGATAAAGCTTGGGTTTTTGGTTAACGTCGCCCACTTCTGATTCCAGCCACCACTACAATTGTAAGTAATTAAGCTTCCGCGATTATCTACTAAATTACCAGTACGCAAATCAAAGCATTTGCCACCTTGTTTGATTTGGTCAGTACCGTTCATCTCCCAAACTTGCGCTGGCGAGTCCAAGCTACAAGCACCCAAAACCACCCAAGAACCTTGTTCTGTTAAGCACTGATCTAATGCCATTTTGCTGTGAATTTTACCTTTAAGATCGTAAATCCACTGTTCAGAGTCGTCACCAGTACAGCCACTTGGGCCACTAATAAAGCTATTTAACTTACCACCTTCTAGAGTTTCAACTTTAAGGCAGTTGTTGCCATTACGGATAGTAGTCACATTATCTAAAGGTTTATCATCTTGTAGCTCTAAATCTACAACAAACTTTTGAAATTCGGTAAGTGCTTCAGGCTCTTTTTTGATTAAATCCGTACGATAGACATTGACCCAGCGGTTGAGACGATTTAGAGTTTCTTGCTGCTTCTCATAACGCTCTAATGTTTGGAGTGCTAAAGGGCTAAGCTCATCACGATACTCTTTGTAAGAATCATATAATAACTGACCGTTGGCGTCTAAACTAATAGTCGAATGTTCTGCTTGAGCAAGAAGTTTCTGCTCTAAGATTGGCAATTCTATCTTTCTTAGTGCCGTATAGCCCTGTTCTTTACCAAAGGTAACCGCGGGTTTAATCGTATCATTATATTGACGAATATCAATGGTTGAGAGCTGTACTTGTGCTTCATTGGCTTTTTTACAGTATAAATCTACTTTTTTCGGATCTTCAGCGATGGCTAAATTGATATGGAATTTATTAGCATTACCATTCATTCGATTAGGAGCCAACGCAATATCATTAATCGTGTTATTACTATAAGTAACGCTTAACCAGCAGCTTGCTGATTCAAGTGAGTTATTCGGTGTCGGTAACTCAAAAACGTTGCCCCAGTTACCACGTGCTTCTGGATAAATAATACCCTTTTGCGCGACAGGGTCATAACCGCCTAAAATGGTAAAGACTGGCACGCCTTGTAAGCGTGGTTTTAAGTAATTACCGTCGGTACTGTTGTACCAAACGTTTTTAGAACCTTGCCATACCTTAGGCTGGATGACTTCCATCTTTCTGAGATCGGCATTCCATTTCTTATAGCCAGTTGGTGAATCAGCGTCAAATACTGCTTTATCAAATGCTGGCTGGATCTTAATTTTTGTACTATAACCCGTATAGTGAGTATAGTTTGAATAAGCGCCACTCTGTGATCCACCAGACATCGCATCGCGACCATAGCCATAGGTGGCTAAGAAAAGAGGTTTACCAGTGAGGCCATCACCCTCGACCTGTCGTGGCCAGTCTAAGTTGCTGCGCATTTTGTTTCTGATGCCATTATAGCCCCAGCCACTATTGGAATGATGCTCGGCCCAAAAGAAATCGCCGTTCTGTTCACCAGGATAATGACCCAAGCCATAATGATGACCGATTTCGTGGCTGAACTCATTACCTTGAGAGTCGATTAGGGTCAACATACCATTACCGCCGCTTAAGCCGTGGTTATATTCACCATTCTTATATTTACCGCGAGCGTGATGCGCATTGACGTTCTGGGTCAATTGCGGTTGCTCTTGACTTTGCATTGAAGCACTGGTGACGCCCCAATTGGCTAAATTAATGCCAACACCAAAGGTTGATTTCGCGGTGTTTTCGCGCATATCACCAGCATAAACGCCAGCATCATTTGAGTCACTGACTGAATCATAAATAGTGCCATTGGCGACCATTACTCGTTCGAGCTTCATGTCATCATAGCTAGCAACGGTCATTTGTGCTGCTGGAATGGTTTGGAAGTAGTCTGAACCCGCTCTTTCTGGATCGCGTAGCATATAATGACCCCAAGATTGAGGTGCATCCGTTAACATGCCCAGACGGATATTGGTCAATACCAACTCACCAGGGGCGGCAAAATCTATGTTATCTTCTGACAATTCACCGCTACGATTTTGGTCATCCACAATGCGAATTTTGAGACCACCTTGTACCTCATCCCAGTTGAGTTTGGTTGACCATGCGCGCTTACTGTAAGCAACGCGAGGACGTTGGTCAGTGTTAGTCTGATCCGTGTCTGGGATTTGAGTCGGATCGGCTAAATTGATAGTTCGTAATAAAACCCCGTCTTTGTAAATTTCAGCCGCTAATTTATTAATATCACCCATTTCAAGCGTAGGCGTCACCAATAATAGCGCCTCTTTTTCTGCCGTCAGGCGCGGCATGTTTTTTGCTTCGTTACCCTGTGGATCAACGGTATGATTCTGCCCAAACTGTATCATCGCTTGAAAATCGCCAACCAAGTCTGGACGAATAGCACGAATTTCTCCCGCTCTACCATCGTGGTCAAAAAACCCTAATAAATAAAAATCAGCAATATCCTTTTTTGGTTCTGGATATTTAATAGGCGTACTTGGTTCAAGTGGCGTAGCAGGAATACTCGTTACTGGTGGTTTAACAGGCGTGCTAGGCTCAAGCGGCGTAGCAGGAATACTCGTTACCGGTGGTTTAACAGGCGTACTTGGCTCAAGCGGCGTAGCAGGAATACTCGTTACTGGCGGCTTAATAGGCGTGCTTGGCCCAATTGGCGTAGCAGGAATACTCGTTGCTGGTGGCTTAATAGGCGTAGCTGGCACAAGTGGCGTTGCAGGAATACTCGTTACTGGTGGCTTAATAGGCGTAGCTGGCACAAGTGGCGTTGCAGGAATACTCGTTACTGGTGGTTTAATAGGCGTAGTTACCGGTGGCTTAACAGGCGTGCTAGGCCCAATTGGCGTTGCAGGAATACTCGTTACTGGTGGTTTAATAGGCGTAGTTACCGGTGGCTTAACAGGCGTGCTAGGCCCAATTGGCGTAGCAGGAATACTCGTTGCTGGTGGCTTAATAGGCGTAGCTGGCACAAGTGGCGTTGCAGGAATACTCGTTACTGGTGGTTTAATAGGCGTAGCTGGCACAAGTGGCGTTGCAGGAATACTCGTTACTGGTGGTTTAATAGGCGTAGTTACCGGTGGCTTAACAGGCGTGCTAGGCTCAAGCGGTGTTGCAGGAATACTCGTTACTGGCGGCTTAACAGGCGTAGTGACGGGTGGTTTAACAGGCGGCGTTTCTACTGGTAGATTAACGGTTGGTGGTACAAGTGATGATGTGCTGCCATCACCTTCACCACAAGCAGAAAGCATAATGGATACGACACAAATGCTTAGCGCTTTTACTGGAAATGCTATTGTGTTTTTCAATTTATTGCCCTAATAATAGTTTAAGGCAATATAACAGCTGTGTTAGCATCTCGTACGACTTTTGTTCGATGTATAATAATAAGTTATATTACAACCTCTAGTGAAAACTAATTTTTATTATTCAATATGCCTCATTCGTTACTAACGCTTTTCTTAATTCGTCTTTGGGTTATCTGATTCAGTAATGATATCGTCTTTATAATTAAAGAGATTACCATTGGTTTTAATTTGAGAGTCATTCAAATCTTTAGGAATAAGAATCTCATTGTCCCGCTCATCGCATTCAATATCACTGTCTTTATCATAAGCTATTGGGTCAAAGTGTGGGGTGTCTTTGATCGGCTCATTCTTGTCTAATGCTGCAGTGGTCGCCGAGGTTTTTCTAAATAAATTTGATTGACCGCCTTTGATGCCTTTCCCATTAGAATCAGCTTTCTTACGTGGCTCACTATTGGCAAAAATAGCATTTAACGGTAGATCTAACTGTTGCTTGGCATAAGCTTCCGTATTTTCAAAACGGTTGACTAGCAAGCTAAGCCAAGGTTTTTGATCCTCTGGCCCCATCTCATCTAGCTCATCTTTGATAGGCAAGGGGTAAGGTAGCGTGCGATAAAAATCCCATAATGTCATTTTGCTCAAATCTCTCTTGAGCACATAATCATTATCTTCAGTCATGGTGATTAGATTGCTGTCTTGCAGATAATTAATATAGGTATACCATTTTGGTAGCTCTTTGCGTCCTAGCACGTTACGTAGCGCTTGTTCGCTTACCGCTTCGCCTTTTAAATGATGGGTATAAACGAGGTTTAGCATATCGAGCAAACTTAGGAGCGGGTGGCGTGGATAGACCTCTTTAGTCTCAAAAATCGTCAAGGTATAGCTAATCTCAACACCTAATAGAATTAAATTCCAAGACAAATATATCCATAATAAGAAGATGGGCAGTGCCGCAAAAGCCCCGTAAATCGCTTCATAACTGGTGAAATTTGCCATTACTGTACCAAACAGGTGCTTCATCAGCTCGAATACGATAGCGACGAAGAGACCAGCAATGGCTGCATTTTTCGCGGGTACGCGTGCTTTTGGGATGAACCAGTACATACCAATAAAGCCTGCGACAGTGATACCAATGGATACGGCTTGTACCCAAAAAGACCAGTCAATGCCATAACCAGCAATTTGTCGATTTAAAAAACTCAAGCTTTGTACCGCGCTTGAAGCAAGAAATGCCGTACCCAGTACTAACGGTCCTAACGTGACGATGGTCCAGTAGCGCAGCATACTTTTCATACCGCCAGAGCGATTTTCTACCCGCCAGATTTGGTTAAATGCGCGCTCGATGGTTGTTAACGTCATAATGGTCGTAAAAAGTAACACCATCGCCCCAATGATGGTTAGATTTGAGGATTTTTCAGCAAAGCTATTGATGTACTCACTGACCTGCATGCTTGATTGTGGTAGCAAGTTACTATAAATCACTTCATATATCTGTGCTCTAACGGATGCAAGTGCGGGGACAGAAGATAGGATCATCAATAGGACGGTTAGGACGGGTACAATTGACAACATAGTCGTGTAGGTCAGCGATGCCGCTTTTTGCTGGCAATTGTCTTCAAAAAAGTGCCGAGTCAAGAATCGTAAAAATTGAAACCAGCGTTGATGTAAAAACGGGATTTTTTTTGATAAATTTTCCATATCGACCATTTAGCAGGTGTTTGAGTGACAGTAGTGTAACAAAGATATGCTGTTACCATCTGCGGTTTAATTGTGTCAAAATGCACAGCAGCAACCTTTCTAGCAGGTTATTAGCGACAATGTGTACCAAGGCTGTTTGCATGTCGGTGAATGACTGGGGCATAATATATGCCTATATTGCGTTATCTGTCACAGATTATGTATATAGTCATTCCACTATAAAATTATTACAGCGTTAACCTCGCTTGAGGTATTTAATATACATCTACACTCGGTTGCCTTGTACTAGTACTATTTTTAAATTGAATCGACTATAGCTACATAATCAATGAGGTTTTATGCTAAAGAAATAGACTGCATAGAAGCGGTTGTAGGTGATTAGAATCAACAATAACATTAATGGTTTTATGAGGAAGTATTGCTAATGAGTCAGACCGCCCCTTATGTTTTGGTGCTCTATTATTCAAATTACGGTACGACTAAGACATTGGCTTATGCTATCGCTCAAGGTATTGAGGATGCTGGTATGACAGCCCGTATCCGTACTGTACCAACGGTTGCACCCGAGACCACATCGAGCAAGCCTGCAATACCTGATGAAGGTGACTTGTATTGCACTATGGACGATCTAAAAGACTGTATGGGTTTGGCGCTTGGTAGCCCGACGCACTTCGGTAATATGGCTGCTCCCATGAAATATTTTTGGGATAATACGGTCACTATTTGGCTGGCAGGTAATTTACAGAACAAACCTGCTGCTGTATTTACTGCCACTGGCTCGATGCATGGCGGTCAAGAGACGACATTGCTGACCATGATGTTGCCGTTGATGCATCACGGCATGATCCTTGTTGGTGTGCCTTATGCTGAGCCTGCGCTTAATCGTACTCATCGTGGTGGCTCGCCTTATGGTGCCAGCCACGTGAGTGGGGCGTTGCATGATCAACCTATCTCAGCAGATGAGCGCGAGTTGGCTATCGCCCAAGGTCGTCGCTTGGCTATTAGTGCTACTGCATTGGCGCAAGCTAACTGGACACGCTAAGCGGATTTTTATAGCATGCAACGTCTTATATAACGCTATTAATTAGGAAATAAATATATCTAATGGTCACAAACCGCTCCGATAGTGAGATAAGCGCACCAGCCAAAAAATCTGCCAAAGCTGCTAAACTTAAAAAGCCAATTACGCCCATTCGTCAGCGCTTGATGGTGACTTGGCTGATTTGGCTGGTCTATAGACTGCTTGGGCTACCTATTTTTATCAATGTTTTTAATCCCAGTAGTCCTGATGTCATTGGCGGTATCGCTTGGCAAGCATTATGGCTAGTGCCAGCATTTATTTTGACGCCCGCGATACTACGGGGTCGTTCGCCATATGTGCTATTGATAGGCAGTATGCTTACCTTGGTTTATTTGGGGGCGAGTGGTGTGGTTCTGTTTACCCGCGTTTACGGCAGCAGCTGGGCAGAGATAGTGGTTTATTTGTTTGATTTTGTCTTATTACTGGCAATCAATATTTGGTTATTTATTCTACTAAAGCGTCTTCCTTCAATGAACAACGTCGTTAAGCAGCCGCGTTAGTTGATTTAGCGAAGTTTAAGACAAAAAAAAGCGGCGCTCTATTTAGAGTGCCGCTTTTTTATGCTATTTCTGTTTATTTAATAAAAAGCTTAATTTACTTTGGTTAATTCTAAATCCATCTTTTTGCCATCATTAATTTGGCTAACTTTTACTGGTAGGTAATCTAAGCTTGGTGCCAGCCAAAAACTGGTAGAACGACTATTGTCATCGTGGATACGGTCGACACGTACGGTATCAAATGTACCAGCTGGAACGGTAATCTTGGTGTTACCAGATTTTTTGAAAGGGGTTTTCTCTATTTTGTCTTTTTTCGCCATGTAATAGTTGCCAGAGAATTTACCGTTCAATAAATCTTGGCGAATTTGCACTTCCAAACTTAAATCATCAAAAGCTTGTTGTGCCATGTTCATGGTCGTCGATTTGCCTTTATAGTTACTCACCACCTTTTTACTGCTTGGATTGAAGTCTAATTTATGCGTGCGACCAACGCCTAATAGCTTATAAGTGGTGCTGGCTTGAGTCGGAATGACATTATTACCGTTGATGGTAAAAGTGCTGTTTTGCGAAGCACTTGCAACACCTGCCACCCGAGCATTGACATTATATTTCCAAGTATTGCCTGATTTGTTAAGCGTGCGAGTAGCCGTGCCTTTATATTTGTCTTCAACCGTAAAGCTGTAGTTGGCGCTTGAAGGTTCGATATTCTTTGCGCTGGCAAGGGTTGGTGCAGTCATACTTATCGCTCCAATCGTAGCAATACTGGCCCCAGTGGTTAGGGCGGTTAAAAACTTAGACTTGCTACGTTTAGTATTATTAGTATCGGTTGTTAATGACTTTTGATCGTTTGATAAAAAACTCATGGACATTCCTTAATTGTTATTTATGGCATTGCTTATAACTATTGTTATTTTCTCAAGGACTATAATGGTCATGTCCTGCTATCTTTTCAAGAGTGCCAGCTGTCCCTGTGGTGTTGCTATTGTAGCCAAGGTTGCTGGCATCGAGCGCGATATCATCAGGCGTCACTTGCGTGAGTTGAGTAAGTAGGAGTAAGTTAATCGGTCAGTTGTAAATGATATGCGGTAACTTATCAGTGTTGAAATTTAGCACTCATATGACTGCTTTTAAAATCGTGCTAAGGCCTTTAATACGGTGCAATCCAATCAAATGACTGTTCATAAACGTCATTACCAACTAAATAATCCACGATATGCAAAATTCTTGTAAATTTTTGGGCTTTACACTTGAAGCTAACTCACTTTGCCCCCACTTTTTGATACAAGCTCAAAGCTTATCTTTAGAATACTGTTTTAAGCAGTAATGCCTATAGATATTGGTATTGAGACCATTAATTCAAATAAACCCTTACTGCAAATAACCAAATTATTGGAGACATATTGATGAATATTCGTCCTTTACATGATCGCATCGTTGTCCGCCGCATAGAAGAAGAAACAAAAACGGCTGGTGGTATCTTGCTTCCTGGTTCTGCTCAAGAAAAGCCGTCACAAGGTGAAGTGCTAGCAACTGGTAATGGTCAGATTCGTGACAACGGCGAAACTCGCGCGTTAGATGTAAAAACTGGCGACAAAGTCTTGTTCGGTCAATATGCTGGTCAAACCGTAAAAGTTGACGGCGAAGAACTATTGATTATGAAAGAATCTGATGTATTGGGTGTGTTAGAAGGCTAGTCCTTTTTGAGTGTTTTTATACTCAGCGCATTTTGACAATATTATTTAAAAATTATTGAAACATTTAATTGCATTCTCATACTTATAATAGTGGAGTAATTTAACATGGCAAAAGACGTAAAATTCGGCATTGATGCCCGTAAACAAATGATGGATGGCGTAAACATCCTAGCAAATGCAGTACGAGTGACATTGGGCCCTAAAGGTCGTAACGTGGTTATCGATAAATCATTTGGCGCGCCTACCATCACTAAAGATGGTGTTTCGGTTGCCAAAGAAATCGAGCTTGAAAACAAATTCGAAAACATGGGCGCTCAATTGGTCCGTGAAGTGGCTAGCCGCACAAATGATGTCGCTGGTGATGGTACGACGACTGCGACTGTATTGGCGCAATCTATCTTGCAAGAAGGCATGAAATCAGTTGCCGCTGGCATGAACCCAATGGATCTAAAACGCGGTATCGATAAAGCGGTTCGCGCTGCTGTTGAGCAAATTCATTTGCTAGCTACACCAGCTGACGATTCAAAAGCGATTGCTCAAGTGGGCTCTATCTCTGCCAACTCAGACACCAAAATCGGTGAGCTAATTGCTCAAGCGATGGAAAAAGTCGGTAAGCAAGGCGTTATCACTGTTGAAGAAGGTTCAAGCTTCGAAGATACCTTAGAAGTTGTCGAAGGTATGCAGTTTGACCGTGGTTATATCAGCCCATACTTTGCGAATAAGCAAGACAGCTTAACCGCTGAGTTTGAAAACCCATATATCTTGTTGGTTGATAAAAAAATCAGCAATATTCGTGAAATCGTGCCATTACTTGAACAAGTGATGCAGCAGAGCAAGCCATTGCTAATCATCGCTGAAGACGTAGAAAACGAAGCATTGGCAACATTGGTTGTCAACAACATGCGTGGCGGCTTGAAAACTTGTGCGGTTAAAGCACCAGGTTTCGGCGATCGTCGTAAAGCCATGCTTGAAGATATCGCAACGCTAACGGGCGGTACTGTAATTTCTGAAGAGATTGGTCTAAGTTTAGAGACTGCTACTCTTGAGCAACTGGGTACGGCTAAAAAAGTTACTGTCGGTAAAGAAAACACCGTGATCGTTGATGGCGCTGGTAACTCTGCTGACATCGAAAATCGCGTTGAATCTATTAAACGTCAAGTTGAAGAATCAACGTCTGACTACGACAAAGAAAAGCTTCAAGAGCGTATGGCTAAACTGGCTGGCGGCGTTGCCGTTATCAAAGTTGGCGCTGCGACTGAAACTGAAATGAAAGAGAAGAAAGACCGTGTTGACGATGCGCTACATGCGACTCGTGCCGCGGTTGAAGAAGGCGTTGTACCTGGTGGTGGTGTTGCCTTAGTTCGTGCAATGAATGCATTGTCTGAGCTACGTGGCGATAACGATGACCAAAACGCGGGTATCAATATCTTACGTCGCGCAATGGAAGCACCATTACGTCAAATCGTAACCAACGCTGGCGAAGAAGCATCAGTTGTGGTCAACGAAGTGAAGAGTGGCAGCGGTAACTACGGTTACAACGCAGCTTCTAGCGAATACGGCGATATGCTAGAGATGGGTATTCTTGATCCAGCTAAAGTAGCTCGTTCAGCGCTAGAAAACGCAGCATCTGTTGCAGGCTTAATGCTAACGACCGAAGTCATGATTACTGATTTGCCACAAGGTGATGACGGTATGGCTGGCATGGGCGGTGCTGGTGGAATGGGCGGTATGGGTGGAATGGGCGGCATGATGTAATTTATGCCTCGACTAAATTTGTACGACGTTGTTAACCTCGCTCGATGTACTATTAGTACAATCTTCACTTGGTCGCCTAGTCGTACTGCTTTAGTCAATCCATAAATCGCTTTTCGCTAGAAGTATGATTTTGTCATAAAGTTTATTTGATCATTAGAAGCTCTGTTATCGGAAGATAGCAGGGCTTTTTTTTGCCTAATTTTTATAGCGCTACTCATTGGTATATGAGGTATTCACGGTTTTATATACATTTATTTGATAGTGCTGGATAAGTGTTTTATGCTTGGAAAGGTTTCCAATTGACAGACATAGTGAGGGTGTTGCTGTTTCACAGACTTAGTGGTGACACTCTACCTACTATTTACTCATGGTCTTTGATGCATTTCTAAAGATTTCAACAAGTAAAATGCCAATTAGATCAACAAAATCGACCTGACATTATCAAAAGTATTGAATATATAAAGTTTTTCTATATATGTTATTATTTAAATATAATTAATAAATGTAATCAATGGACTGATACTTTATCAAAGGATAATTGGATATGTGTTATGGCTGCCCAGCCACAAACTCTTGTGCAATTCAAGGTGATGATGATGAAAAAAATTAGGCTTGGGATTCTTGTAGAAGAGGAAACATTGGCATGGTATAAGTTCAAACCATTAAAATCTCTCGTCGATGAAGGCAAGGTTGAGGTTTGTATTGCTGTCCAACGGGATAAAATACAAGCATCTCACATGTCTCGTCTATCCAAAGTTATTCCTTCCATTAATCAAAAGTTATTTTCTTTTCTTTCTCGAAATAAGAGTAATACCAAGCGTTATTCTATTCATGACTTGGTGGCTAATGGTACGATGCCCATCGTAATATCAATAGTAAATCAGGATAAAATTTATGATGAGATTGAGGATTCAGTGATTGAGAAACTTGAAGCCGCCAATCTAGATTATCTGGTCAAATTTGGTTTTCGAACCTTAGCAGGGAGAATTCTGAGTGTTTCAAAAAAAGGTATTCTCTTATTTCGTTACGGCGATGAAACCAAACAAAGACGCGGATCAGCATTGTATTGGCAGTTTGCCGAACAATGGGAGAATAGCGTAGTCACGCTACATCTGTTAAATGAGCGTCTTAATGGTGATAAAGTCGTTGGGAGAGGGTATGGCTCTTTATTTTACTGGGACTATAATTTAACCGAGCATAAATTAAATAGTGTCGCAGCATCGATATTGTATTGGTATTTCCATAAAAATAAAATTGGCGTCAAAAGTGGAGATTCGACGAATTTAATGCTTAACGATGCAATTTATGAAGAACCCCAACAACTGACTGCCATACGGCATTTGATGAGTTTTTTTAAAAACTATACGATAAAGACTTTCTATAAGAGTCTTTATCACAATAACTGGAGTATTTTGATTGGTTCTATTGATCAGTCGATGCAAACATACACTGAGCTATTGCCTGAAAAAGGATGTTTTTGGGCTGACCCTTTTTATATTGAGCGAGATTCAAGGCGTTATATATTTTTTGAGAGCTTAAATTATAAAGAAGGTATCGGCCGCATAGAGTGGATAGAACTGGATGAGCACTATCAAGTTATCAATTCTGGAACAGTCGATTTAGGTATTAGCTCTCATTTAAGCTTTCCTAATGTATTCGAGCATGAAAACGCTGTATATATGATTCCAGAAGCCGCCAAGACCAATTGTATTAACCTATTAAAAGCGACGGATTTTCCGCAGAAGTGGGAAAAAGTTCATGAGTTGGTGTCTGGGGTTCAGGCAGCAGATAGTGCCGTTATTGAGCACAATGGCTTATGGTATCTTTTTACCACGCATGGTTCAATTTCAGTCCTTACGATGGATTTAGAATTGCATATTTATACGTCTGATAAGTTGGAGTCAGATAACTGGAGCATTCATCCCTCGGCGCCTTTAAAAATTGATGTGCGTGGATCACGATTAGCAGGTGCATTATTCCGAAAAAATGGTCAGCTGTTTCGTACGGCTCAAGATGGCACTATTAGGTATGGACGTAGAGTGGCTTTGTATCTGGTAGAAGAGTTGACACCGACATCTTACAAAGAAACCTTTGTGCGTTATATCGAACCCAATTGGGAAAACGATATCGATCGTCTCCATACCTATAACGTATATGATCAAACTGTCGTGCTTGATGTTTCAAGAGATAAATTGCGTTTTACCGTATAATCATTAAGAATCTTTACGGCAACTGGTGATAATATTCTGTCGAAAAACCCCGATAGGCTCAGCTTATCGGGGTTTATTTATACAAATTAGATATTTTTTTAAAACTACTGACTGGCTGCATCCCGTCTAAACGTCCACGTTTTATCATCAGAAGCCTCTTCACAGTAATAATATCCCGCCAAATCAAACTGCTTTAGCTGCTCAGCATTGGTTAGCTTATTATCAGCAGCATACTTCATCATCAGTCCGCGTGCTTTTTTGGCATAGAAGCTAATCACTTTGTATTGACCATTCTTTTCATCTTCAAATCGTGGCGTGATAACTTCCGCATTTAGCGCTTTTTTCTTTACCACTTTGAAATATTCATTTGACGCCAGATTAATCAAAATCTTATCATCACTATCTGCCATACGTGCATTAATAATGGCAGTTACTTCCTCGCCCCAAAACTCATAAAGGTTATCGCCACGTTCATTTTTCAGTTTGGTACCCATCTCTAAACGATAGGGCTGAATCAAATCGAACGGTTTCAATACGCCATATAATCCAGACAAGATACCCAGATGCTTATTGACATAAATGGCGGTGTCTTTATCCATATGATACATATCAAGTCCAGTGTAAACATCGCCATCGAATAAATAACCTGCAGGTTTGGCATTGTCTAAAGTAAATGGCTTATCGTTGCTCCAACGCCACTCTTGATTGCGCTTGGCATTGAGCTGTGCCAGATCATCAGAGATGCCCATCAGTTCTTGTAAATCAATAGGTTCTTTTGATTTTAAGTTTTTCATCAATGCTTGCGCATGTTCGATGAGCTCTGGCTGACTATAATATTTGTCTAAGTTCACTGGCACCGCATCTTTCTCATTTAAAGATTTGGCAGGAGAAAGTAAAAAATACATCGTCATTCCTTATTATAGTGAGTCAATGGGTATTCTATTTATGTATCAAGTTTTCTTATTATACGATATGCAGCATTGTATCTTGACCTACCCGTCGTTACTTCGTGTTTTTTAACGTTACCCTTAAAAAGGACAGATATTTGAGTAATATAAGCCGATAGCTTGTCAAGTTTAGCGTTTAATTGAAAAGGAAAAATTTTTAATATAACAATAAAAGTTATGCAGATGGTGTAAATGCCTAACTTTTTATTTTACTTGTGGGTCATCATTAGGCAATGAAAGTTGGCAGATGATGTCTCTATAATAAAAAGGCATGATGGCAAAGTAGTCATCATTTATTAAATTGATAGTCTTTGGTCTTAAGTGTTAACCAACCATGACCAAAGATTTTTTCGTCCCCTGTGCTTTTTAAATGTGCGTTGAGGGTGTTAAAGGTAGTCGTGAGACGTAAGTATAGTCATTAGACGTAAGTAAGGAGACGGTATGAAAATCGGTGTAATCAGTGCAGATATCGCGAGCGAGAGCCGTGTAGCGATAACCCCAGACGCAATCAAAAAATTGCGTAAGCTTGGGTTTGAAGTCGTCATTCAGTCAGGTGCAGGTCAAGCGGCATATTATGCGGATGAGTTGTATCAGGCTGCAGGTGCCGATATTGCCAGCAGCAGCGCCGAGGTCATTACACAGTCTCGAATTATTACCACCGTCAATGACTTACCTGCTGCAGCTATTGAAGGCTTAACGTCAGGTCAGATTGTCATTGGCATGCTCGACCCATATCGTAATACTCAGCTCGACACTTATGCGACCAAAGGTGTCACTGCCTTTGCGATGGAACTTTTACCTCGCACATTGTCACGCGCACAGAATATGGATGTCTTGTCATCGCAAGCCAACCTTGCTGGTTACAAAGCAGTATTGCTCGCGGCAAATGAATACTCACGTCCTTTCCCGATGTTTATGACCTCAGCCGGTACAGTTAAGCCTGCTAAAGTGGTCATCTTAGGCGTTGGGGTTGCTGGCTTGCAAGCGATTGCGACAGCCAAGCGTTTAGGTGCAGTGGTAGAAGCGAGTGATTTACGTCCGACAGCTCGTGAGCAAGTAGAGTCATTGGGTGGTAAATGGCTGGATGTGCCGATGAGTGCAGAGGAGGCTGAGACTGCCAAGTCTACTGGTGGTTATGCGTGGGCGCCATCCGAGCAATATGTCAAAGATCAAGCCGCTGTTGTAGATAAAGCCTTGAGCAATGCGGACATTGTCATTACTACTGCACAGATTCCGGGTCGTAACGCACCGCGTTTGGTGCACGGTGCAACCCTTGCTAAAATGAAGGCAGGTTCTGTGCTGATAGATATGGCTGCTGGCACAGGTGGCAACGTCGAAGGCAGTGTGCCTAACGAAACCATCACTACAGACAATGGTGTGCGTATCGTTGGTGCCGCCAACATCCCATCGATGCTCGCCGCGCAGTCTTCAGATTTGTATGCCAACAATTTGGTTAACTTTATCGCGACCTTAATTGCGCCTGCTAGCGATGACGCTTCAGCAAGTGACGCATCAGCTAATTTGGCACTTAAATTAGACATGGAAGACGAGATTCAAGGCGCACTGGCAGTGACACATGAGGGTCAGGTACGACTGGCCAAACGCTAGTTTTAACGGGCTAAGTTTTTACAGCCTGTCATTACAACTTTGTCACCACTAACGTTGTCACCACACATTTGCCAGTAACGAATAAATTTTTAGGAGGATTAGATGATTGCCACTATTTTAGCGGCAGCGCCAGCTGCTGCGGCCATGAGTAGCACACCATTTGTAGCGATTTTTACCGTATTTGTACTCGCTATTTTTGTCGGATATTACGTGGTTTGGGGCGTAACGCCTGCACTGCACACACCATTGATGGCCGTCACCAATGCACTATCAAGTATTGTCATCGTTGGTGCCATGCTACAGACCGTCACCATTGATGGTTCTATCTTTACACCGACCAGTATCCTTGGTGCTTTTGCCGTATTTTTAGCCAGTATCAATATCTTCGGTGGCTTTGCCGTGACCGAACGTATGCTTGCGATGTTCAAACCGAAAGTGAAAAAAGCACCCGCTCTTGAAACTGGAGGCGACGCATGAACGACTTCTCAACAATGATTGCGGCAAATGCTGATTGGTTTTATTTAGTAGGCGCTATCCTCTTTGTATTAACGTTACGTGGTTTATCCAGCCCAAAGACCGCTATCCGTGGTAACCGCTTTGGTATGGTAGCGATGGCGATTGCGGTCGTCACGACATTCTTCTTAGCAGAAGGCCCTGTCCTTTGGTTAATTATCGGTGCGATGATTTTGGGTGCCCTCGTCGGCATGTGGAAAGCGAAAACAGTCGCGATGACACAAATGCCAGAAACCGTTGCCTTGATGCATTCGTTCGTCGGTTTGGCAGCGGTCGCCATTGCACTGGCAACCGTATTGCATACTGAACAGCAGCATGGTGCCGTTGCCCGTGTAGAGCTATTTATCGGTTGTTTCATCGGTGCGATTACTTTCTCAGCCTCGGTCTTTGCCTTTGGTAAATTAGCCGCAAAAAGCTGGGCTAAAACATTGGTTGGGGGTTGGGTAAAACCCGTCCAAGCATTATTATTCATTGCGATGATTGCTTTCGGTGGCGTCTATTTCGTCACTGACTCATTACCAGCGTTTTATGCGATGGCAGTGATTGCCGTGATATTTGGTTGGATGTGGATTGCGCCAATCGGTGGCGGTGATATGCCAGTGGTTGTCTCACTATTGAACTCGTTCTCAGGTTGGGCGGCAGCAGGTATTGGTTTCACCCTCGGCAACTCGATGCTCATTATCGCAGGGTCGCTCGTCGGTTCATCAGGCGCGATTTTATCTTATATCATGTGTAAAGCCATGAACCGCTCATTACTCAACGTCTTGTTTGGCGGTATGGGTACAGGAGCCGTAGCAGCAGGCGCTGATGATGGCGCACCAAAGAACTATAAAGCAGGCTCAGCAGAAGATGCTGGGTTCTTAATGGCCAATGCCAGTAGTGTGGTTATTGTTCCGGGTTACGGTATGGCGCAAGGTCGTGCACAGAACGCGGTAAAAGAGTTGTATGAGCTGCTAAAAGAAGAAGGTGTGAATGTACGCTTTGCCATTCATCCAGTGGCGGGTCGTATGCCAGGTCACATGAACGTGCTATTGGCTGAAGCGGACGTACCTTATGATGATATTTTAGAAATGGATGAGATCAACTCAGACTTCGCCAGTACAGATGTCGTCTTGGTAATCGGTGCAAATGATGTGGTCAACCCCTCTGCAAAAGATGATCCATCGTCGCCAATCTTTGGTATGCCGATTCTAGAAGTCACTAAAGCTCAAACCGTTATGGTCATCAAGCGCTCAATGAATACAGGTTATGCAGGGCTTGATAATAGTCTGTTCTACATGGATAAAACCATGATGATCTTTGGTGATGCCAAGAAAATGGTCGAAGAGATGGTACGTAGTATCAATGGTGCAGGTCATTAATCTTTAAAGTTAGTTTTTAAATATAATTAAATATCCGCTTTTAAATAAAAAAGTCACTTAGGTGGCTTTTTTGCGTTAAGGTACGCTGCATTTATAGCCAGTCACTGTTTATATATTATATACAATAATTTATACCCAATAAATTTACACAAAATAAGCGTTAAGAGAGTTATTTATGAATATGTTGATACGTTTTTTTATTATGGTCAGTTTGCTAAAACAACAACTTAAGCAGCAATCAGTAAGCGAGCGCCTTAGTATTGAGCTCTTGATTGCACCCACTGTTCGCCATTATCGAGTGTTGCCGCATGATATGGGCTTTCGAAATCATCTGCCTAATTATCGTTATTTGTCCTTTATTGAGCTGAACGTTACTCGTTGGCTGATGGCACACTGTCATCAAAAAGGTATTAAGCCCTTGAATTGGGTTATCGCCATGCAAGAGATGGTTTATCTAAAAGAAATTAAATTTTTAGATAAGATGACGGTAAGTAGCACGCTTGTTGGCTGGGATAAAAAATACGTTTATTTTGAAACGCGCTTTTTTGTAAAAAACCAGCTGATGGGCGTTGGTATGACTAAGTTTGTATTGACCAATAAAAAAGGCAAATGCGCGCCAGAGATATTGGATATGATAGGCGAGCGGTTGAATGAGGTCATTGATTCTTGGAATGAGCATCAAGTGGCGATTAAATCTGCTGAAACGAGTAAAACAACAAATGCTGCATAACGAACTTGTCTATAATCAGCAGGCGAATTTTGGTAGGATAGCGGTTATTAAGTTGCCAATCAAATTACCAGTCAAATTGACCATTGATTTGATGACGTGTCTAAAAATGATTAAAAGTTGAGGAGCCATCATGACCCCGCAAAAATTAAAATGGACAGACAGCTTAGATATCGCTATTGAGCTGTATGAAAAGTTTCCAGAGACCGATCCACAGTACATCCGTTTTACTGATTTACATCGCTGGGTGACTGAGCTTGAAGGTTTTGATGATGATCCACAAAAATCAAACGAAGGCATCTTGGAAGCGATTCAAATGAATTGGATTGATGAAGCAGATTAGATTTATATCCTGAAGCGCTATTTTTAATACCATCTCAAATAGAAAACTGAATAAATATATAGGACTTACAGATCATGACGTCACAAATTAAAGAGTTGCCTGAAGCAATAACTTGTAAAGGTATTAGCGTTCGTACGACCAATAACGCTGAGATTAGCGAAGACACGGCTAAACTGGGTCGTTTATGGCAAAAGTTTTACCAAAACCATGCCAATGATTTGCCTAAAGGCGAAGACATTTATGGTGTCTACCATAACTATGAGAGCGATGATTTGGTCGGCGCTTTTGACGTGGTTGCCAGTTGGAAAGTAGCCAGTGAGCAAGAGCCATCAGACAGTGAAAATATATCTAAGGCTGCAAACCTAGTAACAGTAGATATTCCTGCAGGAAAGTATTTGGTATTCTCTGAGCAGGGTAGAATGCCATACACGGTGATGAATGCTTGGGAAAAGGCTTGGACCTATTTTAATGATCGCAGCTGTGAACATACACGAACTTTTGATGTCGATTTTGAGCGTTATATCGGTGGTAATCTAGAGTATGGTCAAGTTGATCTCTATATTGGTATTGAGTAAAATTAGTATTGAATAAATTAGGGCGTGTTGAACATTGGGAATAAAACGATGGCAAAAAAATAGCAAACGGTTAGTCTTTAAGTTCTCACACAAAAAAGACCTCGTTTGCTATGCCTCGTACAATGCTCAAAGATCAACACTGGACAAGACTAAGACCTATATTACTAGAACTTAATATCTATGACAAAGGAAATCTTAGACAAACAGTCGAAGGCGTATTATATCGTATGCGTGTTGGCTGTCCTTGGCGTGATCTGCCACCTTACTTTGGTAAGCCTAATACCGTCTACAAGGCTTATCAGCGCTGGTTTCGTAGCAATAAACTGATTGCACTGTTCGCTTTATTAATTAAAGACTCAGACTGTGAATGGGTATTTATCGATGGCACACACATTAAAGCGCATCAGCACAGTAATGGTAGCAATGAGGTGGAACAAGCCATTAGTAAAAGTGTGGCAGGACGCGCCACCAAGATTCATTTAGCGGTTGATGCTCACGGTAATCCTATTACTTTTATCTTATCAGATGGCACGACTCACGATGTAAAGGTAGCACCAGATTTAGTGGATAAGATTAATTTAAGTGGTACAGACATGCTATGTGCCGATAAGGGCTATGATTCTGATCCGCTGCGAGACCATATTGAACAAGCGGGTTGCTTCAATAATATTCCTAGAAAACAGAATACTAAGTTCACCAATAACCATATGGACTGGCACTTGTACAAGGCTCGGCACTTAGTAGAAAATGCTTTTGCTAAGTTAAAAAACTACAGGGCGGTTGCAACTAGATTTGATAAGCTCAAACAAAGTTATGAGAACACAGTGGCTCTCGCTTGTGCCTATATCTGGCTGAAATTATGAATGTTCAACACGCCCTAGTCAAAATAATAAAAAAGCGCCAAGTCTGCTATCAGACTTGGCGCTTTTTTTGCTTACTTCAACGAATGATTAATCTAACAGTAAATTCTCTAAAATCCCTTCATAAATCTGCGCAAGTTTACCTAGGTCATCGACTTCTACCTTTTCATCAACCTGATGAATCGTGGCATTACGCACACCCAACTCAACCACTTGTGCACCAGTCGGCGCGATAAAGCGTCCGTCAGAAGTACCACCTGATGTAGATAGTGTCGTGTCAGTATCAGTTACCTTTTTGATCGCTTTTTGACAGGCAGAAACCAACTTACCTTCAGGGGTCAAAAACGGCTGACCAGATAATTTCCAATGGATATCATAACTGGCCTTACTATTAGTAAAATGCTTGTCAAACATAGCATGCGTTTTTGCTTTTAGCTCATCTTCAGTCGTTTCCGTAGAAAAGCGGAAATTGAAGATAACTCTTAACGTCTCAGGAATGACGTTGGTGGCGCCTGTACCGCTATTGATATTAGAGATTTGCAGGGAAGTCGCAGGGAAGTAGTCATTGCCATTATCCCAAGTAGCGGCAGTCAGTTCCGCCAAAGCTGCCATCGTTGCATGAATAGGGTTGCAAGCTAAATGCGGGTAAGCAACATGACCTTGTTTGCCAGTGACCGTAAGTTCCGCACCCAATGAGCCGCGGCGACCGTTTTTAATGATATCGCCGAGCGTATCTGTGCTCGATGGTTCGCCAACCAAGCAATAGGTGATTTTTTCATTGCGGGCTTCTAAGGTCTCAATGACTTTGACCGTGCCATTAATAGACGGGCCTTCTTCATCCGAGGTGATTAAAAAAGCAATTGAACCATTGTGCTCAGGATAATTAGCGACGAAACGCTCGGCAGCGACGGTAAAAGCCGCAATCCCCGTTTTCATGTCAGCCGCACCGCGAGCCCATAGATAACCATCAGCGATGGTTGGCGTAAATGGCGGATACGTCCAATTGTTCTCATCACCTGTTGGCACGACGTCGGTATGACCAGCAAAACAGATAACTGGATCAGTGGTGCCACGGCGCGCCCATAGATTTTTAACTTCTGCATGTTCGCCGCTTTGATCTCTATCGCCAAAATACATAAATTCGCAGTCAAACCCAGCTTGTGATAATCGTTCTGACAAGATATCTTGGCAGCCATCATCATCTGGTGTGACTGAAGGGCGTTCAAGTAGCGCAATACTTAAATCTAGCGTTTGCTGCTGATGGTTTTGTTGTTGATGGATGGTTTGTTTAGTAAAGTCCGACATGAATAAACCTTTTTATTATAAATTAAGATGATAATTTTTTAAAATTGGCAGCCACGATAAAATCAGTCGTTGCTTGTTACTTGCTAATGCGTTTTAAATATTGTCTTCAACAAAAGGCACCAAACCATCGCGGCGCATCCAAGTGGCGATAGAATAACGCTGCCGCTGGGCAATTTGCACTTGATGTTTTAGGTCACTTTCAAATATCACCAATCTATTGGCGACAGGCATGACGTTATGATGAACGCCATGTTTATCAATGATTTCTAGTGCGCCGCCGTCAGTTGGTTCCCATTCATCATTGAGATAAAACACCGCAGAGATAACGCGTTCATCACGCCCAGCTGGATTGTCACTATGCCATTGGTAGCCAAAACCCACCGGATAGCAAGCATAATGCGCTTCACTGTGGCGAATACCGGCAAATAAACTGCGATTAAATAAGGCGGCAAGCGCATTGATACTTTGCAAATAATAATAACCTGCAAAGAAATTTTCTGTAATCCAGCGGATGCGATCACCGCGAATATCACTAACACGAATCCCAGCTGTCAGCTCTGCATCACGATAGTCAATAAAACCACTCTCTGCTTGCAAGGCTAACAGCGCTTTCGTTTCAAAGACCTCATCAATAACGATCCACCCATCATCAACGAATGTATCCAGTTGTGTATCAGTCAGCTTATCTTGCCAACTAATATCAAAATCAGACTGGTGTAATACGCGCTGAGTCAGCAGTTTTTGGCTTGGGTCGTCGCTATGAGGAAATAATAATGGTGGATTATCTTCTCCTATCGGATGATCAATCATCAACTTTGTCACATCAAGATTGCTAATAATCTCTGTCATTTCGTCTCACTATGGTCAGTTAGCTAGCAATACATAGCCAATCAATGCCTTTTTACCAAAACCATCGTTATCTTTTACTCTGCCTATGCTACCATAGATGTAATTTTTCTTATTTAAACTTTTGAGATTATGAACTATAAACACGCCTACCACGCTGGTAACTTTGCTGATGTGGTTAAACACATTTTATTGGTACAACTCCTTAATCAATTGGGGCAAAAAAACAAACCTTTTTATGTGCTTGATGCTTATGGTGGTCGCGGACTGTATTCACTGAGCAGTGAAGAAGCGCGCAAGACAGGTGAGGCCAAAGGTGGTATCCAAGCGTTACTAAATGCCAATACCGACAAGGCACCCGCTGCCGTCAAAGATTATATGGAAGGCATTAAGCAAGCGCGTTTCACTTATGACAATAAAGTCTACCCTGGTTCTCCTTGGTGGGTTGCCCATCATATCGAGAAAAATCCAGATGCGTGCGTGCGTGGTGAAGCTTTTGAAGCCAAAGCTAGCGAATATGATGCGCTAAACTATCAGTTGCACAAGTTACCCATTGGTATACAGCATCGTGATGCCTTTGAAGGTATTACCGCCGTTATTCCACCAAAAGAAAAGCGCGGTCTGATTTTTCTTGATCCGCCTTATGAGCAAGAGCACAAAGATTTTACCCGCCTTATAAATTTACTCGTTGCTGCTTATAATAAATGGCCACAAGGCACTTACGCGCTTTGGTTCCCTATTAAGAACGTTGAAGCCGTTGAATTGTTTTACAAAAAACTGAAGCGTACCGAAATGCGCCGCCAGTTGGTTTGTGAGCTGAATATTTATCCAAATGATGTGGCGGTTGGTCTTAACGGTACAGGTTTACTGGTCATCAATCCACCTTGGCAATTTGATAATCATGCACGTGAGATATTACGCTTCTTACAGCCTGCATTAAAAGTGGCTGACGCGCCAGATTTAACGCCTGATAGCGCAACCAATGTACGCTGGCTAGTCGGCGAATAACCATGTTAGTGAATAACTATGCCGGCAAATAAGGATATTGAGATGACTAACGTGCAATCACCTAAAGACGAATCAAATCATCCGCCTCTAAATGATGGATTGTTACAAGACAGCGCAGCCGCCCAGCCGCCCTTTGTTGATGAGCATGATTTCAATATTCGCTTAGCGGATAATGAGAGTTATGATGGCTTGACCTTTGAAGTGATTGAAGCAGAAGTTGCTGAAGGGCAGCGAGTAGTCAGTCGCGGTGTCTATTTAGCGCCAAACCTAATTACAACCTTGTCACTGCTATCTGGCTTTTATTCGATTTTAGCCAGTACGCAAGGCGAGTTCTACAAAGCTTCTTTAGCCATCTTTTTGTCCGCTATTCTCGACGGTGCTGATGGGCGAGTGGCGCGTATGCTTAATGCGCAAAGCCCGTTTGGCGAGCAATATGATTCGCTTGCCGATATGCTGGCTTTTGGTGTTGCACCAGCGATCTTAGTTTATAGTTTTGCGTTGCAGCCGTTAGGTCGCATTGGCTTGGGCTGTGCGTTTGTCTTTACTGCCTGTGCTGCCTTCCGTCTGGCACGTTTTAACGTTCAGGTCGGTATTGTTGATAAAAAATACTTTGTCGGTTTGGCCAGTCCACTTGCTGCTATATTAGTAACGGCAGCGGTTATGGTCGCTGTCGACCATAATGAATGGATTGGTCAGTACGATACGGCGGTCATGTTCTTATTCGCCGCTTGGGTGGTGATTTGTGGTTTACTGATGGTTAGTAACGTCAAATACTATAGCTTTAAAGAGTTTGATAAAAAGAAAGTACCTTTTGTGGTTCTAATAATCGGTGTATTGGTCATGAGTATTGTGCTCTATGACATACCTGTCGGTATTTTAGCTATTGGTATTATCTATGCACTGTCGGGTATTGTTACGACGATTAAAGCAAAAGCAAATTTTTAGAATTGACTGTTCGTGTCATATTAAGGAATTTACCGTAGGGTAAGTTCCTTTTTTTATACGCTTTATATATCAAACCAGCTATCAGTGTATTCATCACGATAAGATAAAGAAGGACCAACTAATTTTTTAGCTAATGATCATTGATAACGGCTCGTTAAAGAAACCCACATGATTGAGATGAAATAAGCATGCTTATTTAAGAGCTTACCTCAGCCCAGCGCAAATAAACATACACTACTACCCAGTTAAAGCAAAAGTAGCGTCGCCATTCTGCCAATTTAGTCTAATATCCAAGATTATTCAATATTAAGCTAAAATAGCCCTTGACTAAAGATTCAAACCCTCTATAATACGCCCTCATCAAGACGAGCTGGAAGCTTATATGTAAGATACATATAAATAACCCAATTCACTTGACAAATCAAATCATTATGATAAGATAGTCGGCTCGCTAGATAGCTTGACCCGTAAGGGATTAAGGCTAAATAGCAATAGAATTACCCTATATATCAGTTACTGGACGACAGTGATTGAGCACTATTTAAAAGCATAACTAAAGAACAACTTGTGTGGATTTTTGCTGATTCAGAATGCTAAAAAATAAAGTTGGTTTTAACTCCTTTTCGGAGTTCATTCTAACTATAAAAATTATCATTTAAGACAGCAGAAAAACTCAAAGTTAATTCATTACGAACATAATTTTTAGCGATTTTGCCAGATTAGATGAGCCAAGTTTAGAAGCTTCTTTAAAGAGCTTCATAGCAAGATTAAACTGAAGAGTTTGATCATGGCTCAGATTGAACGCTGGCGGCAGGCTTAACACATGCAAGTCGAGCGGTAACAGGAGAAGCTTGCTTCTCGCTGACGAGCGGCGGACGGGTGAGTAATACTTAGGAATCTACCTAGTAGTGGGGGATAGCACGGGGAAACTCGTATTAATACCGCATACGACCTACGGGAGAAAGGGGGCAGTTTACTGCTCTCGCTATTAGATGAGCCTAAGTCGGATTAGCTAGATGGTGGGGTAAAGGCCTACCATGGCGACGATCTGTAGCTGGTCTGAGAGGATGATCAGCCACACCGGGACTGAGACACGGCCCGGACTCCTACGGGAGGCAGCAGTGGGGAATATTGGACAATGGGGGAAACCCTGATCCAGCCATGCCGCGTGTGTGAAGAAGGCCTTTTGGTTGTAAAGCACTTTAAGCAGTGAAGAAGACTCCATGGTTAATACCCATGGACGATGACATTAGCTGCAGAATAAGCACCGGCTAACTCTGTGCCAGCAGCCGCGGTAATACAGAGGGTGCAAGCGTTAATCGGAATTACTGGGCGTAAAGGGAGCGTAGGTGGCTCTATAAGTCAGATGTGAAATCCCCGGGCTTAACCTGGGAACTGCATCTGAAACTGTAGAGCTAGAGTATGTGAGAGGAAGGTAGAATTCCAGGTGTAGCGGTGAAATGCGTAGAGATCTGGAGGAATACCGATGGCGAAGGCAGCCTTCTGGCATAATACTGACACTGAGGCTCGAAAGCGTGGGTAGCAAACAGGATTAGATACCCTGGTAGTCCACGCCGTAAACGATGTCTACTAGTCGTTGGGTCCCTTGAGGACTTAGTGACGCAGCTAACGCAATAAGTAGACCGCCTGGGGAGTACGGCCGCAAGGTTAAAACTCAAATGAATTGACGGGGGCCCGCACAAGCGGTGGAGCATGTGGTTTAATTCGATGCAACGCGAAGAACCTTACCTGGTCTTGACATATCTAGAATCCTGCAGAGATGCGGGAGTGCCTTCGGGAATTAGAATACAGGTGCTGCATGGCTGTCGTCAGCTCGTGTCGTGAGATGTTGGGTTAAGTCCCGCAACGAGCGCAACCCTTGTCCTTAGTTACCAGCGGGTTAAGCCGGGAACTCTAAGGATACTGCCAGTGACAAACTGGAGGAAGGCGGGGACGACGTCAAGTCATCATGGCCCTTACGACCAGGGCTACACACGTGCTACAATGGTAGGTACAGAGGGCAGCTACACAGCGATGTGATGCGAATCTCAAAAAGCCTATCGTAGTCCAGATTGGAGTCTGCAACTCGACTCCATGAAGTAGGAATCGCTAGTAATCGCGGATCAGAATGCCGCGGTGAATACGTTCCCGGGCCTTGTACACACCGCCCGTCACACCATGGGAGTTGATTGCACCAGAAGTGGATAGCTTAACCTTCGGGGGAGCGTTCACCACGGTGTGGTTGATGACTGGGGTGAAGTCGTAACAAGGTAGCCGTAGGGGAACCTGCGGCTGGATCACCTCCTTATAGATGGCATTCGGTCAGCAAGAATTCACAACAAGTTGTTCTTTAGTTTAAGCTTACGTTTTAACAAGCGTAATTGGGTCTGTAGCTCAGCTGGTTAGAGCACCGTGTTGATAACGCGGGGGTCAGTGGTTCAAGTCCACTTAGACCCACCATTTTATAATGGGGCCATAGCTCAGTTGGTAGAGCGCCTGCCTTGCACGCAGGAGGTCAACGGTTCGACTCCGTTTGGCTCCACCACTATAGACGAATAAGCTTTAAGTGCTAATAGTATAAATAGAAACAAGTGATTTTAACTGATTACTTCTTTCTGTTTTATACAGAATCTGTGACTCGACGAGAGCATAGAGACTATTTAAAAACATAGATATGAGTCTGGGTTAGGAAGAGCGTGTTCACGCGCACTTCTTAACCTTAGTAATCAACCTCTTAACGACATCAGTTGTTATCCCAGGGGTTGATTACTAAAAAAAGTAAAGAGAACTGAATCAAGCGTATAAACATAGGTGATATCGTTATCATAATTAGATCTTATGACACTTTGAAGTCAACACTTATTTATAAGTTAGACTACTTGGGGTTGTATGGTCAAGTAATGAAGCGCACATGGTGGATGCCTTGGCAGTCAGAGGCGATGAAAGACGTGACAGCCTGCGATAAGCTTCGGGGAGGCGGCAATATCCTGTGATCCGGAGATTTCTGAATGGGGAAACCCACCTACCATAAGGTAGGTATCTTGTACTTGTACAAGAAGCGAACGAGGGGAAGTGAAACATCTCAGTACCCTTAGGAATAGACATCAAATGAGATTCCCCTAGTAGCGGCGAGCGAACGGGGAGAAGCCGATTAATGCTAATGTAGAAGAACAGCGTGGGAAAGCTGACCGTAGTAGGTGATAGTCCTGTATTCGAAACATTAGCGTTAACATATTAAGTAGAGCGGGGCACGAGAAATCCTGTTTGAAGATGGGGGGACCATCCTCCAAGGCTAAATACTCCTGACTGACCGATAGTGAACCAGTACCGTGAGGGAAAGGCGAAAAGAACCCCTGTGAGGGGAGTGAAATAGAACCTGAAACCGTGTGCGTACAAGCAGTGGGAGCCTTAATTTATTAGGGTGACCGCGTACCTTTTGTATAATGGGTCAGCGACTTATATTCTGTAGCAAGGTTAACCGTTTAGGGGAGCCGTAGGGAAACCGAGTCTTAATAGGGCGCCATAGTTGCAGGGTATAGACCCGAAACCGAGTGATCTATCCATGAGCAGGTTGAAAGTGCCGTAACAGGCACCGGAGGACCGAACCCACTGTCGTTGAAAAGCCAGGGGATGACTTGTGGATAGGGGTGAAAGGCTAATCAAACTCGGTGATAGCTGGTTCTCCCCGAAAGCTATTTAGGTAGCGCCTCGGACGAACACCATTGGGGGTAGAGCACTGTTTCGGCTAGGGGGTCATACCGACTTACCAAACCGATGCAAACTCCGAATACCGATGAGTGATATCCGGGAGACACACAGTGGGTGCTAACGTCCATTGTGGAGAGGGAAACAACCCAGACCGCCAGCTAAGGCCCCAAATTCCTAGTTAAGTGGGAAACGAGGTGGGAAGGCATAGACAGCTAGGAGGTTGGCTTAGAAGCAGCCATCCTTTAAAGAAAGCGTAATAGCTCACTAGTCGAGTCGGCCCGCGCGGAAGATGTAACGGGGCTCAAACTAGGAGCCGAAGCTGCGGATTTGAATTTGTTTTCAAGTGGTAGGGGAGCGTTGTGTAAGCCTGTGAAGGTGTGTCGTAAGGCATGCTGGAGGTATCACAAGAGCGAATGCTGACGTGAGTAACGATAATGCGAGTGAAAAGCTCGCACGCCGGAAGATCAAGGGTTCCAGTCCAACGTTAATCGGGGCTGGGTGAGTCGACCCCTAAGGCGAGGCCGAAAGGCGTAGTCGATGGGAAATCGGTTAATATTCCGATACTTGTTTATAATGCGATGGAGGGACGGAGAAGGTTATGTCAGCCTGGCGTTGGTTGTCCAGGTGAAAGGATGTAGGCTTACAACTTAGGTAAATCCGGGTTGTTATATGGCTGAGATCTGATAGCAAGCTGTACTTGTACAGTGAAGTGGCAAATACCATGCTTCCAGGAAAAGCTTCTAAGCAATAGTTATAAACGAATCGTACCCTAAACCGACACAGGTGATCAGGTAGAGAATACCAAGGCGCTTGAGAGAACTCTGCTGAAGGAACTAGGCAAAATGGTACCGTAACTTCGGGAGAAGGTACGCTGCTGATGGTGATAGGACACGCTCCTTGAGCTGTTGGCAGTCGCAGATACCAGGCTGCTGCAACTGTTTATTAAAAACACAGCACTCTGCAAACACGAAAGTGGACGTATAGGGTGTGATGTCTGCCCGGTGCTGGAAGGTTAATTGATGGGGTTAGCGTAAGCGAAGCTCTTGATCGAAGCCCCAGTAAACGGCGGCCGTAACTATAACGGTCCTAAGGTAGCGAAATTCCTTGTCGGGTAAGTTCCGACCTGCACGAATGACATAATGATGGCAGCGCTGTCTCCAGCAGAGACTCAGTGAAATCGAAATCGCAGTGAAGATGCTGTGTACCCGCGGCTAGACGGAAAGACCCCGTGAACCTTTACTACAGCTTTACATTGAACTTTGACCTGACTTGTGCAGGATAGGTGGGAGGCTTTGAAGCCGAGACGCTAGTCTCGGTGGAGCCAATCTTGAAATACCACCCTGGTCATGTTGGGGTTCTAACTCAGGTATAACAATACCGAGGACAATGTATGGTGGGTAGTTTGACTGGGGCGGTCTCCTCCTAAAGAGTAACGGAGGAGTACGAAGGTGCGCTCAGACCGGTCGGAAATCGGTCGTAGAGTATAAAGGCAAAAGCGCGCTTAACTGCGAGACCCACAAGTCGAGCAGGTACGAAAGTAGGTCTTAGTGATCCGGTGGTTCTGTATGGAAGGGCCATCGCTCAACGGATAAAAGGTACTCTGGGGATAACAGGCTGATACCGCCCAAGAGTTCATATCGACGGCGGTGTTTGGCACCTCGATGTCGGCTCATCTCATCCTAGGGCTGAAGCAGGTCCTAAGGGTATGGCTGTTCGCCATTTAAAGAGGTACGCGAGCTGGGTTTAGAACGTCGTGAGACAGTTCGGTCCCTATCTACCGTGGGCGTTGGAAATTTGAGAGGATCTGCTCCTAGTACGAGAGGACCAGAGTGGACGAACCTCTGGTGTTCGGGTTGTCACGCCAGTGGCATTGCCCGGTAGCTACGTTCGGATGGGATAACCGCTGAAAGCATCTAAGCGGGAAGCCCACCTCAAGATTAGATTTCCCTAAAGAGCCGTTGAAGACTACGACGTTGATAGGCAGGGTGTGGAAGTGCAGCGATGCATGTAGCTAACCTGTACTAATTGCTCGTTTGGCTTGACCATACAACACCCAAGTGGTTTGTATGAAAGCTCTAATTAATCTATCTTGTATAAGCGAAAGCTTATAGAAACGAGAGAATATTTCGATATCACCTTTAACCTTGATTCAGTTAGGTTACTGTTGGTCGACTAAAAAGTAACATTTGAAGTCAATAATAACAACATCAGACTCATATCTAACCCCCTTTGCTGACGACAATAGCATGATGGCACCACCTGATCCCTTCCCGAACTCAGAAGTGAAACATCATTGCGCCAATGGTAGTGTGGGTTCGCCCATGTGAGAGTAGGTCATCGTCAGCTCTCTATTCCTGATTATCCCCCGACTAGTTATCTAGGCGGGGGATTTTTTTGCTTAAAATGATTATAGTAAGTAAATAATAAATATTATTTATATTGTATTACTAATTTGATCTATCAAAACTGGTAGTATAGATATTAATTTCTAAATTATTTATCTTTGATCAAAACTAATTCTATAGGATGTGAAGATGACAAGAAGAACAGGTGGAGGAGCAGCTACGAATAGTGGAATTGACTTTCAACAACGAGTCGCTGCATTTTTTGTTTTAGCGATGGGATTAGATTTAGACTGCTCTAGTATTTTAGAACGCGATGATAAAACGAAAATATGCAAAGTAGCATTTGAAACAGAGGATGCTGTTGATGATATTGTTATCACTCACGAAAGTTCTAAAACATATCTGCAAGTTAAAAGGAAACTATCATTCTCTGAAAAAGTGGATTCTGAATTTTATAAAACTATTGATCAGTTTGTTAGACAATATTATGCCTCTCAAAATAAAAATGATTGTTATGCTATAGTTACATCAAGTGATTCTTCCAGAACAATACTTTCAGAGCTAAAAAAAATTACAACATCAGAAAGACTTAATAATGAAGCTTCTACTGACAACCCATTATCTATATCTGAAAAATCAACATATCAAAGTTTTTTAAATTGTATTAAGACATCATTAAAACAAAACAAGTTGTTAAATGATACTAAAGTCATTCAACATTTGATAAGTCGTATATATGTAATTGATATAGCTATCGAAAATAATGGAATATATGAGAAATCTTTTTTGGCCTCAATTTCAAGTCGATTATGTACAACTCCTAAACTACTCTGGGGACATATAATATCAAAGACTTTAGATTGGTCTAAAAATAGACAGTCAATTGATATTGATGGAATAAATTCTATTTTAAATAATTTTATTAGTAATGGACTTTTTGATAATGAAATAGATAAATACGACGAAACTTTGTTCAGTGTAGAATTTGATCCGGATAAATACAATATTTGTTCAGGAAGAGAAGTGGTAATAGTAGATTCTTTCCTACCTGAGTTTGACATCGCTTTACTAGAATTGTATAGGTTTGATGACAACGGTGAATTTAGAATTAAATTTTATGATCATGAACTTGAAATGAGTGATGGTTCTAGGCACAATTTGTATGGACGATTTTCAACACTTTCGGGAGCAGTAAGATTTATCACTGAGAACGAATGGATTCATGAAAAGAAGATGGTCATCTCAGAGTTAAATGATGATATTAATTTTGACTCGAGTACTATAGCAATTGTATATTCAGAGAAAGTGCGGCAAAAAGTATTAAATAATAGGGAAATTTCAAAGTGTATTCATTGCCAAGGTGGACTTTCTAGTAGTTCAATGTTGATTGAGGTTTCAGAAGTAGGATTACCTTTTGACACAGGTATGATTCACAAAAGATGTCTTAGGGTATCTGATAGAGTTCTAGGAACTTCTAGTAACCCTGGTTTTGATGAACATCCTGAGTTACAAGATTTTGATTACCAAAAATGGTTTCTTAGCCTTGATAAGGGTCAAGCCGTATGGATTGGTTCCTCTAAGTTCAGTCAACAAGTGAAAAATGTATTGTGGAATTCTAATTCTGGATCTACTAAAGACGGTCAGCTTTGTATTAAGGCTATTTTAAGTAATGGAGATTATCAGTATGTTCAAGAACGAGGGCGTGTTGGACGCTATAACGCTGAAAGAGCAAAGTTCGAATGTAAACAACTCAATAATTGGATAGAAGATTCAAAAGATAAAGGTAATCCTATTTGTTATTCGTTAGATGGTCAAACCCAAGGAATGTATAATGATATTCAAAATAGCTCTAGTCAACCCGTAGAATTAATTGAATGTGTAAAATTTGAAGTTACTCAATATACTCGAGGTATATCGAAACTTAACGATAAAATAAAGAATTTTTATGCACCTTTAATATCTTTGGTGAATAAAGAAAGTAGCAACCCTTTATTAGTAGATAATACGGCGTTTCTTATTTCTAGTCCAATGGAATTAAAGCTTTACCTAAAAAACTGGGTAACTATTGGCTTTTCCTATAGTTTGTATAAACTTGATATAATTGATTCAGATGAATGTTTCGACAAGTTTATGAGGTGGGCTAATGAAAAAGAGATTAATGTCTTAATAGATCCTTTTTTTGATGAATCAGGACAATTATCGAAAGGAGTGGTTATGCAAGATATGGAGTCTATTGAGAAAGGACAAGATTTAAAATCCTTTTAAAAAACGGTAACCCGACAACGATAAGTATTAAGGAAAATAATGACAACCTCAAAAGTAACTTACCAAGGTGATCTACGTACTACAGCGATACACCTACAATCAAATAACGAGATTATCACTGATGCACCAGTTGATAATCAAGGTAAGGGCGAGGCGTTTTCACCGACTGATTTATTGGCGACGAGCTTAGCCAGTTGTATGCTGACGATTATTGGTATTAAAGCTCGCGATATGAATATCGATATTGCAGGCACTACTGCTGAAGTGACCAAAGTAATGGCGGCTGACCCAAGACGAGTTAGTGAAGTACATGTTGCTATCACCTTTAATAAACAGCTAGATGAGAAGACGCAAAAAATATTCTATAACACTGCGCTGACTTGTCCGGTTGCGAAAAGCATCCATCCTGATATCATTCAGAAAGTAACTATTGATTCTAAAAGCTATTAATCTTAAGAGTTGTTGATTCCAAAAACTATTAATTCCAAAAGTTAATAGCCTCTATAAAGGTGATTAATATGGCTAGCAAAACCTTACTTATTGTCGCGCATGCGCCATCGCCTAATACCAAAAAAATGGCTCATGCGGCGTATGATGGCGCTAGTCATCCTGATATAGATATCAATGTTGTTTTAAAATTACCGCAGGACACGCAGCCAGAAGATGTATTGGCTGCCGATGCGTTGCTGCTAGGTACGACTGAAAATCTAGCGTATATGGCAGGACTGACCAAAGACTTTTTTGATCGCTGTTATTATCAGGTTTTAGAGAAAAAGCAAGGTATGCCGTTTGCACTATATATTCGCGCAGGTCATGATGGGACAGGTACTAAGCTTGCGCTCAAAACCATTACCACAGGACTGCGCTGGTCATGGGTGCAAGAGGCGCTGATTTTACAAGGTGATTGGCAAGAAATCTTTACTGATCAAGTCGAAGAGCTAGCGATGACACTGGCAGCTGGGGTAGAAGCGGGTATTTATTAGTTTTTTCGACGCTTTGCTTGTCGCCATTATTAATATCAAAGCTACAGTAATGAAGATATATAAGGATATTAGCAGTGTTGAATGATGATTTAGATAATAGCCAATCGATTGCTCCTGCTGGAATAGCATTTTCTCAAGCGTGTGAAAATAATAAACAGCCGATTCTGACAGTTCTACAAGAAGAGCTAAGAGACTTTAAGCACGTGTTAGAGGTTGGGTCGGGTACGGGTCAGCATAGTGTGTATTTCGCACCGAGATTGAAGCATGTAAACTGGCAGACCAGTGATGTGTTGGCTCATCATGCCACCATCAATGCTTGGCATACTGCTTATCCTGCGCACAATCTATATGCGCCGCTTATTTTTGATGTGTCGCGTGATTCAGTACCAATAAACAAAGCTGTTGATGCCCCTTATGATGTAGTATTTACCGCCAATACTTTGCATATTATGTCTTGGTCTTTAGTTAGTAAGTTATTTGAATTGGTCGGCGATATGCTACCTATCAATGGTAAGTTCATCGTTTATGGACCCTTTAACGAAAAGGGCAGTTATAGCAGTGAAAGCAATCGTCAGTTTGACCATAGCTTACGGCAGCGCGATGCTAATAGTGGTATCCGTCATTTAGAAGACGTTATAGATTTGGCAAATACATATCATTTAACGTTAAGTAGGCGTTATGAGATGCCATCTAACAATCAAATATTAGTATTTGAAAAACTTTATTAACGTAAAAAGCTGAATTGATTCACTGTGATAACACTATGAATCAACTCAGCGTTGGTACGATTTTGATTGAGTAAATATCTACCTTCCTGTATGTATCAATACTAACCCGTATTGCGTAGCCCTGCTGCCAAAGCATTGATACTACGAATTAACGCATCTTCGACAGCCAGTCTCTCATTATTTTCCAATTTATCATCACTAGCGCTATCAGGCTGGCGCATACGTTTGAGTAGCTCAATCTGAATATAGTTAATAGGATCTAAATAGGCGTTACGCCATTCCAATGAATGAGCCAATTCTTGTTGGTTTGAGAGTAAAGACGCCTGCTCTAGCAAGGAGTTGAGACCTGCGTGCGTCAGTTCATGCTCATCAATCACTGCCTGCATCACCTGCTCACGTAAGCTTTCATCTGCACATAGTTGACTGTATGCGCGGGCGATATTCATCTCGGATTTGGTAAAAGCCATTTCAATATTACTGATAAAGACATTGAAAAATGGCCAGTTTTTATTCATCTCTTTCATTAAATCTTCGTCTTTTTTGACGCTATCTAAAGCGCTGCCCACGCCATACCAAGCGGGAAGGGTAAAGCGCGCCAATGACCAGCCAAATACCCACGGTATCGCTCGAATCGTCGATTTGCTCGGTAGTCCTTTTTTACGGTGAGCAGGACGCGAGCCAATATTGAGCAATGAAATCTCTTGTACTGGTGTGGCCTCAGAATAAAACTGATAGAAGCCCTCTGTATTATCCGTCAGCTCTCGATATTGCTGTTCGCCTGCATCTGCCAAATCAGCAAACAACGCTTCATAGCTATCTAGCTGTTTGGGTTGTTCGACAAATCGTGACGAGCTGGCTTTTAGCGCCCCCGTGATTCCCATGGTTAATTCAAATACGGCAGTATCTGGATTGGCATACTTGGCGTAAAGTACTTCGCCTTGTTCGGTGAATTTGATCTGTCCATGTAAAGTGCCAGCAGGCTGAGCAGCGATGGCTTGATGGGTTGAGCCACCACCACGACTGACGGAACCACCACGACCATGGAACAGGCGGGTGGTGATACCATATTGATTGGCGATATCGGTGATGGTTTGCTGGGCACTATATAACTGCCAAGCGGAGGTAATAATGCCGCCGTCTTTAGAAGAGTCTGAGTAGCCAAGCATAATCTCTTGAATGTTTCCTGAGTGCTCAAGTAGCTCCCGATACAGCGGATTGTCCAACACCATTGGCATAATCTTATCGATATTTTTTAAATCTTCGATGGTTTCAAACAGTGGCGCAACCGGTAGGGCAGAAAATAAATGCCCATTCTTATCAATACCCGATAAGCCTGCAAAACGCATCAGTAGCAGCACCTCTAATAGCTGACTGGCGTTGTTGGTCATCGAAATTACATAGCTACCAAAAGTATCGTCGCCGACCAGTTTGCGCAGTTTAGCGACAGAATTCATCAGAGCAAGCTGTTCATGTGTTTGCGCGCTTAAATTGTCGGTATAAATCAGCGGTGCACCGGGCTTTTCTAGCAAACGCGTTAGCCATTGTTGGCGCTCTGTTTCGCTGAGGGTGTGATAGTCGGGCAGATTCGAGGCGCTAGCAAAAATATCTGCAATAACTTCGCCGTGATAGCCTGAATCTTGACGAATATCCAGCGCAGCCAAATGAAAGCCGCAGGTTTTGACTAGGCGAATGGTATCAAGCAGTAAGCCTTCGCCATGTGCTTTGTCATGAGTATTGACACTTTTGCGAATAAGGCGTAAATCATCTAACAAGGCTGTCGGTGTTGAGTAAGCCTCTTGTGCAGCCTCTTTATCTGTGCCTTGGCTTTGGATATGCTGGTTAGTCGCTTTTATTTTAGCCAGAATAATGGACAGCAATCTTCGGTACGGTTCATTATTGTAATCATCAGGATTGTAGCAAAAGACTTTTTGATCGAGTGTGCTGTAGTCTTTGATACGGGTATAAATCTCTGGCGCGATATCGACGATAGTATCGCTATGAATCAGCTCACGACGCAATTTTCTGACCAATACTTGGTAATGGCGTAGCACGGTATTAGCATGCATCAATACCGCCATTTCAGTGGTTTCATGGGTGACGAATGGATTGCCATCTCTATCGCCGCCAATCCAAGAGCCAAAACTGACAAAGGCGGGTAAAGGGTAGTCGATTAACTCAGGATAGATATCGACGATAGCGTCTTTTATATTACGATATACTTTGGGAATGGCAGTGAATAAGCTGGCATCAAAATAGTGTAAGCCGTTGTTTATTTCATCATAAACCAAAGGTTTTCGGCTGCGAACTTCGTCTGATGACCACAGTAAGTCAATGGTTTCTGCTGTCTTTTGCTTAGCTTGCATAAAGGCTAGGCTGCCTTCGGGATAGTCGCTCATGGCATCGGTATGCTCATAGAGAGTCTGCAAAATATTCATGGTGGTGCGTCTACGGGCTTCGGTAGGATGAGCCGTAAAAACAGGAATAAATTTAAGGTGATCAATAAGCTCTTTGATTTGCGCAGGTTCGATTTGCCGCTCACGACATTCTAACAAGGTGCGGCGAAAGGAGCCCTCCCAGCTTTGATTGGATTGGGCACGCATAGTACGGCGTTGCTCACGCAGATAGTTTTCTTCCGTTAAATTGGCAAGGAAAAAGTAAATAGAGAATGCGCGAATGACGTTTTTTAAGGTTTGATTGTCTAATGAGGCAATAAGATCGATCAGCTGCTGTTTGTGTGCTGGATTATGCTCACGGCGCTCCTGAATAAAGCCTTTGCGTAATGTTTCGATAGTACGTAGGGTATCCTCCCCAGATTGGCGAGAAATGGCCTCACCTAAAAATGCGCCTAACAATCTAACACGCGCACGCAATACGTCGTTCTTCAATAACATAATTGGCTTCCTTGGCTTTTAATCGACTCATTTATCAATGAGATAGGCTGGTTAATAATTAAGGGTCGCTGTTCTTATAGGATATAAATTAAAGTTATTTATATTCATTTGCTAAAAAATCCAAATAGCGTTTCCACGAGCGCTCATCTGCACGTGCATCATATCTATCACTGCCGAACACGCTAAAGGCATGTGGTGCACCACTGTATGTCACCATCTCATGCGGTACGTTGGCGGCTTCTAGCGTCTTACCCAAAGTTGCGAAGCTCTCTAGAGAGACAGATTCATCAGCAGAGCCATGGAATACCAAGATTTCTCCAGTTGTCTTGTCATAACTTTGACCCGTTGGAATATCAAAGGCACCATGGAAGGGTACAAATGCTTTTTGCTCAAATCCTGAGCGCGCCAGCTCCAGAGCAACGGTACCGCCAAAACAATATCCCATGGTAGTACCTTTACGCACATCATTACCTTGTAGTCGTCCAGCATTCAACGCACCTTGAAGTATGCGGCGCATTTTATTGCGATCATCATATAACTCCCCAGTTAAGCGTTTGTTTTCTTCAATAGAAGTAGGGCGAACGCCTTGCCCGAACATGTCTGCCGCCAATACGTTGTAGCCCTCAGTAGCTAACATATCAGCACGTTTACGCTCATAGTCTGTCAATCCATCCCAGTCATGAATGAGTAAGATAAAAGGCGCATTCGCTTTGTCGGCTTTGGCGTAATAGCCTTCGTATGCTTGATCATCCACGGTATAGGTAATATTTTTGGTCGTAATAGCGGCAGCCGTTTGGCTGAAAGTCAGTACCATTAGTCCGATTGACGCACCCATTAGCAATGAGTGATAAGGTTTTTTGGACGGAGTATTTGAAGTTGATAACATGGTAGGTCGCCTTATAATCGTATAAAAAAGATAAATAGTTGGCTAAAACCATGCCCATTTTATTTATCAACTGTTTTAATGCTTCCTAAGAGCATACCTTAAAAAATCACTACATTACAAGAATCTATCGTCAACGTTGAAGCTCTCTTTAAATACGCTGAAATTATGGCTTTATCACGGCTGCAAACTTTAACCAAATATCAACAAGGAGTGCCATGAATTAGTCATATTTTTTGGCTAATATTAAAGACAGCTCTATACAAAGGTTCTAAAGAAATAGAGCCTACTTTTAATTACTAGCTAGGATGCATAATGAAAAATAATATTGATAATACTGACCCCGCTAAAGATATGAATACGGAACGTGGCAATGGCGGTGAGACTCACCAGCGCGCAGGGGATGACACTAAAGTGCTAACGACCCAACAAGGTGTCGTCATCTCTGACAATCAAAACTCTCTAAAAGCAGGCGCACGTGGCCCCACATTGCTAGAGGACTTTGTATTGCGTGAAAAGATTCATCATTTTGACCATGAGCGTATTCCTGAGCGTATCGTTCATGCACGTGGTAGTGCTGCTCACGGTTATTTTGAACTCACTGAGTCGCTCGAAAAATATACCACGGCGAAAATTTTGACTGAAACAGGTAAACAGACGCCTTTATTTACCCGTTTTTCTACGGTTGCAGGTAACAAAGGCTCAAAAGATACGCCACGTGATGTGCGTGGTTTTGCCGTAAAAATTTATACCGAAGAAGGCAATTGGGACATCGTTGGTAACAACATGCCGATTTTCTTTATTCAAGATGCGATGAAATTTCCAGATTTGATTCATGCAGTCAAACCAGAGCCAGATCGTGGATTTCCGCAAGCCGCTTCGGCGCACGATACGTTTTGGGATTTTGTGTCATTAAGTCCTGAGACCATGCATAATTTAATTTGGCTGATGAGTGATCGTGCACTACCACGCAGTTTACGCATGATGGAAGGCTTTGGTATTCACAGCTATCGTTTAATCAACAAAGAAGGCAAGAGCACCTTTGTCCGTTTCCATTGGAAGCCAGTATTAGGTGTACAGTCAACCACGTGGGATGAGGCGGTAAAAATCTCAGGCGCTGACTCTGATTATCATCGCCGTGATTTATTTGAAGCCATTAATAATGGCGACTATCCTGAATGGGAGTTTGGCGTCCAGTTATTTACTGAAGAAGAAGCTGATAAGTTCCCGTTTGATCATCTAGATGCCACCAAATTGATTCCAGAAGAGATGGTGCCAGTGAAAGTCGTGGGTAAAATGGTGCTGAACCGCTATCCCGATAACTTTTTTGCAGAAACGGAGCAAGTGGCGTTCTGCCCATCGCATCTGCCACCAGGTATCGACTTCAGTAACGATCCATTATTACAAGGTCGTTTGTTCAGTTATCTAGACACGCAATTATCACGCTTAGGTTCGCCTAACTTTGCCCAAATCCCAATCAATGCACCGAAATGCCCGTTTGCTAATAATCAGCAAGATGGTCATATGCAGATGCAAGTACCTAAGACTCGTGTACTCTATGAACCACAAAGCTTAGATCCGACTAGACCGCGCGAAAGTGCCAAACGTGGCTTTGAATCATTCCATGAGCAGTTGGATGATGGTGTGAAAGGTCGCGTGCGTGCAGAAAGTTTTGCCGATCACTACAGTCAGCCGCGTATGTTCTATCGTAGCCAAACACCAGCTGAGCAAGCGCACATTGCTTCTGCTTATGCCTTTGAGCTAGGTAAAGTAGATACGGCGCATGTACGTACTCGTATGCTGAGTCATCTGCCGCATATCGATGAAGACTTGGCAAATCGTGTGGCAACAGCGCTAGGTATGGAACTGCCAGAGCCTGCTGATGCTGCTGCTCCTGTACAGGATATGGCAACTTCGAAAGCAGTACAAACGATTGGTCTAACGCCTAAGAGTTTAAAAGGCCGTTTGATTGGTATCTTGGTCGCAGAAGGCTCTAAGCATAGTGAAATCAAAAAGTTCGAAGAGGCGGCAAAAGTGCAGGGTGCTAGCGTGAAAATCGTTGCGCCCAATAAAGAAGTTGTCTTAGATGACGACACTCGCATACAAGCAGATGAGCGTCTCGCTGGCGGTCCATCAGTGATGTTTGACGCTGTTGTTAGTATCATTATGCCAGAGCAAGCTAAGAAGCTAGCAAAAGACAGCTCAGCACTAGATTGGTTCAACGATGCTTATGGACATTGCAAAGCGATTGCTTATTGCGGCGCGACTGACGAATTTATCTTAAGTAAGCTACCTATCGAAAAAGACAGTTTCGTGACGCCACTGGCTGAATTGGATAGCTTTATTGAGAATGCCAAATCTCGTCTGTGGGAACGTGAACTAAAGGTTCGTGACTTGGCATAAGGTAGTATTAAGTTTAAACTTCTGATACTTTTAAAATTTTACTAATTTAACGAAAACTCAGCTTTAGCGCTGGGTTTTTTTTGATGGCAAGTTTTATAAAAAAGCAATTTATAGCCACAAGCGTTCACTCAAAGTCATTACAAGTTGAATGGTGGGCGTTATACTAAATCCTATTAAGGCGCGTTAAAAGCGTCTCCTATAGTAGGGATGCTATAACAGTGAGCAATCATGTAGCAGGGAATGCAAATGAGTTTATGTGACATTGTACGTTTAGAAGGATATATCCAAAGTACTTATCTTGCGGTATATCCAGATAAAATTATGCTGCTGGACGGTGGTTGCCGCCCTGATGTGGCGATGGTATTAGATTATATTAGAACGACGTTACAGCGACCAATCAGCGATCTAAAAGTCGTCGTGGTGACCCATATGCATCCTGATCATGCAGGCGGCGCTCATCAATTTAGAAAAGAGACGGGCTGTATCATTGTTTCGGCAGAAAAAAAGCGTCAATGGTATAGCGGTATCGGTGGGCATGCCATGCATTTTGTGGATATAAATCTTGCGCATTATGTGGCGAGACGTCAAGGTCGCTCCCTTAAAAACCTGTATTATCCTGCCCGTCTCACGCCTGATATGACCGTTAAAGATGGGGATAGTGTGCCAAAATTTGATGAATGGCAAGTGCTGGAAACACCCGGACATACAGATCGTGACTTGTCTCTACTTCATGTACCAAGTGGACAAGTCTATACGGCCGACCTCATTATCAAGCTGCGTCATAAGTTTGTGGCGCCTTTTCCTATTTATGATCCTAAAGTCTATATTCAGTCACTACAAAGAATAAAGGCGTTGAAACCATCCATGGTCATGATGGCACATGGATGTGAGTTGGCAATAGATGCAGAAACTTTTGATATGCTGATTACGCAAGCACCCAGGCATCCACGGACGATCAAAGACACGATTAAGCATAAGCTACTGTGGCGAAAAGACACTGACTTCACTATTTTTAAACGAAACCGTAAAAAATAAAGTGAAATTTTAAGCAAAAAAAAGCCCAGTCATTATTAATATAATGACTGGGCTTTCTAAATATGGTGGGCCGACCGCGACTCGAACGCGGGACCAATTGATTAAAAGTCAACTGCTCTACCAACTGAGCTATCGGCCCTGAAGAGTGTATAAAAAAGCATGGCTTTTTTTAACTCTGCAAGTGAATTTACAACTTCGTAAATTCGGTGAAGTTTTCTAAAAGAAAGCTTCTTAAACTTTGTTACTTATTATGCCAATACCTGATAGGGCAATGTACATAACAAGCATAATACTAAATATGGTGGGCCGACCGCGACTCGAACGCGGGACCAATTGATTAAAAGTCAACTGCTCTACCAACTGAGCTATCGGCCCTGAAGAGTGTATAAAAAAAGCATGGCTTTTTTAACTCTGCAAGATAAATTTCCTTAAAGGCAAACTTATTAAAACTAGACATCTAAAAAATGTCTTTAAACTTAATTTTTAATATTAGGTCAATCAACATTAAAAGAGGCATTAAGTTTGTTTCAACGTTTAAATAATTTCTATCCCTAAACGTGAGAGCACATTATATACACTATCAGGACAATTACAACCCCGTAATATAAAAAAAGTGCAATTAATGCGAAAAAATGCGTTTTTTTATATAATTTGGCTTATTGGTGGCTGTTTCATGGCAGTAAATGCCTATTTAAAACGTCAGTCGCGACGTTTTAGTCCCTAGACAGTGCTTCAACAGGATCTAACTTGGCTGCATTGCGTGCTGGTAAAAAGCCGAAGACAACGCCAATCAAGGTTGAACAAATAAAGGCAGCAATAATAGAGGTTGATGAGTAAATCACTTTAAAGCTATCACCAGCAAAATTATTAATGATTTCACCTATAGCAAATGCTACTCCAATACCTAATAAGCCGCCTAAAATACAGACGAGTACGGCTTCTATCAAAAACTGCTGCATGATATCGTTTTGACGAGCCCCAACTGCCATACGTACACCAATTTCATTAGTGCGTTCCGTGACCGATACTAGCATAATATTCATCACACCAATACCACCAACGATCAATGAGATAACAGCAACCGATGAGATGAGCAGTGTCATAGTACCTGTCGTTGATTCAATGGTCTGACGAATAGAATCTGAGTTAATAATATTAAAATCATCTTTACCATGGCGACCTTCTATTATGTCGGAAATAGCTGACTCAGCGACACTAGATGAGACACTATCATCTAACAGTGCTATAAAACTATCAATATTTGCACTACCAGTTATACGTGACATCACAGTAGTATAAGGCATATATATGACGGGTGTCGTGCTACTTGGTCCAAAGCCACTGTCGCTTGCCTCAAGGACGCCAACCACGCGTCCAGGCACACTACCGATGAGTATGACTTCTCCGATAGGGTTATCTATATCTGCAAAAAAAGCACTCTTGGCATTGTCATCGATAATAATATCTTGACTGCGAAGGTCGATACTTTGCGAATCGAAACCTTGACCTAATGCCAACGTCTCACCAGTGACCTCTAGATAATACTCACCAACACCATTGATGGTCGAGTCTTCCTGCACGCTGCGATAGCGTACACTAGAGCTGGTATTGACTTGAGGGCTCACATTGATAACATACGGTTGACTGCTGACCGCTTCTGCATCTTCTGGTGTGAGGTTGTCGTCATTATATTTACGTCGCGGGTCGCCTCTAGGGTAGCCGTCATTCACTGTTATAGTATTGGTTCCTAGCGAGCTAATATTTGCGAGAATTTGCTGCTGAGAGCCTTGACCAAGACCAACGATAGACACAACCGCAGCGATACCGATGATAATGCCTAACATGGTCAGCAAGGTGCGCATCTTGTGTGCACGCATGGCAAGTAAGGACATTTTAAAAGCTTCGAGCAAACGATCCACAAAGCTTCCGAAGGCACTTTTACGATGTCCACCGAGGATAGATTCTGGGTGTTGAGTTGTCGGTTTATAATGCTCAGTTTTATAATCAGCAATGACGTAGCCATCTTTTAACTCAATAACCCGTTCGGCTTGAGCCGCAAGTTTGGGATCATGAGTGACCATGATAATGGTATGACCTTTAGCATTTAGATCATGTAATATCGTCATCACATCTTCGCCAGATTTACTATCTAGTGCGCCAGTTGGCTCATCTGCTAAGATGACATCGCCACCATTCATCAGGGCACGAGCAACAGAAACACGCTGTTGTTGGCCGCCTGAGAGCTGGCTAGGACGATTATTTACCTTTTCACCAAGGCCTAGATCGGTCAAGAGCTTTTCTGCGCGATTGATTCGTGCCTCAGTGTTCATACCAGCATATACGGCAGGGACGGCAACGTTATCTTTGGCGCTAATGTCACCAAGCAGGTGGTAGCGCTGAAAGATAAAGCCAAAATGCTCTCGGCGTAACTCAGCCAATTCATCTGCCTCTAGTTTGTTTGCTGATTGGCCATAAATCTTATAGTCACCTGCTGTCGCCTGATCTAAGCAACCCAAGATATTCATTAGTGTAGACTTACCAGAGCCAGATTGCCCGATAATCGCGACCATTTCACCTTGATTAATCGTTAAATTAACCTCGTGCAATACGCGAATGGTTTGCTCGCCGGCAGCAAACTCTCGAATAATACCCGACAGCTCCATAATGGGCTTGTCAGCGGTAGCTGCAGTATTGATATTATTCGGTGAGTTGGTTTCTATCGAAGCGCTAGTGCTGTCGGTCGGCTGTTTAGCAGATTGAGATATAGTCATAGCAATGTCTTTAATCAAAGATAGTGAGTGTCGTGAGAAAAGGGCTAAGTTGCTCAAGCCCTTTCATCGTTAACATAGTCAAAGAATTAATTACATCCTTGGAGTACCACCAGGTATACGAGTACGACCACCACCTTTACCTGAAGCATTGGCACTACCTTCGCCGATGATAACCTGCTCACCTTCTTTTAAACCACTTAAAATCTGCGCATTTACTCGGTTATCAATGCCTACTTCTACTGTGCGAGGTTCTACTGTGCCGTCATCACTTAGTACGCGTACAATCTTGCTGGTTTTTGCTTGACCTTCAGTTTGATTTCTCGCGGGTCTTTCTTGTATGGCTGCTGATGGCACAAGCAACGCGTCTTTGGCTTGATCGATGATGATATAAATCTGGGCGGTCATATCAATACGAAATAATCGCTCAGGGTTAGCTACTTCAACATAGCCAACATAGTAGATCGCAGAATCGGTTGAGCTGGTCTTGCTAATTTCCTCGGGTGCCGGCTCAATAGCTGTCAGTGTCGCATCATACTGCTTGTCTGGATTACCGATGATATTAAAGTAGGCGGGCATACCAGCATTGACATTGATAACATCGGCTTCGGAGATTTGTGCGTTGATTCTAACAGTAGACAAATCTGCTAAAGTTACGATGGTCGGGGCTGTTTGATTGGCATTGACCGTCGTGCCTTGCTCTGTGGTCACTGAGACGACAGTACCTGATATTGGCGCGCGAATCGTTGTATAGCTAAGGTCTTCTTGAGCCGTTGCGACATTGGTTTGAGACTTTCGTAATGCTGCTTGTTGGCTATTAATGTTTGCAGTGGCTGTTGCAATGGCGGCTTGTGCCGTATCAATAGCAGCGCGTGCATTGGCGACCGCTGCCTGCGCTGTTTGAACTTTTGTTGCCTGTGTATCGTAATCCTGTTGTGATATCGCATCGATAGCGAGTAGTCCTTGCAGGCGTGCAAAATCAGACTGTGCTTGTTTAAGCTCAGACTGACGGCTGGCAAGATCAGCATAGGCACTTTTTAGACTAGCTTGTTTGCTTAACGATTCTGCTTGCGCACTTTGTAGCGCGGCTTCGCTTTGCTCAAGACTGGCTTGTTCATTGCTCAGGCTGTTCTTCTGAGTCACTTGATCAATCTGTGCAATCAAATCGCCTTGTTTCACCTCGTCACCCACTTCTACATAGAGGTTTGTGACCTCACCAGAAACCTGTGCACCGACATCAACGGTATTAAGTGCTTTAACTTTACCTGATGCCATAACATTGTTTTCGATATCACCAACCTCAACAAGTGCGGTTAAATAACTGGGTTTTTCTTCTTCTGGTTTTAAAAAAGTATAGGCCAAAGCCCCTAATGCTACGATGATTAAGGCGATGACACCCCATTTGATAGCAGACTTTTTGCTTATTTTGCGCATAACAACAATCCAGTCACAATGAAATCAAGTGTACATATAGTAGAGGCTTGAAGTCCAAAAGGGAATGGTAATTAGTTTAAGAAAGGTTAAGGTGGTTTTTTAAAAAAATATAATAATCTGAACGTAGGTTAGGATAGTAAAGTTATTCATATTGAAACAAGGATTTTATGATGCTAAATCATCAGCAAGTTCAAGATATAGTTAATGATTATGGTAGAAAAATAGGGCTAAATATTGATGATGTGATCTTAAGAAAAAAGCCATCTGGATTCGGGGAACCACATTTAGAGATAAGTGATGACTATTACCATTATGTAGTATGTGAACGAGGTAGCGAACTCACTAGAAAGTCTTCTAGGGACGTAGATGATTTTATCTATAGGTTTTTTGAGACTACAACTTCTATGATAGCGAGTGAGTATCAACAGCAAAACACTGTCATCGGTGAGGATCAAAGAATAATTTACTTTCGTAAACAAATCGAACTTATGACTGAATTAAGCGATGAGTGGGGTAAAAGAAAAGAGGTTGATATAGCAGAAATTTTACAGAACGCTCCTTATTCAGTTAACAAAATTACTTGGCTAAATAAGTTATTGAATTTTTTCAACCAATCAAACGGCAAACAACCGCTTACCTGACAACTCAAGCGCTGCCTGCAATAATAACTCCCACGCTGGCTGACGCACGAGTCCTTTGATGGCTTGGTCACATTTATAAAGCAGGGCAGGCCATTCAGCCGTTTGCGCTTTTGACTGGCGACGGCAAGCTTGCTGGTACAATCCTTGTTTGCTACGCCAGATACCAAGCGCTTGCGGGTCTTGCCCATCCATCAACTGCATGATTTGCCGCATGTCTTTACTAACCGCCCATAATACCAAGGTGGTTGGCTCGTCGGTGGCTTTCAGCTGAAACATGATTTTGGCGACTTGAGTGCTGTTACCGGCAAGCATTGCATCCGATAAATCAAAGACGCTAAACTGTGCATCACTGACCAACGCGGCTTGTAGATCCTTAATGTCTAAGGCAACATTGTTTGGAAGTTGTGTAGAGTGCTCAGTCTGTTGACTAGCCTCAATATTCTTAGCGACTAGCTGCGGCGCAAATAAATAGGAGAGCCGCCATAAGGTCTGATAAGCGCTCAGCAGATGGTGCTCAGTATGCGACATAAGCAGCTGCCACGCCTCTTGCGATAGCCGTAAACCAAACTGCTGAGCTTGTATTTGCAGTAGCTGCTGTCGTTGCTGCTCATTGTATAAATTGCAATCAATGACATGACCATATTGAGCAAATGGCGTAAACCACTTACTGCTTTGCGATCGTTTGTCTTGTTTGGGCGTGAGCCATAATAAACTATGACTGTGCGTCCCTGTTTGAGCTTCAACGGCAAAGCGCTCAAGCTCAGTGATGACCGCCTTGTCAGGCTTATGATTACCCGTCACGATGAGTGCACTGGCATCATCAAATAAAGACTGGCTACCAAGCTCTGACAATACTTCTTGCCAGCTCTTGACTGATATCAGCTCAATACGCTTAATCGCGTAATTCTGCGCGCGCCAATGTGGGCGTAAGGCATCGATGAGCCATTGACTGAGTAGTGGCTCATCACCATGCGCCAGCCACAAGCCCGCGACTGCAACGGAAGGCTGTAGTAGCTTTGGGTAGGCTTGTATAAAGGTATCTTGCATAGGGTAATAAGTACACAGATTGATGAAAATAAACGTGGAATGTGTTGCGCATTATAAACTATGGGTTTGGCACCACCACCGCAATCGATGTTGAGCCATTACCGCTTTGCACAGATTGTCTGACTCCAGAAGAGCTGACCTTTGGTAGGGAGATGGCGACATATTGATCAGTAATTCGGCGTGCCAAACTGTCATAGAGCCAGTCACGAATTTGATCGCCTTGCTGATCATCAGTGCTCACCGATGCTTCATTATATTGATAGCTACGCTCGACTTGGATGGGGTTGCTTAGCGTAATTGGTTTACCATTTTCCATCGTCTGATAGCTGACATCTGCTGAAAGTACCAAACGGATCTCTGTCAAGACACCGACCAGCTCATAACGCTTAAAACGGACGTTATTGATGGTGATAGCGGCAATGGGTTCAGCACTTGCTTGTTTGTTATTGTTCGCAACATCAGCTGCTGTCATGTTGTCAATGACCTCAACACCTAAAGTTTTTAGGCGTCTTGTCAATGGCAGCTTAAGCGGAAATGAGGTGCGATTGTCTTCTAGAATCACGGCTGTTTTGGCGACATCAAGCAGCATTGGCGCATCATAGCCACGCAGTTGAAAGCCGCATCCACTAATAGCTGCCGTTGCACCTAGTAGCGTAAACATTGGCAGGGCAGTCAGAAAAGCCGCCGCCAGTTTTTGTCCGTTTGATTTTTTGGCAAAAGCGTCTTTTTTGCTTAAGCTGGCTTTGGGTGACTGACCTGCTCGATATTTATACGACATAATCGCTATCCTAATATTATAAAAAGGCTCAGACTAATCATTAAACTAATAAAAAGTACTGAGCCTAAAAAATCTAGCCTACCACCACGATGTTTACCAGCTTATTAGGGACGACGATTTCTTTTTTGATGTCGCCAGTCAAGAATTTTGCCACACTTTCCATTGAACGTGCTTGTGCTTTTAGCTGTTCTGGATCGCTATTTGGGGCTACATCCATTTTACCGCGCATTTTACCATTGACCTGTACCACCATCGTGATCATATCTTGTACCAGAGCGCTTTTATCAACTTCTGGATAATTCAAGGTAATGGTCTCTAAACCCAATTGCTCAAGTAAATGTTCACCAATGTGCGGCGCATATACGGATAGCATAATCAGCAGATCCGTCAATGCCTCATGCTGTACCTGTAGGTCTTGCTTGCTATTGGCCTTAAAGCCAGTCAGCTCGTTGGCAAGCTCCATCAAACTTGATACAGGCGTGTTCAATGCCAAACGATCACCCAAATCACTATCGATTTTAGCAATGGTTTCATGAGTTTTACGGCGTAAGTTTTTGGCTTCTTTGCTTAAGCCATCAGTGCTCAAAGCGTCATTGTTCAGCGTCTCGATACTTAGGTTCGCGGCAGTAAGCGCTTGCATGTGTTCAGTAGCAATACGCCATACTTTTTTGACGAAGTTATAAGGGCCTTTGAGCGCATCATCTGACCATTCTAGCGTTTGATCCGCAGGCGCGGTGAAGAGCGTATAGAGACGAACGGTATCAGCGCCGTATTTATCGATGGTAATTTGCGGATCGACACCGTTGTTTTTTGACTTAGACATTTTCTCGATTTTGCCAATGGTCACCGGCTGCCCATCAGATTTTAAGATGGCTTTAATCGGTTGACCACGTTCGTCATAGTCGATATCAATGTCTTCTGCAAAATAGTAGGTGGTACTGCCATCCGCATTTAGGCGATAGAATGTCCCTGCCAATACCATGCCTTGCGTCATCAAATTAGCAAACGGCTCATTTCCTGACACCAAGTCTTCATCACGCATCAGTTTATGGAAGAAGCGTGCATAAAGTAGATGCATTACCGCATGCTCAACACCGCCGATGTATTGATCGACAGGCAGCCACTTATTGGCGGCAGATTTGTTGACCATGCTTTGCGCATCATTTGGGCTTGCAAAGCGTGCATAGTACCAGCTTGACTCCACAAAGGTGTCAAAGGTATCGGTTTCGCGCTCAGCAGGATTACCGCATTTAGGACATGTCGTATTGACAAACTCTGGAATGTTTTTTAACGGATTTCCGCGACCATCAGGAACGACATCAGTCGGTAAGACAACGGGCAAATCTTGCTCTTCGACAGGTACTGTACCGCAATGCTCACAGTTAACCATTGGGATAGGACAGCCCCAATAACGCTGGCGAGAAACACCCCAATCACGGAGACGGTATTGGATTTTTTTCTTAGCAAGCTCTTGTGGTTCTAGTTTGGTCAGCATCGCTTCAAATGCTTGCTCAAAGTCTAAACCATCAAATTCGCCTGAATTGACCAAAGTATTGCGTTCGGTATAAGCACGATTAATCTCAGTATCGTTCGCCTTTGCATCTGCCTCTAACGCATCGAAATAGCCGACAGGGATATGGATGACTTGTTTAATGGGTAAGCTGTATTTAATCGCAAATTCATAATCACGCTCATCATGAGCAGGGACAGCCATCACCGCGCCTGAGCCGTAGCTCATAAGCACATAGTTGGCAACCCATACTGGCACTTCTTCGCCAGTGAGTGGATGCGTGACCGTAAGACCAGTAGCCATACCGATTTTTTCAGCTTTAGCTAGGTCTGCTTCTGCAACTGAGCCTTTTTTGCAAAGAGCACAGAATTGCGCAATGGCTTCATCATGCTCAGCCGCATACTGCGCTAGCGGATGTTCGGCTGCGACCGCCACATAAGTCACACCCATTAAAGTATCAGGGCGAGTAGTGAACACATCTAACGTATTGGTCTCGCCAGCAAGCTCATAAGGGAAGTGTACTTCCATGCCTGCGCTACGACCAATCCAGTTGCGCTGCATGGTCAATACTTCTGATGGCCAGTGACCTTCTAATTGGTCTAAGTCATCAAGTAATTCGTCAGCATAATCAGTGATATTAAAGTAATACATCGGAATGTCGCGCTTTTCGACCGCAGCGCCACTACGCCAGCCTTTACCATCGATGACTTGCTCGTTGGCTAAAACGGTATTATCAACAGGATCCCAGTTAACGGTCGACAGTTTTTTGTAGACCAAGCCTTTTTTGTATAGCTGTAAAAACAACCATTGCTCCCACTGATAATACTCAGGGCTGCAAGTGGCGAATTCACGTGACCAGTCAATAGACAAACCCAGTAATTTAAGCTGCGCGCGCATGCTGTCAATATTGGCAAACGTCCATTTGGCAGGTGGCGTTTGGTTAGCAATCGCCGCGTTTTCTGCTGGCAAGCCAAAACCATCCCAGCCCATAGGCTGCATGACTTCATAGCCCTTGAGGCGATAGTAACGGCTCAGTACATCAGAGATGGTATAGTTACGCACGTGACCCATATGCAGCTTACCGCTTGGGTAAGGGAACATCGACAGCATATAGCGACTTGGCTTATCGCTTGGCTCATTGCTCACTTCAAAGCGCTTGTCAGTTGCCCATTTGGCTTGCTGCGCCGCTTCTATCGCTTGTGGGTTATAATGATTGTTTTCAGCTTGGTCAGATGTCACAGTATTGCTCATAGTTAGCTCGAGATTGATTAATACGAATAAATTGGGTGAAATTTCACAATGCCATAGCATAGCGTAATTTGGCGAAAATTGCGACGATATGATAGGGCGTTTACGCATGACGAAGAATACAAATTTGAAAATTTGAGCGGGTTTTTAATGTTTTGGTTATCATAAACCAAATACCCATAGGCTTAGGTATAATAAACAGAATAATGATCATTGATTTGGAGTTTTTATGACCATCACTATTTACGGCATCAAGTCGTGCAGCACGATGAAAAAGGCGTTCAATAAGCTGGATGAGTTGGGCGTCAGCTATGATTTTCATGATTATAAAAAACAAGGTATCGATAAAGATAGCGTTCAGCGTTGGGTAGATAAATTAGGCATCGATAAGGTGCTCAATAAGCGCGGTACGACATGGCGCAAACTAGACGACAGTCAAAAGCAAGCGGCTGATGCTAGTCTAGATAACGCCATTGACTTGCTCGTAGAAAATACCAGTATGATTAAGCGTCCGATAGTTGAAGGTGAGCTGACTGATAAAAACAAGAATATATTACTATGCGGTTATGATGAAGCTGAGTTTGATAAAGTTTTTTCGTAAAAGAATACGGCTACCATCAATAAAGCCTGAGCTAAGAACCTCTTAGCTCAGGCTTTATAACACCTAGAATAAACCAAATCACACTTGCGAGCCATATAAGCAAGACGTAAAAGCGAATTTGTTCAGCATTCCAATCTAGTGCAAACCACTCAATGAGGAAAAATGACTTCCAGCCTTCTATCCATTTTGCGCCACCATAGCCAATAATCCACCAGCAATACAGGCTTTCTAAGATAAAAAGTAGACACCAAAGCCACAATGCCATGATTTACTCCTGCTACTCGGCCAATGATGAACCTAAATCACGACTGATTAATGTACCAACCCCTTCATTGGTAAAAATCTCTAACAGCGTGGCATGTGGCACACGACCATCGACGATCACCGCGCTTTTTACGCCGCTACGTACCGCATCAAGTGCACATTGGATTTTAGGAATCATGCCGCCTGAGATAGTGCCGTCTTCAATGAGGCTGTCGACTTTCTTTGGTGTGAGTCCAGTCACGACTTCGCCGTCACGACCCAGCACACCCTTGATATTGGTTAGAAGCATGAGCTTTTCAGCTTGTAAAAATTCCGCTACTTTACCTGCAACCAAGTCGGCATTGATATTGTACGTATTGCCTTCGCTATCGACCCCAAGTGGCGCGATGACGGGAATAAAATCAGAGGCAATGAGCATGTTAATCACGTCTTTATTGACACTGACCACATCACCGACAAACCCTAAATCGACGGGCACAGCAATCCCATCTGCGCCAATTTTTTCCATCATCAGTTTTTTGGCTAGGATTAAATTGGCATCTTTACCCGTCAAACCGATAGCGCGGCCACCGTGCTTGTTGATTAAGCTAACAATAGATTTGTTGACGCTACCACCCAAGACCATCTCGACGATATCCATGGTACTTTTATCGGTGACACGCATACCATCGATACGGTCTGACTGACGCCCCAACTCTTTTAATAAGTTATCCACTTGTGGACCACCGCCATGCACGACCACGGGATGAATGCCAACGGTTTTTAACAAGACGATGTCGCGGGCAAATGAGCTCTCAAGCGCAGGATCCGTCATCGCATTGCCGCCGTATTTGACCACGATAAGCTTATCGACAAAGCGCTGGATATAAGGCAGCGCTGTGGTCAATACTTCAGCAGTGTTTTTGGCATCATCTAAATTAAGCGTCATTATAAATTCCTAAGTTATGGTATTAAAAAGTCATATTTTTATTTGACAGCAACTACTTTGACGGTAACTATTTTGATCAAAACTATTCGGCAGGAATAGCGACAATTTGTTCTGCCAGTTTTTTATCAAATGGGCGACATAAAGCGGCAAATTTTGCTTGGATGTCGCGTAAGTCTTCTATGCTATCACCAGCAAAGCGTGCGGTAAGATTGTGACTGGTGTTTGATTGGCGGAGCACCCCAAAACCATGGGCGAAATCCAAACGCACGCCATCAATACAGCTCAGCTTCGTCCCCACTGGCAATAAGCATTTGGCTTGCTTGGACGTCATATATTGCCGACTCATCGAACAACGGCAAAGCGATGGCTGGCTAGTAGCTATCCAATGATCACGAGAATCTTCTGCTACAGTCGCTTCCACGAGCTGACGTAAATACTGACAAAATTTGGTCAGCTGTACGACGATAGCATCGTCTTTCTTAAGGGTTTTAGGCATCGGCAAATAATGATCCGCCGTACTGACCATAGCAGGCAATTGCTCTGTAATATCAGTCAGAGATTTTTTACCGTGAGCATCGTAAGCCGCTAGCCAATGCAGCAATCGCAAGGCCGCGTACATGGCATCATCATAGATAATAAAGCGGCTATCGTTAAATATGAAATGCCCTGACAATTCACCCGCAAAGACAATTTGACCAGCAGACTGCTGCATCTGTCGGCGCATAAAGCTGCTGCCCGTTTTACTGAGCACAGGTGTTGCGCCAAGCTCAGACAAGAGATTCGGTAGATGATGGGAGCATTTAATATCAAAAAGGATTTGAAAAGGCAGTTGTAAATGGACTGGGCCTTTAGAACACAGCGTTTCAGGGTGTTCGGTCAGCGCCACTTGCGCTAATAAATATAGCAAGTGATCGGGCGTGACAACTTTACCGCTATTATCGACGATCATTAAGCGATCGCCATCGCCATCAAAAGCGATACCTATATCTGCTTGATGTTGACGCACACTTCGCTGTAATTGTTTAAGACGGTGTGGTTCAGTGGGATCAGGATTGCCAGAGGGAAAACTGCCATCTGCGAGGTCATTAATCATGATGACCTGCTGGCAAAAATGCTCAAATAAACGCTGGGCGATATTACTGGTCGCCCCATGCATGCAGTCTATGACCACCACCACATCAAGGGTGCCAAATGGTTGTTGGTTATCTTTGAGAAGTGGTTTATTACAGGGATGGATTTGCTTAAAGACTTGAGCGATAGCCTCAATATAAGTCGTCGCGACTTGTGCATCAGATAAATTGAAAGGTTGATTACAAATAGATTTAGCAGTTGTATTTGTCAGCGTATTTTGAGCATCAATCTGTGCTTGAGCGTGATTGAGGTGGCAAGCATAGGTAGACCGTGTTTTTTGCCAAAGCAACTGAATCTCTGCATGGCTCGGAGATTGATGGTTGACCAACCATTTAATACCTAAAATGTCTTTAGCAGAATGACTGGCGGTGACGATAATGCCATGACCAGAATATTGCTCTGCCCAAAAAACCATCATGGGGGTAGTAATTAACCCCAGCTGGATAACTTGTAAGCCATATTCAGTCAGTATATTAGCCAATCTCTGAGCGATAATATTACTACCGAGACGCACATCATAACCAAGCACAATGACGGTTCTTTTAAGGTCGATACTTGGTTTTGGTAGGCAGACCTTGACAGGAGCTGCGGTTGAGTTGCAATCTGCGGCACTATAAAGCTGAGCAAATGCCTTGCCCAATGCTTGAATAAAGTCAGTGGTAAAATGCTGGCGTGAACCACGAATATCATAAGCACGAAATAAGCATTGCTGCGCAGCAAAAGACGGCATCGCTTACTCTCCTTATGGCGTGATTCACGTGATGATGATTTTGTGATGACTAAAAGATAATTAACATGGCAAATCAGTAATGACGACTGATTATTGGCGGCCTGAATGTCCAAAGCCGCCTGCACCGCGTGCACTGGTATCACTAAATTCTGATACCACTTCAAACTCAGGGCGGGCAACGGGTACGACGACATATTGTGCCATACGTTCCGCAGGATTCAACACAAAGTCTTCATTACTACGATTCCAAATACTGACCATCAGCTCACCTTGATAGTCGGCATCAATCAAGCCAACCAAATTACCCAAGACGATACCGTGCTTATGACCAAGACCTGAGCGCGGTAAAATCATCCCTGCAAAGTTAGGGTCTTGGATATAAACCGCCAAACCAGTACCAATTAAATGTGTGGCACCTGCTTTAATCGTCAATGGCTCATCAATACAAGCGCGCAAGTCGATACCAGCGCTGCCATCAGTGGCGCGTGTCGGTAACGAGAACGCTTTATCTTCAGTAATTTTAGGGTTTAATACTTTAACTTGTACAGCTTGCATAACGCACTCACTTAACGGTTGGATAGTTTCTAAATAATATAGTTTTAACGTTGGCTATGTGATTATAGTATCAACACACTTGCCAAACCTAAGAATGACATAAAGCCGACGATATCTGTCACGGTGGTTAAAATAACCGAGGCGGATAGGGCAGGGTCAATATTCATACGTTTTAGGAGCAGTGGAATACTAATGCCCGAAACGTTAGCAGCAGTCATATTAATCGCAATGGCAAAACCAATGACGGCACTGATTTTAATATCATGAAACCATAGTTGGGCAATAATCGCCATGATTATCGCCCATATGATACCGTTTATCGCGCCAACCCACAGCTCTTTATTTAATAACCACAAACGGTTGGAACCACCGATTTGACCCATCGCCATACCACGAATAACCACTGTGAGAGTTTGTGACCCAGCAATACCGCCCATACTCGCGACCACAGGCATGAGTATCGCCAGCGCCACCACTTTTGCCAGTACCGCCTCGAACTGACCAATCACAGCCGCAGCCAATAAGGCGGTACACAGGTTAATACCTAGCCAAATACTGCGGCTTTTAGCACTGGTTAAAATAGGCGCAAACAGCTCTTCATCTTGGCTGACACCCGCGAGGTTTTTCATGGTGCTATCGACATCATCTTGGATAATTTCCATGATGTCCTCGCCATTTAACTGACCGACCAACTCACCATGGCTATTAATAACGGGGGCAAAACGAATGTCCTCTGAGCGGAAAATCGCTGCGGCATCTTGGATGTCTAAGCGATCGTTAATAGTGATGGCGTTATCAATCAATTCTGAGACTAAGGTAGTTTGATCATGTTTAATCAAATCGACCAGACTGAGCAGCCCGAGTAATTGTTGGCTTTGATCGACGACCAGCAGCTCTTGGCTTTCATCATCGAGCAAGTCGTCATTTTCTCGTAGCCAGTTCTGTACTTCTGCAAGGGTGATATCATCCCTGATCTGAATGAGGTCAGGATCCATATAACGACCGACTTCCCAGTCAGCATAGGTGTCAAGCTTGTTGACCTGCACTCGGATGTCTTCATCCAAGGTTGCCATGACCGAGGTACGCACACTTTCGGTGACAGTATCTAAAATCTCAGAGATGTCTTGCGCATCAAGGTCTTGAGTAAATAAGGAAATATCTTTCGATGAGACGTTTTCTAACAGCGGCTGGCGTGTATCAAACTCTAACTCGGCAAGCACTTCGCCTTTGATATTTTCTGGTACTTGTGCCCAAATCAACAAGCGATTTTGGCTAGGGAACGATTCTAATAGGCTCGCAATCTCATATTTGGACTGCTTTTCTAAAAACTCAGTAATCGCCTCGTATGCCTTGTCAGCAACCAAACTTTGCAAGTATAGAAGCTTATATTCGCCGCTATACTCTGCTGGATTGTAATCTCCCTGTAGCGTAGATGGTCGTTCCTGATCAGGCATAGGGGTAGGCATAAAGGTTCCAAAGTTTTTAGAAAGTATAAATAATAACAAACACTAAAATGTCGAATAAGTGCTAATTTCTCATGTCGCTAACTGATGATGCTCTCAAGTGTTGAGCCTAACGCTAACGATTACCCAATAAAGCGCGAATATTAGCCAAGTATTCATCAGCAACGGCTTCAGGGTCTTTAGTCGCTTTTTTCTTTTTCGCCTTGGCTGGCCAGTCGATATGCTCTTCTGGTAACTCATCTAAAAATCTTGACTCAGAAGTGACACGCATCTGTCCGCCTGCACGGCGCTGAGTCGCTAGCGTCAATGTCAGTTCTCGACGGGCACGAGTAATGCCCACATACATCAAGCGCCGTTCTTCTTCGACCGTCTCGCTTAGGATGGAATTGCGGTGCGGTAGCATTTCTTCCTCAAGCCCCATGATATACACAAAATCAAACTCCAAGCCTTTTGCCGCATGCAAGGTCATCAAGTTAACCTTGTTGGTATTTTCTTCTTCTTGCTGTTGCTCGAGCATATCCAGCAACACCAGCTTACGAATGATGGTATCAATGGTGCGATCTTCGTCTTCTTCGGCCCGATTAATCAGTGATTGAATACTAGTGTAGAGCATATCAATATTATCGATACGGTTTTTTTCTTGTTGCGGGGTTTTGGCGTCGCTACGCACAAAGTCGATATAACCCGTTTCATCAATCATTTGGCGGACGATAGGCACAGGATCAGGATGCTTATCCAGCTCACGCGTATAATGTTCAATAAACTCACCAAACTCCTTTATCGTACCATAAGCCTTCGACGGTAAAACATGCGCGAGCCCTGCGTGGGTACAAGAAGCGAGTAGCGAGATGCTATACTCTTGTGAAAATAAGCCTAACTTCTCTAGCGTTGCTGGTCCCATACCACGCTTAGGCGTATTAATAATGCGCAAAAATGCACTGTCATCTTCGGGGTTCAGAATCAAACGTAGATAGCCCATGATGTCTTTGATTTCACTACGCGCAAAGAACGACTGACCACCCGACAACTTATAAGGCACTTGCAATTGACGCAACTGCGCCTCTAGCATGCGCGCCTGAAAGTTACTGCGATAAAGAACGGCGTACTGCTCCCATTCATTACCGAAACGCAGTTTATGAGTGACAATCTCTTTTGCCACACGCTCAGACTCATCATCATCATTACGACAGTTAATAATGCGAATTTTTTCGCCTTGACCTTTATCTGACCAGAGTTTCTTTTCAAATAAATGCTCGTTATTGGTAATAACGGCATTGGCAGAGGTCAAAATACGCGTGGTCGAGCGATAGTTTTGCTCAAGCATGACGATTTTGAGTTTTGGGAAATCTTCTTTGAGTAGCGCCATGTTTTCAGGTTTTGCTCCGCGCCACGCATAGATAGATTGATCATCATCGCCCACGACGGTAAAACGCCCTTGCGGTCCGACTAAGTATTTAATCATCTCATACTGGGCGGTGTTGGTATCTTGATATTCATCGACGAGCAAGTAACGAATACGGTTTTGCCATTTATCGCGCAGCTCTCTGTTTTCACGTAATATCTTGGTCGGCAGGACAATCAAATCATCAAAATCAACAGCGTTATAAGCACGCAGGTTACGCTCATATAAGGCATAGAGGGTCGCAAAAATCATGTCTTCTGGATCGTCCAAGGTTTCCATCGCCTTATCCGGCTCAATTAGGTCGTTTTTCCAGTCAGAAATCATTTTAATGGCTTTGCCGACCAATTCGCGACTTTCAGCGCCGCTTAAATTGTCACGCATCATCAGCTCCATCAGCAAACGCTTACTGTCGTCGCTGTCCATGATGGAGAAGTTACCCTTGAGCGGTGTATGAATCAGCTCATAACGCAAAAACTGTAGCCCAAATTGGTGAAAGGTAGACACCGTCAGCCCGCGAGTTTTTTCACTCGGCAGCAATTTACTGACACGGGCTTTCATCTCGCGCGCCGCTTTATTGGTAAAGGTCACCGCGGTAATGCGCTCGGCTGGCATGTTGCATTCTTCGATTAGATACGCAATCTTGCGGGTAATCACCGATGTCTTACCGGAGCCGGCACCTGCTAGCACAAGCAATGGACCGGATACGTAAAGCATCGCTTCTTGTTGTTTGGGATTAAGTTGACTCATAAGGTGACCTGTAAGACAAAAGCAAAAAGAAAGCAAAAAAGGCGAGTGTTGATATCAAGCGTTGCTCAGTGAGATAAAAACGGCACGTATGAGGCAGATCGATAGCGCAAGACGGCAACATAGCATTATAGTTTGTTGCATCATCTCAATATCAAAACATAGCGTCGATAAGGTTAATCAACCTATCCGCTAATCACGCTCATGACCGTTAATATTTTGTGACAATTAATCAAGAGCGCCATCGTTAAAACAGCCGCTGATACTAGCATGCAATTAGGCGGGTTATTATAAAGCAAAAACCGTCACATTGGGGAGGAGTTCAAGGATCGGCACCCAGTAAAAAAGCGTTAATTTTTCGTGACTTATACTATATATACTAGCGTCCATTCAAAAATATGGATTTGGGCTTAATATAAGGTAACGTCTATATCATAATTCATGGCAAAAAAAACATGTTTCTTTCACCTATAAAGTGACCGTTCAATACAGTTAAAAACTAGCTTTTAGGCACTGATATGCGTATAGTACGTAAATAATTTATGCCAGTTGTCTCGTCATTGTTGACCACGTGTAATGAGCTATTAAATCAATTAAATAAACTATCGAATATGATATTGATTTAATACGTTGATCTTACGTTGTTAGAAGATGCGTTAGGCGACCAGCCTTTCTCCGTTATACATCGGAGTATCTATAGTTGGTCATGTCTGACATCGTCGTCAATAAGCTTGATAATTGGTTATTACCAGCACAGTATCTATATGAGCCATTGAGTTATTAAGACCCAATGGCAGTTACTTTGTGTTTTCGTCTGCGTTATGCCAGTCGCTATTACCACTCTATAGTTTGTGAGTATGCGCGCTGCGCTTGACACTCGATTGGGTGAGGAGCACGTATTATCATGTCTGCTTTTAATTGGTCAGCCATTGCTTTTATCTTAGCCGCCATTGGGCTAGTGGTCTTTATGCTGGTTGTGCCGCGTTTGCTTGGCGGTCGCTCTCAGGGCTCACAAAAAGAAGAAGTATTTGAAGCGGGTGTTGTCGGAGCTGGCAACGCCCGTATTCGTTTGTCTGCCAAATTCTATTTGGTGGCAATCTTCTTCGTTATCTTTGATTTAGAAGCACTATATTTGTACGCTTATGCCGTTTCAGTACGTGAAGCAGGCTGGCTGGGCTTCGCCGCTGCCGCGATATTCATTACCATCTTGATTATAGGCTTGGTATACGAGCTCAGTCTGGGTGCGATGAATTGGGCACCATCGGACAAGCGTCGCAAGCAACCACGTCTATATGCAGCTCCGGCAGGTTTTAATTTGGCCGATATTACGCAGTTTGATGGCGTCGATGAGCTGATGGTCGATCCAACTGGCAAGATACCAGCCCAGTCTTCAGGGCAGATTAATGTCTCGAACAATATCGAGACCAACCGTCGTCACTTGCAAAATATCGATCATATTAATACTACTGGTAATGTGACTTCCATGGATTTTGCCACATCTGCGCAACAAGACAAAGTCAAACGCTAATCGCTTTTGACGGTCTTGTGGCACGTTACTGCAAAATGGTCGCTTATTAATAATAGAAGTTAAGGGGATAGCGGAAGCAAGATGATTGCTGCGCTTCGCCTAATATAAAGGTTGTATGTTATGAAATACACATTAACAAAAGCCAACCCTGATGCAGATGTCTATCCTGCACAGACCAGTCAAACGGTCAATGATCCAATCGAAGACGAAGTGAATAAAAACGTCTTTATGGGTCGTCTCGAAGACCTCGTCCATTCAACAGCAAACTGGGGGCGCAAGCACTCACTTTGGCCATTTAACTTTGGCACCTCTTGCTGTTATGTCGAATATGCCACCACCCTAACTGCCGTTCATGATTTGTCACGTTTTGGTGCCGAAGTCATTCGCGCGTCGCCCCGTCAGGCAGACGTGATGATCGTTGCTGGTACTTGTTTTGTCAAAATGGCACCGGTTATTCAGCGCCTTTATGAACAAATGCTTGAGCCAAAATGGGTTATCTCGATGGGTGCCTGTGCCAACTCTGGCGGTATGTATGATATCTATTCGGTCGTGCAAGGTGTGGATAAAATTATCCCTGTTGATGTCTATGTGCCCGGTTGTCCGCCGCGTCCAGAAGCGTTGATCCAAGGCTTGATGTTGCTGCAAGAGTCGATTACTAAAGAGCGTCGCCCGCTAGGTATTCATGTCAATGATCAGGGTATCTATCAGCCACAAATGACGCCTGAGCGTGACCGTAAGCAAGCAGATCGTATCGCTGTGAAAAACTTGCGTAGCCCAGACAGTATTTAATCAGCGAGCCTGTAGCCAAACTGCATGTGAGAACCAGCATTTAGGCATAAATTATTTGGCTATATCATGTTTTAGCTTGGCTCAATCATACACAATCCGTAAAAGTGCTCAGTACGCATATATTCATCGTAGTTCGCTTATGTTTAGCGTAGTTTAGTTATGATTAACATGGTTCAGTTATGATTAACATAGCTCGGTTAGGCTCAACATAGCTCAATGATGATTAATGAAGGAATAAATCATTCATGGTCACGGTAGTCGAAAACATAGATCCTAACATTAAGCCTGTTCCAGCGGTTATCACCGAGCTGGAGCAGAAGTATGCCGGTAAGTTTGTCGTGCAGCACACTGTGGATGAGATTCCAACGGTTTGGGTGGCACGTGCTGATTTGCTGGATATTCTTCTATACCTGCGTAAATTACCCCAGCCATACGTCATGCTATTTGACTTGTCAGCGATAGATGAGCGTCTGCGTCAGCATCGCCAAGGGTTGCCTGACAGTGACTTTACAGTGTTTTATCACCTAATGTCGCTTGAGCGTAATAGTGATGTGCGTATTAAAGTCGCGCTGAGTGAAGACGATGTCAATGTACCGAGCGCTACGCAGATTTGGCCAAATGCCAACTGGTACGAGCGTGAAGTGTGGGACATGTTCGGTATTGTCTTTACCGGTCATCCGCATTTGACCCGTATTCTATTACCAAAATACTGGGAAGGTCATCCACTGCGTAAAGAGTATCATGCGCGTGCAACGGAATTTACCCCGTACTTCTTGAACACTGCCAAGCAGCAATACGAGCAAGAAAACTTGCGTTTTGTCCCAGAAGAGTGGGGCATGAAGCGTTCACGTCGTGATGAAGACTTTATGTTCTTGAACATCGGTCCTAACCATCCTTCTGCTCACGGTGCATTCCGTTTAGTACTACAGCTTGATGGTGAAGAAGTCGTCGATTGTATCCCTGATATCGGCTATCACCATCGCGGCGCAGAGAAGATGGCTGAGCGTCAAACTTGGCATTCATTTATTCCTTATACCGACCGTATCGATTACCTCGGTGGCGTGATGAATGAGCTGCCGTACATCATGTCGGTTGAAAAGCTTGCTGGAATTACGATTCCACCGCGCGCTGAAACCATTCGCGTGATGATGAGCGAGTTTTTTCGTATTACCAATAACTTACTGTTTGTTGGTACGTTTATTCAGGATGCGGGCGGCATGACCCCGGTATTCTATATGTTTACCGATCGCCAAAAAGCCTATGACGTCATCGAAGCCGTGACTGGCTATCGTATGCATCCTGCTTGGTTCCGTATCGGCGGTACGGCTGCTGATCTGCCACGTGGCTGGCAGCGTCTGGTTCGCGAATTCTTGGATTGGATGCCAAAACGCTTGGACGAATATGTCAAAGCGGCATTGCAAAATAGCGTGCTCAAAGGTCGTACCCAAGGTGTTGCGCAGTATAATGCTAAGCAAGCACTTGCTTGGGGCGTGACGGGCGCTGGTCTGCGAGCGACAGGCGTTGATTTTGATCTGCGTAAAGCGCGTCCATACATGGGCTATGAGAATTACGATTTTGAAGTGCCAGTGGGTTACAACGGTGACGCTTATGATCGCTGTATGGTCAAGGTCGAAGAGATGCGTCAGTCGTTACGTATCATTCGCCAGTGTATGGACAATATGCCACAAGGCCCTTATAAAGCCGATCATCCACTCGCTGTACCACCGCCAAAAGACCGTACCTTAAACGATATTGAAACCTTGATTAATCACTTTATCTCAGTATCTTGGGGTCCTGTGATGCCAGCGGGCGAGTGTACGACAATTGTAGAAGCGACCAAAGGTTTGAACAGCTATTACATCACCTCAGATAAGGCGACGATGAGCTATCGTACCCGTATCCGTACGCCGACGTTTGCACATTTACAGCAGATGCCATCGGTGATTAATGGTTCGCTCGTTTCTGATGCCATCATGTATTTGGCATCGATTGATATCGTAATGGCCGACTGTGATCGTTAGTACCGTGATCGCTAATACTTTAGTCTAATGCTTTGATCAGAAAATTATCGTTATTAAAGAAATACGTTTATCAATATATCATTGCCAAATGGCACACCAAAATGCTGATATCTTGCCATGTAGCGACACTCATAAGACTGTCGTTATTAGCTGATAAAGCGTGATGAGTGAGGACAGATAGAAGACTATGAAAATTGTTTCCGACAAAATGCCAAAAGTAGATGTGGCAAGCATCCTCACTAGCGAGGAAATTGCGGCTATTCATGAGTTTATGCACCATTACCCACAAGCACGTGCTGCTTCGCTCGATGCGCTAAAGATTGTGCAAAAGCGCAACGGCTGGGTCGATGACGCACAAGTGAATGCCATTGCCAATATTCTAGACATTCCGATGTCAGATATGGACGGGGTTGCTACTTTCTTTAACCGTATTTATCGTCAGCCTGTCGGTCGCCACGTCATCCTTATCTGTGATTCAGTGGCTTGTTTTTTGACAGGCTATGAGGCGTTATCGTCTGAAATCAGATCGCAGCTGGGTATTGAGTATGGTCAGACAACGGCTGATGGTCGTTTTACGCTATTGCCAATTTGCTGCTTAGGTAACTGTGATAAAGGCCCTGCTGTGTTGATTGACGAAGACACGTATGGTCCTGTTCAGCCTGAAGAAGTCACGCAATTATTGGAGCTATACGCATGAGATTAACGCTTTCAGAGCAGATTGCTCAACGTAGTCAAGGCAAAGCACCTAGCCAGCTTAATGAGCAGCGCATTCCAATTTATGGCGATAAAGCCACAGCGACTAGCGAAACCAAACCATTAACATGGCGTCTAGCACATCATGATGCCGTCCTAGATTTGACCACCTATGAGTCTTTAAAAGGCTTTGATGGCTTAAAGCAAGCTTTGGGTCAATCGCCTAAAGCAGTCGGTGACATGATTAAAGCTGCCAACGTCAGAGGTCGCGGTGGTGCAGGCTTTAATGCTGGTTTGAAATGGACATTTATGTCACCGCCAGATGGTCTACCACGTTATCTCATCTGTAATGCTGATGAAATGGAGCCGGGCACCTTTAAAGATCGCCTATTGATGGAGCGCCTACCGTTTCAGTTAATTGAAGGTATGTTGATTACCGCTCATGCGATTGGTGCAACTGACGGGTATATCTTTATCCGTGGTGAATATATCTTAGCCGCCCAGCGTCTGGTCACTGCCATCGAAGAATGCTTGGCTAACAATCTCATGGGCAAGAATATTTTAGGCTCAGATTTTAGTTTTAATCTGCATGTGCATACTGGCGCTGGACGTTATATTTGCGGTGAAGAAACGGCATTGATTAATTGCTTAGAAGGTCGCCGTGCTAATCCACGTACCAAACCACCGTTTCCACAAATTTCTGGTGCATGGGGTCGTCCAACCGTCGTCAACAACGTTGAAACCTTGTGTAACATGCCAGCCATCCTAAACCATGGTGTTGAATGGTATCAGTCATTATCTAACATCAAAGGCAAGAGCCAGACACCGGGTACCAAACTGTTTGGCTGCTCAGGTTTAGTCAATGACCCAGGTCTGTGGGAATTACCGTTTGGTTATACGGCACGCGAAATCATTGAAGATTTAGCGGGTGGTATGATCGAAGGTAAAACCCTCAAAGCTTGGCTACCGGGCGGTGCCTCTACTGACTTTTTAACCACTGAGCATTTAGATGTGGTGGTGGATTTTGACACCATTCAAAAAGCAGGTAGCCGTATGGGTACTGGGCTAATTATGGTGGTGGATGAAGCACAAGATATGGTGCCACTCGTTCGTAATCTCGAGATTTTCTTCCAGCGCGAATCCTGCGGTTGGTGTACGCCATGCCGTGATGGTCTGCCGTGGGGTGTCAAACTGCTTACTGCTATCAATGATGGTGAAGGGCAAGTGGGCGACGTGGAAAAGCTAGAAGGCCTCACGCGTGACTTATGGATTGGTAAAACTTTCTGTGCACATGCGCCGGGTGCGATGGAACCACTGATGAGTGCGATTAAATATTTCCGTCCAGAGTTTGATCAAAAAATCGCGCAGGCGGTTGGTGTCGATGTCATTGATGCGGCAGCCAATCAACAGCCAGAAGTGAAATAAGGAGAGCGGCATGGCAGTCATACATATTGATGGAACCACTGTCGAAGTAGATAGCGCAGATAACTTGCTACAAGCCTGCTTATCACTCGGCATTGATGTGCCGTATTTTTGTTATCATCCAGCCCTTGGCTCAGTAGGCTCGTGCCGCCAGTGCGCGGTCAAGCAATTCCAAAACAAAGAAGATATGGAAGCAGGTCGTGGTCGTCTTGTGATGTCATGTATGGTCGCTCCGGGCGATGACATGTATATCTCTGTTACTGACGATGAAGCCAAAGCATTCCGCAAGTCGATGGTTGAGCTACTGATGACCAACCATCCACATGACTGTCCAACTTGCGAAGAGGGTGGACATTGTCATCTGCAAGACATGACCTATATGTCAGGTCATAGCCGTCGTCGTTATCGCTTTACCAAACGCACCCATCATAACCAAGAGCTTGGCCCATTCATCGCGCATGAGATGAACCGCTGTATCGCTTGCTATCGCTGTGTCCGTTTTTATAAAGACTACGCAGGCGGCGAAGATTTGGGCGTTTATGGCTCAAATAACCGTGTCTATTTTGGTCGTGATAAAGATGGTCAGTTCGAAAGCGAATTCTCAGGCAACTTAACGGAAGTATGCCCAACGGGTGTCTTTACCGATAAAACCCACTCTGAGCGTTATAACCGTAAATGGGACATGCAATATGCGCCAAGCATCTGTCATGGTTGCTCAGCAGGTTGTAACATCTCACCAGGTGAACGTTATGGTGAATTACGCCGTATTGAAAACCGCTATAACGGTGAAGTAAACCGCTATTTCTTATGTGACCGTGGTCGCTTCGGTTATGGCTATGTCAATCGTGAAGATCGTCCAACGCAAGCGCTTGAACGTATCAATGATAAGCATGTCAAAATCAATATTGACTACGCACTCGATGAAACCATCAAACGTATCAAAGATAAAAAAGTTATCGGTATTGGTTCACCGCGCGCCAGTCTAGAGACCAACTTTGCACTAAAAAATCTGGTTGGCTTTGATAAGTTTTCAACGGGTCTCAATCATCAGCAGCAAGCACTGGTCAATAAATGCATCGAAGTATTAAGTACTGATGGCATTTATAACCCAAGCATGACTGATATCGAAAGCTATGATGCGGTGTTGGTATTGGGTGAAGATATCACCCAAACCTCATCGCGTGTCGCGTTGTCAGTACGCCAAGCGGCAAAAAACGAAGGCCTGAAAATGGCAGCGGCATTGCAAACGCAGCCGTGGCTTGCAGAGCCTGTTAAACGTATTGCTCAAGATGCGTTAAGCCCAGTTTATGTCATCGATGTGGTGCAAACTAAGCTAGAAGACATCAGTAAAGTCAGTGTCGTAGCAACGCCTGAAGACATCACTAAACTTGGCTTTAAAGTGGCTGATGAGATTGTCAATTTCGCTGATGATTTCGCAGAAATCGCAGACCCACAAGCGGCTGATCAAGATGTCAGTGCTGAGACAGATGGCATGCAAGCATTAGCTAAGCAAATCGCTTATGACTTGATTCAAGCAGACAAGCCATTGGTCATCTCGGGTAGTAGCTTATCTTCTACGGCTTTGATTGAAGCAGCGGCGCAGATTACTCAAGCATTGACGCAGAAACGCTCAGCCATTAAAGCGACTGAACAGCAGCAAGTGGACACGTATAATGCTCAAGTCCGTGATGAGCAAGCGCAAATAGAAGATAAAGAGCTATCTGCCAAGCCAAACAAACCTGAAACCGGTGTTGATACAGAAACGCAAGACAATGTAGAACGCGCTCCTGCTAAAAAACTTGAGCTGAAAGAAGTAAACAATAAATATCAGGCACAAGCAGGTATTTACCTAACGGTTACCGATGCCAATAGCATGGGTGTTTGCATGCTTGGCGGTCAATCAGTCGAAGAGCTACTGGCGACTGATTTTGATGTGGTGATTGTTGCCGAAAATCAGCTAACAGATGCCATCGATGCCAGTAAGTTGACTCAACTATTAGCCGATAAGACTGTCATTGCCTTAGATCACCAGCTGCTTGATTGGCATAAAGATGTCGATATCGTATTGCCAGCAGCAAGCTTTGCTGAAGCGGATGGTACGTTGATATCGGCTGAAGGTCGTGCACAGCGCTTCTTCCAAGTTTACGACAACGAATACTACCATCCAATGAGCAGTATTAAAGAAGGCTGGCGCTGGTTACATGCCGTGCATAGCAGCATCGAAGGTCGTGATGTCGATTGGACGCAGCTAGATGACGTCATCAATGCATTAATTGCTACACATCCTAAGCTTGCGGGTATTAAAAATGCTGCTCCTGATGCCGATTACCGTATGACTGGTCTGAAGATTGCTCGTCAGCCGCGTCGCTATTCAGGTCGTACCGCTATGCGTGCACCGATATCTGTGCATGAGCCGATGCAGCCAAAAGATTTGGATACTGGCTTAACCTTCTCAATGGAAGGTTATAGTGGTAAAGAAACGCCAAGCTCGATGATTCCTTTTGCCAATGCGGCAGGTTGGAACTCACCACAAGCGTGGAACAAGTATCAAGATAAGGTCGGTGGTCATCTAAAAAATGGCGACCCAGGTGTGCGCATGTTCGATCAGCTAGCACGTTTAGAAACACGTCAATATGTTGCACCAGATGCTATGTCTGCGAAGACGACGGATATGCAGCAAGGACAAGCTAAACTGGTGCCTATTCATAATATCTATGCCAGCTCTATGATGGCGTCACGTAGCCCAGTGGTTGCGGAGCAACTGCCTGTTGCTGCATGGCGTATCGGGATGGATGATGCTAAGGACTGGAACATCGCTAATGGCGATTACTTAGCGATTGAAATCGATAAGCAACAAATCACCTTGCCAGTACAGATTGTCGGTTATTTAGCAGAAGGCTGTATCGGTTACCCAGTTGGGCAGGTGAGTATCATTCATCCATCAATGCCAGCGTCGGTTCGCAAAGTGGATGCACCAGTGACGATGATGGGTAGCATGGCTAACGATATGATGAACAATAACGATGCTGCGCAAATGAACACAGCACCGACCACCACACAGGAGGTGTAATATGCAAGTTACCCGTATTATCCCTGATGTGCCAAGCTTATTGGCTGATAGCATGAGCTTTGATGCTTGGTCCATTTTATTTATGGTCGGGCAATCACTGGTCATCTTCTTGGTCGTGGTTATGGTTGCCGCTATGATGATTGTCTATGAGCGCCGTATGCTAGCTTTATGGCAGGATCGTTACGGTCCAAACCGCGTCGGACCCTTTGGTTCGTTGCAGCTGGTTGCTGATATGCTCAAAATCTTCTTTAAAGAAGATTGGACGCCGAACTTTACCGATAAGTTCATGTTTACCTTGGCACCTGCGGTCGCGATGTTTACCGCATTGGCCTCATTTGCCATTATTCCTATCTCGCCAACGCTTGGTGTTGCTGACTGGGATATCGGTATTCTGTTCTTCTTTGCGATGGCAGGTATTGCCGTCTATGCAGTCATGTTCGGTGGCTGGGCATCAGCGAATAAATTCTCACTACTCGGCGGGCTACGTTCAGCAGCACAAACGATCAGTTATGAAGTCTTCTTGGGCTTATCGCTAATGGGTGTGGTCGCATTGACCGGCTCATTTAACTTGCGTGCTATTGTTGAAGCGCAAATCGACGGCTGGTATATCATTCCGCAGTTTTTTGGCTTTTTGACCTTTGTCGTTGCTGGTGTTGCAGTCACCCATAGACATCCATTTGATCAGCCAGAAGCAGAGCAAGAGCTGGCTGAAGGCTATCATGTTGAATATTCTGGCATGAAGTTCGGTATGTTTTTTATTGGCGAATATGTCAACGTTGTACTGATTTCTGCCTTGATGACTTGCCTATTTTTTGGCGGTTGGTTGGCACCTTTTAATTTAGATATTCCGTTTATTCCACCAGCTTTTTGGTTCATGATTAAAACGCTGTTCTTTATGACCATGTTTATTTTGGCTCGAGGCTCACTCATGCGTCCGCGTTATGATCAAGTGATGAACTTTGGCTGGAAAGTTTGTCTGCCAGTAACGCTGATTAATCTGTTGGTTACTGCTGCGGTCATTTTGATCTTTTCCCCAACGTTATAGTCATCACTAGTAGCCATTACTAGCCATCATTGATGAACTAGGGTAAAGCTGATAAGGATAATAATCCCATGTTTACTACCATAAAAAAGACCGTCATTGGACTATTTACCATTGTCCGCAGCATGTGGATGGTCAATAGTCATGCGCTCAGACCGCGTGACACCATCCTTTATCCTGAGGTGCCGGTACCTGTGCCGCCGCGTTTTCGTGGACGTATTGTCCTAACGCGTGACCCTGATGGAGACGAGCGCTGTGTGGCTTGTAACTTGTGTGCGGTGGCATGCCCGGTAGGGTGTATCTCCTTACAAAAAGCGGAACGTGAAGACGGTCGTTGGTATCCAGAGTTTTTTCGAATTAACTTTTCGCGCTGTATTTTTTGTGGCTTGTGTGAAGAGGCGTGTCCAACGACAGCCATTCAAATGACGCCTGACTTTGAGTTGGGTGAATATAAGCGCCAAGACTTGGTCTATGAAAAAGAGCATTTGCTCATTTCAGGGCCGGGTAAATATCCTGATTATAACTATTATCGTGTGACGGGTATGGCGGTAGCGGACAAACCAAAAGGCGCAGCACAAAACGAAGCTGCACCGATTGATCTAAGGAGCTTGCTACCATGATGAATATTTTGAACCATCCTGAACTGGCTGGGTTTTATTCGCTTGCAGCAGTGGCCATATTTGCCAGTCTGCGCGTCGTGACTCAAGCCAATCCAGTGCATGCTATTTTATCGATGATTGTGTCATTACTGGCAATCGCAGGGATATTTTTTGTACTAGGCGCGCCATTTGCTGGTGCGTTAGAGATAGTCGTCTATGCCGGTGCTATTATGGTGCTATTTGTCTTTGTTATTATGATGCTGAACTTGGGTATGAGCAATGATGAGCGTGAAGAGCGCTGGCTTGATGCGGGCACTTGGGCGCTACCGACAGGGTTAACGATTATTATCGCGGTTGTGCTGTATGCGATGATTGGTATGGGTCATGACGAAGCGGCAATGATTGGTGGCTCGACAATATCTGCCAAAGCAGTCGGTACGGTGCTATTTACTAAATATGTGATGTTGATAGAAGTGGCGGCATTGCTACTGTTGGCAGCCTTGGTCGCCGCTTATCATTTGGGTAAAGAGTCTATCGCTGATGAGGTTACTGTTAATGTAAACCACAGTAATGATAGTCAAGTATCTAATGCTAATGTCGCGAGTATCAAACACTACGATGATCACGGCATGCCTATAGATGCTGACGCGGCGAAAATGGCAGAACCTTACGAATATAAAGATGTTGACCCGCATGACTATGTAAGTATGAATGCAGGTACGCAGCTGGGTGTGAATAAAGTCACGCGCAAGGAGTCAGACTAATGGTACTAGCAGCGAGCGTGGCACAAGATGTGTCAAACGTGCCGTTTGCCCACGAGGTAGCAGGCTTAGTACAGCCAGTTGCTGAGGCGCAGAATGTACTGGGCATGATACCCATGAGCCATGGACTGATTTTGGCAGGTATCTTATTTGCCATTGGTCTGTGCGGCGTCATGGTACGACGTAATTTCCTATTTATGCTAATGAGCCTTGAGATCATGATGAATGCAACAGCATTAGCATTTGTGGTGGCAGGTAGTCGTTGGGTCGATCCAGATGGACAGATTATGTTTATCTTTATTTTGACCTTGGCAGCAGCAGAGGCCGCCATTGGTTTGGCAATATTATTGCGGTTTTATCATCAGCGTGGGCATCTCGATGTCGATAGCGCCAATGAGATGAAAGGATGATGTCATGAGTTTATTACCATTAACCTTTATATTCCCGCTCGTTGGCTTTTTGATTTTAGCCTTTATGCGCGACAAGCTAACAGAGCAGGTGGCAGCGATTGTCGGTGTCGGTAGTATGCTGTTATCAGCACTATGCACGTTAATCGTTAGTTATACTTTTTTAACCAATAATCCAGCAGGAACAGTCATAGAGATCCCGCTTTGGACATGGTTCCAAGTCGGAGATTTTGCCCCAAGTTTCGGTCTGAGCTTTGATGGTTTGGCACTGACGATGACGGGTGTCATCACTGGGATTGGCTTTTTAATCCATCTCTTTGCCGCTTGGTATATGAAAGGTGACACTGGCTTTGCCCGCTTCTTTAGCTATATGAATTTGTTTGTCGCCAGCATGCTGTTGCTAGTCTTGGCAGATAACTTGTTCTTGCTTTATCTTGGCTGGGAAGGCGTTGGTATCTGTTCGTACTTACTGATCGGTTTTTATTACCATGACCGCGCCAATGGTCTTGCAGCGATGAAAGCCTTTACGGTGACGCGCGTGGGTGATGTATTCTTAGCCTTCGGTCTGTTTTTATTATTCCGTGAATTTGGTACGCTTAATATTCAAGAAATTATTACTCGTGCACCAGAAGTGTTTGATATCAACAATCCAACGATGATGTTGACCACCATGATGTTGGTTGGCGGCGCGATGGGTAAATCAGCGCAGCTGCCATTACATACATGGCTTGCTGATGCGATGGCAGGTCCGACGCCAGTATCAGCGCTTATTCACGCGGCAACGATGGTCACGGCAGGTGTTTATTTAATCGCTCGCTTACATCCATTGTTTGAGCTGACCCCTGGTATTTTATTATATTGGGTCGGCGGCGTAGGGGCGTTGACGTTGGTCGTTGCTGGATTCTGTGCACTGGCACAAACCGACATCAAACGTATTCTTGCTTATTCAACGATGAGCCAAATCGGCTATATGTTCTTAGCACTCGGCGTTGGCGCGTGGCAAGGCGCAATCTTCCATTTGATGACTCATGCTTTCTTTAAAGCCCTGTTATTCTTATCATCAGGTGCCGTCATCCTTGCGGTACATCATGAGCAAAACATCTTTAAGATGGGCGGTCTACGTAAAAAGATACCGTTGGTATTTTGGTGCTATATCGTTGGTGGCGGTGCATTGGCAGCTATACCCTGGGTCACGGTCGGTTTTTACTCTAAAGAAGCGATTCTTTGGGAGAGTTATGCAACTGGTCACATGGTTTTATTCTATATGGGTGTATTCGGTGCTTTCTTAACCGCGCTTTATACCTTCCGTATGATTTGGATTATCTTCTTTGGTGAAGAAAAGACCCATGCTCATAAATTATCTGGTGTGTCATATTGGCTGCCACTTAGTGTGTTGCTCGTATTATCAACGGCAGTGGGTGCATTTATCACTCCGCCATTACAAGGCGTCTTGCCAGAGAGTGTTGGGCATTTATTGGAAGTCGCTGGTCAAGCGCATGGTAAGCATACGGCTGAGTTTATCGCCATGGGTGCGATGCTGGCTGGTCTAATAATAGCGGCGCTATTATATGTGGTGGATAAAGGTCGCGTGCTCACCCGCTTTAAGCGCTCACGTGTTGGTGGGGCGCTATATCACTGGTGTTATCATGGTCTAGGTTTTGATGCGCTATACGATGTAATTTTTGTAAAACCCTTTTTGTTCATCGGCCGCTTATTTAAAGCCGACCCTATCGATAAAGCGTGGCTCGTCTTGCCTAAGCTGGCATCTGCTGGTAATAAGGTATTGTCTGCGACGCAAACAGGGTCACTTCGAGGTTACGCTGCAAGCTTTGGCTTGGGCATGGCTGTATTACTAGTGCTGGTAATGATGACGGTGGTATAAGATGATTGAGTTACAACAAACGTGGATGCTACCAGCATTAATTGCAATTCCCTTTATTGCCGGGTTGTTATGTTGGTTGGTCGAGCGCTTTAATAAACGTCTGCCGCGCTGGATTGCTCTAATCGGTATGACGTTGACCTTTGTATTGTCGCTAGTGCTGTGGCAATACGGCGACTTTAGTGGCATGAGTAAGCAAGTCATTGCGCCAGACGCTGCTGTGCCTTGGGTCGCTGAATTTAGTGTGCCATGGATACCGAGCTTTGGTATTAGCTTCCATTTAGCGATGGATGGCTTGTCACTGATGATGGTGGCGTTGACAGGATTGCTCGGTATTGCCGCAGTGGCTTGTTCGTGGAATGAGATTCAGCGTCGAGTCGGCTTTTTCCATCTCAACCTTTTGTGGAGTTTGGGCGGCGTCATTGGTGTTTTCTTAGCCATTGACCTCTTCTTGTTCTTCTTCTTTTGGGAGATGATGCTGGTTCCTATCTACTTCTTGATCGCTATTTGGGGTCATGATGTGGTTGGCAAAACTAAGGAATACGCAGCGACTAAGTTCTTTATTTATACCCAGGCATCTGGGCTTATTATGCTGGTCGGCATTTTGATATTGGTCATTATCAGCTACGCTCAAAAAGGGGTGGTGAGCTTTAATTATAATGATTTGCTCGGTACGTCACTTGGCGGCTGGGAATATCCGATCATGCTGTGCTTCTTTATTGGCTTTGCGGTTAAGTTGCCGATTATTCCGTTCCATGGCTGGTTGCCAGATGCGCATGCACAAGCACCAACGGCAGGTTCGGTGGATTTGGCAGGGGTTTTGATTAAAACCGCAGCTTATGGCTTGATTCGTTTCGTGTTGCCATTATTTCCAGCAGCATCACAAGATTTTGCGCCGATTGCGATGACCTTGGGTACGATTGGTATCTTCTATGGTGCATGGCTCGCCTTTATGCAGACCGATATGAAGCGTTTGCTGGCTTATACCAGTATCTCGCATATGGGCTTTGTGGTATTGGCGATTTATGCAGGCACTTTATTAAGCTTGCAAGGTCTGATGATTCAGATGCTCGCACATGGCTTAAGCTCAGCAGCGCTATTCATCATGGCAGGACAGTTATATGAGCGTCTACATACGCGTGATTTGACCTTGATGGGTGGTATGTGGGGTCAGTTCCGTTACTACGCACCGATACTGATGTTCTTCTGTGCGGCATTGCTCGGTATTCCGGGCACAGGTAACTTCATCGGCGAGTTCATGATTTTATTTGGTGCTTTTGCTCAGTATCCAGTATTTGTGGTCTTTGCAACATTCAGTCTGGTACTAGCAGGGCTATACTCGCTTATTTTGATTCACCGTGCACTATTTGGTAAAAACAACATCGAAGCAGTCGCCATGCAAGAAACCAAGTTACATGGTTTGCCTATGCGTCCATTAAAAGATTTGGGCAAGCGTGAGTTGTCATTGTTATTGATGCTCGCTGCAGGTTTGGTCTGGCTCGGTCTATATCCACAGCCGTTCCTTGATACCTCAAGTCATGCGATGCAGTGGATCAATAATGCATATATATACAGTCAAGTCACACAAGTAGATGCGTCGCAACTGCTTGATGCAATGGAGGCACGTTAAGTCATGAATGATATTACGATGAATGATTTGATGGGATTGTTGCCTTATGCGCCAATCATTGCCGTTGTTATTACGGTATTGGTGGTCATGATTGCCATCGCAATTAAACGCTCACATATGGTGACTGGTACGATAACGGTCGTCGGCTTAAATATTGGTCTGTTTACCCTCATTGGGCAAATGACAGGTATGGTGAATAGCGGTACTCTCGTGCCAAATGCTGAGCAGTTATTCGTTATTGATAACTTTGCTCAGTTTAACATGGTGATTATTTTTATCTGTGCATTGGCTTGCTGTACGTTATCTTATGCGTATTTGGCCAATCTCAAGGATAATAAAGAAGAGCTATATTTGCTCATGTTGCTATCGACGATTGGTGCTTTACTGATGGTCAGTGCTCAGCATTTAGCGTCATTCTTTATGAGCTTAGAGATGCTGTCTATACCGCTATACGGCATGCTGTCATATACCTATATGCGCAACCGCTCGCTTGAGTCAGGACTGAAATACTTGGTGCTGTCAGCGACGGCATCGGCGACATTGCTCATGGGTATGGCATTTATCTACGCCGAAGTAGGCTCGCTCGCCTTTAAGCCAATCAGTATGGTATTAGGTGATGTTTTTGAGTCGCCACTACTGATACTTGGTGCGGCGATGATGATGTTTGGTATCGCCTTCAAACTCTCTGCTGCGCCGTTTCATATGTGGACACCAGATGTATACGAAGGCGCTCCAGCACCAATCGCTACCTTTTTAGCATCGGTATCAAAAGTAGCTATGATGGGCTTGGCGGTTCGTTTCTTAATCGATACGTCTTTATTGGCATTGCCATCGGTGCAAATGCTGTTAATGGTCATGGCAACTTTATCTATTTTGATCGGTAACTTATTAGCAGTACGTCAAACCAGCCTCAAACGCCTATTGGGTTATTCATCCATTGCCCATATGGGTTATGTGTTGATTGTCATCGTCAGTATCGGCGCGGCAGCGGATAGTATCTCTAGTATGTATATGGCTGTTTATGCATTAACCTCTATCGGTGCCTTTGGTGTTGTGACCTTGATGTCGAGCCCTTATCGTTTATCTGGTGAGGCTGATGAGCTGACCCATTATCAAGGGCTGTTTTGGCGTCGTCCCGTATTGACTGCGGTTATGACTATTATGATGTTGTCATTGGCGGGTATTCCGTTGACGGCAGGCTTTATTACCAAGCTATTTGCGATATTGGCAGCGGTACAAGGAACTAATTGGTTCTTGGCAGCGATGATTATCTTGGGTAGTGCGATCGGCTTATTCTATTACTTGCGCGTGATGCTCACCCTCTTTAAACGTCCGAAACAGTTCATTGAGTTTGACGTTTCTAGCCAATGGGCGATGCGTACTGGCGGGATCATGGTTATTGCGGTGACCGCGATGATTATCTTCTTTGGTATCTTGCCAAACAGCATGATTGAATGGGCAAGTCTGGCACGTATTTGGTAAATAGCAAAAGGGTAAGTAGGGGTATGCTGATACCGCTGCTTATCTGTTATTACGGTCAGAAACCCAAGATGCGCCAGCTTTGTGATAAGCTTGGCGCATCTTTTATTTTGTGTCGTTTAAAGTCTTGATAAAAATAATGATTACTAAAAAGTGAGTCGATAATTCTTATGAGTGATAATATTCAGACAGTAACTGTGCTTAGTAAGACCACGTGGACGCCAAACCTATTTAGCTTCACTGTCAGCCGTCCTGATAGCTTTAAGTTTACTGCGGGTCAATTTGTGCGTTTGGGCGTCAATCCCAGTCAATTAAAATATTACCAGCAGCAACAAGGCGACACCGTTAACGATGTACCTGATGCTGCATTGAATGAAGACATCTTTCGGGCTTATTCCATCGTCTCTTCACCTTTTGATGAAGTATTAGAATTTTTCTCTATTGTCATCCCCGATGGTGCATTTACGTCGCAGTTGCAGCACCTAGAAGTGGGCGATGAGCTGCTGCTTAATACCATGCCGTTTGGTTTTTTGACGTTAGCACGTTATCAAAAGCCTTTACCAAAAGATTTATGGCTGCTCGCGACTGGAACGGGCTTGGCACCATTTTTATCAATGTTACAAGATTTGCAGACGTGGGAAGATTACGAGCACATCATCTTGGCTTATAGTGCGCGCTCGATAGAAGAGCTTGCCTATATCGACAAGATTGAAAGTTTGCAAGAAGACTTTGGTTCTCTAGTTAATAATCCTGCAAAACTAATCTTTATTCCTATCGTTACCCGTGAACCTGTCGAAGGCGCCCTGACAGAGCGTCTGCCCAAGCTGCTGCTAGATGGTACGCTGCAAGAGCGAGCGGGCATCGCCTTGGATGTTGATAGCACGCACGTCATGTTATGTGGCAATCCAGACATGGTGGAAGATACCAAAGAGGCGCTCAAGACTTTAGGTTTGGTGATGAATCGTCGCGGCGAGGGCAATATTGCGGTAGAAAATTACTGGTAGTTGCATGATTGATGACGGCACGCTTTAGAAGCCATTGAAAATTTTCTTGATAAAAAAGCGCTGACGCTAAAAGACAACAATAGTCTCTAAGTGTCAGCGCTTTTTTGCTAAGTAAAAAACGTCATTTGTATACTGAGGGGTTTATACCTGACTCGGCTCGGTCGCATCATCTATTGGGTTAATAGGGCCTTGCATCAGCTCAGGCTCATCATCATCGCCGATAATATCTTCGTTACTGCTGGCAGCCAATAAATCACGATAATTGATTTGAGTTTTTAAAATCATTTGCTCTTCTTCAAGCTCGCCATAGTTGACTTGAACTTTATGCAAAGTGCTCATGATTTTTTTGTTCTTTTTTAACCAACGATTGATATCAAGGTAGATAACCTCGTCTTTTGCACGGGCGATATTGATATAAGAGAGAATAAAGCCTAATGGGTCTTTTTTTAGAATAGTGTGATAAAACCAAATAAACAGTTTGATACCTTGGCGCTTAATAAACGACTCACAACGTAGATTTAGCACATCAGTATAAGTCTGTTGACCAAAGACAAATCGCTGGACGTTACGATCGAGCTGTACATGAATCAAACTAAAATTACTCGCCACCTCTGCATAAATTCCACCAGCATCGACCGTACAGTATAAGCGGAACCAGTCATCATGCATTTCAACACGTAGCTCTAAGATGGCTTTTACATTATCAGTGACGAACTTCTGCAGCGCATCATTGACATAAATCTGTGCCACTGGCAGCGACAACTCATCTTCGAATTTATCAGTCGTTCTATGATATATCTGTTTGATGGATTGGGTAAGGCGCTCCCAACCATCGCTAAATGATTCGTCGAAACGATAGCCCATATTTTCAAAAAATTCATCAAAATTGTCTGAATTATCCCTGTTATCAAAATCACTCAAACTTATTATCCTTATAATTATAGGGGAGGTAGCTGACTCAATGGCATAAAGAGCGACTGATTAAAAAATGACAGACAGACTGTTCTTTAATGAAAGCTGGCGAGTGATCATTACATGCGTTTTTGCTTAATCAGCAATAATCTGTCCAGTTTATTTACGCCTATTTAACCCGCCCTAATGACACAAAAATTATAAAACAGTATATAACAAATATGATGGCTTCAAAATGGACACATGGGTTTTGTCGCAAATCATTTAATTGGCAATGCTTATATGTTCAAAATACGGTCTAGCGATGACATACTCGCATTGGTGTTATATCATTTTTGCTGGTTTAGCTTGTCAATAAATTGACCAAAGGAGACAAATAATGTGTGAGCGGGTTAAAATGAGTCGGCAACGGTTGTGCTAGCGACAGAATTCTATGTCATGTTATGATAGCGCCAGTATAAATCCTGCCCATTATCATAACGCTTATTACTTGCTGTCTTGTATTTATAAGCTCATATTCATAAGCTGAGACCCATTGTGGCCTATATCAAAGATTCACAAAGCTATCATTTTTCCGCGCAAGCACCTAAGCGGGATGTTAGTTTACCGGTAGCCATCGTTATCGCTGTGGCCGTACACGCCATTATTATTTTTGGTATTGGCTTTTCGATGGGCAAAGATCCTGCGGCAATGATGCAAGATGTGGCAAAAGCGCTAACCGACAATATGCAGCCAAATGAAGACGCTCACTTTATTGCTAATGCCTCCCAAAAAGGTGGCGGCACAGTGGAGGAGCAATTAAGACAAGAGAACGACCAAATCAGCCCATTGTCTGCTGAGCAAATAAGTGAGACGCAAGATGTGATTAGCCTGCAGCGTCAAGTCCGCCAGCAGCATTACCAAGAAAGCTATCTGCGTACCACCTTAAGCTGGCGTCAAGCGAGCGTGGAGTCTGATAATGATAGCAAGCAAGCACAAGATGATATGATGGCGCAAGAAGAGCGTCTGCGTAAACAAATTGCTACTTTAGAGACACAGCTGTCTCAACGTCAGCAAGTCTATGCAACCAAATCAAAAGTCGTGACGGTCGATAGCAACTCGACGACGCGTGGTGCCGCGGCTGATTATATTAATACTTTCCGTGAGCATGTCGAACGCATTGGGAATTTGCATTATCCCATGCAGGCACGGGCTCAAGGTATCACGGGCGAAGTGCGCCTTATGGTCATCATTAGTAGTGATGGTAATATTAAAGCCATACGTCTGCTTGAAAGCTCCAACTCCACATTATTAGATGAAGCAGCAAAACAATCAGTACGCCAAGCAGCGCCCTTTGGTAAGTTCACCAAAGACATGGAAGATATTGTTGAGCTGCGTTTGATACGTACCTATCGTTACAGCGATAAAGTGGATGTTACTTATTAGGGCGTGTTGAATATATAGATGATGAGCGTTAGCTACGCTGCAAACAGATAAGATACCAATATTTATAACAAACGAATACCACACACCGCTATAAAATAAAGAGTCAGTATGGAATTTTTAGGTTTTACAATAGATGTTGCCAACTTAACCAGTAACGCATTAAGCTTGGTCATTAAAGTTGCGCTAGCGATATTAATATTCGTCGTAGGTCGCTGGCTTGCCAAAAAGGCAGTCACCGTTGCTCACAAAATGATGTTGCGTAGTCGCTTAGATGACACCGTTGCGAACTTTTTAGGTCGTCTAATCTACGGAGTGTTACTGGTCGTGGTTGCATTAGCTGCCTTGAGTAAGGTTGGCGTACAGACTACCTCAGTCGTCGCTATATTGGGCGGTGCTGCAGTAGCCATTGGTCTGTCACTAAAAGATCAGTTGTCTAACTTTGCCGCTGGCATCATGATTGTGACGTTTCGCCCCTTTGTGCGCGGCGATTATGTGCAAATCAGCAGCTACACAGGAACCGTAACAGAAATCACTTTGGTCAATACCCACCTGACGACGATAAACAATCACGATATCATTATCCCAAATAGTGATATTACGACTTCAGCTGTGACGAACTATACGGCGCTACCCAACCGCCGTGTCGATATCACGGTCGGTATTGGCTATGATGCCGATATCAAAACTGCCAAAAACGTGATGCTGAATTTGGCAAAAAATAATCCGTTGGCCTTTACTGACCCTGAACCTATCGTACGCGTCACCAATTTGGGTGATAACTCAGTAGACTTGACGCTAAATATTTGGACAACCAATGCTGACTGGTGGACAATGCAGTGTGATTTGCTTGAGCAATTCAAATACGCCTTAGATGATGAAAAAATCGACATTCCATTCCCGCAGCGTAATGTCCATGTTAAAGGATTGGATCAGATGATTAATCAGATGAGTCAAGCACAAAAGCTACCGATGACCAAAGACTAGTCTCTAAAAAATATGAATTAAGTATAAGGGTTTGGAAGGCTGAGACCTGCTAAAATCTCAATTTCAAACCGTTCCATCTCATCTTGCTCGGCTTGTCCAAGCTCATGATCAAAACCCAATAAGTGCAGCACACCATGTATCAGTAAATGGCTAATGTGCTGTGCGGTTGTCTTTTCTTGCTCTGCGGCCTCACGTACTATGACGCCATGACAGATGACCAGCTCACCGAGGGAAAGCGTTGGCATCAGCTCAATAATTGCGGCTGGCAGATCACTTGGATAAGATAAAATATTGGTCGCATAATCCTTACCGCGTGCTTCCAGATTTAATGCCTGACCCTCAATTTCATCGGTAATGTATATGTCTAATACTTTAGATTTCTCTTGCCATAGCTCAGGGTCGATATCTACAAAATAGGGTAGCGTTAGACCTTCTTTAATGCGCCCATCGATATAATCCAACGCTGCCATCATCACAGACTGTAAGTGCTTACGATCATAAAAAGTGTCTAGTATGTCATCATCAATACTACTGGTGGCACTGATATCAAGTGCTGCCAAACTGGCATCATCGCCAGCACGCTCATTTGTATCATGGTTGTCAAAACTGTTGTTACCCTTCTCTTGGCTCATGCCATTATCCTTTTACTTTATTGTAAGATGGTGTGCTTTATCATCTGATAGAACTTATGACTAAAGCTAAAAAATGCTAGTCGTAAAAAACCGGATTACTGACAGTAATCCGGCTTTGCATTTTTATAACATTAAGTAGCAGGCTAGACCGTTTATAGCTTGGCTGCAGCATTAGCAATAACTTGTTTACGCTCTTGCTCTTTTCTGCGCTCAAACTTACGCTTTTCTTCTAACGCTACTTGTTCTTCATCATAAACATCGTAGGCTTCTACAATTTTCTGTACCAATTGATGACGTACCACATCTTTTGAATCAAACTTGGTGATATGAATTTCTTCAATACCAATTAAGATTTCCATTGCTTGCGCTAAGCCTGACTTATGACCACGTGGCAAATCGACCTGTGTAATATCACCTGTAATTACTGCTCGTGAACCGAAACCCAAACGGGTCAAAAACATTTTCATCTGTTCAGGCGTAGTGTTTTGCGCTTCATCTAAGATGACAAACGAGTTATTTAAAGTACGACCGCGCATATAGGCAAGGGGTGCGATTTCGATGACTTGTTTTTCAATCAGCTTGCCCACTTTTTCAACGCCGATCATCTCATATAGCGCATCATATAATGGACGCAAGTAGGGATCGATTTTTTGCGTCAAGTCACCTGGCAGAAAGCCCAGTTTTTCACCAGCTTCTACCGCCGGACGCACCAATAAAATCCGCTCAATCTCATTACGCTCAAGCATATCCACGGCGCAAGCCACGGCTAAATAGGTCTTACCCGTACCAGCAGGACCAATACCGAATGAGACATCAGAGTTCAGTACGTTTTGGACGTAGGTCTGCTGATTGCCACCGCGAGGAATGATACGACCTTTACGCGTGCGTAAGCTAACTGGCGTAAACTCGTGAGCTGATTCTAAGTCCGCCTCAGCGTCTGCATTATCCTTGGCTTCTTGCTCATCCGCTTCCATATCTTCATCACGAGAAATGCTCGATTGGATAATAAGATGTAGCTCCGCTGCACTAATGTCCTTGGTATTCTGTGCCTCATCTACCAGTTTATAAATAATACGTTCACCGCGCTCGACATTCGATATGTCGCCACTCAAACAGAAGTCACCTTGACGCTGCATGATTTTGATATCGAGGCGTTGTTGGATATATTTCATGTGGTTGTTGTATTCACCAAGCACGGTTTTGAGCTGTGCGGGTGTCAATGATTCAAACTTTATACGGCGGCTCATGGAATCAGTCAAGCGATTATCCTTTTATTATGTACCCCAACGCTATGATTTGGTTTTGATGGCATTGCGGGTTTAAGAGATAAAATGGTCGGTCGTTATGGTCTTGGCTTTACGTTATAGAGATAGAAATGACGGTAGAATTATTATTCGTTTTAGGAGTGGTGATAAGTAACGGTCTTGCCTTTATTATGGTCGATAGATTTTAAATTTCAAGCCATACGTCGAACAGATGCCACTGTTTTTGTACGACGATTGCAACCGCTTTTCGACCTTGATATTTTTATGTCTACTTTTGAGCGGGTTACGGCATGTCAAATAACTTTTAGAGCGTGACGAAATCAAGCGTTTCAGTTATACGTTTTGGCTACTGTTAAGGCGACAGAGTTGGAGGCGATTTGTGGTAATCTATGGGTGATGTCATAGTGCTTTATCGCTGAGTTTAAAATATGAATAAAATGATGAAGGCTGATGAAAGCTGACGAAGGTTAGGGCGTATTACGTATTCGACTAAGGCTATGCCAATGTGTAAATGTTCAATATGCCCTAAAAAATTAAAATAATTCTAGCGATTATTCATCGCTTATAGTGCGTGCGCCCAACAGCGTAAAATAGACATGAAAATTAGGAATAATAATGCAAAATACTGATGTAAATTTATCGAATGCTAAAAAAAAGTTTGAACATAAAAAGGCAGCTACTGAACAGCAGGTCCTCATCGCTGGCGGTGGTCATGTGGGATTGTCCTTTGCACTGTTACTAGCGCATCATGGTATTGCTAGCACGTTATTAGAAAAAAATAGCTACCCAACCATCAGTCCAAATGAGGACAGCAATCGCAGCCATTATTTAGACAGCCGCAATACAGCACTGTCACGTCGTACGGTACAGATTTATCAAGAGATTGGGTTATGGGATGAGTTGCAAAGTCATGCTTGTCGTATCGATGCGGTGCAAATTAGTGAGCAAGGCAGCTTTGGGCGTGCACAATTAAACAAAGCTGAAGAGCGGGTCGAGTCATTTGGACAAGTGATGGAAAATGCGTGGCTCGGACGTAAGCTTTTATTAGCCGCGCAGCAAGAGCCATTAATCACTTTGATCGATAATGCCAGTGTCAGTGCCGTGACCCAACAAGCGGATGGAGTGACACTCAGCTTTAACTATTATGGTGAAGGGGAACATGAGCAGCAATTGCAAGCTAGCGTGTTGGTCGCTTGTGATGGTCGCGATTCGACGGTACGCCAATTATTAAATATTGGCACGACGACTTATGATTATCAGCAGACGGCTATCGTCGGTGTGGTAGAAACTGACAAGCCACACGCGCATGTAGCGATTGAGCGTTTTAGTCCAGCAGGGCCATTGGCGGTATTGCCACTGACTGATCCAGACGGCGATAGCAATGACGACTATCAAAATGGTCATAGACGCTCAGTAGTTTGGGTATGTCCAAAAGGGGAAGAAAATAAATACTTAGAAGAGGATGCCCATTTCTTAGCGACATTGCAGCAAGCCTTTGGTGAGCGTGCGGGCACGTTTGTCGCTGCTGGTCGCCGCGGCGCTTATCCACTGACACGCGTGCTGGCAGATAAGCAAGTAGAGGGTCGCTGTGTCATCATGGGCAATGCTGCTCATACCTTGCACCCTGTCGCTGGTCAAGGTTTTAACCTCTGTATGCGCGATGCTCATGTGCTGGCACAAATGATGAGCGCGCAAGTGCTAAAAGGCGAAGACATCGGCGATACGCAACTGTTAAAACGCTATGAAAAAGCACGTCTAAGCGATCAAAAACGCGTCATTCGATTCTGTGATGCCGTGGTACATGGTTTTACCCATCCTAATCCAGCCATCAAGTTGGCGCGAAATGTGGCCTTGGTTGCCTTTGATAAACTGCCAAATATTAAGCCACTAGTCGCTAACTACGCGATGGGATTAAAGTCTTAGTTTGCCATATCACGGTATATTAACGGTCTAGACCAATGTTCTATACGATTGCACTTAACTGTAGGAATAACTTATGAAGAATAATCATACGCTGATTATCGGTAGCGGTATTGTTGGGGCAACGCTTGCTTTAAAGTTGGCGCAAGCAAAAATGCCCGTGACGTTAATTGATGCCCGTCCTGCACGTGATGACTCAGAATGGCAACAGGTGCTTGGCAAGCGGGATGCGCGCGTTTATGCCTTGAGCTTGGCAAGTATTAACTTACTTAAAGACGTGGGCGCATGGCAAAAGATAGCAGCATCAGAGCGCAAAGCGGACTACTCGCAAATGCAGGTGTGGCAACTAAACGGCATGGGTGAGCTATTATTTGGCGATAGCGGCGATAATCATCCTAACAATCATTTACCGCAAATGCTCGGTAGCATGGTCGAGCCTGCTGTCATTGAACATGCGTTATGGCAATGCCTGTATGAAGATGATGTCAGTGACTATCTAACCATTATCGCGGGGCAAAAAGTTACAAACATGGATTGGTTAGGTGCAGAGCAAGGCTACCGTGTGACGTTAGACAATCAGACTGCTATCGATGCGATGCTGCTGGTTGGTGCCGATGGTCGTGGCTCATTTGTACGCCAACAAGCGGCGATTGGGCTGGACACACTCGATTATAATCAAACCGCTATTTGCTGTGCGATTCACACCAAGAAACAGCATCAAGCAACCGCCCGTCAGGCGATGCTGCCTACAGGTACGCTGGCACTATTGCCGCTCGCTGATATTACTGATGCAGATAAAGCCAACCCACAACATTGGCAGTCGATCGTATGGACATTGCCGCGTAATCAAGCATTGGCGTTGATAGAGGAGGACGCGCGCGTCATTGCTGATAAATTGGCTGCTGCCAGTAACTATGAGCTAGGTGCTATCACTCAGATTGAGTCAATTGCTAGCTTTCCACTGACTGCGCAACAAGCGAAAAGCTACGTTGCGGACAACTTAGTCTTGATCGGTGATGCAGCGCATGGCGTCCATCCGCTGGCAGGTCAAGGGTTGAATTTAGGCATGCTCGATGTACAGGCTTTAAGCGAGCAATTGGCACATGATTTTGAACGTAGTGGTGGAACCAGTTGGGGCAGTAATCAAACGTTGCGTAGCTACGAGCGTTTGCGCCGTCCGCATAACAGTCTAATGATGCACAGCTTCTCGGCGCTTAATTGGCTATTTGCAGGGTCGCTTGCACAGATGCGTCCTATTCAACAAATTCGTAATGAAGGTATGTATCGCGTTGGCAAAATTAAGCTACTAATGAGACTGTTTGCTAAGCAGGCGAGTGGGGTTTAAGGTTTGAATCAAGTTATTAACTAAACTAAGGATGGCGTATGAAGACTCAGTCATGGATGGCGATAGCCATCGTAATAGCTAGTTTTATTTTAGCCTCCTGCCAATCTACACCTAAAAATAATACAATAGATAAAAAGGCAGACAACACACCTAAAGTATTGATAGAGCCACTTGCAGATACAGACAATGACGGCGTGCCCGATGAACTTGATAACTGTCCTAACACTGCTGAAGAGGTCAAGGTTGATCCCTATGGTTGTCCAGTGGCGGTCAATTTGATTGGGTCACTAGTAATGGATATTCGAGTCTATTTCACCTCAGATAGCCTTACCCTAACCAACGAAGCTTATTTAACTGAAGTACAAAAGGTCGCTGAAAAAACGCGTAACAACCCTAATTTAGTTACCATTTTATCAGGCCATATCTCCAAAGTTGAAGCTGAAAACCGTCAAGCCACTAACGCCACGCCTAATAATAGGCGCTTAGCGAGTAATCGCGTGAAATTAGTCAAAGATTATTTAGTAGAGCAAGGGATTGTTGCTGATAAAATTTTGGCGTTTGATTGCAGGGATAAAATTCAGCTTGGTGTTAATAATGAAGGTGCTAATATTGAAACTGAAAAGCATGCTGCTGAAATGTCATCGTTGAATCAAAGAGTTTTTGGGGCGGTAATAGAAGCTGATAAAGCATATTCTAGGAATTACCCTGATGAGCAGCATTCTTTAAAGCATTATAAAGAAGTCTGTCAGCAGCTTTAGAAGAAATAATTTATGAATACGCTATTGAGAAGTATACTTGTTGTTTTAATCAGCGTCTTAACGCTATCCGCATGTCAAACGCATGACTTGTCTAACCAAAAAGCTCAAACTATTAATTTGCCAATTATTCTGATTAATTTAGATAGCGACGGCGACGGCGTGCCTGATGATTTAGATCAATGCCCAAATACGACAGAGAACGTGGTAGTGGACGAAAGAGGTTGTCCTGAGATTACAAGTCTTATTGGTATGCCTCCAATGATGGAGTATCGTGCTTTTTTTACCAAGGACAGCAGTGAATTACTGCCACAGTATCATGATGAGCTTGATAGAGTAGCAGAACAAATGAATAACTATGATACGGCTACTATGAAAATTGAAGCTCATGTCTCGAAGGATGAGGTCAATAAAGCTTCTACCTCAATGTTGCAATCAAACTCACTGGCTAAGAATAGAGCACTCATTGTCAAAAATTACCTAATTTTAAATCACAAAATCGAGTCTAGTCGTCTGACTACTCTCGATTGCGGTATTAAAGGTTCTATTGCACCTTCTGATACCGAGGAAGGCAGATCTATGAATCGTAGAGTTTATAGCTTAGTAACTGATTTAAAAAACTGCAAAGCTAATTATTATCAAAGTGACCTAGGCTCAAACAGGTGTATCGAGTTTTAGTTTTTGTCATTTATTAATAAATAACCATAAGATAAAAATAACTACTCGAAGGCAAATCTCATGCTTATCCCTAAATACTGGGCGCAACACAAACAGCGCTTTGAATCGCTAGAAACGTCTAGTAACCCTTCCAAGCAAGCCACTATCAAACGTTACGGTTGGTCAGATATCAGCCAAATGGAAGCGCTATCCCATGCTAAATCACGAGTCAATGAGGCGCATAATCGCTGGCTGGCAGGTGAAGATATCTTACGTCGTGAGCGCAGGGAAGAGTATAACGAAGGCAATAGCATTCCTATTCGTGAAGAGATTATTTCTGAGCATGATTTTCCAGAAAATGAACTATCTAATAATAGTGCAGCAGTAACGAAGCTTATCGTTACGCGTAACAGCTACGGTGCTCAAGTGGCTAACGTCGATAATATTGCCATTATCGATGTCGATAATGATGATTTATTGCGTCATATCTATCCTGATGATTATACTCATCATGGCTTTATGCCTGCCTTCCTCGTTAATCAAAGCAATCCCGCCAGCAAAATTAAAATTTGGCTTTTTGTTGTTGTTTTTATAATTATTGCCAGTGTCATCGCTTGGCTAGGATTGTCTTGGTTGTGGCTATTGGCAGTTATGTTTGGTGTGACTGCTTATCTATGGCAACAAGCCAGTGCCAGAGACAAGACCCGAGCGCAAAAATATGCCGATGATGCCGCCTCACTACTGCCCTATATGACGGATTTGATCAAAAAACGTGTTGCGAATCATCCTATCGAATGTTTTCGTTTATATCAAACACCTGCAGGCTTTCGTATTATTGCGACTCACGATGTTGTATCGCCAAGTGATAACGTGGTAAAAGACTGGTTTGCGTATTTCCATGCGGATACCAATTATGTTCGTCTCTGTCAGGCGCAGCAGTGTTTCCGAGCGCGGCTCACTGCTAAGCCGTGGCGTATGAGTGAGGTTGAAAACAATAAGTTGGCTAAAGATATCCCTGCTAAGGACTTTTGGTTTGGTTCTAATAATATCGATGTAGATAGTAGCATTGAGCAACGTCAAGATGAGTTAAAAGCACGTAAACAGTGGATTGTTGACTATGATCGTTTTGCAAAAGGCTATCGTGCTTGTCATTATGTTGAGAGTTTTTCTGGGAAAGAATCTATTGATAGAAATATAGCAGCTACGCAAGCTATTGATGCTTTTGTCGAGTGGCATGATAGAGTTTATCAGGTGGAAAAAAATCTAGAGATGGCTTAAATATTTTTTACTTTATCAATGTTATGTCAAAAGATGATATCGAACCTAGGGCGTGTCTTCATTTTTATTACCATTTAGATGCCTATGAAGTGATTTGAAGACACGCTCTAATCTTCTAAGCCTATATTCATCAAATGTAAGACAGAATTACGCACTTCAGATTCAATACCACTCAAAAAGCTATGCTGCTTTTTACCAAAGCCTCGCACCAACGATAAACCCTCAATCATAGAAACAATTAATACAGCAATTTTCTTAGTCTTATCAGAAGATACTTCTAGATTTAACTCTTGCAGCATTTCGGCGACTGTATCGATATAAGCACTATAAAAGCTATTCATTACTTCTGAAATTTCAGGGTTTCTAGCTGATAAAGCCCATAACTCCCAAAATATTTTGCAAGATTCTTCTTGCTGCTGATCTCTTAGTAAGTAATCTATAGCAGCAAATACTCGCTGGCGTGCAGTATTTTCTTGCTCGACAGCAAACTGTGATATTTGCTGTATGTAATCCTCCAAAAAACGCTCTAATAGTTTTTGAATGAGTAGGGTACGCGAGGGAAAGTAATATTGCAGATTACTAAGTCGAATATCTAATCGCTCTGACAATTGACGCATAGTAAATTGACCGTAGCCTTCTTCAATCAGCAATGCTGTTGCAGCATCCAATATTTGCTTAACACGTGCGCGACCTTTTTGCTGCACCGCTGTCCCTTGACGATTTCCTAAATCTTTGACTTCTTTTTTTTTCATATTTATCCGCTTATTATTTACATATAGTATGATTGTACAGGAAGCTGCATCGAATACTATACTACTTTAGGTCAAGTTACCTATTTAAGTCTTGTGTTAAATTAGTCTTTACTTTATTATTAGGTCGTTTGACCTATTTTAATAATGTGGATGAGCTTTATGAGCATAAATATTGAAAAAGCAGTATTGATCGCAGGCGGTTATGGCGTAGTCGGTAGTCAAGTAGCACGCCTGTTTAGGCAGCGTCATCCTGATATTCCTTTATTACTCGGAGGTCGTAACCCAGAATCTGCAAGTACGCTTATTGACGAGATTGGTAACGCCAAAGCTATTGAACTGGACGTAACTGTTGATAAGCCGTTGGCGACATTAGATAGCAACCCGATAGTGATATTAAATGTGGTTAATGACTCGGACAATAATCTTTTAATAGGCAGTATTAATCGCTCAATAGCCTATGTCGATGTTACTAGATGGACGGATAAGATGCGTGAAGCTATTCTGTGTACTTCTACAAGAGATTTGCAGGCGCCAGTTTTATTGAGTTCAGGATGGATGGCTGGTGTAACGGCAATAATAACTGCTGTCGCTAGTCAAAAGTTTGCGATCATTAATAATATAGATATTGATATTCTGTATGGCATAGGGGATAAGTCAGGCCCTAATTCAATAGAATATATAGATCGAATGGCGATCCCTTTTGAGATAGTAGTAGAGGGAGAAAAGCAGCAAAGATATCCGTTTAGTGACCCAAAGACAGTCAAATTTCCTAGTGGGTATAAAGGGAGAGTATATCGTTTTGATACGCCAGATCAAATGACATTACCTAGTTCTCTTAATGCTAAAAGTGTGAGTACCCGTATAGGATATGATAGCGCTTTAGTCACTGGCAGTTTAGCTTTTTTGATAAAATCTGGAGTCATGAAGTTATTAGATCGACCAATATTCAATGGCATACGACGCGGTCTATTATATAGCTCTGGCGAAGGAGCCTCTCATGAAATTATAATTGAAATAGTAGGAACTAATAGTTCTGGCAATCCTAAAGTATCAGTGGTCAGTATTGTCGATCCAAAAGGGCAGACTCATCTCACTGCACTTGGTGCTGTGATCCAGTTAGAGCGAGTACTTGCTTTAAATGATCAACAAGCGCTGACTACAGACGTACACTTTCCAGAGCAGAGTGTTCAATTTTCGGCGGCTTTATCTTTATTAAGTGATAATGGGGTCAAAATAAATGGGTTAGAGGCTAACGATGACTCTCCCATATAAGTTATCTTAAATTATAAAATTGATCCAAAGCATTTTCGAGCAGAGTGACAGTCGATCAATCGTTTCCAATGATAATCTAGAAAGTAATAAAAACTACCCTAACGCTGAAAACACCACCATCAGCACTGGCGAAACAATATTAATAATAAAGCCAAAACTAATCGCTAAAGGCACAACTTTTAGACCACCTGATTGCTGAATAATTGGCAGGGTAAAATCCAAGCTCGTCGCGCCGCCAAGTCCAACTGCTGCTGATGGATATTTACGCATAAACACGGGAATAAATATCAGCGCAAAAAACTCACGTACCAAGTCATTAAATAGCGCGACACTGCCCCAAACCGCGCCATAAGCATCGGTCATCACAATCGCTGATAACGAATACCAACCAAACCCTGACGCCAGTGCCAAGCCTTTGGTCCACGATACCTCACTGAACATCAGCGCAAATATCAAGCCACCAACCAATACAGCTAGTGTAAAGATGACACTCATCTCAACGCCGCGCTTATTCAGCAGCACTTCTTTTAGCGTAATACCTGAGCCTTTTAAGCCAATGCCGACCAACAAAATTAATATCATCAGCATCACCGTCATGGTATTTTCAGGCGGCATATAATTGTCTGGTAAGAAATAACCAATCACCATACCAATGACCACACAAACGACTTGAGCGAGGCTACCACGGATACTCACGCGATGTTCTTTAGATTTTACGCTGGGTTTTTTGGCATGCCATGGACGCAGTCGGTCAAATAACATCAGGGCAAATAAACCACTGCCAATTGTCAAAATCGATAGTATGGTCACATACAGCGCAATTTCGCCTATCTGACTGCCAAGTCCTTCAACTTGTGACAGCTCAATACCAATCAGCGCTAAGATGATAAATACCAGATAAGATAAGCCTTTATCTGCAAGCTTTGTCATGGTTGGATGAGAAGGAATGGCAAAGCCAATAAACATTGGCATTAATACCAGAACAAGGGTAACTAGGCTTTGCATGGTGATTGGCTCGCGGCATTTTCAAAGGCGTTTTTAAGAAGCTGGAAATTGTATCACATGAAACGATCAATGCTGACATGAGCGGCTAAGATTCCGTGTAAAAGCCGACTGTTTAACGACCAACTATTGAGCGTTAAGATAAAATCGTGAATCACTAAGCCGTAAGTCAGGATTTCATTCATGATAATTTGACTGCTAACAACGCTTAAGTATTTACCTGACCAACTTTTGTTGCTACATTAATAGACTTACTATATTTGGCTTGCCTCATGTCGCTATATCAGCTCAAGTCTCAGTTTCAAGATCAGCTGCGCCCAATAAGTGATGCGTTGGTCGAGCAAAAGGTGACAGCAAATCAAGTGACGGTGTCAGCCGTATTACTGAGCCTTGGTACGGCCTATATGATTGCCAAACCCGCAACTGAGCAGCAGGCATTATGGTTGCTGTTACCTTCATCACTGTTCGTGCGTATGGCGCTCAATGCTATCGATGGCATGATGGCGCGTGAGCATGGGCAAGCCTCAAGGTTTGGGGCAGTGCTGAATGAAGTGGGTGATATCGTGGCTGATACGGCGCTTATCGCAAGTTTAGCTCCGCATGTTGCTAATGGTAACTTACAAACGTCGGCAGTCAAATTACCAAACCATATATCAATCCATCAGCGTCATATTAGCGGTCTGATTGCGCTTAGTATAAGCACCGAGTTACTAGGTATCACCAGTAATACGATGTTAGACATTAGAGCAAACCAAGGGCCTTTAGGCAAAAGCGATCGTGCTTTTTTACTAGGTTTGCTTGGCGCTTTCATGGCGACTAAAATGCCGATCATGCTATCGCATATCAAAGCGGGTCCACTATTGATGCTGACAGAGGCGCTGCTACTAAAAACCTGCTTGAATCGCCTGCGTTATATGGCAGATTTATACTTGATACGTAAACCACCCGCGCTTCGTTCAAATTACTCAGAAACTCTTGAGTTAATACCAGAGTCATCGCATAAATCAGTTTTTCTTCTTGGTTGCCAAGAGAATGTTGGTCAACCCAATACGCTATTTTTCGATGCTGTTTCATCAAATTATTCTTTATTAAGCTATCCTCTATCAAATTTTTCTTCATTAAATGCCCCCTTATCAAATTCTGCTATTAAAACTTCCTTTTTGGAGCCTAAGATAATGCCGACCACCCCTCTCAATAATCATGAAAAAGTGGAGCAGGTTAGCGATACACTCAATTTATCGTCTTCCAAATTGATAAGCGGTGAAAATTGCTACAATGCTTACGATGGCACGGCGATTTATTATCGCTATTGGCTGACGATGCCTTTAGAAGGTATCAAACAAACCAGTCAGCCTCTGCGTCAAGTCATTTTATTACATCGTGGTCACGAGCATTCGGGACGACTAGCAGAACTTGGGCAACAGTTTGCGGCAGCAGGCTATCAAGTATTCGCTTGGGATGCGCGTGGTAATGGGCGCTCAGGTGGTATCAAGGATCATGCCGAAAGTGTTACCGAGCTTGAGCGCGATTTAGATGGTTTTGTGCAATTGGTTATCGGGCAAACGGGCATTGCTATCGAGGATACCTTAATCGTCGCCAGTAGTATCGGTGCAGTACTCGCCGCAGCATGGGTACATGATTACGCACCCAACATTCGCGGGATGATATTGGGTACACCAGCGTTGAGTATTCGCTTGTATATGCCATTTGCGATACCATCGCTAAAGGTAGCTCGCGCGCTTGGACTGATGTCACGCGTGAGCAGTTACGTCAAAGCGCAAGTATTGACTCATGATAAAGACGCACAGCAAGCTTATAATGCCGACCCGCTGATATCTAATAGCATTTCAACTGATCTGCTTATCGATACTCATGCAACCGGTCAACGCTTGCTCGATGATGCTAGCGCTATTACTGTACCGACGTTTATATTATGTGCAGGTAAAGATTACGTGGTCGATAAACAGGCAGAGCGCGATTTTTATGAGGCGATTAATACGACCAATAAACGCTGGCAGTTATATCCAGATAGCTATCATGCAATCTTCCATGAGACCAATAAGGCAGACGTCTTTGCAGATTGTATCGAGTTCGCTGAGCAGGTATTCAGTACGGATGTTAAGGTGCCTGATTTAAGCGCGGCTCATCTTAATAGTGCCAGTAAAGATAAGGTTGACCGTTTAGCGATTAAACCCTTTAACCCAAGCTTTGCCATTACTCGATTTGCCATGCAAAAATTTGGTCATGTCAGCGACGCGATTGCCACAGGACTGGAGCATGGGTTTGATTCGGGGCACTCGCTCGATCACGTCTACTATAATCAGCCGAGTGGTCAAAATAAATTTGGTCAAGCAGTCGATAAGTTTTACTTGAGCAATATTGGTTGGCAAGGGATTCGTATTCGCCGTGAGCATATATTGGAGCTGGCACGTGAAGCTCTGGCAGATATTGAAGACAAAAACCAGAGCAGTACTAAACCATACCAACCAAAAATACTCGATATTGCCAGTGGGCATGGCTTTTATGCCTTTGATTTACTGACAGAGTTTACTAACTTGCACGCTGAGCTACGCGATTATGAGCAGCATAATATCCAAGCATTACAGGCAAAGGCAGAGCAGTTAGAGATTTCTGATCGTGTCCTTACTTGTCAAAAAGATGCGTTTGACTCTGCCAGTTATTCTTATTTACAGAAGGCAAGTGACAATACTAAAGGCCTTGACGATAAAAAATTCGATATTGCTATCGCCTCTGGCGTGTTTGAGTTATTTTCTGATAATACGTTACCAGCTACCGCGTTATCAGGTATTTATGACAGTTTAAAAGCTGATGGTTATTTACTTTATACCAATCAGCCGTGGCATCCTGAGCAGGAATTTATCAGTAAAACCTTAAACAATCATCGCGGTAGCAGTTGGGTGATGCGCTGTCGCTCGCAAGCAGAAATGGATCAATTGGTTGAAAATGCTGGCTTTAAAAAAGTCGCCATGCGTATCGATCGCTTTGGTATCTTTACCGTGTCGCTAGCGATCAAAACAGCATCAACCAATCATGAATAATACTCATGCCAAACCTTATGAGCGCGTCCAGCTTTTCTCCGGAGGTGGCTCGCGTTTTGGTTATTATTTGGGCAGTTATGCGGCATTGGTTGCCCATGATTTGACGCCAGATATCATCGTCGGCACTTGCGGTGGTAGTCTGTCGGCTTATTTAGTCAATTTAGCGCCTGACCCCAAGGATTTGCAGGAGCTGATGTGTAGCCGTGAGTTGTACCGTGTCATTACTGCAATCAGACATGTCGCGCCAGACGAAGCCAATAGGCGACTAAAAATACGTTATATGACTCAGGCACTTAAACGCTGGCGCTTGTCACGGCAGCTGTCCAACCGCCAAAAACAGCAACAAGCAGACAGCTACAAACGACTATTAAGTGAGTTGCAGCATCTGGCGATGTTTCGAATTGATGGCGAGCGGCAATGGCTTGATGAATTGTCTCATTTTTCTCCCAAGCAGAATAATAATTCTTTTAATACCGCCGCGCCAGAGATAGCCATTATCGCTAGCCGACTGTATCAAGCACCCAATCAACCCGGCAATCAAACGCCTACTGCTGATAGTTCTGTTTACGACGAGTTTAAGCTGCAAGAGTTGTTATTTGCACCACCTCGTTTGGCAGCATCAGAGCACTTTGAGCAAATGCTTAACTCACCAGTGCATACGTTTGCCGATAGGCGTATCCATCAGTCAGTAAATATCGTAAAGCAGTGGGAATTTAGTTCAGCGGTTCGTGCTTCTATGGCAGATATGTATTATCTACCGCCAACGCATATTGAGACGCTCGGCTGGTGCTTAGGCGGGGTGATTAATCTCACGCCGATTGAGCTAGCATGTCAGTTGGGGCAGACGGTATTTGCAGAGACTAAGGCAGGTTATGATTCATGGCTTGCAGCTCCTGCGATCCAGCGCGTTTTTGGTTTTGACCCCAATGAGCGCTTGGCACAAGTGCATGGTTATGAGTCAGCAGAAATACTGTCACTTGCTGATTCTGCTGCAATCAAGCATCGAGTGAATCAGCTACATTGGTTGCCCTTTGCAGATAACGGTCAGCAGTTGGCAGGACAGCATGTACAAAAGCGTTTTAATATAAAGCAAATGACGGTTGAACTCATTCACAGTGACTATGACGGCTTTGTGCAGCAAGTGCAGGCGCAATGGCAATATGGCTATCAGCGTACGGCTGACTATGTACAGCAGCATGGTATATGAACTCTAAAATGAAAAACATCACACAGTCGACTTCAGCTCATAAGCCGTCACATATTGTCGTTTTTGGCGGTACGAGTGGACTTGGCTGGGCGTTGGCGCTGCATCATCAGGCGCTTGGCTGGCAAGTGAGCGTGGTTGGTCATAGCGTAGAGAAGATAGCCCATATCAATAGTCAGCATCCTGACATTGTTACTCAATGCTGTGATTTAACCGATAGCGCGCAAACACAAACGTTGTTAGAGGTTTTGTCTAATATTAGTTTTCAAAGAGTAATTTATAGCGCGGGTAGTTACACCAATGAGCGTGTTCATCATCTGAGTCAAGCTGACAGCGATAAAATGCTAGCAATTAATCTGCAAGCATTTGAGCAGGTTTTTAGATGGGCAAGTGAGCAATTAAAACAGCAAAGTTATTCAATGGATTTTAATAAAAGCAACAAACTAAGTCTGATTTGTATCGCTTCTATTGCCGGTACCATGAATTATCCTTATGCCAGTCTTTACGCCAAAAGCAAACGCGCGATGATTGCGACTGCCAGCGCTTATCGAGCGGCACTTGCGCCGTATCATATTCAAGTCAACTGCATCGCCTCAGGTTATATCGATACTCAAGCATTACGCGATTTGAATGACGGCGATGCCAGTCATAAGCCATTCGTCATCAGTACGCAAACGGCGGTGAAGCATGTTATGCAAGCCATTGATAAAAATATTGAGCTGGCAGTATTTCCGCGCTCCACGCGTTATATTACTCGGGCGCTCAATCATTTGCCTAAGCCTGTGCTTAACTGGATATTACGCAGTAGATTGGATAAAACGACTTGATAATAGCTTACCCAAGCAGCCAATAAAACAAGGTAAATAGCGGCACGCCAATGAGCAAGCTATCTACTCTGTCTAATACGCCGCCATGTCCGGCGAGCATCGTACCCGTGTCTTTCACCCCATGCTGACGTTTAAAGGCGGACTCTAATAAATCTCCAGCGATACCACTGACCGCTAAGCCGTAAGCGGCTAATAAGCAAATCCACCAGTTAAAAGGCGTGAGCCAAATGCCTAATAGCGTTGCCAATATCGCTGCTAGCATACTGCCGAAAAGAGCGCCTTCGATACTTTTATTCGGGCTAATAATTGGGGCAAGACCACGCTTAAACAACTTGTGACCAAGCAATCGTCCACATAAATACTGGGCAATATCATTAAATTGACTGGCGAATAACACAAAAAACAAAACGCCATACTGCTCGCGCTGCCAGATTAATTGTTGTAAGGCAATGAGACTGATAATCAGTGTGATAAAAGCAAAGCTAAAGACTAAGTCTAACCGATTTAGACGCGTATAAGCTTGAGTAGAATGGGAAGAGGTTTGGCTAAAAGGCAATATCTTGGGTTGTAAACCGCGCGCTTGCAGTTTCTCAATCAGCACAGCTTTGCTTTGCAGACACCATAAGCGTTTGATCTCATAGCCGCCACGCAGACCAATTAAAACGAAAAAGGCGATGAGCAGCCACTGGTAGGGGTAGTTAGGAGGCTGTGAGGGGTGGCTATTATCCGTTACCTTAGCGATAACATAACAAAGGCAAAGCGCCGCTAACATGAGCCACCATGAGCGCGCGATTAAATAGATTTTCGGTAAGCGCTGACGTAAGCGAGGTAGGGCAAGTATCGCCCAAACCGAACTGACGACTAATATTAGAACGATCACAAATCGTAAATCAGAAGCCATGTTTTTAGCACTTTGAGGTCAATAGAAAACGGTGGATTACCGTTTTTCATGGCTAAAGTGGTAGCCTCCAATTGCTGTTAGATGTTAGCAACTGTATTTACCACTCTAGCCTCTGTGTCATCGATTATAGGCTGAAGCAGCCAATCAATGCCACCCTCTCTGCTGCCTGTTTTGTCAGCTTCTCTCAACTTCGATAAGGGCGCAATCACACTGGTCCGAGGTGTGGATGCCAAATGCGGATAGTCTTGACGATAGTGACCACCGCGACTCTCATAACGCTGATAAGCTGACTGAATAACCAATGTGGCTAATTGTAATTGTCGTGCTAATTGAAAGTATCTCAAGCTGGCAAGGGTAGTTTTATCGCTCTTACTACTGATAGTGGTTGAATGAGACTTGGGGCATCTAAGCTGCTGCTGCCAATTTTCTATTTGTAGCAATGCTTGTGCTAATTGCCCAGCGCTACGAGTGATACCCATATGAGCAGTCATTAAAACTTTTAATTCTGTGACTATTTTGCCAGCATAATCATGGGTAACGATATCAGTGTCATCACAATGAGATAAATTAAATAGAATGGTAGGAGAACAAGGAAGCTTAATAGCTTGAATATCTTTAAGCGTTGGTGCTGTCCAAATGGCAGTTGCTAATAAATCTGAGTGATCATAACTGGTAACGTGATTTAGATTTTCTAATGCTTCTAAATATCGCGGTAAGTCAGCAGCGATATTGCGCCCAACGACTACACATTCTAAAAGTGAATTACTTGCTAAGCGGTTAGCCCCATGCAAACCTGTATAGGCAACTTCGCCAGCTGCATAAAGCCCTGCTACATCGGTTACACCATTGGCGTCAGTAACCACGCCACCGCAACTATAATGCGCAGTCGGGGCAACGGGGATAGGTTCCCTAGTCATATCAATGCCGAGGTTGAATAATGTTTGATAAATCTGTGGGAAGTGTTCTCGTAAAAATTGATCTGGTAAATGACTGACATCTAAATGTACGTAGCCAAGTCCGTTATTACTGATCTGCTCAGCGATGGCGCGAGCGACGATATCGCGTGGTGCCAATTCTGCCCGTTCATCAATTTCCAACATAAAGCGCGCACCGGTTTGTGGACAGGTCAGATGCCCCCCTTCACCGCGTAAGGCTTCAGATATTAAAAAACTGCTGTCTGCCACTGCTAAGCCCGTCGGATGAAATTGGATAAATTCTAAATTTGCTAATCGGCAGCCTGCTTGCCAGGCCATCATCACACCATCGCCGACACAGACGTTGGGTGCACTGGCACGCTTAAATAATTGACCCATGCCACCACTAGCCAGTACGACTGCGCGACTATAAAAAGTCAGTTGTCGTTGATTATTATGATCAAAAACTTGCGCCCCTTGGCATTGCTTATTTGTATTGGCACTGTCTGTTAAAAGGCTCAGCGCTTCATGATAAGGTAAAATAGTGATATTGGCAGCGTTTTTCGCCTTTATAGTCAAGGCTTCCATTATGTGTCGACCAGTCGCATCATCCGCATGTGCGACCCGCCTGCAACCATGCCCGCCTTCTTTGGTTAAATGTAAGTCGGCAGTTTGTAGTTCAGTCTGTAGCTCGGTGAAAGGTTTTGTATTATCTTCTTGCGGTATTTGGGTAAAAGGCACACCTTGCTCACACAGCCATTGCACTGCCTGTTGCCCGGCACTTAAAATGCTGCTGGTATTATTAGCATTGCATAACCCTGCGCCAGCGATTAGGGTATCAGTGATATGGTCAGCGACAGAGTCCTCTTTATCCAAACTTGCCGCGATGCCACCTTGGGCATAATGACTGGAGCAAATCTCTAAGGCGGCTTTGCTCAATATGGTAATGTTTAACGATTTTGGTAATGCTAGAGCTGTGCTTAAGCCTGCTAATCCCGCGCCAATGATAAGTACGTCAGTTTGTACCATAGCAGCAGGGCTATCGAGACCTAATGATTCCGCTGTCAATGCCGCGCTCATATTAGGCAGCCCCGACATTGGCAAACAGCTCGCGGTCTTTGACAATATCGCCGCTCGCTGTCACACGTTGCTTCTGCGTTTCGGCAAAATCAAGCATGCGTTGCAAGGGTTTTCTAGCCGCGACTGCCAGCTCAGGCGTCATCAAAACTTCACCGCTGCGCTGCGTCAAGCACTGTTCAATACCTTTTAGACCATTCATTGCCATCCATGGGCAAAACGCGCAACTCTTACAACTGGCGCTTTCACCTGCAGTAGGTGCAGCCAAAAAACGCTTATTTGGCGAGCGCTTTTGCATTTCGTGCAAAATACCCAAATCGGTGGCGACAATAAAGGTATCGGCATCCATCTCATGAGTCGATTGCAACAGCTTACTGGTCGAGCCGACCACATCGGCGAGCGCCACCACGCTATCAGGGGATTCAGGATGCACCAACACTTTGGCGTTTGGATGCTCCTCTTTTAATTGCATCAGCTCGGTCGCTTTAAACTCATTATGTACGAGGCACGAGCCTTGCCAAAGCAGCATATCTGTGCCAGTCTCAGCAGCAATATATTTACCTAAATGGCGATCAGGACCCCAGATGATTTTTTCACCATTGGTATGCAAATGGCGAATGATATCGATGCCAACCGATGACGTCACCACCCAGTCGGCACGGGCTTTGACGGCGGCGCTGGTATTGGCGTAAACGACAACCGTACGCTCAGGGTGAGCATCACAAAATGCGGAGAACTCGTCAGCAGGGCAGCCCAAATCAAGCGAACACTCGGCTTCTAGGTCTGGCATCAGTACTGTCTTCTCCATACTTAAAATTTTTGCTGACTCGCCCATAAATCGGACGCCAGCGACCACTAAGGTCTGGGCGCTATGCGCTTGCCCAAAGCGTGCCATCTCCAGCGAATCACCCACGCAACCGCCCGTTGCCAATGCCAAATCCTGAATAAAGGGGTCGACATAATAATGGGCGACCAATACTGCATTATGCGCTTTTAATAGCTGTTTAATGTTTTCCTCGACCATAAGACGTTCAGCACGCGGCAAGTCTGCTGGCATTTTAGCTTTGGCATATTCAATATTCATTTGAGTGGCAATACGATTGTCATTACTCATGATGGGCGCGTCGTAAGGATAAGTTTTCATAGATGCAAACCTTTTAGGCAGTAACGACAAGCGATATGCCGCTAAAAATAAGTCAATTAATATCGCTGGCTAATCAGATGTTTTAATTATGCTCATTTTGAGCATAAATACAAGTATTTTTTATACATTTATGATTTGTACATTTATGATTTATAAAGACTCATTTTATATAATTACAACCACGAACTATGATAATCGTTGATTCAAGCTATACTGAGCAAATGGTCAACAGCTGAGCAGTTGAGCTTTATTTAATAATTAAAATAAAAGGTAATCACTAAAGTCATGACGTTGTCTTATTCACACGCGCATCAGCAAGGTAGTGGCACTACAGAAGTCGTGGCCGTGCTAGTCGCCATTACTGAGCATACCGCTCGGGTCTTAACCGTTGATCAAGGAAAGCTGTTACCCAATGGTCCATTGATGCCGTTGCATCGCTCATTGCAAGCGGGTGTGCGCCAATGGGTTGAGGAGCAAACACAGCAACCACTTGGTTATTTGGAGCAGCTATACACCTTTGTCGATACCAATAGGCGCAACGTTGATGGTCATGCACTGGTCTACGTGAGCTATTTGGGATTGGTGCAAGAGACACAAACGCAGCAGTTACAAAGCCAAGCATTGTGGCGCGATTGGTATGATTACTTTCCTTGGGAAAATCATTTGGATGGCATACCTAGCATCATTATGAATAATATTGTGCCAGCATTATTGAGCTGGGCAGATAGCGCTAAAGATTCAGGCATTCAGCAGCGCCGCCGTCAGCGTATTGGTCTATGTTGGGGTGTAAGTGAAGCGCTCTTAGTGGGTGATATGCCCACAAGTGAAAATGCGGATAATGAATACACAGCCTATGAGCATTATGAAAATAGAGAGTGGGTCGCTGAGCATGTGTTACTGCGCTATGAGATGCTGTATGAAGCGGGACTGATACCGGAAGCACCAAACTATCCACCCAGCTATTCAATGAATCATCAAAGCATTCATCAACCTAGCCATAAATCGAGCCATCAGAATAAGCTACCTGAAAACTGGTCACAGCTCATTGGGGTGCCGATGTATTATGATCATCGCCGAGTGATTGCGACGGCTATTTCACGGCTGCGTGCCAAAATTGAATACCGACCGCTTATTTTTGGCTTGATGCCAGATGTATTTACCTTGTCACAATTACAACAAAGCGTAGAAGCGCTCTCAGGAGTGCGCTTGCACAAGCAAAATTTTCGTCGTTTGCTAGATTCACAAAAACTTGTGATGGAAACAGGACAGAGTAGTAGCGCCCAACGTGGTCGCCCTGCCAAGCTTTATCGATTTCGTCATGATATTGAACTACAAAGCTTATTGATGGATAGTAAGTTGCCTAAGCGTAAATAGGAGTCGATAGACTACCTTGCTATCTTTATTTTGATGATTATAAAACCCTGTCGGCTGCACAAAATGATGACGGTTCCTTGCGAGGCTGTTAACTTTACGATATATTTATGCTCATTTTGAGTTTAATTGCATCAGCATATATGAACGCCACGTTTATTTAAGGGTTAAAGATGATAGTTAAAAAAGAACCAGCATTGGATGATGTATTGCTTAGACCTTTGGTTGAAGCTGCGCTAACTGAGGATTTGGGCAGACGCGGAGATGTCACATCACAAGCCACCATTCCAGCCGATATGCAAGCAAAGCTAGAGATTAAAGCGCGGCAAGCAGGCGTGATATGTGGTATGGATTTGGCACGTTTATCGTTTGCGATGGTTGATCCTCAGATTGAGTTTGTGGCTCAAGTTGCTGATGGTGAATGGGTCGACGCGGGTACAGTCTTGGCTAGTGTGGGTGGTAATGCGCGCCATTTACTGACAGCAGAACGTACCGCGCTCAATTTTATGACCCACTTGAGTGGTATTGCGACAGATACCAGAAAAATTGTAGATAGTGTGGCAGAGTATCCTGCGCAAATTACTTGTACACGTAAGACCATTCCAGGCTTGCGCATTGTACAAAAGTACGCGGTACGCTGCGGCGGCGGACGCAACCATCGTTTGGGACTGGATGATGCTATTTTAATCAAAGACAATCATATTGCCATCGCTGGTGATATAAAGACTGCGATTAAACAAGCCCAAGATTTTGCTGGGCATTTAATTCCCATCGAAGTAGAAGTCGATACTTTAGCGCAATTAGCGCAGGCACTAGACGCTGGCGTGAGCTTGGTGCTATTAGATAATATGTCCCCTGAAATACTAGCGCAGGCAGTAACGATGTGTAAAGGCCGCGCTAGAACAGAAGCTTCAGGTGGTATTACTCCTGAAACGGTGCAAGCAGCAGCAAAAACGGGTGTTGATTTTATTGCCATGGGTTATTTGACGCACAGTACCACGGCATTAGATATCGGTCTTGATTTTAGCGCATGATTTTCAACATGGCTGTCTTCACCTGCCTGTTTTAGCGATTAAGCTTTATGAGGTTTTTTACCCGCCAAATGGTGGCTGATAGGTCAATGTTGAGCCTCTATTTTCGTTGATAGTCTGCTGCTAGAAAGGTAAGCAAAGTTAATGATTTAATTAGCTTATCTGCCTATGATACAATATAAGCTACAATGTTATTGTTAACCATCTATTGGGTCATCGTTGCACTCGCACGATGACCTTATCTTTTTGCCCGATTTGACTAATAGACAAGCGAGCGCTCAGTGAATACTGAAATCATCAAGATAATCTTAGCCTTTATGGTACTGATTAATCCCTTTAGCGCTTTGACGTTATTTTTGGATTTGACCCGTGGTTATTCGATGAATAATCGACGCAAAGTGGCGCGTGTTGCTTGTTTGACGATTTTTATCACTATTAGTTTCTTTACGGTAGCAGGCGAGACATTACTAAAGGCACTTGGTATTTCTATCGGCTCGTTTCAGCTGGCAGGTGGTATCTTGGTGTTTTTGATTGCTCTTAATATGATGAATGGCGACGGTAATCCCGTGAAGCCCGATCAAGAAAACTTCGATGTTGACCATGTACAAGACGCGCCGCCCACCATGGCTGCAGCAGTTGTGCCTATCGCTATTCCAATGATGATTGGACCAGGTGGTATCTCGACGGTGATTATTTATTCTTCACAAGTCTCTGGTATTTTGCAAGTATCTGCCATATTGATTGCTGGTTTATTTATCAGTCTGTTTTGTTATCTAGCACTGATGGCGGCAGGTCGTATCAGTCGCTTGCTGGGTGATACTGGATTGAACATCATGAGCCGAATTATGGGGATGTTATTGGCGGCAGTTTCTATCGAAATTATCGTTAATGGCTTACGCACTTTATTTCCTGATTTAGTGTAATGACGCTGCTACGTTATGTTTGTCCGTCAATTTTTTGATTTATTCCTTAATGGGCGTGTTCAGTATTCAACCCTAGCACTGACAGTGCCGATTTATGCATATTTAATACGCCCTAATGAAAAGCACGTGTTAACTCATATCAAATTTAAAAACCAAAGATTCGGTTAGAAGCCATTTTTGGAGAATAGTCATGTCTTAAGCTATGGCCAATTAATCACCAAAAGTATTCGAAAAAACACCATTCATAAAAATATGTTACAGTGGAGAGACAACTATTATCATAGGAGTTAGTCTTGAGTAATAAAAGAATTGCTATTTTAGGTGCAGGTCCAAGTGGTTTAGCACAATTACGCGCTTTTGAAGCAGCTCGTTTGGCTGGCGCAAAAAACTTACCTGAGATAGTTTGTTATGAAAAGCAAAACGCTATTGGTGGCATGTGGAACTATAGCTGGCGCACAGGATTAGACAGAAATGGTGAGCCTGTTCACGGTAGTATGTACCGTTATTTATGGTCCAATGGTCCCAAAGAGTGCTTAGAGTTTGCTGATTATTCGTTTGACGAGCATTTTGGTGAAGCGATTCCCTCATACCCACCGCGTGAAGTCCTAAAAGACTACATTATGGGGCGTATTGATAAACAAGATATCCAAAAATACATTCGCTTTGAATGCCCAGTACGTTGGGTATCATTCGATGATGAGACGCAAAAATTCACCGTGACGGTGATGAATCATAAAACCAATGAGCAAGAAGTGGAAGAATTTGATTATGTGGTCGTGGCGACGGGTCATTTCTCCACGCCCAACATGCCTTACTTTGAAGGGTTAGAAGCTTTTCCCGGTCGCATTCTGCACGCGCATGATTTTCGTGACGCCTTAGAGTTCAAAGACGAAGATATTTTGCTCATCGGCAGTAGTTATTCAGCCGAAGACATTGGCACGCAGTGCTATAAGTATGGCACCAAATCAGTCACTATCAGCTATCGTACGCAAGCACTCGGCTATGATTGGCCAGAGGGCATCAAAGAAGTGCCTTTGGTCACCCATTTTGAAGAAGATGTGGCGCATTTTGCCGATGGTAGCAGCCAAAAATTTGATGCCATTATTATGTGTACCGGTTATCTGTTTCATTTCCCCTTTATGCCCGATGAGTTACGTCTGCAAACGCATAACTGCTTATATCCAGCCAACTTGTACAAAGGGATTTTCTGGCAGCCAAACCCAAAGCTCATTTATTTAGGTATGCAGGATCAGTATTTCACCTTTAATATGTTTGACGCTCAAGCATGGTATGCACGTGATGTGATGATGGGCGATATCGAGTTACCTGAATTGGTACACCGTGAAGCAGATGAGAAAAAGTGGTTGGCAACTTACGCGAAGTGCGTGACGGTCAGTGATTCAATCGACTTTCAAGCCGCTTATATTCGTGATTTAACCAACGCGACCGATTATCCAGAATTTGCTGTTGAAAAACAGGGTGAAATCTTAAAAGAGTGGCAAAAAGACAAAGCCGATAATATCATGACCTTTAGAGAAAAGGCGTATCGCTCTACGTTAACAGGCACGCTATCGCCTGAGTTGCCAGAGCCTTGGTTGGACGTCCTTGATGACTCGCTTGAGCATTTTTTGAACTTAACCTTCGTTAAGCCTAAAAAGCGTAAAAAAGTATCGTAAATAGTAAAAGTGTCAGATTCCAAAAAGCCAAACGCATTTATATAAGGTGTTTGGCTTTTTTATACTTATATGTAGAAGCTGTGTTAATGGTTTAGCCTATCACCTATTTTTGCCTTTATCGTTGTTTTTAACTTTGGTACAGATGCCACGCCAAATACAACATGAGTATCCCTACCAAAGCATCGAGTATATTCCACGCTTTTGGTTTGGCAAATAATGGTTTGAGTAATCGCGCCCCATAACCCAACGCAAAAAAGAAAAAGAATGAGGCGCTGACTGCGCCAACTGCAAATGCCAGCTTACTACTAGCACCCGTTGAAACCATGCCAACGAGTACCAATGTATCTAAGTAGACGTGTGGGTTGAGCCAAGTAAAGCCAAAACATAATAACAGGGCTTTTTTTAAGCTGGTGACGACTTGTCCCTCGACGGTGAGTGCATGTGTGACGCGCACACTGGCATATAAGCTCTGTAATCCATAGCATAGCAAAAATACAACACCAGCGAATTTTGCGATATTGACCACTTGCGGATATTGCGCCGTCACCGCGCCAAAACCGCCAACGCCAGCAGAGATTAACAGCGCATCACTGACCGCGCAAAATAAGCAGACAAAAAATATGTGCTCACGTTTGAGCCCTTGTTTGAGTACAAAGGCGTTTTGTGAGCCAATCGCGATGATGAGCGATAGCCCAAGTAAGAATCCAGAGGTGTAGTCGGTCGCATTCATAATAGTGTGCTTAGCATGGGGCGGATGAGAGGTGTTGACAGTTTGCTTACTGGCAGCGCGGTAAAAAGCTGTTAAGATACGCTATTGGATAAATCTATGCAATACGAGCGCAATAAGCGTGCACGGGACGAGGGGCAAGGTAGGTCATGGTGGTAAGTCTGACAAGAATGCTAAAGTCATTTGGGCAAGCTCAAGATGACCTGCCAACGCTAGCAGCCAAAAATGCTCAGGAGATGGCTATCAGTCAAGATATAGAGGTGACTGATAACAATAGTAAAAACAATGATAAAAATGATCAAGCTGTCAGTCAGCGTTCCGTACTGACGCCGCCTGAACGCACCGAACGTATTTGTGATGCTTTGGCGCAAGTGAGTGATATCAGAACGCCGACACCATTGACTGATCGCTACCTGTCCAATCGCGCTCAGATGCGCCCGACCAATAGACCGCCTTTTGATCCCGATACTTTATGGTATCTCAAACATGGACGCTGCCCGATTATGACTGAGCTTGTTGATGTGGTCGATGAAGCCACCCTAAACGCTATGCCCATCGAGGCGGTTGCGATACTAGACCGTATCAATGGTAAGTTAAAACGCTATCGTGAGTGGAGCAGTGAGCTCAACGAACAGCAACAACAGCAACATAATGAACGCCAATTTGTCATCGATAAGCTGGTGTCAGAGAGCATTCCAGAAGCCCTCCATCATTATGAGCAATTACAGCGTTTTAGCCCGCACCGCACCAAAAACAATATGGTGCAAGGCAAGATGACAGCAGGTGACATGCTGACGGATTTGTTTTTAGAGATTGATTATGAGCTTGATGAATTGTTAGATGAGCTGCATCAAACGGTGATGAATCGTTTGGCTTCAACGCACCGTTATGTCAAAAGCCGGACAAAAAGTTAATGGCTAATAGATAATGGCTGTTAATTGGCATTATAAAATTAACATAATCCAGAGCTGTGATTGAATTAGGGACACGTCCTAACATGGTTTTCACACAAGCGACGCAATGCATAACAATATAGGGCTTTAATAGAGCCTTATTTTTTTGTTTAATAATAACCATCTATCTTATTTAGAATAATAAGCTATTTAAAATAAGAAGAAATTTACCAAGCCATTTTATTCAATAATTAGGATACTCTAATGACTCAAGTTACTGCGATGTTTGTCATGTTCATTTTATATGGAGTGTTACCAGTAGCTGGGTTATATTTGGGGTATCGTGGTGTCAAAAAAATGACTGCGCCTAAAATGCTTGAGTACAAAGCGATGCCGCAATTGGGTTATATCCCAGAAAAAAGCTTGCCTGTTGAAGTCAAAACAGCACTCGACCAAATCAATGAAAAAGGGGAAAAGCTGCGGGTCATTTATGGCGATACCAATAATGATGGCAAGATAGACGATAAAGACACGGTCAATGAAACCTACATTATGATTCAAAATTTAATGGACAGACATGTGCCACTTGCTGTAACTGACTATCGCCGCTTGCACGACTTAGATGTGGGGGATGGCGCACGCGCTGACACGACCAAAATCAAGCACTCTAATGTGACTGGAAAAGAAGCGCTATTAGATGTATTACGTACCATTAATACTCAGTTTGATGATTTACTGAATGCCTCTTATCATCAAGATGGTCAAAAGCTGCTGGCGACCAACCGCTATCTACAAAAACGCTTTAATAATCCTGCTGCTACGACAGATATGCAAAAGCTCGATAGCAATGTTAGTAGTGTCAATAGTGCTAATATAGAAATTAAAGCGATTGAAAATCCAACTGGCGCAACTGGTAAGAATGTGAGTGCTGAGAATATTAAACTGTAAAGGCAAAGTGGTGTGATTAAACGATGAAGAGTAAGGGTATATGAGCATCTTAATAGGCATTGGCATTGTAACGACCGTCACCACCTTTTATTTGGGTAAAAAAGGCTGGCATGCGCTACACAAAGCGGTCGGTATTTCGCCAGGTGTACTCACTTATCAGGATTATGATGCACCGTTGTCATTGTCCAAACTTAGTTGGCAGCAACTAAATTTACATAAAAAACACCTGAAAAATTTGTCAGAGCCACAGCTGCGCCAATTAAAACGTATCGATGAAAAAGTAACCCGCTATCAAGCGTATCCAAAGTCACTACAAGCTCAGCATAAAACGCCTGCCGTAACCGAGCAACAGTTTTTATTGAATAAGATGTTACACACTAGGCTGCCTGAAATGCTTGCCAGTCATCATTATCTAGCGAATGTTAATATAAGCGCGGACAATGCAGATAATGAAAAAAAGGCAGAAGCCAATCAGTTATTACAGCAGGTATTTAATAATATTGAGCAGCGTCTAGATAGATTATTAGAACAAATGGAAAGTCAGCAGTTGCAAGAGCTACGAGTCATGAGGAATTATATTAATAGCCACGATAGCTAAATATAAGTCGTCAGGTTGACAACGACTCTTTGTAAAACTTATATAAAAAAGCAGCCAATGATGAATAATCATTGGCTGCTTTTTTGTGGTCTACTTTAAATCAATTAAAGATTTAAAATCAGGATAGATTGATACAATTAGCGTTTGTCGTTGCGGTCACGAGTATTGCGCGTACCACGGCTGGCAGGGCTAGCACTGCTTTTAGGCTTCGCGCTGCTATTGCGAGTGTCGCTACGACTGTCAGTAGCGCGACGCGCTTTAAGCGGCTTGCTTCTGATACGCTCTTGCTTCTCTTTCGCTGCGCCATGCAGACCCGTACCATAACGAGGACGTAAGCTCACTAGATCGGTCAACGTATTGATATCTTTTCTGTCGAGTTCTAAGAAACGACCAGTACGTAGCTCTTTTGGTAGAGCAATCGTACCGTAACGCGTGCGTAGTAGACGGCTTACTTTCAGGCCTTGTGATTCAAACAAACGACGTACTTCGCGATTACGACCTTCTTTTAGTTGGACGTGATACCACTTGTTGACGCCTTCACCACCGCCTTCTTTGATATCTTCAAACTTTGCAATGCCATCTTCTAGCATAACGCCAGCCGTTAATGCACGTGCAATTTCAGGAGTCACTTCACCCAATACACGTACTGCGTACTCGCGAGTGACTTCGCCAGACGGATGCATCAAGCGATGCGCCATCTCACCATCATTGGTAAACAATAATAGCCCAGTTGAATTGATGTCCAAGCGACCAACCATCACCCAGCGATCATGAGTCAGTTTTGGTAAACGCTCAAAAACGGTTGGACGGCCTTCTGGATCTTTAGCAGAGCAGACTTCGCCTTCAGGTTTGTAGTAAGCGATAACACGGCGACGCTTTTCGTTTTCAGAGGTGTATTTAATCTGACGACCGTCAACACGAATCTCATCGCCTTGCTCGACGCGATCACCAATGGTCGCAGGTCCGTTATTAACAGTAACACGCCCTGATTTTATGACTTCTTCCATTTGACGGCGTGAGCCAAGACCCATACGGGCGAGGGCTTTCTGTAATTTTTCATCTTTCATAATCATGTCCTTGAGTCGGTGGGTTTACATTTCTCAATGTAAAAAATTGGATTGACTATTCTACGCTATTTTGATGACTTTAGCACGCAAACCAGTATCTACAAACGGTATCAATTTATCGTTTTATATTAATAAAAGAAAGTTTGCTAAATTAAAAGAGATTTCTAAAATAAAAGTTGATTAGGGTGTTATAAAAGTAAGGTATTTGCACACAAATGCTTATATTTATTTTTTAATAAAACAGTGATTTCTTCGAATATTATTAAGATCAATTAAGCAGTATAACCAATACCAAATTTATATTTTTGACAGCATGAACCCTAAAAAATACTGCTAACTCCGTTGAATATGTCTGCCGATTTAGATTTTTCTGTCTTTTTGTTTTTATCGATATGCGCTATACACCTTTTTTGAAAAGGGTTTACCTAAAATAAATTAACTAAAAAAATGTTCTTACATCAATGTTTATAAATATTGCGTTATGTATAGTTTAGGTGTATATTCAATAAATACATCCTTTTTTATGAATATATTGATAGCAGCAAGGCACTTATTTTTGATTCACGAATATAAATATGAGTAACTGTTATGGTTTATAAATATTTCATTTCTGTACAAAAGCGCTCCTTAATAGCAAGTGCGTCTTGCTTATTGCTGACAGTATTGCTCAGCAGTTGCACAATAAATTCAGGACTTCAGTCTGGAAAATTACCCGAGTCAGGGACATTCACTGCAGAAAACGGTCTACAATTCTATATTCAACCTTTGAGTTTGGCTAATCTACCAGCTAAAGAAGCCGTCATCCTTGATCGAGATTTATATCATTTAGTAAAAACATCTGGGCGTGTCAGCTATGGCATTGCTAAAGGGGATGTTCTCAATATTATCCTGACCAATTATCCAGATATTAATGCCTCAACGTCTAGTCTGACCGTTGACCAGCAAGGGTTTATACAATTCCCCTTAATAGGGAGAGTCAAAGCCAGCGGTCTCAGTGTGCCGCAGTTCACCGCCACTTTGCAAAGTAAGCTCCAACGCTATCTCAAATACTCAGATCCTCAGGTCAAAATCATCAATTACCGTGGTAGTAAGTTTTTCGTGGATGGTGAGGTCAAGCAGTCTGGTGAGTTTGCTATCGCAGATGTGCCCATCTCAGTATATGGCGCTATTTCTATGGCGGGTGGTACGACTGATACGGGTGATTCAAACCATATCGTATTAAACCGTCAAGGCAAAAGTTACAAGCTTGGTATCCAATCATTGAATCAAATGGGGCTGTCTGCCAATCAAATATACTTACAAGACGGCGATGCTATTCATGTCAATAGCCAAAGCCGCAATAAGGTCTATGTATTGGGAGAATTTGGCAAAATTGAGCCCGTTGCTATTCCTGAGCAAGGGCTGAGCCTAGCGCATGTATTAGGTGAGTCAAATGGATTGAATTCTAATACGGCCAACGCCGCCAAAGTATATATCGTTCGGGATAATCCAAAGTATCAATACACCAATATTTATTATGTCGACATGCAGAGCATCACAAGTTTTGCCTTGGCCAGTCGTTTTGACATGCAAGCCAATGACATTCTTTATGTTGATCCAACTGGCTTGGCGCGCTGGAATCGTATTATTAGCGCCATACTGCCTTCAACATCAGCAATCAATGTGATTTCAGGGATATAGGAGTCAGTCATGGGAGCGTTTGATCAGATCTTGGTTGTTTGTGTTGGCAATATATGCCGCAGCCCGATGGCCGCTGCCATATTAACGGCATATTATCCAGAAAAGCACATCGACTCTGCTGGTTTGTCAGCGCTCGTAGGTCACGCAGCTGATGCCAAAGCGGTTGCATTGATGGCCACTCATAATATAGACATCAGTGCTCATATCGCTAAGCAAATTGATGAAGTGTTAGTCAGTCAGTCAGATTTAATTTTGACGATGACAACCAGCCAAACCAAATGGATTGAAAATCAGTGGCCGCACTGTCGCGGAAAAACCTTTCGAATAGGGCATTGGCTTGATAAAGATATTGCTGACCCTTATCAGCAGGATGACTCAGCATTTGAGAAGAGTAGACAAGATATTATCGATAGTCTTGAACAATGGACTGACAAGATTAGCGACGCGACATCGATTAGAGCGTTGAAGTTCAGCGAATGCTATTAAACGATCAACATTGAGCGATGAGTATATGGTTATGAATAATATGGATTCAAAAGACCTATCAACGTCTACGGGCGAAAAAAACAATGACGACATCGATTTAATGGCGCTGGTTTTAGTATTGTTACGCGGTTGGAAAATCATTGCTCTCATGGCGATATTGGGGCTTTTACTAGGGCTTTTGTATACCCGCTATGTGAATCCCATCTATAAATCAGATGCGCTGATACAGATTGAAGAAAATACTCAAGGAATAGAGGCGCTTGGTGAGAGTATCTCAGAGCTGGTGGGTGCAGAAGTCAGCAAAGCGGAGACAGAAGCAGAGCTGATACGATCACGTATGATATTGGAGCCAGTGGTTGAGCTATTGCACCTGCGCATTAAACTAACAGATCCCAATATTGGTCATCTTGATAGAATAAAAAGCAATCGTACTTACACGCAATTAAACACACCGGATGATGTGTCTCTTGATACCGAAAATGGCATAGTCAAAATCCGCCAATTTGATGTATCACCAGCGTACTTAAACCAACCTTTTACACTAACAAAATCTGCTACAGGGTTTGTTTTGAGCAATGGGTTTGATGAATTCAAAGGTCAGCTTGGTCAGGCGCATCAGTTCAAAGGGTTGGACGGTCAGATTAATATTACTGTCACAGAGTTACCTGCTGATGGTTACCCAATTAATATTAGTAAGCAGACGATAAAGGCTGCGACTGACGCTATCAACGGCGCCTTATCCGTTGAAGAAAAAGGTCAAAAAACGGGGATTATTCAGCTGTCGATGACGGGTCCCAACCAAGAGCAAATCACTACTATACTCAATCAGATCGTCCGATCTTACGTCGATCAAAACCAATCTCGCGGTTCTGAAGAAACGACCAAAACACTTGCCTTTATGGAAACGCAGATCCCTCTATTAAAAGAAAAATTAGAGACTTCTGAAGCACTGTTTAATGACTTTCGTAAAAAATATGGCACGATTGATGTGGGTAAAGAAGCCGAGTTGTTATTGAATGAGAAGTCTCGCATCGATGAGCAGCTCAATGAGCTGAAACTCAAAAAAGCAGACCTAACTACTTATTACACCGAAGAACATCCACTGGTCATTCAAATTAATGAACAGCTCAAAGTGCTTAATAATAGAACAAGAGAGATAGATAATACCATTGCAGGTCTACCTGAAATACAGCGAGAGTTTCTAAAGCTATCAGAAGATACTGCAATCAATCGAGAAATCTATCTGACGCTGCTCAAAAATTATGAGCAACTTAAAATCGTCAAGGCTGGTCAAATCGGCTATGCCCGTATTATCGATTCACCGACCAGTACCTTTAATGCCATTGCACCAAATAAACTACAAATCCTGATGCTGACCACATTGATAGGCATGATGTTTGGGGTGATGCTGGTGCTCTTGAAGAACCTTATTAGAAATGTCGTCAAAGATCCAGAGCATTTAGAGGTCACAACGGGCATCCCTGTCATTGCAACGATTCCACGCTCACCCTTACTGTCGAGGTTGAGTAAAAAGAAGAATACCACCCCTCGCATGCTCGCTCATGTTGATCACAGTAGTTTGAGTTATGAGGCGATCAAAAGCTTAAGAACCAATTTGATGTTTGGTATGCCAATGGGGACAGCGGTCGGGCAGCCCGCGCAAGTCATATTGATTACTGGGGAGAGCCCTGGTGTGGGCAAGTCGTTTATCGCTGCCAATTTATCAGAGGTATTTGCCCAGCTCAACAAAAAAGTCTTGGTCATCGATGGTGACATGCGCTTAGGTGAGCTGCATAAAATGTTTAATATGAGCCAACATGATGGTCTTGCCGATTATTTGTTGCAGGATAAAAAGCATTTTTCTCCGATTGATGGTACTCGATCAGACAGTGAGGTTCCTAGCTTAGGGGTCGAAAGCTTTATTCATTCCACTGGTATGGAGTTGATTGATTTCATACCGCGCGGACGGCAGCCGCATAATCCCACCTCATTATTGATGGGCGAAAAATTCAATCATTTGATGGCAGAATTAAAGACTCAATACGATTATATTGTCATCGACTCACCCCCGATATTGGCGGCGTCAGATGCTATGGTACTTGCGCAACATGCAGACAAAGTACTCATCGTTACGAAGTTTAATCATTCAATAGAAGGGCAACTGGTTTATGCGATCAAGCAAATGAATAAAGCCAATGTACAAGTAGATGGCATTATTCTCAATGATGTACAGCAGGGTCTTATGGATAAATATAGCTATCATTATCATTATGCCTATGGAGATAACCACTAGTTTGCGTGGTAGTCGCTTATAAGCAAACCAACTTAATTGGGTGGATATTATGTTGATAAAAACAGAGTCAAACAATGCTTATCAATCGTCCAGTGGTTTTAATCAATGGTCGAAGCGTGTGGCTCTGTATTTATTGTCATTACCACGCCTGACTAAAAGCACCCTCTTATTTAGTATAGATTTTGCTATGTCGATCTTTTGCCTATTATTGGCATTGATGCTACGACAAGGGTATGTGGCCTCTCATATCAGTCTTGCAGCGTTGGCTTTTTATGCATTCGTGCCGGTTGCTAGCTTATATCTTATTGGTTTTTATCGAAGCGCCTCTCGAGGGTTTTTTGATGCAGTGATGGGTCGTGTGCTGCAACTGTTTTTTTTACTTATTATTGTTTATCAAGTCATCATTTATTTGAGTCCATCAGCGACGATACCGCGCTCAGCCCCCGTTATATTTTTATTTCTATTTTTTATTTGGCTGTGGAATAGTAGGCTCATGATACGCGCGTTACTGAAACGTCTACAGGGTGCAGGTCAAAGCCGTCGTCCAGATGCCTGTTGTGAGAACGTGATTATCTATGGTGCAGGAGAAGCTGGTAGAGAGTTGCTAGAAAGTTTGAGGCATTCTTATCAGTATAATGTGGTGGCATATATCGATGATGATCTGCAGCTTACTGGGGCTTATTTGCATGGCAAACAAATATATGCAGCTCACGCGCTTCCGTGGTTGATAGAAAAACTCAATGTGGCGCAGGTGATTTTGGCCATGCCCTCTATGAGCCGTGGTCGTAAAAAACAGATTATGGACAGTCTGTCTGGTATCTCCGTTAAGATAAAAGACTTGCCAAGCTTACGTGAGCTTGCTGATGAGATAGTAACTGTCAGTCATATACGACCCGTTGACATATTAGATGTGCTCGAACGAGAAACAGTCGAACCTGTTGCGGAGTTGCTACAAAAAAACATCACGGGTAAAAACGTTCTCGTTACAGGGGCAGGTGGTTCAATCGGTAGTGAGCTGTGTCGGCAAATCATCAAAAATAAGCCTAAATGCTTAGTGCTATATGAACAGTCTGAGTATGCTTTATACACCATAGATCAAGAACTTAGTAACCTCAAAAAAGCGGATGCTGATTATCAAAATATTGAGATTATTAGCATTATCGGCAGTGTCAGTAACGAAAAAAAATTAATCAATATATTCGAAAAAAACCATATAAAAACGATTTATCACGCTGCAGCCTATAAGCATGTGCCTATTGTTGAGTCCAATCCCTTTGAGGGCACCATCAATAATACCAAAGGCACCTACCATTGTGCCCGTGCTGCGATACAGGCCCGCGTTGAGACTTTTGTGCTGATTTCTACTGACAAAGCCGTGCGACCTACCAATGTCATGGGAGCGTCCAAACGCTTGGCTGAGTTGGTCTGCCAAGGATTGAGCCAAAGTAACAGTCAGACTTGTTTTAGCATGGTGCGTTTTGGCAATGTTTTAGGGTCATCAGGCTCTGTGGTGCCGTTATTTACCAAACAGATTGAGCAAGGCGGTCCGATCACCATCACTCATCCAGACATCACGCGCTATTTTATGACGATTCCAGAAGCGGCCAGTTTGGTTATTCAGGCAGGTGCGATGGCATTCGGTGGTGAGGTGTTTGTGCTTGATATGGGTGCACCCGTCAAAATTGTTGATCTGGCAAAACGTATGATTCGTTTGACAGGTTGTGAGCTAAAAGATGATAGCAATCCCAATGGCGATATCGAAATCGTATTTACTGGCTTGAGACCGGGTGAAAAGCTCTACGAGGAGTTAATCATTGGTGAAGACAATATCGAACCTACTTTTCATCCATTGATTATGCAAGCAATGGAGCACAGCTTTCCTTTGCAAGATATCGAAAATATTTTATTTGAATTTGCAGAAAAAGCAAAGCAGCAGGATGTGGTCTGGCTGAAAACACAGTTTAAGTTTTTTGTCGAAGGTTACCGAGAAGGATCTGATAAAGATGGCGAGGTAGAGAAAGTAGATACCACACTGACAGATGAAATGGGTTAATAGAGAGAGGCGCGCTGTCATAAATTCCTTACAAGTTCTGTGAGTCACTAAATTGGACAATATGTCATGAGCTCTGGAGTATTTTTATCGATACAGAGCACAATAAACAGGTTGAAAACCAGTCACTTTGTGCGAGATGTGGTCATGGTCGGTGGCGGGATTGCTGCTGGACAGGCCATCGCCATGATTTTTATGCCATTTCTCACAAGACTGTACAGACCTGAGGATTTCGGTATCGCTGCTGCCTTTACTGCTATCGTCAGTATTATTACGCCGATTGCCACTATGGGCTATGCAAATGCAATCGTGATGCCAGACAGTGACGAGGATGCTGCGGCCATTGCCCGATTGTCTATATTGCTCAGTGTGGTTATAGCTGTCTTCTCATTCATTGTTGTCTATGTCGGTAAGTTTCATTTGGCAAGTTGGATGGGTATGGAAAGCACACCAAACATGCTATATCTCATACCATTAATGCTATTAGTCGGTGCTTTTCTTTCTGTCGCTGATCAGTCTGCTATTAGGGTGGGCTTATTTAAAGCGAAAGCTCGAGCTTATGTGGAAAGCAAGCTTGTGACAGATAGTAGTAAGCTGATAGGCGGTATGCTAGCACCTTCAGGGATGTTACTTATTTTATTGACGATAGCAGGGCAGCTCACAAACTTTATCATGCAGATGCTTCGTGTACCTAGAGTAGGTGTATTAAATGTGCGTCATTGGTTTGGTACTAAGGGTATTCGACATGCCGCCATATCGCAGCGTGATTTTGCGATATATCGTATGCCACAAAGTATCCTGAATGCAGCTTCAGTGGGGTTGCCAACTATCTTGTTAGCGTCATTATTTAGTGCCTCTTCTGCAGGGCAGTATTCGTTGGCTGTCCTTGTGCTTGGTGCACCCGCGATGCTGTTAGGTCAGGCGGTTGGAGAGGTTTTCTATCCTAAAATTACGCGTGCCATCACAGCAAATTCATCTGAGGCTTATCAATTTTTATTAAAAGTGACGTTGATTTTATTGGTGGTAGGTATTATGCCATTCGGTACAGTGTTCGTTTTTGGCGATTATCTTTTTTCTTTAGTGTTCGGTGCAGAGTGGGCATTGGCAGGTAGTTATTCGCAGTGGCTGTCTATTTGGCTTTTGACCAGTTTAGTGTCTGGTGCGAGTACTGCGGCATTGCCAGCATTACGTTTACAGCGATTCCTTTTGATTAGAGAAGTGTTTGCAGTGGTATTTCGTGCTGCAGCGCTGTATGTAGGTTTTTACGTTTTTGAGTCAGATATGATAGCCATTGCCCTTTTCTCATTTGTTGGGGTTTTGCTCAGTTTATCTATCATTTATGTCGCTTTTCGGCGTCTTGTTCATATCGATGAAGTGGAGCAGTAGGTACATTTTTTGACTGCTTTAAATGTCACAAAGGATATGTATAAGAAGTCTCAACTTGAGAGGCTCACTATGATTTCAGTTATTATCGCCGCATTCAATGCCGCTGCTACTATTGATCGTTGTATTAATAGTATTGACGTTGCGAAAAAGAGTCACGACATTGAGCTGATAGTCATTGACGATGGTTCTAAAGATAATACTGCTAGCCTATTGCATAGCTGGGCGAGTGCTAAGACATGGATTACGGTGAAATATCAAAAGAATGCAGGCGTGGCAGAGGCTCGTAATACTGGGCTCGATATCGCAACCGGCAGTTACATCGTTTTTATAGACGCGGATGACACCATTGATGATTGGTATTTTGATTTTGTCTTTGATCAAGCTGTAGATCGAGATGTCGAGATGTTGGCATTTGGTCATAAACGCATGATGCTGGATGGCTCTGTTATTGAGCGTCCTAATAGTGCGGCAGAATACTCACGGCAAGATATCGAAATGCTACAACTGAGAGTGACAGAGAATAGACATATATATTGGTACGCCTGCACCAAGGTGTATAGCAAAAACTTAATCGCAGAGCTGCGCTTCGATAGCGACGTCAAATTTGGTGAGGATGGTATTTTTAATATCGCATGTCTAAGCAAAGCAAATCGTTTATCGGTGCTGCCAGACTGTCCATACAACTATTATGAAAATGCGACCTCAATAACAAGCTCACAATACAAATCAGGGCTTTTGGAATCCATTGAAGCGGACTATACAGCCAGAGTCAGGATACATGATTGGTCGATCAGTGCTACTGAAAAGCAAGTGCTATTATCGGACTTTGCTCGTAGTTATGTCGAGCATATGCTGCCATATTTACTTAATAATTTGGCGCATATCGATATGAAAAAGCGTCGTGCAGAGCTAGTTAAAATACGCCAGTCTTTCGTTTATCAGAACTGTTTGCCGCATTATTATCAACGACATCCAGCCCGCGGCATTCGTGTATTGATTTTATGTTTTTCACGGCGTTGGTATGTTATGACGCTGGTTTTTCTTCAACTGTCTTGGTCTAAAGAAAAGGTGAAAAAATATGCTTAATATTGATTTGTTGCCTCAGCCTTTACGTAGTGATGAAAAAGGCCAAAAGCGCTGTTGTTTGCTGCAACAGACAACAGCTAACGGGCAAATGATTGAGAAGGTATTGTGGTTTGTATATCCAGCGAACTTGCCAATGCCAGAAGACGATGATTGTGATGCTTATTTACTGGCCACATTGTTGCCCGCGATGCAGATGCGAGCAGCCATTCATGTGCATGGTAGCGTGTCGCATGAGCTATTAGCCAATCTGACAGAGCTACAGTATGTTTGGAATAAGTGGTTGCCAGATCGCTATTTTTTGATTGATATAAAAGTGGATCGTATAAGAGAACAAGACTGCCATATAGATGGTGCTATCGCTGCATTTTCTGGTGGCGTTGATGCTCAGTTTACCGCTTATCGTCATGCGACAGGCAGAGCAGGATACGCCACACGAAATATTAAAGCAGGGGTTTTTGTGCATGGCTTTGATATACCTCTAGATGATACAGAAGGCTTTGCCAGTGCAGCAAAAACAGCGGCAAACACACTCGCAGATATCAATATCGAGCTATTGCCAGTTGAGACAAATATTCGGGGACTTTGGGATATCAACTGGGAAGACTATCATGCTGCTGCTATCGCTTCGGTCTTATGTGGCTTAAAACGATATGCAGGCATTGGGCTCATTGGTAGTGGTGATTCTTATGATGTATTAATTAGTCCTTGGGGCTCACACCCAATCACTGACCCGCTGCTAAGTTCTGGCGACTTTAGAGTGATTCATGATGGTGCAGGTTTTAGTCGGTCAGAGAAGATTCAAGCGCTTGCAGCATGGCCATTGGGTATAGAGAATTTACGTGTCTGTTGGGCTGGAGATAAGCATGATAGTAACTGCGGTAGCTGTGAGAAATGTGTTAGGACGCGTCTCAATTTTTTGGTTGCAGGTATAGATAACCCTCAATGTTTTAGCGAGCCCATGGACTCATCACTTTTTAAATCAATGGCTATAAAGGGCAGGGCTGTCAGCATAGATTGGAAGTTAATTCGTCATGAGATGATTAAAACGGGTAGAGGTCTTGAATGGCTGCCATACATTGAAAAAGCGCTCAAACGTAAACCGCCTCCTAACTTGAATAGATTGTTTCCTGTTGGCTCAAGGCGTCGTATGTGGGTGAAGAAGCTGTTAATGAGAAACGAATAAGGGAGCATTAAAAATGAATATTGCTGCTATAAAAAAGCTCATACCACTCAAACTAAAAAAACACTTAGCCGCTTATATGGGGGCGAGAGGTTTACCGTTACCAACTGGTAAACGGTGCTTTATTTTTCTTGCCGCTGACTATGGCAATATTGGTGATATTGCTATTTCTCACGCGCAAAAGCAGTATTTGCAACGTGTGCTGACGGATTATGACGTTGTTAGTGTGGCTATCAGTCAAACCAGATTTGTGCTCAATTCCATTAAACAGCAAATAAAAGAGACGGATATCGTCACTATCATCGGCGGCGGTAATATGGGTAGCACGTATCCTGATATTGAGGAGCTGCGCCAATTAGTCATCAAGTCATTTCCTGCCAATCGAATCGTTTGTTTTCCTCAGACACTAGATTGGAATGATTATATTCAATCTAAACGTGCCTTGCAGCGTATTGTAAAAGTCTACGCCAAGCATCCAGATATACATGTTTTTGCCAGAGAGTCGATAACAGCGGCAAAACTCATCGAGCTTTTTGCTGAGTACAGTAATGTGCATATTGGTCTCGTACCAGATATTGTGATGAGCGCTAATGCCACAGTGCTGGGTACGACAGATTGCTTAGCGCCTTCAGGTATTTTGCGCTGCTTACGAGATGACAAAGAAGCCGCATTATCAGCTGAGCAATACGCCATGATAGACAAAGCCTTAGCAGATACTGGCTATCAGATTGAAAAAACCGACACGCATGCTGGTGGTTCGCAACTCGATGAGGCACATTGCACAAAATTACTGACTGACAAGCTTAGCCAGTTTCGTGCTGCAAAATTGGTCGTGACTGACCGTCTGCATGGCATGATTTTATGTTTGCTATCGGGTACGCCGTGCTTGGTACTCCCGAACTCCAATCATAAGATAAGACAGACGCAGTTGGACTGGTTAGGCGGTCATCCAAGGCTGGTGTTTTTAGAATTGGAAGAGATTGCTGATATTGCACAATTCATCGATAGCCTTCTGTCCCTGCCTCACGGTACGATGGATGAGTCTCCAGTTGATATAGCTGAGTATGATGACCTAAAAAAAGCGCTGATAGCGATATGACGACTATCGAAACGCCATTAGTAAGTATCATTTTACCAGTGTATAACGTTGCGTCATATATCGATGCTTGCTTGGCATCCATCAAGCAGCAGACTTATCAGAATATTGAAATTATCGTTGTGGAAGATTGCTCCACTGATGATTCAAAACAAGCACTTGCGTCACATCTCATAGATGAACGCATCAAAGTCATTCAGCATCATAAAAACAGTGGTCTTTCTGCGGCTCGTAATACTGGTATCAAGTCTGCGATAGGCAAATACATGATGTTCGTTGATTCTGATGACATTATAGACACTCGCTTGGTGGCAGCGTGTGTGGATTGTGCGCTCAGCACGAATGCAGAGGTTGTAACATATGGCTTTACACCTTTCAAAGATGGCATCACAAAGACAGATCTGCCGTATCCCGCTAGAAATTTAGAATTTGAGGCAACCAAAATAGACGGTTCATATTTTAGCTTACCGCATTTTGCATGGCTCAAATTTATTAAATCTAGCGCAGTGCGGTCGGCCTCGTTACAGTTCCCAGTGGGTCTGTACTACGAAGACTGGCCTTTTCATTGGCATCTTGGCTTAGCTACTAATATTAAGTATCACCTGCCCATTGATTTTTATCTATACAGACAGCGCGGCACGTCGATCACAGGGTCAACAGATAAAAAGCTATTAGACCTTTTCATTATCCACGCAGAAGTCATCAGTTTAGTAGAGGACTATCAAGCGGATGAGGTTAAAAAAACACTCGCCAATAAAATTAAACAAAGTCATTGGAGCATCCTTACTCGTATAGATAATGGCTATTTAACAGCTGCAGTAGCACAAGCTAAAAAAGCAGATAAAACGTTACGACTAAAGGGCTATAAGAGCGATTTGACCGTAAGAAATATGATGATTAGTAATATCGTACGTATGCCGACTCAAGTTGCTTTGCTGATGTTACAGGTGCTTCGTCAAGCGCTAGACAAAAGAGCAAAGGTTAAAGGTCAAGAGAAAACAGATTCAGAATAGTTTTGAGAAATACGTTTGGTTTTATGGCTTCTTAATAGGTAAAGAGATGACTATTCAGAGAGTGCTACACATCGTGGGAAAAATGGATCGGGCTGGGGCAGAGACCATGCTTATGAATCTATATCGCCATATAGATTATAGCCAGATTCAGTTTGATTTTATCACTTTTACCGACGAGGTCGGTGACTATGATGCTGAGATAATAGCGCTGGGCGGTAGGATTATACCGATTTTAGCTGATCATTCATTAGCGCGTATGTGGAAGCTTAAAAACTTCCTTAAACAACATCCTGACTATCAAATCGTTCATGCTCATATGCTATTAAACAATGCTTTTCATCTGCTGGCTGCCAAAGGTGCTGGCGTGCCGCATCGCATTTCACATTCTCATAGCACCAGTAATGGTAAAACCAATATTGTTAAAAAAATATATGAACAGTGGGCATTCATTACCAATCGTAAATTGGCCACGAATAAAATGAGTTGCGGTGAACAAGCGGCACATTACCTATTTGGCAGCATAAAAGACGTGTGGCTATTGCCCAATGCTGTTGACATACAGCAGATGATGACAGTCGCTAACCAATCAAGACAGTATATCGACCAAGAATTTGGCGATGAGGGGCTAAAAATCATCCAAGTTGGTCGTCTAAATGAGGTTAAAAACCATCAGTTTTCTTTAGAGATCGCTGAGCAGTTAAAAAAACGTCAAATCGCTTTTACCTTATACATTGTTGGACAAGGTTCATTGGATATGAGGCTCAGGCAACAAGTAGCAGATAAGTCACTCCTAGATACGGTCAAGTTTTTGGGGATGCGTACGGATATCACAGAATTAATGGCCAGCGCCGACTATATGATTATGCCTTCGTTGCACGAGGGTTTCCCTGTCGTCTTGGTCGAGAGCCAAACAGTTGGGTTAAAGGCGTTGGTTTCTGACCAAGTATCACCTGAAGTAGATTTAGGACTTGGATTAGTACAGTTTTTACCGATTCACTCAGCCAAGGATTGGGTTGATTGCTTATTAGCGTCTAAACAGCCAAAACCCAATGAAAAAGACATAACCGCAGCGCTGAATTTATATGGATTTAGTGCTGCTACCAACGCGCAAACACTAATGCAAAAGTACTTGAGTATGTGACGGAGTGGTTGCTTCTTATTTATATTCGTTTCAAGGTAGTTTGGACGGAATGAGAAAAAAATCGAGGTAGATAGGCTATAGTTATATAGGTACTGGACGGTAAAAAAGATACTAGACGGTGTAAACCTGCCACCATATCCGATTTATATAAGATTGACGACATCTACTTTTATAGAGGGTTAAATGCTTCCATACCTGCTGGTTCTTAGCCTTGTTATTTTTTGGATCGTACTGGAGAAAAAATCTCTCAATCGTACGTCTTTTTGGCTGCCGCTAATTATATTGACATTGTTTGCAGGCCTTCGTAGCTACCGAGTCGGTACGGATACAGGAAACTATACGAGAAATTTCAACAGTCAATTGAATGCTGAGTACTTTAGGTTCAACGAAGACATTGAATTCGGTTATCAGTTATTAGAGTATGCGTTATTACGTATGACCACTCATTATTTTTGGCTGCTTGTTATTACCAGTTTAATTATTGTCTATTGCTATCTTAGAGTGATTAAAAAATACAGCGTAAATTATTGGTTCTCCGTATTTTTATTTATTACGCTGGGCGTTTATACTTTTTCTTTTAATGGACTGCGTCAAGGGTTGGCAATGGCGATATTTACATTAGCCATTCCTTATTTATTACAAAAAAGATTTATTCCATACCTGCTGATTTGTGCAATTGCTTCATTGTTCCATGTAACCGCATTGTTTATGATTCCATTTTATTTTATCGTTAATTTAAGAATAAAGCCCTTATATAAAATTTTGGCAACATTCTTAGGCTCGCTATTAGTGAGTGGGGTATTGGTCGCTTATATTTCTTCTACTAACGATAGATATGAGGGCTATGCGAAAGCATCTGATGAAGCAGGCGGGTTTTTAACGCTTGGTTTTTATACAGCTATCATGGTTTTAATCATCTTGGTCAGTTATCTGTATAAAATCAAAGACAAAGAGTTTCAAAAACTAATAACATTTTATGCATCAGGCGTGGTTTTTATCATACCGTTAGCGATGTTGGGTACCAGTCCTTCAGGTCCTCAAAGGCTGCTTGCGTATTTTACATGGACATTGGTTTTGATACTGCCTATGGTTTTAAAAAGAATGAATAATATTTATTTATATATAGCGAGTATCATTATTTTTCTCATGTATTTTGTCTTGACGACATCGAGATTTAGTAACTTGAGTCCGTATATTATCAATCCGATATTTGAGGTTTTCTAATGAAAAATCAGACATATATATCTATTGGTATTCCCATTTATAATGCTGAAGCGTACTTAGAAGACGCTATCAAATCCATATTGGCTCAAACGCATGAGTTATGGGAGCTTATATTGATCGACGATGGTTCTACTGATGCGTCATTGGCCATCGCCAAGCATTTTGAAGAGTCTGACCATAGAATAAAGGTCATTGCTGATGGCATAAACAAAAAACTGCCTGCTCGATTAAATCAGCTTATTGAAGAAGCGAACTATGATTATATAGCGCGCATGGATGCCGATGATCTCATTCATCCGGATAGACTAGCGATTCAATTAAGTTTTTTAGAAAAAAATCCAGATTATGATTTGGTTTCTACAGGTGTCGTGTCTATTGATAATTTTAATAAAGTTTATGGTTGCCGTCATGTCGATGAAATTTACACGGAATTTAAAGAAATAGCCGCGGCTTATCCTATTGTACATGCTGCTGTTTTGGCAAAAAAGAGTTGGTATGAACGAAATAAATATAATGAAAATTATCCAAGGTCTGAAGATTATGATTTGTGGTGTAGAGCTATCTCAAATCAAGATTTAAATTTAGCGGTATTGCCTGATTTATTATACTATTATAGAGAAGAAGGGAATTTATCATTATCTAAAATAACCAGATCATACAAAGACAGTTTTAAAACGTACTGTGAATATAAAGGAAACAGTTATTTAGGTTCTTTGAAATTATCAGCAAAACTGACAACAGTTACTTTTTTAGATTCGATAGGATTATTACAAAAGATAGCCAATAAAAGAAATAAATTAACAATATCTGACACGCTAAGAAATCATCATCAGTCAGTGGTAAATAGTATTTGTGCTAAATGACATTGTTTATAAAACGTCACTGATAAAATAATATATAAAAAATACTGAGGTGCTGAAATGACATTGAAGATATGCTTTCTAATGACAGATGCGGTGTCATTTAATGTGCTATATCGCGATCAGCTTGAATACATTAGAGATCACGCGGATGTTGATATCACCTTAATCTGCGGTGGCGATAAACAGCAGTTAGATATTTTACGTGAGCGCAAAATAGGCAAGGTGATTAATTTACATTTTCAGCGTAAGCCTTCTTTGTTGAAAGATGCTCAGTCACTCGCGCTTTTAACCCGTTATATGCTATCGAATCGTTTTGATGTGGTGGTTTATTTAACGCCTAAAGCCTTGTTGTTAGGGAGTATCGCAAGTGCTGTTACATTGCAAAAGAGACGAATTGCTTTTAGCGTGGGTAGAGCCTATGAGAATTTTTCAGGTTTAAAAAAGAGGGTGTTTCAGGGTCTGGATATATTAAGTTTTGGCTTGTCTCACGAGGTTTTATTTGTTTCTGAGTCTTTGCTCAGCGTATGCTTAGCAGAAAATATCCTCAAAAAAAGCAAGGCAACTGTCATGGATAATGGCTCATTTAACGGCATCGATACTGATTTGCTGCAACCTATGGCTCAGCTAGAAAAAGAGGCATTAAAAAAGAAGTACAAGATACCTGACAATACCTTTGTGATTTGCGTGGTAGGACGAGTTTGTGATGATAAAGGCTTCAAAGATATTGAGTATATATCCGAAAAACTAAGAGAAGAAAACGTCTACTTTATGTTCATAGGAGACTGTGAAGACGACGTAGGAAAAGTAGTCGTTGAGAAAGTTGTCAAAGATAATAGAGGTGTGTATATACCAGCCAATCCAAATGTACACGAGGTTTTTCAGTGTGCTGATTTACATTTATTTTTGAGCTATCGTGAAGGGTTTGGCAGTGTCGCTATTGAAGCAGCAAGTTGCGCCGTTCCAACTTTTGCCTATGATGTCGTTGGTGTAAAGGATAGTGTCAAAGAAGGTATCAGTGGTCGAAAATTTAATTTTAAGGATATGTCTTCTGTCGCCGAAGCAATCCGCGATGCCGCTACTGATAAGGGATTTGAAAAGAGATATCCTGAGGCAAGAGACTGGGCCATTGCAAATTTTGAACGCAAGCAATTATGGCAAAGTTATTTAAGTTTTTATTTACGTAATAGGTATGACCGCGTAAACGACAAAAGGCGGGCTGCAAAATGATAAAGCGACTATTTGACATCACGGTGGCCACGACGGCCTTGGTAATATTATCTCCTGTTTATGCTATTACGGCTTATAAGGTCAAAAAAAACTTAGGATCACCAGTGATATTTAAACAAACTCGTCCTGGTCTAAATGGCAAGCCGTTTGAGATGATTAAGTTTCGCTCGATGAAAGATGCTATCGATACAGAGGGTAATCCTTTAGAGGATGATGAGCGTTTGACGGCATTTGGTAAGACCTTGCGTAATAGCAGTCTCGATGAGCTGCCTGAACTATGGAATGTGATTAAAGGTGATATGAGTTTGGTGGGGCCGCGACCACTATTAATGGAATATCTGCCGCTATATAATGATGAGCAAGCGCGTCGCCACCATGTACGTCCGGGTATTACAGGATACGCACAAGTTAATGGTCGCAATGCGATTGGTTGGCATGAAAAATTTACGCTCGACACATGGTATGTTGATCATCAGTCATTATGGTTAGACATTAAAATTCTATTTAAAACAGTAAAAAAAGTCATTATCAAGGATGGCATTAGTGCTGATGGTGAAGCGACCATGAGTAAATTCACAGGTAATAGCGTCGATAAAAACACGCTTTGATGAGGAACGCATGCTAAATACTCCTTTTTCACCTTGGCCTAGTTTTACTCAGCAAGAAGCGGATGCGGTCAGTCAAGTATTGTTATCCAACAAGGTCAATTATTGGACAGGGCAAGAATGCCGTCAGTTTGAAGAGGAATTCGCTGATTGGGCGGGTAGCAAATACGCGATTGCATTGGGCAACGGAACTTTGGCATTGGACGCGGCATTGCAGGCACTTGGTATAGGTGTGGGTGATGAAGTTATCGTGACGCCGCGTACTTTTATTGCCAGTATCTCCTCAGTGGTTAATGCAGGCGCGACGCCCATTTTTGCGGATGTTGATGAGTCCACAGGGAATATCACTCCAGAGTCGATAGCGGCGGTATTGACGGACAAAACCAAAGGCATCGTCTGTGTGCATTTGGCAGGTTGGCCCTGTGATATGGATGGCATCATGGCACTGGCAGATCGGCATAACTTATATGTCATTGAAGACTGTGCCCAAGCGCATGGTGCACGCTACAAAGGTCGTAGCGTTGGCAGTATAGGTCATATTGGCGCGTGGAGTTTTTGCCAAGATAAGATTATGACTACAGGCGGCGAGGGCGGCATGGTCACCACCGATGACGAGCAGCTATGGCGAAAAATGTGGGCGTATAAAGACCATGGCAAAAGCTATGCGGCGGTCTATGAGACCGAGCAGCAGCCCGGCTATAATTGGCTACATGAGAGCTTTGGCACCAACTGGCGCATGACCGAGATTCAAGGCGTGATTGGGCGTATTCAATTGGCACATATGAGTGACTGGATAGCGAAGCGCCGTGCTAATGCTCAAGCGATATTAGAAGCATGTGCTAAATGGGAAGAAAAAGGCTATCTATCGGTGCCGACATTAGAGCAAGCTTCTCATTTTCCAAACTCTAATCATGCCTATTATAAATTGTATGTTTATGTGCAACCAAATAACCTAGCTGACGGATGGACGCGTGATCGCATCATTGAAGAAATAAATACGCTGGGCGTGCCTTGCTATTCAGGGTCTGCCTCAGAGGTATATTTAGAAAAAGCATTCGATGATACAGGCTTGCGTCCAGAAAACAGACTGCCAATAGCAAAACAGTTGGGAGAGACCAGCTTAATGTTTTTGGTTCATCCTACCTTAACCACTGCCGAAATCGCGCAAACGGTAGATGCAATCGATCGCGTATTTGCTTCAATGATTCAGTAATGTGAGAATATCGCTTATTAAGGCGTGTTGATTATTTATAAGGTGTTGCGGCTATTGGCTTTTATTTGTGAGTAGACTTTCTTATAAAACGGTAAAGGTTGTCAAGGTTGCATCGGTAATGACATGATATTGCTAGATTGGCGAGTGATAAAAACTTATAAGTATCCAAGTCTTATCTCACGCTAGGATTTTTTAGCCCAGACAGGTACAATATCAGTCTTAATCATACATTGATCAAGCATAAGACAGGCATGCAAGTAGTTGCGGGCGCTGTCTTTCTTTTTTTATCGCACCCTCTATTGGAGTTCTTATGTCTATTACGTCAACTGCCCAAGGATCTGCTACCGTTTTGGACGGTAAAGCACTTGCTAAACAAATAGAACAGCAACTGAGTACCCGTGTAGACGCTATTAAAGCTAAAACAGGACGTACCCCAAGCTTAGCGACGATATTGGTCGGCGACGATCCCGCTTCTGCGACTTATGTACGTATGAAAGGTAATGCTTGTAAACGTGTCGGCATGGATTCTATACGCGTTGAGATGCCAAGTGCGACGACCACTGAAGAGCTGATGACGAAAATAGATGAACTTAATAGCAATCCAGACGTCCATGGTATTTTGCTGCAGCACCCAGTACCTGCACATATCGATGAGCGTGCTTGCTTTGAGCAGATTGACTTGGCAAAAGATGTCGATGGTGTGACCTGTCTTGGCTTTGGTCGTATGGCGATGCAGCAGAGCGCTTATGGTTCATGTACCCCGCAAGGCATCATGCACTTATTAGAGCATCATAATATCGAGCTTGCTGGTAAGGAAGCCGTAGTTGTAGGTCGCAGTGCCATCTTGGGTAAACCAATGGCGATGATGCTATTGAATGCCAACTGCACCGTAACGATTTGCCATTCAAGAACGCAGGATTTAGAGTCCCATATTAAGCGTGCGGATATCGTGGTTGGGGCAGTGGGCGTGCCTGAACTGATTAAAGCAGAGTGGATCAAAGCAGGCGCGGTAGTCATCGATGCAGGTTTCCATCCGACTGATAATGGCGGCGTTGGTGATATCGAATTGCAAGGCGTAGAAAATATCGCCAGTGCTTATACGCCTGTACCGGGCGGCGTGGGTCCAATGACCATTAATACCTTGATTCGCCAAACGGTTGATGCTGCTGAAAAATCTGCCGGTTTGAATATCGGCTAAAAAGAGAGTCATACGAATACTGATTGCCGATAAATAAGGGGCCTGAGGTAATATATACTCAGGCTAAATCAACCACATCTCAGTTGATAGGACCTAAACATGGCTAAAAAAAACGTAGGTGTTCATGAGCGACTACAAGGTATCGGTAGAGAGTTTGTCGATGTCTGTCATTACGTTATTTTATTTCTAATCAGTGTGGTTGTCGTTTGGACCGCCGGTAAAGAGTTCGTTGGTATTGTTCAAAAAGGCTCAGCGGATTTAAAAGACATATTGATGTTGTTTATTTATCTTGAGCTGCTCGCCATGATAGGGATTTATTTTAAAACCCACCGTCTGCCGGTACAGTTTTTGATATTTATCGCGATTACTGCTTTATCACGACATTTGGTGGTCGATGTACAGGCGGTCTCAGACTATTTTCATTTATGGCTGCTGGCGACAATTTCTGTGGCCATTATGCTATTGAGCGGTTCTATCGTAGTATTAACTTGGACAGCAAAAACGTTTGGCCGTCCAGAGGACAATCTAGATAAACAGCATGCAAACTTAACGATTAAAGCGCTGTTACCTGATAATGCTCAAGCGCCTGATAGTCATACCAAGCATCGCCGTGAATAACTATTGAATAGCAGCATAAAAAAGGGTTACCACTGGTAGCCCTTTTTTGCCTTCTTAACTCTCACATTTTATTGTTTGAGCGTTAAATGCCCTTTAAGAAGGTCATTAATGTTTGTTTTTGCGTGGCGGATAACTGTGTAAAGCGCGTCTTTGTACTTTCTGCTTCACCACCATGCCAGAGTATCGCTTCAGTCAAGCTGCTGGCACGACCATCATGCAAAAACCGCGCTTCTGGATCACGTGCCACAATGCCAATTCCCCACAATGGCGGTGTACGCCACTCAAAGCTTTCTGCATTTTTCTCTTTTACGCTATCATTTAGTCCAGCGCCCATATCATGCAGTAATAAATCAGTATAAGGATAAATGTTTTGCTGTGATAGGAGCGGGAAGCGCTCACTACTGCCTGTTTTTTGCTTGGGTGTGTGACAGCCAGCACAGCCGACTTGTGCAAACAGTTGCGCTCCTTTATTAAAATCTGATAAATCGTCTATTCGCCTTTCAGGTACGGCAAGGGCGGTCATAAAATCGGTCACGGCGTCTAGACTGCTGTCTGAGACTTCTGGAGAGCCGCCATTCGCTGCTGTCCAACAAATAGGCTGATTTACCGTACAGTTAGGATCCATAAATACCGAGGTGGTTAAGCCCATATCTTGCGACATGGCATTGGCGTTTTGGGTACGCAGGCTTGAGTTAATCGCCTTCCAGCCGAAGCGGCCAATGCGCTGCTGTTTGCCATCTTGTACCCAATGTACGCGGCCACTGATACCGTCTTGATTGTTATCATCAGGGTCAGCTGCCGCAATGATATTCGCTTCAGGAATAAGGTCGAGCAAGCCCATACCGACCAATTGCGGTGAGATGCGTCCGCTAATCGCTGTATTTCCTAAGGGTTGATTAGGGTCAGTTGGAGTAAAGCTAAACTGTATGCCAGCAGGTTTATCATTTTGACTGGGCATCGCTGCGTAGCGCATGCTCCCTTCGGGATTGATACTTGTGGCAATACTTTGATGCTGCATTTGTTCACCGTAATAAGCATGTGGCAGGCCTTGCTTATTACCCAACCGGAATAAAATCGCATCACTCAGCTGACCATTGGCTGCATAAATGGGTTTGCGACCTTCAGCGCTATGGCATTGGGTACAGGCATTGGCATTTAACAGTGGCCCCACACCATCGAACAGTACGCGACCCTCATTTGCTGGTGTCCACTCTGTGATAAATAACTCACGTCCAGGTGATACCCCGCCTAAAGCGCTGCTCGGTAGATTGGGCATGATTTGCAAAAAAGGCTGTGATCCATTGGCGGCAATCGTAGCACTGCCACCTGCTGGCTGCCAGTTGGTGTCGATTTCTGGAGTGTCAGGAGTAGTGGGTGGGTTGGGTACGTTAGTATTGCCATCATTACTGGAATTATTTGAATCATCTGAGCCACCACAAGCAGTGAGCAGCAGCGCGAGACTTACACTGAGTAGTGTGTTACGTATGATGGGAGGTAATGTATACAATGAAGAATTTGATATGGTTGACGAGTTTGATCGTAAAAACATGGGCTGACCTGAAATGGCTAAAATATAAGGGGTTAGGGTGTATCTTCATCGTCAGCCTATTTAGAGAGCTGTCGATTTAATTGAGGATATCCTGAGGATTATGCGATAAGCTACCGCGCAATAGTTAGGCGTATTGACTCAAACAAGCAGCATAAACGAGGCTGCTTGTTTGAGAATTTTATGATAGGAAATTCAACCAACTATGCACTGTTCGCTTCGTCATGCTTAAAACACTTATAGCTGACTAGGTAAAGCAACTGGGATAGGGTTGTTATACATCCAAATATGAGTGGTGTCTTTGTTGCCGAGTGAGCCTTCAAAGCTCCAGCCCCACGTAAATAAATGACCAGCTTTCAGCGTATTATTATCTTGGTCAAACGATTTTTCATGAGCAATCAGATGCATGGCACCCATGGCCATATTATCGATATTCTTGAGATTCGGCAGCTTATTGGTTGGTTCATCTAGGTCGTTGTAAATGGTCTTGCCTGCGCCATTTGTCTCCCCAAACATGCCCCATGCATAGAGAATACCATCCGTTGCTGATGAGCCATTATTAGTGGCGACATTGTCCAGTAACGCATAGCTGGCATTGCCATTGGCATAAACGCGGCGAACTTCTTTATCTGTAAACCAAGGCAGTTTGGTCGGTGAGGTAATGACATCTGCCCATGCCTTTTCGCTGCCATTAAATGTCTCACCATTGTAGCCCAATTGACTAGTGGCATTTAAGCCCCAACCATACACTGCGTCTTTATTGGTCAATGCTAAGATATGGTCTTTGCCAGCCGTCAATTGGGTCACTTTTTCTACATCTATAGCGGGTTGGTCGTCAGCTTTTTGAGTGGCGTCATCTGTCTTAGCAGTAATGGCGTGATTAATCGTTTCGTTAATGACATGAATACGTACAGGGGTTGCATTGACGTTGATACAGTTGGTTGTAGTGTTACAGACTTTGCCTTTGCCAAGGTTGGCGTAAGCATCGCTGCCCCAACCCCAAACCTGACCTTTGTCATCTAAGGCATAAGAGCTATTGCCACTGACAACCACCTGCACGATATGTCCTGCCTCTGTGGCTGCTGTAAAGTCAACTTTGACAGGGGTGCTGCTATCGGTGCTGGTATTATTACCAAGCTGACCGTGCCCATTGGCACCAAAGGCCCAAACCGTGCCCTCTTCGGTCAATACCAAGTTATGGCTATAGCCGGGTGCGACCATGACGGCATTTTCGATACCTTCGATCGCGCTGATATCCAAACGACAGTCAGCAGTCTTACTACAGTCATTACGACCCCCATCACCGCGACCCAGCTGCCCGTATTTGTCTTCGCCCCAACTATAAACTTGACCATTTTGAGCAATAGCGAGTGAATGATTTTGATTAAAGCCAATAGATAACAAATCTTTTGGTGCGCTGTTCATCAGCATCGGCGTGTCTGGATGTCCCATAATATCGTTGATTTTTGTGGTCAGACCGAGTCCTGTCTGACCATAGTTGTTGCGACCCCAACCATATAGCTGACCATCACGCAGGGCAGCGGTATGCGAACCACCTGCCGCTATGGTATCGCCTACGTAGATGGTTGTGGTTGAGCGCATGATATTACCAGCATTGTCTGTGGCTTCTAAGACAATGGTATTGCTACCTAGCGTTAATAAAATACGATCATCAAAATAACCATCAGTATCTAGCGTTAGCGCTTGAGCTGATTCGTTATTATGCATATAGGTCAATGATTTAACGCCGCTGCTATCTTGTACTTGTCCTGAGACAAATACCGCGGCAACCGCGCTATAGCCATCAGTAAAGTTGCTATCAGTGGTTAGTAGTGGCGGTGTCCCATCTATGATAGCAGTGGCTGTGTCGGAATCACTGCCACAAGCAGTAAGAATCAAGGCTGCGGTAACGACCGCGACAGCTTGAGTAAGACGGGATAAACGCATAAAAACCTCGATAGATGCAAATTGACAATATGTCAGTACGCCAGCCGTAAAATAACAAAACCGTCCCATACAAATCCGACGGTTGTAGGGTTTGTGCTATTGACTGAGTCAATCGTATATGATGGCGTTGGAATAATAGAAATGGCGGCAAGAGTTTAGCAATAATAAATGTGAATAGTATTACAAATAAGAATTATTATCAATAATAAAGTGGAAAAACAGCACCACCAAGGATGCTGTTTTTAAAAGCTGAACGCTAACTACAAATGAAACATCAACTATAAATTTTGGTTATAACCATTTAAGTCTTTTAAAATTGTAATATAAATAGCCACATAATGATCCAATGATGAGCATGATGACAAAGTAGGAATATTGCCAATGCAGCTCGGGCATGAAATCAAAGTTCATCCCATAGATACCCGCAATGGCCGTCGGTACAGCTAAAATACCTGCCCAAGCAGCAAGCTTACGCACCACCTCGTTCTGTCCCATATTAACCATGGCCATATAGGTATTCATGACCACACTCAGCATCTCATTCAGACCATTAATGGCGTCTAATGAGTGTAACAAATGGTCATTGACGTCGCGAAAGTAGGGCTTAGCGGCCTGAGAAAAACCAGAGACCATCTCGCTTTTTTTATGATTGATAAAAAAACTACAGATATCTTGTACTGGCAAAATAATCGCCCGCATATGTACGAGTTGCGATTTGAGCTCATAAAGGTTTTTTAATGTACCTTTATCAAACTCATAGGTAAACACGTAACGTTCTTGCTCACGCAAATAGCGACCTAAACGATCGGTAATCGGCATATAATTATCCACGATAAAATCGAGAATAGCATGCAGTACAAATATCGGCCCCATACGCAGCTTTTCAGGGCGACGATGACAATGCTCACGGACAGGTGCGTAGGAGTTTGATGGACCATTACGGATGGTAATCAGGTAGTTTTTGCCCATAAATATCGCGGTGGTACCATAGCGAATGACATTGTCCTCAAGCTTAGCGGTACGCAATACCACAAACACCATGTCATTGTCGTAGTTCTCAACTTTGGCACGTTGATGATCGGCGAAAGCATCTTCGATTGCCAGTTCATGTAGCCCAAAGGCTTCTTTGACTTTGACCATGGTTTCTAGGCTTGGATCATAGAGACCAAGCCAAATAAACTGACCATTATTATTTAATGCACGACTAACATCGTTTAGCGCCAATTTATCGAGATTTTCACCCGTCTTACGTGAGTAAGCGTAGCAATTGACGACTTCATCGGCACTGGAAGAGTCAATATCCTCATAGCGTTCAGAGTCAGGATCGTAGACCGTCATGGTCTCGATGGTGTCCTCAGTGGTGGTATCAGCATCGCCATAGATATAGCTGTCGTCATTGTCTAGATAGAGATGTTCATCATTCATATCGGCGTAAATACGGTTGATATTAGAGTTAGGTGCAATACGCGCGGTTTTTTTTATCAACTGGTCGTTATTGTTTTCCATACACCCTCCCTTTATAAAGTAAAAAACGTGTCACAATCAGAACTTATAATGATTGTTGTTAATAATGATCGTTATTAAAGGGCGTAACTTTTCAAAGTATCAATATCGACCAAGCTCAATAAGCTTTCGTGGCAAGCTTCTAGTTTGATTTGCGGGGCAATATCAAAGTCCAAAGCTTCAACCCAGCGTAACGCACAAATGCACCAATAATCACCAGGCTTGAGGCCAGAAAATCCATACTCAGGTAGCGGCGTAATCAAATCATTGCCGCGACTGGCAGAAAAGTTCAAAAACTCGCTGGTCATCTTGGCGCATACGGTGTGCTGACCAACGTCATGGTTGCCAGTATGACAAAAGCCGTTGCGGTAATAACCGGTAATAGGGTCAAAGCAGCAGCTGGCAAGTGCCGTACCTAAGACATTGGTTTGATTGTTGGCAGGGTTTGGGTGGTAATCAGATGACATAAGGCTTCCGAGATAAAAATATGGCTTAGTGTACCATGAGTCGGTATCGAAGGCGTTGTTCTCACTTTGCTCATTATTTTCTTTATCATATAAAATGATGGTAACCATTTTTGAGTCAACGATTACTTATATAGTCTATAGATAACCTTCATAGATTAAGTGCTGATAAGACGTAATTAGATAGTAATTGTGGCTAATTGTCACTAGGCGAACCTTGGCTGCTATGCTAAACTAAAGCATAAAGTGCCTTGATTATTTAACGCCGTTTATTAGCGCATAAAGATACTCGTCTTATCATTCTAAATTATACTTATTACTCACCCTTTTGCGGCTACCTAGTTTGTTTATAAATAATTGGGTCAATGATGTTGCGCGTTAAAAATAAAAATGCATGGCGTCAATGCAATTGTAAATATAACCTTTAAGTACCGCATCAGTACCGCGTTTTTGGTAAGCGATACGCCAAACAAGGATTTATTGTGTCTGTCAGTTCTGATTCTGCAAAACTTGCCCAGTTAAATACGACTAATGAAGCGGCGGCTCAGCCTGCTGAAAACACTGCTACCTCTACTAGCATGCCATATTTAAACAACTTTGCCAGCGACGTTGCCAATAGCTGGTTGTTGCCTGATGGGGTGGTGGATGTGCTGTTCGAAGATGCGCGTAAGCAAGAAGTGCTTAGGTATCAGCTGACTCAGCAGCTTATTGCTCATGGTTATCAGTTGGTCAATCCACCAATGATTGAATTTACAGAGTCATTGTTGAGTGGCGCCTCAGAAGATTTAAAGCGTCAAACTTTCAAGATTATCGATCAGCTAACGGGTCGCTTGATGGGTCTGCGTGCGGATATTACCCCGCAGATTTTGCGTATTGATGCGCATTGGGGCGGCACAGGTATTGCGCGTTATTGCTATGCAGGTGATGTGATTCATACCTTGCCATCAGGGCTGTTTGGCTCACGTACGCCTTTGCAGCTCGGTGCTGAAATATTTGGCTGTGCTTCACTTGCCGCAGATATTGAGCTGATAGATGTGTTGTTTGGTATGATAAATAAGCTAAATATGAGTGCGACGCTGCATATAGACTTGGGTCATGTGGCGATATTCAAACGCTTGGCTGAGTTGGCAGCGTTGTCTGATAATGACACTGAACAACTCATGCATTTATATGCCAATAAAAATCTACCAGAGCTAAAGCGTGTCTGCCAGTTATTGTCAATGGGTGATGATTTTTATGCTTTGGCACGTTTTGGTCATGATATTACCAATCTATTGGCGAGATTGTCAGAGACTGCACAGCAGGACACGCAAGTCGCGACTGCTATCAATGAATTACAACGTCTAAAAACACATCTACAAGACCAGTGGCAATGCCCTGTGAGTATCGATGTGACGGAATTATCAGGCTATCATTACCACACGGGTATTGTGTTCAACGGCTATATCAATAGTGAGACGCAACCTCTGGTACGTGGCGGTCGTTTCGATGGTATGCAAAGTGGCAATCAGTTAGCAATCAATCAGCCACGTGAAGCCACGGGCTTTAGTATGGATGTCAGTCGTTTGCTTGCACACACGCAGCTTGAGACACCAATCATCGTATTGGTCGACTATGAAGCATTGAGCAGTGCGAACCAAGAACAGAGACAGATACTGCTACAGCAGGTTGAGAGTTTACGTGAGCAAGGCTATCGCGTCACCATGCCATTGAATGCAGAAGATCGTCCCTCTGATATGACGCATCTTTTGAGCTTTACAGATAATCATTGGCAGTTACAGAGTATTTAAGCATTAGTTTTTAATATTAGTATTATTACCATTTTTTAACGTCTTTAAAATCAAGATAACGAAAGTTATCACAGGTTTTAAACCGTTATTGCACACACCTCAATACATTAAAGGTAAGGACTGATCATGGGTAAGAATGTCGTAGTTTTGGGTAGCCAATGGGGCGATGAAGGTAAAGGTAAAATCGTCGATTTACTAACCGAAAAAGCTTCAGCAGTTGCACGTTTTCAAGGCGGACATAACGCTGGTCACACGTTAGTTGTCGATGGCAAAACCACCATCCTACATTTAATCCCATCAGGTATTTTACGTGAAGGCGTTACCTGCTTCATCGGTAACGGCGTGGTGTTAGCACCTGACGCATTATTAAAAGAGATGAAAGAGCTAGAAGACAACAACGTACCAGTACGTGAGCGTCTGCGTATCTCTCCAAACTGCCCACTTATCATGCCGTATCATGTGGCACTTGACCAAGCACGCGAAGCCAAACGCGGTACTGGCAAAATCGGTACGACAGGTCGTGGTATTGGTCCTGCTTACGAAGACAAAGTGGCGCGCCGTGCCATCAAGCTTGCTGACTTGTTCCGTGATGATTTAGAAGAAAAACTCCGCAACTTAATCGAATATCATAACTTCCAATTGACTCAATATTATAAAGTTGAAGCGATTGATTTTGATGAGACACTTAAGCTTTGCCAAGAGTGGAAAGAAGAGATTAAAGGCATGGTTACTGATGTAACCGAAGACCTTAATCAATTGCGTCTGGCTGGCAAGAATCTGATGTTTGAAGGCGCGCAAGGTACATTACTTGATATCGATCATGGTACATATCCGTTTGTGACCAGCTCAAGCGTAACCGCTGGCGGCGTGTCTACTGGTACTGGTATCGGTCCATTGTACTTAGATTACGTACTTGGTATCACTAAAGCTTATACTACCCGCGTTGGTAGTGGTCCATTCCCAACTGAACTATTTGATGATGTTGGTGCGCATTTGGCTAAAGTCGGTCATGAGTTTGGTGCGACCACTGGTCGTGCGCGTCGCTGTGGTTGGTTCGATGCGGAAGCATTACGCCGTGCCGTGGTACTGAACTCTATGTCAGGTATCTGCTTAACTAAGCTTGACGTATTAGATGGTCTTGAAGAGCTACTAATCGGTGTGGGTTATAACTTGCCTGAAACTGAATGTGCAGGTGCACATGATGCTGAATTCTATGAGTCAGTCACGCCTAAGTATGAGACGATGCAAGGGTGGAGTGAGTCAACCGTTGGTATCACTAACTATGATGAACTTCCAGAAAATGCGAAAAAATATATCAAACGTATCGAAGCGTTGATTGGTTGCCCAGTTGATATTATCTCAACCGGTCCTGATCGCGAAGAGACGATTGTATTGCGCGACCCATACGACGCTTAGTTTCTTATCGTAAAATTTAATTAGTTTAAGCGTTCATAAAAAATCCCAGTGCTGAGCATTGGGATTTTTTTATGAGTAATGTCTTATGAGTAAATTCTCAGCATTTTCTATTATGTGAACTATTATTAATGCCAAATGATAAAAAGTGTTAATCACTATTAATTTCTAACGATAAAAAATCAAGATATCTGGTAATTGAATAAATTGAGATAAGAAAAAATAGCATAAAGGAGAGAATTGCTAACATTATTCTGGTTTAATTGGTATATTATGTTATAAATAAATGTAATTTTATCAATATATAAAAAGGAAAACGTGATGAAAGCGACTATTATCAAGCACTCTATAGGCAAAACAGCTTTAGCGCTGCTAACGTCTGCGGCTTTTATGTTTCCTATGCTGTCATGGGGCGCGCAAAACTGTGATAAACCCAATAATGATTTTGATGATTTATATTGCTTAACGAAAGTATATTTGGAGGCAGATAAAGAGCTGAATAGTTCTTATGCAAAATTGGCTAAGCAGTTAAATAGCCAGCAAAAATCCAAACTCAAACGTGGACAATTGGCGTGGATACGCGAGCGTAATGACCAATGTAGTTATAATAATGATGAAGGATTTTTTGTCAATATGGGATGTGCGACTCGGGTGACAACTGAGCGAGTGAACTTCTTAAATGATCGTGTGCGTGAATGTAGCGCTGGCAGTTGCCGCGACAGCCGCTTAGGCGAGTAGTTGTTTTTTAGTATTGCTTGAAAGCAGTGACCTTCATAGCTGCGTATTAATAAAATCCCTTAGCATTATATGCTGAGGGATTTTTGTTGGTAACACTTACATAGAGTTTTCGCCAAGTTGGTTTTATGCTTATTAATGACAAAGATAGTTAGTGATGAGATACGTAGGGTAAGAATCTGCTATTGATGAATGCTTACTTTGTTTTAAGATAAGCTGCGGTCATAAATTTACTTTTATGCAAGGTGCGGTCATAAATTAACCCTATCATTTATAGCGCTAATCATTATAATAGGCAGCAATCCTGTGTTGGCGCTCATATTATCGCATTGATAGACCATGAGTTATTTAAATATGCCTAAGTCAACATTGCGGCCAAAGATAAAACAAAGTATTTACCATCTCATTTTTATCGAATTCATTATTTATTAGGAGCTTTTCATGGCTAACGAACGTACTTTATCTATCATCAAACCTGACGCAGTAGCTGGCAACAACATCGGCGCTATCTACGATCGTTTTGAAAAATCAGGTCTAAAAATTGTTGCCGCTAAAATGATGCAACTTGATGATAAAAAAGCGGGCGGTTTTTACGCTGAGCACGCTGAGCGTCCATTCTACAAAGATCTAGTGTCATTTATGACTTCAGGTCCAGTATTGGTATCTGTATTAGAAGGCGAAAATGCGATCGCTAAGCATCGTGATATCATGGGTGCTACTAACCCAAAAGACGCCGCTGAAGGCACTATTCGTGCTGACTTCGCTAGCAGCATCGATGAAAACGCGGTTCATGGTTCAGATTCAGCTGAATCAGCAGCACGTGAAATCAGCTACTTCTTCAATGAAGAAGAAGTTTGTGCACGTACGCGTTAATATAGTAAACCAAATATAGTCTGTTACGGTGTCAGACTCGCTTAATGTACTCAATGTACAATTGGCGCTTGTCTTCCTTGTACCAGCTCTGTATTTGATTCACTATGCACTAATAGCTTATAAAATTGACTATAAATTATTAGTGTGGCAAGACGGCTTATATCTTTTGGTATAAGCCGTTTTAGCTATTATAATAGTCTGACTATGTGTTGAAATTTTAACTTTTCTCCCTCATTATTGGTTTTATATAGCGTTATCAATCCTTTATCAGCATATTACTTTCAGTTTTTGGTAAAAAATGCGCTCATAACGGATTGCTCATGCACTCATATATTGAGTACGTCTAGCAACACCCATCTCAACAATTGCATCGCCTATATCAGTAGATGCAAAAAGGTTATGTATTATGTCAACTGCTCAAACTCCTATTCAAACTGACGTCCAACACGTACCTGCTAAGACTACTAAGAGTATAAAATTAGTAGACGAGGCGCAGGCGAAAACCAATCTACTAGGTATGACCCAAGCGCAGCTGGCGGAATACTTTAAGAGTATTGGCGAAAAGCCGTTTCGCTCGACGCAAGTCATCAAGTGGATATATCAGCAGGGTGTCACTGATTTTGAGCAAATGACCAATCTAAGTAAATCTTTGCGTGATAAATTATCAGCCAATGCCTGCGTCATTCCGCCAAAAGTGATTCATCGTCAATATAGTGATGATGGTACGCGTAAATGGGTCTTTGAAGTCACTGGCGGTTCATTGGTCGAGACCGTACTAATTCCCGCAGATGATAGTAAATTAAACGGTCGTAAAACCTTGTGTATTTCTTCGCAAGTGGGCTGTGCGCTCGACTGTAGCTTTTGTAGTACGGGTAAGCAGGGCTTTGAGCGCGATTTGACAGCGGCTGAGATTCTTGGACAATTATGGGTGGCAAATGCCTCTTATATGACCGATGGAAATGATAGTTTAGAAAATGTTGACCATAGTTTATGGGAAAACAACGTCACCAACGTCGTCATGATGGGTATGGGCGAGCCGTTATTAAACTATCGTCCCGTTGTCAGCTCAATGGAATTGATGCTCAGTGACCATGCTTATGGTTTATCAAAGCGCCGCGTTACTTTATCGACTTCAGGTGTGGTGCCAAAAATGTATGAGTTGGCACAGGAGCTTGACGTGGCTTTAGCGATTTCATTGCACGCACCAAACGACGAGCTGCGTAATGAATTAGTGCCGATCAATAAAAAATATCCATTAGAGCAGCTCATGGCAGCAGCAAGAAATTACGTTTTTGAAGTCAATCCGCGCCACAAAAAACACGTGACTATTGAATATGTGATGCTAGATGGTGTCAATGATAGTAATGAGCATGCTGAGCAATTGGTCGCATTATTGGGCGATTTACCCAGTAAGATTAACTTGATACCGTTCAACCCGTTCCCACATGCAAACTATGATAAGTCGAGTAATAATCGTATTCATGCCTTCAGCAACATATTAAGTGAAGCAGGTTTTGTTTGTACCATACGTCAAACACGCGGTGATGATATTGATGCGGCATGTGGTCAATTGGTTGGGCAAGTGGCTGACAGAACGCGTCGTTCAGCCGCGTGGCAGCAAAGCATCAAGGATCGTGAAAGTGTTTAGTATGATGGTCATATAAATGGTGAATAGATATTTTCGATGTAGCATCGTATTTGTCTTTGATCTGTCGCAATGGTAATAAAAATGTATCAATAACGATTAGTTTGGATGTGCACAGCAATTAATGACAACTAAATTGTACTTATGCGGGCTAAATCTATTAAACTGATGCCTCGAGGATCGAACGCATTGAATCACAGTTTTATGATGGCGGCTATGATGACTTCTAGAAATTCTTGTCAGTTCAATTATCAAAAAATATTTTCTCAGACTTATAAGCGATTGAGTACAGCGAATGGACTAGGGGCTATTGACCCAATAGCGATGTCGAAGCGTACGGTATTAGTGACAGCATTGGTAGGGTTGCTGCTCACTGGTTGTCAAAGCACGCCGACCAATGATTTGACAAACATCGCGGCTTATCAAACGTCTACGCGACCCAATGACAATCGTAACTTAGATCAACAAGAAATTGCTCGCGTGCGCACTTCACTTGCCGCACAATATATCCGCAAAAATGAGCTTGATACTGCTCAGCGCCAACTTGAAAAAGCCTTTGCTGCCGATAGCCGTTACGCGCCAGCCTATGATATGATGGGCGTTTTGCTGCAGCAAGAGGGCAGTCGACTCAATCTCGAAAAAGCCGATCAGTATTTTAAAAAAGCGATTACGCTTGATAAAGATTTTGAGCAAGCCCACAATAACTATGGCGTTTATTTGTCACAAATGAAGCGCTATCGTGAGGCGGCAGAGCAGTTTGAGATTGCGGGTTCAGCATTAGGTTACGAAGGTCGTATTGGTGCGCTAGAGAATCTAGGACGCACTTACTTACAGCTAGGTGATCGCAGTGCGGCTGCTAAAGCATTTTTACGGGCACTTGATGGCAATCGCAATAGTATTATTGCCCATATCGAGTTGGTCGATTTATTGCTTGAGCAGCAACGTGTTCCACAGGCTCAAAGGCTTTATGATGAAACGTTGATACTGGTGCAAGGGCAGGGCATTAGCCCGCGCTTGCTATTACAAGGTATCAAATTGGCCGCTGCACAAAATAACATAACGACGCGCCAGCAATTGGCACAGCAGCTTTTATCCGCTTATCCTTTAAGTGATGAAGCAAAACAACTTAAGACTTGGCTTAACAATCCAGAGGCACCATGGAAATGACCACCCCATCATTAAACACTCAATCTAACGCTCAGGGATCATTTGGTGCCGTGTTGCAGCAAGCCCGTAAAAATAAGCAAATCAGCTTAGACGAGGTAGCTGCCGAGTTATTTATTTTAAAGCGTCATTTGCAAGCGCTTGAAAATGAAAATTTTTCGGAGATGCCGCAAGCTGCTTTTGCCCGTGGGTTTGCCATCAATTATGCTAAGTTTTTGGGTTTAGATCCTGTAAAAATAGCGACCAGCTTTGATGCTGCTTATCCTACGGAGCTGAAAGCCAAGTCAGTGAATAACACGGATACGCCACTGCGTCCAATGGGCACGTTGCAACGTGATACGCACAATCGAATTCGTTTTAACCCACTACTGATCATCGCCGTTATTGGTGTCATTATTTTAGCGATTTTCTTATTTCGCATGGTGAGTAATGCCAGTAAAGAGAATGCCGAGCAGCCAGTATCGACGGTCGAAGACGTCTCAGCGATAGAGCAAGCGCAAGGGGCGGCAATCAATACTGATGAGATGGGCGTTGGTGCCTCTGGCTCTGCTCTAAACTTGGGCGGCGATGCAAGTCCAGCGTCTTTAGATGTCAAACTGACGGATACCGCCGTCGTGAGTATTACTGATGCCTCTGGTAGTAGTTTAATGAGTGGCTCGCAGACATCTGGGGATTATAAACTGTCAGGTACGCCGCCGTTTAATGTACAAATTGATAATGTTGATAATGTCAGCATAATGCTTAACCAAGAAGCGGTTGCGCTAAATACTTATGCAACGGATAAGCAAGCCAATTTTGAGTTAGCGCCTTAACTTTTTAAGCGGCTAATTTTGAATGCTAGTCTTATCGACTGCTGTACAAGATTTATTTTTAAAAGTTGCTATCTGCAAGCTATTATAAGTGTATTTTTTCTGCGTTTTTTCGCTCTAACTGAAGGGTTTGTCTATGTCAACGTCAGCGCCTATTAACCGTCGCCTTACCAAAAAAATATATGTCGGTGATGTCGCGATTGGTGGTGATGCGCCGATTAGTGTGCAGAGTATGACCAATACAGATACTTGCGATGTGGCAGCAACTGTCGCTCAAATCGAACGCTGCGTTGAAGCTGGTGCGGATTTGATGCGGGTGTCGACGCCAACGATGGATACGGTCAAAGCTTTTGGCGAAATTCGTAAGCTGGTCAGTGTGCCTTTGATTGCAGATGTGCATTTCGACCACAAAATTGCGTTAGCAGTTGCCGAAGCGGGGGCTGACTGTCTGCGTATTAATCCAGGTAACATCGGTAGCGATGCCAAAGTACGTGAAGTGGTCGCCTGTGCCAAATATTACAACATCCCTATTCGTATCGGTGTCAATGCAGGCTCGCTCGAAAAAGACATTCAGCGCAAATATACCGAGCCAACTGGCGCGGCGATGCTTGAATCAGCCATGCGCCATATCGATATATTAGAGCGTCTAAATTTTGATCAATATAAAGTATCGGTCAAAGCCAGTAATGTGTTTTTGACCTTGGATGCGTATCGCCTGATTTCTGCCCAAATTGATAATCCGCTGCATTTAGGCGTCACCGAGGCAGGCGTTTATCGTACGGGCGCGGTTAAATCTGCGATTGCACTTGGCGGTTTATTGTTAGATGGCATCGGTGATACCATTCGTATCTCACTGGCGGCAGAGCCTGAAGAAGAAATTAAAATCGGCTTTGATATTCTAAAATCGCTCAATATACGTTCTAATGGTGTCAACTTTATTGCGTGCCCAAGCTGCTCGCGCCAAGAGTTTGATGTGATTCGAGTTATGACGGCTTTAGAGTCGCGTTTAGAAGACATTCGTGAACCAATGAACCTGTCTGTGATCGGCTGTAAAGTAAATGGTCCTGGTGAAGCCAAAGAGGCCGATATTGGCATTGTTGGTGCTGCACCAAGATCCTTGGTATATCGTATGGGTGAAAAAAGCCATCTTATCGATACCGATAATTTGGTCGATGAAATCGAAGGCATGGTACGCGCACATGCCGAAGATTTGGCTAAAAAACGCGAGAATGAGATTATCCGCGTAAAATAAAACACTATTGTGAGCAAAAAATAAAAGAGACACTTGTTAAAATTTTTAAGGATACGACCGTACCATGATTAAAGCTATCAAAGGGTTCAATGATATTTTGCCTGATCAGTCCGCAAAATGGCTGCATTTAGAAGCGATATTGGCTGAAGTACTGGGCAGATACGGCTTTGAGCATATTCGCTTGCCAATCGTTGAGCAAACCGATTTGTTTGCGCGTGCCATTGGCGGCGCGACTGATATTGTCGAAAAAGAGATGTATAGCTTTACCGATAAATCTGAGCCACCAACGCCGTTAGCTCTACGCCCTGAAGGTACGGCAGGGGCGGTGCGTGCTGTGATTGAGCATAACTTGCTGCGCGGTGATACGCCAAAGTTATGGTATATCGGTCCAATGTTTCGCTATGAGCGTCCACAAAAAGGTCGTTATCGTCAATTTCATCAAATAGGTGTTGAAAGCTTTGGTAGTGCCTTACCAGACGCTGACGCTGAGCTGATCGCCATGACCCATCTGATGTGGCAAGAGCTGGGTCTAAAAGATGAGATGCGTTTAGAGCTAAACAGTCTGGGCGAAATTGATGAGCGTCATGCTTATCGCGAAGCATTGGTTGCTTATTTAACCGATAAAAAAGATCAGCTGGATGAAGACAGCAAGCGCCGCTTGACCACCAATCCGCTACGTATTTTAGACAGCAAAGAAGCAAGCACCCAAGCTCTATTGGTAGACGCGCCGAAGCTGGCTGACTTTTTAGGTGAAGAAAGCGTGGCGCATTTTGAGCAAGTACAAACGTATCTGACTGAGCTGGGTATTAATTTTGAGATCAATCCACACTTAGTACGCGGTCTTGATTATTATAACAAAACGGTTTTTGAGTGGGTGACCGACAAGCTTGGTAGCCAAGCGACTGTTTGTGCAGGCGGCCGTTATGATGGTTTGATTGGGCAACTAAAATCCATCGGTACTGATGGCAATAAGCCAGTAAAATCTGAGCCTGCTGTTGGATTTGCCATGGGGCTTGAGCGTTTATTACTGTTAATGGAAGCGGTTGCGCCGATTGCTGATGTTCCCGCTTGCGATGTTTTCGTGGTTGCGCATCCGGAAGTTTATAGTGCGGGTATTGGCTATGCCCAACGCCTACGCTATAGTCGCCCAGATATTCGGGTGAAAATGGCGAGTGCGACGAGCCTAAAAGCGCAAATGAAGAAAGCCGATAAGTCAGGTGCTGCATTGACCGTTATTATTGCGCAGCAAGAGCTGGATGATAATACCCTCAGCGTTAAAGACATGCAGACGGGCGAACAACAGACGGTTGCGACAGATTGGTTGTCGAGCAAAGAAAATTTTATCCGTCATTAATCGATTGCGGTTTTAGCATTAGCAATTTAATAACACTTTTATCAGGTAAACACATATGGCTCTGACACCCAATTCGCCGAATGCAGACAATTCAATGCAAGCGTTAAAGCAGTATGGTAGCTATATTGTCACTGCGATTTTGTTGGCACTGGCCGCTTATTTTGGTTGGACATATTGGCAGGACAACCATGCGCGCGTAGACACCGTTGCAGCAGATCATTATGCAGACATTCAGCGGTTGAATGAAGAAGTCAGTTTGGCCTCACAAAACCCTGATTTGGAAGCAGAAGCACAGGCAGCACTTGCCCAAAGTCGCACCCAGCTAAATAAAGATATTGATGCGCTAGTTAGCAAGCATGGTGAGTCGGTTTACGCTTGGCAAGCACTGATGATTAAAGCGCGTCAGCAAGTAGATAATAATGAATTTGCCGAGGCAAGTGAAACCCTCAAAAAAGCATTGGCTATTGACTTAGGTGATGCAGGTTTACAGGCAATTACTCGTTTGCGCTATGCGACAACGTTACTGGCGGCGGGCGATACGGATGCTGCATTAGCAGAAGCCAACAATGATATGCCAAGCTCATTTGAAGCCAGCCAACAAGAGTTGTTAGGGGATATTTATTTGGCACAAGACAATAAAGACTCAGCGATCAAGTCTTATAATAATGCTTGGGAGTTGTTACGCAACCGTCAAGAGACGCGTGCAGTATTGGCATTAAAGATGGAGAGTCTGGGCATCGTACCTGAGCCTATCGACGAACCAGTCAGTCTGATTCAAGAGTCAAGTAGTCCTGCACAGCCCTTAGTGGAAGAAAATGCTGCTGCCGAGGTTGCGCAATAATTGTACAGTGACAAGCGCTGTTAACCAATAATAGCGTTTGCGTTCTACCTAATGCCTGATAATTGCTAGTCAATAGCGCGTATCTATAACCGTTCTACAAGCTAAGTGGTGCAGTAAAACAGCATCGGATAGACCACCAGCACTCATTGAATGTGCTTGGTGAATACTAATCGCCGCTCTTATACTTACTGACAACCAATTTACTAATTAATAATAATTTATTTGTAGTGAGAACTCATAATGACTCAATCTATTCGCTCTAGCAAGATATCAAAAGCTAAAACCATCAAATCGACGGTGATGTATGTGGCAGTATTGGCAGCGATGAGCACTGCGGTGATAGGGTGTAATCGTGGTATTAAACCCGTCGTCAATGATCCAGTCAAGCTGGTACAGATTGCTGAGCCTATCAGTGTGTTGCAACCGGTTTTTAGCACAGATATTGGCAATAAAAAAGCCAGTAAGAAAGATCCATTAGACTTGCAAGTAGGTTATGTCAATGGACAAATCGTCACTGCATCGCGCGGTGGGGACTTGACCGGCTTTAACAGTGCAGGCGAACGTTTATGGTCGATCAACGTTGGCGATCAAATCACGGGCGGCGTTGCTTTAGATGCTTTGAGCCAAACAGCGATTATTAGCACACGCGGTGGTCAAGTGATGGCATTTGATAGTGTGACTGGCGCAAAACGCTGGCAGAAGCAGTTATCAGGATCAGTATTGACACCCGCTTTAATTACCAATAACCGTGTCATTCTATCAGCGAACGATGGCTTTTTACATGGCTTGTCACTACAGACAGGTCAGTCAGTCTGGCAGTTTGCCACACAAGTTCCAGCCATCAGTGTGCGCGGTAGTGCGGCGCCAACATTGTTGGACAGCAAAACAGCATTATTAGCGACTGCTGATGGTCGTTTACATGCGGTGACGACTGATAGTGGTTTACCGCAGTGGTCAAGACGTGTTGGCGTTGGCACTGGTAGTAGTGAAGTTGAGCGCATGAGTGATGTCGATGGTACGCCGATCGTCGATAAAAACCAGCTATTTGCCATCAGTTATAGTGGTCAGTTATTAGGTATTGATTTGGCTTCGCGTCAAGTCATGTTTGTCAACGAGCTTGCCAGCTTAAAGTCACTTGCTGTAAATAACCAGCAAGTGATTGGTACCAGCTTAGAGGGCAAAGTGGTTGCCTATAATCGCAGTAATGGTGAGGTTCTTTGGGAAAGTGAAGAGCTGGCTTATCGTCATTTAACCAATCCTGTAATGATTGGCAATTATATTGCCGTGGGTGATTTTGACGGCATGGTACACTTATTCGATCCAGCTAGCGGTAAAATCGTTAGCCGTGTACAAACTAAGGGTGCTTTGAGCAGCTTGCAAGTACAAGGCAGCCGTTTAATGACACAGAGCACATCAGGACAGGTTGCTATTTGGCAATTAGCTCGCTAAGCTTTTTATCGGTTAATGCTTACTTAGATAGTATGTTTGATATTATCGTTAAGCCAACTGATGGATTGCAATTTTAGAGAACACAAACGCTGCTTCGTCAGCGTTTAGTGCCTTGTGTAAATTGCTTGTTTAAATACAGGCTTTCGCGTACTCTATGCGACCGATGCGCCGTAGGTGTTATCCATATATATTATTTATTTATCATTTAGTCATCCTATGTACCACTTGCTAATTGTAAAATAGCTGACTATTATTTTTGCTATTGTTTTATCATTCATTTTAATTTGCGGTCAAGAGCAGCTTATTCACGACTACTGTTATATCACTGGTTATAAGAATAACTGTACTGCCCGCCATTGTGCCTTTCACTGAGAGTAACCCATGAGTATCAAGCCTGTGGTCGCCTTAATTGGTCGTCCAAACGTCGGTAAATCCACCTTATTTAATCAGTTCACAAAAAGTCGGCAGGCATTGGTTGCTGATTTGTCAGGACTGACTCGTGACCGTCAGTACGGTGATGCGACCTATGAAGACAAATCTTTTATCGTTGTAGACACTGGTGGTATTGGTGAGGCGGATGACGGTAGCGGCAACATTGATGATTATATGTCTGAGCAGTCGCATACGGCAATTCATGAAGCGGACATCATCGTATTTGTGGTGGATGCTCGTGCTGGTATGATCGGCGCAGATGCTGAGATTGGTAAGTTTTTACACACCCTTGGCAAACCAGTCTATGTGGTTGCCAATAAAGTCGATGGTGCTCACGACGCTGCACCTGCCGAATTTTATGCATTAGGATTGGGTGAGCCATATCCGATGGCGGCAAGTCATGGTCGCGGTGTCGGTAATTTGCTTGAAATATTGACGGCTGATATGCCTGAGCAAGAGAATGTTGTAGAGCCAAAAGGTTTGAAGCTAGCGATCATAGGTCGTCCAAACGTTGGTAAATCGACGCTAGTCAATCGTCTATTGGGTGAAGACCGAGTAGTGGTTTTTGATATGCCCGGTACCACACGTGACAGTATTTATATTCCTTATACACGTGAGGGTAAGGACTACGTCTTAATCGATACTGCTGGTGTACGCCGCCGCGGCAGAATTGATGAAAAAGTAGAGAAGTTCTCGGTCATTAAAACCCTGCAAGCAATCGAGGATTCTAACGTAACCGTTATTGTTATTGATGCGCATGAAGGTATCGTTGATCAAGACTTGCATATGATTGGCTATGCGCTTGATGCGGGTCGTGCTTTAGTTGTTGCGATTAATAAGTGGGATGGTCTGACTGCTGATCAGAAAAATTATATCAAGATTGAGATGGATCGCCGCTTTAACTTTATCCCTTATGTAAAAGTGCATCTAATCTCAGCCTTACATGGCACTGGTGTGGGTAATCTATACCCGTCTATCTTGCGTGCTTATAAATCTTCGATGTTTGAAGTATCAACCAATCGTTTGACTCAGATTCTGCAAGATGCGGTGACAGCCAATCCACCACCAACGGTTGCTGGTCGCCGTATTAAACTGCGCTTCGCTCACATCGGTGGTCACAATCCGCCTGTCATTGTCATTCATGGTAACCAAACCAGTGCGCTACCTAAGAGCTATCAGCGCTATCTGGAGAACCAATTCCGTCAAGTATTTAAGCTCGAAGGCACGCCGCTCAACGTTGTTCTTAAACAAAATGACAACCCATATGCCAACAAGAGCGATACACCAACCAAAGCGAAGACGCAACAGTTGCGCCAACGCGAGCGTAATCGGGCACAGAAATTTACTACCAAAGATAAGCAGAAATTCACCAATAAAGATAAAAAGCGTTAATTTAGCAGAATGATGATGGTCTTTATATTGTTGTAGTAAATAAAGACTATTTTATTCTATTGTTCATACTTCTCTGTAATGTGCTATATCATGATGATTATATCGGTCATCATGATATATTAATACGTTGTTAAGTTTTATTAACATGTGATATTTCCCTCACTACTCCTACAAAATACCTGTACTATAATCAAAAGTTTTCTTAACTCAGTTAAGTAATATGAACAACCGTCCCTCTCAAAACATCTCTACGCTTATTTGGCGTTCTGTCGTACAAGCCATTATTTTGGCTGTGTTGGCAGGTTTCTTGATGTCTATTGTTTATGGTTTGTTATACCACTATAAAGAGAAGCGTCAGCATATCCAGCAATTGGCTACCATGTTGACCACCAGTGCATCGACAGCCGATGGTGCTGATATCGTGGCTGAGCAAGTGAGATTCTTGTTAGAAAGTGAACCCAGCATTAGAAGTATTTTATTTTACTCAACACCCAAACCTATTGATGAAGTTAATCAATCTAGAGATGATTGGAAGAATGCCTTATTTGCAGATACTGTCAGCTTCAATTATCCCGTTACCAGTGACGATATCGGTGATGATAGCGCGCTAGATACGTTAAACAGCAGTCAGCAATCGTCCACGACTTTATCAAATGGTGAGCAAGAATCGTCAGCGTCTAGTGAGGCCAATAAAAATAGCGCGTTAGTTGGATATATTAATCTCACTTTAGATGTGAACACCCTGCGTTCACATTGGTTTCGAAGCAATATATTGCTATGGCTTATTACCACGATATTGACGGTACTTTGGGTATTGTACATTCTGCGCAAACTCAAATGGCCAATCAGAGATATTGAAGCTTTGAAAGAAGTCTGTCACATCGTTGTGAAAAACCCAGAGCTTGAGCAGTTACCAGTGATTCCACAGCTTTTTGAATTTCAGGAACTGGTGCAAATCAAGCAAACTTTGGCTGTATTGTTTGATCGTTTACAGAAAGTCCAACAAGATTATGAGGCGCTTGCTATTTTTGAGCAGCAATTACACAACAAAGACGTATCCCTCGATGTGCAGCTGCATAACTTTCAAAGCATGATCACCCATGAGCTGAAAACTTCGCTAAATGCTATCGTAGGCGGTTTACAGCTGTTAGATTACGATACCCTCAATAGAGAACAAAAAGATGCGGTTGAAATTATCAGTGACGGTAGTGATAAATTGGTGTCGTCGCTTGATCATATTATTCAATTGAATCAAATACAAAAAGGTCAGATGAGTATTAATTGTATTGCGTTCAATCCATTGCAGTTAATCGCCGATCTGTTGGCAGAATATGAGCCTATTGCCCGGCAAAAAAGGCTAGAGTTGATCAGCCGTATTCATCATATAGACTATGGTTTGGAAGGGGATGCGGAAAAAATAAAACAAATATTATCGATATTATTGAGCAATGCGATTAAGTTTACTCCAGCGGGGCAGGTGACTATTACGTCGCAATTGACCCATTTTGATAAAAGCAATCGCTGGCAAATCAGTGTAAAAGATACAGGTATTGGTATCGATAGCACTCATATCGATGATATTTTTAATCCGTTTTTCCAAGTGGATTCATCACAAACTCGTCAATATGAAGGCTCAGGTGTTGGTTTGCCAGTCGTCAAGCAAATGGCTCAGCTGATGGGCGCTACTATAGAGGTAGATAGCACGTTAGGGTCAGGCACCCAATTCATGCTGACCATATCGATGACCAATAAACAGCAGTCTCGGCAGCAGCATTTATTGGCTGGATTGACTATTATTTACTATTATTATCATGAAGTTGGGTTTTTAGCGAAAGAGCTAGAGCGTTTAGGCGCGACGGTCATTTATCGTCAGCATGAAGCACTGGTTATAGAGGAGATGAGTATAAGACAGGTGAGTATGGTGATGTTTGCGGAAGATATTTTTCCAAGTAAAGCTGAGTCGTTAGCCAAGCGTATTCGTCAATTTGAAAGTGAACATCGGGCTTTATTGGTATATTGGTATCCACCACATCGAGCGAAGCAGTTAGATAGCTTTGAGCATGGTTTAAAAGCAGCTGGTGTCGATTACTGTTATAGCGCCACTTATAAAGATAAAGCATTAAGCGACTTGCTCAAGCGCTGGTTGGTATGGATGTAATAGATCGAAATATTTGTCATATTTACCGTACTAACCTCGTTTAATGTACTCGATTGCCTTTCATTTATTGTAAATAGTGTCGAAAATCGTATTTTTGACAAAGGTGCTTGCTTTTAATCTGAAAAATATGATGAACGAGGGCAAACCTGCTAATTCTAGTAAATCAGTGTTTATCACAGTTTGATGAGGACACTACTTAATAGCAATAATAAAATCTGTGCGGTGAATGAAGACATAAAAAAGACGCCCCGTTTTGAGGCGTCTTTTTTGTCAGTAATGTTCTTGAAAAATAGCTTTTACTAATATTCTCTAAAACAGATTTTGTGCCCAACGTACGACACGCTGCCAAGTGCGGCTCATAAAGCCTGACTGCTCGATATCACTGGTCGCTATAATAGGCACTGAAGCCACCGCTTTACCATCAATAACGGCCATCATTTTGCCAATTTCTTGACCTTTTTTGATGGGTGCTTCTAGGCTCTCAGGAATATCTACCACAGTCGTGATTTTATTTTTTTGCGTTTTGCTGGTTAGAATTTGCAAATTATCCGCAGTAACTAGCTCGACTTCATCAGTTTCACCGAACCAGACCGGAACTTTGCTGACGAATTGTCCGGCAGGTGCTTTGGTGACAGTAGTGAAGTGGCCAAAGCCCCAGTTGAGCAGCTCACGTGATTGATCGGCACGTGCTTGCTGGCTCTCTGTTCCCATAATCACAGAAATCAAGCGCATGCCATCACGATTGCTTGAAGCCGCTAAGCAATAGCCTGCGGCATCAGTGTGGCCAGTTTTTAAACCGTCAACGGTTGGGTCGGTTGCAAGTAGAGCATTACGGTTACCTTGAGTAATACCGTTATAGGTGAACTCTTTTTCTGCATAAATACCATAATAGTCGCCGCTATTCTTGATAATAGCGCGTGACAATTTGGCCAAATCTAGTGCTGATGCCTCATGCCCTTCGTCAGGCATACCAGTAGAGTTGACGAAATGGGTATTTTTCATACCAAGTTTTTCTGCTTGCTCATTCATCAAGATAGCAAATGAGGCTTCGCTACCAGCGATATGCTCAGCCATAGCTTTTGAGGCGTCATTACCTGATTGAATAATAATACCGCGTAGCATGTCGATAACACTCGCAGATTTATTTACCGGCACATACATACAAGACTGGCTGCTACTACCACGACACCAAGCATTTGGACTCATTATGACTTGGTCATCTTCTTTGAGGTCGCCTGATGCTAAGCGTTGCTCAATGATGTAACTGGTCATCATTTTTGTCAAAGACGCTGGCGGTAGCGACTCATTGGCGTTCTTTTGTGCCAAAATCTCACCAGTATTATAATCCATCAATACATAGGCGGTATTATCCATCTCAGGCGGTTGGATGGCTGCGTTTGCCATCACTGCACTCATAGAGATACTCACACCGACTACCAGCTGCACCAGCTGATTTTTTACACGCTTTACTGTCATATATCGTTACACCGCATCATGAAACCAAATGTATCTACCGCTTGTACCTTGCACTAAATCTTATGCAACATTTTAAGTAGCCTGTCTTAAACATTCTGTTTAAAAACAATGTATTAATAAGAGTGGTGATGGCCGAGCGACAGACATAAAATTAACGCCTTATCTTAGCAAAATGCCAACCGATGGGGAATCGATAAATGCAAAAAAAGACCCGATTAAAAAGAAAGAGTGGTAAGAAGTAAACGTTTGCTCAGACTAGGACTGCCACAATGTCTCGAATAGAAATAATTCGACTGTCATAAAAAAGCTTACGGTCATTCTGTTGGTATAAACAGAATGACCGTAAGCTTTTTTGTTACCTACAAGCCTGATGAACAAGCTTATAAGTTGTCGCTAAATAGCCCATAATCAGCGTTCCAAGACAGATAATGCCATGATTTATTGTCATTAATTATAGCTGACTTTATCAATTTAGAATCAATGCTGGGGCATAGCTATTGTAGGGGAGACGATAGGATGTCTGATAAGTAAGCCAATTATAATGTTGTAATTGTTGAGCCTAATTATGATGATCCACTACTGGTATTCAGCATTCGCCAAATCTTCGCATAGAGCTTTGTTGTCTTGTTTAGAGAAGCCCATTGTCCAGCTACGAATGCCTTGTAATATCTGGCGATAATCTTGCTGAGTGGATAGATATTGAATCGCTGCTTTTGGATCTTCTAAAGACGGCATCAACTCGTGAAGCTGCACGTTATAAGATTTATAAAAGCGCTGTTTTTGTTTGCCATTGAGCATCGGTGGACATATCTCTGATAGCACTTGCATGACCGCAATTTCATGCTTAGTAACATTGATGCCAGACATATCTAGAGGTATGGTTGTAGCAGAATTATTCGCCGCAAAGGATGCTTGAGACAGCATGGCAACAGACGTTACCAGTCCTGCAAGACTAATTTTGGACGCCGTCTTTGCTATCATAGAAGCTATAGATAATATCGATTGATTTTTCATGCAGTATTACACTCGCTTATCTTTATTTAATGGTGATATGTTAATGGGTAAAAAAACAAAAGTCACATAAAATATTGATTTATGTGTAGATATCTTGTGAGCCAAAGCTCTTTTTGAGCAACATATCAGCAGCATAGACTCATAAGTTACGTCAGCATAAAAATATAAGTTTGTATTGTTGTAAGGTGTTGCCTATTGTAACGTCATGCCAAGTTTTTTTGCTGTTATTGATGCAGATATCATAGAGATAAAATTATAAATTGGATAGATTCTGCGCAAAGACTGGGTTCGTGTCAGCGTATTATTAGGGTATAATCGCCCAAAATTATAGTGGCATCTACGTTTTGCTATATCAGTTTTTCCATATCCATGCTGTGATATAAACACAGTGTCATTTTACTTTGATAGCGGTATGGCTTTTTTAACTTTTATAGTAAATTCAGCTATCATTTGACGCTCGCTAAATGCTTTTTATAAATACTATTTATGTAGAAAAAGTCAATGTAGATGTCAGTATCAACAGTATAATCACACAATCTAACCACCATTTTCGGGTCTGATTATAGCAATTTTATGCGGCTAAAGTTCATAAGTGGACAGGCGGTCATTAATGAGTATATTGAGTGAGAATGAAATTTTTAATTAGTAATGATGATGGGGTTTATGCACCAGGGTTATTGGCATTATATCAAGCCCTGTCTGCTATTGCAGAGGTGGTAGTGGTTGCGCCAAACAGTGAGCAAAGTGGCTGCGCGAGTGCTTTGAGCCTATCGATGCCATTATATACTCATCAATTGGATTCTGGTTTTATAGCGGTAAATGGCTCGCCTGCGGATTGTGTACATTTGGCATTGCATGAGTTGTATCCTGATACGCGTTTTGATAGTGTGATTACTGGTATCAATTCTGGTGCCAATCTTGGTCAAGACGTTTTATTTTCGGGTACCTTTGGTGCTGCATTAACCGCACAGCTCTTTGGAATACCTGCCATTGCGACCTCCCTAGTGGGCGGCAGCGTCAAAGGAGAAAAGCAAGAGCAGACCAGTCATTATCAAATGGCGGCAGCTGAAATTGTTAAATTATTGATAGAAACACCGATATTAGATGCTTGCAAAAATTTGCCCTATCATGTATTAAACGTTAATATTCCTGATGTGGATAGTGCTGATGAGATCAAAGGTCGGAAAATAACGGCGTTAGGGCACCGTCAGATTGCGCGTCCTGTACATCATGTGGTCGATCCACGTGGGCGTGATGCTTATTGGTTGTCGCTACGTAAATGCCCACATGAGTTGCCATTAGAAACTGAAGGTTTGCAGTCCTCCACAACAGATCTGACGGATGATCAAGCGGTAGCGGCGGGTTATATTAGTCTATCGCCAGTGCGCCTGCATCATACGCCAGCAGACACGCTTAAAACGCTGTCGGCGTTAATGCTATAAATTTACGCTGCCAAAATGCGTCAAACAGCTGGTCAATATCCTGATATTATCTGCGCTATTTTTGTTATTTGGCTACCATTTATCTCATTTTTATCACCATTTTCAAAATGAGGACACGCCTTAAAAAATGGTTTACTATCGAATGATTGATAATGGTATTTGCCAAATACTAAATACTAAACGGTATAAAAGTTAGCAAAATGCTTGTGAGTAACACAAGGAGTTTGTGAGTAACATAAAGAATAGGAAATCTTGTATGAAGAAGCTTATTGCTGGATCGCGCTTTGCAACAGTGGCATTGATAGGTACTTTAACAGCAGCAACGTTAACGATGGTGGGCTGTGCAACCAAGCCTACTTACCAATCAGCCAACCAAGCGGGACCGAAGATTATTACCAATGCACAAGGCGTTCCTAACTACCATCGCGTACAGCGTGGCGATACGGTCAGCCAGATTGCTGAGCGCTATCGTCTCAGTTACCGTCAAATCGGTTCGCTCAATGGTTTGGACAGCAAGTATACGATTTATAGTGGTCAATGGCTTAAGCTGTGGCAAGGTACGCCAGCCGATAACAATCGTTATAACGCGCCTACAACGACACAGCCAACGTACAGACCACCTGTAACGAGCGTGCCTAATAATAGCTCACAAAACCCTGTATACGAAGTGACGGCTAACGCAACGTCAGGCTATGAATATCCAAGTCGCAATCAAGTGACCCGTAACTTTGATGCGGCAGCGGGCACGATGGGTATGTGGTTTGCTGGTAATATCGGTGATCCAGTACTTGCTAGCCAATCTGGCACGGTACTGTACTCGGGCGATGGTTTGCCAGAGTATGGCAATCTTATTATGATTCGTCATAGTGATAATTACATCACCGCTTATGCGCATAATAGTCAGCTACTGGTCAAAGAAGGCGATGCTGTACAGCGCGGTCAGCGCATTGCAAACATGGGTAACAGTGGCCAAACCAATCAGGTCGGCTTAGAGTTCCAAGTGCGCTTAAATGGCAATCCTATTGATCCACGTGCGGTACTAGGGCGTTAAACGTGATGCCAAGTTTTGACTGATTTGGCAAGTTTAGTGGCTTTATTCAGAGCGCTTGAATTTCAGAGTGTTTGAATAAAGCCACCTTAACTAAATCGGTTTATTTGAGTCGCTTTACTTATTCATACTTGAGAATTTTATGATGTTAAAAAAACAATATCTTGCTCTGTTTCCTGCGTTAGTGATGGTTGGGTGTACCAGCCAACAGGCAATGCAAAAACCTAGCAAGCCTGTGCGTCAAGGCAACGTTCAGATTACCCAAACTCAAACCATTCAAGTGAAGCCAGCACCGAAGCCTGTCATCAAGCCGCAGCCAGTGGCAAAGCCAAGCTATAACAGTTTTTCTGATTGGAATTCGGATTTTTCTATGCGGGCGATTTCATCAGGCCATGATGCAGCGACGGTGCGCCGTTTACTTGATACCGCTTATTTAAATCAGCAAGTCATCTCACTTGACTCAGGACAGCCAGAGTTTTCTAAGATGCCATGGGAATACGTCGATTCTGCCGTATCTGATGGGCGTGTGAGTACTGGTAAGCGTAAGTTTGCCGAGCAACGGGCATTTTTGTCGCAATTAGAATCGCAGTACGGTGTCAATGCAGAAATAATCGCTGCCATTTGGGGCATGGAGTCGTCATACGGCGTGGTGACGGGTAATAGCAGCATACCAAGCTCACTTGCGAGTCTGGCTTATGATGGTCGTCGCCAAGAATTTGCCGAAACTCAGTTGTTGTCATTAGCGACGTTATTGCAGCGCGGTGATGTGTCTTGGTCGCAGCTCGATGGTTCTTGGGCAGGCGGCATGGGGCAGACGCAGTTTATCCCCGATACTTGGCTGAAGCACGGAGTGGATGGCGATGGTAATGGTCACCGTAATCCGTGGGCAACGGGCGATGCACTGGCGTCCACAGCTAATTATTTGAGCAACTCAGGTTGGGTGCGAGGTCTAGCGCCATTTTACGAAGCGACCATTCCTGCCTCATTCGATTACTCCATGGTTGGTAGTAAGCAGCCTGCCGCGAGATGGGCGGCGATGGGTGTTGATACGATAGCTGATGTTTATTTGGATGCCAATACCGAAATGGAGCTGTGGCTACCAGCTGGCAAGGATGGTCCAGTGCTGCTACTCAGTCCAAACTTTGATGTGATCAAAGTTTATAATAATTCATCGAGCTATGCGCTAGGTGTCAGCTTGTTGGGTAAAGCGCTTGCTGGACAAGGCGGGTTACAGAAATCATGGCCGCGTTATGAGCGTCCATTATCCACAGCTCAAGTACGAAATTTACAGCAGCGTTTGACCAACTCAGGCTATGATACTAAAGGCGCTGACGGTATCGTGGGTACCAATACTCGGTTGGCGTTCCAGCGCTGGCAAGCAGACAATGGTCAGACTCCAGACGGCTTTATTACTCAGCGTAGTGCGTCATCGTTAGCTTCGTGGTGAAGCAGGTTGATTGCATTGCTTTTGACTCGTATTGATTCTAATATTACCGTGTTGAAAGAAATTTTTTAACCATCATTTTTGACGGTAATATTTAATACGATGAGCTTAGTGAATACAATAAAAAAGCACCCTAATAAGGTGCTTTTTTATTTTACGCTATGATTATTTTTCAACAGACTTTAATCTTGTCATGTTTTAGTAAATAATATCGACACAAGAAGACCGATACTGTGACTGATAAACGCTACACTGTTTGTTTATCAATGCGCTTTGTTTATAAACGCGCTATTTATAAGAGCTGGCATTATATTTGTCTGTTCAATCTTTTAATATTAGATACAATAGATCCTTTATTCTCATAACGAATGGCAACGAGCAGTGACATTATGATAGACCAGTCTCTTATGTCCGATATGCTTAGTCCGTTTTGGGTAAGTATTAAGCTTGCTGGTGTTACTACCATTTGTTTATTACTGTTTGCAACGCCTGTGGCTTATTGGCTCGCTAAGCCCAGTCGTATGCAAGTTGTGGCACGTCTTAAAGTCTTGCTTATGGGCATCATTGCCATGCCATTGGTTTTGCCGCCTACCGTCATCGGCTTTTACCTTTTATTACTGTTAAGCCCTAGTGTCGGTATTGGTAAATGGCTTAGCGAACATCATATCAGCCCCTTGATATTTACCTTTGAAGGTCTTGTCATTGGTTCCATTATTTACTCCTTGCCTTTTTATATTCAGCCTGTCTACGCCCAATTTTTACGTATTCCACAAAGCGTGATGGAAGTGGCACATTTATTGGAGCCAAGCCGTTTCAAACGGTTTCTCAGAGTCGCTCTGCCACAAGCGCGTGTCGGTATTGTGCTCGGTAGCTTAATAAGTTTTGCCCATACTATTGGTGAGTTTGGCGTGGTTTTGATGATAGGGGGTAGTATATCCGATGAGACTAAAGTGGTCTCGATTGCGATATACGAGCAAGTAGAGGCGCTAAATTACGAGGCAGCGCACATGATGTCTGGGATTCTCATCATTATGGGAGTGGTTATGGTGGCGCTGATTGCTAGTGTAAGCCGGCTGAATCAACGCTCATAATATTGCAGTTAATACCTATAGCTTGAGTTAATGCGTTAAAATTTATTTATCCATTTCTTTTCATCATATCTAAGTCACTTGAGTAGGCAAATAAAGCTGGTGCACCGCCCGTATGCCAAAATAAAACACGATCAGTTTTCTTGATTTTGCCAGATCGAATTATATCTATGAGTCCGCCCATCGCACGACCCGTATAGACAGGATCCAAAAGTATGCCCTCTGTTTGAGCTGTCATTGCAATGGCTTCATTTTCTAATGTACCAACCACGCCATAGCCTTCGCCCACATAATCAGAGTTGAGTATTAAATCGGTTTCTGAAAACTGATGATCGGCACCGATAAGTGAAGCCGTGCTATTGGCAAGCGCGACGGTATACTGATCAAAAGGCACTTTGTCTGTTTCGCCTTTATCGATATTAATACCTACGATTTGGGCGAGTTGAGTATTTTTTTGCCAAGCATCAAACCGGCTTGTGTTGCCCCAGAGCTAGAAGCAAAAACGATATGAGTAAATAATACGTCCATGCTTTCACGTTGCGATTCCAACTCTTTAAAAGCTTCTACAAACGCTAAAGCACCCAGCTCATTGGAGCCGCCATAGGGTATGACATATGGTTTTTCGCCTTGTTTTGTTAACTGCTCAACGATTTTAGGAATGTCTTCTCCTTTACGATTGGCGCCTGCCCAGTGAATATGTGATCCAAAAATTTTGTCTAATAACAGATTGCCACTTGTTTGTTCGGGTTCTTCTCCACCCAATACTAAATGGCAGTCAAGTCCCAAGCTTGCCGCTGCGGCAGCAGTTTGGCGACAATGGTTTGATTGTGCGGCACCTGCCGTAATCACGCAATCAGCACCTTGAGCAAGGGCATCACCCATGATAAATTCAAGCTTACGGGTTTTATTACCACCCAATGCCAGTCCCGTGTTGTCATCTCGTTTCATAAAAATAGTAGGGCCATCAAGCACTTTACTCAATCTGCTGAGCGCTATCAAGGGAGTGGGGAAGAAGCCCAATTATTGTCTGGGTATGTGGTTATATTCCATATTTTGTCCCTTTTATAATAAAAAAATGCTGAATAATTTTGAAATATATCCATTGATAAAGTCAGTTGAAAATGATTATTTAGCGGCTATAAATAGCCAATAATTATACGTCGTAACAGCCTTATAAAACGTATGAATGCGTATCCAGCTTGAGAATCAGTGGAATCCTAAGGGTTAATATACCAAATATAAAATGAAAATCCTCATGCAAGCTGTCAATTTTGCATGAGGACTCTTTGTTTTATTAAGAAGCTATTTATTTTATTAAGAAAGAGTTGAAAGCTGTTTTAGAACTATTCGTCAAACCAATTAGACGGTTAAAAATGAAACTTCACTAGAGCGCTAGGCACATTTTGAGTTGTATCACTGCCATACTTATTTTTCCAGTAACTATATTCCATACCGACCTCTAAGCGATTATCAATGCCTAATAGCGGTTGTAAGTTATACTTTATTTGCGGATTGATATGTAGTTGGTTTTTTAAGTCATCATTGTTAAAAGAGTAGTCTACATAACCATCGACCACAAAATTGTTTTTCTCCCAACCGTAAGTTAAGGTGATTTGCTGGTCATCATCAGTATTATCATTGAAGACATGATATAGGGAAGCAGAGGCATACTTCATGCCTGAAATAGGCACATTCAAATCTGCCCCTAGTCCTATCATATAGTTGTCTTGGCTAAAGCCTTTGCTGTTCGAGCCAAACTCATATTGCCCCGCTAGATTGAGCTGTTTGATAAAGCTATCATCGAAAGTTGTGAGCTTAAGCTTGGGCGCAAACTCACCATACGTTTCTTTAAATCTATTGTTTTCAATATCATTTGCGCCTTGATGGCGATCGACGAAGAAAAATACGCCGCCCCAACTGTGGGTTGATGCGTGCTCCAGAGTGATTGTCGTCAATTCTCCGTCTTTTACCAGCTCATAGTCATTGCCATACAGTACAGAAAGACTGGTATCGGTGAAAAGCACCTTTGCATGGCTGCTGCTCATCGTACCCAAGGCAACGATCGCGGCTAAAGCCGTGGTTAATGAGCTACTAAAAAACAGTTTTTTCTGAATATTGGTTCTACATAATTGGCTAGCCAGTGGCAGGTTTGCAAATAAGTGATAACGCACAGTAATATTCCTTTATATAGAGTGGGTCATCCTAGCAGGCTGGGTATATGACAGAAGCGCGTTTTAACTTCCTGTCAAAACGGGTCAATGCTGCTAAGGATAAAGCGCGGTCAATTTTTGATAGCAATCTAAAATAATGAAGATAAATGCTATCAATATAAGTATTGTCAAAAGTATAAAAAATGCTCTGTTGGCTACATTATCCGCAATAATTCTTAACACTTTGAAACAGTTAAGCATGTTTTATAATGAGTAACAACCATAAGCTGGCTAAGAATAATGGTCTATCAATCCTTCTAAGTATTTGATATTACCTAAGTTTATGATTTTATTAAATTAACTGACTAAATGGTCAGCTTTATTATTTTTGTAAACAAGGAGATATGTTGAAGTAGTTGGTAGGCTAAACCACTAGCAATAATTATTACGATTCAGAGTAGTGAAAAGAGCTGGTAGGGTGGTTGAGGAGAAATGATATGAGAGGCAAGTGAATAGAGGTATGGCAGAATTAATAGACACAAAAAAACCTCAAGTAAACTAATACTTGAGGCGAAACTTGCTTAAACTCGAAAGTCTAAATTCGTTTTAAATATGGCGCAGCGGACGGGACTCGAACCCGCGACCCCCGGCGTGACAGGCCGGTATTCTAACCAACTGAACTACCGCTGCTTAGGTCGTACTTAGTTTATTTAACCACTTAGCCTACTACTTGAGAGTAACGCTATACTAAATAGTGGTGGGTGATGACGGATTCGAACCGCCGACATTCTGCGTGTAAGGCAGACGCTCTACCAACTGAGCTAATCACCCTTCGAACAATTGCTAAGCAATTTATTCAACATCAACTGAGCTCTAAGTTTGTCACTAAGCTCTGCTGCTGTGGGTGTGTATTATATAGATTTACACATGGCTGTCAAACAGTTTTTTAACTATTTTGAAAAATAATTGAAAATACTGTCTGAAAGCTATTATTAATAGTAGTCTGAGGCACGTGTTTACTAAGGTTGCTGCCTAAAAACTTATTATGGTTATTCATTGTTTGATGGTCAAAAACTACTATACTATTGAGGGTGTTTTATGACTCATGCTTTATTTTATGTTGATTGTTGGAGGCGGGCATAGAAAATTCCACTATTGAACAAACTTTTACGACCTGGTCTTGGGGAGACTTCGCAGGCTTGGGTCTGGTATTGCATATTGTTCTCATGATAGTAATGACGTTACGTGTTGTATCGGTGCAGCGCAATATCGGTGTATCTATCGCTTGGATTGCTGTGCTCTATACCTTGCCTCTTTTTGGTTTCATCGCTTATATACTATTGGGTGAGCCGATGATAGGGCGGCGCTATCGTCAACGGGTAGACCAAGCAAGCTTGTTGATGGATGATATGGCACGGCGTGAGAATTTGGTTTTTGATCAGGGACAAGAGTTGCTGCCAGCCAACTACCGCGGTGTCAGTCAAATAGGCACGCGCTGGACGGGGCTGGGCGTGTTTCCTAATCACAATATGCAGCTATTGACAGATCCTCATACTATTTTTCAGAGATTAATCGAAGATATCAATGCCGCTCAGAGTATTATCTTGATGGAGTTTTATATTGTTTATCCTAAAGGACAAGTACTAGAGGTGATAGAGGCGTTGTCAGCGGCAGCGCAGCGTGGTATTGAGTGTCATATCTTGGCCGATAGCGTGGGCAGCTTTAGTTTCTTTAATAGTAGCGCGCATCGTACATTAGAAAAAGCAGGTGTCTTTGTCCATCAGTCACTACCAGTGGGTTTGTTTAAAACGCTATTTAAGCGCTCTGACTTGCGTAACCATCGTAAGATTATCGTGATTGATGAGCACATTGGCTATATCGGTAGCTTTAACTTGGTCGATCCAAGATTTTTTAAACAAAATAAAAACGTTGGACAGTGGATCGATGTGGCGATACGCACGACCAGTCAACACTCTATTAGTATTACGACAGCCATGGCGATCGTGGTGGCCACGGATATTGGTGCGGAAAATAACGACAATTTAGACGCGCTCAATCAGCGCGTCAATGGCTATACTCGTAAACTATATGTGATGAACCCAACCATTAATGATTTAAACAGTCGGGTAAAGGTATTGGCTGGTGAGATCGACTATTATAAGCAACCAAATATTGGCTCAACATCGATTGTGATACCGAAGATGCCGATGGTAGAAGGAGTGCTGGCGCAGCTGATACCCTCCGCACCGCAAGTGACAGCCCATGTTATTTACAATACATTGGTGACCGTTATTCATCGCGCCAATAAACGCATTCGCATTACCACACCGTATTTTGTACCTGACGAGGCGCTCTCGGGAGCATTAACGATCGCTGCCAAACGCGGGGTTGAGGTGACGCTGATTGTCCCGGAAAAGGTGGATTCATTTCTTGTACAGCATGCGTCACAAGCCTATTATCAAGAGCTGCTCGAGGCAGGCGTGACGATTGCCTTGTTTAAGGGTGGTCTGTTGCATACCAAAACAGTGGTTATCGATGAGGATTATTGTTTATTTGGTACTGTAAACATCGATATGCGCAGTTTTTATCTAAATATGGAAGTGAGCTTGGCCATTTATACACCAGAGATGGTCGCTCAAGTCGCTGATTGCCAAGAAGTCTACTTACAAAGTTGCCGTTTTTTGAGTTTAGAGCAGTGGCAACAGCGCCATGGTGCAGAGCGTTTATTTGATAATGTGGTACGCTTATTTAGTCCTTTATTGTAGCATTTTCGATTTTAGGGTAAGGTAAACGACTGATGTCAGTTTAGTGCCATGATGACCTTATTTTTATTACTATTAATTTATCCCGATAAAGGATGCGCTTGTCTATGTATGCATCGTCTGCATCACCTCTAACGCCCTTTGATTATATTGCAGCAGGCTATTGGCAAGACTTTCTAGCGGATCGTCCTATCGCTGGTGGCATTGCTTACGAAAGCGAGCTTCGTGATTGTATCTTAGATGAGTCATTGGCAAGCTTACAGCGAGTCGATACGCTGCTGTCGCACATACGCCGTGAGATGGTTAAAACTGGTCGATGGCATGAAGAGAGATTATTGCTCGATGAACGCTATCGTAACTTTATGGTATTTTTGGCGTTTTATGCAGGGCGAGTATTAGCACAGCAATGGCAAAGTACGCCGCATTGGTATGGACAGTTTGAGCTACATAAGCGCTATCCTGAACTGGCTCTTACAACCGATGATTTTTATCAATACATGGCGGTTGTCTATTGTCAGTCGGCTGATGCTAATAGCGTTACGTCATTGTTTTTTGCACTAGAGCCGATAGGGATGCGTCTATTTGGTCATATTGATCGGCCGTTTGAGGCGGTACAAGGCGGTCAAGTGGCGAGTGGTCTTTATCAAGCGGTTAGCGCAAGGTTGCCACATGCGCACGACGATCACGTTGCCAGTTCAATCACACCAGCCATTAATATCAGCACACCAAATACAAGCGCTAATGTAGAGCGCATTAAAACGGTTGATAGTCAGAAACCGTTAGAAAAAGAAGGGTTGAGTCATACGCCACATGCTGTGCCAGAATCTCAGAACCTGTCTCAGCAAGAGAGCCAAACTAAGCCTGTGCTGTCTAAATCAGAAACAGTGCAACCTCATACAACCTCAGAAAATACGGTATTAGAGCAGCCACTACCATCGGCAGTGCCTTCTCCTCAAGAATTGCCAACGCCTGCGATTTTTACGCAACTACTCGTAGAGCTAGATAACATAGAAGTCGTTCAAACGGCTGGCAATAGTGAGTATCAGCAAGCCCATAAAGTGTTGGAGCAGTTAGAACAGCATATCGCCAAGCAAAGTCAGCCGCGCGCACAAATGCGCTTTTCAGAGAGTCATTTAACGACAAAAAAGCAAGCGCTATTAACACTACAAGAGGCGGCGCAGGCGGGTAATAGTGCTGCCATGCTACATTTGGCAATGTATGAATTACTTGGCGAAGGATTAACGGTTGATAAGGGTGCTGCTACAGCGTCAGGGGTTGAGTGGGTTAAGCAGGCAGCCAGCAAAAATGACAGTCGTGCGCAGCGCCTACTAAGCAAGATGTATTACCAAGGGGTCGGCGTGGCGCAAGATATAGACACTGGCAAATATTGGCTAGAGCAAGCAGCAAAGAATGGACACGCGGAAGCGGCGAGCGTAGTAGGGCAATGGCAGCAGGCGCAAGCGCTGATAACGACACAAAAACAAGAGCAACATAGCATGAAGCGCTATCAGCTGCTATTCGCCGCCATACTCGTAGTGGCAATATTGATCCTAATTATTGTCTAAAATATTTTATGGCAACACGCTGTAAAGCGTATTGTTAATCGCTAAATTCAGGTAGAATTGGCGCATTTTTTACCGTCACCTTACTATAGTCGATTTAATTTAAAGAGGTTAATGCCGTCACTCTTTTATAGTGAATTGACTATATTATTTAAGCCATTACTAATCTGGGCAACTTTATGCCATCTTCTCCTATATCCTCTGATTGTCCTTTAGAAGCGACTGACCCAGTATCGTTGCCCAGTCGCACTGTTTATACTGCGCCTTTGTATTATCAGTGCGCCATTGGCTTACTTAAGCCGCTATATCGACTCCAAGTTTGGCAACGCTCACACAACCGCGACAACTATCAACAAGAAGTGGCGCAGCGTTTTGGCAAACAATATCCACCGCGGCCAGTGGCTAAAGTGACTAATGCGCAAACTGATAAAGGCGTTATTTGGTGTCATGCGGTGTCATTGGGCGAGACCAATACCGTCGCGCCATTATTAGATACATTATTGGCTGATGGCTATCAAATATGGCTAACCAATACCACGCAGACAGGTTTTGCTCGCGGTGCTAGCCGTTTCGCCGATGATATTGCTCAAGGTCGGATGAGCCATAGCTACGTACCTGTCGACAGCCCAACTGTGATTGAGGCTTTTTTGGCGCATGTAAAGCCCATCGCTGCTCTGTTTGTCGAAACGGAACTGTGGGCAAATATCCTAACCAAATTATCCGAACACCATATTCCCAGTATCTTGGTCAACGGTCGGCTGTCAGCGTCTTCTTTTAAAAGTTATCAAAAAATCGCTGCGGTCAGTGCCAGTATGATGAAAAATCTGACTTTGATTATCGCCCAAGACAGCGACTCTGCTAAACGCTTTCGACAGTTGGGTGCGAATAGCGCGCAAATTCGTGTCGCAGGTTCACTCAAATGGGTGATTAATACGCCTCAAATTGAAGATATAGAAGCTGACTATACAGAAAATTCTAGTGTACCAAACCAATATTTTGAATCGGTCAAAGAGTCCACATTAGCAAAAGAGATGAATATCGCTGGTCGACCGATTTGGGTTGCCGCAAGTACCCATAGTGGCGAAGAAGAGACGGCACTGTCATTGCATCAACAGCTATTGTCACATCCCGCGCTCGCTGATGCGCTGCTTATCATTGTACCTAGACATCCTGAACGTTTTGATGAAGTAGCAGCGTTCATTCAAGCGTCTGAATTAACAATGGCACGGCGTAGTGCAGAAGATAGCATTCATGTAGACACACAAGTCTATCTGGCTGATAGCATGGGTGAGCTGATGGCGTGGTATAAGTTGGCAGATGTGGCACTGGTCGGCGGCTCGTTAGTAGATGTCGGTGGGCACAATCCCGTTGAGCCAGCGAGTGTGGCAACGCCTGTGCTCATGGGACGCTATACGCAGTCTTGTCAAAGCGTGGTGGATAAATTGGCGGAGGTCGGCGCGTTATATCAGCCAAACAATGTTTTCTATCGTCCCATTACTGTTAATGCGGCTACTACTGATGATGATACGAATCAACAATCCTCTCGTAAGAAGCCTGCCGCTAAAGAGGAGGTAGCGCTCATTTATCAGCAGCTAGTGTCTTGGCTCAGTGATCTTGAGGTAGCGGAACAAGCAGGGCAAGCTGGCGCGCGAATGACGAGACAACAGCAAGCCGTACTGACCCGCCAATTTACCATGATTAAAGAGGTTGTCGAGCAGCATGCTATTCAACAACCAAGCCAAGAGCTGCTATGAATTGTCTATTATTACCCATTGAAAACTTCTCTTCGGATGCGGCATATATTGATGAATTATCACAAATAAATCACGTCAATAAAGTACTAACAGCAAAAGTTGGTGATACGCTGAAAATCGGTCAAATGGGCGGTCATTTGGGCACTGCTGTGATTGAGAGCATCCGCTCTGATGCTATTGAGTTGCGTGATATTCAGCTCACCACTTCGCCGCCACCAAAGCTAGATTTGACCGTTGTGTTGGCACTACCGCGTCCTAAAGTGCTACGACGCTTAATTATGGATATGACCGCGCTTGGGGTGCGCGATATTATCCTAATCAACAGCTATCGCACGCAAAAAAGCTATTGGCAAAGTCCGATGCTTGAGCGCCTTGATGAGTTTGTATTAGAAGGGCTGCAACAAGGGGTTGATACCATCGCGCCTCGTATCACTTTACAAAAACGCTTCAAGCCATTCGTGGAAGATGAGCTGGCAGGTTTGGTAACCAATCGAGCCATCGCGGCGCACCCGTATAGTGAGCTATCCTTTACACAGTATCTACAACAGCCGCCATCGTTAGGATTGCCAAGTCTGGTTTGCATCGGTAGCGAGGGCGGCTGGATTGATTATGAAATAGCACTGCTTGCCACTCAAGGTTGCGCGGCAGTTACTATAGGCTCGCGTATCCTGCGTACAGAAGCCGCCGTCAATGTGATTTTAGGTCAATGGTTGCTGTCGTGAATCAGCAGATCATTGAAAGATAATTAAGACATGCCATCAATTAGAAAATCTATACATTACTCCATGAAGATCTATAAATTTGTCCTTAAAAAGAGACAGTTGAGCCAAATTATCGGTGCATTTCTGAGTTAAACAAATGTATTGATAATTAATCTCATTTCTATTAGTATGTTGTTTCAGAGATTATCGCGTGATTGAACCTTATTGTTAGAGGTCTTTAGCGCCGTCTTATCTTATTGTCATCTCGTCTATTTATCTCATCTTTTCGTAGCATCATTATGGGGAAAACCATGTCATTGAATGCCATTAGCGCTAACCTAACTTCTACTAAGCTTATCTTGCCTGTTGCCGTATTTGGCATGATGTTGGGACTGGCTGGTTGTAGCAATTCATCTACAACAGAAGAGAGCGTGGAGGCGGAGACATCAGCGGCGGCTACTGAGCAACCAGCTGCTAATGATGGTGCTACGAGTGAAGGTGGTCAAACGATTACCATTTATTCTTCGCGAAATGAGCAGCTGATTAAGCCATTGCTAGACCGTTATACCGAACAGACAGGTGTGAAGATTGAGCTGGTCACAGATAGTACAGGTCCGCTCATGGCGCGTTTGCAAGCTGAAGGTCAGAACACGCCAGCCGACATGCTGCTCACGGTTGATGCGGGTAACTTATGGCAAGCCGCTCAGCAAGGCTTGTTACAACCAGTATCATCTACTGTGTTAGAAGAAAATGTCCCTGCCAAATATCGTGATCCAAAAGGTCAGTGGACAGGGCTATCATTGCGTGCTCGTACGATCTTTTATGACCCAAGTAAAGTCAGTGCCGACCAATTGTCTACTTATGCAGATTTAGCTGATCCGAAGTGGAAAGGCAAGTTATGCCTACGTACCTCTAAAAAGGTCTATAACCAGTCACTTGTGGCCAGTATGATGGAGCATTTGGGCGAAGAGAAAACCGAAGAAATCGTCCGTGGTTGGGTCGCTAACTTAGCTACTGACGTGTTCAGCGATGATACCAGTATGCTAGAAGCCATCGCTGCTGGTCAGTGTGAAGTGGGCATTGCCAACAGTTACTACTACGGTCGTCTGCTCGATGAAAAACCTAACTTCCCTGTGAAAATATTTTGGGCAAACCAAGGCACGACTGGTACACACGTAAATATTTCAGGTGCTGGTGTGGTCGCAGGTTCAGACAATCCAGAGGGTACGCTTAAACTGATAGAATGGTTGTCTTCTGATGAGGCGCAAGGTCTTTATGCCAGCTCAGACAAAGAATTCCCAGTAAAAGTAGGGGTTGATGAGTCAGAAATGCTCAGATCATGGGGTGAGTTCAAAAAAGACGATATCAATGTGCAAAAGTTTGGTGAGCTACAAACCCAAGCCATTCAGTTGATGGACAAAGCAGGTTATAAATAAGGTATTGACAGTCATACCATTCTCAAAAATGACAATGCCTATCAAGCATGAGTATCAAGCTTGATAGGCTAAATGATAGTGTTTATGTTCAAAGCAGACAGTGTTTTTAGCCGTATTTTTGAGTTTGGTATAATGTTATAAGGTCTTTATGCGTATGACACGGTAATAATGATATGATCAAAACGCCAGACGCGTCTGTACGTCAAAACGATACAGTCAATGATAGTGCTAATGCCAACAATATGGATAATCATAATATTGATGGAAAGCAGACTGTCAGCCAAGACCACGCCGTCCGTAAACGTATTATCTCAAAATCAGTCTTAGGACTGATTTCGTCGTTTATGCTTTTGCCAATTTTGATTGTGTTGCTATCTTGGACGCAGCCAATTGCTGATATCTGGACGCACATGGCAGATTATGTGCTGCCGCAAGTGCTTAAAAATACCGCAATTTTATTGCTGATGGTAACGGTTGTGTCTGGCACTATTGGCACCGCGCTTGCTTGGGTAACCAGTATGTACCGCTTCCCTGGACAGCGGTTTTTTTCGTGGGCGCTGATGTTACCGCTGGCGATACCTGCCTATGTATTGGCGTTTGTCACCATTGGTATTGTTGATTTTAGTGGACCATTACAGACAGGTCTGCGCGACCTAGGCTTTGATGCAGCGATTCCTTCGATCCGTAATGTCTGGGGAGCAGGTTTGGTATTGTCCCTAGCATTTTATCCCTATGTCTATTTGTTGGCGCGTCAAGCGTTCTTATCGCAAGGCAGGCGAGCGATTGAAGCAGGACAAATGCTGGGCTTAAGCCGTAGCCGCGTGTTTTTTCGGTTGGCATTACCACAAGCATTGCCGTGGATTATTGGCGGATTATTGCTTGCCAGTATGGAAACCTTGGCAGACTTTGGTGCCGTGTCAGTCTTTAATGTTGATACCTTTACCACGGCTATTTACAAAGCATGGTTTGGCTTCTTTAGTTTGACCACTGCGGCACAATTGGCGGCTTTGCTCATCGGTGTGATCTTTATTGTGGTATTGTTTGAGCAGTATTGGCAAACCAAGCGCGGCAATAACGTGACTCAAGGCAGCAGTCAGCGTTTTGATGCCAGCACGCCTGCGAAATTGGGTATGACATTGCTATGTACCTTGGTATTTGCTGGCGCTTTTTTAATCCCACTTTTGCAGCTCATCTACTGGACGGCATTGAACTTTCGCCAAGATTTCGATGCGCGCTATATTGATTTTGTGACCAACAGCCTCATGATTGCTAGCATGACCACGATTTTTATTGCCTTTTTGGCGATTATCATTGCGTGGATTAAGCGGCAGTATCCTGATAAATTGACCAAGCTCATGACTACTTTGGCAAATTTGGGTTATGTGGTGCCGGGTACAGTATTGGCAGTGGGCATCTTTATACCAATTGCTTGGCTAGACAACCAAATGATTGCCTTTGGGATTACCACGCAGCAAGTGCTATCAGGCAGTGTGATAGTGATGCTATTGGCATTATCGACGCGTTTTATGACGGTGAGTTTTCAGCCAGTTGATCGACAGCTACAGCGACTAACGGTCAATCAAGAAGCGGCCGCCAAATTACTGAGTGACAGTACTTACCAGCGCTGGCGGCAAGTGATGTTGCCTGTTATTAGTCCGGGAATATTGACAGGACTGTTGATGGGGTTTGTTGAAGTCATGAAAGAGATGCCGATTACGTTAATGACGCGTCGTCAAGGCTGGGATACGCTGGCGGTGCGGGTGTTTGAGATGACCAGTGAAGGCATGTGGGGACGAGCTGCGTTGCCCAGTTTATTGATTGTGCTGGTTGGGCTGCTGCCTGTTTGGATATTATTGCGTCAAAGCGATAAGCAAGGTTAAGGTGTTTTTAGAGTGAATCTGCATTATCCGATGACGCTCCATTTTATGATTGTTTTCACTGTTTTATCTATGGGTTTTATTTACTAATAGCTAACTGGTACCGTCTATGTACACTGATTCAATGAAAGGCTCAGCAGACTCTAAATCAATCAATGCCAAGTCAATAAAGGCCAAGGCAAGACTGGAGCATATAAAAAAATTACCAGTTGCTCAAATTAAGACGTCGCCCGCCCAGCCTAGTAAGTCTTTAGAAAAAAGCAGTGCTTTTAGCCAAGATGTTGAGACAAATACTGAGGCAGCTACGGCTACTAGTCCTTATTTTAGTGTGCAAGATTTAATCGTCGGTTATGACGATACGATTATCGTCAATGGTTTGTCATTGCAATTGAAGCAAGGCGAGATTGGTTGCTTTTTGGGCTATAGCGGCTGCGGCAAGACCACGGCACTAAGAGCGATTGCAGGGCTGGAACAAAGCCGTGATGGTACGGTTCTCTTAAACAATCAATGTCTTACTGATAAAACTGACCGCAACTCATTTGCCGTCGCACCCGCCAAACGCGGTATGGGTATGGTGTTTCAGGATTATGCGTTATTTGGGCATTTGAGCGTGGCAAAAAACATCGCTTTTGGTCTGAATAAATGGTCTGCCTCTGACAAAAAATCCCGTGTCGCTGAGATGCTAGAGCTGGTTGAATTGTCTGAGCATGCTGACAAACGTCCAAATGAGCTATCAGGTGGTCAGCAGCAGCGGGTGGCATTAGCCCGTGCATTAGCGCCAAAGCCAAAACTATTACTACTTGATGAGCCGTTTTCTAATCTAGATGTGGTGCTACGTGAATCATTGGCAATGAATGTCCGTGATATTCTTAAACGCACCAATACCACGGCAATACTGGTCACTCATGATCAAAACGAAGCTTTTGCACTGGCTGATAAAGTGGGGGTGATGCATAAAGGTAAGCTGGTACAGTGGGCAACCCCAAGTGAGCTATATCACGAGCCAATCAGTCCTTTTGTCGCCGAGTTTGTCGGCGAAGGCGCGATGATAGATGGCATCATCAAAGAAGGCCATGTTGAGACGGCATTAGGCGATATCTATCGACGTATGGAAGTGTATGATGAATCAGGGTATCCACAGTATTGCGAGTACGATTATCCTAACGGTACGCCGATTAAGGTGTTGGTGCGCCCTGATGATATCATTCATGACGATGAGAGCAACCAAACCGCTTTAGTCGTTGGACGCGTATTTCGCGGTGCCAACTATTTATATCGCTTGCAACTTGACGACGGGCAAACGGTACTGTCTTTAGTCGCCAGTCACCATAATCACGAGATTGGGTCACAGATTGGTATTTTACCTATCTTAGAGCACGTCGTGGTATTTGATGAAAAAGACATCAATGCGACGACTTGGTCAGAGTATGATAGGTCAGAAAGAGTTGATGAGACAGAATAGTCGCAGCATTTATAAATGATTAGGGTATTAACCTCGCGACATGCACACGGTATGCTATTGACGCTTGGCTGCCTTGTATCTACTTTAAACTGCGGCGACTATATTAATTCATGTTTACGTCAAACAACTGCGGCTTGCACTTAAGCTTATCGTGTCGCCAATATGTGCAAATAACGTCCCAACCATTTATATGGCTCTAATTGCGAGTAGCGCAGCTCCATGCGTATCACGGCTTCTGGGTCATTGTGACCACCACGCTTAAGCGGGGCATAATCATGAAATACGCGCAGACCACTGGTGCGTATGGTCTGATAATGATGCGCAGCCAACCAAGATTCAACTTCTTCTTTGGCGACAGGATGGTTGGGCGTGAGGCTTTTTTTGTTATCCGCCTTATATTCTGTATTATCGAGTAAGTTGAAATTCCCCATGATTAGGTTGCGATAATCAAAGCTTGCTGGGTTATAAAAGCATAAAGATAGCGCACCATTATCCGTTAATTGCTGATCAAAAAAGTCCATCACGGCAGCGGGCTCTGCCAACCATTCAAGCAGCGCATGACACATGATTAAATCAAACTTTTCACTATTTTCTGTACCCAGCTTTTCTGGCAGCTCCTGATAAGGGCAAACGTACCATGTGATATTCAGGTCTTCGTCTATCTGCGCGGCACTCGCTTTCGCTTTTTCTAGCATATTAGCTGAGATATCATTGATGACCAATGTATGACCTTGAGCTGCAAGCTCTATTGCAATCTGTGCGAGCCCTGCACCTACATCCAAAATACGTAAAGGTCGCCCAAGGCTTTTGCTCATTTGCGCGCTATATTCAAAGATATCACGGCGTAGCACCGCCAATCGAATATCGCCTTTTAAGCCACCGTAGACCTTTTTTTCAAAATGATCCGCAATCGCATCGAAGCTACGATCGGCACGTATATCGCCTGATGCGTCAATTGGTTGTGTCAGATCAGCCGATTGGTTGTCATGTTCTTTGGTACTTTCACTATTGGTTTGCATAAAGCGCTATCTGTATTAGGGTGGTATTTTGGAACATCGTACAACAAAGATAAAATCTAAGCTAGGCTTGACACCAATACTAGCTTTACCATAGCGTTAAAGATGCTATTAAATACCCGTTTTCCAGTAGCTTTTCACAATATTTTACGGTATAAGTAGTAAGGTTTAAGAAACAATTATTGAGTAAGTTTTATTGAAAATATTTGATAATCTAATGTATTCAATAAAAACCATTCAATAAAAAGAGTCTGCCATACTGAAATTTTTTATTGTCAAGGACTCTCAGCAAACGTCTGATCTACCACCGCTAAGGACAGCAACCATGATCGTATCTAAATCTACTACCGCTATAAATGACAAATCACCTAGCAGTACCCATCAATCAGTATCCATTACGACGGGCAAGCCTGTGATGCTACGCTGCCTATTATCGGTCGCCATTGCCAGTAGCTTGCTGCTCGTCGGTTGTGGCGATGACAATGACTTTGATACTGTCATAGGCTCTGACTCTGCGATGTCAGTTAAATCAATCAGCTCATTTAACATCGCGCAAATAAATACCCAGTTCGGTCTTGATGGTGCGGCAACCCCTGATGCCAAATGCGATATCAAAATCGAAAAAGTCAGCTATCCGACAGTAGGGGCAGCGGGTGAGCGTACCAACGCGACAGCAGCTTTGATGCTACCAAGTGGTGACAGTGCTGACTGCCAAGGCGATCGACCTATCTTGCTGTATGCCCATGGCACAACTACGGATAAAGGCTACGATTTTAGTCAAGTCGCTAATCCTCAAAATCCAGCCGCTGGTGAGTCGACATTAATCGCTGCCAACTTTGCGGCTCAAGGCTACATCGTCGTTGCACCAAACTATGCTGGTTATGATGAGTCTGATCTTGATTACCATCCATACCTTGTGGCTGAACAACAAGCCACTGACATGGCTGATGCATTAGACAGTGCCCGTACCATCATTGCAAGACAACAGCGCGCTAATGATCCTGATTACACCAACCTTGATGACTCTGGTAAGTTATTTATCAGTGGTTACTCACAGGGCGGGCATGTGGCGATGGCAACTGCAAGAATGTTCGAGAAAAATGATGAGCCTGTCACTGCCATTGCACCTTTATCAGGGCCTTATGCTTTAGCAGCATTTGGCGATGAAATATTTAGAGGAAACGTCAATATTGGAGCGTCTAGATTTGCGCCATTACTTGGCATTGGTTTACAAGAAAAGTATGGCAATATTTATGGTAAAAAATCAGACATATTCTTGGATAAGTATGCCGATGCCCAGTTACCAAGTGAGACAGCATTTGGCGACTTAGTCGCGGCGGGCAAACTGCCCAATAATGCTCTATTTCAAAAGAACCCTACCGATGCAATATTTACTGGTTTATCACAAGGGAAGTTGTTTTCTGTGCTGGGCGGTTATGATGAAAATGACTATTTGATTAAGACGGATTTTCGCGCAGCTTATGTAGCGGATACCATTAAGCATCCCGATGGGTTAATGACAGAAAACGGCAACAAAATGCCAGCTGTAGCTCCTGAGAATAACTTACGTAAAGCACTAAAGGATAATGACTTACGTGGCTATGTGCCGACAATGCCGACACTTATTTGTGGCGGTAACCAAGACCCGACGGTTTATTTTGATACTAATACAGGCTCTATGGTAGAAATATTACAAGCAGCCTCTGACAAAAACTCCGCCAAAAAACTCAATATTACGGTATTGGATGTCGATAAAGACAATGCTGCTGAGCGTCCAGATAAATCGACCTTTATGATGATTGGACAGGCATCAATGAACAAATGGAATGCCACTGATATCGTAACCAATGTACAAACAAACTTCAGCAATAGCGTTGAAAAGGTGAAAGCGGATGCGACTGCACAAGGTGGCGTGCCGTTATTGGCTTTTTATACCAACTATCATGGCGGCTTAGTTAGCCCAGCGTGTACGCAAGCCACACGTGAGTTCTTTAATCAGGAATTTAAACCTGCTTAATAGAGGTCATTTTAACCATAAAAAATAGCCTGACTATCGAAAAAACTGTATCCACTGGATGCAGTTTTTTCATGAATATCATTTAATCCTCAATAAGAGAAAAATATGAAATCGATAATATTATCACTAATTGCCTGTGTCTTTATGGTAGCTTCGATCAGTCAAGCACAGGCTAAGAATACACCTTGTTCGGGCAAAATGGGCGGCGTATCTCACTGCTCAAAAGATGGTAAATTTGTTTGCAAAAACGGCAAAATCAGTCAATCAAAACAAGTATGTCGTTAAAGTTGTTTTTACCCTTGTTATTAGAGTGAAAAAAACCGCTAATCAGCTGTTTTGCTTAATTTTAATAACAGCCAGACGCCCCTAAATCAGCAAATTTGTGCTAAAATAGCTTCTTTAATTGAACATTATTTTTAACAAAAACCGTATCACTATTTTCCTATTGTTTTGCACCTTTGACAGTGCTTTTTTAGGGTCACTATTCTGATAGTAGCTGCGCATTGATGCAGCTATATTTTTGTATAACCCATGAGTATCTTGAACAAACGTGTCAACATTAGAAAAACAATGTGAGTGAAGGAGTGTATATGAGCGAATCGGTCAGTCCTATTGGCATCGTAGAGGAACTAAAGCAATCCTATCTGGATTATGCGATGAGCGTGATTGTCTCGCGTGCGCTGCCTGATGTGCGTGATGGGTTCAAACCTGTACACCGCCGTGTGATGTACGCCATGCACGTGCTATCTAACGACTATAATAAGCCATATAAGAAGTCTGCACGTGTCGTCGGCGATGTCATTGGTAAATATCACCCACATGGCGATAGTGCGGTCTATGATGCCATTGTGCGGATGGCGCAGGATTTTAGTTTGCGTTATCCGATGGTTGACGGTCAAGGTAACTTTGGTTCGATCGATGATGATCCTCCGGCTGCCATGCGTTATACCGAAGTACGTATGACCAAGCTGACGCATCAGATGCTTGCTGATTTAGACAAAGACACCGTTGATTGGGAAGACAACTACGATGGTTCTGAGCGTATGCCTAGCGTCATGCCAGCGCGTGTTCCAAACTTACTCATTAATGGTGCGACTGGTATTGCTGTTGGTATGGCGACTAATATGGCGCCGCACAACCTGACAGAAGTGATTAATGCTTGTTTGGCTTATGCCGAAAACCCACAAGTATCAGCTGAAGAGTTGATGTCACACATCTCAGGTCCTGACTTTCCTACAGGCGGTATCATTTATGGTCGCGCTGGTATTTTAGATGCTTATCGCACGGGTAAAGGTCGTTTGCACATCCGTGGTCGCTATCATATTGAAGCCATGAGTGATACGGGTGTCAACCGCGATCGTGAGCGTATTGTCTTTACCGAAGTACCTTATCAATCTAATAAAGCCAAAATGATTGAGCGTATCGCAGAGCTGGTACGTGATAAAAAGATTGAAGGTATTAGCGAGATTCGTGACGAGTCTGACAAAGATGGTATGCGTATCGCCATTGATTTGCGTCGCGGCGAGACTGCTGAAGTCATCGTTAATAACTTGTTCTTGCAAACGCCGCTCGAATCAAGCTTTAGTATCAATATGGTGGCGCTCGATAATGGTCAGCCTAAGCTACTAACTTTGCGTCAGCTGATTGCCGCCTTTGTACGTCATCGCCAAGAAGTGGTGACACGCCGTACGATTTATGAGCTGAACAAAGCGCGCGTACGTGGTCATTTGCTCGAAGGTTTGACCGTTGCATTAGCCAATATCGACGAGATTATTGCAACGATTAAAGCCTCTGCAAACCGCGGTTTGGCACGTGAAAGCCTATTAAATAATACGTGGGGTTCAGGTAGCGTGGTGGCGATGCTTACTGCTGCTGGTAGTCAATCTGTGCGTCCTGACTATATCGAAGGCGAAGATCCTAAAGCACCATTTGGCTTGATTGAGGGCGAAGAACGTTATCGCTTATCACTTGAGCAGGTCAACGCGATTTTAGATATGCAGTTGCATCGTCTAACGGGTCTTGAGCAAGACAAATTGACCGAAGAATACCAAGATTTGCTACGTGAAATCGCTCATTTAGAGTCTATTCTTGGTGATTTTGATAAGCTAATGACCATTATCTCCAATGAGATGATTGAGATTCGTGATAACTTTGGTGATGAGCGCCGTACCGATATTATTGACTCACGTACTGACTTTAACCGTGAAGATTTGATTCCTGAACAGACGGTTGTCATGACGGTCTCGCGTACTGGTTATGCAAAAACTCAGCCGATTGACGATTATGTCGCGCAAAAACGTGGCGGTAAAGGTAAGTCTGCAACCGCAATGAAAGAAGATGATGTGATTGATCATTTGGTTGTGACTTCAACGCACGCTACCGTATTGTGCTTCACGGATAGCGGTCGTGTCTTTAGCTTACGTGGTTTTGAAGTGCCGATTGCCAGTCGAGGTGCTCGCGGTCGTCCATTAGTGAATTTAATTGGCTTAAATCCTGATGAAACCGTCACTACGATACTACCGATTCCAAAAATAGTGGAAGAGCTATCGGTAAAAGGTGACGCATTAACAGATGATCTAATAGATGGGGATGATGATCTATTAGACGACAGCACGCAAGCAGAGCCACCTTTTGTGTTCTTTGCAACCGCCAATGGTACGGTGAAGCGGGTAGAGCTTAAGCAGTTTGCCAATATTCGCTCGAACGGTCTTATTGCAGTTGGGCTAGAAGAAGGCGATAAGCTGGTCAGCGCTCGTATTACTAATGGTAGCCAAGAAGTGATGTTATTTGCTTCAAGTGGTAAAGCCATTCGTTTTGATGAGAATGATGCTCGTGCGATGGGCCGTACTGCGAAAGGCGTCCGTGGTATGCGTCTGTCTGCTGAAGAATTTATCAAATCATTGGTAGTTATTGAAGATGATGTACGCGAAATCTTAATCGCTTGTGAAAACGGCTTTGGTAAACGTACATTCATTGATGAGTTCAATACGCAAAATCGTGGTGGTGGTGGTGTTATCGCTATCAAGACCAGTGAACGTAATGGTGCGCTAGTTCGTGCCACTAAGGTTGATCCTGAAGATGACATTATCCTAATCTCAGACAAAGGCACGTTAGTTCGTACACCAGTTGAGCATGTGGCCAGTTCTGGTCGTAATACGCAAGGTGTCACGCTGATTCGTCTATCAAAAGATGAGAAACTGGTTGCCATGGCGCGTGTCGAGCATGAAGAAAGCGATGATGAGCTGGTCGATGCTATGAGAGAAGACGGTACATTTGATGTAGAAGGTCAAGAGCAGATAGACATCGATGCGGCGACTGGCAACACAGCAACGAATGACGTTATGGATATTGCTACTGACAATGAATTAGATGTTGATAGTACAGACGGTGAAAACGCAGACGACGAATAAATGTCTCAGTAGTTAGCTTTTTGATCTAGTCTTATATGATTGTTCTATAAAAAGCCTCTGACGTTATCGTCGGAGGCTTTTATTTTTTTCTGTATGTCATCTATTTTTAGAGTCTGCCTTTAAGTTTCTGCTGCTCTAATTTTTTATAAATAATGCCCATAAAGTTCTATTTTTTAAGGCTGTTGTTATGCTCTCGACCAATCAAACTTTTCAAGGAACCCTTGCTTCGATATCATCGAGTTTTTTATTTTCGATGATGTTTGTGTTTGGGCTTTTTATGCTGCCTTTGACAGGTACGCAGGTAGCCTCATGGCGCGTGCTCATGATGCTGCTAAGTTTGCTATTGTTGGTCAGTTTTACCAAGCAATGGCAACATGTTTTTGATTATTTGAAAACCTTAAAAACTCCGAAAGAGTGGCTGATATTTATTTTGCCCACACCGATTTTGGGTGGTCAAATTTGGCTATTTATGTGGGCACCGGTCAATGGCTTTGGTCTGGATGTCACCTTGGGCTATTTTCTGTTACCGCTGGTGATGATTGTACTTGGTCGATTTTTTTATCACGAGCATATGAGTGCGTTGCAGTGGGTGGCCGCGCTATGTGCAGCCTTAGGTATTGGCTATGATATCTTTCAATATGGCTCAGTATCTTGGGTAACGTTGTTTGTGTGCTTGGGCTATCCACCCTATTATCTATTGCGGCGTAAACTGGCTGTGCCGCCTATCACAGGGCTGTTGTCTGATTTGGCTTTGTTAACGCCAGTGGTGCTCATTATGTTGTATTTTAGCGGCGGCTTTAGTACGGCAGCACAGGACATCAAGTTCTGGTATTTATTACCACTGCTAGGAGCCTTTAGTGCGCTGGCGATGTCCTTAACCATGATTGCCAGTAGCAAATTACCCGTGTCATTATTTGGGGCATTAAGCTATGTCGAGCCTATGCTGCTGTTTGTTTTATCCATCACTATTCTAAGTCAAAGCCTCGATGAGGGCGGCTCTTTATTCATGTATGGTATGGTAAGTTTGGCGTTACTGGTGATGATTGCTGATAGTATAAAAGGTTATCTTAAGCGCCGCCGTGACAATCATTTGCATGGCTATAGAGAGCCACAAGTGGGCGGGTTTCCGCCGCGTCGTCGTTTCATAGATCAGCGTATCGATGGAGTTTTAACCGCGCATCGTTTTCGCAAGATTCGGCGCTATCAAAAAAAGATGGATAGAATACAGCAAAAAATCGAGCAGCTGAGTGTAAAATAAGCCGATGAATGGGTAGGTGAACGCTTTAGTGAAGCAGGTGTATTGCTTATCTATTCTGACTTTGACATAATACCGACCACAAGATAAACACGATATATTCCAAGTATTTATCTCAATCTTATATGATTATGTTGTAGATAACAGAGTTTATAGATCAAAAAGCCTTCGACGTCCGCGTCGGAGGCTTTTGTTTTTTTCTAAAATTGCCAAGGACGTGCGCTCATTTTTCAAGGTTGTCGTTATGCTTACCACGAATCAAACGTCGCAAGGTACCATCGCTGCAGTGGCAGCAAATTTTTTATATTCATTGCTATTCTTATTTGGTCTATTGATGCAGCCGTTGTCAGGGACGCAAGTCGCTTCTTGGCGCGTACTGATGATGCTATTGAGTCTGGTGCTGCTGATTAGTGTGCTTAAGCAGTGGCAGCATATTTTTGATTATCTCAAAACCCTAAAGTCGCCCAAAGAATGGTTTTTATTTATCATACCCACACCAATATTGGGCGCGCAAATCTGGATATTTATGTGGGCACCTGTCAATGATTTGGGGCTTGAGGTGACACTGGGTTACTTTTTATATCCAATGATTATGATTATGGTTGGTCGGTTTTTTTATAACGAAGACATGAGCTTGTTACAATGGATTGCCACCATTTGCGCAGGCGCAGGTATTGCCTATGATGTCTTTCAGTACGGCAGTATTTCTTGGGCGACTTTATTTGTTTGCTTGGGTTATCCGCCCTATTATCTACTGCGTCGTAAATTGGCAGTGCCGCCGATTACAGGGCTTATCTCTGACCTTGTTTTATTGACGCCGGTGGTGTTGATTGCTTTATATCTCAATGGCGGGTTTGCGCTGGCGATATCTACCGATAAGTTTTGGTATCTGTTGCCACTATTAGGCATTATCAGTACGGCTGCGATGTCATTGACCATGGTTGCCAGCCAAAAGCTGCCCGTCTCATTATTTGGCACTTTATGCTACCTTGAGCCGATATTTTTATTTATATTTTCCATCACGATTTTGCATCAAAGTATCGATGAGGGCGGCTCTTTATTTATGTACGGCATGATTTTTGTCGCGTTGTTGATGATGATTGTGGATAGTGCGCTTGGTTACTTGGCGCGTAAGCGTGATGACCGTTTGCATGGTTATAATGAGCCACAAGTGGGTAGCTTCCCACCACGTCGCCGTCTGAAAAACCGCCGTATTAAAGGTGTATTAACCGCGCATCGTTTCCGTAAAATTAGAAAGTATCAGCAAAAAATACATAAGATGACACGCAAAATTGAAGAGCTGCATTCAAAGTAGCACCTGCCAGCAAGTCGATATAGACCTGACTTAGCGGGCAATGTTTTTCGTCATTACTCTACACAGTTTCTGTGTTAAAGAGGCATTAATTACGCTATTATCGATAGCATTGCTGCCACGCTTAACAACGTTTACTAATAGAATGCGTGGCACCAACTATACATATTATGACTTATTCATACGATAACTTATTCACATTATAACTAGGATGGTTTATGTTACACCTTCATCATTTAGCAAATTCGCGCTCATTTCGTATTATTTGGCTGTTAGAGGAGCTTGGCGTCGATTATCAATTGACTTGCTATAAGCGCAATAAAGCATACCGTGCGCCTGACAGTTTAAAAAAAATACATCCGCTCGGTCATGCACCCATGTTAGAAGTAAATGACCGTGTGCTCATCGAATCAGGTTTTATTATTGAGTACTTGTTGAAGCATTATGATAGTGAGAAACAGTTCAAGCCTGCGGATGATAATGAAGCGGCGTGGGAGGCTTACACGTTTTGGTTGCATTTCGCTGAAGCATCAGTGATGCCGCCATTGGTCATGCGTTTGGTATTTACCAAAGTGGTTGAGCAGTCGCCCATGCTCATCAAGCCTGTGAGCAAAAGCATCCGCAACCAAGTCGAAAAAAATATGATAAGCAAAAGTCTGGATGCTATATTGGCGATGATGGAGCAGCATTTGCAAGACAATCATTGGTTTGCAGGGGCCGAATTTAGTGCTGCTGATATCCAAATGCATCTTGCGGTTGTAGGTGCTAATGCTGGTACAGGATTAGATAGCAGTAAATATGCCAATATCTTAATTTGGCTAAAACGCTGTGCAGAGCGTGATGCCTTTAAGCGTGCAGAAGAAAAGGGTGGTCGTTTGAAGTTCTAAAAGCGGCGCATTTAATCGTTCATAAATGACTGATTTGATATTAAAACGAAGGGTTTTGTTTATTCATAGACAAAACCTTTTTTAGGATAAGAAATGACAGACTTAAATAAATCGCATAACAAGCATACTGATACTGATACTGGCATTGCTGCTAAGCCTGCGCTTGATACTACTGCTGACAATGTGAACCATCAGCAGGTATCCATTAAAGCATGGTCACAAAAATTGCTCGTAGTGATTCTATGTATTGCCAGCTTTTATGGCGGCTGGAAATCTTATGAGTCCAATATGGTCAGTGAATGTACGGCCAATGGTGGGCAGATGGTTGCAGCGCAAAAAACCATGATGTGCCAATTGTCATAGCAGATAAGTATCATGTGTAAGAGAGGTAATCTATGTTGAAGCTGACTTTTTTGGGTACCTCTGCTGGTGTGCCAACCAAACAGCGTAATGTGACCGCACTGGCGATTGAATGTCTGAATCCTTATTTATCTGGCGCCCAGCAAGTCAATCAACCACAGAATATCAATCAAAATAAAAAATCGCGTCCATGGCTACTGATTGATTGCGGTGAAGGCACGCAGCAGCAGCTATTGCATACCAAGCTTTCTTTGCATCAGCTCCAAGCGATTTGTATTACCCATGTGCATGGCGATCATTGTTATGGTCTGCCAGGACTATTAGCGAGTGCCGCCATGTCAGGACGCCGTGAGCCATTGACGCTTATTGCCCCAAAAGCAATCAAGACATTGCTCGAAGCCATTACCTTAACCACGGAATTGTATTTACCCTTTGCTCTCAATTTTGTAGCCATTGAAGAGGTACTGTCTGAGCAAAGTGATACAAACAAGGTGAATATCCTATTAAGTGACCAGCATCAGCTTGATATCGATATCACGGCGCTGTCACATCGGGTTGCTTCTCATGCATTTGGTATCACGCAGACTATCCATCATCGCACGCTTGATACGGATAAACTGCTAGCGCAAGGTATTCCTGCAAGCGCGCTATGGGGTAAATTGCAACAAGGTCATGACGTTATTACTGAAGAGGGTCAGCAGTTATGTGCAGGTGATTATGTCAATGATGACCTATCACGAACGCGAGTAGTGGTGGCTGGTGATAACGATACGCCAGCGTCTCTCACTGCGGCGTTGGTTGATACGGATTTATTGGTGCATGAAGCGACATATACGCACGAGGTATTGACTAAAATTCAAGGCAAAAATCCAGAGTTTGATCCAATGCATAGTAGTGCGCAATCGGTGGCGGGTTTTGTGGAAAAAAGTGGTGTAAACAATCTAATATTGACCCATTTTAGCGCGCGTTATCAGGGTTTTGATAATCCTAATAGCAAAACGCCAAATATGGCATACATTCGTTTAGATGCTCAGAGCGTTTACAAAGGTAATCTATGGTTAGCCGCAGATTTTGACCAATACATGGTCGATGGTGCCGTTGATTTGGCAGATATTAACGAAAATAACCGCGTACAATATGTGGGTTCTGCACGCGGTCGTTAAGCACTGAGCGTCATCATAAACATAACTTTTAATTAAGCTTTACGATGGACTGTCTTCAGCTGCTAATCGTGTCTGTCCTATCCAGTAGCGGCTAAACTGATACGCCACTCGTCCTGAACGTCCACCGCGCTCTGATGCCCAGCGCAACGCTGCTGCTCTGATGTTATCAGGTAGTGTCTTATTTTTTTCTTCATTATTACTTTCTTTAACGTCATTAGCATTATCTAGATGGCGGTTTAGCGAAAGTGATAAATAATGGCGCACGATGTGCAAATAGGTGTTTTGATCCATTGGATGAAAGGACAACCAAAGCCCAAAGCGATCAGACAGCGATACCGTCTCATCAATGGTTTCATAAGGATTGACCTCATCGGTTTGACCATTATAAATATTGACATTGTCTTTCATTAGCTGAGGCAATAGATGACGGCGATTACTGGTCGCATAAACCAATAACTTGTCTTGCTCTGAGTCTAGCGATCCGTCCAATACGCTTTTTAACGTCCGATAACTCTCGTCTTGACCATTAAATGCTAAGTCATCACAGTACACCACATAGTGACAACCACACTCGGTCGGCAGTGCATTAATGGCGGCGCGTATCTTATCAAGCACTCGCAGGTCATCACGGGCAATTTCAATAATGCGTAACCCCTCACTATGATAGGCTTGTAGCAATGCCCGAATCAGCGATGATTTGCCAGCACCACGTGTCCCTGTCATCAAGACATGATTGGCAGGATAGCCCTTTAGAAATTGTCGTGTGTTTTGTACCAGTTTTGCCTTTTGGGTATCGATACCGTGCAAGTCGTCTAAACTTAAAAATAAGTTCACTGCCAATGGCTCCAAATGTCCATTATGACCACCGACCCAGCGATAGGCCAACTGTGCAGGATCAATCTCGATAGTGGGCGTGACTTGCTCTTGTAGATACTGTCCGAGTAAATCCAATAAATGGTCGGGTAGGGCGTAATTCGTAACAGGCTTAGTGGATTGGGGCATCATACTTAGTCGCTCATAAAATTAAAATGACGTTCGGCATACTAGCTATATCGAGGTATCACTTTACCATGAAAAATAGTGCCAGTAATTCCTCTAATGCAAAAGCGTGTGCAAAACAAGCATTACAAATGCAAGCGCAGCAAATGTTGCCAACATTGACTGCGTTATTCTCAAGCTTGCATTATCGCGAGGTATCACATCAACGACTCAGCCAGCAAAGTAACAATAATAATAACGAGAATGACTACGAAGGCTTGACGCGTGCCCAGCATCTACAGTTTGGTCGAGTGATGATTAAATGGCAGTTAACGGCTGCTACCAATCAAAGTTTGGCTGGCTTAACACATGAAATCGGTGTTCTAAAATCTATCAATAATTTATCAGCCAACCAAAAGAGATTTCAAGACAGTCTTTTTGCTATTGCTCCGCCAATGCTCGCTTATGAAATGCTAAGGGTACAGGTACTAGATCAGTTTTCGCAGCTTACGATACTTACCATGCCATGTTATCCCAGTGGTAGCTTAGCAACTCAGCTTAATGTTCGAAATCATTCGTTATTGAATTCTCAACGAAAGCATCATTTTATGGTGCAATCTGCGCACCTTATCGCCACTCTACATAGCGCTGGCTGGCTACACAATGATATTAAGCCTAGCAATATTTTGCTAGATGATTTTTTGCCCAATCATGTGGATGATAGCTGTATCAAGGCTGATTTATTGTTAACCGATTTTGCCTTAGCAGAATGTCTTAACGCCTCAATTTTGGCAAGTCCTGCTGGTACACCTGCGTATCTTGCCCCTGAACGCTGGCAAGGACAGGGTGCAACGGTGCAAAGTGATATCTATGCGTTTGGCATCATGATGGTTGAAATACTAACAGGCAAGCGACCGTTTCAGATATGTGCTAACAGTAATGACAAATTAAAAGCATGGGCGATTCAGCATTGCCAACAACCTATTCCAACCTTGCCGTTAAAATATAGTCACTATCAAGGTATTATTAATAAGGCATTAGCGAAACGAGTAGAGAGGCGGTATAAGAGTATGAAGCAGATACTTTTAGATTTAGAAAGTATTGCCAGGTAATGGCTCTAAGCAAATAAATCGGAAAATATAAATCCACCACACTCTAAATACAAAAAGAACAGACACAAAAAAACCTGCTAAAAAGCAGGCTTTGATATTTGGTCTAAGATGTACTATCCGAAAATGGTGGGGCTGGAGAGACTCGAACTCTCACACCTTGCGGCGCCAGAACCTAAATCTGGTGCGTCTACCAATTCCGCCACAGCCCCATTTTCCGTTACTCTATCATTATTAGCGTTTAAACTCAAACATAATATAGACAGTTAACTGATTCGGTAGTGCGTCTCAGTGGTTGGCTATTATATAGAGTTTGAAACGTTTGGCAACCCCTATTTGCAATTATTTTTAAATATCTATCATTTATTTTCACTTATTTTTATAAGTTATTGATATAAATGGTATTTAATTTTATGAATTTGCGCCTTTAATAATGATTATTTTGTCCTTCTGCTGAAGAAATATCTAATTGCTGTAATTTACGTGTCAGGGTATTGCGCCCCCAACCGAGTAGATTGGCAGCAGCGATCTTTTTGCCACCACTATGGTTGAGCGCTGCCGTCAATAAAACGCGTTCAAACTCAGGGGTTGCCGTCTGTAAAATATCGGTTTCTCCTGTTTGTAGAGATTGCTCAGCCCAAGCAGCCAATGCTTGTTGCCAACTTGAACTGTGGGAATGAGGGCGTATTTGCTCATTGTGAGTCATAGCTTGTGTAGGCTGACTTTGCTCTTGATACTCTTCTAAATCAGACGAGATATTTTCAAGCAGCTCTGGTGGCAAATCATCCACCATCACGGTGTCGCCTGTGGCCATCACTGTCAACCAAAGGCAAACATTCTCAAGTTGGCGGACATTGCCGCGCCATTCAAAAGCCTGCATGATATGTAGTGCTGTCGGATGTAACTGTTTCTCTGCACTGTTCATCTGTTCAGCAGCCCGCTGCATAAAGTAATGGGCTAATGCTGGAATGTCTTCAGGTCGTGTCCGTAATGGTGGCAGGGGCAAGCGAATAACGTTAAGGCGATAAAATAGATCTTCACGGAATTTGCCTTGTTTGACCAGTTCTTCTAAGTTTTGATGAGTAGCGGCAATGATGCGTACATTCACTTTGACCGGCTGCTGTCCACCGACGCGAAAAAACTCACCATTGGCCAGTACTCGTAGTAGTCGAGTTTGGGTGCTATAAGGCATATCGCCAATTTCATCTAGAAACAATGTTCCACCATCCGCTTGCTCAAAACGACCTTGTCGCGTCGTCGTCGCACCAGTAAACGCTCCTTTTTCGTGACCAAATAATTCAGATTCAATCAAATCATGTGGAATGGCGGCCATATTGAGGGCAATAAAAGGCTGCTGGTGACGCGGTGAATGCTGGTGCAACGCACTGGCGACCAATTCTTTACCCGTGCCTGATTCACCAGTAATTAGGACAGTAATGGGTGAGTGTGCCAGTCTGCCAATGGCACGAAACACCGTCTGCATCGCTTGTGATTGCCCAATGATGCCACTTGGATTGTCATTAGCGTTGATAACAGGTTTAACTTTGATTTTAGGGCTAGATGTTTTATTGGTTTGGCTGATCAGAGTAGCCTTGCTAGCAAGCTTGGATCTGGTATTGGGTTTTACCTGCATATTGGGTAAAGTATTTGATGGATTTTTGGTAATTGTCTTCGGAGTAGGTGTAGCTGTAGATTTTGCTGCCGCCGCTGCCAGCATATTAGGCTGATAATTAATGGCTTTATAAATCGTGACGACTGCATCATCTAAGTCAAAAGGTTTTGGCAGATATTCAAAAGCACCTGTTTGATAGCTATTAATAGCAGAGGTGAGGTCAGAATGCGCCGTCATAATGACAATGGGCAGCTTAGGGAAATGCTCATGTACCCAATCACTAAAAGACAACCCGTCCATCATGGGCATACGAATATCAGTCAATATCACATCGGGCAACTGAGCGGCTGATTCCTGCTGTTGCAAAATATCGTTGAGGCGTGTCCACGCCGCTTGCGCTTGGGTAAAGCTAATAACGTTTAAGCCTGCATCTTCAAAAGTATCTGCCAACACCAAACGCAGGGCTGCATCGTCATCGATGAGCCATAACGTTGCAGGGTTAGTATTAGGTGCATTATTGACCGTTACTTTTGTAGCTTGGTTATCAGACTCTCGGTTACTAGATTCTTGATTGTCTGATGTTTGGGCAGAGCCTTGATTGTCGCTGTTAGATGTGGCGTTGTCATTATATGCAGTCATTTATCAGGCCTAATAAGCAAGTGATTCAGGGTGATTGTTTCATAAGTTAGGTCATGGTTTCTAAGCCTTGGGCACTGGCTGTTTTAAGCATGGTGCGCTGGCTGATTGAAAGGCAAGTACAGCGTAAAACTGGTGTGTTGGTGGTTGTAGTCATTTTTGACACTGTCGTTAAGGTTTTTTGATTGTTGGGAGCTCACGTCAATCATACCATGGTGATGACTAATGATATCTTGCACGATAGACAATCCTAGCCCGGTCCCTGCGGCACGGCTGGTCACCATTGGGAAAAATATCTGTCCGATCAATGCCGGATCAATGCCTGAACCGTTATCGGCAATATTGATTTGTAGCACTTGCTTGTGCTGTTGCCCAGCAATGGTATGTTGAAAGGCAATGCGAGTTTGAATGTGTAGCGTTGGCTTATAACTGGTGCTGTCGTGATTGCTCATTTGTGAAGTGACAGGTTGTCGCAGCTTAGGCTCGGACAACTCTCTTTGCTGCAGCGTTTGCTCAAACTCAGTCATCGATTCACAGGCATTATTAATCAAATTTAAAAACACCTGTATTAGCTGATCTTTATCAGCGCATAACTCAGGCAATGACAAATCATAATCGCGCTGTAGCGTCACTTGCGGATATTGATTGACGACCAAAGATAAAACATGCTCCAGTGGCTCATGGATATTTAGCGTTTGCCAATTTGGTAATTGATTGGAGCCAAGGAATTTCCCAATAAGATGGGTTAGACGGTCCGTTTCTGAGATGATGATATCAGTATAATTTCGCAGTTTTTCAGCCGTTTTTTGCAGATGGCTATTCGGGTTTATCATAGGATTTGTGCCAAGAATAGCAGGAGGAGCACTATTAAGAGGCGAGGCGTCACTGAATTTGATGAATTGCCGCTGTAATAATTGCGCCGCCCCGCGAATACCAGCAAGCGGATTTTTGATTTCATGAGCGACCGAGCGCAGCATATGACGGGCAACATTATATTGTTGCTGCTGGCGTTGTTCCTCTGATATGCGACTTTGGCGATCCTTGCCCCACATCTCAATAATAAAATAAGGTTGCTGCTCATAAATGACAGGGGTCACGCTATAATCAACCGAGAATGATAAATTACCATTTAGCGGTGTGCTGATAAGGTGATCATGATCGATAAAGGGTTGTTGATACTGCTTTGCTTGCTGAAATCGTTCTTTTAAAGAGCAAGTTTGTTCATGAGTATCTTCACCACTACTTTTATCGACAGTTACATGGTTGTCAATGTCATGATTGCTATCGGCTGATTTCAATGCTTTGGATGTTTCGGATGCAAGCAGTGTCAATATAGACTGACCCAGTAAGCGCCCACTACTAATAGCGAGTAGTTGTTCGGCTTGGGCATTTAGCCAAGTGATCGATAAATCATCATTGATCCATAAAATAGCGGTGAACAAATGCTGTGACATAAATGCTAAGTCAGGTGTCAGTTTTACAGTTGTCAAATGGGTTGTCATGGCTATTGCCTAGAATGAAAGAAGACGCGATATAATATTTAACCATAAATCAACACTATAGAGCGGCAAAACTGGCGATTTTTGCAAAAAAAACGTACAATGCGCACAGCCAATTTATCTCTAGCAAGGTCAGCCATGCCCAACACTTCTACCGAGTCGGTTAATACGACTGTTACTACCTCACCGTCAACTTCTACGCCAACAGATTCTATGTTAAAAGACACTGCCACCGTTTTTAATCCTGCCAAACCAAATATAGCACAAGACAATCAGGCAGATGTTAGTCAAGCAAACACTAACCAACCTTACCATCATAAAGCCAATCACAATCAAAACCGTAGCATTGAGCAAAGCAGCGATGTGATTTCAGGTGCTTTATCGACTGAAAATGCGCCAGTGAACGCAGCGCCAAAGATTGGGTTTGTGTCACTAGGTTGCCCAAAAGCCTTGGTTGATAGTGAGCGCATTATCACTGAGCTTAGCCGTGATGGTTATCAAGTGGCGAGCGATTATGAAGGTGCTGATTTAGTGGTCGTGAATACTTGCGGTTTTATTGAGTCAGCAGTACAAGAGTCGCTTGATGCCATCGGCGAAGCGATTAGCAAAAACGGTAAAGTCATCGTCACAGGTTGCTTGGGTAAAGAAGCAGATAAAATCCGTGAAATGCACCCAGCCGTGCTGGCTGTAACTGGCGCTCATGCGTATGATGAAGTCATTAGAGCCGTTTCGCTGCATGTGCCCAAGCCTGACCGCAGTCAGGACGCTAGTTATGATCCAAAGATAGATTTGATTAATGAGGCGGGTATCAAATTGACGCCAAGCCATTATGCTTATCTAAAAATATCAGAAGGTTGCAACCATCGTTGTACTTTCTGCATCATTCCAAGCTTACGTGGAGACTTGGTTTCACGTCCGATTGACAGTGTGATGAATGAAGCGTTGGCGCTGAAAAATGCTGGCGTGAAAGAATTGCTTATTATTTCGCAAGATACCTCTGCTTATGGACTGGATTTGAAATATAAGACCAGCTTTTGGAATGGTATGCCGCTGAAGTCGAAGTTTTATGACTTGTGCCAAGCCTTAAATGACTTAGGCATTTGGGTGCGCCTGCATTACGTCTATCCGTATCCGCATGTCGATAAAGTGGTTGAGCTAATGGGCGAGAAAAAGCTACTGCCTTATCTCGATATTCCGTTCCAACATGCTAGCCATCGCATCCTAAAAGCGATGAAACGCCCAGCGCATAGCGAAAACACCTTGGCGCGTATCCATGCATGGCGTGAGATTTGCCCTGATATCGTCATTCGCTCAACCTTCGTTGTGGGCTTCCCTGGCGAGACAGAAGAAGATTTCCAATGCTTGCTTGATTGGTTAGTAGAAGCTCGCCTTGATCGTGTTGGCGCATTTACCTATTCAGAAGTCGAAGGCGCAGTGGCTAATGACCTGCCAAATCATGTGCCAGAAGAGATTAAGCAAGAACGCTATGAGCGTTTGATGACGCTGCAACAAGACATCTCAGCGCAAAAGCTACAAGAGAAAGTCGGTAAAACCTTGATGGTATTGGTCGACGAAATTGATAGTGAAGAGGGTGTTGCGATTTGTCGTAGCTATGCCGATGCACCAGAGATTGACGGTCACGTCTACGTTGATGAGATTACTGCTCAAGTTAAAGTCGGACAATTCCTAACGGTTACGATTGACGACGCTAGCGAGTATGATTTGTTTGCCAGTTACAAAGGCTAAGCAGTCACTGTAGCTGATTAGTCACTACAATATACGAGTGAAAATTGCCCAATCGCGGGCAGTTTTTGCTACAATTAGCGCAATTTAGCCTTTTTACACGTTTGTCATCAGTTGCGGTGCTTCCTATATAGTACCTCGGTGATGACAAACGTGTAAATTCGAAGGCAAACTCTATTTGTGTTTTACCGCTTATTTTAATTATAATTTAATGCTAACAAGGTGACCTCATGTCTGACAAAAACCCGCGTTACTCTCGTATCTTGCTGAAACTCTCTGGTGAAGCCTTAGCTGGTGGCAAAGAGATGGGAATTGATAGCGAAGTGCTCGATAAGATGAGCTTGTCTATCGCCCATTTGCGTGGTCTTGGTGTTCAAGTCGGTATCGTGGTCGGCGGCGGTAACTTATATCGCGGCGCGCAGTTGCAACAAGAAGGCTTAGTCGGCCGTGTGACTGGTGATCAAATGGGTATGTTAGCAACCGTTATGAACGGTCTGGCGATGCGTGATGCGCTTGAGCGCCGCAATATTAAAACTCGCCTGATGTCAGCCTTGCCAATTGGTGAAGTGACCGAAAGCTATAGCAGTCGCAATGCCATTCGCTATCTCAAAAATGGCGAAGTATGTATCTTTGTTGCTGGTACGGGCAACCCTTTCTTTACCACTGATACTGCTGCTTGCTTACGTGGTATTGAAATTGAAGCGGGCTTAATTCTAAAAGCCACAAAAGTAGATGGCGTTTATGACAAAGACCCAAGCTTACATGACGATGCAGTTAAATATGATGGTTTAACTTTTGATGAAGTATTAGAGCAAAAACTTGGCGTAATGGATTTAACTGCCATTGCATTATGCCGTGAGCACAACGTGCCGCTACAAGTGTTTGATATGACCAAGCCTAATGCGTTATTAAACGTCATTATGGGCGAAAATGAAGGCACACGCGTTTATCACTGATTTGCCTGAATACTCTAAACACTCTGAACGCTCTAAATATTAATACGAGAATACCAGTCATTAAACTTAGATTGGTCGTTAATAACTACCAGTCGCTAATAATTAGTAGTGAACAACCGTATATTTACTAACAAATGAATGATTTATCAATAGCGATAAATAAGGATATCTAATGATCAAAGAGATTAAGCAAGACGGCGAAGCGCGTATGCAAAAAACACTGGAAGCGCTTGAGAGCACTTTTAGCAAAGTCCGTACAGGGCGCGCACATCCGGGTATGTTGTCAGGCGTGATGGTTAGCTACTACGGGTCGCCTACACCTTTGAATCAAGTGGCGAGTGTCAACGTTGAAGACTCACGTACGCTCATGGTTCAGCCGTTTGACCGTACCATGGTACAAGCAATCGACAAGGCCATTCGCGAAGCAGATTTGGGTCTCAACCCAGTGACCGCCGATGTGATTCGTGTACCAATGCCAGCATTGACAGAAGAGACACGCCGCGACATGCAAAAGCTTGCGCGTGGAGAAGCAGAAAGTAGCCGTGTTTCTATCCGTAATATTCGCCGTGACATGATGAATGACATCAAAGAATTGGCCAAAGAGAAAGAGATCTCAGAAGACGACGAGCGCCGTGCCAGTGATGATATTCAAAAAATCACTGACAAGTATATCGAAACCATCGATAAACGTTTGAGCAAAAAAGAAACTGACTTGATGGACGTGTAAAGCACTGATTTTTCGATCATGTAAGACAAAAATCCGTTACATCATATCCTTATAATAAGCAGCCAATCTGTCAGTACTATTGGCTGCTTATTATTGTGTAGACGGTACCGATAATAGCGTCAATGTTATATCAATCGGATACGGCAATAGGCTTTCTCAGATTTGTAAACTGTATTTTATAAGCGCTATCTTGCAAACTAAATCACGCTTATAGACGGGTTTATGATAAGTTTGTGAATTGTGGTTATGACGCTTTCTAATCGTTATCGCAGCCGTTATTATTATTTTACCTTAACAATAAGCACTTTCGCCTATGTCCACTTCAGCCGTTTTGGCTCCTGATCTTCTTCCACGCCATATCGCTGTCATCATGGATGGCAATAATCGTTATGGTAAAGCCAATGATTTGGGCAAAGGCCAAGGGCATGTGGCTGGCAAAGATGCACTCGATCCTATCGTCGAGTATTGCGTTAATACGGGTATCGAAGTATTAACGGTATTTGCATTTTCTAGTGAGAATTGGCAACGCCCGCCCAGTGAGGTGGCACTACTCATGCAACTGTTAGCCTCGACCATTCATGAGCAAATACCACGCATGAATGAGTATCGTATTCGTCTGCGTTTTATTGGTGACCGCAGTCAGCTGAGTGATGATTTGCAAGCATTAATGGCGGACGCTGAAGCGAAAACAGCAGACTTTAAAGCCATGACTCTAGTCATCGCTATCAGTTATGGTGGGCAATGGGATATTGCCCATGCGGTAAAACAGCTGGCGCAGCAAGTAGAAGCTGGTCAGTTACGTGCTGATGATATTAACAAAGAATTGCTCGGTAACTATGTGCAATTAGCAGATGCACCAGCAGTAGATATGCTGATACGCACAGGCGGTGAATACCGAATTTCTAACTTTTTATTGTGGCAGTCAGCCTATGCTGAGCTATTCTTTACCCAGACATTATGGCCGAACTTCGCAGCCGATGAGTTGGCAGCAATGGTAACAGAGTTCGCTCAGCGGCAGCGCCGTTTTGGCAAAACCAGTGAGCAGATAGTGATAGAGCAAGCAAGTCGTTAATGGTGTTAAGCATTTGCCTGTTATTTTGTAAAGGAAAAAGCTCTTACAAAGCCGCTATCGTATAAGTAGTTAATATTGCTTGTTTGTGAAATAATAAACCGCGTCAATAAGCGTCAACTGCTATTAGTGGGCTATTGTAGATTAGCTGCTATAATGCACGTTTTGACCATGCGTTTTTCATTATTATAAGGCTCAATAAGTATGTGGCAACGAATTAAGACGGCAGTTGTTCTCGTTATTATCGTTGGTATTGCAATGTTTGCGAGCCAAACCCCTATTTTATTTGCACCGCTGTTAGCGATTGGCGTTATTATCGCCGCTCACGAATGGACTAAGCTGATGCCCAAGTGGCGTCATCCTGCGCTGTTTGTGCTATTGGTTTTGGTGTTGACCCTAGTATCACTCATGTTTAAAGTGACATGGTTATTTTGGTGGGTGGCTTCACTGGCTATATGGCTAATGGCGCTGTCTTGGGTGCGAGTGTTCCCGACTCATACCAATTGGTATGGCAAGAAACTGGCATTGATGGGTGCGGTGATATTGACCGCATCGATTACGGCGATGTTTTATTTATGGCAACTGTCAGCATGGTGGTTACTCTATGTATTCCTCTTAGTCTGGTGTGCAGATAGTGGCGCTTATTTTGTGGGGCGTAAACTTGGTCGCCGCAAGATGGCACCGAACGTCTCACCCAATAAAAGTATGGAAGGGCTGGCTGGTGGCTTGGTCACTGGTCTGCTCGTGGTCATTGCCATCAGTGTATTTAAGTTGCAATTGACTGGTGTGCCGTTAGTCGCATTTGTAGCATTATCAGCCTTGACCATTTTAGCCTCGGTACTTGGCGATTTATTTGAGTCGATGCTTAAGCGCCGCGCTGATGTCAAAGATTCAGGAACGATTTTACCGGGGCATGGCGGCGTGCTTGACCGTATCGACTCACTGCTCTCTGCCACACCGATATTTGCGCTTGGTTTTTGGGCGATACAGCAGTTAGGTTTGATAGTGGTTTAGGACTGAAAAAATAATTCATAGACGATGATACGCCCTAATTATAGTAGTTAAGATGAGTGACTAGTCAATACACTGGATATCGTCCATCTCTTATTTATCAGATGTTTTATCGATTTCTTATTTAATTTTTTAGAGTATTATTTATAGGCACCGATGGTTATGACGCAACGCATCGCCGTACTAGGCGCGACAGGTTCGATTGGCGATAGCACGTTAGCAATATTAGCGGCGCAACCACAGCTTTACACGGTCTATGCTCTGTCAGGCTATCACCGTTTAGACAAACTGTTTGCACTTTGCCAGCAGTTTTTGCCAAAGCGCGTTAGCGTACCGACCGCCGCAGTCGATGATTTTTCCCAGCGACTCCGTGCGGCAGGTCTTGACATCGATGTGGTAGGCGGCGAAGCAGGGCTGGTCGATATTGCCACTGATTCGCAGACGGATACCGTTGTCGCTGCGATCGTAGGCGCAGCTGGTCTGCCTTCTACTTTAGCCGCTGCTCGTGCAGGTAAGCGTATTTTACTAGCGAATAAAGAAGCGCTGGTGATGGCAGGGCAAGTGATGATTACTGCCGTCAAAACGCATAACGCTACTTTGCTGCCGCTTGACTCTGAGCACAATGCTATTTTTCAGTGTTTACCACTGGCTATTCAGCAGGACAATACCCAAATTCATCAGCCAAACCACGGCGTGCGTAAGCTATGGTTAACGGCCTCTGGTGGGCCGTTTTTGCAAAAATCGTTTGCGCAGATGCAGCACGCGAACGTCGCTGAAGCGGTCAAACATCCAAATTGGTCAATGGGTCAAAAGATATCTGTCGATTCAGCAACGATGATGAATAAAGGGCTTGAGCTGATTGAAGCTTGTCATTTGTTTGATTTGCCTGAAAATAAGATAAATGTGGTGATTCATCCACAAAGTATCATTCACTCAATGGTAGAATATAGCGATGGTAGCTTTTTGGCGCAGCTCGGCAGTCCCGATATGAAAACGCCCATTGCCCATGCGCTCAGTTACCCTGATCGTATCGATAGTGGCTCGCAGCCGTTAGACTTATTTGCGCTCAGCGGCTTAGAGTTTATTGAGCCTGACTTGCAAAAATTTGCCTGTTTGCGTTTGGCACGCCAAGCCATGCAAGCGGGCACGCAAGCGACGATTGTTTTAAATGCGGCCAACGAAATTGCCGTGGCGGCGTTTTTGGCTGGGAAAATTCGCCTGACTGACATTGCTGATATCAATGAGCAAGCATTAAATGACATACAGCTGCCACCGTTAAACGAAACGGCTGACATAGAAGATATACTCGCAATTGATAAAATAGCGCGTCACCTGACGGACAAACTTGTGGCAAAGTTGATGTAACTGTATCAACAACTGCGTCGTTAAAAAACGATGTCAATAAAAGATGCTAAGAAAGAATGCTGAGAAACCATACTGAGAAAAGATCATGACGTTTTTATTAACGCTCCTTGCGGCAATATTTGTCTTAGGTCCGCTTGTTGCCTTACATGAGTGGGGACACTATATCGTCGCTCGTCTTTGCGGCGTTAAAGTCTTGACCTATTCTATCGGGTTTGGTCCCAAACTCTTTGGCTGGACGAGCAAAAAAAGCGGTATTGATTATCGTATTTCCGCTTTGCCACTTGGTGGTTATGTCAAAATGCTCGATGAGCGCGAAGGTGAGGTAGCAAAAGCTGAGCAACATTTGGCGTTTAATCGTCAGCATCCGCTAAAAAAGATTGCGATTGTTGCCGCTGGTCCTATCATGAACTTTATCATTGCTATTGCGCTGTTTTGGGTGTTGTTTATGACACCATCAGAGCAGTTAGCGACGAAGATTGGGCAGGTATTACCCGAGACGCCTGCTGCTATGGCACAGTTGCCAGTTGGCGACAAAATCGTTGCGATTGATGGGCATGAGGTACAAACGTGGGAAGGCATCAACTATCGGCTTGCTGGACGGATGGGCGAGACAGATAATGTCAGTATTACTCTGCAATCAGAGACACAAGCTGATAATGCAATCAAAACTTATCAAGCGCCCGTAACTCAGTTTATGCAAGGCAGCGCGCAAGGTAAAGATGCGTTGACCAGCTTTGGCATGCTGCCATGGCAACCAGATATTGCACCGATAGTAGGTGATTTGACCCCTGATGGTGCCGCCAGTCGCCAAGGTCTAAAAGTAGGCGATCGTATTATTGCTATCAATGATCAACCAATTAAAGATTGGCTCAGTGCCACTCGTATCATCCGCGACAGTCCTGAAATTTTGCTTAATTTCACAGTATTGCGTGATGGTAAACCCGTACAGCTTCAGATTATGCCGCAAGGCAAAAAAGACAATTTGGGTAACGATTATGGGCAAATTGGTGCTATGGTGGCACAGTCCGAAATTGTTATTCCTGACGCTTACAAGTCCACCGTAGTCTATGGCCCTGGTGAGTCATTGGTGAAATCATTTGAGAAAACTGAACAGCTCGCAGTGATGACCGTCAGCTCAATGGGTAAGATGCTATCAGGCATGATTGGTTTGGATAATTTGTCAGGTCCGATTACCATCGCCAAAGTGGCCAAACAGAGTTTTGATATCAGTTGGCAGATGGTGTTATCGACGGCGGCTTTGATTAGTTTGAGCCTTGCTGTACTCAATCTTTTGCCCATTCCTGTATTGGATGGCGGTCATATTGTGTATTATCTTATTGAATTGATTCGTGGTAAGCCACTCTCAGAAGGGGTGCAAATGATTGGACTAAATATCGGCTTACTCTTGCTGGCAGGTTTCATGGTGTTAGCAATTGGTAATGATATCAGTCGGCTGTTTTGACCAGCGAATCGCTAATATGATCGATAAGGCACGAGATACTAATGGTTTTACGCCTATTATGGGATGATTATGACCATGATAGGTAGCATGCTTTGTATCATGGCCTCTGTACTAATCGTAATTTTTAGTTTATTTTGTGATGCATTTTATATAAAGTGTTCTGAGTCTGCTGCGTATGCGCTTAAATTTCATGCGAAATGCGCTAGACAATATGGGCTTTTTAACTTAACTTAAGCAAGTTTTTTATTGACGGATAGTGTTTATGCGTACGCCTTTATTTATGAGCGCGGCAGGGTTGCCGTTAGTTGTAGCGATGATGAGTATGCCAGTACAGGCTGCAGAATTTGTAGTCACTGACATCGGTTTCAATGGTTTGCAACGTTTAACCCCCGATAGCCTCTATCCGGTTCTACCTATTTCGGTAGGGGATACGGTAAATGACAGTAGTTTAGCAGCCAGTATTAAGGCGCTTTATGCGACCGAAAATTTTGCTGATATTCAAAGCCGTATCGAAGGTGGACAGCTACGGTTTGATGTCGTTGAGCGCCCAACAATTGCTGAAGTCAATTTTGAGGGCAATAAGCTCATTCCAAAAGAAGGGCTAGAGCAAGGTCTAGACAATGCTGGTCTGTCTGCCGGTAATGTGCTGAAACAAGCCACGCTACAAGGCGTCGCCAATGAGTTGCAGCAGCAATATATCAGCCAAGGCTATTACAACAGCAATATCGAGGTTGATCAAACGTTACTTGATGGCAATCGCGTCAAGCTCGATGTGCGTTTTGTCGAAGGCAAACCTGCCAAAGTGGTCGATATTAATATCATTGGCAATAAACACTTTAGTGATGAAGAAATCAAAGACGTTTTTGCGGTAAAAGAGTCTTCGTGGACACGTCTGCTGTCAAAGTCTGATCGTTATGCCAAAGAAAAGCTGGCTGCCAGTTTAGAGAATCTAAAAGCGCTTTACCAAAACGATGGTTATGTGCGTTTTGCAGTAGATAATGCGGTGCTCAACATCAGTGAAGATAAGAGCAGCGTGTTTATCGAAGTGAGTCTAAGCGAAGGCGAGCAATATCAGTTTGGCGAAGTGAATTTCTTAGGTAAGCCGACTTTTGAGAACAATGAACTAACAGAGTTGGTGACTTTTGCACCCAATGAAAAATACTCGCAAGCCAAGCTCGATGAAACCACTGCGGCACTTAAGAGTCGTTACGGTAATGAAGGCTATTATTTGGCGCAGGTGAGACCAGTACCACGTATCAATGACGAGACCAAAGTAGTGGATATCGATTATTTCATCGACCCTGCACGTCCCATTTACGTTCGTCGTATTAATTTTACTGGTAACATCAAAACTCAAGACGAAGTACTGCGCCGAGAAATGCGTCAATTAGAAGGCGCATTGGCAACTAGTGACAAAATCCAGTTGTCACGGACACGTCTGATGCGTACAGGCTTCTTTAAGGCTGTCAACGTTGATGTCAAGCCCGTACCGAATCAACCAGACCAAGTAGATATCAATTATACGGTTGAAGAGCAGCCTTCTGGTAGCTCAACGATTGCCGCGGGTTACTCACAAAGCGGCGGTGTGACTTTCCAGTTAGATCTAACACAAAACAATTTTATGGGTACAGGTAACCGTGTGAAAGCGGCACTATCGCGCTCAGAAACCCGTGATTCTTATAGCTTGGGTTATACCGATCCGTACTTTACCGAAAACGGCGTCTCACAAGGTCTTAGTGCCTATTATCGTGAAACGAAATACGATGATAGAAACGTCAGTAACTATGTCACCGATTCTTATGGTGCTACGCTGAACTACAGTTATCCTGTTGATGAAACCAAACGCGTTAGTGCTGGTTTGAACGTTGATAACACTTCAGTACGTGGTGGTCGCTTCTTAGGTGTATCAAACGTTCAGCAAATTATTGATGATGGCGGTACGTTTGAGAACTTTGTCAATGATGACAATGAGGATTCTGGACGCACAGGCTTTAAAAATGATTACAATACTTATAACCTACTATTCGGCTGGGACTATAGCACCTTAGATCGTCCAGTGTTCCCGACCAAAGGTATGAGCCATACGGTCGATGCCACCATTGGCTTGGGTGATACCAACTATCAAAAACTTGTTTATAGCGGCAACATCTATTATCCCTTCTACAAAGACTGGGTAGCACGCGGTTATACTAAGCTTGGCTATGGTAATGATTTGCCATTTTATGAAAACTTTTATGCTGGGGGCTATGGCTCTGTACGTGGTTATGAGGCCTCAACACTTGGGCCAAAATCACAAACGTATTATGATGCCATAAATGATGATGTGCGTTATAAAGACGAAGATATCGGTGGTAATGCGTTAGTCAGCTTCGGTAGTGAGCTAATTTTGCCAATGCCGTTTAAGGGCGATTGGGCAGATCAGGTGCGTCCGGTATTGTTTGCTGAAGGCGGTCAAGTATTTGATACGACTGATAAGGAAGATCGTACTTTTATCAATCCTAATGACGGTACTGATACGGGCGTACCACTGTTGACGCAAGACAATAGTATGCGCTTTAGTGCGGGTGCAGGTATAACCTGGTATACGCCAATTGGTCCAATTTCATTAAGTTATGCTGTACCTATTGGTGATAAAGAAGGCGATGAAACTGAAAAAGTTCAGTTCCAGATTGGTAATACGTTCTAACGTAGCATGATTGTTTGCGTTCATGTCGTTAACCATAGCAGTTACTTACATGAACGCAGCATCTGTTAGATATTAGTAGATCGCCAAGGTGATTGTTCAGCTTGGCGATTGTCTTATTCATAATAATATTTATATTAATAGTCACTATGATAACGATTGAGCAACTTATCACTCGGATTGAGCAGCGTCAGCCCATCACCAATAAGGCTGAAATCAGCGCTGAACAGTTACGTCAAAAATTCAGCAGTATTGGTAGTTTGACCACGGCTGGTCATAATCAGTTAAGCTTTTTGGCCGATCCTCATTATATTTCTAGTCTGGCTATTAGCGAGGCAGGGGCTGTATTGGTTACTGCAGAATATCGCGACCAAGTGCCCACCACAGCGATAGCGTTAGTCGTCGCAAGCCCATACTTAGCTTATGCTGGTGCTAGCCAGTTGTTTGCTCGTGAGTCACTGTCTGGTGGTATTCATCCTAGCGCTGTGATTGCTGATAGTGCGGTCATTGGTGAGCAGGTGAATATCGGACCTTTTTGTGTGATTGCCGATTATGTGCAAATTGGTGCGCGTAGCTCACTTGCGGCGCATGTGGTGATCGAAGAAAATACGACTATTGGTACTGACGGTGTTATTAAATCACAAGTGGTGATTGGGCATGATTGTATTATTGGTAATCATGTGAGGTTACACGCGGGTGTCAGTGTGGGTGCAGAAGGTTTTGGTTTTGCACCCACCAAAGATCCTAGTACCAGTGGCTGGGAGCGTATTGCTCAGTTAGGACGGGTCGTAATTGGCAACCATGTGCGAATTGGTAGTCAAACTTGCATTGATCGAGGTGCCATTGACGATACGGTCATTGGCAATCACGTTATTATTGATAATTTGGTACAAGTTGCTCATAACGTGCGTATCGGTGATGGCACAGCCATCGCGGCTCAAACGGGTATCGCGGGCAGCACTAGTATCGGCAAGCGCTGTATTATTGGCGGTGCGGTCGGTATCACAGGTCATATCGAGATTACAGATGATGTCACTTTATCTGGGATGACCATGGTAACCAAATCTATTAAGACCGCTGGTTCATACTCCTCTGGAACGGCTGCTATGCCGACAGCTAACTGGCGACGGGCAGCTGTACGCTTCCGTCAGCTTGGGCGTGATTAGCGCAAATATCAATGCATATATACAAACACAGTAAAATCATAGCGATTTGAAACCTAGCAAGGAAGCACCATTATGAGCAGCACCGATATCGATATTTTGAATGATAAAGAAATGAAAAGCTTAGCTGAGCAAGGTCTTACGCTGCCATTAACTTATCATACGTTAAAGCATTATTTGCCACACCGTTATCCTTTTCTTTTAGTAGATAAGATTATTGATTGCACACCTGGTGAGTGCATTACGGGTATTAAGAATGTGACTATCAATGAAGAGTTTTTCAATGGTCATTTTCCTGATGAGCCGATTATGCCAGGGGTACTCATGGTTGAGTGCATGGCTCAGGTCTCAGGCGTGCTCGGATTTATCAGTGCTGGTCTAACCGCAGAAGATGGTTATTTATATCTATTTGCAGGTGTTGATAAAGTCCGTTTTAAGCGTCGAGTGATTCCTGGTGATCAGCTGACTATTCGTGCTAAAACAGTGATGCAGAAGCGCGGTATTTATAAATTTGACTGTACTGTACATGTTGACGATGAGTTAGCTGCCAGTGCGCAAATAATGATTGCTCGCCAAGAACAATAACGTTTACTAATAGCCATTGTGCCTCGTAGCTGACCTAATTCTTTAAACAAAGCGTCTAAAGAATTAGGTCAAAGCGGGTCATAAGCATTATAATTGACACTCGCATTTAACAGCAGAGCCATGCTTAGGTTTTCTCATAAAACTAAATTGGCTGTATTTGTTTTACCATTTACTCGCATCAGATCATACAAAGGCCCACATTATGAGTCAGATCCATCCAACAGCACTCATCTCACCGTCCGCCCAAATTGATGAGACTGCTATCATTGGTCCGTATTGTATCGTCGGTGATGAGGTCACTATTGGCGCTCACACGGTTCTGCATCGCCATGTAGTTGTTACCAAATTGACTCGTATTGGTCAACACAATGAGTTTTATCAATTTGCGAGCATTGGCGAAGATCCTCAGGATTTAAAGTATGCTGGTGAGCGTACTTGGCTTGAGATTGGCGATCATAATACCATTCGAGAAGCCTGTAGTTTACACCGCGGCACCGCACAAGATAGTGAGCTCACTAAAATAGGCAGCCATAATCTACTGATGGTGAACACTCATGTGGCTCATGATTGTGTGATTGGCGATCATAATGTATTGGCCAACAATGTTGGCGTTGCAGGGCATGTGACTATTGGTAATCACACGATCATTGGCGGTAATTCAGGTATTCATCAGTTTTGTACGGTGGATGACTATAGCTTGATTGGAGGCGCAAGTCTGATTCTAAAAGATGTAGCAGCCTTTACCATGGTATCTGGCAATCCAGCAACGACTCATGGTCTCAATGTGGAAGGCATGCGTCGTAAAGGATGGTCAAAAGAGACAATTGAGGTATTGCGTCAAGCTTATCGTATGATTTTTAGATCTGGTCTGACGACCGTGCAAGCGCTTGAAGTTTTGAATAATGAGCTGCTACCAAAAGAGCCGAAAATCCAGTTGCTCATTGATTCACTACAAAAAAGCCGTCGTGGTGTGGTGCGCTAGAACGGCGATTGGCTTTTGCTGAAAATCATATATAGTATGCCTTTTTCAATTAGCCAAACTCTTGTCAGTTATAGATAAAATTACCAGAAGCCATAACCAATTGTTATGGCTTTTTATGTTTATGAGCGCTTGACTTTTTTGGTGGCTTAGCAGAAACTGAGCCTTTACGATATTGTAAACAATTCTTTCTTAATGTTGCTGGACGCCTCACATTGAGGTGTTTATTGAATAGCCTGATATTTTGCATGGCTATTTATGATAATCAAGGAAGATTATCAGTGATGTTAATTGAAGCACGAGGACGGAAAAAATGGCTATTAATAAACAAGAACATGCACAGTGGAGCTCAAGTTTTGGCTTCGTATTGGCAGCGGTTGGTTCAGCAGTTGGTTTGGGAAACATATGGAAGTTTCCTTATATGGTCGGTGAAAGCGGTGGTTCAGCTTTCGTTATCGCTTATTTATTCTGTATCGCGCTGGTAGGTTTTCCGATTCTAGTCGCTGAATGGCTGATTGGTCGCCGTGGGCAAAAGAACCCAGTCAACACTTTTGCGGATGTTGCAGCAAGTGAAGGTAAGTCGCGCAGTTGGGGCGTCATTGGCGCGTCAGGTATTTTAGGTGGTTTCTTAATTCTATCGTTTTATAGTGTGATTGGTGGTTGGGCACTCAACTATATTACTAAAGCAGGTACAGGCAGTTTTATTGGTCAAGACAGTGATTCTATTGCTGCGACCTTTGATGCTATGTTGGCTTCAGCAGGGACGTTGACGATTTGGCATACCGTGTTTATGGCTATTACTGCTTTGATTGTCGGTATTGGTGTGACCAAAGGTATCGAAACTACGGCTAAAGTTTTAATGCCACTACTCGGCGTGATTTTGTTCGTCATCGTTGGTTATAACATGATTAATGGTGGTTTTGGCGAAGCAGTGGCTTATCTATTTACACCAGATCTTAGCAAGTTGACTGGCGATGTGATGCTTGCAGCATTGGGTCATGCCTTCTTCACTCTATCTATTGGTATGGGTATTATGATTGCTTATGGCTCATATTTGGGTCGTGAAGTGAACTTACTAAAAACTGCCCGTACTGTTGTGATTTTAGATACGGTTATTGCTTTGGCTGCTGGTCTAGCAATCTTCCCAATCATCTTTAGCAATGGTCTAGACCCTGCTTCAGGTCCTGGTCTTATCTTTGTCAGCTTACCGATCGCTTTTGGTAGCATGGGCGCAGGAACGATCATTGGTACATTGTTCTTCTTACTTATTACTTTTGCTGCTATTACCTCATCAATCTCATTGCTTGAGCCAACCGTTGAGTTTTTAGAAGAACGTACACCGATGAGTCGTACGGTATCAACCATCGTTGCCAGTACGGTGATTTGGCTATTAGGCGTTGCAGCACTACTATCATTTAACCTATGGTCTGACTTTACTATCATGGGTAATGGCATCTTTGATGCATTGGATAAAATTACCAGTAAATTCCTTCTCCCGCTAACTGGTCTTGCTGCAATTATTTTCGTTGGTTGGCAAATGGATCAACGCAGTATTCAGCAAGAGCTTGGTCTGTCTAATGGTGCATGGCAATTATGGCAAATCGTTGCTAAGTTTGTAGCACCAATTGCCGTGATCGTGGTATTTGTAACCTCGTTAATGGGCTAGTACTGATTAACTAGAAATAATACAAGCGATACACTAAAAAGGGCTTAAGATAATTCTTAAGCCCTTTTTATAGGTATGACAATTGCAAAAATATGATTAGCGTAGATTTAACTCAGGTACTGTTTGTCCACGTTTGTTATAAAATTCGCTGACAAACTCATCAAATTTGTCTTGTTCAATGGCATCACGAATACCTTGCATCAAACGCTGATAATAGCGCAAGTTATGGATAGTCGCTAATTGAGCGCCCAGCATCTCTTTACACTTATTAAGATGGTAGAGATAAGCACGGCTAAAATTTTGGCAAGTATAGCAGTCGCACTCAGGATCTAATGGACCTTCGTCATTGCGATATTGGCTGTTACGGATACGTACCACACCAGCATTGTCTGCATCGCCTGTGACGAAGTAGTGACCGTTACGCGCGTTACGCGTCGGCATCACACAGTCGAACATATCGACACCGCGGCGTACACCTTCAACTAAATCCTCAGGCTTACCAACGCCCATCAGATAGCGTGGCTTATCTGCTGGCATATCATCAGGGAGGTAGTCTAGGACATCTATCATTTCATCTTTTGGTTCACCAACCGACAGACCACCAATGGCATAACCATCAAAGCCGATATCGAGCAGGCCTTCAAGTGATTGCTGACGCAAATCAGGATACATACTGCCTTGAATAATTCCAAATAATGCGTTGGTGCTGCCCAGTCTGTTGTGCTCATCAACACAGCGCTGTCCCCAACGTAATGATAACTCTAACGATTTTTTTGCTTCGTCATGAGTTGCAGGATAGGGGGTACACTCATCAAATTGCATGACGATGTCTGAGTTCAAGCTGTACTGAATCTGCATCGATTTTTCTGGAGACAGAAAAACTTTCGCACCATCGATAGGAGATTTAAAGTCGACCCCTTCTTCGGTGATTTTACGCATGGCACCCAGACTGAATACTTGGAAGCCACCTGAATCGGTCAAGATAGGTTTGTCCCAATGCATGAACTTATGCAAACCGCCAAACTTATCAATAACCTCAGTACCTGGACGTAACCATAAATGAAAAGTATTGCCCAAAATAATATCAGCACCAATGGCTTCAATATCACGTGGCAGCATGCCCTTGACTGTACCATAAGTGCCAACAGGCATAAACGCTGGCGTTTGTACGTCGCCATGATTGAGATGAACCGTACCACGGCGTGCACGCGTGTCACCGCTGGCCGTTTTATGTAAGACAAATTGCATATGATAACCGCTATGTAAGCTATGAAAATAGTGCTAATTATAGCATTGTTAGCAGTTTTTTTGGACATGGATGTTTATGAGGTATTGATATATCTGACAAATATGTCTTTTGGTTAATAGTATTTTGTCATAACTAAAAGACACAGACAGTGCTTATGAGTAATTGGTAAAGTAGAAATCATAATGGCGAGACAGTAACCATTGCTAAGCGATGTTTTAACTGCTGGAGATATCCTATGAAAAAGGCAACCTACTTATTATTAAGTGGTTCATTATTAACCTCAGGAGCAGCTATGGCGACCGAAGAGCCGAATTATACAGTGTTGTCGCAAATGGATGACTTTGAGCTGCGTCGTTACGATAAGCAGCTAGTGGCACAAACGTTGGTAAGTGGTGACCAAGACTCAGCGAGTCGCGAAGGGTTTAAAGTGTTAGCCGACTATATATTTGGCAATAATACAGCGCCAACTGGCGGCAGTAGTAAAATTAGCATGACTGCGCCCGTTACAATGCAGCCTAATAACAAAAAGAGTGATAGCGAATCACAGAAAATTGCGATGACAGCACCAGTAAGCATGCAGCAAGACAATGGTAAGTGGCGTGTACAATTTACTATGCCCAGTCAATACACGATGCAAACACTGCCAAAGCCTAATAATCTAAACATCACGATTACCGAGGTGCCAGCACAGACGTACGGTGTGATTAAGTTTTCAGGGTTGGCAGGCAGTAAAAAAGTAGCGACTAAAACGGAAGAGCTACAATCTTGGATGCAAACCCAAAATTTGACTATAACGGGCGAGCCTGAACTGGCACGTTATAATCCGCCTTGGACGCTGCCTTTTTTGCGCCGTAATGAAGTGATGATTGCTTACAAGCCAAAGTAATACTAGCCTCAAAGCATAAGATGAGCGGTGTCACATTTGCTGAGCTTATTATAAGTAGTGTTTGCATCTGTTTGCCGTGCTATTCAAATTTTTGGAAATGATATGCCCATAAAAAAGACAGCAAATGCTGTCTTTTTTGTACTGACTTTTTAAGAAAATAAACTTAGTCTTTTTGCTCACGGATGATATTCAGCATACGACGTAGCGGCTCGGCTGCGCCCCATAATAGTTGATCACCAACGGTAAATGCGCCTAGATACTCAGGGCCCATATTGAGCTTACGCAAGCGACCTAGTGCAACTGTCAATGTACCAGTCACGGCTACTGGCGTTAAACGGTTCATAGTCGCTTCTTTGTCGTCTTCGACCAAGTCCAACCACTCATTGCCGCTGTTTTTAAGTGCTGCTTCGATTTCTTCTAGCGGAATGTCTTTTTTGAGCTTGATGGTAAGGCCTTGCGCATGACAGCGCATCGCGCCAACGCGGACACACATGCCATCGATAGCAATCTTATCAGCTTCTGCGTTACCAAGGATTTTATTGGTTTCGACGCCGCCTTTCCATTCTTCCTTGGATTGCTTGTTTTCTAACTGAACATCGATATAGGGGATCAAGCTACCTGCTAGTGGCACACCAAAGTATTGCTTAGGAAAATCATCTGAGCGCTGAGTCTGAGCGATTTTTTTATCAATCTCAAGGATGGCGCTGGCAGGATCAGCCAATTCGTCTTTGACCGCATCGTGTAGCACGCCCATGCCAGCGATTAATTCGCGCATGTTGTTAGCACCAGAACCACTAGCAGCCTGATAAGTCATGGCGCTGACCCATTCTACCCAGCCTTTATTAAACAGCTCACCAATCGCCATGAGCATCAATGACACGGTACAGTTACCACCGATAAAGTCTTTTTTGCCATTGGCTAGGGCGCTGTCAATAACGGCGCGATTGACTGGATCGAGAATGATGATGCTGTCATCTTCCATTCGCAAGGTGCTTGCCGCATCAATCCAGTAGCCATTCCAGCCACTATCACGTAGTGGTTGATGGACTTGCGAGGTATAGTCGCCGCCTTGGCAGGTAATGATGACATCACAAGCTGCTAGCGCGTCAATATCATGAGCATCTTTTAATTGGCCGGTATGAATACCATCAAGGCTTGGGGCATCACCACCTGCGTTGCTGGTTGAGAAAAACACGGGTGTAATACCGTCAAAGTCTTTTTCCTCAGTCATACGTTGTATTAATACTGAACCGACCATGCCGCGCCAGCCTACCAAGCCTACTGTTAAATTACTCATGAAACTCAATCCTTTTTACCATAAATTGTTGCATTGCCAGCCGATAACAATGCCGTGAATAGCCATAAAAAGCAAGGCGTTTTGGCCATTTTTAGGGGTTTTTCATACACTATTAATGATGTTCAGTATAACTTTAAGTTATCAATCTAATGGCGATAGTGGCGATGTTTCACTCGCCACAAGTAGATAGCCCTAAAAATAAAGTTTGTCCGTAGTACTCGTTATGGTGGGCGAATTAAAAGTGTAATGTTTTATAGCGGTTAACGAATAATCCATGCTCATTAGTAGGCGATAACCTTCTGAAATGCTAAAGTAAACAGCTAACGTCAGTTCAGTTAAAACCATGGCGATATTCATCATTTAATAGACGGCTAATACATACTATGGATCTCTCACTATTATATTACAGCATACAGTGGCTAGCAGGGTTCATCGCATTTGTGACGATTTGGGGCTGGATACCACTGGATAATTGGTGGGTGCGCGGTGTTGAATTTCCGCGTATTCAGATCATGGTGTTGGGTGTCATCGCTTGGATTGGTATGCTGATTTTTTGGTCAGAGTGGCAGCTGGGACAGTGGCTGTTATTTACCGTCTTAAGCATTACGTTAGCCTTTCAGCTTAGGATGGTATTGCCTTATACCAAGCTATGGAAAAAAGAAGTTCAAAAGGCAAAAGACAAGCCAGAAGGGCAGGCGCATCAACTAAAAATAATGGTATCAAATGTATTAACGCCCAATGATGACACCCAAAAATTGGTGGATTTGGTGAAGCAAAGACAGCCTGATATTTTAATTACGCTAGAGAGTGATGAAAAATGGGAAAAAGCGCTGCATCAAATCGAGGCTGATTATCCTTACACCGTAAAAGTGCCACTAGACAATCTGTATGGGATGCATCTTTATTCTAAGCTTGAGTTGATTGATCCTGAAGTTAAGTACTTGATGATTGATGACATACCTTCTATTCATGCCCAACTGCGCCTGCAAAGTGGTCGCGTGATTTGGTTGTATTGCTTGCATCCCATGCCGCCGAGTCCGACGGAAGCGGATAAGTCTACTACCCGCGATGCTGAGCTATTGATGGTTGGCAAGCACATCAAAGAAAACAAGCAAACGGCGATATTGGCAGGCGACCTCAATGATGTAGCATGGTCAAAGACCACGCGACGCTTTCAACGTATCTCAGGATTGTTGGATCCGCGTATTGGTCGACATTTTATCAATACGTTTCATGTCAGCTATCCATTTTTACGTTGGGCGCTGGATCATATTTTCCATAGTGCTTGCTTTACGGTGGTAGATATTCGGCGTATGCCGTCGATAGGTTCGGATCACTTTCCTGTTATGACGACTTTACAATACGAACCAGAAGAGGAGAGCAATCAAGCGCAAAATGCCCCTACTGCAGAAGCGGAAGATATAAAAGAGACTGATAATAAAATAGTAGAAGGTAAAAAAGAAGGTGAAAAAGTCTCAAAGGAACATGCAGAAGAGCAGAGAAGTTAGGGTTGATAGCCTGCCATTACTATAGCCATCGTATGATGCAATGTTAAAAGAGGCTGTAAGCATATGCTTACGTTAAATAAGGTCTTTAGCGTCTAGTCGCATTAAACTGATTACCCTACAATACCTGCATCAACACAAGGATACGCATGGATGCAGTGTTGAGACAGTATCAATAAAAGCACAGGTCAGCCCGCTGTCTTATAGGATACTGTTTATGACTTAGGATGAGTCAGCATGGAAGAAATAATAACAACAATATGAAGCGCCATAGCCCCGAACCAATCGCCCTAGGTTCGGGGCTTTTCTTTGTGTGCGTAATGCTTACATTTATTTTATTTGATGTTTTTGTATTTGGATATGCTGCAATATATTTGAGATGACCTTCTGATTATTTTTAGCGCATAAATGAACGTCAATAAAAAAAGGGTACATGCATTAGCATATACCCTTTTTGACAAAGCATTATTAGATTTGACTTATCGATGCCTGTATCAGTTAGCCAAGTACTTGGATGTAAGCACCTGCGCGTAGCTCTTGTAGCCAGTCTTCTTTGGCTTGCGGTGCTAAGCGCTGATAAAGTGCTTGACGTGCCATGTTGCGACGATATTGATCGCTAACATCTTGTTGGCGTTTGCCTTCTATTTTCAAGATATGCCAGCCAAACTGGGTTTTGAAAGGAGCAGAGTAGTCACCAACCGCCGTGTTTTTCATCATGGCTTCGAATGGACCAATCATGTCTTCTTCACTCACCCAATCAAGATCGCCACCGCGGCCAGCGGAACCGGGATCATCTGAATAGGTCGATGCTAAACCAGCAAAATCAGCGCCGCTGCGTAACTGTTCATACAAATCATTAATCTTTTGCTCAGCAAGCGCATCTGTCTGTAGCTCATCAACTTTTACCAATATGTGACGAGTACGCCACTGCGGTATCAGCATAGTGTCGCTGGCTTTTTTGTCAGCAAGTTTGATGATATCGATACCTTCAGGCGTTATTAATGGTGCGCTGACCGCGCCAACCTCAAGTTTGGTAATTTCACTTGATAGCTCTGTAGGTAGAGAAGCGGCTTTATGAAAGCCCATATCGCCACCTTGTAGCGGAATAGGATAGTTGCCTTGGCTAGCAGCGACCGCTTCAGCGACATCAACGTTTGGTGCAAGCAGGCGAGTACGCAGAGCTTCTGCTACCTTTAACGCCTCATTGCGTTGGGCTTCTGATAGTCGGCTGTAGTCATCCATGTAAGGCACTCGTACATGAATCGTTTGATACTCACTCTGGTTTAAGCGCTTGGCTTCAGGCGAGGCTAAAAATGCATCAATATCCTGTTCGCTAATGCGCACGCGGTTACCGATTTGGCGCTGTTGCAAGGCTTGAATGGCTGCGTCTTCGATTAATTGCGCACGTAGCGCCGCATAGCTACCAGGTTTTGCTGCGTCCAAACGCTGTTGCAAAGCTGAGATGCTCGTCAGCCCTTCTGCTTGAGCAATTTGACTAAGGCGTTGATTAATAGCCGCTTCATCAGGGTTTAAACCGACGCGCTTGACCATAGATAGTTGTAACTCACGCAATATGAGCGCATTTAACACCTCAGACTGTAGTTGTGCTGAGTTTGCTATTGGTTCACCTGCTGCTTGTGCACGTGCTTGTGCTTGAGTGATAGCATCGATCAAATCACTCTTTAAGATAGCATTTTCATTGACTAAAGCAATAATACCGTCGGTGCTATTGGCTGGCGTCAAACGATTGACGTTATTCTGCGCGGTCACGGCATTTGCTTGAGGCGTTTGTGATTTTGCAGGTTTAACGGTGGCAGCTTGGGCGCTCAATGTAAGCGCAAGGCTGGCACTCATAGATAGCAATACAGCACGGCTGGTTTGACGTAAAGAAAAAAATCTCATGATGCTCCTCATCAATGTCATCGCATCGGATGGTAGTTGGTCAACGCTGTTTAATACTTTTAACAGTCAAATATTAGGCAGCGTTGACCATAATAGGGTTACAAACTGGGTTATGAAATACATAGCAAAAATATTTATACAAGCACGGTCTTAATCTTTCCAAGCAGTCTGGACAGGTTCAAAGCCCAAGATTTTATCAGAGAGTAAGCGAGTCAGGCGGCTGCTACCACTACCCAAACCATTCAATCTAATCTCTGCCATAATAGCTTGCGTTGGTTTGTCTTTGACATTTAAGTCATTATAGTAACGACGACCATAAACTGCAAAACCAAAGCAGCAATCTTCGTAATCAACGCCGACCAACGAATCAAGAACTTTATCACGATTGTAATCGTATTGACCTTGAGCCAAGATTCGCCAGCTGTTATTGATTGGAAAGACAGCCGATGCGGTAAAAGCAGAGAGTGGCAGCTGATCGGTGTTTTCATCACGTTGACGTTTGACAAATCCAACATTAAACAAGCTGTTGTCAGACGGCTGATAACGCAGCTCAGTCGTAATATAATTTAAATCATAATCATTGGTCAGTGCGCCACTAACATCAACCCAAAAGTTGTTGTAAGGCTGCGTGCTGGTATCCCAAACCATCCCTGAAGATGAAGAGGTGAAGACAGGTTGCTGATCATCAAGCGTAACACGTCCATTATCGATATAAAACTGCTCTGCAATGCTACCATCAAAACGTGTCACACCCGTTGCGTCGATGTAACGATAATTGATACCAGGAGTAATTGAATGCAAATCTTGCAAGCGGTCATGCCCTAAGAACCAACTGTCAGAAAACAGCTGTTCATAGTTAATAGAGGCAATACGCGTATTAAAGTTCGGAATATCGTTTTGGTCTTCATATGGCGAGTAGGTGTATTTCAATCGCGGGCTTAGCAAGCGATAGCCACCCATGGTATCGTCGAATGCGCCAAAAGGCGAGCCTGCTTGATAGAAATTCAGACCTGCATCAATACTGGCTTGCGGTACAAATACCGACTGGCTACCGTCTTTATCACTCAACTGGTTGTCGGCTAAGCTATCCTCATCATAAGAGGTATAGAGATGTTGTAAGCTCAGTTTGGGCTTGATATAACCCCAAGATTTTTCCATTGGATAAACGGCGCTGAGTTTATTATAAATTCGCCCGCCACTTTTTTCATTCTCAGAGCCATCGTCGATGGATTTTTTGAAATAAGCGGAATCGTGTACACCAGTGATATCGAAGCTCTTCGCCCAAGGCAGTCGATAATCGAGCTTGAGCTGCGGCAATCTTGAATAAGGTTTATCTTTGTCTTCTAAGGGTTTACCATTACTGGTAAAAGCGTCTAGAGTTTGAAAGGTTTCTACCTTCAATTCACCATCAACATAGTCATTATAATAATTGACACGCGCACGGCGTGGTAAGTTTATGGTGCTGTCTGATAGACCCAGTGTGTCAAAATCATTGAGGTAGTCTGAATCTGACACATAGCTGTATTTTGCATCACCGCTTAAGCGTGGAATGCTCTTAGATGACCAATAATGATCATAAAAGAAGCTAGAGCGGTCTTCGTCATTGTACTCTTTGTCATTAGGCAAATATGAACCATTAAAAATACCTTCGCCGTAACTTTCGGTCAGATAGCGAAACTCGCCTGACACCATAGGATTACGATCGGTATAAATATGGGTATTGAGCGTGGCATCATAATTGGGTGCCAAATTGAAATAGTAGGGTATATCAACCTCAAGACCGCTTTCACTACTGATACTGGCATTCGGCAATAAAAAACCACTGGTGCGACGATTATCAATCGGAAAGTTGAAGTAAGGCAAATAGAACACAGGCACATCAGCGATACGGAAAGTAGTATTATAGGCTTCGCCGCGACCTGTATCGGTATCCAAATCAATGCTTTTGGCATCAAACTGCCATTTACGATTGGTTGGTGGACAGGTACTAAACATGACATCATCTAGCTCATATTGACTGTCATTCGGTCTGTTCAAGCGCTTGGCATAACCATGAGCTTGCAGTTCTACACTAGCAAAAGCCACATCATTGGCTGTCGACTGTCCAGTTTCAGTATTATAATTTAAGCTATCGGCGACCCCAATAAGCCCGCCTTTTGATGCTTTTTCAGTGAAATTGGCTTGGGAATTATTCGATGAGCGGTTTGGCGCATTGCTATCTAGTGCGTTGTTGCGTGATACTTGCTGACCTGTCGCTTGGTCAGTAAACATGACTTTACCTTGAGCGGCGGCTACGCCATTGCTCAAATCTAACAAGACTTTTTCTGCTTCTATCTGCTGGGTACCCTGATTGATGATGACATTGCCCGACAGCTCTGCATAGTCGACATTGTCGTAATAACCATAATCTGATTCTGAAAACAGCGGCGCTTGATTATTCGGGAGACCATTTAAGTTTGGCGCAGGCTGTCCATTGGTTGCTCCCGCCTCATTGACCGCGCGTTGATAGTTGGGGTTGCTCTTTGGATAAACCCATTGACCTTCGCAGCGTTGGGCGCTATCTACGGCATTCGGTAATAACTGTAAGTTTTTACCCACTTTTGGAATGGTTTGCGGGGTAGGTGTTAGCTCGTTTTGAATGATATCTTGGTTAGCATTATCACTATTGTTTAACGTTGAGGCATCTGTATCAGGTGTCAGCTCATAAAACTCTGCTAAACGCAGCAGACTATCTTGAATACTTTCATCACTCACATCAACTTTACCAGTCTTCTGTGCGGCTTTAGGTGCAGTGGTTTCAGTAAGCTGAGCAGTGCTATTGTTTTGAGTGGTCGAAATCGTATCTGCTGCTGGTACAAAACCTTGATCATCACTCTCATTAATGGCGGTAATTTCTAGAGGGCGGTTGTCTAAGGGACTTTCATTAATAGCATTCTCATTAGAGATGCTGTCGTTGAAGGTGTTTTCACTAAAGGTGCTTTCATTAAAAGTATTGTCAAAACTACTGTCTGACGCATTGTTATCAGTAGCAGCCTTTTGAGACGCATTACGCTGAAAGTCAGTCTTTTGATTATTGCTATTTTGATAGCGGATATCATTATAGTCGCTGTCTTTTTGGACGCTACTGCGATTGGCATCAGGTGTAACATCAGAGATATAGTGGGTGCTACTGTCAGTGATTAGCGACTCAGTTTGCTGTGTGTCAGCATTGCTGGGCGCAGCACTAACGGTTAGGCTGGACAAGCCTAAGGCACCAAATAAGATCAAACGGATGCTTTGGTAAAGCGGAGAATATAACAAGGGCACACCTATGATTGCAGAGCCTATTGAATTGCGATACTGAATTTAGTAACCATATTATTAATCATGTATGGCGGTTAATAAACGACTAAAAAATCACTGATTGATAATGCTATCTTAAGAATTTGGCTGTTTTACATATAATGACGACTAATCATAGTCAAAAAAAACCAAATCAGCTACACTATTTACCAAAATTTATAATATAGCCAAGCTGTTTTTTGAATGGTTGCTGAGGTTATGCTCAGCGCTAGATGTCGAATGATATTCCAATACGCCTGCTATCGCAGTTTTTTTGGCTCAAGACGTTGCTATTTTAACAAGGTTTTGCCTGACTTATCACTACTTTAATTGTTTATGACTTATATTTAACCTGCGATGCCCATTATGACTGATAAAATACTTTTAGAGCCTAATATGATCGATACCAAACTCAATAGCCGTCTACAACAATTAGAGAGCTGGTTGCAGCAAGTATTTGCTGGTCAAACGTTCCAACTCGATAGTCTACCCGGTGACGCAAGTGCTCGCCAATACCATAGAATCCAGCTGTCAGACAGTAATGGCACGACAGTCGCACATTATATTGTTATGGATTCAGCGGACGAACAAGACGCCATGCGCCAGTTTATCAATGTGACTAAGCTGATGGCACCGGCGATCAATGTGCCGACGCTCATCGCACAAGACGTGACGAAAGGATTTTTGGTGTTACAGGATTTTGGTGCGATAGAGTTCGCCCATCTGCTAGTTGATGCGACGCCTGCGCAGATAGATGAGCATTATCAGTTGGCAATGCAGACGTTGGTCGCGCTACAGACCGTGCCAGTTGAAACAGCCAAGTCGCAACATCAATTGCCAGATTATGATACCGAGCTATTAGATCGTGAGATGGATTTATTCAGCGATTGGTTTATACCTTATATCGGTGTCGAGCTTGATAAAGCATTATGGAAGACTTTAAAAGAAGCCTTAATAAAAGAGATTTTGCAGCAACCACAAGTCATCGTCCATCGTGATTATCACAGTCGCAATTTGATGCAAGACCAAGCGGATAGCTCGCGTTTAGGCGTGATTGACTTTCAAGACGCCGTCATCGGCTCTTATACTTATGATTTAGTGTCATTGCTGCGAGATGCTTATGTAGAATGGCCAGAGAGCCAAGTCTCTGCATGGCTTAATGATTTTTGGCAGTTGCAAAAGCAGGCAGGCTTGACTACGGTAGATAGCATAAAGCAGCTCGAAAACGATATGAATGTCATGGGCGTGCAGCGACATTTAAAAGTGTTGGGGATTTTTATTCGCTTGTCTGAGCGAGATGGCAAAGACCGCTATTTGGCGGATATACCTAAGGTGATGCGTGATTTAATGTTCGAGTTAGAATGGTTAGAGGCGCACGGTAGACCGCATATGCAACGAGCAGTAGCGCCGTTTAATGAGAGTCTCAGGGATAATATACTGCCAGCTTATCAGAGTAAGTTTGTACAGCAATATATTTAGAACGAACCACTTGCGAGCTTTATTTGACGCGAATGCTCATCTGATAAGTAATGCTCATTTGATAAGTTACGTTAAAACATTAGCAAATTTTAATCTGAATGTATAATCCCATAAAATAAAAAAAGGAGCGCACATGTCTGAGATTGACCGAGCAATGATTACCCAAGCAATGATTTTGGCTGCTGGTAAGGGCACGCGTCTGCGTCCGTTAACACTGGATACGCCCAAACCTCTGGTAGAGGTGGGTGGGCAACCGCTTATCGTCTGGCACATTAAAGCGCTACAAGCGGCTGGTATCACTGATATCACCATTAATGCGTCATGGCTGGCTGATAAGCTGATGGATACACTGGGTGATGGCAGTCAATACGGTGTTAAATTACATTGGTCAGTAGAGAATGATGAGCCTCTAGAGACCGCAGGTGGTATTTTTCGAGCGTTACAAACTGGCAAGCTGCGCGATGAGCCATTTATCTTAGTGAACTCAGATGTATGGACGACCTATGATTTTGCGCAGTTGCGAGATTATAAGCTTGGCGCTGATCAGCGCGCACATCTGTTATTGATTGACAATCCAGAGCATAATAACGGCGGTGATTTTGCCATCAATAATGGTTTAGCCAGCGAGCAGCCGATTGGTGATGCAGACAAATACACCTTTGCTGGCATTAGTGTGATGTCACCACGATTGGTCGATGGGTTGGTATCAGGTCAGCCAGCGGCGTTGGCACCATTGCTCAAGCAAGCGATGATAAAGTTCCAAATCACGGCTGAAATCATTTCTGATAATTGGATAGATGTGGGCACGCCTGAACGCTTGGCGCAGGTAAACGAATTTATCAAAAGTAACGGTGTTGATCACCATCAAGGCGCTTAGATTATGGCGTTTAGACTATGGTGTTTATAATAAGGCACTTAGATTAAGATGCCTAATTATTACTAATCTTACATAAGTAGTCGTATAAAAAAGCAGCGTCGATGAATCGGCGCTGCTTTTTTATGTGATATAGCCATGGCTAAGTGGGCTGCAAATGACTGCTAGATACCCATAGCCAACTTGATTAATTGAGCAATCGTAAAAATAACTGCAAACCCTGCTATATATAGCCCAATGAACCATGCCCATTGTGACTGTTTCTTACTGAGCTTCTTCATGCTCGCCTCCTACTACGTGTTAATGCGCTTTAAAAAGTGTAGCCACTGCTAATATTTGCAGTAGCCACATTTTTATATCCTTTGTTTACCCTTAGTACATATGCTCATGTCCAGTTTTACCCTTAAAGGTGTAATAGGCAAAAGCGGTATAACTCAGGATAATCGGTAGCATTATGACGGCGCCAACTAACATAAAGGATAGTGAGGTGTCAGCAGCGGCTGCCTCATAAATCGTCATCTGATACGGTACGATGTATGGGAACATGGCGAAACAAACCCCGATATAGCCCATCAAAAACAGTGCCACAGTCAACAAGAAAGGACGATATTCGCGCTCGCCACTTAAGTCTTTACGCATCAAGAAAAATAATAGTAAAACTATAATTGGCATAGGCGCTAGATATAATAGACCTGGAAAGCCAAACCAGCCTTCAAGAGCATTAATGTCTGAAAAATACATAAACGCTGTGACGACGATCATTGCCACTACCAAAGCAGACAGCATCCAGCCAGACACTTTGCGTGCCCAGACTTGTAGGGTATGCTCAGTTTTGATAATGAGCCATGTAGAGCCAAGTAAGGCATAACCAATAATCATGGCAAAGCCGCAGACAATCGAGAAAGGCGTTAACCAATCAAATGGCCCACCAGTATAGAGACGGTTGCTTGCCTCAAGACCTTGTACAAGCGCCCCAAGCATAATACCTTGAGAGAATGTAGCAACGACTGAACCAACAAAAAAGAAAGTGTCCCATACGTGACGACGTGACGATGCTTTGAAGCGAAATTCAAATGCCACACCGCGCATTATTAGACCGAATAGCATAAAAGTAACAGGCAGATAAAGCCCCGTCATAATAATGCCATAAGCCACTGGGAAAGCAGCGAACAAGCCGCCACCGCCCAATACTAGCCAAGTCTCGTTACCATCCCAAAATGGGGCAATAGAGTTCATAATGCGGCTACGGTTTTTATCTGAGCCAGCAAAGGGAAACAAGATGCCGCAGCCCAAATCAAAGCCATCAAGCAATACATAGATAAAGACGGATAGAGCAATCAGTCCGCCCCAAATTAAAGGTAAGTCTAATACATCACCGTAGTTAAACATTAGCGTAACCCTCCATCATCGACGTCGTTTGCAGGAGTATCTATATCTTCTTCAGTGCTCTTAGCAGGATTGCTATCGCCACTGAGCGCACGACCTTGGCTTTCGGTCACTGAGTGCTCATAGAAGTTATCATCGGCAGGATCTTCGTACGGTTTTGGCCCTTGAGCGATCAAGCGTAGAATATAAAAACTGCCTGCACCGAAGACAAATATATAGAGAACAATAAAACCAATCAACGTGGTTGCTACTTGCTGTGCTGCGAGCGGTGACATACTTTCTGCGGTTCGTATCACACCATATACAGTCCATGGTTGACGTCCTGTCTCGGTCACAAACCAGCCCGCCAGTAATGCGATAAAGCCAAGTGGCGTCATCATCATCCAAGCACGGTGGAACCAGACACTTTCGGGGCTATATTGTTGTTTTTTAAAGTATTTATAGAGACTAAATAAGCCGACCAGCACCATTAACATGCCAATACCAACCATGATGCGAAATGCCCAGAATACAATCATCACCGGTGGTTGGTCTTCAGGCGCCCAGTTTTTTAGACCTTTTACTTCGCCATCTAACGAATGGGTAAGAATCAAACCTGAAACATAGGGAATGCTTATTTCATATTTATTGGTTTGGTTTTCTTGGTCAGGAATAGCAAATAGGCGTAACGCTGCACCGCGCTCATCCTCCCAAATACCTTCCATCGCTGCGACTTTGGCTGGCTGATGCTCTAAGGTATTTAGACCGTGTTCATCACCAATCAATACTTGAGCGGGTGCGACAAATATCGCCATAATCATGGCCATACCTAGCATGACACGACCATGTTGACGGTGTTCGGTGTGTTTTTTGGACTGAATATAATAAGCACCAACCCCGCCAATGACAAAGGCAGTCGTCAAGAATGCCGCTGTCATCATATGAGCATAACGGTAAGGGAATGACGGGTTGAAGATAATCTCCAGCCAATTGGTTGGATAGAGTAGACCGTCGGCACCCATCATAAAGCCTTGCGGCGTTTGCATAAAGCTATTGGCTGCCAAAATCCAAAAGCCTGAAATCAGCGTACCGATGGCGACAATAGCGGTTGAGGCAAAGTGCATACGTTTGCTGACACGTCCCCAACCAAATAACATGATACCTAAAAAGGACGCTTCTAAGAAAAATGCGGTCAATACTTCGTAGGCGAGTAGTGGGCCCAACACGTTACCGGCTTTGTCAGAAAAGACCGCCCAGTTAGTACCGAACTGGTAGGACATTACTACACCAGATACCACGCCTAAGCCGAAAACAACGGCAAATATCTTGACCCAATGCTTGTAGACTTCAGCATAGATAGGCTCGCCTGTTTTGAGCCAACGGAATTCAAGCACCGTTAACCAGCTGGCAAGTCCGATAGAAAACGCGGGAAAAACAATATGAAACGAGATAACAAAAGCGAATTGGATACGCGCGAGCATCAGCGCATCGAGCTGGTCAATCATAAACGTAGCGAACATAAACGGTTACCCTTATCTGTTAGCTGAATAGCGCTGGCTTCCATAAAACGCTCAAGTAACTGCCCGCAGTCGTCTATAGATTAAGGTAAAAAATAGTACGGGCAATGGCTCAGTGTTGATTAGCGAGCAATCTTAGGGATAGAGTGCGGCTAAGCTAACGACTGTTTAGCTGAATTAAGTAATTTATATCCCTATAAATTAATACATTACTGTCAGGTGCTGTCAATATATTATGCGCTTCCCTCGACACACACGCAAGCTGCGCAATAGATTGGTCGCATACCTGATAGTCATTAAAAACTGCTGAGATAAACCCAGATATATCAGACTAATCGCTTGGGAAAACAAGGTGTTATCAAGTTCACCTTAATAACAGTAATGTTTTATTTGTGTCCTAGTATGGGCACAAATATCCAACAGAGTACAAAGTTGCAAAGCCATCTGTTCTACTCTTAATTTTAAAGTGCAAAGACCAGTGCAGTGCTATATGACACAAGCAATCATTATTACTGCAATTGTTTATGTAAAATCTGGCGTAATGTCAAAATAGTTTGCGGGTTAGTTTGAATGCTATGACCACCGCTGATAATCGTCTCAGAAGCCGCGCCATCGAGATGAGCACTGGTATAAGGAACAATACCATCTGATAAACGTTCAGTTAGTGCCTGGCTGATATCTTCATTGACAGTGACGGCTGCAACCAGTGGTTGGGCAGAGAGCTTTGAGCTATCAGAAGGGCTACTTGTACCGACTGTTTCATTTTCAATGTCTTCTACTGCTTGCGATAAATCAACCTTTGCACCGGCTGGCTGCATTTGCGCCAATCCTTTGGTAATATCGGCATCGTTATTGGCAATGATAGAATGATAGGTAACACGATCATTGATGGTGATGTCTTTCGTCAGCTGTATAAAAGAGGATTTGTCGCTCAGCTGACTTGCGCCATTTTGTAAATATAACGCACCCAAAGGATTTTGTGCCAAATCACCTTGCGTGGCAATAGTTGCTAAATTGTCCGTGACAGTTTTTACCAAACCGACTGGCAAATAGACAATACGGCGCAGTGCCCGAGTGAACCAGCGATCTGCATAGTCAGTTCCGCGAAAAGGCGCTGATAAAAAGACAGCCGTATCTACTTGTGGTAAGGCTTTTAGCTCAAAGCGTTCTTTTAGCTGATCTTCGCCAAATGATGCTTTAAGTGCGTCACGAATCTTACGTTTTTCACTGTCAGACAGCACATTTTGATCGTCTAGTCTATCTAGGTCATCGACCAAGTTTTCATCAGATAGCATCATGCGAGCGATAATGGCACCCATACTATGACTGATAATCACGCTGTTTTTGCTGGCGCGATTTTGTCCTTTAGGATCAGTTTGCTCGTAGGTGCTGTTGATTAACTGTTGTATTTGATAACGGTTTTCTAAAATGGGTAAATTGGTTGGATAGAATATCTGCCACACTTGATAGTTATCACGCAACTTATCGTCGTTGAGAATATCGTTGGTTAAATTGACCCAAGTGGCAGGGCTAGAAGCCAAACCATGCAGCATAATCAGGACGCGCTTATTGGGATCATAAGGTTCAAGCATGAATAATTTGGGCAGTCTGGCCTCTGGCTGGCGAGTGATTAAATTGAGATAACCGACGCCATCTAGCTGGTTCTCTGACAGCCACAAGCCATAACCTGCAGAAAAGTTAGCCGCCAGTGGATAGTCACTATTAAGGATGTTAACGCTTTCGCTTTGGTATGGGTTGTATAAATGAATATCGAGCTTGCGACTGCTTAGTACATCCAGTACGCTATCGCCGCTTGGTTCAATCAATCCTGTTAATAGCAAATGTCCAGTAGGGTAGATACGCGACCTTGGCTTGCTCTCATCTGTGTCTCCATCTTTTTCATTGGCCAATCGACCTGACAATGATGATACTAATAATTGGCGAATCGTGGTGGTATAACGGTCATCTAGTGAGGCCACCAAGCTGATACCTAAGCCTGGACGTTTGCTGATTGAGTTAAGCCCAGAGAGGCGTAATTCGTAAGTAGAAACCAAGTCTGCTAGTGCAGAGGTCTGCTTATGTGCATTTTGCAAATAGTTATTTTCATTAGGCAAATAAACACCAAGATCATAATCATCAATTTGTATTTTCATGACGTTGACTTGATCAGTCGGTTTGCCCTTGAGCGGTGAGTAATTGGCAATCGCGGCTTGGTTACTGTCATTAAGATTGCTAGCGGATGTGGGTAAATAATCTACTTTGGTGCCGCCCATCAACTTATTTGAGCCGTTGGTTGATCTATACAGCTGGGTTATCACATCATTACTGGCGGCATTATAGATGTCTTGGGTCTGAATATCGGTGTCATTCGGAATACGGTTCTGTGCCTGAGAGGGACTTTTATCTTGATCTGCGCCCTCAAAGTCATGGGTCAAACTGTCATAAAATAAATAGGTATAACTGGATTTGATAGCATCGAATAGCCGCTCTTGATAACCTGTTAGACAGCGATTGGTGTTTTCTTGCTGGACTTTAGCTTCTGTATCCTCTAAAGGTGCGTTGGCATAATAAGGATCAAGTGGCGGGCGAGCCAGCGCATTGCGGCAGTCCTGAGAGGCAGAAAGCTGTCGCGCTTTTGCGTAGTGTAACTCTGCAAAAACTGCCAAAGTAGGACGGTAGTGTTTATTCAAAATACTGTCAGTAAGCTGAGTGAGGCATAAATCAAACTGCTGCATACAGGCTTGCTCATTGAGCCCTGCCGATAAGAGCGCTGATGCCGTATCACTGCTTAATTTTTTGGTAGTGATAATATTACCGCGCTGTGCAGTAATCGTCTTCGCTGACGCTTGCTTATTCACTGATACCGTACTGCACGCAGGTAGTAATACTACCGCGGCTATCAAGGCGACTGATGTGATCGAAAATGGGGTTTTCTTAGCATGCGTCACCATATTTTTGATAGGGCTAGCGAAAGTCATAGGTGAGTCCAGTTAGTCGTAAAAGCATGATTGAGTCAGTAATTTATAAGAAGAAGTGTAGCGTAACTTTTCGCATTAAACTATTTTATTTAAATTTCAAAAATACGGTTTAAACTTCGATAATTGAATTGAACACGCATTTAAATAAGGTAGACAGCAAGTTGGGTTCAATGGAGTTTTGCTAGACATAAAAAAGCCCCTGACTCTATATTGAAGTAATTTCGATATAAAGTCAGGGGCTTAGTCGAGTCAATCTAGCTTATGGAGCAATCATGGTATTTGGTAAATTCACTTAATAACATTTAAACACCTAATCAATGTTAAGCACTAGGCTTAACATTGATGTCAGGCGCAGGTATATCCCAAATGTAGAATTTACCCTCTTCAATAAGTTTGATTTGCTGACGAATGATGTCATTGTTAAGATTTTTCTGTTCAAGACGACGTAAGCGCTCTAGTGCGTTATCGCGGCGGTCACTTAATAAGTCTGACTGTGCCAAGCTTTGCTCTGCTTCGGTATAGCCAAGAGACACTGCGCGGTCTAGGTATTTTTGACCTTCTTTGAAGCCACCGCCTTCTGACAACATCATGCCGTATAAGAAGTTGGCTTCGCCGCTATCAGGTTGCAGTTTAATGGCACGGTCAACATATTTTCCACCACGTATCGTATAGTCTGATCCCAAATCTAAGTTACGTCCCATGCCATTGAGTTTAGCAGCACGAATCAATACATCATAAGAGGCATTTGGTGATTCAGCATAAGGCTGTATCCATTCAGCCAATACTTTGATTTTTTCACGCGTATAATGGCGCTGTGAGCGATTAGGGAAGTTTGGTGGGTAATGACGGGCATTTGGTGAGACGTCTTCGATGAAGTCATCAAGCAAGCTCACGTCTAGCTGATCGTTGTTATTACCGTTTTGCTGAGGAATCAACACAGTCGGTACAAAGCTTACGTCTGACAATTGCACTTGCGGCGTTGGTATATTGGCAAGCTGACCACTACGCAGGTCGACACCAGTAGCGGTCAAAGGACCAGGCTCATAAACTCGAGTGGTGCCAGTGAACTCAGGTATTTTTGGTGCTGGTACAACATCTTGTGGTTGCAATGTACTCATTGGCGCACGATACGGCTGAGCATTATTTGGTAAAGGAGCACTTTGTGGAACGCTACTGCTTTGAAGGTCAGTTGGTTGAGTATTGGCTGTCACCGCCGCAGTCGGTAAAGTACCCTCTTGTGCTGTACTAGCCGCAGTCGGTCGAGCAAGGCGAATCACACGTTTGCTAGAATCCATAGCGCTAGGCACCGATGTGGCAGTAGTATCGGTCTTTGCAGCATCTGTTGTTGCATTGGTTTCTGCCGCATTGACAGGCGCTGATAATAGCATGGCACAAGCTGTGGCCAGTGCTGTCAGAGTTGCCAGTTTAGGCGACTTGCTAGACGAACGGGCAGAGAGAGTCGATTGGTTGATGGCTTTCATAAAAATCGTTACCTTAATTTATTTAGTTGTTATTTAGCAATTGAATGGTTATTAGCTCATGTCTTTGCGGCAAAATCATACAAATTTTTAATACCCTAACAAATTCAACTGAGCGCTATCAGTAGTAGGATTGTTAATAGTAACGCAATAGCGTGTACGTCATGCCAGCGACAGCAGGGTAAATGAGAGCAATATCAATGATAAAGCGCACTGTACTTACCATCACAACGAACTTATCATCACAACCTATCGCTCAAAATCTGCTATCACAGATGGCAATTATAAGTAATATGCCGTGGCTTTCATGCGATTGGCCATCCAGCGCATAGTATGACGTACAGGCGGTGATAACGCTGCGCCGCCATTTGCTAAGGCTAGCTCACGATGATGCAACTCTTCAATATCCATTTGTGCCAGTATCTCTTTTGAGCGTTTATCGTGCTCTGGTAATTGGGTGATATGCTCTTGTAAATGTTCGCTGACTTGAGCTTCTGTCTCTGCGACGAATCCCAAACTAAATTCATTAGAGATGGCACCCGCGACTGCGCCAAGACCGAAAGACATGCCATACCATAATGGCGTAAAGACACTGGCATGACTGCCAAGCTCGTCTAATCGCGTCTCGCACCAGACCAGATGATCGACTTCTTCTTCGGCTGATTGTTGCATGGCTTGCTTGACGCCACTGTCTTTGGCGGCAAATGCTTGACCATGATACAGACCTTGCGCACATACTTCACCAGTATGATTGATACGCATCAATCCTGCGACATGTCGCGCCTCGGTGATGGTGAGCTCAGGAATCTCGTCACTGCTGACTGGTAGTGGACGAGTGCTAGGGTTTGAATGTGGTACGACAGCTCGTAATGCCTTATCGACCCCAAGTAATAATTGGTCGACTTTGGATAAGGGACGCAGGGCCATGATTCACTCCTGATGGCTTAAATACGATCAAAAAATTAAACTTATCTGTTCTGCTAAAAACATTATCTGTTTTTCTAAAATAATGATAGTGATTAACGCATAAGTATTACTATAGCAAACAATCCAAATTATCAGCATCAATATTATCCGTTTGATAATACATTGATTGCTATAGCAGCATGTCAATCTTACTTATGGAGCCACTTCATCATGCGTTTGGATGACCGCATTTTTAATATGTTTATTGAGTTTACTGTATAAAAAGGCACCGAAGGCAATGTTTATGAGTCCTGTCACCAAAAATAGCTGAGGTAAATTGAACCCCAAAGCGTTCAAGATAACGATAGAGAAAATCGCTGAGGTGACCATAAATATCGCGTTAAAGATATTGTTGGCACCAACGACGCGCGCGCGGTGGCTCTTTGGTGCATAGGCTTGCATAGAGGCATATAATGGTACGATGTATAAACCGCCGCTAAAGCCCAAAAAGAATAAATCAGCAAAGACGCGCCAGCTGCCACTCACCGCAAATAGCTCACTGATGCCAAACAGAGTCGCATTATTCACATTGATGTTGAGACTTGACAGTGAAAAATACAAATCAATTGCAAAAATACTTAAGCCGGCGATACCAAAGGGCAAAAGACGTAAGCTGACTTGGTTTTTGGTTAGTGATTTGCATAATAATGAGCCAATCGACACACCAACAGAAAATAAGGTTAATAGGAAAATAACCACTGATTCATCACCATGTAAGATGACCTTGCTGAATTCTGGCGTTTGGGTCAAAAACGTCGCGCCATAAAACCAAAACCAGCTATTACCAAGGATGACAAAGAACAAAAAAGGCAATGAATATAAGTAGCGCACCGTCGCCACACTAGTGGTCACAATGTTCCAGTTGATTTTTAGGTTTGGCTGCATCGCTGGCATGTGGGGTATCAATCTTGCGACAAAATAACCCAAGACGGCGATGACCAATACTGTCACACTTATCCAATAGAGCGGCTGCGCTATCTGGGTTAAAACGCCCGCGATAATCATACCGAGCAAGATCGCTAACGACGTCCCCATTTGAAACAAACCATTAGCACCAACCAATTCATCTTCTTTCATCGCTTGTGGTAAGTAGGCGTATTTAATAGGTCCAAAAAAAGTAGATTGAGTGCCCATGAGAAACAACGCAACAAATAACAATGCGTACCACTCAAACACGAACCCTACTGCCGCAATCACCATAATCACGAATTCTAGCAATTTAATCAATCGTGTGAGTTTTGATTTTTCAAATTTATCCGCGATTTGTCCTGCCAGTGCAGAAAACAAAAAGTAAGGTAAAATAAACAACATCGCGGCCAAGTTATTCAAAATACTGACTTCCATGCCCAACTGACTCGCAGCGGTGTAAGTCAAAACCAGTATGAGCGCTTGCTTAAAAATATTGTCATTAAACGCGCCCAAAAACTGGGTAAAAAACATGGCGCTAAAACGGCGGTGCTTAAATAATTGAAACTGATTGGCCATGAAAATTCCTACAGACGGGTCGCGGTTGCTAGATCAAAGAAAAGCGCTGAATACCGCTTTTAAAGTGAAAGTAATTATCGATATAATTATTAACAGTATCAAAAACTTATCGAAATATCGCATAGGTTTTATCAATATTAAGCCGTATAATAGCAAGGCTTTGGTAAAAATACATGCGCTCGACGCTATGATTTCATAATTATCTAAGTTATGATTTGTAAATTTTGCATGGTTGCGTCGCGAGGTGTGAGTAATGGCAAAGGCTTGCTACCACTCACGCATGTCTATTTTTTGATAAAAACATGGTGCTAATCTGACACCAAGGTTTGCGTTATAAACGGTCATTATCCAAAGCAAGACAGTAAACCATAATTCAGCCAACTGCTATAAGTTTATTCACCGGTAAGACTAGGCGATTGTTATCGTTCATAATATTGTGCCGCGTGAGGTGATAGGAAATACACATGAAACACCAGCCTTCAACGCTTGCGCGCAATGTATCGATGATGCAGTGTGATACGGATAATGTTCGAGAGGATATTGAAATTCAAGATTTTCAGAGTGACCGTTTTCAAAAAACACGTCGTGCAGCAGCTATGGCAACTCATGGCAATGCGCCGCGCATTCATTTTACGCGCTCAGCACTTTTCACTGCGCTAGCGACCAGCCTGGTGGGTTTCGGTATGGCACCTGCTGCATTGGCTGATACCACAAATAATGTCAGTTCTCCTAAACAACCTACGAGCAATCAAATAGCTGTCGATCAATCAACCAGCACTCAATCGACCACACTGTCAGATGATGATACTCAGCTCGATATCGCTTTGGATGCATTGCGCCTAAAAAAGGCAGTAGAGCAGGGCATTATCGATCAGTCAGTATTGGATGAGTACAGCGAACAAAGCCTAGGCATTAAAAAGTCTGATGCTCAAGATAAAAGCGCTAAAAAACCAGCTGCTCAGTCTCAGGGTATGGCCAATTCTCAGGCAAATGCCATGGATAATATGGCTGGCGCAAATAATGCTCAGCTCGATCTTTCCAATAACGCCAATGATGACTTGTTGCAACAAGCCGCAGCCATACAGCAGCAGGGTTATCAGATGATGACGCCTGAAGAGATTGATCGTGAGCTGGCTGCGATGGACATGCAGAATGCCAAAGATATTGATGACATCAATAATATTACCAACGTTAACTATAACAATTACAGTAACAATAATAATGATATCAGCAATAACGATCGAGATTTTGACGCGCCAATTGCTACATTAGATGATACAACCCCGCCTATTGGTTTAGATGTGGATTTGGATGCGACCAATCTGCCAGCTCCTAACAATCTTGAGACATTAGGTAGGAATGAGAGCGCTGCTGAAAGTGCACAGACGGCTGAAGTTATGTCGCGTCCGATCGATGTTAGCGACTCTGTCAGTAGTGGACGCGTGGATGGAACCGGTACTTTCGATAATGAGATTGTCGCCAATGCCAGTGATGAGACCAATGAAGATGGTACAACGTCAGATATCATCAATCCTGATGACTACTTGCCAGACTATCAAGCGGACTCTCAGGGAATAAACCAGAGTATCGAACAAGCGAGTAAGCCCAAGCCAATGGCGCGTAATAAAGGCAATATCGTGAAACGCCTTTATAACCGTTTATTCAATGCAGGTGTGATGGCATTACCACATGTAGATACCACAATTTATCTACGGCAGGCGACCGCTGAAGGTACTGTCAATGGTAAGCCAAAGCTCACCAAAGCGGACAATGACGTTCAGCCCATGAAAAACATCAAGGCTGCCCTTGATGATACGACAGTTCAGTCAGTTACCGACTTTACGGCCGCCTTGCCACGCCTACGCCAAACAGCATTAGAGGCAGCTCAAGCAGTGGGTTACTATGATATTACGTTACGCCTACGTCAGCGCAATGCTGACACGATCGATGTCATTATCGAAGAGCTGGGCGAGCCGGTACGTGTGGACAGCCGTATTGTTGAGATTCGCGGTGAAGGCAGTGAACAACCAGAATATATAGCACTTGAAAAAGACTTGCCGCCACAAGTGGGTGATATCTTCAATCACCGTGTTTATAAAGATAGCAAGGCGGCCCTTGAGTCGCTGAGTAATACTTATGGCTATTTTGATCAATATTGGCTCAACAAATCCGTTGATATTATCTTGCCAGATAATACTGCAGATGTGTCGCTGGTCTACAACACTGGGGATCGTTATGAGTTTGATGACGTTGTGTTTTTTACATACGATGAAGAAACCAACACCTTAACCCAAGATCCTGACAAGTTACCTGTTGAGTTGTCACTATTACAACAGTTGTTTGACTTTAAGCCCGGCGATCCTTTTTATCGTCCAGCGGTGACCGAGTTTAGCAATGACTTATCAGCGACTCGTTATTTTAATACAGTCAACGTTGAGTCGATATTGCCGCCAGATGAACGCAGTGAAGCCAGTACTTTGGCTTTTGATAACACGCCTACCAATAATAGCGGCACACTCGACGACGATATTAATAGTGATGGCGTCTCAGATGTTATGGGCAATAATGGTGCTGAAAGTTCAGCTGCTTCTAATAGTAGCCGTGTTAATCAAGACAATAACGCTGATGATGGTGATAAAAATAACGCAGAGAGTGAGGGTAATACGACTGCCAATAGCGGTGAAACAGTCAATCCCGCCGATATTGCGGCGATCGATTTTGAAGCTGATGCAGCAACACTTGATAAACTACAAGCTATCAAACAAAAAGCAGAGCGCTTGAGCCGCTTACCAAATGACCGTGTATTGGATGAAAAAGACCAAGAGGCGGACAATCTTTTGGGTAAAATAAGCGACGGCATCAGTAATATTGCGCAAAAAATATTCCCTGATGAAGAAAGCTTAATCACTGATGAAAACTTTGTACCACCAACGCTGGCTGGTCGAAAAACGCCGCGACAAGTGGCAGAAAGTAAAAAAGTACCGTTGTATGTTTTTGTCTCTTCAAGTAAGCCGCGCGATGCCCAAGTAGGTCTTGGTTACGGCACAGATACGGGCGTGCGAGCGACGGCAAAAATAGACTATAATTTGCTCAATCGTAAAGGCTATCAAGCCGGTGCAGAGACCGAAGTTTCCAGAATTACTAAAAACGTCGCTGTTTATGCCAGTCGACCTTGGAAACATCCACTTAACGATAAATTAGATGCGCGTCTTACCTATGAAGAAGAGGTCATCGACCAAGGTGAAGGCAACTTCGACTTATCTACTACGACGCTAAAAGCAGCATTGGCGCGTAATATTCGCCGTGACAGTGGCTGGAATCGCAGCTACTCTGTGAATTACCGTTTAGATGAGCTAGAGACTGGGGTCGATGAAACAGAGTTGGACGATCTACCTATTCGCTTTACTTCCTCTAAGCCTAAGCAGCAAGCGCTGCTATTTGGTTATGGTATGAATAAAACCGACGTAGACAGCGTGACCAATCCGACTCGCGGTATGCGTCAGTATTACTCGCTTGAAGCAGGGGCTGATAAAGCCCTTAGCGACACTAATATGGCAATCATTCGCGCAGGTGTCAGCGGCATTTATAGTTTTGGCGATGAGCAAAAGCATCAAGTATTGGGCAGTCTGAATACAGGCTACATCTGGGCAGATGATTTTTATGATGTGCCTTATAAACTACGCTTCTTTGCGGGTGGTGACCAAAGTATTCGTGGCTATGACTATGAGAGCTTGTCACCGCTCGACAAGGGCTATTTGACTGGTGGGCAAGTGCTTGCGGTTGGTAGTGCAGAGTATAACTATGAATTTAAACCAGGATTCCGCGGGGCATTCTTCACTGATGTGGGTAATGCTTACGACAAAAACTTCGAGACTGAGACAAAGGTCGGCGTCGGTGTTGGTATCCGCTGGGCATCGCCAGTCGGTGTGGTACGAGTTGATGTGGCTGCTGGGGTGACAGAAGAAAGCATACCCGTTAGACTGCATTTCTTTATTGGCTCGCCTTTATAGCCATGTAATCCAGTAGTGACATCATTTAGCGCGTATTGAACATTATTAAGTCGTCTCCGTTAGTGACATAGAGACAGGTTCAATACGCGCTATTAGCAATATCCGTTGTATTTCTTATTTATCGTGCCGATTGCCGGTGACCATTCTTTAACGTAGTTGAGTGTCATGCTGACAAAAAATACCCCGCCTAATAACGCCCCAGATGAAGATCCAGCACAGCGCGACGCTCGTGCCGTCAGACGTTGGTATCCGCTGTCATTTTTGCTCAAATTACTGGTGCTTATTTTAATTGTGCTAGCCATCATGTTTGCCGTGTTTTTTTACGCAATGGGCACAGAGTCGGGTACGAAGTTTATATTAGAGAAAGTCAGTGCTGAGACGGGCATTGATTTTAAATATGGTCGCGGTAATTTACGTGATGGAATCTGGGTCACTGATATCGATATCAAGGCGACTGAAGACCTTGAAGTATTGGTTGATAAAGCTTATGTCAAGATAGGCTGGCGTGCCATATTTGCCAAAGAAGTGCATCTGCGTGATGCAGACATACAAACCATTGAGATTATCAATAACAAGCCACCAACGGGTGAGCCGTTCGATTATAAAACGTTACAGCTACCAGTGAACTTACGCTTTGATCACGCTAAAATAAAAAATATTACTTATAAACAAGTGACCAAAGAGCCAATCGTTGTGCAGGATATTGTTGCCCGTGATTTGACATGGGTCGGTAGCATGGTAACGGTTGGTCGCGGCGACTTACAATATGCTGATATCGTCAAAATTAGTGCCTTACAAGGTGAAATTGATTTACAAGGCGACTATTCGCTAGATTTAAGCGCGATTGCAGAAGTCAGTGCGCTAGAAAAAGCCTACGTTGATCCATTGAATATCACAGCAACAGGCACGCTAAAACGTACGGTCGGTAAAGTTCGTAGTCGCTACAATGACAGCGATGTGAGCGGTGATTTTGTTGTACAAGGTTTAGATCAGGATTCGCCGTTCCAGGCAAAATTGCAATGGGATGATATTTTGATCCCTTATGCGGAAAGCCAAAAAATTCGTTTAAAAAGTGGCACTGCTACCGCGACAGGGGTGATCTCTGAAATACGTCTGCGTATCAATACTGAGCTGACGGCTAAAGACATTCCGTCTGGTCACTATCAAGGTCGCGCCGTCATTGCAAACAGTCAGTTACGTATTGATCGCTTAGATGCTCAGGTGCCAGCTGGAAATTTAATTCTGCAAGGTATTTTAGATTGGCAAGACAGCTTTGATGCAAAAGTACGAGCGACAGGTAGCAATTTTGATATTCGCCGTGTTATTCCTGATGACTATGCTGATTTCAAAGCATATGCACCACAAAAGCTGAATGGTCGACTGTCATTACATTATCAGCAGCAAAACAGTGCTGGTAACGTAGAGCTTGATGCAGATTTGCGTCAACGTGATGGCGAGCATGTGAATGCTAATATCGTCCAAGGCAAAACGTCAGCGAAGTCGACACAGGTAGCGCCTTGGTATATCGATGCCAAATGGCAAAACCTAATCCGCCGCGATGTGCCTAATATCGGTAATATTGATAGTCCGCGTGGACAGGCGGATGTCATCATTCGTGGCTCACGGTTATCAGTAGATGCCAATGCGGTCATTAATGAATTGAATGCCGCTCCTAAAGGCAACTATGACGTGAGCGTGCGCAAAGCTGGGGATGTCATTGACATCAATCGCCTGAATTATAAAGGAGTCGTGGGCGACTTATCAGGTACTGGGCAGATTCAATTGGCAAATAAAAAGCGTCCGCTCACATGGCAGATAGATGCGCGTACCAATGGATTATTACCCAAACAGTATCGCAGTGATTTGCCGCTTGAGCGCCTAACCGGTAGTGTCAGCGCGCGTGGTCGTTTATTAACTATTACTAAAGGTGGCATTAGTGGTCAGCGTCATATTATCACCTTAAACAAGACCGACTTGCAGGCGCAACTTGATGCGACTCAAGATGGCCGTGCTATTGGCATAACGGGTGCGGGTGATGCCAAAATCGATATCGTTGGTGGCGAGCTATCTATGTTCGATGCGCGCTTCAATGGGCAAGTCGATACTGCAGATGTACCAAAAGGACGCCTATCTATTGATGCGGCTGGCACGCCAAAGTTTATCAGTATTCGTAAGCTCAATTACAATGGTGAAGCGGGCGCAGTGAATGCCAAGGGTGTCATCGATTTACGTAAAAATATCGGCTGGACGATAGATGGTCGCTTCGATAAGTTTAATTTGGGTTATTTCTTGCCCAATAATCCAGCGATTATCACTGGCGACTTGAAAACCAGTGGCGAGTGGCAAACTGCGCCTAAGAATAGTAAAAATACCGCAGGCAAACTGCAACGTTTTGCGGTGAATTTCGATGGAGTGCTAGATGCTGAGCAACTGCCAGCGGGCAAGCTGACCATTGATGCCAGTGGTGATGATCAGCTGATTCGTATCAAGCGTTTCCGTCATGTGGGCGCAGCAGGCAGTATTGACGCCAAAGGGACGGTTGATGTACGTCAAGGCATTGCGTGGGATATTGACGCAGTGATGGATCGTTTTAATATTGGTTATTTCCTCAAAGACACCCCAAGCCTTATCACCGGCACTATCGATACGGATGGGCGCTGGAGTGATTCGCAGCAAATCATTAATATCAAAAAAATTGATTTAAGAGGTATGCTAAAAGGTCAACCGCTTAGTGCCAAAGGTAGCTTAGCGGCGAAGATGCGTCTGCCAAAAGATTTGGCAAGCTATTTCAAGCGCCTACAAACGCAAGATGCACAGGCGCAATATAAGCAAGTAAATGCCTTGATAGACAGCTTAAACGCGGATAATTTAGTGCTACGTTGGGGTGATAATTATGTCACTGCTGATGGCAATGCTAAGCAATTACAAACCAAAATTAATATCACCAGTCTGGATCAGTTGTCAGATAAATTGGCTGGCAAAGTCACTGGCGGTGCGACCTTATCACAGCCAGTAGGGCAAGCGCTGCCAACCATTTATATCGATTTAGTCGGTGAGCGAATTGCACTGCCGGGCTTTATTTTGCGCCAAGGTCGCGTGCGCGGTAAGCTGGTCAATTTGGCAAATAGTCCAAGTCAGCTTATTATCACCGCTGAAGGCTTAGATGCAGCTGGACAGAGTTTTAAAAGCGTTGAAGCAACATTTAATGGTACTGAGCAGGCGCATGTGGTCAATCTTGACGTTGCCAATGAGCAGCTTACGATTGGCGCAAGGCTTAAAGGCGGCTTCAATCGGGATAAACTGAGCTGGTCTGGCGTCATCGGTAAGGGCCGTGTTCAATCTAAATATGCGACCTTAAATCAGTTACAGCCCGCGCAGTTAATTGTTAATTTACCCAACAATCAAAATGGCAATAATAACGATTTAAAAGTACAGTTGGCAGCGCACTGCTGGCAAGCCACCGATCAAACGGGCAAGGTATGCTTACGTGAAAACTTAATCGCGTCACCTGATAAAGGTGAGGTGAATATTGCCTTACAAAATCTAGATACGTCATTACTATCGGTCTTTTTACCCAAAGATATCGACTGGCATGGCAAAATTAATGGTAAGGCGATTGTTGGCTGGCAACGTGGTCGTCCACCGACGATTAATACCACACTGTATTCAGACAACGGCAAAATCGGCTTGATTCAAGATGGTGATAGTTTACCCGTCACTCTGCCTTATAAGCGGGTCTCACTAATTGCATTGTCCGTCCCTGAGGGCATCAAACTACGTACCGACATCAACACTGGTGGCGGTGCGCGTGGCTATGCGGAAGTGGTCGTTGATCCTTATAAGACGCCTAAGCCAATTTCGGGCGCTTTGGTATTGAATGAGCTTAACCTTGCGATATTCAAGCCTTTCTTCCCAGGTATGCGAGTGCTAGAGGGCAATGTCACGATGGCAGGAGGATTGGGCGGTACATTAGATAAGCCGCAATTCTATGGCGATGTGAAACTTGCTAATGGCCGTATTGCGATGCTTGATTTGCCCATTAATTTAACCAATGTAAATACTGACGCCAAAATTCGTGGCACGCAAGCGACTATTGATGGAACCTTTAGCAGTGGTACGGGTAAAGGGGTTTTGACTGGGACAGTTAATTGGCAACAAAAACTCCAAGCCAAGCTTAGCGTCAGCGGCGAGCGTTTGGTGATTACCCAGCCACCATTGTTAGTGGCAGAAATCAATCCTGATATTGATATCATCGTGCGTCCAGGCGATCGCTATGTTGATATTAAAGGGGCGGTCAGCGTACCGTCAGCGACCATTCGTCCGCCAGAAGCCAGCGAAGATATCATTACTCAAACCGAGGATGCAGTAGTTCTTGATCGTCGTCTCATTGGCAATATAGACGAGGTATTGGCAATATCGAAACCTTGGTCAATCAATGCGGATATCGGTGTCGACTTGGGTGATGATATCAACTTCCGTGGTTTTGGTGCCGTTATTCCTTTAGCTGGTGCGATTAATATCACTCAAAATGGCACGGGTGTCATGCGTGCAAAAGGGGTGGTGCAAGTATCACGTCGTACCAATATCAACGCTTTTGGTCAGAACCTAGAGCTTAACTACGGACAAGTGCGCTTTAACGGTGATGTGATGAAACCTAACCTCAGTATTGAGGCGGTTAAAACGATCAGTGGCAAAACCGTAGGTGTCCGTGTCAAAGGCAATACAGAAAGCCCCAATATTATTGTCTTTAATAATGCAGGTTTGACCCAACAGCAGGCGATGAATGCTTTGGTGACAGGTCGAATTAATAACAAGGGCGCCACCCAAATCAGTGAGCAAGGCTTTAAATCGCAAGTGACGAATAACCTAGCCGCCGCGGGCTTAAGCTTTGGACTGAGTGGCACGCGTAATCTAACCAATCAAATCGGTCAGATTTTTGGTTTTCAGAGCTTGACCGTTGATGCCTCAGGCAGTAGTGAAGACACCAACGTCAACGTCACCGGTTATGTGACGCCTGACTTGTATATACGCTACGGAGTAGGGGTATTTAATGCTCAAAATAGCTTATCCATTCGTTATCAGTTAACTCGACGTATTTATGTAGAGGCAACCTCAGCGGCAGAAAACGCGGTAGATGTGGTTTACAGTTGGCAGTTCTAAATCGTATCGTTTTATCCAATAAAAAACGCCTTTTAATGAAGGCGTTTTTTTATAGGTAGGCTAGGGCATGTCCTCAATTCAATCGATAGTCATCTAAATGGGTTAGAAATGGCTAAATCTTGCTAAACGGCGTCAAATAGCTGACTAATATCTCGATATTATCTGCGCTATTTTCCTTGTTTGACGGCAATTTATCTCATTTTTATCACCATTTTTAAAACGAGGACACGCCCTAATATTGATGATCAATGATATTAATCTATTTAGTCAGGATTAAGCGATTATTACGTGTTAAACGTAATCGATACTCTTCACCCTCATGCTCGATACGCACTTCTTTAGTGAGTGCAAATAAGTGTTGTGATTGCAAAGTTGGTAAACGGTTTTCACGGCAATTCAAATAACGAGAGATAACCATGCTCATAGTAAATTCCTTTTGATAAAAAATGGCTGAATAGTAATGGCGATACAGTAACTATCTTTAACGATAATAATTATCATTTACATTGGAAGATTTTGCAAGGTAATTGATAAAATAAAATGCAGTCATTGTGTAAACTTATCTAAAGCAACTTTTGTAAATGAGGTTTAAATAAATAAAAATTAGCTGATTATTATTATAAATCAATAGGTTGGTTTTAAATTAACTTGGTTTTTTGAAGGTATAAATCTATCTAAATCGCACTTTAAAAAAACAGTAATAAAGGAGACGCCGATGCCAAATGAAGCAGACAACCACATTGATGGCTCATTTAACAGCGAAAAAGTACTTATCGTAAACGTGGCAGTTGCGGTCATTCATCATAAAGCCCAATATTTACTTGGATTTAGAAACGCCGCCCAGCATCAAGGCAACCGCTATGAATTTGTAGGTGGCAAAATAGAAACCAATGAAAACGCCGAGCAGGCATTAATTCGGGAAGTCGCTGAAGAGACAGGTATTGAGATTTGTGACAATACGATGGTCAAGCTTGGACGTCTGCATCATGATTATGGTGATAAGCAGGTCAGTTTACAGATTTATAAGGTTGAGCTGACCGCGCAGCAGTATGAGCAGCATAAGCATCGCCAATATGGGCTAGAAGGTCAGGCGCTAACGTGGGTAAATAAGTCAGATTTATTAGCAGGAAAGTATCATTTACCCGCTGCTAACCAGACGATTCTCGAATGGTTGAGTGTGCCAACAACGATAGCAATTACCTATCCATTGACGCATTTTGATGCCTCACCTGATCCAATGGCCGCATGGCTGACTTTTCATCAAAACAAGCTAACAGCCAATGCTTGGGTATATATTCGAATAAAGGCAGCTGGCTCAGAAAGTATAGCAGCGCAGTTGATGCATATGCGTCCAGATATTAAGGCGATTGTCCCTTGTGATGTCAATGGACAGACCCTAACCACTGAAGCGCCGCTAGCAATGAAAGACACAACCATTGCCAATTCAATCGTTGCCAATCATCTGTCTCATACCGCATTGTTACAATGGTCGAAGGATACACAAGATAGAGTGCTGTCTAAAAATTATCCGTTAATAGTCAGTTGTCATGATGCCGCCAGTATTGATGCTGCCAATAAACTGGCTCATGCTCGGTTACAACAGCAATTACCGCCCGTCATTGGCGCCTTTTTGTCTCCTGTACTAGTTACCCATACACATCCTGATACTGTACCACTTGGTTGGGAATCATGGTCAGCATTGGCACAATTGGCTGACATGCCGATTATCGGTTTGGGTGGTTTATCACCTGTGATGATTCATCAAGTATTAGAGTATGGTGGTATCAGTGTTGCTGGTATTCGACAGTTCTTTGAATAGTAAAAAACTAATAGAGGGAGTGTTGGCACCAATGCTGACCAGTCCTGAACTAGAATTGCCATTAATTGGCATCTATTAGGTCAAATAATTGATTTTTAATATATTTATCCAATCAGTAACTATGTGTTTATTCGGTATTTATTCTACTGCATAAACACATAGTTACTTACAAACCGTTGCTTTTTCCTACATTGCGACACTGTTTTAATAGCCGAGCTGCCATTAATATATATCACCTAAACAAAGAGTACTTACTCTATATTCTTATAAGCAAATTGCTTATCAATATACCTCTTAAGCCCTCTCATAATATTTGGTTTTTGCAGCGCCAGCTTTTACATTCAATATATTTTTAAAAGTTGAAGACGCACAGAAGATGAGAGTACATATAGGGCATATAAGAAGAATAGTTAACAGTCACTATCAATAATGGTACCTCTATGAAAACCAATAAGTTACCTCAATCAGCATGGTCTGATACAAAGGAAGCTGGTTCTCAATCTAAGCAGACTACCCAGTCGCGCCACTATCATCTCAATGAGGATAGTACACGGCAGACAGGTCACGCCAGCAACGATGCTAGCTACAACCATGATAATCTAAATGACCAATATTCTACCCATTTGGCAAAAAAAACGTCTTCGCAAGATCACTATTTTGGATATAAAAGCGCCGATAAGAGCCTTGTACAGGCAAAAGAGTCTGCTATGATTAACAGCAACAATAACAAAGACGGCGATTCAAAACATAGCGAAAGCAGTAATTTCGTTAGTGATTGCTGTACCAAGGATAGTGGTCACTGCACTAACGATTATAAATGGTCACAAGAGTTGAGCGAAAAAGAACCGTTAATATCAGATTTTTTAGGGGATAAGATAAATGGTTCAATAAATTCTCCTGTGCGAAAAGAATCTGGACAGAACCACCATTCAAAGCAAAATACTGATTCATCATCAACCTCTACTTACTCATCATACAAAGAAATACCGGAGCGTATATTTATGAATGGACTTATCAAGCATACGGGCATAGCTCTAGCAATTATCATCCCATTAGCTGCATTTTCAGCGTATGCGGCGACGCCACCAGTTAATGCTACCGCTGACATGACTGCTAACGCCACTACTGATAGAACCACTACAGAGACACTGTCAATCAAGCCAAGCGCCATCATTCATAAGTCTGCAAGCACACCGACCACAGTGGATAGCGTTGATCTAAAAAGGTATGCAGGGACATGGTATGAGATAGGTCGTTTGCCCATGTATTTTCAGCGCAATTGTGCCAGTGATGTCACCGCCAATTATACGGAAAAAACCGACGGTTCAGGTATCATAGTCACTAATAAATGCGTACAGAAAGACGGTTCTGGTATTACTTCTGAGGGTATCGCTAAGCCTGTTGATGAGTCAGGCAGTAAGTTAAAGGTCACATTTCTACCATCGTGGATTCGTTGGTTGCCAGTTGGTCGTGCCGACTATTGGGTACTAGCACGTGATGCTGATTACAAGACTGCTTTAGTAGGAACACCTGATAAAAAATATTTATGGTTATTGGCGCGTTCGCCAAACGTCACTCAAGAAACTTATGCCAAATATCGTCAAATCGCTCAACAGCAAGGCTATGACTTAAAAGAATTTAAGTTAACCCCGCAGACCAATCAAACGGTTAGCCTCGTTCCATAACGAGCATCACTTACTAGATACTGGGTTAAATAGTAGTGTTACTTCATCATCCACTATTTGATACTGGCAATCATGAACAATAAGGCAGCATAATTGGCTGCCTTTATTTTCATAATAACCTGCATAACTCAATAAAATGCTTTATAAGCGCTAGCAGATCGGTTATCACTGGCAAAATAGGCCGTTTTAGGCTAAAATCTAGGCGATCTCAATACTCTACATCAATAACTGACACCAATATCGTGCGGTTGCCATACTAGAGTGATTGCGTAGACCACACATAATCTATCTAATCTGTATTCTCTATCATTTACTGATCACACATTACTGACCATAAGGATGTTTCTCGTGAGCAACGCTGATACCTTACGCCAATTACATCAAGACCACTTAAGCAACTACAACAATCAAGAGCAACAAGCGATTGAGCTGATGGGGCTATTGAATAAGCTCTATAATGAGCAAGACGTACAAGTAACCTTGTTCGGTGACACGTTAAATACGACGTCAGTTGGTCAAATATTGGCATTGCATCAAAAAGTAGCCTTGCGTAACCAAGACGCTAAATCTATTGATATCGCTGACACTTTAGCCATGGTTAAAGCGCTAGCGGCTAATGATAAGCTTCAGTCTGCACAGGTTGATGTTGGTCAATTAATCGCTAATGACAGTGATTTACAAGCAGCACTTCAAGCCGTTAATAATGATGACACTACTGTTAATCCTGCGACTGATGTTGTGCTATACGGTTTTGGTCGTATCGGTCGTATCTTAACTCGCCTGCTATTATCACAAGCGTCAAGTGCTAAAGGTATGCAGTTAAAAGCCATCGTTGTACGTCCTGCGGCATCTGGCGATTTGGCCAAGCGCGCCTCATTGCTAGAGCGTGATTCGATTCATGGTAGCTTTGCTGGTGGCGTGGTGGTTGATGATGAAAACAACGGCTTGATTATCAATGGCCGCTTTGTTCAGGTTATCTACGCTAAAGATCCAAGCGAGATTGATTATACGGCTTACGGTATTAATGATGCGTTAGTGATTGACAATACGGGCATTTGGAAAGATGAAGCGGGTCTTGGCAAGCATTTGCAATCGACTGGTGTGAAAAAAGTCCTATTAACAGCCCCAGCTGGCGGTGAGATTAAAAACGTTGTTTATGGTGTAAATAACGAAACAGTCGGTGAAGATACCATCGTCAGTGCGGCGAGCTGTACCACCAACGCAATCACCCCAACGTTAAAAGTATTGAACGATGAATACGGTATCGAAAACGGTCACGTTGAAACGATTCACTCATTCACTAACGATCAAAACTTGATTGATAATTATCATAAAGCGGATCGCCGTGGTCGTAGTGCTGTATTGAATATGGTTATTACCAGTACGGGTGCTGCTAAAGCGGTTGGTAAAGCACTGCCAGAGCTTAGTGGTAAACTAACGGGTAATGCCATCCGTGTACCAACGCCAAACGTCAGCTTAGCGATTTTAAACTTGAATCTTAAAACAGCACCAGAAAATGCTGATGCATTAAACGAGTTTATGCGTAAAGTATCTAATAGCAGTCAGTGGCAAACACAGATTGCTTATACAGATTCTACTGAAGCGGTATCGACGGATTTTGTTGGTGATACCCATGTAGGTATCGTTGATGCCCAAGCGACTATTTTGACCGACAATCATGCCATTGTTTATATCTGGTATGACAATGAAGTTGGTTATAGTACGCAAGTATTACGTTTAGCCACACAAATGGCAGGCATCAGTTATACACAGATTCCAGCTTAATACATTTGTACAGCAGTAGTGAGTTTTTAATATTGAGGTACTCTTCATAAGAAAGTACTTTGATAGTCACTTTTAGCATGGACAAATAGATGTGATTTTTTAAGTTAATATATACCGCACCCGATAGTCCAATTGGTTATCGGGTGTTATTGTCATAAATAAAGCAATGATATAATGATATATAGCAACATAGACGCAAGTCTCCTATTTTTTAAAAGATACCTATAGGCAAAAAAGCAGTATATGACTGCTATTGAGTCTATAAACTAGAGTGTAAATAAAGGAACGTAAGATGCGATTTATTGATGAAGCCGTCGTAACGGTAAAAGCAGGTGACGGTGGTAACGGAATCGCCAGTTTTCGCCGAGAAAAGTATGTCCCACGTGGTGGACCTGATGGTGGAGATGGTGGCAAGGGCGGAGATATTTACGTCATTGCAGAGGATAACACCAACACCCTAGTGGACTATCGTTATACCCGCCGTCACGATGCTATGCGCGCTGAGAATGGTCACAGTAGAAATTGTTCAGGCAAGGGCTCTGATGATTTGTTTTTACCAGTACCTATCGGTACCACGGTAGTTGATACCGAAACTGACGAAGTGTTGGGTGACTTGATTGAACTTGGTCAGACGTTACTGATTGCCAAAGGTGGTGATGGTGGTTTGGGCAATACCCATTTTAAGAGCTCTACCAATCAAGCACCGCGTAAATCGACGTCCGGTTTTGAAGGTGAGTTAAAAGTTCTTAAATTTGAGTTAAAAGTTGTGGCTGATGTTGGCTTGATTGGTTTGCCTAATGCTGGTAAATCTACCTTTATTCGTCAAGTCTCTGCTGCTAGACCAAAAGTTGCTGACTATCCGTTTACCACCCTCGTTCCGAATCTAGGTGTGGTTGATATCGGTCGTCATCGCTCATTTGTGATGGCAGATATTCCAGGTTTGATCGAAGGTGCTTCAGAAGGTGCTGGACTTGGCATTCGTTTCTTAAAACATGTGGCTCGTACTCGTCGTCTGTTACATGTGGTTGATGTAAAGCCAATTGATGGCAGCGATCCGGTAGCCAACGCTCGTGTTATCTTGAATGAACTTGAGCGTTTTTCGCCTGAGTTATCCAACTTGCCCCAGATTTTGATATTAAACAAAATTGATCAGGTGCCTGACGAAGAGTTAGATGAGCTTTGTACTCATATTGTCGCCGAGCTTGATTGGACAGGCGATGTATTTCGCACGTCAACCTTAATGGGTGAAGGGACTGATGCAGTTAAATACCATTTAATGAATGAGATTGAACTAGAGCGTGAGCGTGAACTAGAAGATCCTATCTTCGCTGAAGCACAAAGAACCCGTTTTGAGCGCTTAGAAGTAGAAGTACGTCTAAACACTGAGGCGCAGCGTGAAGCCTATCGTGCGGCTCGTAAAGCGGCTCGCGAAGGTGTAGATTTAAGCGACGACGATGCTGATTTTGACGATGACGACGAAGATGGTGTCGAGGTCATTTATGTTCCTTAAGCTAACACGCTTGAGCTGATATACTTGAGTTTTTTAGATCAATCCCCGTAATCAATTCACATGAGAGACAGGAGTTTATATGGCAGGTGACATAGAAAACACGACCGAAGAAGCAAGGTTTATTAAACAAACTCGCAACTTTGATATTCAGCGCGTTATTGTCAAGATTGGCTCATCGTTGTTAACCAATAACGGTCGAGGGCTGGATCGAACTGCCATATACGAGTGGGCAAAGCAGATTGCCAAGCTGCATAAGCAAGGCGTCGAAGTGCTACTGGTATCGTCAGGTGCCGTTGCTGAAGGTGTGGTACGAATGAACCTTGAGGAACGCCCGAAGAAACTAGCAGCACTACAGGCCTGTGCTTCTATTGGTCAAATGGGTTTGATTGAAACGTGGTGGTCAGCATTAATCCAACATGGTATTCAAAGCTCGCAGCTGCTACTAACACATGATGATTTGTCTAATCGTAGCCGTTATCTCAATACGACGGGCGCGTTGACACAATTACTAGAGTGGCGCGTGCTCCCAGTCATCAATGAAAATGATACCATTACCATTGATGAAATTAAATTTGGTGATAACGATACTTTGGGCGCGATGGCGGCGGCGATGGTCAATGCCGATTTATATATCATTTTGACTGATCAAGATGGGGTGTTTACGGACAACCCACGTGACAATCCTAATGCAAAAATGATTCGCCAAGAGCGTGCGATGGCGGATTACCTATTTGATATTGCAGGAGATGGTGGCAAGCTTGGTCGCGGCGGTATGCTGACCAAAATTCGTGCTGGTCGTCTTGCAGCGATGGGTGGTTGTCCAACCGTTATCGTGAGCGGTGCTATCGATGATGTTATCACTCGTGTGGTATCAGGCGAAGCGGTTGGTACTTTATTGACCACCAATGATCAAGACAAAATCATTGCACGTAAACAATGGCTTGCCGCACATTTACGTATGTCAGGCACTCTAATAGTCGATGCAGGCGCAGCAAAAGCAGTAGTTGAGCATCACAAGAGCTTGCTACCGGTCGGCGTTGTGGAAGTACGCGGTGATTTCGATGAAGGTGACGTGGTTGAGGTGGTGCATCAAGATACGGGCGAGCGTTTAGCGGTTGGACAAGTGAACTTCTCATCTCGTGATGCTTGCCGAGTGGCTCGCGAGCGTACTGAACAGTTTGATAGAATTCTTGGTAATAATGAAGAGCGTGTGGTCATGGTACACCGTGATAATTTAGCGCTGACCATGTAGACCATTCATGGTATTCATCTAATTTCAAATATGAGCACGATATTATTGATTAAAGACCAACGGCAAATGACGCTCTAAAAAGCACAAATACTTTTAATGATTATTATTCTTATGATTGTTAACACGAGAGATATTAACCAATAAATTGTTATTAGCGAATATCTCATTATTTGTGGTTTTTTAGAATAGATTGTCGCTATCTAAACGTTCTAATATTCTTTTATTCAACTTATTTTATCCAGCACCGTATTCATTGATGATCATGAATGCGGTGTTGTTTTGGAGATTTGTACATGAGTGCTTCAGACAATAGTAACTCGATCCAGCAAGAGTTTGCGCCTTTAAAGAACGACAGATTGTTACGGGCATTACGCTTTGAATCAATAGACACCACGCCAGTCTGGATGATGCGTCAAGCTGGTCGTTATTTACCAGAATATAAAGCCACTCGTGCAGAAGCGGGCGACTTTATGAGTCTGTGCAAAGATACGGACCGCGCCACTGAAGTCACTTTACAGCCACTACGCCGCTATGATTTAGATGCTGCTATCTTATTTAGTGATATTTTGACCATACCTGATGCTATGGGTCTAGGCTTATACTTCGAGGCGGGCGAAGGCCCTAAGTTTAAACATCCTATTCGTACGCAAGCAGACTTAGATAGATTGCCAGTACTTGAACCCAATGATTCTCTTGATTATGTCATGCGTGCAGTGACGAGCATTCGCAAAGCGTTAAATGGTCAAGTGCCGTTATTTGGTTTCTCTGGTAGTCCGTGGACATTGGCCACTTACATGATCGAAGGCGGCAGTTCAAAAGACTATCGTTATACTAAAGGCTTTTTGTATAGTAACCCTGATTTTCTGCATCAATTATTAGATAAATTAGCCACTTCTGTCATTGATTATCTAGATGCACAAGTGGTCGCTGGTGCTCAAATTCTACAGATTTTTGATAGTTGGGGCGGGGCGCTTGGTCATCGTCAGTTTATTGATTTTTCTCATGCTTATAATAAGCGTATCGTCGCTGAATTAAAAGTACGCCATCCGCAAATACCAGTGGTATTATTTACCAAAGGTGGTGGGTTATGGTTGGATGTGCAAGCAGATAGTCAAGCCGATGTTTTAGGATTAGATTGGACGATGCCCATTGATCGTGCACGCCAAGTATTGGCTGAAAGTCAGCGTCAATTGACCAAACAGCATAAAAAACTACAGAGTAGTAAAGCCATTCAAGGCAACTTAGATCCAGCAACATTGTATGGTTCACCTGCGACGATTCGTGCTGAAGTAAATGCAATGCTTGATAGTGCTTATGCAAGCGGCGAAAAAACGGGTTATATAGCAAACTTAGGTCATGGTATTACGCAGTGGGTCAATCCTGACAATGCCAAAGTATTTATCGATGCGGTGCACGATTATAAAATCTAAAGCCGCTAGAATCTAAAAATGACAAAGTTCAGGTATATAAGCGAGCTTTCTATCTAAGATTTGTTTAACAAATACTGATATTTACCAAGTAAAAGAAAAAGGAATATCTTATGATTTCAGCAGCGATTGTTGGTGGCACAGGTTATACGGGTATTGAGCTGATTCGCTTGTTATCTGCGCATCCTGAAGTATCTATTGATTTGCTAACCTCGCGTAGCGAAGCTGGTACACGCGCTGATGAGATATTTCCAAGCTTACGCGGTATATCAGATATTGTCTTTAGCGACTTGGGCGATGAGACGCTTGCAACGCTGCAAAAGTGTGATGTGGTCTTTTTTGCCACTCCACATGGCGTAGCGATGAAGCAAGCAGAGGCGCTAACGCAAGCCGGTGTGAAAGTCATTGATTTGGCTGCTGACTTTCGTTTGCAGTCACTGTCCGATTTTGAACACTGGTATCAGCAGTCGCATGCTTGTCCTGAGCTACTAAAGACAGCTGTTTATGGTTTACCTGAAGTGAATCGAGATAAACTTGCCACTGCTTTAGTCGTCGGTAATCCTGGTTGTTATCCGACCACTGCTATTTTGGGTTTGAAACCAATAATCGATATGCAAAATAAGCAAGCAGAGAGATTGGTGGAATCACGCATCGTTATCGATGCAAAGTCTGGTGTTTCTGGCGCTGGTCGCCAAGCTTCACTTGCGCTTAATTATGCTGAAACTACTGATAACTTTAAAGCTTATAGCGTTGAAGGACATCGTCACCTGCCCGAGATTGAGCAAGGTGTGGCGCAGTTATTAGACAGCCAGTTCACCCATCGCATTCGTTTTTTACCGCACCTTGTACCGATGATACGTGGCATGCTGAGCTCTATTCATCTTGAGCTGACGGATGCGGGTGCTGCCATTGATTGGCAGCAGATATTTGAAACATGCTATGAATCAGAAGCGTTTATTGATGTCATGCCAAAAGGTATTTATCCAGATACCCGTAGTGTCCGCGCCAGCAACCGTTTACGCATTGCTGTGCATCAAAACAATGAACGTTCGGAATTGACAGTAATTGTCGTACAAGACAATTTGGTAAAAGGCGCAGCAGGACAAGCGGTACAAAATATGAATGTCATGTTCGGATTCGATGAAACAATGGGTCTAAACTTTGCACCTATTGTTCCGTAGCAGATGTTTAGCTGTGGTCAAATCATTCACATTTATGGTGCTAGGTATTGATTATAAATTCCGCTATAATATTGCCATTACTGTTAAGAGATATTGTCTAAATGCGTGTCAAGCTTGTACGACGCTTTTGCTCACAGCCCGCACTTTCATCGTGCAAAGACTCTGATTTGTATCATTTAGAGCGTAGTCCGCATTCTCTTAAAACCAATGCTAGTTCAGTAACTAAGGTAGGTGGTACCCAACAAGGGGCATCCACATTGGTGTTGGCTCTCTTTGTCGTTGTCATATTGGTGACTGCCATTGTTGGATTGATATTCGGTCATAAATTAGGATATCAGCGTGGCTTTCATTCTATGCAAACTGAAACCAAGCAAGCGATGATCAATAGCACTGAGGCAACAGAAGCGCTTGAAGATTTGCGTCTTAGTCATAAAATAGCGGCCAATCAAGCCGCTACTGCTAAGCAGGAGTTGGCGATTAGCTTGGCTAACATCAAAGAGTTGCGTGAAAAACAGCAAGAATTAACGGTTGAGAATAGACAAGTCTCTCAACTGAATGAATTATATGCTGATGTCCTTCGTGACAAAGGCGGCATGCCTTTACAAGTAATAGCAGCAAAGATTGAGCCGTTACCTGAAAATGCCTTCGAATATGGTTTCGATATAGGCATGCTTGCTAGCGATGGCAAAGCCAAACGCCTAAAGCCAACGTTGACGTTGCTCAATGACGATGATTTTGTAGAGGTGCCGCTAGATCCTCCAGTTTATACTATTGAAGGTATCGTTCGTATTCGTGGTCGTTTCATGATGCCATCAGGCTTTAAACCGTTACAAGTCAAACTCAGCTTACAAGCTGGCGGGCAACAAGTGGAGCAGCTCTATGATTGGAAGCTTGGCGACCGAGTTGATAATATGCCGCTATCACTTTTAGATTTACCTGAAGTCGACGAAAGTCCGATTGAGCCTTAATCTATTCATATTTAAGAGCGCTATAATAAGCATTGCATTTGCCAACCTCTGTTAGCGCTCTTTATTCTGTTATAAATATAACCATTAATTTGTATGCCAATTATGATAAAACAAACCCTATTGCAAGCGTTGCCAACTGTTGCTGATTGGCACTTTCCAACCATACCTGCTCATCGTGCACAAGATGGCGATACGGACGGCGAGACCTCGCCACAAGCAGATGTACTGGTAGCAGAGCCAGAAGTGGCTAAGCCGCCTATGTATGCAGTCGTTATGTATAATGATAATTATACGCCGATGGAGTTCGTTGTTTATATTTTACAGTCTGAATTTCGTCATAGTATGGATTCGGCAGTCGAAGTTATGCTAACGATTCATAACAGTAGCAAAGGCATTGCTGGTATCTATCCTAAAGATATCGCTGAGACCAAAGCCAAAAAGGTAAATAGTCTGGCACATCGTGAAGGCTATCCCTTATTGACCCAGATTGAGCCACATCAAGGCGAATAAGAAAATAGCGTAAATATGAATTTAAAGTTCTATCTTCTTCTCGTGTTTCTATCTTATTATTTCCAATGGTTTTATCGTTTAGAAACCCTTTCAAGCTCTAAAAACCGCTCATTGTGAGCTTGATAGGTACTCTGTATCCAAGCAGTCACTCATAAATTCCTTATTATAAAAATTTCCTAACCTTGATTTTTCTTTAATATACCCTTATCTATATTAAGTCATCACATCAAACAGCTGTCTAAATTTTATAGAAATGATTGCTGCACTCGTATCATTTTCTAGTCATCCTATTAACTTGAATTTTTCTATAATTTAATTAGCTGATGGCTTAAAAAAGTCATTTGTATCTTTCATTTTCTCACTTATTATTCTATTACCCATTTCTCCTTTATTTGCTCAGCTTTTGAAGCTTTCATACTATTTCTTTACTATAAGTATTGATGCGCAGTACGCCTTGATACATTTTAGTCTGTGTTAATAGATTGACTCTTCTTAAGTATCGTGTTGAGATAAAGAAAAGCAAGTATGAGTGATCAAAACGCTTAATTGGTGATAAGTAGATAGCACTGCTACTTGAGTAATACATGGTCAATATCATTTAGCGCTGTCTTTTGATAATACAGATTTAGCCCTTGAACAATCCATCTGTCGCCCTGATTTACTTACTAACTCATTCATAAAGCTATCAATTATAAAGATAGGTATAACCGTAGGAAGTCGTTATGTTAAGTCGTCATCTTGAAGTTTCTTTGCGTTTAGCAATGACACTTGCGCGCCAAAAATCGCATGAGTACCTCACTGTTGAGCATTTATTATTGGCGTTATTAGAGAATACTCACGCTGCCAATACATTAACTGCCTGTAATGCCAATGTTTCAACGCTGCGTACCGAGTTAGAAGCTTATATCAATAAGCATACGCCAACGGTAGACGCAGATACGGAGCAGTCACCGCAGCCAACCCAAAGCTTTGATCGTATTCTGCAGCGTGCTATTTTCCATGTGCAATCTATTGGTGGTGGTCGCCTTGTTGAAGGCTCAGACATTTTAGTATCTATGTTTTCAGAGCACGATACTTATGCGGTTTACTTGCTCAAAAAACAGGGCATAAGTCGTCTTGAGCTGACCCAGTACTTATCACATGGTCAAGATAAAGACGAGCCATCCGAGCCACGTGCTTCTATGACGGGTGAACGCCGTAGTGCCTCAGAAAAAACCAGTAAGGATCCCTTGGTTGAGTTTGCGACCAACCTAAACCAGCGGGCTGCCGAAGGTAAGACTGATCCATTGATTGGACGTGGCCCTGAAATTGAGCGCGCCGCTCAAGTGCTATGCCGCCGCCGTAAAAATAACCCGTTATTGGTGGGCGAGCCAGGCGTTGGTAAAACCTCGATTGCTGAAGGCTTGGCGTGGTTGATTATTAATGATAAAGCACCGAAACCATTGAACGGCTGTGTGATTTATAGCCTTGATATTGGCTCATTAATTGCTGGTACTAAATATCGCGGTGATTTTGAAAAACGCATGAAGTCACTGCTTGATGCGCTAAAGAAAAAGCCCAGTGCAATCTTATTTATTGATGAGATTCATATGATTATTGGCGCAGGGTCGTCAATGAGTAGCAATATGGACGTATCAAACTTGATTAAGCCAGCACTTGCTAATGGTGAGCTGCGCTGTATCGGCTCAACTACCTTTACCGAATACCGTCAAGTGTTTGAAAAAGACCATGCACTGTCACGTCGTTTCCAGAAGATTGATGTCAAAGAGCCGAGTGTTGACGATACAATTGATATTTTACGCGGTCTGAAGCCTCGTTATGAGGAATTTCATAACGTTGAATATACTGATGAAGCGTTGGTCACCGCCGTTCAATTATCTGCTAAGCATATTCACGAGCGTTTTTTACCAGATAAAGCGATTGATGTGATTGACGAAGCAGGTGCCTATAAGCGTTTAGGCGTGATTCCTGATGCTAATGATATTGATGCAGAAGAAAGCTTCATTGCGGATATAGAGCAAGATTTTGATGCTCAGATTGATGCTGATGTTGAGGGTCTCGATGGTGACACGTATAGCGATAGCGAAATGCAGGATGAAGCGGAAACTGCAAAAGCCAACGATCGTGCCAAATCGTTCAGTGAGTCAAAAAGTGCCAAGGCTAAGAAAAAACCACCGATGAAAATCGATGTGGCAGATATTGAAGCGATTGTTGCCAAGCTTGCACGTATTCCGCCCAAGTCAGTATCGAGTGATGATAAGAGTATTCTTCAGCACTTAGATCGTGATCTTAAGCACTTAGTGTTTGGTCAAGATGAGGCAATTGAAACCTTAGCCGATGCCATTAAGCTATCGCGTGCCGGTCTCAAAGCACCAGATAAGCCTATCGGCTCGTTTATGTTTGCCGGTCCTACTGGGGTGGGTAAAACCGAAGTTTCACGTCAATTGGCAAATTTGTTAGGCGTAGAACTGGTTCGTTTTGATATGTCAGAATATATGGAAGCCCATACTGCTTCACGTCTGATTGGTGCGCCTCCTGGCTATGTCGGTTATGATCAAGGTGGTTTGTTGACTGAAAAAATCAATCAACATCCACATTGTGTTTTATTGCTTGATGAGATTGAAAAAGCGCACCCTGATGTCTTCAACTTGTTACTGCAAGTCATGGATCATGGTACGTTGACTGATAACAATGGTCGTGTGGCTATCTTTAAGCAAGTCATTGTGATTATGACGACCAACGTTGGTGCTGATAGTATTAGCCGCTCTTCAATGGGCTTTACTCAGCAAGACCATAGCCGTGATAATACGGAGTCGCTCAAACGTGTCTTTACGCCAGAGTTCCGTAACCGTTTAGATGCCATCATCCAATTTAACCCATTAGATACCTCCGTGGTAGTATCTGTGGTTGATAAATTCTTGGTTGAGCTACAAGTCCAGCTTGATGATAAACAAGTCACCTTAGAGATTGATGACGAAGTACGCGATTACTTGGCTCACAAAGGCTATGATCGCCTAATGGGTGCACGCCCAATGCAGCGTCTGATTCAAGATGAGATCAAAAAGTCATTGGCAAGTATGATTTTGTTTGGTGATTTGGTCAATGGCGGGGTAGTACATCTTACCTTAGAGCCTGAAGCTAATGATGAGCAAGATGGTGATTCTGTTAAGCTTGATAAGTACAGTGGTAAGACGGATTATAAGTCTACAGATAAAGGATCAGCAGATAGTCGCATTATCTTAACGGTCGTTGAGACTCATGAGCCACATCCAGACTCTGAGTCACTCGCCAGCTAAGTTTTTGCTGCTAATGTAATAACAACGGTTACCATGTTACTGTGGTAGCCGTTTTTTTATTGCTATAATTCATAACAACATCAAGGTATGAAATCACGAGCTCTCATGTGCGAGATTGGTTCACGCCCTCCATTCGATATTTATCTAATCGATAACAAATATAAAAGGACATACTATGGAATTATTCGATGAACAAACGCCAAAATCGCCAGCGCAAAAGCAGGCTATTTTAGACAATGTGCGCTTGCCAGAAGATTGGAAAACGGCGTTAGCAGACGAGTTAACTTCTAACAATATGGACGACTTGCGTGCGTTTTTAAAAGAAGCCTATCAATCAGAAAACAGTATCTATCCGCCAGCACCCTTAATATTTAACGCGTTAAACCTGACCCCTTTATCACAAGTTAAAGTCGTGATACTAGGTCAAGATCCTTATCATGGACCAGGGCAGGCAATGGGCTTATCGTTTTCAGTGCCCAAAGCCATTCCAAAGCCACCCTCACTCAATAATTTGTTAAAAGAGATGGCGAGTGACGTTGGTATCGCACCCTCAAAACATGGCGACCTGACTTACTGGGCGCAGCAAGGAGTTTTGCTATTAAATAGCTCTCTGACCGTGCGAGAAAGTGAGCCAAATAGTCATCAAAATAAAGGTTGGGAGCAGTTTACCGATGCGGTGATTGATGTGGTTAATGAACAAACAGAACATACCGTATTTATATTGTGGGGCAGTAAAGCACAGAAAAAAGGCAAATATATCAATACTGATAAGCATCTTATTCTGACCGCTGTACACCCATCACCACTTGCTGCCAATCGTGGTGGGTTCTTTGGTTCCAAGCCGTTTTCTAAGACCAATGATTATCTGGTACAGTATGGGCAAACGCCTATCGATTGGCAATTACCGCAATAGTTGTCAAAATAAATGAAATATATACAAAATATAAGCTTGAAGCGATATCCAACCGCAAATAGTCAGTTAGTTATTGAAGATATGCAAGCCAGCGCATTTTGGTCACTTCAAGATATGAGCTGGATGAAAATAGCTCTCAAACTTGCTAGGCAAGGTGCTGAGCGTGGAGAGGTGCCAGTAGGGGCGATACTGGTACACGATCAGCAGATTATTGGTCAAGGATTTAATGAACCAATTGGGCGTCACGATGCGACCGCTCATGCCGAGATTGTCGCATTAAGAGAAGCGTGTGCGCGCTTAAAAAACTATCGTTTACCATTACAGACAACATTATACGTTACCTTAGAGCCTTGTACGATGTGTATCGGAGCGCTCATTCATGCGCGGGTAGATAGATTGGTTTATGCAGCAAGCGAGCCACGAGCGGGTATGGTTGGTAGTCAAATAAATTTACCGATACAGCCTTTTTATAATCATGCTATCGAAGTACATAATGGCTTATGTCGTGAGCATAGCAGCCAGATGCTTAAGACCTTTTTCCGTGAACGACGAAAAGCGGCAAAAAAGAAAGACAATATAAGCAATTAACAAGATATCATTCTTGCTGCTAGTGATGGGTAGGTTTCTTTGCTATAATATCGCCCTATTTGATGACGAAATGATGAATTAATTGTCAAGCGTTTGATAAATAAGTAAATATTTTTCTGCAGCTAGCATGCACTAAGCCGTATCAGTATCGTCTACTATTAAGTGAGTATTATGACCGTTTCTACAGCTGATAACGCTATACTTGATAACTTTAGTGCTGGCAGTAATTATAACCAAGCGCCAGTGTTGCGCTATCCAGTTATCTGCATTGATGGACCAAGTGGGGCAGGTAAAGGTACGGTGACGTGGCGTTTGGCCCAAGCATTGAATTATCAACTGCTAGATTCAGGTTCTCTGTATCGTATCGTTGGACTCAAAGCATTTGAAGCGGGATTAGTTGCGGCAGACGGAAGCCAAGCCATTGACGAGATGGCTGTATTAGCATTGACGCAGCGCCTAGAGATTGCTTTTGTACCTAACAATGCATCAGGACGTGTTGATATTTTAGTGAATGGTGAAGCGGTTGGTGAGCAGGTTCGTAATGAAACCGTGGGCGGCTATGCATCACAAATAGCAGTATTTCCAAAAGTTCGCCAAGCATTACTAAAGTTGCAACAAGATATGGCAACTCGTTCTGGATTGGTCGCTGATGGTCGCGATATGGGGACGGTTGTGTTCCCAGATGCGGATGTAAAAGTGTATTTGACTGCCAGTGCTGAAGCGCGTGCCGAGCGCCGCGTAACACAGTTAATAAATGCTGGTCAGACGGCAGATTTTGACGCGATTTTAGCGACAATTAAAGCTCGTGATGATCGTGATGAGAATCGGTCGACTGCACCATCAAAGCCTGCAGAAGATGCTCTACTACTAGATAGCTCTAACTTAGATGCTGATGCAGTTTATGCACAAGTGAAAAGACATTGTCAGGATAAAGGTATTTTCTTTAATAGTTAATAAAAACAAGTTAGTAAGTATGAAAAAGTTTCCTATACGCTTGATTTTAGTATAAAATCACAGTAGTAGACGCTAATAATCTCTAGAGAGTGATAAAAATATTCTTTCTAAATCATAGAGATTTAAAAGTATAAGGCATTGCAATATAAGACAGTTGTTGCTAGTAAGTTTAATAAGTTATGTGCTTACTAACAACAAACGTTTTTATATATGATTGTATGGGATATAAAACCAGTATTCTCGTTTTATGCAATCATAAATTTGATCCGTACTGTGCTGGACAGGATACGGCTATACAAAGGTAGACATAATGGAATCATTTGCTGAACTATTTGAAGCGAGCATCGAAGAAACAGGTCTGGATATCGAGCGTGGCTCGGTTATCACTGGTACTGTTGTGGCCATTGATAACGACTGGATCACTGTTGATACTGGTCTGAAATCTGAAGGTATCGTCGCTCGTGAAGAGTTTTTAAGCGAAGAAGGCGAACTTGAAGTTGAAGTTGGCGATAGCGTTGATGTCGTGGTTGAAGCGGTTGATAACGGCATGGGTCAAACCTTGCTTTCACGTGAAAAAGCCAAACGTGTTGAAACTTGGAACTTCCTTGAGAAAATCGCTGACAATGATGAAATCGTAAAAGGTATCATCTCAAGCAAAGTGAAAGGCGGTTTCACTGTAGATATCGGTTCAGTACGCGCGTTCCTACCAGGTTCATTGGTCGATGTTCGTCCTATCCGTGACACCACGCATCTTGAAGGCAAAGAGCTAGAATTCAAAGTTATCAAACTTGATCAAAAACGCAACAACGTTGTTGTTAGCCGTCGTGCAGTTATGGAAGCTGAAAATTCAGCTGAGCGCGAAGAGCTATTGAACAAGCTTGAAGAAGGCATCGAGATCGAAGGTATTGTTAAGAACCTTACTGATTACGGCGCATTCGTTGATCTAGGTGGTATCGATGGTCTATTGCACATCACTGACATGGCATGGCGCCGTATCAAGCATCCATCTGAAGTTGTTGAAGTTGGTCAAGACCTAAAAGTTAAAGTATTGAAGTTTGACCGTGAGCGCAATCGCGTTAGCCTAGGTCTAAAACAACTTGGTACTGATCCTTGGGATAACGTTGGCGGCACTTACCCAGTAGGTAGTGTGGTTAAAGCACGCGTCACCAACTTAACTGATTATGGTTGTTTCGCTGAGATTTCTGAAGGTATTGAAGGTCTAGTACACGTGTCAGAAATGGATCATACCAACAAAAACATCCACCCATCAAAAGTTGTTCAAGTGGGCGATGAAGTTGAAGTAATGATTCTTGATATCGATGAAGAACGTCGTCGTATCAGCCTAGGTATCAAACAAACTCTAGCTAACCCATGGGATGAGTTTGATAAGAAACATGAGCGCGGTGATAAAATCACTGGTACGATCAAATCAATCACTGACTTCGGTATCTTTATCGGTCTAGACGGTGGTATTGATGGTCTTGTTCATCTATCTGATATCTCTTGGAACGAAACTGGCGAAGACGCTATCCGTAACTACAATAAAGGCGACACCGTTGAAGCAATGGTATTGTCAGTAGATGCAGAAGCAAACCGTATTAGCCTAGGCGTGAAGCAGTTAAGCTCTGATCCATTCAACGAATACCTAGTCAACAATGACCGCGGTGCTATCGTTAATGGTAAAGTAAAAGAAGTAGATGCTAAAGGCGCTACTATCGAGCTTGCTGACGAAGTTGAAGCGTATCTACGTGCCTCTGAAATTCAACGTGATCGCGTTGAAGATGCGACTAAGCATTTGAGCGTTGGTGATGACGTTGAAGCGAAAATCATCAGTGTTGATCGTAAAACTCGCAACATCAACTTGTCTATCAAAGCGAAAGACGAAGCTGAAGAGCGTCAAGCGATTAAAGAGCTAAGCAGCACTAGCACGACTAGTACTACTGCCAGTTCTGATGCACAGCCAAAAACAATTGGTGACTTGATCAAAGAGCAAATGCAGTAAGCTGCACGTTATTGATATAAGATTATAAAAGAAGCGACTATGGTCGCTTTTTTTTTGCTTAAATTTTAAGTGTCCTATTAATCAATGAGGTTTTTGCTCAAACAAGCAAACTCTTATTTCCATTTACCGTAATATCCGCTATCATTTGCAACATTGAGTAACGAGATGTGAATTATTACTTATTTAAGACACTGATATTGTTTTAGTGAATAGCTATTTATCCTTATGATCTTGACGTATAGCTTGTCTTAAAAGTAACCAACTATCGAAAATGATGGTTCAATTCACAGTCATCTTATCCATTAATCAACAAGGCAAGCGTAATAATGCAGCAAGCGATTAACAAGTCCGAATTTATTAGTAATTTAAGTGCGAACTGTGACAATATGACTGATACTGTAGTCGATGATGCAGTACGTGAAATATTAAACTTGATGACCGATACGTTAGCCAATGATGGACGCGTAGAAGTTCGTGGTTTTGGCAGTTTTTGTCTGCACCATCGTCGTGCCCGTATGGGTCGAAATCCTAAGACAGGAGAAAGCGTACCTGTACCAGCCAAAGCGATACCGCACTTTAAACCAGGTAAAGCATTACGTGAAGCAGTCAATGATACAGTAGCAAATAGCTAAGTGTGTTATAAAGTATTTATTGGGTAAAATTGCCAACAAGAGTGCTTGCCAGCCATTTTTGCTAGAATTTATCACTAATGAGTTTATAAGCATATAAATGTGTGGGTTGATGAAGGTTTTAAAGTGCTATTTTTAAAACACTAACGACATTCCAAATCGAGGTAGACGTCTCATGCGCTTTTTACTATTTGTATTGCTGTTTTTGAGCTTTGCTTATTCACTTGGTTTGGTGTTGGCAAATAATACCGAAGTTGGCGTAAATTTATTATTCTCGCAAGCACCGACGATGAATCTAGGATTGCTGCTGATTTTATGCCTTATGCTTGGTATTGTTATCGGCATCTTGTTGGCACTACTTATCTTCCGTGTTTTACAGAATAAGTGGGAAATCTCGCGTTTGCAAAAAGCGAATGTGAACTTGCAAGCGCAATTGACACAAGCCAATGCTGTCATTGATCGCCAAGCAAGTGCACCAACGGTGGAAGAAGCTGTTTATGGTTCGACAGCAACCAATGTGCAAGTGCAAGACGCAGAAGTACTTACTGTAGATGAAGGCGCGACACTTACCAAACAAAAGCGAGAATAAATTATATTTTGTACTGGTCTATGAGCAGTCCATATATAGTGTTTTGATAATTCTGATATAGATATGGTAAAACCATGAATAATACAATGAACTCCCCAGTCATCGTTGCCTTAGATAATATGACGATGGAGGCATCGATAGCATTAGCTGATCAGTTAGATCCAACATCATGCCGCTTAAAAGTGGGTAAAGAGCTATTTACTCGCTGTGGTCCTGAGATAGTTAAGGCGCTACATCAGCGTAATTTTGACGTATTTCTAGACTTGAAATTCCATGATATTCCTAATACTACCGCTCAAGCGGTACTAGCGGCAGCTGAGCTTGGCGTATGGATGGTGAATGTGCATGCCAGCGCGGGCTTAGAGGCGATGTCATTGGCTAAACAGCGCTTGTTAGACGGTAATTTTGATACCTTGCTGATAGCCGTCACCGTGCTGACCTCTATGGATAATCAAGCATTGATGCAAACAGGTATTACCGATGGTCTAGATGCGCAAGTGAGTCGATTGGCACAATTAACCAAGCAAGCAGGTCTTGATGGCGTGGTCTGTTCAGCGCAAGAAGCTAAAACGCTCAAGACACTATGTGGTCAAGATTTTAAATTGATTACCCCTGGTATTCGCTTGCTAGACGACAATGCAGATGATCAAAAACGTATTTGCACGCCAAAACAGGCGTTAGACGATGGTTCTGATTATTTGGTGATTGGTCGTTCAATTACTCAGGCAGCAGATCCTGCGGCTAAATTACAAAAGATACTCCGAGGTATTTAGATACTTATAAAATATTTTGATATTTACAAAGCGTTTAGCATTTTATAGTGTCAGCATGATAAAAAAGACAGCCTAATCCGCTGTCTTTTTTTAATTTTTGCGGGTATATCAAAAAGTGCTAAACTATTTACGTTTATTTAATGATATTAGAACTTATGAAATTACAGATTTTAAGTGACTTACATATTGACAGTTATGCGCGTCAGTCACATCCGCTAGGGCATATTCCCAAAACTGATGCAGACGTGGTATTAGTCGCGGGCGATACTGCCAACAGCGATAGTGGTATGCCATGGCTACAAGAGCAGGCAGCACGTTTGCAAGTGCCTGTGATTACGATAGCTGGTAATCATGAATACTTTAATGAAGATGTGCTACATTTTGATAAAAAGCTTGCGACTTGGGATAATTATAATGCCCAGTCGCAGCAAGGCGTCCGTTTTCTACAGTGTCAACATGTTGATATTGGTGACATACGTATCCTAGGTTGTACTTTATGGACAGATTACCAATATCAGGCCAATGAAGATACTATAGCTGCTGCTATGCGCTTTATGCGTGACTATAAACAAATCTATGCTGGAGGCGAGCTTTTTTCACCTGAAGTATCGATGCAAATCCATGCTAAGCAGCGTCAATGGTTAAAGCAAGCATTGATCACCGCCAAAACACTTGGCAAAAAAACTGTTGTAATGAGTCATCATAGTATCAGTCCATTATCGGTTTCTGAGAAGTATGCGAATCTACCAAGTAACGCAGCTTTTATCAGTGATCTATCTGGCTGGATGCATGAAGATTGGGCGCCAATACTATGGGTACATGGACATACTCACGAAGCATTTGATTACCGTATTGGTAATACACGAGTCATTGTCAATCCACGTGCGTATCCAAATGAGGTGAGCAGCACTGCATTAGCGTTCGCGTGGGACAAAGTCATTGATATCGGCTAAGTAATTTTAGCCTCTTGAAAGTAAATATCTTTTTAGTTATTTGTCACCTTGATTCGTATTTTTTAAAATAGTGAATATAAAATAGTGCTTATTTTAAAGTCTAACCGCCTAGACTCGTAAGCAATATTACAATTGAACTGATATTTTGTTCATTCATATCAAAAAATCTGCTACGCTTGCTACCATGAGCAAATATCTCAATAACAATCCCTCAAAACTGTCTGCTGAAAAGCTTGCGAGTCATACTCCAAGTGCTCCGGCGCCTTCGCACTTGCCTGATAGTATGATTTCCTCAGTCAGCTTATTGCCTGAAGATAAACGGCTTATTTTATTTACCAGACATTCCTTACGTGAACGCTCTGATGGCAATGGTTTTGCCAGTTATCAATTACCCCTAACACCTAAAGGTCGAGTACTAGCGAAGTCGTGGGGGCGTTGGTTAGCAGGGCATTTACCGTACTCGCTCGATGTAGACAGTATCTCAAGTCCGATTGGACGCTGTATTGACACGGCGCAGCTGATGCAAGCAGGGGCGGGACTACAACGTGATATTACGCATCAGTCATTGTTGGTCGAGCCTGGTAGCTTAGTGACTGAGCCTGAAATAGCAAATCCAGTATTTAAAGAAATTGGCGTGCTCAACTTTATCAATCGATTTTTGCAAGGCAATCTTGAAGGTACCAAAAACGCTTACCAAGGCGGTCTCGATATTTTATCGCTGTTTTATCAACATCAGCCGCAGCAAGGGCATCTCATGCTTGCCGTCAGTCATGATACTTTGTTGTCTGCTTTTTTAGCAGTGATGTTTGATGTGGTCGAGATTGATTGGAATGATTGGCCAAAGATGATGGAAGGCGTGTTTTTGTGGTTTGATGATAAGCCGTTTGAACAAGCCAGTGCACACTTCGTTTGGCGCGGTGAAGTGTATGTGCGCCCGATTCATACTTTATTAGAAGACTACCGTGCTGCCGGCTTTCATCCTAATACATTGCTCTTACCACCAGAAGTGAAATGGATCTAAATACTATTTAATCTAAATACTATTTAAAAGATTACTACTCATTTTTTGATCAGACATAAAAAAACCTTGCCCCAGTATTAGAACCAGTGACAAGGTTTTAGTCATCACGCTATAAAGGCGAGATGTGGTCTAAACGTTAACAATCTTAAGCTTGTAGGCCTTTGATAGTTTTGTTCAGGCGGCTCTTACGACGAGCAGCTTTATTCTTATGAATAATACCTTTGTCAGCCATACGATCAAGAACTGGTACCGCTTTTTTGTAAGCTTCGGTAGCCGCGTCATAATCTTTAGCTGCGATAGCCGCATCAACACGTTTTAAGTAAGTACGAACCATAGAGCGTTGTGACGCAGAGTTCTGACGACGTTTGGTGTTTTGACGGGCGCGTTTACGAGCTTGTGCAGTATTAGCCACGCGAATCTCCTTGATAAAGACAGATAAAAATATGAATGTGGATTACAATAAAAAAGGGTTTAACCATCATCGGTAACGAGCAGCCGTCTCGCCAAACATGATGTCGATGTCTAATATTAAAGTACCTATCTGTTATTAAAGGCACCTAAATGAGCAATAGAGCATCGCAAGCGCCAAAACTGTTTGGAATAATTAAACAGCGTTAACGTGTAAAGCCGGTTATCTTAGCAAATTATCGCCCTTAGAACAATATATTTGATGATTAATGCTTAAAGAAGTTGTGTGATCATATAGATGACAGTTTTTGTGTCTCTGCTCAGCTGTTTTTTGAAATATTTATCAATATTGTTGCACCAAAAACCGCTTATGAGTGAATAAATCGCTTAGCCGATAAAATCTCTTACAATAAATTCTATAGAATACCCTCAGTTATGCGTTAATTTAGGTATGATACTAGGGCATGTCCTCAATTCAATCGATGGACATCTAAATGGGCTAAAAGTGGCTGAATCTTGCCAAACAATGTTAAAAAAAATGTCAAATAGCTGGTTAATATCCCGATACTATTTAACATTCTGATAGTATCTGCGCTATTTTCCTCATTTGACTATGATTTATCTCATTTTTATTACCATTTTCAAAATGAGGATACGCCCTAAGATGAAAAGCTTTGGTGATAGGCTTTAAAATCAGATTTTTCATTATCATCTATTTTCCAACACACTATAAATGGATAGGCTATGCAGCGAAAAGCAATTGTAATTGGCGCGACAGGATTGGTCGGACAGCATCTTGTCAAACAGCTTAGTGAGCTTTATGACACGTTAATTGTGATTGCAAGGCGTCCGCCACGCTATATCAATACCAGCATGCGTTTTTATCAGGTTAATGATTTTGATAATTTGGCTGAAATATTTGCCAGCGTTGGTGTTGATCGAAGGACGGACGCTTTTAGCTGTCTTGGTACGACTAAGAAGCAGGCTGGTAGCGATGAGGCCTTTCGAAAGGTTGATCATGATTATAATGTCAATTTTGCCAAACTGTGCCAAGACAAAGGTGTTGAAAATTTCTTTTTGTTATCATCCATGAATGCTGATATTCATAGTCGGTTTTTATACAATCGCGTAAAAGCTGAAACTGAGCAGTCTATTATGGCGCTAGGTTTTACGCAGCTAGTTATTTTCCGTCCGTCCTTGTTACTTGGGAAGCATAAAGGTCGTCCGCTTGAAAGTATTGGTCAAAAAGCCTTTCAGCTGATATCGCCCTTGGTCTCAGAATCATTGTCACTGCATCCCATTTCCGCCAAACGCGTTGCCATTGCCATGGCGATGAGTGCGCATGATGTTTATCAGCGTAATAAATACCGTAATGAACCAGCTATCCAAACCACTGATATCATCGAAAATAAGCAAATGCTAGCGATGACTAAAGTTAAAAAATAGCCTAAGTATTAAGTTAAGGGAACGATTAAAATTAAGCCCCAGTCATAAATAATCAATCATGAATAACCAATCATACATAACAAGGAGCGTCACTATGTCAGACATGCCAGAATCAATAATAATGGATAAAGAGAACTTTGTGACCTGTGATTTATTGGATGCCAACCCTGAGTCGCAGGTGTGTTTGCCTAATATCGAAGGTAAGTCTTTTCATAGCTTTGGCGGCAAAAAGAAATTCTGCGGTGAAATTGTGACGGTGAAATGCTTCGAAGACAATAGTCGCGTCAAATCATTGCTAAATAGCGATGGTAAAGACACGGATGGTAACGGTAAGGTGTTGGTGGTTGACGGTGGTGGTTCAATGCGTTGTGCGCTGCTAGGCGACATGATTGCGCAGTCAGCGATTGATAATGGCTGGGCGGGGGTTATCGTGTACGGCTGCGTCCGTGACGTTGATGATATGGCAGCAATGGACATCGGTGTTATGGCGCTTGGTTGCATTCCGCGTAAATCGAATCGCCGCGATGAAGGTCAAACCGATATTGAAATTAGCTTTGGTGATTTAACACTAAATTCTGGTATGTTTGTCTATGCCGATAACAATGGCACTATCGCTAGCGACAAGCCATTAATTTAAAAGTGGCTTGTCATTTAACACCAGCTTAATAAATAGCACTCAAAAACCTCAGCTTAGCCGTTGAGGTTTTTACATTTAATCATCCTGTCTTTATATACGAATATAATCTTTATCAGCTATTTGTCTATTGGTTTTTTAATAAAAATACTAAGTGACAAACCGTTACGGCATAAATTTTGGTAATTGCTGAAATATTCGTATAATAGCTCTCTGACTCCTAACATTGATCCTACTCTTTATGCCTATCACTGCTTTGACTGACGCGTTTGAACCAATTAACCAGCAGTTGTTTCCTATCCAGAATGCCGAGCGGCGTTGGCTGGCACCTGTGCATGGTGCAGTCAGCAGTTTGTGGCTAGCAAGTCTGGTGCAAACACCGCTATGGAATGTTGCCGACCGATTAAAAGTTGTGGTGACGCGTGACCAAAACCAGCTCAATCAAATAGAGACGGAATTGGCATTTTGCGGCGTCGATGCTTATGTGTTCCCCGATTGGGAGACGTTGACCTATGATGAGCTGTCACCGCATCAAGATATTGTTAGTGAGCGTATCAATCTATTAACCGATATGCCAACGTCAGGCGTGCTGCTCATCTCGATTCAGGCATTGATGCATCGTGTCGCACCGCCAAGCTGGCTGATAGGGCAGCATTTTGATTTGAGTGTTGGTGATCGATTTGATATAAATACCCAGCGCGTATTGCTGGCAAAGGCAGGCTACCGCGCGGTTGAGAATGTGTTTGAGCCGGGGGAATTCGCGGTACGTGGCAGCATCATTGATATCTTTGCCATGGGTCAGCCGTTCCCACTACGTTTAGATTTGTTTGATGATGAGATTGAGACCATTCGTTTTTTTAATCCGCAAACCCAGCGGACACTGACCGTTGATGACCTCAAAACAATGATGAGCGGCAACGATAGTAGCATGGGCAAAGAGTCACTATCACTGCTACACAAGCTGCCAGATATCTCAAAACCTATCGAACAATTCCAAATACTACCCGCCAAAGAATTTCCGCTTGATGAAGGGCGTGAGACGTTTCGTACCAACTTCGCCACGATGTTCCCTAATGCGAGCAGCCGTAAGTTTGAGCTACATAAAGACGTAATGGCAGGTATCGCTAGTAGCGGACTTGAATATTATCAGCCGCTATTTTTTGATTTAAAAGAGTGGACAGCAGAGAGTAGCTTGTTTGCTTACTTACCAAGCGATGCGCTTTTTATCACTGATGAACTGATTAATGAAAAACAGGTAGATTACTGGTCACAAATTCAGCGCCGTTATGAAGAGCGCCGTCATGATATCGATAAACCTATTGTCGCCCCTGAATGGTTATATTTGCTATCAAATACCTTAAACGCGCATCTTAATCGTTATCCACGGGTGATTCTCAGTGCGCGCAATGAGCTGGCTAGCATGACGGATGTTGCTGCGATTGACAGCGATGATTCGTTATTGGAAGATGCTTCATTGTTACAAGTTGAACACCAATCAGATTTACAGCCACAATTGCCACTGACGGCAAATAAGCAGCAAGGCTTGGTGACGCTCAGTGCGCAAGAGCCGCCACAATTGACCGTTAACCACCAAAAGGCTGAGCCTCTTACCCAGCTATTAGAATTTTTAGAGCTGCAAGCACAAACAGCGACGCCAGTATTGATCGTTGCTGAAACAGCGGGTCGCCGCGAAATTCTCATCGAGTTGTTTAAAGGCAAGATTGACATTAAGGCTTATGACAGCTTTGCAGCGTTTCTAACAGCGGACAAAACCAACAGCGTTAAAGGTAATAAGCTGCCGCAGGTTGGTTTAACCGTTGCGCCCATTGAGCGTGGGGTATATGTTCCTGAGCGTTTAGTGCTGATTAGTGAGACGCAGTTATTTGGTCGGCAAGTGCTGCAAACACGCCGTCGTCGTCAAAGCGGGGTGTCCGAAGAGTTTTTGGTTAAGAGTGTCACCGAGATAACCGAAGGCAGCCCAGTGGTGCATATCGAGCATGGTATTGGGCGTTACAATGGGCTGATTACGTTAGATGTGGGTGATGGTGAGCAAGAGTTTATTCACTTAAAATATGCCGATGATGCCAGTATTTATGTGCCCGTTGCTAATTTGCAAATGATTAACCGTTATAGTGGCGGTGACCCAGCACTTGCGCCATTGCACAAAATCGGTAGCGGCAAATGGGATAAAGCCAAGCAAAAAGCGCTCGAGCAAATTCACGATGTAGCGGCTGAGCTGCTTAATATGCAGGCGCGTCGTGAAGCTAAAGTCGGTATTCATTTTAAAATAGATGCGTCACAGTATGAGCTCTTTGCCAGTCAATTTGCCTTTGAAGAAACGCCGGATCAAGCCAATGCCATTCATGCGGTGATGGAAGACATGCGACAAAACCAACCAATGGATCGGCTCATCTGCGGTGATGTGGGTTTTGGTAAAACAGAAGTGGCTATGCGGGCAGCATTCATTGCTGTCAGCGCCGGTTATCAGGTAGCGGTGCTAGTGCCGACGACCTTGCTGGCCGGTCAGCATGAAGACAATTTCCGCGACCGTTTTGCTGATTGGCCAGTGCGTATCGAGACGCTCTCACGCTTTGGCGGCAAAAAGCATCAAGAAACGGTGTTGATAGATTTAGCAGCAGGTAAAGTCGATATTGTCATCGGCACCCATAAACTGTTACAACCTGATGTGAAATTCTCTAATTTAGGTTTGATGATTGTCGACGAAGAACATCGCTTCGGGGTGCGCCATAAAGAGCGTATCAAGGCGATTCAGACTGATGTGGATAGTATGTCGATGACAGCGACACCGATCCCTAGAACGCTCAATATGGCGCTCTCAGGTATGCGTGACATGTCAATTATCGCGACACCTCCAGCACGACGTTTGGCGATTAAAACCTTTGTCATGCAAAAAACTGATGCTTTAATGAAAGAGGCCATCTTGCGTGAGCTATTGCGCGGTGGGCAGGTTTATTTATTACATAATGATGTGGCGAGCATTGAGCGTATGGCAGAAACCATACGTGAATTGGTGCCTGAAGCGCGAGTAGGGGTTGCTCATGGGCAAATGCAAGAGCGCCAACTTGAGCAAGTGATGCAGCAGTTTTATCATAAAAAATTCAACGTTCTGATATGCTCTACCATTATCGAAACCGGTATTGATGTGCCCAATGCCAATACTATCATCATTGAGCGCGCCGATAAGTTTGGCTTGGCACAATTACATCAGCTGCGTGGTCGTGTCGGTCGTAGTCATCATCAAGCGTATTGTTATTTACTTGTGCCTTCTATCAAAGGTCTAAAAGGCGATGCTAAGCGCCGATTGCATGCGATTGAACGTGCCAATACCTTAGGTGCAGGTTTTATGCTGGCTAGCGAAGACTTAGAAATTCGCGGTGCTGGCGAAATACTTGGTAAGCAGCAAAGTGGTAATATGCAGGCGATTGGTTTTAGCTTATATATGGACATGCTGGAGCGAGCGACAAAAGCCATTAAAGCGGGTAAAGAGCCTGATTTAAGCACACCGTTGTCGCTGACTAGTGAGATTAATCTGCATAGCTCAGCATTGATACCAGAAGAATATCTCCATGATGTCCATCAGCGTTTGTTATTTTATAAGCGTATCAGTAATGCCGATGATAAAGAGACATTGATTGATATTCGTACCGAAATGATTGACCGTTTTGGTACATTACCAGAGCAAACTAAGCAGTTGTTCGCCATCCACGGACTGCGTATACAAGCTGAGCCGCTGAAGATTAATAAGATTGATGCCAATAGTAATAGCATGACATTAGAGTTTGCGCCTGATACCCCAGTCGATGCCTTGGCGATTATTAAGTTGATTCAATCAAATGGTCAGCGCTATCGTATGAACGGTGCTTCTGGTATTCGTTATCAAGATGCTGATAAACTGGCAACGCCGCAGCAGCGCGTCACCGCGATTCAAGAATTATTATGCTATTTTAGCGAGCATACGGTGGCAGAGTCAGCGTAGTTGTTTTGGCATTTCGGCATTTTGAGAGCTCAGCAATGATTTTTAGTAGATTCAATCAGCTCAATAAGTCAGCTAGCCGGTGCTCAAGTAGGACGTCAAGACAATGAGTCATAGCGCTATTTTATCGGTTGGATAACTGATAAAATAGCGACATCCTATATTTAGCCTATTGTTTTTTAGTAAATTAAATTCTGCTTTTCTAGATCTATATTCCATTTATCTTAGTGTCATAACAAGAGAACCGTCATTATGTTCCAACTTCATCATAAACTTGCTGCCGATAGCTTTTTAGTGGGTGATTTCCCATTATCGACTTGTCGTTTAATCAATGATTGCCAGTTTCCTTGGTTAATATTAGTGCCGCGCGTATCAGGTATCAAAGAGTTATATGAGTTATCTGAAGCCGATCAAACACAGTTTTTACGTGAGTCAAGCTGGTTGTCGAGTCAGCTAGCCAAGACCTTTCAAGCCGATAAAATGAATGTAGCTGCACTCGGTAATCAAGTACCCCAACTTCATTTTCATCATATCGTTCGCTATCAAAACGACATGCAATGGCCAAATCCAGTATGGGGCGTCCCTGCTATTCCTTATACTAAAGAAGTGTTGGCGCAGATGCAGCAGACGTTAATGATGGCGCTACGTGGTCATCATCAAATGCCATTTGACTGGCAAATGTAATAAATACCTGAGTAGTAACAGGTCGGTAAGTTGATTGGCAAATCGATAATGATACTCTATTGGCGAGGTATTGATTAACTGGGCATCGATTGACCCATCAAAGTAACTGGAAAACTGGCTAAACGTTTAAAGTTAAGCCTTATTTTGGTGTCTTAGCCGTTTTATGGTTATGTGCCAACGTTATGCTCAGTTATTACAGCCCCTAATTTTTATATATTAATAGGTTTTAAGTATTTGAAATCCAGATAAATATTATCTGGATTTTTTGTATATGGCTCAAACGATATGTCTTATAATCCCGATTTGGTAGCGTATTAAGACAAGATGAGTGATGAGTGGTAGGCTTTTGGCTATCAGTGACATGGGTTTTATAGTATTTAAAAAGTATAATGTAATCATTGATTAATTTTATACACAACTTGGCGTAGAGGCAGGTAGTACGCGTGTGCTATCCTCAAGCCTTTTAGTTTTTTACATAGCCTGTTTTACGTGAGCGAATACTTCATATGCCTTTTTTAGACACGCTGAGACCAAATCACTCTTCAAAAAATGAAGGGATTTATCGATTTGACTATCCAGAAGTCTTCGTTTTAATACTCACGGTAATACTCCTCGCTGTACATTTTAATTTTAGACCTACTTCAATGGCACTGCTCGTTATTGTTTGTCTGCCAAGTTTAATGATTTTGATTTATAACTATCGCCGCCAAAAAAGCTTTTGGACGTCTAACATTGTTATCATTTTACTATCGGTAGTTATTGGGTCGATACAGTTTTGCACGGTTATTTCGCTTAGCTTAGCCGCGCTCATAGCACTCAGAATTATTATCAGTAGCCCTGAAAATCATTTAAAACTGATTGCCGTCTCTGTAATAACCGTCATTGTTTTCTATTATGTTAGCGTTACCCTAAGCAGTGCTGATATAGATTGCCATGAAGGCTGGACCACACCAATAATATTATTAGCCAGTATGATCGTCATACTGTATCAGTTTTGGCATGTGTACCAAGAGTATATTGGTTATGAAACTCGTGCTCATCAGGCTGTTGGACGATTAAGCACGATGGTCTCCGTCATTAATAAGTTGACGCGCTTCATACCTCCGCAAGTTTGGGAGCCTATCGTAAAATCTGATAGCCCAGTTACTGTTGCTAATAAGCGTGCTAAGCTGACGATTATGTTCTCAGATATCGTTGGCTTTACGGAATTGTCAGATAGTTTGAGCGCTGACAATTTGGCTGATATCTTAAATACTTATATGCATTGTATGACATTGATAGCAAACAAGCATGGCGCCGTACTTGATAAATTTATTGGTGATGGCATGGTGTGTTTTTTTGGTGAGCCAAATAGTCGCGGTGCGCGCCAAGATGCTTTAGACTGTATTGCAATGGCAATAGACATGCGTCGCGAGATGCGAACTTTGAGGCAGAAATGGCGCTTGATGGGCTTTGAGGGGTTGTACATCCGTATCGGCATCAGCACAGGTTATTGCCATGTTGGTAATTTTGGTAGTAATAATCGTCTAAGCTATACTCTTATTGGTAAAGAGGCCAATCTCGCGGCAAGACTTGAGTCAAGCGCTGGTAAAGATGAGATACTGGTCAGTGAGAGTACCTACGATTATATCTGTCATAATTATGACTGTCAGCATGCGGGTGCGTTCAAGTTAAAGGGTTTTGATAGCAAGGTAAATGCATGGCAAGTGCTGGATCCAGATACGTATAAAGGTCATTTATCAAAGTGGGTTGATCACACATTACCAGGTTTCAATTTGCATCTAAATTTTAAAGATATGAAGGATAATGATTATCAAGATATCAGAGCACGCTTAAATTTTGCGCTTGAGCGTGTCGAGCAGGAGCAAGAAAAAGTGGCAACTGACATAGCGGCAGCAAGCAAACGTAATGACAATCAATGACAATCGTCATAAATAATCATCCAAAAATAATGTTTATAAAATCAAGCACAAAAAAGCCAGCTATTATTATGATAGCTGGCTTTTGCAATATAACAGTCAGATGAATTTCACGGTTAGCGTTTAGTGGTTTTCTTTTGCATGGTTGAGCGTATATTTAGGAATCTCAATGGTTAAGTCTTCATCATCGAGCATGACCTGACAAGATAGGCGTGAGTCAGGCTCTAATCCCCAAGCACGATCCAATAAATCGGCTTCAATATCATCCATTTCATCTAAACTATTAAAACCTTTACGGACGACCACATGGCACGTGGTACAGGCTTTTGACATCTCACATGCATGTTCAATTTTAATGCCTTTTTCCAATAGCGCTTTACATAAGTTGCTGCCAGCTTCTAGCTCGACTTCGGCGCCTTCAGGGCAAATTTCATGATGCGGTAGTACGGTAATTTTTGGCATAAATCGTCTTTCCAGTGCTAATCAATTAAAAGAATAAAAATATAAGAAATGAGCTTAGTATGGTGACTAAGTCACATTTTAAATGTATCTGCTACCAATCTTGGGCATTCGTGCCTGCCATGCTGGCTTTGACGCTTTGATTCATAATACGGGCAGCAAAAGCATCACTGTGAGGCTTGAGCTTTGCTTGCTGTGCTTCGATAAGTGCCAAATCATCAGTACTGAGCGTTGTCTGCAACACTTGTATTTGCTCAGCCAATGAGTGTTGCTCCTCAGACGACAATAAAGCTGCAAATTCTTTAAGGGCAGATTGTAGCGCTAATACTTCACGCTCCGCTTCTACTTTGGTTTCGATTAAAGAACGTGTATTTTTATCTTCTTCTGCATGCTTGAATCCTGCGACGAGCAATTGCTCTTTTTGCTCATCTGATAACCCATAAGAAGGCACAATCTCAATCTTACTTTCTGTCTTGGTTGTGGTTTCCTGTGCGCTGACGGTTAGTTGTCCATTCGCATCGATACTAAAGGTCACTTCAATACGAGCAAATCCAGCTTTCATCGGCGGGATACCATATAGCTCAAAACGACCCAATGAACGGCAGTTATCTACTGTCTCGCGCTCGCCCTGTACCACATGAATCACCATGCCTGTTTGACCATCTTGATAGGTGGTAAACACTTGGCGTTTTTTGACAGGGATAGGCGTATTACGTGGAATCAGTACTTCAACTAAACCACCCATGGTCTCAAGACCAAGCGATAGCGGCGTTACGTCTAACAATAGTAGGTTGTTATTACTATCGCCATTGACCAATTGATGCGCCGTTTGGGCAGCACCCAAAGCCACGACTTCATCTGGATTTAGACGACAAAGTGGTTGCTTGGCAAAAAACTCTGTCACAACTTGTTGTATAGCAGGCATACGAGTAGAGCCACCGACCAAAATCACTTCGTCTAGATCAGCACTCAAAAGCTTGGCATCACGCAGTACTTGTTCGCATACGCTCAGTGTACGGCGGCTAACTGGCTCTGCAATAGCCAGCAAATCTGTACGGCGAAGCACACCTTGGTAAGATTGCTCATTGACAGTGATGTCAATATTGACTTGCTCAGCATCAGTCAGGGCTTGTTTATAAGCCTTGGCTTGTTGGGCGAGTATCGATTTATCATGACGACTCACATCTTTAGGATCGATAGCTAATTGTTTGATAAGCCAATTGGTCATTAGACGATCGATGTCATCACCGCCTAATGCACTATTACCGCCAGTTGCCAATACTTCAAAGACGCCATCAGTCAGCTTTAAGATAGAAACGTCAAAAGTACCGCCACCCAGATCGTAAATTAAATAATAACTTTCTTTATCGCCGTTTTGCGTTGACTGGTCGAGACCATAGGCGACGGCAGCAGCAGTAGGCTCATTTAGCAGACGTAGCACTTTGATACCAGCCGCTTGGGCTGCATCTTTGGTCGCTTGACGCTGGGCTTCATCAAAATAAGCAGGGACAGTAATGACCGCACCCTCGATACTGTCTGCAGGCAATGCGCTCGCTGCCCGTTGCTCAAGCGCTGCTAAAATACGTGCTGATACTTCAACAGGCGATACTTCACCTTGAGCCGTCACAAATGCTGGCATGTCATCTTTGCTGCCGCTTAACTCATAAGGATGAGAGAATTTGATATCAGCTTGACTACGACCCATAAAACGTTTAGCCGAGACGATCGTATTTTTTGGATCATCCGCTAAGTGGGCTAATGCATCAGAGCCAACTAACGGCTTACCTACACTTGGATAATAGACCACAGAAGGTAATAAGGTATCGGTAGCTGCGCTTGCCTCTAAGACTTGCGCCTTGCCTGAGCGTACTACCGCGACCAATGAGCGCGTAGTACCAAGATCAATTCCTAGGCCAAAACGATGCTGATGGGGTTGGGCGCTTTGATTGGGTTCGGCAATTTGCAATAAAGACATAAGATAACTCAAAGATAAAATGAAAGAGATAAAATTAATAAGTGAAATGAAACAAATATGATAAGCGCACTATTGTAGTTTAACTGCGTTGTATGCACGTGAAAACGAAGATACTTAGCAATTAAAAGTGCTTGAAATAAGGGATTATACGGCATCGCTGTGACTATTTTAACCATCGCTTATAATATAGTTTTCAAATAAGCGTCATAAGCTAATACCATTTATAAATAAATTTGGCATATAAAATAAATTAACAAGCTTATACGTCAGTTAGTTAGACGTATAAATCATCATCATCTGAATGCTCAGCAGTCGCTAACTCATCGATACCAGTAGTCACGTCAGCATTTAATTTGACTAAGAATTTTAGTTTTTGTGTCGCATCAATCGCCGTTTGCCAATCTTGGTTTTGGTAAGCATCGTTAAAACGCTTAGACTGTTTTGCCAGTCGCTCGGTGATTTGAGGGTGTAGTTGTTGCAATGTCGCACGATCTTTACCCTCGATAGCGTCATCTAAATCTATGCGCATCTGCATCGCATCTTCTAAAAAGTCCAAGTCTGCAATTGAATGCTCTAGATTCTGTGCTTGATCTGCCATGTCTAGTAGATAGCTAGCACGACTATCAGGCGCACTTAATGCTTGGTAGGCTTGGTTGATTAACGCTGAGGCCTGCTCAGACTGCTGTTGCGCTTGCGTAGTATTGGCTAGATTCTTGGTGACATTATCAGGATGATAACGTTTTTGTAGCAGACGTAGATGCTGATCGAGACTCTCTTGATTGACTTCAAACTGTACAGGCTGCTCAAATAGGGCAAAGAAGTTATCAAACTGGGCTTCTGCAGTAATGTCTGTCATATCATACGCCTTGCTTGTTATTTATTTTGAAAGTTTTCTTTGGCTGAGAACATATTTACTATGGCTTGAATATAGAGTTAGGAAACTCTAAACTCAAGGGTTTTTTAACCTTTGAACCATTAAACGGTAAAAGATTCGCCGCAACCACATTCGCCTTTTTGATTGGGATTGGTGAACTTAAAGCCTTCGTTAAGACCTTCTTTTTCGTAGTCCATCAACAAACCATCTAAATACACCAAACTTTTAGGATCAATAAAGATGTTAACGCCGCGGCTTTCGTAACGCGTGTCATTTTCATCAGGGGTATCTACAAACTCTAAAACGTAAGCTAAGCCTGAGCAACCCGCGGTACGGATACCCACTCGAATACCTTCGCCTTTGCCGCGATTGTCCAAAAAGTCTCGAACATGCTGAGCGGCGCGTTCTGTCATTTCAATCATGCCAACTCCCATTGACTATCAATAATAAATATCAATCAAAAAAATCTGTATAAACTGGCAATGAAAATAGCGCACTTGCCAAAAAAATCTTAATAACGACCAGTTAAGAATCACTAGAAAATAAAAGGTGACAATTACATTAGCGTTATTGTCACCTCTTTAGCGTTAGTAGCTGTTCAATACATCGACTACTAAAGTACTTTCATTAAGACCGTGTACTTAGAAGTACAATACTTACGCTAATAGGTTTAGCTAGCCGCTTCTTCTGTCTCTACTGCTGCGCTATGCTTACCTTTATAGTCGCTAATAGCGGCTTTAATGGCGTCTTCAGCAAGTACAGAGCAATGCACTTTTACTGGTGGTAAGGCTAACTCTTTCGCGATATCGTTGTTTTTGATTTCGCCCGCTTGATCCAAGCTTTTGCCTTTTAGCCACTCAGTCACGAGCGAGCTTGAAGCGATTGCTGAACCACAGCCATAAGTTTTAAAGCGTGCATCTTCAATGATGCCGTTATCATCAACTTGAATCTGTAGGCGCATTACATCGCCACAAGCTGGGGCACCAACCATACCAGTACCAACGTTTTTGGCATTTTTATCAAGATTGCCGACGTTGCGTGGATTTTCGTAATGATCAATAACTTGGTCACTATAGGCCATGGGGTTTTCTCCTAGTTAGATGATGAGCAGTCAATTACTGACTTTAAATGTCTAACTACTCATCGATAATTGGGGTCAAACATTTAGTTAATAGAAACGGTATTTATAAAAACGGTATTTATAAAAACTGGATTTATAAGTGTCTGATCAATCGTTTAATGGTTCTGTTTGATAACTATGTCGTTGCTTTCGGTAATTTTAGTGCTCAGCCCATTCGACTGAATCTAAATCAACACCTTCTTGGTACATATCCCAAAGTGGTGATAAGGCACGTAATTTATCGACCGCTTCATGCATTTGTTTGATGACAGTATCGATGTCTGCTTCAGTGGTATAACGACCGAAGCTGAAACGAATTGAGCTGTGTGCTAATTCATCTGGGCGACCAATAGCGCGTAATACATATGATGGCTCAAGCGTCGCTGATGTACAGGCTGAACCTGATGATACAGCTAAATCTTTAAGTGACATCATGAGAGACTCGCCCTCAACGAAGTTGAAGCTGATGTTTACAATGTTAGGCACGCTGTGCTCAAGATCACCATTTAGGTAGATCTCTTCGATATCTTGTAGACCGTCCCACAGTTTTTGGCGTAATTTAGCTGCATGTGCATGGTCTTCTTCATAACGCTCATTGGCTAAAGCAAATGCTGCTCCAAGACCAACGATTTGATGCGTCGGTAATGTACCTGAACGCATACCGCGCTCATGACCACCGCCATGCTGCTCTGCTTTCAAACGGATACGTGGCTTACGACGAACAAATAATGCACCAATACCTTTAGGACCGTAGGCTTTGTGACCCGAGAAGCTCATCAAATCGATCTTCGTGGTTTCAAGGTCAATCAATACTTTACCAACAGATTGTGCGCCATCGACGTGGAAGACTACACCCGCTTCACGAGTGATTTCACCAATGGCAGCGACATCAGTAATCGTACCAAGCTCATTATTCACCATCATGAGTGATACTAAGATAGTATCATCACGTAATGCTTCTTTAACTTGCTCTGGTAAGATTAGCCCAGTGCTTGGCTGCGGCTCAAGATAAGTAATCTCAAAACCTTCTTGCTCAAGCTCACGGCACGTATCTAATACGGCTTTATGTTCGATCTTACTGGTAATGATGTGCTTACCACGAGACTGATAAAAATGCGCTGCACCTTTAATCGCTAGGTTGTCTGATTCTGTTGCACCAGAGGTAAAGACGATTTCGCGTGGATCAGCATTAATGACTTCGGCCACTTGTTGACGCGCTGTTTCTACCGCTTCTTCTGCTTGCCAGCCATAGCCATGCGAGCGCGAGGCTGGATTACCAAAGATGCCATCTACTGTCAGATACTCGCTCATCTTAGCAGCTACTGATTTAGCAACTGGTGTGGTGGCGGCATAATCTAAGTATATAAGGTTGTTATGTTGGCTCATGCTGGGTTTGCCTCGCTGTTCGATAGGGTAATAGTGTTGATATCTTTTATGGAAATCTCTTTGGTAGAGTTGTGCTGACGCTCTGACACTGACTGCACATTTTCCATGTCTAATAATTGCGCTAATGTTATATTTTTCAAGTACTGTTCGATATGATTGGACAGTGCACACCATAAATCATGGGTTAAGCACATTGTACCACCTTGACAGTCGCCACGTCCTTCGCACTGCATCGCATTAACCGACTCGTCAACGGCAGATATGATGCTCATGACATCTATCTCATGCAATGGTTTGGCCAGATGATAGCCACCGGCCGCACCTCGGATGCTAGTGACCAGACCACGCTTACGAAGTTTGGAAAACAGTTGTTCAAGGTAAGAGATAGAAATCGATTGCCGCTTGGCGATATCAGATAAGGAGACTGCAGTGTCTTGTTGGCTGGTTTGTAGTGCCAAATCCAGTAACGCAGTAACGGCATATCTGCCTCGAGTAGTCAAACGCATGTGTTATCTCCAAACTTTTAAGTCATTTTTATTTAACAACGACCTTAGCAAAATGATAGTGGTGGCAGCTTGTAGCGCAATATGAAAGCTACTGATGAAATCACATAACCGCTAAGTTGTGTCTTATCGTTATTAAACAGCAGATGATGAACCCGATGTGTGCAACGATTAAGCCAATTATACTTAATCCTGAGTAATTTAGTCAAGATTAAAGTGTGGTTGAATGGTTAATCGAGCTTATCACTATGATTGATAAAAACAATGGTATTAAAAGGAGGGACTATAAGATTGAGAACATTGATTCCTAGCATTTTTGAAATACTAAAATTTTGAAATACTAAAATACAGTCTTGAGGTTTGAGTTCTAATTTTTTTCTTTAACGACTATCAATTATATTAGGGCGTGCTGAATGTTCAATACGCCCCAGTCATCTAAGCGCTTAGTATATTAAGCGCTTAATATGCCTTAATCGGCATCAAACGCGTTTGGTAAAGTAAGTAGCTTGTTATTGGTAAGCTGTCATTGGTAAGTCGTCGTTGGCGACATTAATTCATCAATAGCGCGATAATGGCTGCGATCATAATGACGAGAGCAGCCACGGTGACGATTATCAGCGTTTTTTGTTTGCTCTGTAACTCTTTAACCGTGATTTCAAGCTCACGGTTTTTAATAGTTAAGGTGTTTATTTGGGTTTGCTGCTCTTTGATGCGTAATTTATAGCTGTCTTTTTTGTCAGCCATTTCAGCTTCAGTAGGCTTGGTCTTACCTTTGCCACCTTTTATCTTTTTAATAAGACCTTGAATTAAGCTGCCAAGACCGAGTTGCATAATAAACTGCTTGACCAACTGTACTTGAACAGACTCGCCGCGCATTTGTAGTTTTTCGGTGGTTTCGCTGTCATGGGTGGTGATCGCATTGATCACTTGGATGCTATAAGCATTAATGATGACGTCAGGTTCGCTGCGGTCAATAGGTAACTCTGCGTCTAATAATACGCCTTTGGTGCTAAACGTGGCAAACACCTCAACATGCGGTAGATACAAGCGTAGCGCCACGACAGTACCTTGCTTGGCAAGTGGGTAAGCGGCCTTACGTAGTTCGGGATCTAAACGTAACAATAGTGTCAGCGCCGACTCGATGAACACCAGAATGATATTAAGAAAAGAGTGAGACAACGTAGAACGCTTCATGTAAATAATCCGTTTTATATTTGGCAAATTAGAGGCAAAAGACAAACAAGAGTCAAAATTGACCCAAAAGGTGCAGTGATATTTTGCTTATAGTAACGCCTTTATAATAAAAAGTAACGCTAGTTTCTGTCAGTTGGAAAATTATTACTTTACAATTTGGTAATCAACAAGGACACAGATATTTATGACTGGCGATGCCTTAGTATGAGATGACATCTCTTTTAACGATAAGGCAGTATAGAGGTTGACTCGCTAAGTCGAAGTTAGGAAAAGCCAAGGTTACTAGCAGTTATGACCGTTGCAGAGGCTTTGCGTAACATTGAGTGTCAAATACGTAGTACAGTAGGCAAAAATATGTAAAATCGCTTGCGCTCCTTATGCTGCCTTGATATAAAGACGATAACAAAGCGAAACCTGTTAATACGCCAGTCAGGCAGTTTTTATTGCTTAAATGCTATGAGAGCGTTACAATGCTTGGCGTGAGCGTTTATTATCCCCCTTAAACTTGAAGGAAATTTTATGAATAAGTCAGAATTAATTGATAGCATCGCAGACAAAAGTGGCCTAAACAAAACCCAAGCTGGCGATGCATTGAATGCTGTTATGGAAAGTGTTGGTGAAGCGCTAGAAGCTGGCGATAGCATCTCATTGGTTGGTTTTGGTACTTTCAGCGTAAAAGACCGTAAAGCACGTACTGGCCGTAATCCTAAGACGGGTGAAGAGCTTAGCATTCCAGCAAGTAAGGTACCAAGCTTTAAAGCGGGTAAAAACTTAAAAGAGCGTTTAAACTAAGCCGTTTTATTAAAAACGGATGCTGTATAACGACGTGATATACGAACGAACACAGCGTTTACTTAGTAAAACACTATATGGTTTATAGCATGGCTGAAAAGTCATAATATGAATCATAAGAAAGCACCTAAATATTAGGTGCTTTTTTTATCGCTATAGTTTGTATCATACCACGTGAATATTTTGAGTCTGCATCAAAAATCACGTATCATAGGGCGCGCGATAGATGCGTTGTTTAAATAAGGCTGTTTTACTCAGTCTTGTTGTTCTATATCAAATTCACACGTTCTTATTCTTACCATTGCCTGCTTAGATAGCATTGATATTAATAGTAATATTACAATGGTTTTTCATCAATATAGGTTTATAAAGCAGAGATAACTATGGATAAATTGCGCGATTTCTTAAAAAGCTGGCCAGGTCGCATTTTATTGATTTTATGCCTATCGCCGCTCGCTCTATTGGGTGTCGAAAGCTATTTTGGAGGCGGGGTCGATCCCAACCAAGTCGCTCAGGTGGGTGAAGCAAGCGTAGGGTTGTCCGAGTATCAGACTGCCGTAAATAACCGTCGTACTGAAATACTAGAACAAGTTGATGATGCCAGTCTATTAAATGAAGATGTGTTGCACGAGCAGGTGCTCAAAGGTCTCATTGATCGTACGCTACTGGAGCAGCAAGCGGGCAAGCTTGGTATGACAGTCTCTGATGACACGATTAATCGTTTATTGCGTGAAGAAGAAATTTTTAAGGACGCAGAAGGCAATTTTTCTAACGACCAATTCTCAAACTTCTTGCGCCAGCGCGGCATGACCAAAGATCAGCTATTTGCTGAGTTTCGTAACCAGTTAAGCCTCGACCAACTCAATGCCAGTATTGTTGGCACGGCAGTATATCCGATGCAAGCGGTCAGTCAATTGATTGACTTACAACTTGAGTCGCGCAATATCTGGCTGCATCGATTTAATTGGCAAGACTATGCAGATCAGGTCAAGTTAAGCAAAGGCGATATACAAGCCTATTATGATGCCAATAAAGACACGCTAAAAAGTGCGGCGATGGTGGATTTGGCATATTTGCAATTAAGTCCTAAAACCATTCAAGTGAATGAGGTTGCGGAAGAAGATTTGCAGCAGCAATATGAAGCTTATAAGCAAGGGCTAGCGGTCGTCGATGAACGTAAAATCAGTCAAATCCTATTAACGGGTAAAGACGCGAAGACCAGAGCGGCCAAAATCAAAGCTCGCTTGGATAAAGGTGAGTCTTTTGCGGCATTGGCTAAAACCGAGTCAGATGATCCATCAGGAGCAACAGGTGGCGATATTGGTACCTTTAATCCCTCTGTGTTTGGTAATGATGCCGCAGCGGTTGAGCAGGCTTTAGAAGGCTTAAGTGTGGGTGATGTAACAGCACCTATTAAGACTAGCTTTGGCTACCAGATATTTACCGTAACCGAAGATAACGGTAGTAAAATCCCAAGCCTAGAAAGCATGCGTGCAGAGCTGACAGCAAAAGCCAAAGAATATAAGCGTCAAGAAATCTATGCAGATAAAGTGACAGCGATTAATGACTTGGCAGCAGATGGCTTCAGTATTGAAGACATCGCTCAGCAAGAGAACGTAACGCTAAAACGTATCAAGGATTATCGTAAAGAAAACAACAAATCGGAGTTATCACAACCAGCAGTGATTAAGCAGGCTTTTGATGAGTTTACGATTCAAGATCAGGCAGTAACCGCAGGTATCGAAGTTGGTAACGGGACAGTATGGGTGCAACCAAGCAACTATCGTCCTACGAAAACGCTTAGCTTAGCTGCTGCTACACCAAAAATTACTCAGATATTACGTCAAGAAAAGGCCACGGCATTGGCGTTAAAAGAGGCGAAGAAACTAGCCGCTGGTATTAAAACGCCTGCTGATATCAATAAACAGCCAGTACGTTTTCAATCATTAGGTGAAGTGAATCGCCAAACCACTCTATTGACAGAGAAAGAACGCGGATTGGCCTTTAGTCAGCAAGCAGCTAATAATGGCGTCGTTGCTATTGCCAGTGAGACTGAGATGGGCGCGACTTTGTTGGTCGGTGATCGTATTAAAACAGAGGAGCAGTCGCCATTATCTGATGTGCAAAGAGCACAAACGGCTGCCATCATTCGTGATAACTTGGGGCAAGATCAGCTACAAGATTACTTGGATTATCTCCGCTTGGTATATAAAGTTGAAATTAATGACGCCAATATAGCAAATGCGCAAGGGCGTTAGAAATAAAACGGTTAAAGCAAACTTGAGATACTTACTTAGTCATTCGTTCTAAATAATCTTCTCAAGTTTTAAGCATAAAAAAGCCACTGTCTACAGTGGCTTTTTTAATGAGTATTATTGTTATCATAAAGATTTAGCATTAATGGCGATACGAAATTCAATACTGCTATCAATGCTACTATTCAAAGTGATACGGAACAATTTAATGGCGGAAATGACGCATACCAGTGAATACCATCGCGATGCCATGCTCATTTGCCGCAGCGATGGTTTCATCATCACGCATAGACCCACCTGGCTGGATAATAGCAGCAATACCGACTTGGGCAGCGTTATCGATGCCATCACGGAACGGGAAGAAGGCATCTGATGCCATAACAGCACCTTCAGTAGCCAATCCAGCGTGCTCAGCTTTGATAGCAGCGATACGCGCTGAGTTGACACGGCTCATTTGACCAGCGCCAACACCGATAGTACGCTGACCTTTGGCATAAACAATTGCATTAGATTTGACGTATTTTGCTACATTCCAGCTGAATAATAGATCGGCGATTTGCGCTTCCGTTGGTTGTACATCAGTGACAATCTTTAAGTCATTGGCTGTAATCAAACCAAGATCTTGCTCTTGTACTAGCAGGCCACCGTTGACGCGCTTGTAGTCAAGCTGACTATCGCGTTGATCTGGCGCTGGCAGTTCGCCGCACACCAATACACGGACATTTTTCTTAGCAGCTGTCGCTTCAAGCACACCATTTTCGATGCTTGGTGCAATAATAACCTCTACAAACTGATTGTCGATAATGGCTTTAGCCGCTGCCAACGTCAATGGGCGGTTAAAAGCAATAATGCCGCCAAAAGAAGACTCAGGGTCAGTACTAAAGGCAGTGTTATAAGCGGTTACTTGATCGTTATCCACAGCGACACCGCAAGGATTGGCATGCTTAACGATAACGCAAGCAGGGGCGCTAAAGGCTTTCACACACTCAAGAGCAGCATCAGTATCGGCGATATTGTTATAAGACAGCGCCTTGCCTTGCAGTTGCTTAGCAGTCGCTATAGAGGCCTGTTGGCTTTTTAGCGGATGGTTTTCTGTATAAAAAGCGGCGTTTTGATGTGGGTTTTCGCCGTAGCGTAGATCCTGTGCTTTTTCGAGCTGCACATTAAATGTACGTGAGAAATTCTCAGGTTGCTGGCCTTCATTGACACGGCTACCTAAGAAATTGGCAATCATTCCGTCGTACTGTGCAGTATGCTCAAAAGCCTTAACCGCTAAGTCATAGCGCAAAGCAGGTGTCAGCTCGGTGCCATCACCTAAAGCGGCAAGTATGCGCTCATAATCTGCTGGATCAGTCACGATACCCACATGAGCGTGGTTTTTCGCCGCAGAACGCACCATCGTAGGACCACCGATGTCGATGTTTTCGATAGCATCGTTCATGGTGACATCCGCACGAGCAATAGTTTCAGCAAACGGATATAAATTCACGACAACCAAATCAATACGCTCAATCGCGTGCTCACTCATGACGGCATCGTCTGTACCACGGCGTCCTAAGATGCCACCATGAATTTTAGGATGTAGCGTTTTGACACGGCCATCCATCATTTCAGGGAAACCTGTGTAATCGGATACTTCGGTCACAGCAACATTGTTTTCTGTGAGTAAACGATAAGTACCGCCAGTAGACAGTAAGCCAAAGCCTGACTTAATAAGGCCTTGCGCAAATTCAACGATATTAGATTTATCAGAGACTGACAATAGAGCAAGTGGGGTTGTACTCATAAGAAAATTTCCATAAAAAAAGCCTGACGTAAACGTCTGGCAAGGTAACAATGACAATTTTTGCAGACATATCATGGTGGATAGCGTCAATAACGTTAAATTGCCATACATAATGATTGGTAATAAAGACAGAGAAATGCATATAGCAGATGCTACATTAAGTCATAAGTTTTGAGTTTTTTGCGTAAAGTGCCACGATTCAGACCTAAGATTTGTGCACACTTGGTTTGATTGCCTCGCGTTTTTTCAAGGACAACCGATAATAGTGGCTCTTCAACTTGTTTTAAAATAAGCTCATACAAGTCGGTCGGCATCTCATCGCCTAGCATCGCGAAGTACTGTCGTACCACACGCTCCACATGTACGCGCAGTGGTTCATGACGCTGGCTCGCATCGCTGTCTAATGAGGAGTCAACATGACGAGTTGAATGATGGTTAGCTGTACTATAATCGGCAGGATGCTCAGAGCTTGTGGCAAAATGATTGGCATTATGCTGTGCATGAGGTGCCATAAGATAATGTCCTTGGGATTGGAAAGAGTCAAACCATAAGATATTAGGGTATTATATCAAATTAATATCGTTTAGCGCTGACAGATTAACCTTATATTGGCAGCAGTATGACTAGGGTATATGCTTACTATTATAACATTGCCACAAAATATAACTGGCTGGGTCGCACTTGCATCACTATTGAACTTGCGACTTGCCTATGTTTTTCTGACGGCTGAAGTTTTAAGAGACGAGGTTGTTTATAGAAACAGCTATTTTGTTAGTAATTATCCACTCAATACAGAGGACTTATAGTCACTTCTCGAATTTGTCTATTAGCAACAGGGATGGTAAATAATATGTTTCGACTACTGTTCGCCGCTAATTGGCTTTGCTTGCTTAATAGATAATCAGCTGGCGTGGCGATGAATTCTCCAATCATATCATTTGCGCCGTATACGCTGACTTTAACATTCGGATACAGCTGTGCTTTGGCACTTTGATTGTTTAATGTGGCACTGACATCGCTCGACTTTCCATCCATCTTAATCTTACTCGATTTATGATTAAGGTTAGTAATCGTAAATGCTGTTAGATCGGCACTAGGTAAACTACAGGCAGCGACTGCACATACTGATTGTAAGCGCTCTGCATGCACTGGGTTTTTCATCAAAGTTTCTAGATTAAAAATGACGTATTGAGCAAAAAGTAGCAGTGCTAATACTAAGCATCCTAGCGTCCATAGTAAGGATGCGATAGAACGTCTCTGCGGCGTAGGTGTAAACTTTGCTTGTGCTTTTCTCACACGCTCTTCGGAGGTTAACGCTTCATCTTTCAATGGTACACCCATATCGAGCAATAGTTGTGATAAGTCGGTATCGTCTTGTCGAACCTCTTCGCTTTTATTTTGTTCTTTTAGGAGTTTTTCGAGCCAAGAATTGTCCGCAGTATCATCCACATTGGCATGAATATCATTAGCGGCTGCTGAACTAAGCGCTATTTGTGCTGATGAGGAATTTTCTGTTGTAGCATCAGATGATACTTTCACTGATGACCCGTTGTTTTTATCTGTTTTTTTAGAGAGGTTACTTGTTGGTTGGTTGTCTGCTGTAGAAGTATAACTGCTATTGTTCATATTGCTGGCTTGAGTCAGCCAAGCATCCATACTATCTAGAGAATCATACTCTAAAACACTTTCTTCTGGTTCATCGCTATCCATATCATCATAGATTAAGCCGTCATGAATCAAATCATCCTCAATTAAAGTATCAGATGAAACATTTTTTGAATGTGGAGGAGTGAGTGGTGACTTAGCAGTGCCTGCTGCATGTTGATTTTTATTATGATTGTCAGCGGTTTGTGTAGAATGTCTATTTGAATCGGCTGTCGTATTGGTGTCAGTCGTTGTATTTTCTTGAATCGCGGAAGTACTGACAGCATCGGCAGTGAGGATAAGATGTTTATTGACCAAAAAACTCTGTTGGCATTGATCACAGCTAACAGTGGCGTTTACTTTATTCAACTGTGTTTGCTGTATTTTAAAGCAAGCTTGGCAATGAGGGCACTGAGTTTTTATGGGCGTGGTCATAGGGTCGAATCCAAAAAATTATGGTTATCAATACCGCTTAGCCACTCGCTAATAGTTGCCTATAGTGCTAATACTGCCTTTCGTATCAGCTTTAAATATTAGCTGTAAATGTCCATAAATCATGAGTAAGGACAGAGTGGCGTCAAATGCATGACATTTGACTGCCCTCTATCGTAACAGATGTAATTAAATGTTGCTAGCCTGTAAATGTACCAGATAAACGCTGCCAATGTTGGTCTTCTTGCGCTGTAAAAGCATGCTTTGCATCAAGCGCAAAATAAGGTTGATAAGCCGCCGTTACTTGTTCGGTTTGTGACTCTATTAGACCGGCCAAGACAATGCGACCTTTTGGTGCGATTAAGGTGGCGAAGTAAGGCGCTAAGCCAATGAGCGGCTTGGCTAGAATGTTTGCAACGATTACGTCTACAGGTAACACATCATTTTGTGCACAGTAGTCAGTGAAGTCTTCTGGTAAAAACGCTTGCAGGCGATCCCCAACGTGATTGCGTGCGGCATTTTGATTGGTTGCCAGCACTGCTTGTGGGTCGATATCGACAGCATACACGTGGCGTGCACCTAATAACAAAGCAGCGATGCCTAAAATACCTGAACCGCAACCATAATCAATCACCACTTTGTCTTTTAGATCTTGTTCTGTTAACCAGTCAAGACATAAGCGGGTAGTGGCATGATAGCCTGTACCAAAGGCTAGACCAGGATCCATAATAATGTTAGTCGCCTCAGGATTGGGCGGCGTCAGCCAGTTGGGTACAATCCATAAATTATTGGCACATTCGATAGGATGGTAATTGCTCATCCATTCGCGCTCCCAATCTTTATCATCGACAGCCGTGAGCCAGATACGAGTGGCTTGCACTTGTGCTGCGATTTCATGACTGAGCTGCTCGACCGCCTGACGACTGCCAGCATCGGTGGTCGCATCAAATAGCCCTGTCAAGATAACTTCATCCCATAGCGGTGATTCACCAGGTAAGGGCTCAAATAAAGGCTGGTCACCTGCGTCGTCTAAGGCGATGGATAATGCACCTGCTTCTAGGAGCAGTGCCTCAGCCAAATCGACGTTTGCTTTTTCACATTGTAAATGCAGTTGTTGCCATGCCATAACGATAACCTTAATTAAAAATAAATGTCTATTTTGGATAAATGATACGTGTGCAGAATATAAAAAGTGAATAGATACCAAGTTTATCACTTGGTATCTATTCACTTCGCTATGTCTTGATATTAGCGTAAGGCTTGCTTCGCTTCACTGATGACGCGAGCGTTGCCTTGGGCTTGTCCTGATTGCAAAATAATTTGCCACAGCGCGCGGCGACGACTGGTATCTTGAGAAACACTCAGACCACGGCGTGCCATAGCTTCTGCCTTGCGCGGCTGGTTCTTTTTTAATGCCACTTGTGCCAAATAGAAATACACCGCAGAAGATTTAGGTGCTAGGCGCTGTGCACGGGTAAAGCTGTTTTCAGCATTGGTCAGTTTGCCAGCTTTTAGTTGACTGATACCTGCTTGCATCAAATTGCGAAATGCTGGCAAGTTGCTATTGTTGGTGGTAGCTTGCTGTGTCCGTTGCTGCGAGTTTTTTCTTGCCTGTTCTAGCAATTCGTTGTGTGACGGTGCTGACGGCTCAGAGATGATGTAGTCATCACGCGAAGGGATGATAATAACTGGATCAGGTTGGGTCAACACAGGATTAGATGGTGTAAATACAGGCGTCTCTTGAGTCAATGGATTGGTTGATTCGGCTGGTTCATAGGAGTTATAAGGCTCAATGGGGTAGTCATCCTCGTCCTCTGTTCTGACAATGGGCGTTTGCGTCACAGTCGCTATGGGGGCTTTAGCTGTCTGCGATGATGGCAGCGTTTGAGTCGGTACGGTTTTCATAGCGGTAGATGCAGTCGGCGCAGTCTGGCAAGCGCTCAAACTCAACATGCCAGCTAGAGCACTGACTGCCAGCATCGTATTGGCTGGCTTGATTTTGATAGACCGCGTTATGACGGCTGACCTAGCTGATACAGTTTGCTTGAGAGATAACATTAAGTTGAGACCTTTTTTAAGTTTCACAAATAACTTTAGAACCATTCAACGGCACGATCATACCAATTATCGGCACGACTTTCTGCATCATTACCATTTGACCCATCACTGTTTTCTTGGTTGTCGCTATCAACAGCTTCGCCATTTGGAATCTCTAAACCTTCACTACGGCGCTGCTGGTTTTGTTCACGAGCACGATCTTGTTGATATAAGCCGACAGCGCAACTGCTGGCTTCTTCTGGTAAATATGCCGACAGGACAGGCAGATAGCGTGCATCTGCACAGCGCTCATTAGACAACTTGCCTGAGTTGTTCTCTAACCACAACCATTCAATACCTTCAGGCTCTGGTAGTGCTACAGGCGTCAGCTTCAAGCGATTCATATAGTCAACCCAAACTGGCAATGCGCCAGTACCGCCGCTTAAACCAATTGGCTTGTTATCATCACGGCCAACCCAAACCACACTGACATAGTTGCCACTGTAGCCTGCAAACCAAGCGTCGCGGTAATCATTTGTGGTACCTGTTTTGCCAGCAAGATTTAGATTACTACCAAGTGATTGCACGCGTTTGGCAGTACCATTTTTGACCACATCTTGTAAAGCATAGTTAATTAAGAAGTTGGTCTCAGGCGGAATACTACGCTGAGTGTTGAGTCCAGTACGTTGTAAAATACGACCACGGTCATCAATGACGGTGCGAATACTATGGATAGGCGTACGGAAGCCACCAGTTGCAAAGACTTGATAGACACCAAGCATATCCATTGGACTAAGGTTAACAGAACCTAACAGTGCTGACGGGTAGGGTGGTATTTTTTCTTTGATTCCCATGCGCTGTAACTGCTTGGCAAAGGTATCGACCCCAAACTCCATACCTAAGCGTACCGCTGCTTGGTTATAAGACTTTGATAAAGCAGTGGTAAATGGCACATAACCATGGTCACGATTGTCATAGTTCTTGGGGTTCCATTTAGTACCATCGCTTAGATTCACGGTAATCGGTGAGTCATCGACTGAGCTTGCAAGATTATAGCGCCCACTTTCAAGCGCTGTCATATAAATAATAGGCTTCAATAACGAACCCACTTGGCGCTTGGCATCGACAGCACGGTTAAAGCCGGTAAATTCACTGCCACTACCCACCACAGAGACCAGCTCACCAGTCTCAGGATTGGCACTCACTAAGGCACCTTGTAAGTCCTTGGTTTTGCCACTGTTACGACGCAGCTCACCCAATTTTCTATCAACCGCTTTGTCTGCGGCTAATTGTGCAATAGGGTCTAAAGTACTGATAATGATAAGACCTTCATTCTTGAGGTCATCAGAATAGTACACGGTATTCAGCTCGCGCTTGACGATATCCAAAAAGTCAGGGAATTGACTTTTGCCTTCGACAGGTTTGTCCACGACACCAAGTGGTTGCTTTAGCGCTTTCTCATAGTCTTCTTGACTGAGTGAGCCAACAGCTAACATGTTGCCCAGCACGACGTCACGGCGCGCTTTTGAATCGTTTGGATGGCGACGTGGGTTGTAGATGCTCGGGCCTTTTGCCATACCGACTAGCAGGGCTTGCTGATCCAAGCGCAGCTCATTCAGTGGTTTATCAAAGTAAAACTGTGATGCCAAGCCAAAACCATTAATAGAGCGGTTGCCGTTTTGACCCAAATAAATCTCGTTGAGGTACGTTTGTAGAATTTCATCTTTGCTATAATGTAGCTCGAGCAATACTGCCATTAACGCTTCGTTGGCTTTGCGCTTCAGCGTACGGTCTGAATTGAGATAGAAGTTTTTAATCAGCTGCTGAGTGATGGTCGAGCCGCCTTGTCTAGAGCCACCAGAGAAGTTGTTCAGTACGGCACGTGCAATGCCTCGTATAGAGACGCCTTTGTGCTCATAAAACGCACGGTCTTCCGTGGCTATTAACGCATCAATGAGTGGTTGTGGCACTTCATCTAACGAGACGACCAAACGATCTTCATTACTGTCAGGATAAATACCACCGATACTCACCGGCTCTAAGCGAATGATGCCGCTTTTGGCAGGCAAAGTGCTTTGTACGGACTCAATCTTATTACCAGCAATGGTCATTTTTATGACTTGCTCTTTATCCACATCGTTGGCGCTATAAGTAAAACCGCGAGTATGAATAAAGTAGGTATTACCTGATCTATGATAAGTTCCCGTGCGATCATAAGCTTTGTTGCTTTGATAGTTCAGCAACTCCAGCCATGTCTTCATCGTATCTTTGTCGACACTCGCGCCTTGATACAATTCAAGCGGCTGCGAATACACTTTAGCAGGAATATCCCAGCGCTTACCCTCAAACTTATGAGTAATGGTGCGATCAAGTTTGATTAAATATAGCGCCAAGAGCACCATGCCAGCAATAATGACAATTAAGATAAGACTACTAAATACCAACCCACGCTGCTGTGAAGGGAGCGTGTGGTTAACAGATTTAGAGGACTGTGTTAACTTGGTATTTGGTAACTTGGAATTGGATGTTTGCACTGATGTCGCACCATTTTGGTATAAAAAACTGCCTCATAATGACGCAAATTGACAAATTTTTCAATCTATCATCGTCAACGCAGGCATTCATTGATTTTAAGCTGTGCGTGGTTATGCTCTTCACAGCACTTGCTTATAGTATAATCTCTGTTAAAACACGGTCATTGCTAACAAAGCATTAAAAGCTTTAGATTGGCAGTATCATTGTTATATAAGTGTCATGTCACCATGTCACATAGCCATACACGATAGCAGTTTAGAGACGCACCAACGATGTGTTTTTTATGAATTAACCGCTACTGTTATTGTTTTATTTTTTGTGAGCCGTGCTGAGAGTTATTTAAAATAGCTGTTTTAGATAGGTCTTCTGCATAGGCGTTGAGTCTCGTTAATGATAGTAAGTTTACTTAAAGCGAATAAGGTTCGAGCAAACCTGTCTAAAGGAAGTAAGCGCGATTATGTCCAATGTCCCATCATCAATGGCATCGACCACCAGCCAGCATTATGAAGATAACTCTATCATCGAAGGTTTAGTACTGCCACTCGCAGGTCACTGTTTCCACTGCGGTGATCCTGTACCGCAGCCGCCGTTCCATGCCAAGATATTGGGTAAGCCGCGTGAGATGTGCTGTATGGGCTGTCAGTTAGCCTCTCAAAGTATCGTAGAGGCAGGGCTGGAGCAGTATTATCTGGACCGCTCAGAGATTAATCGCACGGCAAGTCTACCAACGCAGTTGACTCGCCTTGAGGCGTATGACCATGACGAGATCAAATCACAATTCGTCTATGCTCAAGACGGACTGTCGGTTGCAGAGCTGTCGGTCAATAACCTACGCTGCGCGGCATGTACTTGGCTAATTGAGTCGCGGCTCGATGAGCTAGAGGGCATCAGTAAATGTCAGGTGAATTTGACCAATCAGCGTATGCGAGTGATATGGAACGAGGATAAGCTGCCAATTAGCCGCATTCTAGCAGTGATTAATGAAATCGGCTATGAAGCCAAGCCTTATCGTCAAGATACGCATGAGGCGATGCTGGCGCGTCATAACAACCAAATGCTGATAAGATTGGGCATTGCCGCGTTGGGCTCGATGCAAGCGATGATGTATGCCGTTGCCATCTATTTTGGTGAATACAGTGATATGCTAATATTTCAGCGTGATTTTTTGCGCTGGGTGTCTTTATTTGTCAGTACGCCCGTTTTCTTCTATGCGGGTATCCCGTTCTTTACCTCAGCGTGGTCGGCAATTCGTGCCCGTCAAGTCAATATGGATGTGCCCGTCAGTATTGCGCTGATTGTGACCTTTTTTGCGAGCCTATATGCCACCATCACTGGGCAAGGGGAAACCTATTACGATTCGGTCAGTATGTTTATTTTCTTTTTACTGGCAGGGCGTTACATTGAGCATAATGCCCGCCTAAAAGCCGCCACCATGGCCAATGACTTGGTCGTGGTTGAGCCAGTACTGGTACAAAAAATTGCGGAAGATAAAGAAGCCGCCGAGCTTATATTACAGCAGTTAAAGAAAAATGAGCTCGAGAAAACAGCTATAAATGAAGACGTGAGTAATCAAGTCAGTAATTTGGATACAAATGAGGCGAGCACATCAGCCAATCCAACGCCTAATTTTATGCAAAGCATGGATGCCAATGTTCATCAGCTCACATCAAAAATTGCACAAGATTGGCAACGCGCACGTACTCAACAATCAGCTTTATCGACAACAGCAGATGAGGCAAAAGAAAAACAAATGGTCACCGCCCATAGTTTGCAAGTGGGTGATATCATTTTAATTGAGGCTGGCTCTGAAATCATCAGCGATGGTATTTTGCTGAGTCAGAGTGCTACCGTGTCGCAAAGCCTATTGACGGGTGAGGGCGACTTGATTATCAAGAGCCAAGGTGACTATATCGTCGGCGGTGCACAAAACGATAGCCAACCGTTTGAGATGCTGGTCACAGCATTGCCAGCAGACAGCCAAATTGGCTTGATTGATCGGCTGATGAACCGTGCCATGAGTGAAAAGCCTAAACTGGCACAGCAGGCTGATAAGCTGGCACGCTGGTTTGTTGCGCGTATTTTGGTATTGTCTGTCTTGGTATTCATTGGCTGGTATATCGTTGATCCAAGCCAAGCGATTTGGGCTACGGTCGCGGTATTGGTCGCGACTTGCCCTTGTGCACTGTCTTTAGCGACACCGATTGCACTGACGGTAGCGACCAATCGACTGGCAAGCTATGGGTTTTTGACGACTCGCGGTCATACCCTACAAACGCTCGCTGAAATCACTCATGTCGCCTTTGATAAAACAGGCACTTTAACTTATGGTAAGCCGAATTTATTAAATATTGAGCTGCTTAAAGATAATGATACTGCAACGGCTACGAACGAGCAAAAAGATACGCTATTAGCAATCGCTGCGGCTCTAGAAGTGGGCAGTCGCCATCCTATTGCACACGCGCTGCTTACCGCTGCCTATCAGTTGCATTTGCCATTGACGCAGGCCTTACAGCATTATCCAGCAGGCGGTGTCGAGGCAATGATTGATGGCGTATTATATCGAATTGGTCATGTGGATTTTGCGTTAAACGATGCTGATAATGATATGGTCATTGATTTAGTATCACAGCGCGCCAGCTCAGCGGTGGTTTTATCTTGTCAACAAAATGATTCGGTCACTTGGCAAGCGCTGGCATGCTTCTATTTCAATGATAAGGTGCGTGATAGTGCCAAAGCCATGCTCGATACGCTTAAAGAGTTGGGTATTGAGACAGTTATGTTGACTGGTGACCCAAGCCCGCAAGCGCTGGTATTGGCTGAAAGTTTAGGGATGCATTCTGCTTACAACGGTCTGTCGCCAACAGACAAGGTCACTCACATTCAAAAACTACAGGCGGAAGGTGGCGTAGTGTTGATGGTGGGAGATGGTATCAACGATGCGCCAGTGCTAGCAGCAGCAGATGTATCGACTTCTATTGCGGGGGCGGCAGATTTGGCACAAGTATCGAGTGACAGTATTATCTTAAATGGTCAAATCGACGCTATTACTGCTGCCAAACGTATCTCTGATAAAACGGAACGTATTATCAAACAAAACTTCCGCTGGGCTCTGATTTATAATGGCAGTGTGCTAATACCAGCAGCGTTAGGCTATGTGCCACCTTGGCTAGCTGCTATTGGTATGTCGCTAAGTTCATTGTTTGTGGTCTTAAATGCGCTACGCTTAAAACGCGCTTGATACCCATTCAAAAAAACGATTAGCTGCGTCAAACTTACTTAGCCTACTAATTAATGTAGTACTGAGACTCATCTTCCTTGCTGCTCACATTTTTCCAGATAGTATGTCTATCATAAATATTTAACTTTACCCATAAAAAAACCGCCTTTAACTATATGAATAGATAAGGCGGTTTTTTATTTAAATAACGATTAACTGGTCTTTAAATTAGTCTTGTAAGTAGCTAAGCAGACGCATAAATTCAATGTACATCCATACGAGCGTGGCAAGAATACCAATACTAAATAACCATTCGTAATCTTCTGATACGCCCATTGCCACACCGCGATCGATATTATCGAAGTCTAATAACAGCGTGAAAGAAGCGATAACAATCACAAATAGGCTAAAGCCGATAGCGATAGCACCACCTTCAAATAAGAAGGGTAAGCTTGAACCAAACGCTAAAGAAAGTACCCATTGCGCCACATAAACTAGCATAATCGCAATCAATGCTGAAGTCACAATTGAGCGGAACTTTTCAGTCACTTTGACCAGACCTGAGCGATATAGCCCTAGCATAACGGCTGCCGTCACAAAAGTGGCACACATAGCGGTCACTGGTACACTCGGATACATCCGCATAAAGAACAGCGAGATGCCGCCTAAAAATATGCCTTCTAACAGTGCATAAGGCACCGCAAAGGTTTTGGCTTTGTGTGGTTTAAAAGTGATAAAAAGCGCGAGACCAAAAGCGGCAAACATACTACCGAAGGCAGCCATCGTAATAAAGCCTTGCGACAAGCCTGCCATAAGGGCATAAAAGAAAAAGCCCACACCAGTGATCGCAGATAATCCAAGTAATAGACTGGTCTTTTGAATCACGCCCTTGACCGTCATTGGCTTACCGCCGATCGCAAGTTCTGCGCGACTGACAATAGGATTGGCCATAAAGTTGTCCTTAATAAAATATAAATAATAATGATGCTAGCTACTTTAGCAAAACCGCCATTATTGTCAACTGTGTTTACGTGACAGCCATCAAGGCTTCACGACCTTATAGAGCTATTATTAGTTGATGTATTTTGGCGTATTGCCTAGCTAAACAAACACGTTTAAGAGTAACGTGTGATGGCTTTTATATGGGGTTGATTACGACAGTTAACAACGATAATTCATAAACATGCTAGTCTAAACGCTCGTTTATCGCTATCATTGGCGAGTACTTTACCGTTATGCCGAGTCGTTTTATGGAAAACTCAGCGCAATCCGCAAGATTGCCGCACTTACATGAATCAGAGCTGTTCCACGCTATCAAAAACCCTGCTTTTAGGCGTATTGGGCTTATGGGCCGCGCTGGTAAACGCAGTGTCACTCAAAGTTTGGTGCAAATTGCCCAGACTATCAATGAGATGAATCTCACATTGATTATGGATGTGCAAACGGCAAACTTGCCCACTTTGAACCTCACTGAGATTGAAAAGGTCAAAATCGTTAAGCGTAGTCTAATCGGCGAGATTTGTGATTTGGTCATCGTTGTTGGCGGTGATGGCTCGATATTGCACGCGGCTGAAGCGTTGGCACGCTACCGTGTGCCTGTACTTGGCGTCAACCGTGGTCGGCTTGGTTTTTTAGCGGATGTAAAACCTGATGAAGCGGCGTTTAAGTTGCGCCAAGTATTGATGGGTGATTACCAGCTGGATCATCGTTTTCTATTGACGATGGAGATACGAGAAGGGCGCACTATCATTCATGAAGATATGGCGCTCAATGATATCGTATTGCATGCAGGAAAATCGGTTCATATGATAGATTTTCAGATGAAAATCGATGGTCAAGATGTCTACCGTCAGCATAGTGATGGTTTGATTGCTGCCACGCCTACTGGCTCGACGGCCTATGCACTCTCTGGCGGCGGTCCCATCATCCATCCGAGTATGGATGCTATCTGTTTGGTGCCCATGCATCCCCATACTTTGTCTAGCAGACCGATTGTGGTGAGCGGTAATAGCGAAGTATGCATTCGCATTCATGAAGACAATCGCACTCAGCCGATGGTTAGCGCAGACGGCAAGCCAAGCGTGCCACTTGAGCAAGAGCAACGGCTCTATATTCGTAAGCATCCTGATAAGTTAACTTTACTCCATCCACCGGGCTTTGATTTTTATGAAGCTTGTCGCACCAAATTGCACTGGAACGTCCATGCTGAGGAATTCAGTCTTGACGTGGATGATGATATTATGGACGACGAATAAGTGTCTCTTTTATATAAAAACGTTATAAAAAATATGTTATAAAAAATAGTGGTGGAGAATAGGCAGGATGGATAAGCAAACGATATTAGCAAGTTTAACGCCAGAAGTGGTGGATAAGTTCCGCATGGCGATTGAGTTGGGTAAGTGGCCTGATGGCCGCAAGCTGACCGCTGAGCAGCGCGAGACCTGTATGCAAGCGGTGATGGTGTGGGAGCACGAGCATCTGCCACCTGCTGAGCGCACAGGCTATATTCATAAGCCAGTCAAAGACGATGGTTCTATCGTCGGGGCAGAATGTGATGTCGAGCACGAGCATCATTATCCAAACATGCCTAATCCGAAAGGCGCAGTCCAACCCGTCAAGTTTCGTGATAAATAGACTGATGGCTAAATTTTCTAATAAAAAATGAAGCACATAAAAAAGGCCACGCTAATCAGCGTGGCCTTTTCTTATTTAATAACTTTTTAAAGCGCCGTCGTATCAACACTAGGACGAACCGTTAATGGGTTTTTTTGCATCAAAAACCCTTGCCAGCCCCAATGTAAAAAGTTGCGGATATTGGCATGATCAGTACCGTTAGGAGTTGCTTGAACTTTGGCATAATGCTCGCCAAACAGTTTTAGCGTGTCCAATTGATTTAGACCATGGTGTTTGGCAAAGCCAAAAATTTTCGCACTACCTTCATTTTCACCAGCTGCATTGTGTACCATACCGTTCACAAACGGGGCAGGTGCGTAGCGATAAAAATCATCAATAAAACTGATGACATCATTGAATCCAATGGCTTTTTTATCCAAACCATTAAGTAGAGCCGATACATCTGATTGGCGGATACTCATAAATAAATGACCTCAGAGCAGATTAAAAAAGTGAAAGTATGTAACTTAGCGATTGAAATAGTCTTCGTCATCGAATGAAGGCGCAAAATTGCCTTGCTCAAGATGTTGCATTTGCGACTGTACAGAACGCTCATGCTGAATACGTTGGTAAATCTCTTCGCGGTGTACGGCAATATCTTTCGGTGCATTTACACCGATACGTACTTGATTGCCTTTGACACCTAGGACAGTCACACTGACCTCATCACCAATCATTAGCGTTTCGCCCACGCGGCGTGTCAAAATTAACATGCGTCACACTCCTTATGTCGCATCAACAAATTATTACTCATCAGATTACTTCTCAATTGCAGGACATTACCGCAGCACTAGAAAGACAATGTATCAATGACAACTACAATGCTTACTATTGTGCCAATAGCGGTAATGATAGGTAGATTCATTTAGCCCAAATGAAAGCCCCATTATAGGGGGCATAACAGAGACTGTCACGGGTTTTCACAAAACTATTGGATAAATAGTTACCCTAGCAATAATAAAAAATAAAAATAGGATCTAAAAAGACCCTATTTAAATTAATACATTGTTGGAAGTAATTGATACTGACTTAATGGATAACTGTTGATGCTAAATCGATTATTTTAAGCGTTTTAAAATAAGTTATAGCCCAGCGATTTTACTTTCGCCATCTTCACGATCCAGACCAAATGCGGTATGTAGTGATTTAACGGCTTTTTCTAAATACTGTTCTTGGATAAGGACAGACACTTTGATTTCGCTGGTTGATATCATTTGAATATTGATATTGTTTTCAGCAAGGGTTTGGAACATGAGGCTCGCAACACCAGCATGAGAGCGCATGCCGACGCCGACTAAAGAGACTTTAACGACTTCATCATTAGCCAATATCTCTTTAGCACCAATCTCATCTTTGACTTCGTTTTCTAGTACTTTCATGGTTTTGTCCATGTCAGTACGGTTGACAGTAAAAGTAAAGTCGGTGGTGCCGTTGGTAGAGAGGTTTTGCACTATCATATCAATTTCAATATTGGCACGACCGATAGGGCTGAGAATAGCAGAGGCAATACCAGGATGATCAGGTACACCGCGCACGACTATTTTTGCTTCGTCTCGATTAAAAGCGATACCTGAGATGATTGCCTGTTCCATATTGTCTCCTTCGTCTATCGTAATTAGGGTGCCGACATTGTCTTGAAATTCTTGGTCGAAGCTACCATCGTTGTTTTCATCAAAGCTAGATAATACGCGCAGTGGTACACCATATTTACCGGCGAATTCTACCGAACGAATCTGTAAAATCTTAGAGCCAAGACTTGCCATCTCCAGCATTTCTTCAAAGGTGATTTTTTCAAGTTTCTTGGCTTTTGAGGTTACACGAGGGTCAGTGGTATAAACGCCATCAACATCGGTATAAATCTGACATTCATCAGCACCCAAGGCAGCAGCAATAGCGACACCTGTGGTATCAGAACCACCGCGCCCTAATGTGGTCGCGTTGCCTTCGTCATCAATACCTTGAAAGCCTGCGACGATAACGACATTGCCTGCATCAAGTTGCTCACGGATATTTTTGTCATCAATGCTTTCGATACGGGCTTTATTGTGGGCATTGTCCGTTTTAATCGCTACTTGACGACCAGTAAATGAACGAGCGCCTACACCAAGCTCTTTAATCGCCATAGCAAGCAATGAAATCGATACTTGCTCACCGGTTGAGACCATTTGGTCGTATTCACGGGGATCAGGCTGAGTGCTAATTTGGCGTGCTAGATCAATCAAACGGTTGGTTTCGCCGCTCATGGCAGAGACCACAACAACTATTTGATGACCGTTGTCATGCCAGCGTTTGACTCGTTTGGCGACGTTTTTGATGCGGTCGATACTGCCCATCGAGGTGCCGCCGTATTTCTGTACTATTAACGCCATAAAAATCTACCTATTATTCATTAATGGCCTTTTATTATCATCAATGAGAGCCAATATGCGGATGTGACGCTCAATCAATGCTTGTATAGATAAAGCCGTATTATAAGAATTGCGCCCATGCTTTTTGTTTATGTATTCAGTAGTGCTGACTAGGTAATGCACGCACGATGCATATAAACGTTGACCTTTATATCATATCTACGTCACAACGTTAAGTGCTCGTAGCGCTTAGATACATGGCGATTGGTTATGACCGTTATAACCAATCGCGTATCTTATGCGTAGTAGACCTAAGTGATGCTCTGTATTCATGTCTTTTTTAGGACTAGCTAAGCTGAGTTTCAATCCAAGCAGGTAGGGCGTTGATAACTGCGGTACTGTTGGCAGACTTTGGCGCGCCGCCTTGTGCGTAATCTGGCTTACCACCCCCTTTACCGCCCAGCTCACCTGCCAAATGACGAATGATATCACCAGCTTTTACTTTCGCAGTCACAGACTTTGCCACGCTTGCGGCTAAGGCTAACTGTTCGTCTTTATCACCAATTAATATAATCACGCTATCAGGAAGTTTAGATTTAATATCATCCATCAATGTGCGAATAGATTTGCCGTCGATACCGCTTAAGGTACTGATAAGCACGGGCGTGCCTGCGATGGTCTGTACTTCATCGAGTAAATTGGCTGCTTGGGCTCTAGCGATTTTTTGCTCTAGACGCTCTAATTGTTTCTCAAGTTCGCGCTGCTTATCCGCCATGGTACGCACACGCTGTGCCACTTCAGGACGTTTTACTTTTAGCTGACTGGCAAGCTCGCTCAGCTGCTGCTCACTTTGCTGAATGTTTTTAATTGCATTCATGCCAGTGACCGCTTCAATACGGCGGATGCCAGCAGCAATACCTGATTCGCTGGTAATTTTTAGCACACCAATATCACCAGTACGTTTAACGTGCAAACCACCACAAAGCTCAATAGAGAAGGGCTTGCGCTGACCATCGACAATACTGTCAGTGCCCATGGTTAAGACGCGAACGTCACTGCCATATTTTTCGCCAAACAATGCCATAGCGCCTTGTTTCATCGCTTCGTCAATAGACATATTCTCGATGCGAGCAGGGGTGTTGGCTTGAATTTGCTCATTGACTAAGCGTTCGATACGCGTAATATCAGCAGTGCTGACGGGCTTATCATATGAGAAGTCAAAGCGTAAGACTTCGCTTGATACTAGCGAGCCTTTTTGCGTGACCGCGTCGCCCAATACTTCTCTTAATGCGGCATGCAATAGATGCGTGGCAGAGTGGTTTTTGGCACTGGCTGCGCGAATACTCGACAAGACTTGCGCATCGCCAGTTTGTTTGGTGTTAATGTCACCCATGGTCACGACACCATAATGGATGATGGCTTGACCAGATTTTTTGGTATCTTGCACTTCAAAAACGCCAGTCGCGGTGCGGATTTCGCCAAGCTCACCAACTTGACCACCACCTTCAGCATAAAACGGTGTACGGTCAAGTACCACGACGCCTTCCATGCCCTCAGCTAAGCTATCGGCTGGACTGCCATCTTGATACAGCGCATCAATCGTGACGCCTTCTTCTGCAAGCTGCTCATAACCGATAAAGGTGGTTGGGTTTTCTACTTGAATGACACTACTATAATCGACGTCAAATTTGCCAGCATCACGCGCACGCTCACGTTGCGCTTGCATATGCTCATCAAATTCAGCTTCATCAATCACAATACCGCGCTCACGAGTGATATCCGCAGTCAAATCGACCGGGAAACCATAAGTATCGTACAGTTTAAATGCGGCTTCCCCAGATAGCGTGTCGCCATCTTTTAGACCTTCCAGCTCACTGGCAAGTAGACGTAAGCCTTGTGCCAAAGTTTTGGCAAACTGTGCTTCTTCTTTTTGAATAGCATTTTCGATGACGCTTTGTTTGTCTTTTAGCTCAGGGTAGGCGGTGCCCATCTCAGCAACCAACGGCGCGACCATTTTATAAAAGAAATCGCTATCTGCACCAAGTTTATTACCATGACGTACTGCACGGCGGATAACACGGCGCAGTACATAACCACGACCTTCGTTGCTTGGAGTAACGCCATCAGCAATCAAAAATGAAACAGCGCGAATATGGTCAGCGATGACTTTTAATGACGATTGTTGCTGGTTTTCAATCTCTAAAATCTCAGCCGCCGCATCCATCAAATGTACAAATAAATCTATCTCGTAGTTGCCATGGACACCTTGCATGATGGCGCTGATACGCTCAAGTCCCATGCCAGTATCTACGCTTGGCGCTGGTAGCGGCAGCATAGAGCCGTCTTTTTGACGATTAAACTGCATAAACACACAGTTCCAAATCTCGATATAACGGTCACCATCTTCTTCAGGTGTGCCCGGTAGACCGCCTTCGATATCAGCACCATGGTCATAAAAGACTTCGGTACAAGGACCACAAGGACCGGTATCGCCCATCGTCCAAAAGTTGTCTGAGGCGTAAGGCGCACCTTTATTATCGCCGATACGGATAATGCGCTCGCTTGGGATGCCGATGTCTTTATGCCAAATATCAAAGGCTTCGTCGTCAGTCTCATAAATGGTCACATACAAGCGGTTTTTATCGATTGCTAGCCATTCATCTGAGGTCAAAAACTCCCAAATATAGCCAATACCGGCTTGCTTAAAGTAGTCACCAAAAGAGAAATTACCGAGCATTTCAAAAAACGTATGATGACGTGCGGTATAGCCAACATTGTCCAAATCATTATGCTTGCCGCCCGCACGCACGCACTTTTGCGACGTCACTGCACGCGTATAATCACGTGGCTCCATACCCAAAAACGTTTCTTTAAATTGATTCATACCGGCATTGGTAAATAGCAATGTCGGGTCATTGTGTGGAATCAAACTCGATGAGGCGACGGGGGTGTGCTGCTTGCTTATGAAAAAATCGATAAAAGCTTGACGAATATCGGCTGAGCGAAATGGCTGGCTCACAGCGGCTCCTTACTGGCGAATAGAATTGAGTAAAATAATTTTGCAAACGATTTTAGCACAAACGCCCAAGCTCTTGGTACAAGAGTTACAACGGCTAGGTTATTCTGCGCATGTAGATGCTCGATGGATTTTTAGCGCATCAAAGCCAGTTGGTCAAAAAAGCTAATTGGTCAAAATCGCCGCATCAGTCTCGTCCAGTTTATCTTGTATCAATGGATTGGACTCAATGACTTGTACTGGCAAGTAGCGTAGCTGTAGCTTAATGGGTAGATACTCAGGGAAATTCTCTGCCATATCTTCAGTAATGACGGTTTCAATTTGCCGTACATCGTATGAGGTAGGCGTCGTCTCTCCGCGAATGACCGCACGTACGACTTTATTTTCTTCTGAGGTATCAAATTGCGTATTGGTCAGCACGTTGCCTTTGTCGATAAAGTAGCTATTGATGGCTTCTTTGACGCTACTCTCAAAAACCTGTTGTTTGGCATTGGTTTGTAGGTTGATGGTCAAATATGTCCCTAAGCCACCTAACAATAATAACGTCACCGCATTACGGCGTAAAAAAGTCAAATAGGTGCTGGATTTATAATCGTCATCGACCAAACGGCGAAAGCCTAATAACCAAAGTACTAAAGCATTGGTAAACTGGATAGCAATAATATTGGTTAGCGCCAGTAGCAGTGCCCCAAGTCCAAGCTGCGTCTCGCCATTGGCAAATAATATCCCACTCGCGGCAAGAGGTGGCACCAATGCAGTGGCTACCGCCACGCCGACCACTGCCACTGATAGGTGCGGTGAAACCATCGCGTAAGCGCCAGCAGTACCACCCGCTAGAGCAATCATTAAATCCATCGAGGTTGGCTGAGTGCGCGATAATATCTCTGCGGTCAGTGGCTGATCTTTGTGTAACCAGCCGACGATAAAACCAACCAATACCACTAAGGACACACCAACGATAACCGTAATCAGTGATTTACGTAGCAATGGCATACGATGATCAATAATCGCTAACGCTATGCCAGTAATGGGGCCTAACATCATGGCAACCAACATGGCGCCAATGACGACGGCAGCTGAATTGGTCACTAACCCATAACTGGCGATGATGGCAGAAAGTATATTCATAATGAAATACATTTTGCTAGGCAGAGCGTTGGCCTCGATTCTGACCCGTACTTCTGGATAGTCTACCTTTTGATTGCTAAATTGCTCGGCAACAAATTGCTTATAAGACTCGAGCTTGGCTTCCTTTTTTTCTTTAATCTCGTCTTCTAGTTCTTCCTGATTATCGACTTTATCTTTTACAGTATTTTTTACGACAGTGTCATTATTTTTAGGCGTGTCTGGCTGTTTATCAATTGAGGACGGTTTTGTGTTGTCACTATTTGCTTTGCTTTCTTGCTGAGGGCTATCAGCGATAGGATAAGTGCACTGTGCATCAGCGGGGGCAATACCCTCTACCGTTACCTCAGCGTCAGCATCTTTTTGAGACGTTTGCTCGGAAGCGTTATCTTCTTCTGCTTGAGCATGTTCTGCTGATGCATTTTCTAGATTTTTATGATTGGGCGCTGTTGTGGATTTTAACGATTCATTGGATAGTGGTGTCTCAAGCCCAGTTATTTCAAGTTTAGTTATTTCAGACTCATTGTTGGGCTTGGCGGTTTCTAACGTTGCCACTACCTCGTCAGCACCAATGGACTTTATCGCTATCGTTGTTTCAGGAGGCTGCGCACAAGCCATATCCTCGCCACAGTCATTGTCATCACGAGTCTCTGAGCTTTTTGAAGACTCAGTATGTTCAACAGTGCTATCTAGTACAGAGCTATCATCTGCGTCAGTTAGCACCAATTTTTTGTCTGGATAATTGGCCGTGCTTGAGGCATCTTTTATAACTGAAGAATCATTAGAGGGTTTGTTTTCAGGTGAGGTCATGGCAGATGGCTTTCTTAAAAAGTAAAAGAAAGACATTATTGTAATGATAAAAAGAGGACAACGTATGGGTTTTTTACGACTAAATAGAGCGCAGTGTCATTAAATAGTAATACTTAAAATAGTAAAATTATGCATCATTAACTAACGATAATAAAAACCTTAACTTTAACAGGGTTTTTATGCTTAGTCACCTACTATAGCTGGCTCGCAGGTTTATAGGAAATACTTACTTTCTTTGTGGGTTTAGTGTATAAAGGTACTATATCCACAATAAAAATGAGGAATAAGTTATGAACTGGCCATTATTCTCTGTTATCTATTCAATCGCAGCAACCGTTACCATTGGCGTTTTTATGATTGGCGCTTTAGTCACAGGTTTTAATGAAATACCTCATATTCAAATAGCAGTAGCATTAGGCATTTTGGTGTCTATCCCTGCAGGCATGTTTTTTACCAAAAAAGTTGGTAGCATCACTGGTAATGAAGAAGGCTATAAAGCATAAAAGCGAATAATGTTGTCAATTTAAATGAATAAATCCGATTATCAGCCATAAAAAAAGACCTTGCTATCAAGGTCTTTTTTTATTGATCATTTATAACTTATTATTTAAGCTCAACGGTCGCGCCATTTTCGATATTGGCATAAACCTCTAACACATCCCAGTTGGTCAAACGCACACAACCTGCAGAGGCTTGGCGACTGATGCCTTCAGGCTTTGGTGAACCATGAATACCATATGAAGGTTTAGACAAGCCCATCCATACGACGCCAACAGGGCTATTTGGTCCTGGTGGTAGCATATGTATTTGTTTGTCTGCGCCTTTACCAACGGTTGCTTTATACCAAGGCATTTTCACCTTGTTAATGATTTTAAACGAACCTTGTGGCGATGGTGTGGCATCGCTACCGATTGTCGTTGGGTAAGTAGCCACCAGCTTATCGCCGTTATAAGCATATAATGTCTTATCGGCTTTATTGGCAACCACACGGTTAATGCGCTGCTTAAGTGGTGCACGGGTATTTAAAACAGTGATGGTTTCGCCCGCTTTATACTGCTTATTTTTATTCAGCTTATCTAAATAACGCACATCCATATGGAAGCGCTCACCAAACATCTCTTTAATGTCTTGATAGTATAAGCCTTTCATTTTTGACTTGGCTTCTGAACCTGCAGGTGTGCTGGCAAAGTTGGTCTTGATATCATCTTCAGTGATGGTGTAAGTCACGAGCACAGGCTTGTTGGCAGGGATATTTTTATTTAACGCATCCCATGTTTTTTGATCCATTTTACCTGTGGCTGGTAGACCTTTCATGGTTTGGAAGTTGATGAGGGCTTTTTTACTGTTCATGCCCCAGCCGCCATCGATGGCGCCAGGAGAAGCATGGTTCCAATCAAGCAGTGCCTGCATTTTGATCGTCATTGCCGAGTTAACTTTCATATTCGGTGTCCATGTGGCACCGTTTACCTGTTTGGCGTAATTCGACAAATTCAGCGTAGTATGTTTTTTACCATTAACATCTTCGATGCTTTTGATAGACGTATCTGCTGGGCTAGCATCAGATATGGCTGCGGTAGGGGCAGCGACAGCTTGACCTTCACTAATATCGTCAGTGCTATCAGACTGCACATCTTTACGAGCCAGCTCTTCTACCGTCATATTATCAGCACTGACTGCTTGTTGCGCTGTCTCTACATCGACTTCCTGCTTTTCGTCAATCAGCTGAGTCATACGGTCAGGCGTATTAGGCTTTAAAGCAGGCGTGGCCACGACAGGAGCACGACCATCGATTGAGCTACTGCGATTCTCTTGTACATCAAGGCTAACTTTTTTGGCAATGCTAGGCATTGAGTCAGCGGTTCGTACTGGCAGGGTGCGCGTATTATCAGCAGGTGCGGCAACGGCGCTGACACTGGCAGTAACGATAGCAATTGAGATAGCGGTAATAAGAGGCTTCATTTTCATCATGTTGGGATACTTATGGTTATAACTAATGGGGCTATTATGCGCATAATTTTAATGCTTCGCAAACTTTTGACACATCTTTTTTCATTAAAGTCTTGCCAAACGTCAACCGTTGACGTATTCACTACAGTTGGGCAATAACTGAGCGAGGGTATGCATAAGATGATGCGCTATTCTTACTTGCAGTCCTCATTATTCACGTTGTTTTTAGAACCATTTTTATGAATATAAAACTGCAAAAATTGGCGCAACTTAGCGTTTATGTCTATAATGGTGAATAAATTTTTATTTAATAGATCGGCTTTTAATAAAAGGCGTTTTAACCCATCCGCATGTAGTCAGTGAACATGTAATCAGCAAGGTGCGATATGTCAGAAGACCAAACAATGAGCGCAGAAGAGTTTCAAAATCAATACTTCAATGACGATGGTCTAGAGAGTGAAATGGTGTTTGATTTAGAGAGTGGGATTCTGGGTGAAGACGATCAATTTGCCAATTTGCCTGCAGAATTAGAAGAGGCCCGCGAGCAATTGGTCAGTATTCGTGATTTTATTCGCTTTTCGGTCACACAGCTTCGTAATTATGATGTGGTCGTTGCACAAGGCACCACCGATGAGTTTGCTGAAGCATCCGCCATTGTTTTGCATTCTCTGGCTTTAGACTGGTCAGCCAATGAGCAGATTCTCGATTGTCGCTTGACCACCTCAGAGAAGCAGTTGGTACTGAGTTTATTAGAAGAGCGTATCGCTGAGCGTAAACCATTAAGCTATTTGATTAACTTATCATACTTCTGTGATTTGCCTTTTTATGTCGATGAGCGTGTACTAATTCCAAGATCGCCTATCGCAGAATTGATTCGTCAGCAGTTCCATCCATATTTTGATGTCAATGAGCTTGCCAAGCCACTTGGTAAGAGCGTCAACGAACAAGCTGCTGCATTTTATGATCACGGTTTAGAGGTCAAGCAGCTGTCGCAGCCTGAACGTATTTTAGACTTATGCACGGGCTCTGGTTGTATTGCTATTGCACTTGCGACGCGTTTCGTTGATGCGCTGGTTGATGCTGTTGATATCGATAAAAGCGCGCTTGAAGTAGCCATGGTTAACGTCGATCATCATGATCTTGGGCATCAGGTTAATGTGATTGAGTCCGATCTGTTTGCTAAGATTCCTGCTGAACACCAGTATGAGCTGATCGTCACCAATCCGCCGTATGTCGATGCGGCTATTATGGCAGAGCTGCCACCTGAATTTTTATATGAGCCAGAGCATGCGCTAGCCGCGGGTCAAGATGGGCTGGATTTGGTGCATCGTATTTTGTTTGAAGCGCCAGATTATCTAAGTCCAGAAGGCTTGCTTGTCTGCGAAGTGGGTGATAGTGAGTGGGCATTAAAGCAAGCCTATCCTGAAATCCAGTTTGACTGGTTGAAATTTGCCCACGGTGGTCACGGTGTCTTTGCGATTACCTATGATGAGCTCATGGCGCATCGTGAGCTGTTCAATGCTTACGTGCAACTGTTAGATAGCATTCAATAGAACTGTCAGGTAATAGAGCTATCGAGTACTAGAACTGTTGAGTAATAGAACCATCGAGATTTACGCGATACTCAAAAATTGACTTCATTTATTTAAGGATAAATATGGCAGGCAATAGCATTGGACAGGTTTTTACGGTCACCACGTGCGGCGAGTCGCATGGTGCAGGTCTCATGGCAATCGTCGATGGCGTGCCACCGGGTTTAGCCTTATCTGCAGATGATTTACAAATAGATTTAGATCGCCGCAAACCGGGCACGTCTAAATACTCCACCCAGCGCCGCGAGTCCGATGAAGTTGAGATTATTTCTGGTGTGTTTGAGGGTAAGACGACTGGTACGTCTATTGGCCTGCTGATTCGTAATACCAATCAAAAATCCAAAGACTATGGCGAGATTAAAGACACGTTTCGCCCCGGTCATGCCGACTATACCTATAGCATGAAATATGGTTTTCGTGATTATCGTGGCGGCGGGCGCTCCTCAGCGCGCGAGACTGCGATGCGCGTGGCGGCAGGTGCTATCGCTAAAAAATATCTACAAGAGCGCTTAGGTGTGCAAGTCCGTGGTCACGTCACCCAAATTGGCAATGAGTACAGTAATGTCCTAAACCCAAGCCAAATTGATTGGGACTTTGTGAATAGCAATCCGTTTTTTTGCGCCGATGCCGATGCTGTCAGTCGTTTTGAGACCTTGATAGACAGTTTGCGCCGTGAAGGCACTAGCTGCGGGGCACGCCTTGAAATTATTGCCAGTGGTGTGCCAGTCGGACTTGGCGAGCCAGTATTTGATCGTTTAGATGCAGATATTGCCCATGCGATGATGAGCATCAATGCTGTTAAAGGCGTTGAGGTCGGCGACGGCATGGCAGTGGCAGGGCAGTTCGGTCATAGCTCTCGTGATGAGCTGACGCCAGACGGTTTCACTGCCAATCATGCTGGTGGTATTTTGGGTGGCATCTCGTCAGGGCAAGATATCCGTGTCAGTATTGCGCTTAAGCCAACCTCTAGTATTACGACGGCTGGCAAGAGTATCAATACACAAGGTGAGTCGGTTGATATGCTGACCAAAGGTCGTCATGACCCTTGTGTTGGTGTACGTGCCGCGCCCATCGCAGAAGCCATGCTGGCCATTGTCTTGCTCGATCACTATTTGCGCCATCGCGGCCAAAATGCAGATGTTAAGCCGCCGGTTGAATCGATTACTTAGATTGTTTGTCGCAAAATTATAAACCCTCTATCATTTCTTGTTAGAAATGATAGAGGGTTTTTTTTGACTGATTTTTTATAAATAATTAACAAGCCAGCAACTTAGTTGATAAGATTTAATCAGTAAATTGAATGAAATTTTAAGCCGCTACTTGATAGTGGTCAATAGCCACACATTGCTGGTGGCGAAATACCAATAGCAGTTGTTGACTGGGAATGGCTAACCAATGCCCAAAAGCGATACTATCAATCCCTTCACCTGACAGCGCTTGTAGGCAAAAATGACGACTACCGCCTAAGCAGTTTTTTATAATTTGATTTTGTTCAATAGCATCTTTCATGGCCTTTCTATCCTTAATATGGATTACGAATTTGAATAACGCTATCTTAAAATAAGCAGATAGAAAACCTGTGTAGGAACGATGGAAAATTCATGAACTGGCATAGATGTTTATTTTTAAGCCAATGGTAGGGTTAAGCTAACCATGACACCAGAACGCTGATTCTTATCAGTACCAATTTTATTGTTATCATCATGGACGTTATTAATAGTTACCTGACCGCCATGATGCTCAATAACTTGCTTCACAAGGGTTAAACCAAGGCCAGTTCCTTTTTTTAAGGTATTGCTAGCCATGCTAGACTGTGTTTGCGTAGTATCGGATGTTGAGTGACTCTCTGCTGAAAAGTCTGATAGATGCTCTGAGGTTTTTTCAGGAGCTTGACTCTGATGCGATAAGCTAAAATAACGGTCAAACGCTTTATCAACGGCATACTCAGGGAGCAATTTACCATTATTAAAGATATCAATAGTCACAGTTTGCGCTGAACCATGTTGCTCGATGCTGTGCAGATAAATAACGACTGTGCTATCGGCAAAATGAATGGCATTGTCCAATACATTTTGCAGCACTTGTACCAACCAAAACTGGTCAGCGAAAACGCTGGTATTTGCCAAGGCATTTGGTGATAAAGTCGCTGTTTCAGTCACTCGTTTATCATCAAGATAGATGTCGATAGGCGCTAGGTGCTGCTGTTGCAATTTAGCGCTGTTGTCTTTTGCAAGAGTTTGCAACAACGGTAGTAGAGGGGTCAGCTGCCGATTCAGCTTAAAAGTCGGTTGCTCAACCTTAGCAAGTAATAGCAGCCGATCAATCAATTGCTGCATTTTGATACTTTGTTCACCAATGGACTGGATGAGCATCTGTTGATCTTCTTTATCGAGCCCATCATCTTCTAGCAACTCACTACTGGCACGAATGGCGGTTAACGGGCTTTTGAGCTCATGGGTCAGGGTATGAACGTAGTCGGTGACATAGGCGCGATTTTCCAATCGATGTTTCATAGACTCAATGGTATCCGTTAGGCTATTAAGTTCATGACCTAAGTAAAAATAGGGCTTTTTGGTGTCTTCTGCCAGTGCACTGGTATATTGGGTCACCAAACTGATGCTTTGCTTGAGCCACCATGCGACCAGTCCTGCTAATATAAGGGCAGCAATACTCATGAGCAGTGCTGTGATAAGCATGCGATTGCGCGTATCGTCCAAATAAGGCAACACGCTAGCGACAGGTTTGCCAACGCTGATGATACCAATCAAGTTGCCAGTTTCATCCTTTATCGGCTGTGCCACATACATCACCGTACCATCTCGCTGATTATGATCTAGCGTTGTACTTCTCGCGCCATACTGACCATTTAACGTTAGATAGACATCATTCCAGCGGCTGTAATCTTGTCCTTCATCATTGTCAGGTTCGGGTAGTGAGTCGTATATGACAATCCCTTTATTATCGGTGACATATATCCGAAAGCTGCTAGGGCTTTTATTTTTATATTCTGGATCTGTTGTTTTACTTATCGTGGGCGCACCGATAAATGCCGTATCGAGTTTAGTTTGGTACTCTTCATCGTATAATTGTCCTGAAGATAACGGTATCTGCAAACTTGCTGCCAGCAATTTGCTGGTATCTAACAACGTATCTTCGATGACTTGCTGCGCCGTCGGTTTGACATAACCAAATAGCTGAGTAAATGCGACCACACCGCAGATAATCAGCACTAACGCCAACGCGAGCCAAATCCTAAAAAATATACTTAAATTCAGCAGTCGTTTTGGTTTAGTCGTTTGCTGCGCGGTGCCGATAGGATGCAGTTTTGCATACCAATTACTTTGGCTGACATGCGCGCTGTTATTAGCCTTATTAATATGAGTATTAGAATGGCTGTTAGCACTATCGTTGGTTTTATGATTCATATTTTTAGGTGTATTATTTGATGTTATAGAATATCGGTTTTAATAAAAATATGGCTATGGGTAGTGCAGCTAGGCGGGACACAAGGCGTAACCCAAGCCACGATGGGTATGGATAACATCAATGCTCGCGTCGACGGTCGCTAGTTGCTTACGAATGGACTTGATATGACTGTCTATAGTTCTCGCTAAGCGATGATCGGGATAGTCGCTCACAGCGCCGAGCAGTTGCTCACGACTAAAGACTTGATTGGGCGCTTTTAACAAGGTCAATAAGATTTTGCGTTCGGTGTTACTTAGCTCAAGCTTCTGCTCTTGCCACATTAACGAATAATTAAGCGGTTGGTAGTGCCAGATGCCAGACTGACATTCAAAGGTTAACGCCTGCCCCGACATAGTATTTGGAGAGGCAGGGTTGGCTGTATCGCTTGCTTCTGTTGTATGGGAGGTGGAGGACTGAGACAATAATTGCTCACGTCGCCAAATGGCTTTTAGACGGGCAACCAACTCGCGCGGGCTAAAGGGCTTGGCACAATAGTCATCGCCGCCCATTTCTAAACCCAAAATACGATCGACCTCATCGCTACGAGCCGTCAAGAAGATGATAGGAATGTCTTTTAAGCCGTTAATATCAGGGGTGTGGCGTATTTGTTGACAGAGACTGAGACCATCGCCATCTGGCAACCCAACATCTAAAATAATCGCCGATAGATTTTGCGCTTCAGCGCTTTTATGTAAATTGCGCAGCATTGGTAATACACTGCTCGCATTATCGAGCCAAGTGATTTGCCAGCCTTCACGCTTGCAAGTGACTTTCAGTGACATCGCGATAGCAGGATCGTCTTCTACCAGTAAAATATGGGTCATAAGCGTTATATCGCTATATAAAGAAAAACTATTTAAGATGAAGGGGTTATTAATATCTAATGAGATACGAACATTGAAAAATGAGTGTAGGGCATCATACAGTAGTAGCTAGAGTGTTATCTAGGTTGATAAATTTATCGTAGCACAAAAGTCGCACTCGCTTTTGCTATCAGGCCTTAAAAGATGTGAAAAGTTGATGGAAATAGGCATTATTAGCGAAGACTTTTTTGACTAGCGGTTTTGATGAAAGGCTGTAAAATAATCAGTATTATTATAAAAAATATTGAAATATAGTGCGAATGTCAGTTTTACTAAAAATAAGTTTGATGTACCTACCATTTTTATTTAAAGGAATTTAAAAATATGAGTGACTATTTAGATGCGGTCATCGTTGAGCATAATCCAACGCAAAAAAAGATAGATAGAGCCGTTATTTGGCTACATGGTTTAGGCGCGAGTGGTCATGATTTTGAGCCAGTGGTACCACAGCTCGGTTTAGCGGATAATATGGCAGTGCGTTTTATTTTCCCGCATGCACCAAAGCGCCCAGTGACGGTGAATGGTGGTATGGTCATGCCAGCATGGTACGACATCTTAGAGATGAGCCTAGAGCGTAAAGTCGATGTCGCTCAGATTGAAGAGTCTGCGCAGCAAATCCTTGATTTGATCAGCCGTGAGATAGAGCGTGGTGTTAAGCCTGAACACATTGTAATCGCAGGATTTTCGCAAGGTGGGGCAGTGGCATATCATGTGGCACTTGGCTACCCGCATCGTTTAGCTGGTTTGATGACACTCTCTACTTATCTAGCGACTAATGATAATATTAGCTATAGCGCTGCTAATAAAGACATGCCAATATTGATTGAGCATGGTACGCATGATCCAGTTGTTCCTGTAATTTTGGGCGAGCAGGCGCAGCAGTTATTATCCGCTAAAGGCTATAATGTTGTTTATCATACTTATCCGATGGCACATCAAGTTTGCATGCCGCAGATTCAAAATATCGGTAAATGGCTTAATAAAGTACTGGCTTAGAGAGTTCAGCTGTAACGTAATGTAATACAGATATTATATAGGTTGAAAGTCGACGTATAAGTCCTATATAATAGACGACCTTATTGGGGATGTTCTGGCTTCGACGCTGGTAATGAAACTCAATGATGCATGTCGAGAGTATATGTCCTCTCGTTAATCAAACATATATTGTTATAGTCGCAAACGACGAAAATTACGCTCTAGCAGCTTAAACCCTGTTTACATGGTTTAAACCTGTTTACTTAGTTGCTGATCACCTACAGTTGGTCAACTAAGTTGAAGCGTCCGCATGTAGGCTCGCCACAAGTGATTGTCTCAATCGCTTGGGTTCAAAAGTAGAGAATCGTCCAATCCATCCTGACTGTCGGATCGGTGCGGATTAAAACTAAAGACAGAAACTAAACATGTAGATTCATGAGCGTAATGCTGGCGGACGCGGGTTCAACTCCCGCCATCTCCACCAAATATTTTAAATAAAGTCAGTCACTTAGGTGGCTGGCTTTTTTTATGACATGATTTTGACATGATTGGCTGGCAAGAGTATGTCACTGTCCATTTTTGTATAGTGGTTCCAGGTTTATTATCAAGCTATATAATTTATCAATAATGAATTATTCATTAGCGCACTGCCTATAATCTGCTAAATCTACGCCAATTGCCTTACACACCCTCAAGCTTATCCCTCTGCTCATCACACATCTTCAACCCAACCTCTCTAACCTCGCTCAAATCAGCACCCTTCTTAATACTATAAGGTACGTTTGGAACCAGACCTGCTTTCTTTAGAGACTCTGCAGCCGCCTTATTAAGCGGAGTGCCAATAGAGGAATCATCAATATAGCCTGCAGGCTCAAAATACACCTCAGTACCAAACTCTGGATAGTAGACACAGGATATTTCACCTGATGTGGTAAAGGGGTAGGGGGTATCATGATCAGCGGACCAGAATATTTCATGCACTACAACATAGCCAGAAACAAATTGACTAGCGTAACTGTCATTTTGGGAAGAGGTGCATGCAGCTAACGATAAAACGGCAATGCCAATTAACCACCTGGGCAAATTGATTCGCATGGTACTCCGTCCTTGTCTCTATCTAGTTGCTTATGACCGCACTTCAGTGCTTGCTTAGCCTGCTCACAGTTGGCCATCTGGCCGCAAGTACTAGGTAAGCCTTTACACTGCGAACCGCCAGCACCTTTGACAAATAGTGGATGATCGACTTCGACAGACTCCTTCAACACTGTATTGCTATTGCTTTGAAACGGATTATCTACTGTATTAATTGCAGCATTAGATGAAAGTGCGAAGATAGATAGCACAGCGGCTAGTATTATTTTTTTCAAGCGTAGATTCCTTTTCTGTGAATTATTCTAATAATTATTAGTTTATAGTGATAATAAAGAAAAAAATATTCATCAACTTTAACTTATTAGCAGGATTAGGGCAATGTTGATGACTGCTTATAATCTATGATAGGTTATTCAGTTAGTTGTGAGCTTTGATATCTCAAGCTTGTTCTGATCGCCATGCAGCCAACGACCATATCGCTTAATGAGCATCTGTAAGCTATGGCCCAATTGGTTGGCGACAAATACTGGGTTTACGTCTGACATGAGCAACATCGTGGCATAAGTATGCCTGGCATTATATGCTGGGCGATGTCTTACCCTTGTAGACTTCATTGCTTCAATCAATCTCATGCGGGCAGGCTTTTCATTGTAGAAAGGCTCATTCGTTTCTGGACATATCATCACATAGTCATCACTCAGCTTCATAGCGTCCAGTGCTTCAAATGCACGCTTCGAGCGGTCATTCAAATATACTTCACGCGCTGTATGAGTTTTTGTGACTTGCTTCTCAATGCCGCGCACACGGCTTTTATTAATGATCACTGAGCCGTTGAACCAGTCGATATCTTTCCATCTTAGAGCATTCAGCTCACTAGGGCGACATCCAGTCCAAAACGCTACTTCAAAATACCAATAATAAAAATGGTCCTTATCTACTAAGTTCTTATCTAACCAATTCAGCAAGGCATTCATTTCATCTCGAGTGAATGGGTCAGGCAGTCCTGACTGCACCTTTTTATTTTTAATCATGGCCATTGGGTTTTCTGCAGGTGTGATCAATCGAAGCTCAATGGCTTTGTCAAAGACACCGCGCAGTGGCACCAGGCAATTATTAAAAGTCTTGTCAGACTTGAAGTTAATGTCAGAAATGATGTCACGTATTAGGTCAGACGTTATTTCGTGAATGGGTATCAGCGCCATTTCAGGCATCCAGTGCTTGTTCAATGCACTCACGTAGTCTTTTTTGGAGTCAGTATTGGCTTCACAGTGCTTCAGATACTTTTGGGCTATCTCTTGGAATAGGGCGCCATCACCGACGATAACGCTATCATCATTAACCATTTCGCCTTTAGCGCTGGCGAGGTCTACTTCTGTGAGCACACCCCATTCGGCTTTTGTGATTAGGTCGCGTCTAATTTTAGCAGCTGCTTTGATGCCTTCCGCAGTGACTGGGTGTGGGAGCGTGACGTGATGGGACTTACCGTCTCTGCTAAAGTAGATCTGAATGCGTCCCGATCTAAGCCGCACGCCTTGCGGTAACGTATGTCTGCTTGCTGTGTCATCCACTTGTTATATCCTCTTATTGAGTAATATATATTATTACTTTCTCGCGTCCAAACAACGTTTTCTGGCCAGTGTTGCTTACGGTGAGGAAGTTTCTGCTCAGCAATGCCCGTTAATTCAGAGAACTGCTTGGCGTCCACCCAGTCAAGGGGCGTTAAGCCCATTTGGCGAAGTAGGTCGATTATGGCTTGAGATTCATTTGGCATTAGTGGTCACCTCGCTTGCATTGTCGTTGATTTTTAGCGCGTCCTTCAGGTCGCATATCCAAACCTCCTTATCTCTAATACGCGATTCGCCTAGTACCCATGAGTATGACTCTACGCCATCGGGAGCGTCACGCACGATACTTCGAGACTTCTCAATGCCATGTATGCTTAAAATATCATGTGCATCATCAAGCGTCTTAATATCTCGTTTCACAATCGCTCTCCTTATGCAGATCAACAGAGAGGTAAAAATGCTCTGACTCCGTGTTGATGTTGTAATAATCTTCTTTGCAGTGTTCACAATATTCACATTCGCAAGTGTTCCTATCTTCAGTCCAAAACGCGGAATTGACCGAGGTTTGATTGAAGCCAAACGCAATGTATTTATCTTTATTTTGCTCTATTATTTCTGCTTGCTCTCTGAGCGTCGTATCGCAATTAGCATCAGCGTCGAACGCTTTGTATGCACTTACAACCTTATCAACATCTTTGGATTTAAAAAGCTGATAGTCGAATGTTGATTTAAGCGCAATTCGCTCACTATCTGTCAACCTTTCATCCCTCGCCAAATCCCATATTGCCTGAGTATCTTTTTCGGCATTAAATACTGACATCAGTCTGGAATAACTATGATTAGCATCAATAGACGATGGCAGCAATCCCAGATACTTTTCTTCTAAGGCTGTCCAAACGGCCATAGCACCACGCCATGCGTTTTGTGTTTCACCAATAAACTCTGCATAGCCATCGGCTTTAAAGCCGTATATTTCAGTTGTACTCACAATCACGCTCCTTGTACGAAATTTGGGTTTGGCTCAACAGGGTCAATAAAATGAACGAAGCGCCAAATATCACCGTTCATATCCATATAACCGTCATCATCATAATCAACAATGAGCTTTGCCCGGTATTCAGACATGTTTTTTGCAGCGTCTGGTGACTCATTACTAAATCCACATATCGCCCCAAAACCTTCATCAAGCCATTGCTGAGCTTCGTTCTTTGGGATTGGATGCTCATCAAGCAGAACCGCATGATGTTCTTCATCTGTAGCACCTGCAGATTGGCAGCTGGTCATGATATACATAAGGTTTTTGTTGCCGTTGAATGTAAATATATTAGTAATATGATTCAATGGTTTTGAGCTGTAGAGACGTATTGGCACATCTTTGAGCTTGTAATGTTTTCCAACGGTTTTACCTATCTTGCTTAAGCTCTTTAAGTAGCTGGCATTGATCAATATATTTTCGTCCTTCTCTGAATTTATATTGTCGATGTAGCCTGAAATAACACGCTTAACGTCTGGATATTTGCCATCAATCAAGCCTTTAAATCTTCTGAAGTCTTCGTCTTTAGCGCAAACAAGATCACCAGTTGAGGCTTCTAAATGAATGTGGTACTTGGTCTTGATAGCATCTTTGATGCAGCGACGATTAAGGATGTAAGAGAAGTCATCGCCTTGATAGTTCTCACTAACGATCCAGCGCAATAGTTGACGACCATCAGTAGAGTAAGCCAACACTTTGTTGTCACCGCCGACGAAGTAAACACCTTCCAAGTAGTATCTAACATCTGATTTGGCAGCGGCGCATAACATAGCTTTTAAGTAAGCTGTTTTTAATTCGATTAGGTCCATAACTATCTCCGCCCTTCAAAATGATTTTGACAGTCAACGCACCTGGTAACACCACCAATGGCGCGTCGCTTGCTTGGTATTTCTTCACCGCATGCTTGGCGATCAAGCAATGACGGCATACTAAACGTTGGTAAGACACGCAGACGAGCTGCCATCTCAGCATCTATGCGCTCACCAGCGCGATCAATATCATCAGCCATTAGTCATCAACCTTTTTAAATTCAATCACCCAAACCCACGGGTTTGTAAACCATGCGTCATCGCCATGCTTTGCCATCCAGTAGGTAATAAACGCAGATAAAGGTCTTGGCTTTAACCTTTCATAACCAGAAAAATCAAAGCAACCTTCTACCTCCGCACTAGCTGCGTCAATATCCTGCACACGCTCGATACGAATATCGGTTATCTCCAAAAGTAGGCGACTAGCCCATTTGCGCATCTGCAAAGCGTTAAACCACATCATGGAGTCTGGGTTGTCCCGTCCTGCCTTGTATATGACGTGTTCAGAAGTGCGCAATCTATTGGGAATTTCTGATAACTTACTGCCGCACCCATCCCACTGGAAATAATTAGTGACGCTATCTTCATCTTCCCACGCATCATGACCAGCTGGCGGGTCAGGTATGAAATCCTCTTGCACCCACAGCCGATCACCGACTTTACCAAGCGGGCAAGGCGTAATACCTCTTTCAAATTTATTCGAATTAGGGTGTATTTCTCGCTTAGTAAGTAGACCAAATTTATTATTCATATAACCGATAGCTGGAGTGGTTAAGCCAGACAGATTAAAGTCAAACTCAAAACCATTAGAAGGATTTTCAACAATCACTCTATGCTGCGTCTTATGACCTACCAGCACTGCGTTGACTTCTTGCGCGCTAAATATTACTGGACGTTCAGTTGTATTATTCATAAGTATTTGCCTTTTTAAGATCATAAACCCATACCCAATCATTTCTATCCCATGCACCTACACCATGAAGAGAGTCCCAATAGACTGAAAAAGCGCTGCGCCATTCATCCCGATGAAAAACATTGGTTTTCATTCTAGAAGCAGGGTTTAAAAACCACTGTGATCCTTGTTCGCAAGACTGGATTAATAAACCACTTGCTAGCGCCTCAACCTCACTGATATCTTGAATGCGCTGAATTCTCACACTGGTTATTTCCGAAAAGCTACGACAAGCAAACCGCGGCATTTCTTCAGCACTGCGCCAATGAGGTAGGTTTTCGGGGTTACTGAAATCGAAGCGGTCCTTATCTTCCATTATTGGCACATTGCGCGCTAACAATTCTTCAACCACCGCAAATGGATAATTATCGTTGGGATTCGTTTCCATTTCTTCTTCGGTCAGATAGTGATGTGAGGTAGCGTAGCCGTCTCGGTACTCAATAGTCACTTCACCATCTTCAAAAGCCCAACTAATCGGTCTGTGTTCTTCTTGCGCCCACATTATGTCGCCAACCTTGAAGGGTGCGGCTTTACTACCTATAGCGCGTCGTCGCATAGCATCAAGAAAAGGTCTTACAGTAGCAAAACGTACACAGATATGGACGCCTTTACTTTCCCATGTCCAGTGACCTTGTGAATCAAGATAAGGTTGTGGCTCTAATGGCATTCTGTGTTGCAATTTTTTACGGTCACGCATAGCCGCTACTTCTTGCGCGGTCAAGATTATTGGACGTTCTTTTGTGTTACTCATGAGGAAAAACTCCTATATTGAAATGCTTGACGCACCAAGCTTTAGCTTCTTCTATCGTGTCAAAAAGACCATCATCTACGACCTGATCACCTACTTTTTTAAGGGCGGTGTAGGGTGATGATGTAGCAGCGGTTGTGTAAACATGATAGCTATCGCCATTATCTATAGTTGCTATCAGTGGAAATAAATTAGACGAAGGCATCTCACGAACCCAGTTAAGCAATCGAATGTTATCTACTGCGTATCGGCACGCTTTAATTAAATAAGGCTTATCATCAATATTGTCGAACACCCAGTCAAAGTATTCACGATCTTTAGCGTGACAAGCCATATCTTTAATAGCCTTGCCTTTGTGTTTACCAAAATCAAAGATGATAGGCGTTCTAACTTCCTCGCTGGCAAGATATAGCTGTTCCATACTGGTGATATTACCTAGCTCACATAAGTGCTCTAGCAGCCACAGCGTAAACGTCACATCGTAACCAGCGTCATGAGCATTGCGGCAATACTTACGTGCCAGCTCAGGATTGATCGCGTAGGTGAGTGCGCCTAGTGAGTGACTATCTAATTCGGGTAGCATTGCGCGTGCCAGCGCTTGAGTGCAAATTCGTTTGTACTGGCTAACATCGACACCGGCATTGGCAGCGACTTGAATGTCGTAATCTGCATTGTGAGCGATGATATAAGCCTCACCTTCAGGTAGCAGCGTTGGTATAAGGTCTTTATGGTTGTAAGTACCTTTTAAGTCATCCATCGTTATATGACTGACAGCCATAGCGCCATAACCAATAATACGATCAGGCGTACAAAGAATGGATGGGCTGCAAGGCGCATTTGCCAGATGATCTAAGTCTGCACATAGAAAACCTTGTTTATTAAATCGCACGTTACGCCACCCAAGCTGCGTCGCTTCCGCTTCTTTGCTAACATCCGTTGCTTCAAAATCTATAATCATTGCTGGCGTGTTCATCTTTTATCATCCTTATTATTCAGTACAAGGTTGGCGATAACTCCAAGCTCCACCATTGTCAGAGCCTTTAAAGTACGATTACCAACTTGGTTGATAGCATCCTTTATCTCGTATGCTAGCTTATCCTTATCCTTTTCATGATCGTAGCAATCACTACTAGCATACAAAGTTAAGTGAGAGTCATGAGTGTCTGCTTCGCGTTTAGAATCAATATGAAATCTACGATGGAAAGCTTTGTCCAACGTGAAATACTTTGTTCCAACCTTCTTAACGGTCACATTATCTGTGATAGGTGGTGCATTTCTTTGACGCTGAGTTAGGAGTAACTTTTGACCAACAATGGGTTTTGATTTTAGGAATGCCTGCTGACGCTCTTCCATTAGATCGTTGGCAAGGTCGCTACCTGCCAGCGGCTCATGACCAGGACAACCGCCACCAAATACATCAAAACCTTCGCAGTCGTCACCAACCGGCATAACAGTGTGACCTGCTTCTAACAGCTTGTTTAGTTCAACTCTTGCTTCAGCATCAGATAGAGGGTTACCGTTTCCATCTTCCAAAAAATCGATAGTGCCAACACGGTTGTTTCGAAGACATCCTGCTATAGACTGCTTTAAGTGATAGGTCGTCATCACTCCCTCCCATACGCATTAGAAATAAAAAGATTGGCATGACTCGCTGTTTTTGCCTGCTCAGATGCCTCGTAGACTTCTTCGTCAAACCCATTCATAGGGTCAGTAACGTAGTTGTCATCGTCTTGGGCTAGATACGCTTTATGTTCAGCAATCAGCGCGTCTTGACCTGCTTGTGAGCGATTAAATGCGTCATTGATGTGTTGCACGCCAGCCGTTGCTGCCGTCATACCAAGGATTAGTAGTGCAAGGATGCCGATGCTGGCTAGAAAGTCTTTGATTGAGTTCATAACAGTTACTCTGCGTCGTTGTGATGAATTATTATAGTTTTAACTATAAGTAACTGTCAATAGTTTTAACAATAAAAATAGTTTTAACTTTAAATTGTCGTTATAATAATTATTAATCACACACAAAAAAACCGCCATTTAGGCGGTTTGAATTGACGATTAGGTGGGTTATGGAGTTAATTTTTATAGGAATCTGTTTCATCTTACTGGCGATCGCTAATTTTATCAGGATTGCTTTCAATGTAGGCAAGTCTCATGGCTACCAGCAGGCTCGCAATGAGGATGCCACGTTGCTGCTAAGCGAACCTAAGGTAAAAAATGTAGGAAGTATTGAAGAGATGTCCAAGCATGTCGCCAATACATTGCTTTCAGAAGATAGTTTGAATAAAAAAACTATTTATATCGTGCGACCAAGTGACGCTCAGGCTGTGCAAAAACTATTTAAAGAGCGCGATAAGTGCAACCAGAACACCAAGCGTAGTGATTATTAGCATCCAAAGATTGAACCAGTTGAATTTATACCAACGAATAAAACGGTGTAGCAGTGCCGCTGTCCAGTGATATCTAATAATAGGTGTCAAAAAAACAAGTGACCCATAGTTCTTATAAGGGACTTCAGTTCCGTTATACCAGCGGCTAATAATCTGCGCCAAGCGCTGGAACTTTAAAGCGATCCATCTAATCATTTAAATTACTTTAACCAACAATAGGAAGTTTATATGAAACCCAATCCAGAAATCAGACTAGAGATAGTCCGCCTTTTATTACAGAATTCATCAGCGGATAATATCGATCATGATCGTATTATTGAGTCCGCTGATAAACTATCCCGCTTTGTTATTGATGGCAATCAAGTACGAACAACTTGCCAGCCAAAAATAATTATTGAATCCATCATTCAGGATCTGGACTCTCAAGGGCCTCTAGCGCTTGTTTTAGAAAAGTGGCTAATGCGGAACGAGCGTTTGCGTGCATTTTTTCGAGCGAGTCATCAAAAGGCACCCACAAGTCCACTTGGGCGGACTGCAACGGCATATCTTCACCGAGATCGCCATCCAAATAAACGCTAACTAGCGCCATGCCGTCAGTGGGTGAGCCTGAAAATTTAATATCCATATCATTCTCTTCATCAGTTTTAGCCAGTCTCAAGCGTGCTGGCTAGTACGCATCAAAACTAATCCCAATCCAATGCCTCACGATACACGCACCATCCTAATGGTGGTGTATCAACTGGCTTTGCATGCTTCAAAAAATGGCATACCCATACATACGCCCAATCATTAGTATTCGACATATTTACCCACCACCTTACCAACTAGATTGCATTCACCCATCGGCAGCATTTTTTGCTCATGCCAGTTTGGGTTAAGAGGTCTTAGATACATGTCATCTGAAGTCTCACCTAGTACCAGTTGCTTGAATGTGGCTTCGGTATCATGATTACATTGAACTATCACAAGATCGTTGTTCTTTAATGCAAACAACCCTGTTTCTGGCTCTACATAGATAATATCGCCTGGGTCAAACTTAGGAAGCATGCTTTCACCTCGTACAATTAAGGCAAAACCATTTTTTGATAGATTTTTTGGTCTTGATACTCTACCTATAGCATCATCAAAACAAACAGCATCTACGTTAGACCAACTGCCAGCAGCTACCCAGCTCAAAATAGGTACTTCGTCTGAGTTTTCAGCCATTGCCATGTTGGAAGTTCCCAATGGAGCTGTACTACTGTCCCTTACGCCGCCGTTCTCAATATCCCTTATTTTTTGGATTAAGTCATCACGGCTTGGCTTAGGCGCACTATCACCTTCTCCGTACATCAGCCAATCAGCATTGGTTTCTAGCACCCTAGCGATATCACTAATAAATCGTGAGCGTTTCGACTTGCCTGCCTCAAGCTGATAGTAACTAGGTTGCTTCATGCCCACAGCGTCTGCTACCTGTTGTTGCGACAGGTTCAGTTGCTCTCGAGCAAACTTCAATCTATCCGGTAGCGTGTTCATACTTTCCTCGATATTAAAATAAATAGTCAATATCCCATTTTATAGTCAAGACTATACAATAACAAACAGTTATAACTATTGATTATTTATAGTTAAAACAATATAATCTTATAAAATCAATAGTTAGGACAATATAAATGACACCTTCCCAAAAATCATACAAGCGGCTGGTTGCTCATTTTGGCGGACAGCAAAAGACAGCAGACGCTCTTGGTTGTACTCAGCCTTCAGTTTGGGCTTGGTTACAAGGGAATGCGCATATGTCTGCGGTATTGGCTTTAAAGGCAGAAAGACTTACCAATGGCGAAATATCTTCTTCCGAGCTTTGTCCAGCACTAGCATCACTTGAAGCCGTTAAGTAGATAATACAACCACGCACTCATCAACAACACGTTTTTATAAATAGGTAGGACACGATGGACGTAATAGACGCAGCACACAGCACAGTACATAACCCAAAGCATGGCGGCTCAACAGCCATTGCCGCACGCATGGGTATGTCGAGCACAGTATTAAACAATAAGGTTAATCCAAACACTGATAGTCATCATCTGCGCTTAGACGAAGCTTTGACCATCATGGAATACACCAACGACACGGCTATCATCCAAGCCATGGCCCAGCGTCTTGGCGGTGTGTTTTATCAGGTTGATGGTGAGGCGACGCAGGCAAGCATACTCATGACAGCACTATCTACGTCAGCATGCCAGGGCGACATTATGTCTGAGATGCACAAAGCGTTAGAAGACGGTCGTATCGATTGTAATGAGCATGACGCAATTCAAACGGCTATTCAGAACGCCATCGTAACGTTTCGCACATTGAGCGTTCAAATCGCAAAGCATTGTGGGGCTGACCATGTGTAACGACAAGTGCAAAATCTGCCGTTTAAGAGCGAGAGTAGAAGTCGCAATAAATGATGCAGATATCAAACGTGAGTTTGAGCGCATCGAGCGCAATCAAAAGATTATTGATTTGGGTGAGAAGCTAGAAGCGATTGATTACCTGAGAGCCAAACAAGCAAAAACCCCATCAGTTCGAGCTGATGGGGTTTAGGTGTTTCTTTAGAGCTATAAACTAAAATTGTTGAAGGAATTTTACAATGAATATTCAGAATTTGCAAATAAATAATAATCAGCGCATGTCTAGCCGTGAAATCGCAGAGCTGACAAATAAAGAGCACAAGAACGTGAAGCGTGATTGCTTGGTTATGTTTGATGAGCTCGAAATAGATGCGCTCATATTTGAGCGTATCTTTATTGACAACATGAACCGTCAGCAAACCGAATACCTGCTCAATAAAGACTTAACTATTACCTTGGTATCGGGTTATAACGCAAAAATTCGCTATCTAATCATTCAGCGCTGGCAAGAGTTAGAAGCGCAAGCCAGCGCGCCAGTTATTCCAGCCACACTATCTGAAGCATTACGCCTTGCTGCTGACCAAGCTGAGCTTATTGAAGATCAGCAATCACGCTTAGCACTTGCTGAGCCTAAAGCAGCTGCATTGGATGTTATCGACAGCGCTATGGGTAGTCTTAACGCGCGTGATACAGCTAAAACACTAGGCGTTCAACCACAGAAGTTCAATGCATGGTGTATTGCTCACAACTGGATGTACCGCGATAACAAAGACAAGCTGCAAATGTGTAGCAATCGCTTACAACAAGGCTTCATGTCACAACGCCCAGTAACTTACACCGTGCCAGTTAATCGCAATGGTGTCACTGTTTACGAAACACGCGCTACAACACAGCCACTATTCACGCCAAAGGGCTTAACCCATCTAGCGCGTCTATTCGCCATCGTTCATGAGGTGGCGTAATGCATTTCGTCAATCATAACTTCACTGACATCGACTTTGAAACCAAGCACATGAGCCGCATCGAGAAAACCATATATCTTGATTTGCGCTCATTGTACTTATCAGAAGAAAAGCCTATCGATGGCAGTGATATGGACCTATTACAGCGCCGCTTATCTGTCACTGACGACGCTGAACAGCAAGCGCTGGTATTCGTACTAAAAGACAAATTCACCAAGGCTGGCAAGCTATTCAAGCATCCAGTATGGGACAAGATAATCAAAGATTATAAATTTCAGCAGATCTCTACTGCACTTGGTGATATGACTAAGCGACTTAGAGCAGCTGGTGTAACTGTCGAATCGAATGCTGGCATGTCAGCTATTAGAGAGTTATACATCCAGCGCTTTGGTGGCGACAAGCTAACACGAATCACGAATAACGCTAATGTCATGACGAATGAAGCGAATGTGAAAGCGAATAGGGCGAATGATAAAGCGAGTGTCATGACGAACGAGGGCGAATACAAGCTAACTTCTAATGACGAACGTAAATTTATGGTTGATAGCCTTAAAGGTGTTGGCGAATCAGTCACGCTCAAGACTTCTATAACAACGCTTAGAGAGCTTTATAGCAAGCGCTTTAACAGTGATAGCAAAACAGATGCTACTAACGCTATCCATCAAGCGAATGGTATGACGAACACTAACGCTAATCCAATGACGAATGCAGTGAATGCAATCACGAATGAAATTAATGCGGAAAATGACACCATAACTACGAACCATGAACCAGAAACCAATAACCAGAAACCAGTTAGTGAAGACGCACACACAAACACAGGCGAGGTGATTGTGGATAAGTTTAATCATGGTTCTGTGGATAACTCTACTGATGACAATCAACCATCAGACAGCCAACCAGTACCAGTTGAACCAGTAGCATCACAGCCATCAGTCAACCAGCCAGCAACCAAAGCTGACCAGATACGCGACCAACGTGCTGATGATATTGAGAATTGGGAAGCACCAACCATTGACCAGATGCGCGGTGAATTATTCAAAGCAGGCAAGATGATTCAGCTAACCGATGAACAGTATCAGTTTGAAATCTCAGCATTCAAAGCTCATTACGCTGAGCAAGCGCTCAAAGGCAATCCACTGACCACAGAATCTTATCGCAAAGTAAAACTAATCAAATGGATGATACGTGAAGCAAACAACCAAAAAGCCGACCAAGCGCGTCAGGAAAAAGCCAAAGGTCGCTTCTCTACAGATAACGAAGATTGGGGCACCACAGCCAATAAAGGCAGCTCAAATTTTGACAGTGATTTACCGCCTATCTACCACCCCAGTCACAGCACTAGTGATGCCGCTGATGAGTATGCGCCTTTATCTCTGAATGGTTGTAAGCGCCCACCACTGGAAGGTATGACCACTGCGGAAACCGAGGCTTATGTAGATAGATATGTTCAGTCTGGTGAAGCTCGAGTAACAGCATATGATCGTTTATCAAGAGAAATGAAGGAGGCGGTGTGAGCGTAAAAGAACTCGCTTTGTTTGCCGGTCAAGGTGGTGGCATCTACGGATCAATGATACTGGGTTGGAATACAGTCGCGTACGTTGAGAAAAATAAATATTGTCAAAAAGTATTAAGACAACGCATGCAAGACGGGTGGTTTGATAACGGAGAAATTTATGATGACATCACAGAATTCAACGCAAACCACGCTCATAAGTACAGAGGACTCATCGACGTTATTACAGGCGGATTTCCATGTCAGCCGCACTCAGTGGCTGGAAAGCGCGAGGGAGCAAGTGACGAACGTTATCTCTGGTGTGAAATTGAAAAAACAATTGAGATTGTACGACCGGAAAGGCTCTTTTTTGAAAACGTCAGAGGCTTGCTCAGCGATGCAGCCATCATTGATGTTTGCAGAATTATCGAAGGTCTTGGATACCAGCTTAGCGCACCATTATTGCTTGGAAGTGACGATTGCGGAAACATACATGAGCGGAAACGAGTCTGGATTTACGCTACCGACCCCGCGCAGCAGCCGCGCAATGCATGCGGAACTGAAACTACCCAGCATAAGAAGCAATCAGCATCGGAATCTAGAAACAGCAATCAGCAATTTAGCAATGCCAGAATTAGAAGCTTTGAGCAGTTGTTATCAGAATCAAACGTACCTGAGCCCGTATTTTGCGGAATGGATGATGAATTACCCGATCGGCGCCAGCAGCTTACGGCGATTGGAAACGGACAAGATCCAATCGTGATGGCAACGGCTTATCGAATACTGAGTGGCGAGTTTTTATGAAAACCACAAAGGATCTCAATGTCTCAGGATTACAGAAAGCATATGACACAAAGGTATTTGCTCACAAAGGCTGGTCAGGACGGGTAAGAGTAGTTGCTGGAGATCCTTTCCATGATGACTATGCTAAGTGGGACGATTTTGGAAACGCTATAGATCACGAATATGGCGACATTAATTTAAAGGATGGTAAGAGATGAATAAGAACATACAAGCATTAGGCCGCATGAAGACGGGAACGATGAATAACACTGAAAAAGCCTATGCCCAGCACTTAGAAATGCAGCGCCGCGCAGGTGAGATTTCTTATTACTCTTTCGACGGCATCAACCTACGGTTAGCAGATAACACGTTTTACAAGCCAGACTTCTTGGTGATGCGCTCAGACGGGCAATTAGAAATACACGAAGTTAAAGGTCATTGGACTGACGATGCGCTTGTGAAGATTAAAGTCGCTGCTGATAAATTTCCGTTTAAGTTTATTGCAATCATGAAGCAGACCAAAAGGAATGGCGGTGGTTGGGATGTTCGAGACTTTTAACGTATATAAAGCACATGAAAGGTGAGCCATGAATGACCATCAAGCAACATGCGGCAACTGCCATCAAGTTATAAAGTTTTCAATTAGTGATTTAGAGCTCAGACCTAGACCTGCCGGCAGTGATTATCCTAATGGTTTTTTAATGATCAGGTGCTCAGATTGCGATTACCTTAACCCACCATCAGGCATGCTGGATTATGAATTAATACAAACAGAATGGGCAGCTCATGCCACCAACTCAGATTAAAGGAGTAGATGATTATGGATTGGAGATATTGGCCAGAATGCTGGCATGCGCTAATGGCGATGATTTATAACGTGGTATTGGTGCTAGCTGTGTCATGGGTTGTTATATCGCTATACAAGCTATCAGACTCATTGTTTGCATTACTTGGGTTCTTAGCGCTGCTGATGGTTGCAAGAGTTGGTTTTAAGCGGGATTAAGGAGAAGGGCTGTGAGGGGTGTAGAGCTTAAAAGCGAGTGGCGATGTAAGCACAGTGGTGAATTGGCGATTGTAAAATCATTGCCACAGCGCTGTGTTTTTTATGACATGGGTTCTAAAGAGTGCCATTCTGACATCGTTTATTTCTTGAATAATTTTGATCCAGTAAGTGAGGTGAGCGAGTGATAATTGATGAATTGGGTATCAAGGCAAAGTTGGCAATGTGGGGTCGTTGGGTAGGTCGTGGCAATATCGCAGCATCACCAGTGGGCGGTGGCAGTGTGGGTAGTTGCAGTCCGCTAGGTTATAAATCAGCATGGAGTCTTATATTGCCAGATAGTGGCGGTGGCGTTGATGTTGGTTGTGATGAGGCTATGCTGGATATTGAGCATGCTATGACATATCTCAAAGCGCATGACAGATATAACTATCGGTTGATCAAGCTCAAGTATCGATACGGCTATAGTTATCAGCGATTGGCGCAAAAGCTCACTAAGTCGGAGCCTGAGTATAGACGGGGTGGTACTAAGGCAGGGATGAAGATGTGTGATAAGCATTGTAAGAAGCTGGTCGATGCAGCAGAGATTGAGGTTGAGCGATTACTTGCATCCGAAACCGTTTGACTTTGACCGAGGTACATAGTATAAATGTGTTATATTGTCTGCATCCGCAGCGAAAAGGTGTTTAGTTAATTCTAAGCGCCTTTTTTATTGCTCTTATTATCCCGGCGGTAGCTCAGCAGGTAGAGCGCATTACACTGATGTATGAGGTCGCAGGTTCGAGTCCTGCCCAACGGGCCATATTATTGTTCCTTTGCTCACGTTAGAAATAGCGTGGGCTTTTTTATGCCCAGTATTTAATAGGTATTATTATGAGAGAGATTAAAGGTCACATCATCAATCCAACTAATGACACATTATCATTGGTAGCGATGGATGAAAAAGGGCAGGGTAACTCTAATCATCATTATCAAGTAACGCATGGTAATAGCACGCTAGTTGATGTTCGTTTCCAGAATGGTCCTATTAATGAGCACGGCGTAAACGGATTAACAAACGAAGTGTTGCTTGAGATTGTTGCAGACCGATTACGCGGTTTTCAAGACGGTGAATATCGCTGCAAAGAAAATGCTTGTGCATTGACTCACATTGAAGAAGCGCAGCACTGGTTGCAGCAGAGAACTATTGAGCGTATGCGTCGCGGTGTAGAAGGTACGCACAAAAAATAGCTATTAATTTAATAACATCCAATCGATTTACCCACGTTAGAAATAGCGTGGGCTTTTTTATATCTAACGTTTGGTCATGGAGTTGCTGTCATGTTGTACGAATACTCAGGCAAAGAGCTCTATGACAGCTACGACAAGGCTGAGACTCCTACACTCAAGGCGCATCAACGCAAGCTGTTGCAAGACCGTGCTGACCGTGGCAACACAGAAGCTAAGCAGCTCATTAAGTTTATCGAAGCCAAGGAAAGTACTCATGCCATCCACGCCATGTAGACAGTATCGCTGTCCAAACCTAACCACTCGTAAAGACAAAGGATACTGTGATGAGCATGCAGACCAACGAAGCAACTGGACCAAGCGACCAGACAGAACAGGCAGCACAACCAAGCGCGGTTATGGACATGCTTGGCGTAAGCTTCGTGCGCAAGTACTTGATCGTGATGGTAATCTTTGCATGGCTTGTAAGCGCTCAGGTAGATACGTGCCAGCCACCGACGTCGATCACATAATCAATAAGGCAAATGGCGGTACCGACGAGCTTGAAAACCTCCAATCGCTCTGTAAAAAATGTCACCGAACCAAAACAGCCAATGAATAAAGGGGGAGGGTACATCAATCCTTCAGCCGGAAGCCCCATGTGACCGCCCCCTAAGTCACATTTAAAACTCCGCGTAATTAAAAACTTAGGTCAAAAGCAAAATTTACAAAATTGGAGATTGAGATGGGCGGCGTTGCAACGGTATCAGGTCGTGGTCGCAAGCCAAAACCCACGAAGCAAAAACAGCTGGCGGGTAATCCCGGTAAGCGTGCACTGAATAATAATGAGCCTGAATTTACGAAGCTCACCAAAGTTGATGCACCTGCTTGGATGCCTGATATCGCTATTGGTATGTGGGAAACTATCATGCCGGACTTATTGGCCAATGAAGTTTTGACGGTACCGGATTTGCATAATGTTGAATCATTTTGTATGGCGTACTGTCGCTGGCGTGAAGCTGAACAAGATATTAACGAGAACGGCATTACCCTCCATACTGAAAAGACTGTCATTAAAAATCCAGCGGTAACAGTAGTCAATGAAGCCAAGCGTCAGATGGTGCAGTTTGGTAGTTTGCTTGGACTTGATCCTAGCAGTCGTCAAAGATTAATGGGTCCAAAAGGTGATCAAGGTAGTGGTAATCCATTTGCTGATTTGTAGTATGATTAAGCTTTAACATCCAAAGGTATTGATTATGAGTGCTGAAATAGTTGCTGCAGAAGCTATCATTGATAAGATAACGCTCATGTGCGCTAAAGGTCATCAACCTAAGTCCGTAAGAATGTCAGAGCAACAGCGAGACGCGCTTTTACATGAGGCTCATTATCAGTCGCTAAAAACAGAGCCTCGAGATACGTTCTTCGGTCTCCCTGTTGAAATAGCGCTGATAGATAGCTTTCAGATAGTTGTATAAGCTTGCAAAATAAAACACACCACCCATAGGGTGGTTTTTTTACGCCTAATAAAAGACAAGAAACTATGAAATGGCCCGTACCAAATACACCAATGTTGCTAAAGCTGAAAAGTATGCACGCGACGTTGTTGCGGGCAAAATCATCGCATGTAAGTGGGTAAAACTAGCATGCCAACGTCACCTTGATGACAAAAAATCCAGTCGCTCAAAGGATTTTCCGTACAAGTTTGACCCTGCAAAAGCCGAAAAGATAGCCAAATTCATCCAATTACTACCGCACACCAAAGGCAAATGGGCACAAGATCGCTTATTGATCACGCTCGAGCCTTGGCAGTTATTCAGTATCTGCATTCCGTTTGGTTGGATACACAAGAAAACTAAGCTGCGTCGCTATACACGAGTCATCATCTTTGTGCCACGTAAAAACGGCAAATCAATCATTGCTGCTGGTATCGGCTTGTATATGTTCGTCGCTGATGGTGAGTTTGGTGCTGAGGTTTATTCGGGCGCAACCACTGAGAAGCAAGCATGGGAAGTGTTCCGACCTGCTAAGCAAATGGTTGACCGCACACCACAAATGAAAGAGTGGTATGGCATTGAATCCAATGCATCCAACATGAATGTATCACGTGATGGCAGTCGATTCGAGCCAATCATTGGTACACCAGGTGACGGTTCAAGTCCGTCTTGTGCGTTGGTTGATGAATACCATGAGCACAAAGACAGCACATTGTACGACACAATGGAAACGGGCATGGGTTCGCGTGAGCAGCCAATGATGGTCGTTATCACCACTGCCGGTAGCGGCATTGGTGGACCTTGCTACCTACTCATTCGTGACGCACAAAAAATGCTTGAAGGTGTGATGGATATCCCTGATATGTGGGCGATGATCTACACCAAAGACGAAGATGACGACTGGACAAGCGAGCTTGCTTTACGTAAAGCCAATCCAAACTACGACATATCGGTCAGTGGCGACTTCTTAGAAGCGCGGTGCCGTGATGCTGTGCAGTCAGCACGCAAGCAAAACACATTCAGAACCAAGCACGTCAATGAATTTGTCGGTGCCAAGTCTGCTTGGATGAATATGTCCAAGTGGAATCAAGCGCCGGCACGTTTATCTCTTGATGAATTACAGGGCCGTCCGTGTTATATCGGCCTCGATTTGGCAACTAAGATTGATATGGTCGCTAAGATTATGATCTTTCCTCCGTATGGTGGGGATCCTGATTACCACGTCCACGGCAAGTACTACATTCCAGAAGCACGCCTCTACGAAGAGGGTGAGGTTAATAGTGAGCGATACCAAGAGTGGGACAAGCTTGGCTTGCTTACCGTGACTGATGGTGAGGTCATTCAGTTCTCAGTGATTGAAGATGATATCCGTGATGACATGGTGACTCACGATGTGCAAGAGGTGGCGTTTGACCCATGGCAAGCCGCACAACTCGCTCAAAACATGGAAAACGATGGCGTAACAATGGTTGAGATACGCCATACCGTGCAGATGATATCTGAACCCATGAAAGAGATGGAAGCATTGGTGCTGTCACAGCGATGGGCGCATGGCGATTGCCCAATCATGACTTGGATGATATCGAACGTGACTGCGACCTTAGACAAAAAAGACAATATCTATCCAAACAAAGAGCGAGCTGAAAACAAAATTGATGGGCCAGTTGCTGGAATCATGGCGTTGGCACGTGCGACGGTGCATGACCATGACGCTGGCAACTTAAACGACTTTCTAATGGACCCAATTATCGCATGAGTACACTTAATGACAGTAACTGGTGGTCACGATTCAGAGGTTCGTGGCGCAATGAGAGCCGCTTAGATAAGGGAGATACTTCTATCCCTTTTACGGGCGGCAGCACTGCTGGTGGTAATAGCATCAGCCCAGATAAGGCGATGAAGCTTGCAACTGTGTGGGCATGTGTCCGATTACGTAGTGAAACCATTGCTTCCTTGCCGTTCCACCTTCGTGATGAAAATAAAGACCTAGCAAAAGACCATCCTTTGTATCGAATTTTGCACGATCAGCCCAACGCTGACATGACTGCCAGTGAGTTTTGGGAAGCGATGGTTGCTTCTCAAGAGCTGGATGGCAATGGATATGCACTCATACTTAGAAACACTTTAAAAACAGTCATCGCTTTAGAGTTTTTAGACCCAGAACATATGCACGTAAGTCGCAGTAATGTGGGTAAAATCGATTACACATATAAGAAAGGCACTAAGAACGAAGTTGTTTATGACGAAGAAGACATCTTGCATCTAAAAGGATTTTCTCTTGATGGCTTGGTTGGTTTGTCGGCTATCAAATATCAGTCCGATGTTATTGGTGGTCAGATCGATGCAAACAATGCCGCTAATTCTGAATTTAAAAACAATCTCAAGGCGGGCGGCTTTCTTAAGACTGGCGAAAAAACGCTTAACAATGAGCAGCGTGAACGCTTACGCCAAAACTTAGCGACATTTGGTGAGCCTCAGAATGCTGGCAAGTGGATGGTACTCGAAGCTGGTATGGAACCAGCCAGTGCTTCACATATACGTATTAGTGCACAAGATGCTCAGTTGCTTGAAAACCGCCGCTTTGGTATCGAAGAGATATGTAGAACCTTCAAAACCCCGCCACAGCTTATCTATCACATGGATAAGGCGTCCTCATGGGCGTCTAGTCTTGAGCAAATGAACTTGGGTTACCTAACGTATGGCTTACGGCCAACACTGGTACGTATTGAGCAAATGGTTACGCGCAAGCTGCTGACACCTGAAGAGCGTAAAAAATACTCACCGAAGTTTTCGGTTGAAGGTTTGTTGCGTGCAGATAGTGCAGCTCGTTCAGCTTTCTATAGTCAGCTACTACAAAATGGCGTGATGACCCGTAACGAAGTACGAGCATTAGAGGATTTACCAGCACATGCTGGTGCTGATCAACTTACCGTACAGCTCAACCTCACACCTATCGAACTATTAGGAAAAAACAATGAGTCAACTAAAAACGAAAGCGATTAGCTTTGACGTAAAAGCCATCGACGATGAGGGCCTTTTCAGTGGTTATTGCAGCGTCAATGACGTTGAAGACAGTTACGGTGAAGTTGTTAAGAAAGGTGCATTCGCTGACAGCATCAAGGCATGGGCAGACAAAGGTAAGATGCCGCCAATTCTATGGCAACACAATCGTAGCGAAGTGATTGGCGTTTGGACCAAGCTGACCGAAGATGATCACGGGTTATATGGTGAAGGTCGCTTGCTTATCAAAGATGTTGCTCGAGCACGTGAGACTCATGCGCTAATGAAGCACGGAGCCATTGATGGTCTGTCTATCGGTTATCGGTTGCAGAAGTGGTCCTATAACGAAGACGAGTCGGTACTGGAATTACTGGCCATTGACTTAAAAGAAGTCAGCGTTGTGACCTTTCCCGCTAATGAAGAGAGCCGAATTGATAGCGTTAAATCTATTTTAGAAAAGGGCAAGATGCCCACACTACCCGAATTTGAGAAGTTCCTGCGCGATGCTGGTGGCTTCTCCAAATCGCAAGCTACTGCCATAGCTGGGCATGGTCTGCGCTCACTGATTCAGGGCGAGCCTGAAGCAAAACAATCAGCTAATACCGATATGAGCGCCACGCTCACTATCTTAAAAAACATTAATTTATAGAGGTTGTTATGGATCCTGAAGATCAAGTAAAAGAGCTCGCCACTGAATTTGCGAAAGCAACTGACAGCGTAAAAGCGTTAGGCGTCGAATTAAAAGGCAAAATGCAGGCGGGCGAAAAGAATATGGGCGACCTAAAAGATCAGGTCGATAATGCATTAACGGCGATGAATGAAGCTAAGACTCGTCTTGATGACTTTGAGCAGAAGCAAGCACGTCGTGGTGATGATGGTCAGGTTGAGCAAAAATCACTTGGTCAGCAGATGTTTGAAAGTGAGCAGTTTAAGTCATTCGCTGAAAACCCACGAAATGGCGGCCGCGCGACTTTGCATATTAAAGACGTTACTAGCGCAACGACTGCTGCGCCTGGTTCGGCTGGCGCGTTGACTACGCCTCAGCGCCAAGCTGGCATCATTGCACCGCCCAATCAAATGTTGCATATCCGCGATTTGATTGCATCTGGCACCACCGATAGCAACTCTATTGAGTACATTCGTGAAACTGGCTTTACCAATAACGCAGCTGCGCAAAGTGCTGAAGGTGCGTTGAAAGCTAAGTCTGATATCCAATTCGCTGATGAAACATCTGCCGTTCGCACGATTGCTCACCACATCAAGGCATCTCGTCAAATTTTGGACGACGCGGCGCAGCTTGAATCCTATATCGGCGGCCGATTGATGTATGGCTTGAAATTGGTTGAAGACCGTCAATTGCTAAATGGTGACGGATTGACGGGTAATCTAAAAGGTATTGTGCCACAAGCGACTGCCTTTGCTGACCCTACTGGCATGGCTAACTATACGATCATGGATCAATTGCGCTTGGCAATGCTGCAAGCGGTATTGGCTGAATATCCGGCAAGTGGTCACGTCCTGAACCCAATTGACTGGACATTGATGGAATTATCGAAAGATACAGAAGGTCGTTACATCATTGGGCAGCCGCAAGGTACTGCTAACCCAACCATGTGGGGTCTGCCAGTCGTTGCCACTCAAGCGATGGGTGTTGGTAAGTTCTTGACTGGCGCATTTAATATGGGAGCCCAAGTCTTTGACCGTCAGCAAGCATCAATTGCCATTGCGACTGAGAACGAAGATGACTTTGTGAAGAATATGATTACCATTCTTTGTGAAGAGCGCTTGGCACTTGCAGTCTATCGTCCAGAAGCATTCATCACTGGAACGCTAGCGGCGAAAACTACGCCTTAGTAATCACGAAACTTTTATCCTTAAAAATACAAAACACGCAACTTGTCTATCAAGTTGCGTGTTTTTTTATTAAGCCAAAGCCAGTTTATTAAGCTGATTTTGTCTTACTAAAAGGAGTAGGTCATGGAATACAAGGTAACTAAGCAGCACTGGGGTGACAAGCAATACTTTGAAGGCGATACGCGCGAAGTTAAAAACGACTCAGACGCTAAAGAGCTTCTAAGAATGGGGTTGATTATCGATCCTAAAGCAGCTGCAGCAGATAAGAAAAAAGCTGCCGCTGATGCTAAGGCGGCTGCAGAAAAAGCTGAAAAGGAAGCTGCAGAGGCTAAGGCTGATGCTGAACAGGCTAAGAAAGAGGCTGGTGAGGCAGAGAAGGCAGCACCTGAAACCAAAAACAAGATGGCAAAAGAGCCAGCTAACAAATCAGAGTAAACCGTTATGTTTATACGTACTTTGAGATACATGATAGTCAACCGAACCCCTCTGCAGCGCGATACCACTGTTGAAGTCGACAAAGCAGAAGGTAAAAAACTGATCAATAAAGGCTACGCTGTCGAAGTTGATGCACCTCATGTTGATGTAGCAAAAGCGGAAACGCCAAAAACCAAAGCGGCAGCAGTGAAAACCGACACCAAAGACAAGGCAGATTAACCATGGTCACACTCGAGCAGGTGAAATTTCAATGCCGCATCGAGCATGATGATGAAGATGTGCTGCTGTCAGGATACATGGCAGCTGCTCGTGACCATGTTCAAATGCACCTTGACCGCACCATTTACGAATTGGCGGTGCCAGATGATGACCCTAATGGTGTTATTGATAATGCCTCTATTGACCAAGCGATGTTACTCATCGTTGGCCACTGGTACGCCCATCGTGAAGCAGTGTCTGAATCATCGATGACCGAGATGCCAATGGGTGCTTATCATCTGCTACAGCCCTATCGAAATATGGGAATTTAATATTATGTCATGTAAAGGATGCGAGGCACGCCGTGAGTGGATCAAACGAAGAACCGATGAAGCCAGAAAACGAGCTAAGCAGCTTATTGCCAAGCTTAATAACACTGACGACCAAACTGGTCGAACAAAATAACGTACTCATCCAGCAGTCCAGTGAAAAAGAGCAAATCATATTGCGACTGCTTGATCAGCACGATGAGATATTAAACGAGCTCGTCGAGCAACAAGACGACGATGACGAAACAGGCTCAACCTTTTTAGATGGGTGAATAATATGGCAGTCAATGCTGGCGAGTTAAAGCACCGCGTCACTATCCAAAGCTATGTTAAGGGTGGGCGTGATGAAGATGGATATGATTTGCCGTCAGAGTGGATCGACTACAAAAAAGCCTATGCCAAAATCACGCCTCTATCTACTAAGGATTTGCTTAGCGCCCAAGCTGCTGACTCTGAAATCACTGCTCGAATGAAAGTCCGCTATCGCACTGGTCTTGATATCGATACGACTATGCGTGTTATTTGGAAGGGTCGATTGTATGCAATAGATAGCCAAGGGCTTGATGATAGTGATAGCGGTTTGGAGTATTTTACATTTGCTCTTTCAGGCGGCATTGAGCAATTCAAGGACTAATCATGGCAAACGAAATTACCGGGCTTGATGAAGTGCAAGCAAAGCTACGTCAGCTTGGCAATCAACGTAAAGCCAAAAATGCTGCCACACGCTCTTCACGAAAAGCAATGAACATCGTCAAAAAAGCAGCTGTAATCAATGCCAAAGCGCTCGATGACAAAGACAGCCCCGAAAAGATTTGGAAAAACATCGTTACTAAGCCCGGTAAAACTAAGGGCGTTGATAATGTTGTGATGAAGGTCGGTGTAAAAGGCGGTGCGAGAAAGTACGGTACCAATGCAGACAATCGACGTGCAAACCGAATAGGTCGAACTTATCAGACGCAGGGCGATAAGAAAAACCCCGGCGGTGATACTTGGTACTTCAGACTGGTAGAGTATGGAAGCGCTACCAATAACGCTACTCCTTTTTTGCGACCGGCACTAAATAACAATATGGCCGCGGTGCAGGCTGAATTTACCAGAGCATACAAAGAAGAGCTTGATAAGGAGATTGCCAAACTATGAGCTTTTTACCGATATACCGCACACTTAAAGCTGATATCGACTTGGCATTGCTTATCAATGTCGAGAGTAAAGCGTTTGAGGATGTAGCGCCCTTTGGTACAGCGCCACCGTACATCGTCTGGCAAACCATATCAGGGCAAGCAAACAATCATTTGGATGAACCCGCAAATTTTGACGATACTCAATATCAGGTGATGGTGTATGACACCAGTCCACGCAAAGCCAATGAAATTCGTGATGCGGTACGAGCGGTGCTAGAGAAACACTCTTGGATATTAAACCCATCAATCAGTCAGCATGACAGCAAAGCCAAGCTATACGGTCGCGGATTCGATGCAAATTGGATCTTAGAGCGTTAGTTGTTAATCAAAACCCCATCAATTCACAATCAAAACTCCATCAAATTACAGGACAACTCGTTATGGCTAAGATTAAAAAAGGCGTATTCACGCAAGGTACCAATGTTTGGATTAAACACGGTGAAGAGGGTGCAGTGGTACTGACTAAAATGATGTGTATCACAGGCATTGTGTTGGGTGATGATAGCCCCACTGATATCCCTGATACGTGTCTGGAGGAAGAAGATTCAGCAACGTCCACTTATGGACTGAATACACCGGGTGAAGGGTCTATCACGATTAATACCGATCCTGAAAACGCCACTCATATTACTTTACTGCAGCTTGCGGATGACCGTGAAGGCGTAGAAGTATTCGTTGGCTGGTCTGACGGTAAGATTGTACCAACGCTTGAGGCTTTGACTGGTGTAGTCACGCTGCCTGAAGGTCGTACTTGGACATCGTTCACAGCCCTGCTGAAAAATAGCGCACCTACATTCGACCCTGATTCGTTGGTAAAGCACACTGTCTCTATGAAGCGTCAGTCTCGAGCTATCACGGCATACAAGACTACGCCGTAAACGTGCTGTAATCAGTAATGATCACTAACACTAAGCCTCTTAATTGAGGCTTAACTATTTTTAGAGGATTGGAAAGATGGAAAAGTATGAACTATCAGACATCAAAGCAGGTAGCTTGGTTGGAGAGATACATGAAGATACAGTTGAGTTTTACCACAAGGGCAAGCTGTGCAAAGTTGATATCAAGTACAAAACGCTTCCATTTTTAGAAAGTGATTCGTTACATAAACGTATGAATAACAATGAAGATGTTGCTGCTGAATGGATAAGTAAGGCATTGGTCGATGAAAAAGGTAAGACGACGTTCACGCAGCAGCAAGTCGAAAAAAACTTTATTCAACCATTGGCGAACGCTGTATTTAATAAAGTATGGGGGCTTGATAGTGTAAAAAAGGCGGTGGCGGAGCAGACGGCCAAGAAGAAAGAGGGGTAATCGCTGGTGAAGATGAATTGCTGTTTGAGCTTGCGCTGGCTGGTATCGGCGGCAATACAGTTCATCAGGTTAAAACCAATCTTACTATGGTTGAGATTAGCCAGTGGGCAGTATATCGTCAGCGTCGTGGTAGTTTAAATATTGGCAGGCGTGTCGAGCAAGCTGCTGCAAATATCATTGCAATGAATATTAATAAAGGGCTTAAAGTTGAAGATTGGGTGGAGCCGCTTGAGTTTATGCCAAATGAAGATGATGTCGTGGTGAGTTTTGAAGATCAGGTTGAGAGTTAAGGGTATGATTTACCACATTCTGAGCATTCCCAATTGCCATGATTGACAAATAGATTGGCTAATAATAGAAATGCTAATACAAACAACCACAAGCCTAAAGTAATTATCACCAATATAATATGTAGTATCCAATTAAACTTTTCAGCATTACGATGGTGAATAGTTTTTTTGCCTTGTTTTGAGCAATGGAGTAATCTTTGTTCTACTACGGTTGCCATACGACCTACCTTATTTAAAATAATTCTTCGTTTGATACAAGGGTAAAACTAGATATTTGTATTGTTTCGTAATACTATCTCTTAAGTAACTAATTATCTAGAGGGTTTTATGAAAAATATACTACTAACATCGGTTATAACAGCTGGCGTCTTGTCTGCTTGTGCTACACCTAACTATAATTATACTCCTGAACTCAAAGAGATAAGTAACCCACCAATTGGACAGGTGACTACTGCAAGCCTTGGAGATCATATGCTGACTCAAGGAATGATGGTTGAGCAAGATGCTATCTATATAGATGGCGACTACAATATGTCTGGCAATAGAGTATCTTCAGGCTATTTTGCGAAACAAGGTGAAGATGAAAAGTATGAGCAGTACAGAATCTCTAATGACGTTGGTGCTGGTAAAGTTACAAAGGGTCTATTAAAAGATCCACCTGCTTTGTTGGCTGTTAGAAAAGAGGATAATGCTCTTTGTGTTATGACGATTTATAACTATGTCAGCAGTTGTACCGCAGACGTTCCGTACAAAAAAACCAATTGGGCGACTGCTAATAAAAATAGCTTTCAACAAACATTGCTCTATAACGGTAAAGTAGGTAATAAGATAAATATTGGCTATCGTGAATTTAGTAGTGATACAGCAAGACCGGCCTTTAATAATGATGTTGAATACGACTTGTCTCAATCCAAGGAAATTGGGTACAAAGGTGCCTTGATAGATGTCATAGATGCCGATAACAAGCAAATTAAATATAAAGTTACTAAAGGCTTTAATAAGTAATAGTATTTTTGAGAGCTTGAATAGCTAAATGTTTAGAGTGGTAAAATAATTCAATAAACTAAAATAGCAATAAGAACCCCATCAGCGTTTAAAACGCCAATGGGGTTTTTTATTGCTAAAAATAAGGACAATTCGTTATGGCAGGTACTTCACTAGGCACGCTAACCCTCGACTTGGCGGTACGCCTGAGTGAGTTTACCGATGGTCTGTCGCGTGCTGAACGTGAGACACGTGACAGTACTGAAAATATGGGTGAGTCTGTTGGTAAGTTTAAAGAAAAGTTAATAGATGATCTCAGTGGCACGGCTATCGGCGATGCTGTAGGTTCTCTTAATGAAAAACTTTCTTCCATTACTGACGCTTTTGGCGAAGGAGGTTTAGCAGGCGCGGCGGCAATAGGCGCTGCTTCTATTATAGGGTCAGTCGCTGCTATAGGTGTGGGGTTAGTAACGTTAGCATTGCAAACAGCAGAAGCAGACGAGCAATTAGAAAGATTGGCCACAAGAGCAAACACTTCTATTACCAACCTACAAGTTTTGACGGCCGCCACTGGTGCGTATGGGCTAGAGATGGAAAGCGTCGGTGATATCTTGGCAGACGCTCAAGAGAAGCTAGGCGAGTTTAGCGCGACCGGTGGTGGTGGTCTAGTAGACACCTTGGAGCTTATGCAAAACGCTACCAAGAAGACTGATGCGGAGCTAGAAATATTTGGTAAAAGCTTATCTACGATGGACAGCGTAGATGCTATCCAAGCCGTAGTTAACGAAATGGAGCAGGCAGGAGCGACAACACAAGAAGTAAGATTCGTTACTGAGTCATTAGCAAGTGGCTTAGGCGACATAATACCGCTCTGGGACAACAACGGTGAAGCCTTGCGTAATTATGAGCATGACCTCAATGAAGCTGGCGTGATAAGAACTAAGGAGTCCATAGAGCAGTCTCAGCTCTTAGCAAATGAGGTCGAAGGCTTGCAGATTAAATTTGAAGGTGTATCCAATCAACTAGTCACTGCCGCTCTACCAGCCATGGCTACGCTAATAGAGTATTTCAAAGAAGGTACTACCCAAGGCGGTAGCTTCAAAAATGAAATCAGTGGTGTGGGTCAAGCTATAAATATTACAGCAGCATCAGTCGTTGGGCTAGCAGCTGGCATGGGGCTACTGATCAATTCATTCTCAGCCGTTGGTCGTCAAATGGCCAACATAGGACAAACAGCGCAAAATTTTTATAATGCTGATAATTTGGCTGATAAAGGTAAGGCTTTATTTACTGGTTTCTTTTCTGCTGGAGCTTTAGCTAGTGGAAGTATGTTAGATATCTCTAGCCAATGGGCTAGAGATATGGAAACTATAAATAAATTGCTAGATGGCGCTTCTAGCAAAATGAATAAGATTAATACACAGCGCCCAGTAGCAAACACTTCGTTTGGTAGCGTTTTAACCCCTAAGGGCAATAATGCTGCGTTCCCTTATAGAAATGACGGTATTCCCTATCGAACGGGTGCAATAGATGTAGAGATTATAGCTTCAAGAGCTATGGCTGACGCTGCTGAAGAAGAGGCTAAGGCGCAAGAAAAGCTTGCTAAGGCTAACGATAAAACTGCAAAGTCGCTTAAAGGTTTAGCGACTGTCAAGCTGAGTGTGAATACTAAAGCACTGAATAACGCTGAGAACTATGGCTTTGCAAACTATGAGGCTCAATATGGTTTACCACAAGGATTGATGACCGGCATTCATATGCAGGAGTCACATGGTAATACTAAAGCGACTGGGCCATCTACCAAGTGGGGAACAGCAAAAGGTGGATTTCAGCTTATAGATGCCACTGCCAAGAGATTCCAAGTTGATAACGCTTACAACATGGAGCAAGCGACAGAGGGTGCCGCCAAGTATCTAAGTTATCTATACAAGCACTTCAATGGCGACCTGGCTAAAACCATCGCGGCATACAATACAGGCGAGGGCAATGTAGATAAAAACCCAATGTCATTGATATTATCTGACCGATGGGCTAGAAACAAGAAAACAGGGATTGGACAAACCAAAGAGTACACTAAAAACGTACTTGCTTACATGAAGTCAGCCACGACCGATACAAGTAAATTGGTTTATGACACCGTGACCAAGCAAGCGCAAGATGCCCAGAAGTTGCAAGAGGAGACGCTTCGCCGTCAAGGTTCGATACAAGCAAAGTACGCCACTGAGCGTGAAAAACTCGATCGTGATTACGTGTCCAATGTCACCGAGATTGAATCTTTGTATGCCGAAGGTTCGCTTGAACGCACTGATTTGCTGAATCGTGCGAAAGCAGAATATGACGCAAAACGCACCGCCACCGCAAAATCAATACTCGAAAGCTACATGCAGGATGAGGAGAAGCTGACATACGCGCATAACAAAAAAATTGAGCGTATCAACGTTGAGTTTGCAGAAGATGACCAGTCAAGACAATTGCTCATTGACTTGCAAAATGCAGCGTATCAAGAAGATTTAGCCAACTTCAAATTTGCATCACAAGCCAAGGCGCGCGCCCAAGACAAGATGTACCAAAGTATTGCCAATAGCATGAAGGCCAATGGTTTGTCTGCTGCTAGCACTGGTCTTGATGCAATGGCTCAGCGCACTATGAGCAATAAAGATTATGAAGTCTGGCGCTTAGCTCAAGATCATGATGAGTCATTTAACTCCGTTAACAGTCAGTACTCCAATCGACAAGCTGAAATCAATGCGGTGGATGAGCGCGGTGAATTTGCGTTGCCAGAGCTTGAACGCAATGAGTTGCTGGAGCTGGCACGTCAAGAACACCTAGACAGTATGTGGGCAATGGAACAGGAATATGCTTTAAAAGACCAGACGCTAGCGGAACAGCAGGCTGCGCAGCGCGTAGCTATTTATCAAGGGTTGTTCGCTGGCATGACCAATGCTGCCTCTGTATTCTTTGGCGAAAACTCAAGACTGCACAAGCTTGCGTTTGCAGCTGAGCAAGCTTACGCGGTAAATAAAGCGCTCATGAATGTCGAAGAGACCTATTCCAATACCTTTAACTCATTGTCAGCCATCCCTCTTATTGGCCCATACATTGCAGCGCCAGGTGCGGCAGTTGCTGCTGGACTACAAGTAGCTAGCGCCACCAGAATCCAAGGTATGTCAGCACCAAGCATAGCCGGCATTGCCCACGGCGGTCTTGATTATGTACCTAAAGAATCTACCTACTTACTCGATAAAGGCGAACGCGTATTGTCACCACGCCAAAACAAAGACCTAGCCAACTTTATGGAAAATGGTCAAAAAGCCAGTGCCGGCAACATCACTATCAACAACAATTCAAGCGCTGAGGTAAGTGCTAGGCATAATCCTGACGGCACGGTAACGGTCGATATGGTAGACAAGATGATTGAAAAATCATTTAAACGTATTCGCACCGCCAACTCACTCGAGAGCAAGAGTATACAGCGCGGCACAACAGCAAGGGTGAATCGCCGATGAATAATTTTGCACTCTGTCCATTACAGCGCGGCTACACGCCAGAAGTGGCAAACAATTTATTAGAGCAAGCACTGATGGGCGGTTTCGCCCGTCAGCGCGTGCAGTTTGTCAATAACGTACATACCGTAACCGCATCTGTCATGCTCGATGAGAAAATTAAGCAGCAGTACTTTTGGGCATTCTGGCGCAGCCATCAGACAAATCCACGTCCGTTTCTTTGGCGCTTGATTGTTGATGAAACCAGTGTTGCTACCTACGTCTGTCAGTTTGTCGCTGGCTCGCTACAGCTTGGTGAGCGTGACGGTAAAGTCTATAGCGTGTCGTTTGGTTTGCGTTTAAAGCCAAATAATACTGGCAAAGATTTTGACGAAACTATCATCGGTCTGTGGAACGATGGCGACCCGCGCAAACTCCTTAACTTGCTTGCTAAATTGGTTAATGAAGATTTGCCAGATGCACTAGGGAGTTTGTAATGGCAGTAACGATTGATGATATCAAAGACCTGCATCTTGACAGCTCTCCCAGTATCGCCGCCCTCGAGACAATAGAGGTCAGTCACAGCTTATGGCCAACGCCAATACGTATCGTAACCAATCACGCCGATGGTGTTGATGCCATGCTTGAGACGGGCGAAGTGGTGAACTTTGAGTTTGCGCCATTGTTAATCAACCGCGGTAAAACCTCTGATGATCTTGATCAAAGCTTCAACATTACCTTGGGCGACTTGGGTGAGATTGTACCACCGCTAATCAAGCAGATAAGAGCATCTGATAGCGACGAGTACCCACAAGTAATTTACCGTCAATATGCTTACGACGTGACCTCCATGTCCTTTGCTAAGGACAAACCTATCGATGTTGTAAAAGGCTTGTTCATTGAACAAATGAGCCGTGACCATCAGGCAACAACGTTCGATGCTAAGACGCCAGATAAGAACACTGTGCCCACAGGTCGAACTTACAGCCTTGAGGAATATCCTGATTTAAAGGCGTTGTTATGAAAAGCATTGATCCTTTATTGAATCGTCAGTTTGACCGTGACAATTATCACTGTGTCCACTTGCTCATAGATGCTGGCAAGCACCTATTTAGTTATGACTTTAGCCATTGCTTTTTGGGATTGACTGGCTCGCTTGACGATACATTAATACCAACCAAAGAAGGCATGGGGCAGGGTGATTTAGTTGCTACGCCACGTGACGGCACTATCATCCTCATGATGACCCTAGACAATAGACATCATGTGGGCTTGTACTATTGCGGACGCATACTGCATCTATCAGAAAGCGGTCCACGTTTTGAAACCCTTCGGAGCATCAAGAGACAGTATAAAAAGGTGCGATTTTATGATGTTAAAAATTTTTCACAATGAGCTTGATGCTAGCGAATTTGCTGAGCATTTCTATACGTGCTTATTAACCGAATGGATAGCAGTCCGCGAACAGTATCCGCAAGCCCGTTTGTATAAAGGCGCAATTTGCGTACAGAACGATATCACCCCAAAGACCAAGCTGGACGCATGGGCGCTCAAAGACGTGACTGGGGACTATCAAGTATTGTGTCATGCTGGCACACCACTTGCCTTTGGTATTATCGCCGCGGTCATATCAGTAGGTGTGGCAGTTTATACTTACATGAATATGCCAGAAATGAATGCGCCGCAAGATATAGCAGGCTCTCCAAATAATAGCCTTGCACAGCGTCAAAACAAGCATCGTGTCAATGAACGTGTACCAGATATCTATGGCAAGCCTAAAGTTATCCCAGATTTGGTATCAACCGTTTATCGATATTATGAAGGTAGTGTGCAGGTAGAAGAGTGCTTACTGTCTATTGGTACCGGCTCCTTTGCTGTAAACGAAGATACGATCAAAGAAGGCGAAACACCAATCAATACGATTGATGGTGCGTCCATCAGTATCTATGAACCTGGTCAATCAACCATAAGTCCAAATCCACAAATACAAATCGGATCTGTCTTTGATAAGTTGCAGATTGTCACTAAGCAGGTAAGCGCTATCGACGGCAAGCAAACGCTGCTATCACCTAACAGTGCAAGAATATCTACGCGCTCAGTAACCGTCACCAGTCCAAATGAAATCAGCGTGCCCAGCGACACGATAAATGAGTCTGGCCGCAGATGGAGCGAAGATTTTGGGCGCTGGGTAGATTATAAAATTGAAGGCTCTGTTGATTTTTCTTATAAATTTACTGCTGGCGAAAAAGTAACGATTAGCAATGCCATTTATGGCACGGTCGAAGACATTAGATTGTCGGGTAACACCAATGTGGCGATGGATGGTGTACTAACCATTGCAACTTCTATCGATGTGGTCAATCCAGATAATTATAAAAGGGTTCGAATTGCGTCGTTATTAATCAATGACCCAGTAAGCGGTGCGCTCGATTTGGCGGGCGAGTATGATGTTGCTTCAATAACAAAGTCAGGTTCATCGGGCGCTTATTTTTACGAGGTCATATTGTCGGACAGCTTTGCTGCTACTAACCCTGGTTTTTCATTACTGACAGAAGATGCTGTTGCACTTACAGCGTCAGTATTGACGGGTAATAGCAATAATGTGGATTTGAGTGGCACATATACAGTCGCTAGTACAAACGGTGGGGTATTAAAGTTAGTGAATCCCGTGGCGACCAATGCGGATTGGGGCAAGGTCGATAGCTTGACCGCCGCTCAAAAACAACAATTTCTGAGCAGGCAGGTTTTAATCAAGGGCTCAAAGGATAATTTCATTGGTTGGTATTACGCCGGTAGCAAAGACAGCACTGGTTTCATCCTTAACTTTTTAGCGCAAAACGGCATATATGATGGTGACGACAGTAAGCAGGTGACCATTGAGGTTGAGTATCAAATGGTCGTTGACGGTGTGCCCACAGGTCAGGTCTATCGCTACGGCGATGTCATGCAAGGCGTAGCAAATAATAGAAATCCAATTGGTATTACGCTTAGAAAAGATTTGCCGCAAGCTGGGCAGTTCAGGTTTAGAGTTAAGCGCGAAAATGATAACGGTGATAGCGCAAGTTTAATAGATGATGTGGTTTTTGAGAGTGCATACAGCTACTACGAAACTAAGAAATCAGTCTATGAGCATGACACCATTGTCCGATTGCGGCGCATGGCCATTGGTTCTGGTACCAATGCTAGTGAACTGAATATGATCGCCCATCGTAAGCTTGATACGATTGGAGGCTTTCTTCCGACGAGCGACTTTGCTGATATTGCGATAGCAATGGCGCTCGATCCTTACATTGGTCGTATGGATGCTACCGAAGTTGATAACCAGTCTTTTTATGATATCAGTAATGAGATAGCGGTTTACTTTGGCACCGATAAAGCTTGTGAGTTTAACTATACGTTTGATGATAAATACGCTAGCTATCAAGAGATGATATTTACAGTTGCGGAAGCAGTTTTTTGCACTGCTCGTCGTGAAGGTGGCTTGCACTATTTTAGCTTTGAGCGCGAAACACCTAACAGCCTCGCGTTATTTAATCATCGTAATATCGCACCAGAGAGCATGGTGGTTACTGAGTTCTTCGGCATCCAAGATAATTATGACGGCATTGAGTTTAAATGGCGCGATCCGTCAGATAATTACAGCGAGGCGATTGTTAGGCTGCCTGACGACTTGCGAACCAACTACAAGACGATTGATAGCCAAGGCGTCACCAATAATGCTCAGGCTCATTTTTTAGCACATCGAGCATGGAATAAGCTGAAATACAACCGTAAAGCGATAGAGTTTACCGCATATGGAGAGGGTGATTTGGTGACGCGCATGGATAGAATTGCTGTCGTTGATTCTACGGTACCGATACTGTGTAGCGGTCAAATCGAATATCAAGAAAATACAGTATTGACACTCGACTATCCGGTTGAGCTCGATGCTGGCAAGAGCTACGTCGTTCATCTACAGCTTAAAAACAGCACGGTTGACGTGATTGAAATCGTTGGTCAGATTGGTGACCATCAGATTGAGCTGGCACGCATACCAATGATGGCATTGGTAACTTCAGGTGTGACACATGCAGTATTTAACATCACCGAAGCCACTGATGCAGAGGCTGACGCTTATCTGGTCAGCGAGAAGGCTGGCAAAGGTGTGTTTGAGTCATCGATAAGCGCAATAGCTTATGACAGCAGATACTATCCAAACGATAAAGACTACATAAACGGCTTGATAGCCTAAAATTAATTCAAACATACGCCCTCCATTATGAGGGCTTTTTTGCGGGGAAAAGAAATGGCTGAGCCGATTACGATACAAAAATTGCTTGACGCGAGCATAGATAGCGACACTCTAGGGGAGTTTGCAAATGAAGATAAAATTGTCATAAGCCGATCGGGGTTAGATTACCCATCTGCGCCAATGGCATCAAGAATGGTTGTGGAAAATGGTTTGCTTGGTGCTACGCCATTCACTACCTATGCGGCGATGACCGCTAGCGCCTTGACGTCTGATAGTTATGCGATAGTAACTAATGATGCAAACGCTATGATTAACGGATTTTACGAGAAAGTTGGTAGTACATGGGTTTATCTCAAGTGGAATCCGTCGGCTCAAGCTAAGATAGAGACAGCTGATGCAATAAAAAAATCAGACTTAAGCGCAGATGATAACTACAAACCCAACATCGCAACGCATGAGGTAGCTGGATTTTATGTTGGAGCGGGCGGTACAAGTCTTGGGAAATTAGTACCTTTATCTAACTCTGCAATACAAGTTTTTGCGGTTATACCTAATCAAACATACGCAATATACTCAACTAATTTTGCTGCAAATTTATTTAAAATAGGTGTTGCAATAACTGGGGACGTGCAACCAACAAAACAAACCACGGTTTTAACACTGATAGATACAGTAGACCCCTTGGTTAAAAACTTTACAGTACCGAGTGGTATGTTTTTTGCTTTTGCAACAACCCACATACAGTCTCTTAATTTTGATGTGCGTGCCGATTTTTATGTTAACGAGGGTACGACATCAACGCATGACATTGAAAAAACAGCAGATAAAATTGGCGATACACAGCTGCGAGATTCGCTTGCGCAGAAACGAATCGACAATCTCGACTCATCCTTAAGAGGTAAAAAGTGGGCGGTAATTGGCGACAGCATTACAGCTAAAAACTTTAGAGCAAATAACAATTACCATGATTTTATCAAGGCTGATGTTGGCGATTTAACAGTATATAACTATGGCATAAGTAGCACGGGTTACTTTGATCGTAATAACATGGTTAGCACAATAATAGAAACCGACATTGATATTGTTACAGTATTTCTAGGGACTAACGACTGGGGTTTGACGAGCGCTGCAAGCAACAAACCATTGGGTGTATTTCTGGAAACAGGAACAACAACTGTTAGCGGTTGTGTAAACACCTTGTTCACGGCACTGCTTAATAAATTTCCCACTAAAAAAATAGCTATACTCACACCATTGCCACGTTTAGAAAACTGGGGCAGTGATGCGGAAAGCAACAATAAAGGGTATACGTTAGAGCAACTTTGTAATCTAATTAAGCAGTACGCAGCACATTACTCACTACCTTGCTTAGATTTATATCATGGCAGCAATCTAACGGTATGGGTAGCGGCAGGAAATGCATATTACTTCACAGCACCAGCGAGCAGCACGCCGGATGGTCTGCATCCAAACGACGCAGGACACAGGGTTATTGCCGATAAAGTCAAAGCGTTTCTGGAGTCTATTTAACACACCGCCAATTAAGGCGGTTTTTTTACGACTAAAATTTGAGGGGGCGTTATGCCACAGAACACACCGTTTTTAGAACTCATCATACTAAAGTTGATGGTATTCCTACCTAAAGTTTTTGCAGCCGTGATTGGTGCAATATTTGGATTGATGCTATCAGGCGACATCGGCAAAGACGGTAAGATACAAGTGAATATGTCAGTGATAGTCAAGTTTACTATCGCTGTCACAATCTCGCTGTTTGGCGGGGCAGCGCATATCGAATTTATGGGCTACCAAGATTATAGCGTTATGACACAGGGCGCAATCATGCTCGTCTGGGCAGTGTTCGGTATGTTAGCCATCGGCATTGTTTATCAAGCCGTAGCCTTATGGCAGGGTAAGACGATTGCTGAAGTAATCAAAGAAGTTAAAGACGCAGCGTTTGCGATCTTTGGCAAATAATTATCAACATTAAATACAACCCCTTAGTTGGGGCTTTTTTAATGTCTAAAATAAGGTAAAAGCTATGAGTGTATTCGACACGATATTCGAGCGATTAACGAAGCATGAAGGTGGTTACGTTAATCATCCTAATGATCCGGGCGGTGAAACAATGTACGGCGTTACCAAGCGTGTTGCGAATGCACATGGTTATCACGGCGACATGCGTAAGCTACCAAAGTCGCTAGCAAAAAAGATTACTGAAAATTCATACTATAAAGCAGTGAAGGGTGATCAGTTAGATAGATTAATTGCATGGCAGTTGACAGATGCAGCATATAACCATGGCAACCGACAAGCCGTTAAATTCTTGCAGCGTGCAGTTGGTGCTAGTGATGACGGTTTGATTGGTGACAGAACATTGAAGGCCGTTGCAGCAATGGATAAAAATGATGTGGTACTATTGTTTAATGCGGAACGCATTGAGTTCTACACCGGGCTGCGCGGATGGATCAGTTTTGGTAAAGGTTGGGCGAGACGAGTAGCTGGTAACTTGCGATTTGCAGCAGCAGACAATTAAGCTGTGACATGATTCTTGACAGCCTACCGTCAAACACTATCACATCTAATCACATTACATAATCGTAAGTCATTGATTTTAATAAGCCCTAGTTTGATAGCGTGTGATTGTATATGATGTAATCGGGTTCAACTCCCGCCATCTCCACCAAACAACGATAAAGGGCTGACCGTCATAGACTGTTAGCCCTTTATTTTGGGCGTTTTTCAGGTATTGAGGGTTATATAGGGGTATGGCGTCCTATATAGAATGTTGGTATTAGAGTTTATACACGCTCTCAATACCAACAAAGGATAGTCCAATGCCCTTAACTCATACCGTTATCAATAAGCTACAGCCCAGTAGCACCTCGATTCATACAAAGCGACCTGATAAACATAGTGATGGTAACGGGCTGCAATTATGGGTGCGTTAAGTCATGGATCAGCGCCTATCGCTGGCAAGGTAAGCAGCAAACCCTCACTATTGGCACTTATCCAGTAATGAGCCTCCAAAATGCACGCCAGCGCAATATTGAGATCAAACGCTTAATAGCTGATGGTGTGAACCCTAAAGACCATAAGAGAGAGCAGCAAGCCAGCCAAGACGGTTTAAATGTTTTCGATAACATAGCCCAGTCATGGTATAGCGAGCGCAAAACCTACCTAGCAGAAAGCACCTTTTCCCGTAACTATTCCGCCTATATGTGCGATGTTAAGCCTTCTATCGGTCAAAAGAACATAAACGACATTACCGCGCCTGATGTATTGGCTATTGGTAAAGCAGTAGAGAGCCGCGGCGCTAATGAAATGGCAAGGCGGACTATTAGAGAGATAGTGCAGATATTTAAGCACGCTATCCGCAATAGACTAGCCACCGACCTAGCCGAAGCCATCAAGCCACACAAAACCGTCAATCATAGTGCTTATCTACTACAGCCCCCAAGGCCTTGATACGTCAGATATTTAATGACTCAAAGCAATCAGCTGGTGCTCGCACCATTGCCGCTATTCTATGGTATCAGCACAGCGTCAGAATGACCCGCTATCTAGCAGGTAAGCTTATGAGAAGCATGGGACTGAAAAGCTGTCAGCAAAAGATGCACAAATATAAGCATGCGGATCAGATGCATAGAACCTATGAAAATATCCTAAGGCACAATTTCAGTCCAAGCATGCCTAATCAAGTCTGGACAGGAGATGTGACTTACGTTAGAGTTAAAGGTGGCTGATGCTATTTAGCGGTAGTGTTAGATTTGTTTGCACGTCGTGTCGCGGGCTTTGCTGTCTCAGACTCACCCGATAGCATACTTACCAGTAAAGCACTACAGATGGCGTATCACACGAGACTCAAACCAAATGGTGTGCTGTTTTACTCTGGTCAAGGCACGCATTACACTAGCAAGGTATTTGCCGAATCCATTGCTAATTGTGATGATATGAAGCAAAGTATGAGTCGAAAAGGAAACTGCTGGGACAATGCGCCTACTGAACGCTTCTTTAGAAGCTTTAAAACCGAGTGGATACCAAAGGGTTGCTATGAGAATATCTTTGAAGCTAAAAGTGCCATCACTGACTATATTTGGGGCTATTATCAAACGGTGAGACCGCACAGCTTCAATAATTGTTTAACACCAATAGAACAAGAGAGACGCTACTTTAATCAAAACCTCTTATCAGATGTCCTAAATTAGTTGACCACTACAAGTAGACATAATACTATATTTTTAATATAAGAATCATTTTACATCAGGATAATCAATATCTTCACAGGTTTCGATAAGATCTGCATCTACGCGTCGATACGCATAAGCTAGTCTAACCTCCTTTAACTCATTATCCCAAATACTTAGGTGCTCAGACTCTATACTTGAACAAGTATTTAAATAATCAGAATTGTTATCAGTATTTAGATCTAATCCAATTATTTTGCCATTTTTAGTAAGGATTTTGGTATCTTCATTTTTAAACACGTAGCCGTTTGTCGTATATTGAAAGGCTTCAGAGAATATTGCTGTATGCGTGTATTCTTGACTATTAAAATATTCATTACATAAATTTATTTGATCTGGATTAACTTCAATGTTTTGAACTTTGATTATAGGTACTTCTGATGTGTCTAAATCTATAAAAACTCCTTTTTTTATATGTTCAGGATAGTTAATGCAAGCAAGCGTCTTATCATCCTCTTCTATTCCTATAGTATTGAAGCTTCCACCAATTGTATAGCTTTCACTATCTTTAAGTACAATAGTTTCTTTATTCAAGTTTTCTAGTAATACAGCAGTTTCTTCATTCACTTTTTCTTCTAATAATAAATCAGCCTCCTGATCTACTTCTTCTAATTGTGTGCAACCTGTTATGAGACTTAATAACATTAATTTAATTACTACATATTTCAGCTTCATTTTATCTTCCAGTTTGTGACCAATGCGGTTTGTCATTACTTCCATACCAAATAATTGATACTTTTTTCCCAGCAGCAACTAAATCATTAAATCCATGTATCTTATATTTGTTACCATTTAAACTAATTGTCTTACCTGAATAGTTAGTGATTGTCATATCTACTGCAAGGCCTACGTTGTGGTTAGAATTAGATGGTTTTCCAACAGGGTTACTTCCAATTCCATAAGCAGCATGCATAGCTCTAGCACCTTCAACAGCTTTACTTTTATTTCCACCATGAGTCCAATCAATATTAACACCAGGCCATGGAGGAACTTTCTCTGGACTAATTTTGCCTCGTTTTATATTAGTTGAATAATACATTAGATAAGATCTTGCATCAGGACGATATGTAGTAGAAATACGGACTGAAATGTTAGCAGCTTTCAATGCACTAATAAATTTCTTAGCATTGGACTTAAACGGTTCTAATAAGTCATCTAAGCTTGTACTTGCTTCAAACTTACTATGCCAATGTGCTCCACTAACTTCCAGCTTAGGCTTCTTAGCCTTATAGACATAAGCAACACCGTTTTTATCGCTATTAGCGATGATAGTACCTTTCTCGATTTCTTTGCCGTTCTCATGGACTAATACTTTAATGCGGATACCGACATCTGAATCATGTGTTCGACCTCTTGTACCGTCACTACCCGTTACTGACGGATTTTTACCGTATTTATCTGATTGCGTCCAATACGAGAGTCCTGATAAGGGCTTATTTGTTGCTTCATCTACAAACTTAATAGTAATTCTTGCTTTATCTGTTGTGACCTCATGCGTTGGGCCTTGTTGTGTTATTTTATCATTGCGTATAACATTACCCTTATCGACATCGCTTGTATCATTAGGATTTTGAGAAGAAGGTGAGGTATTAGATGGTACGGTATCAGAAGCGGTAGAACTTATTGAGCTGTTAGAGTCTTCGATCAGTTTATCAACGCTATATATCCATTCATTTTTACCATCGGTGACGATATTACTTGATACTTTACCTGTCGCTTGATGGATGGTTTTTATCTGCTGACCTGCTAGCGCTTTTACAGTGGTTATGCCTCTAGCATTCGCTTTTCTGATCTCAGAGGTGCGACCGCGATAGACGGTTTTGAACTCATAGTTAGGTACAGGCTTTTTGTTCTTATCAATGAATATAAGTTGTAGGGTTACCACAGGAACTTTGAGTACTTTGGTCTGTCCGTTCAAGTCGCCTGTCACTGGAAATGCCATACTGTAGATGGATTGCTTTTTACCGCCATCATCATCAAGGTAGACGCCAATAGATTGGCTAACATCAGCTTTTATACCTGATTCAATACCTGAGCTATCCGTTTTATGGGGTTTAATGTTGTTCTTGTACTCAAGATGGTAGGTTGTATTGGATAGGGGCTTACCTGTGTCGCCTTCTACTAGTTTTATGTTGAAAGTAACTTCACTTAATATATCATCGTCTTTTTCAGAAGTTGCGACTGATACTTCATTGCTTGTAGTATCATGTTGGTTTTGACTATCTCTTATATCTGTTTCATGTTTTTCTAAACTAGACTTAAAGCCATTGCCTGTATCTACTATTATTGTTGCCACAATGTCTTTGCCAGTAGGTAGAATTTTTAGATTACTACCTTTTTTATCCTTTAGATAAGTTCCATTAACTATAAATCTAACACCCATCTCTATTCGAGCAAAAAAGACGGGTAATTGTCCTTTACTGTTTGTTTTTAAGTTAGATAAGACAGGGACCTTTTTGCCAGAAGCGAATCTTATGTCAACGCTTACCCCATCCATTGACAAACCTTTATTGTCATGCAAAGTAACAAACATTTTTGAACGTTTAAATCGTAACCATTGAAAATCATCCTTTTCAGTTCCACTAATTGAAACAATTTCTTTTTTATTATCATTTACCCAAACAGGTATTTCAGTAGTATAAAGACTTGGTTGATCTCTATGGAGTTGTTTCTGAGCCTTTGGACTCCAATAAAATACAACGCCATTAGTATCATCTTTAACTTTACCTTCATAAATTGGCTGAACAGTATTAATAATATTCTTGACAATTCGACCAACTTTATCTGAGTTAAAATTGTTGGCATTAAGTTTAGTCATTGCGTTACGGTAAGGTTTAGTGTTGTGTGTGTAGGCATCAAAACCTGTTGTAGTAACGATACCATTAATAGTACTGTAATCTGTCCAATTCCCAAATCCAATTCTATTTCTTATAGAGTGGGCGATTACTTCCCAACTACGCGTGCTACTAGCACCAGCTTCACCATAAATAGTAGCTACAAAAACTTTAAACTCTTTACTATAGCTCATATTAACTCTCGCAAGCGTTTTCAATTTCGAGTGTGATTAAATTAGATTGCTTTCCGAAAGCATATAGATGTAGAGTTCCTTTATTATCAATAAATGCATCTTCTTTAAATATCTGGTGTAATGGTTCTGTATTCAGAAGTTCTTGATAATCCTCATTATCCTTATACATTGCCATATTTGAAAAATCATAGAGTAATTTATTGAAGGGTTTTTTATCACTTAAAATTCGAGAGAATACTTTATGTTCATTCCAGTCTGCATAAATGATACATTTCCTATTTTTATCGAATAAAATTTCATTGTCTTTTGTTAAGAATAAATCTTTACTTGTGATGTAATGTCCATATCCGCAAGGGCTACCACAGGATATATGGAAATAATAGAGATTATCATCAATTTTTTTTATATCACTGATTTTATTAGTATCAAATTTGACTATCTCTTTACTCTTACCTTCAAGTATACGATATACAGAACATATATCTTGTGAACAAGTCTTTATAACTGAAAAATTCTCAGCATCTTGCGCTAAGCAAAATTGTGTTATCAAACAAGTTGATAATACAGCTATTTTTGCAATATTTTTCATTTTAGCTCCATTTTCTAGCTTACTAAGAATGTTTCTTGAAAATAAAAATATTTAACAGCAGAAATCGTCATCATCGTCTTCAATATCAGAATTAGATTGTTCTCCATCAAAAGGATTAAATGAACCAATGATATCTTCCTCGTTATGTGCGTTCTCACATTGTTTAGAGAAGTAAGCGCCCTGTTCAAACACAAACTCAACCTTATCAGCCTTATCCCCAAACACTCTTAAAGTCTGACCATCTTCATCAAGCTTACCCTCAAACTCTGTTCCTTTAGAGTGATTTATCAGTTTGTAGCTAATACCTTGATCTATAAAATCTTGCGGTAACAGCTTTTTAAGATCAAATGCCTTGCTAAACAATCCCGAAGTCGGCAGAGCAATAACAGGCGCATTTATTTTTGCCCCCGCAACCAGCTCTTTCTTCACCGCCTGCACTTTAATCGTCCCCGGACATACCAGCTTAATCCCGCTGTCATCAATCGTAATGGATGCTCCTGCTGAGGTCTGCAGCTTGATCCGCTTCGGACTCGACACATTCACCTGTCCTGACTCACTACCAATCGTCATACCTTGCTGACTGTGCAATTGCATCTCACCGCCTTGTGCCTGAATACCAAGTTGCTCTCTATTGGCACTGATATGTAGACCTGACCGATCGGCTTGACCACCAACCCCAGAGAGCGAATCAATCGTATTTGCCGTCAGCGTATAATTGCCTGCCACCACATCCGACTGGGTACTGCCTGATTGTCTGACGATTGTTTTCGCCGTCCATAGGGTATTACTTGCTGACGCTAAGATACTGTCTTTACTGACCAGCATCACATCAGCAGCGCCCAATACTTCCGTATTTAGCGTCTCATCGATGATTTGCGCACTGGTTTTAAAGGTTTCTATCGTTTGGTTGGCATCGCTAAGTGCTGCCGTGGATTGCAAGTGTGCCTGCTTGGCCTCTTGAAAGGTCTCGCTCAGCTCAGCTCCTAAGCCTAATTGCCGCTGTCCTGCATCATTGACCCACGCTGACTCATGCTCGCTTTGACTATGTCTGATATCAAAGGTGGATAGCAGTACTCCAGACTCACCTGTGATTTGCAAACCATGGTCGGTGGCTAGATTAATGCCTTGACCGCTATCGCTTGATTGATGATTGCTAAAGCGATGAAGCAGTATGCCAAGCTCAAGCACATGCTCATCAGAGGCAAAGGTCGTGCTAGAAGTGATGGTTGGCGTCTCAGCATTGGCACGTGCCCCAGTATTCACTGACCACTGCAGTCCTATCTGGTTCGGCGTATCATCAAAGCTCATGGTCACTTCAGACTCAGAAGTCAGTCCATATTGAGCAATACCTGATATCCAGCCGCTGTGTCCATCATCGTCATTGATTTGCGAATGTCCGAGGCCACCACCATGCCATCTAGGAGAAGATCCGCCTTGCAAGTTATGTCTATTCGATAAGCCTGCGTCACGAGTGGTGATGTCTTTGTCATCGACATCGCCCATACCGATACCGTCATAAAGCGATCTGCTAATCACAGGACTGTCTATATCACCGTACCAATGGTTAAGCAGTACCGACTGTCCCAGCCTTGGCGCAAACTGCCAACCATGAGTGCTACCCGATGACAGCTGCAATGAGCGCAGGGGCGTGGTAGTGCCGTCATCATGAGGGCTGATGCCTGACCAGACAGGCGTAGTAATAGTTTGTTGTAGGTTGTCAGTGCTGACACTGGAGTCATAGCTAGGGGAAGCTGATAAACCTGTGTCACCAGTACGTGCTTGGGCGAGACCCGTGTAAGTGCTACTGGCAAAGGATAAAGAACTGGGATAAGGGCAATAAGGAATAGCAGCGTCAAGTAACGTCGCTGATACCCAAACCCCAGTATCGCGGGCGATGTCAAAGCCATGATCGGGTATTGAAAAGTGATTGTGATTCATTGTACGACAGTGCATATGCTGAGCAGTGCGCTGTAACCACTGTTTGATAAATATTTGATGATGGTATGAAACGCTATCGTTGTCAGGCTCAATACCGATTAAGGTAACCGCGATACAATGCGTCGATAAGCTTCCAATAGAGGGTAGGTTGTTAATACTCACTGGGCTACCGACACTTAGACCACGCAGAGCACCAGTCGCTTGATAAGTTTCGCGCTGACAGTGATTTGCAGATATCCATTGCTGTGCAAGATGAGCGGCGGCATCATCACTGTGCACGCGAGATGGTGCACCGAGTAGTAAAGTCGTGTCATCTATCGCAAGCGGTGACTCGTCTACTGCTTGTCCTTCATAAATGGTATCAGCAGCTAAGCCATCCGCTCGTACGATTACCTCATAACTGCCAAGTTGCTGCGACCTCATTTGTAGCGTATGGACACTATCTTGACCTGATTGTACGGATGACTGAGCATAACTATAGGTCAGCGGTATGAGCTCGCCTGTGTCTAAACCATCAACCAACCACCACGTACCAAGCTCATCGACGCAATTCCCTGACACCCATAAAGTCGATATACCAATATCAGCAAGCAGTCCAGTAACAAATTCATAGTCGCTGACATCCGACTGGGTGCGCATGGATAAAGGTGCCGATAAACGCGCTGACGATTCATCATCTGATGACAAAAGAGACTCAGATATTTGCCAATTTAAATCGTAATCACTAAGGATGAGGGTAATAATATCGAGCGTCGATTGATTGATAAAACTGCGGGTATGTATCGACTGTGCCAACTGCCAATCGGGGCTAACAACTTCTAAAGTATAAAAGTGTATCACGCCATCAGATTGCTGATAACGGATGCCGCGTATCAGCCCAGTACGACAGCTAGCGGTACGATCAGCGGAAAACGTGGTTAAGCATATCGGAGCATTGATTAATGATAAACAAGCGTTCGATTCGATAAAATTATAACCAAACACTAGTATGTCAATATTGTCAGATTGATTAATGCCGCTTGCACCGCAAAACGCAACAGGGTAAAAGGTGTTTATCGTTGGATTATCAGTATGAACGGTAATATTATGTAGACGATTGGTCTTAGAAGGCATAAGAAGGGTACCGTTACTGCTTATTTTATACCAAGAAAATGGCTTGAATGGGTGACTTACTAAATTATTTATTAAGAAAAGTATAGAGTTTATTGAAATATTGTCAAGTATATGTATAATCAACCTCATTGATTTTTTATGATTAATGAACTTTAGTTATATTTATTTCTTTAAAAAATCTATCCTTTTATATTTTTAGTGATGATACTGTTGTTATGAATCCTATTTATCGTACTAAACTTGCCACCGCAGGTCTGCTATCAGTCTTACTTAGCGCGTCTTTATTGACAGCGGGTTGTGGCACCACTGCTCAGAAAAATGTACAAACCACGGTCAGCAAACCAATAGTGAAGCAGTTGAGTGAGCCTTCGCTTGCCTATTTGTCAAACGGCAATCAACTTAGCAGTGAAGCGTGGATGATTATTGCCAAAAATGACTATGAAAAAAAACGCTATGCACGGGCATTGAGAGAAGCTAATGAAGCTCTAAGCGTTGATAATGAAAGACTTGACGCACGTCAGCTTGCCATGCTCTCAGCAGTTAAAGTAATGGAAAGTAATATTGATGCTTATCACGATAATAGTTTGATGAATAGTGGTGATAAGGCAACACTGAATGAAACGCTCACCAATATCACCACTTTAGTTAACGCGTCTAATTAAAATAATGTTGAGCAGGCACATGTATTTATCTCACACCAATAATGGCGAGCACCGACTTACAATGACCAGTATCAGAATCAATATTAGAGTCAGTTTTACGCTATCCAAAGCGTTTTTGGCAGGTCTGTTCATCATGGGTTCAGCAATGACTACCGCCCATAGTGAGCTTGTCATACAAGAGAAAGACCCCGGTTCTAGCATCATAAATCAATTTTCGGCACTCAAAAATGCTGATGCAAAATCACCGCAACTGCATCAACTGGTCACGGATTTGAACCAAAGAGTATCTCGTAATCCTAATGACTCGCTAGCATGGGAGATTTTGGCGCAGATTTATTCTAACAATGGCTATCATGCTTATGCTGTTTATGCAGCCAGTGAAGCCATTGATCTGGGTCAAAGCACTGCTAAGCTAAAAAAGATACTACTCAATAGCAGCGCTATCGTCTCCCAAAGCCAACTGCAATCAGATTATCTCACTGATGAAGTGGATGCAGCGTTTTTGAAGGAGTATCAGTACGCTTTAAGTAAAATATATGGTGATATCTATGGTTTCAATTACGATGAGTCTTTGCCGAAACCACCAGCGCCAGTCGTCAAGCCTAGAAGCGGTAAATCAGGCACTAAATCAAAACCTCAGCCCCACGTGTCTGTAAAAAAAGCATCGAAGTCTATTAAGAAAAAAACAGCCGTAAAAAAACCGCCACGACCACCAAAAGTTAAGCCTGTTACTAAACCTTCACCTACCAAAAAAAGTAACGCCAAATCGACTGATCCATTCAGTATATTGCGTTCAAACTAGACATTGCTGAGGTAACTTATTATGGCAAAGCAAGACAGTGTACAAAAGAAACTCGCAAAAGTACGTGCGCCTCGGGTGCATCTGACTTATGACGTTGAAGTAGGCGATGCGATCGAAACCAAGGAAATTCCTTTTGTCGTTGGCGTTTTGGGGGAGTTTTCAGGAGATTCAACCCTTGAACAACCACGCTTTAAAGACAAAAAGTTTGTCGAAGTGGACTTGGATACCTTTGATGAGGTGATGTCAGGTCTAGCACCGCGTGCGACCTTTCGAGTAAGCAATGACTTAAGTGATAAAGGCGGCGAATTCGCGGTTGATTTGGCATTCAATAGTATCAACGATTTTCGTCCTGAAGCGGTTGCTGATCAAATTGAGCCACTAAAGCAATTGGTACAAGCACGAGATCGCTTAGCAGATTTACGCAACAAAATATCAGCCAACGAAAAACTTGAAGACCTATTAGATGACGTGCTTAAAAATACTGAGCAAGTCAAAAAAATGGCGGAACAAAATCAAACCGACGGTGAGGATTAAACGATGAGTGCCCAAGCCCAGCAAAATCTAGCACCTGATGCGTTAAATAATGATAGTTACGACTTACTCGAAGAAATCGTCAATAAAAGTAACGTTGCCAAGTCTGATGACGAAAAAAATCGTGCCAAGTCGCAAATTGCAGAGCTTGCCAATGAAGTCATGCAAGGCACCGTAACGTTGTCAGATAATTTGGCTGCATCGATTGACGCGCGTATTGCCCAAATTGACGCATTGATCTCCAAGCAGCTGACCACCGTCATGCACGCGCCCGAGTTTCAAAAGTTAGAGTCCAGCTGGCGTGGCTTGCATTATTTATGTAGCCAGACTCCGTCGGAATCCATGCTAAAGATTCGTATGATGAATACTACGAAGCGCGAACTGACTAAAGATTTTCAATCGTCAATTGATTTTGATCAAAGCACGCTGTTTAAAAAAATATACGAAGAAGAGTTCGGTAGCTTCGGTGGTGAACCTTATGCCGCTATCGTTGGTGACTTTGAATTTACTCGCCAAAACTCAGACATGTATCTGCTTGAGCAATTGTCTCATGTTGCGGCCGCTTCTCATGCACCTTTTGTGTCGGCGGCTTCCGCTGAAATGTTTGGTCTCGACTCCTTTACCGACATTGGTCGCCCGCGAGATTTGTCAAAGATATTTGAAACCGCTGAATATATCCGCTGGCGCGCGTTCAGACAGTCAGAAGATGCGCGATATGTTGCGTTAACCGTGCCCAGCTTTTTAGGTCGTCTGCCTTACGATCCTAAAGATGGCACGGTGGTTGAAGGATTTAATTTTACGGAGGAAGTCTCTGGTAATAATCATGACGATTATCTATGGGTGAACGCAGCTTATGCCTTTGCTTCACGCTTGACGGCTGCTTTCTCTGACTATCGTTGGTGTGCTGCCATTCGCGGCGTTGAGGGTGGTGGCTTGGTTGAAGGGTTACCTGTTCATACCTTTAAGACGGATGAAGGGGATTTGGCACTTAAGTGTCCAACAGAAATCTCTATCACCGATCGCCGAGAAAAAGAGTTGAGCGACTTAGGATTTATCCCGTTAGTCCATTGCAAAAATACCAATTACGCTGCTTTTTTTGGCGCGCAATCCGTGCAAAAAGCCAAAACTTATCAAAACGATGATGCCAATGCCAATGCTGCGCTATCGACGCAGATCCAATACATTATGGCGGTGTCACGTATTGCCCATTACCTAAAAGCAATGATGCGCGATAAGGTAGGTAGCTTCTTAGCACCTGGTAATGTTGAGTCGTTTTTAAATGACTGGATTTCTCGTTATGTCTTGCTAGATGACGGCGCCTCACAAGAAGCAAAAGCCCAGTACCCACTGCGCGAAGCTTCTGTACAAGTTGTAGAAGTGCCGGGTAAGCCTGGTGTCTACAAGTCCGTGGTCTTTTTGAGACCACACTTTCAACTTGACGAATTGTCTGTTTCTTTGCGTCTGGTCACTCAACTGCCGCAATCTAGCAACAGCTAATCGTTTATTAAAAACTAACGTGAAATTTAAATTTTAAAAAAAGGTATGTGATATGAAAGATATTTATATTCAGTTCCGCGGTAAATATAAAATTGATGGCGAGTCTCGTGATAGCGAGCATAAAGGTTGGCTTGAAGTAAATACTTGGGATCACTTGATCCGTCAGCCAAAATCAGCGACAGCAAGTAGCGTTGGTGGCCATACTTCTGAGCGTTGTGAGCATGCTGACATGACGTTTATGAAAGATTTGGACTCAACCAGTCCTAAACTATGGGAAGCGTGTTCTGCTGGTTATACTTTTGATGAGATTCAAATTGATTTTTATCGTGCCAACGGTGACAAACGCGTTAAATATCTTGAAGTAAAACTTAAGCATGCGCTGATCGCAAGTGTCGAGCCAACGGTACGTTCTGAAGGCGTACCAATCGAAAAAGTCGGTATCAAATATGCTGCTGTTGAGTGGACTTACACCCAGCAAGATATCGATGGTACTGCTAAAGGCGCTGTGACTAAAAAATGGTCACTAGCCAACAACACTGCTACTTATACCGCCTAATTTAGGTTGTATCAGGTGTCATCTATTGTGTCGTACCGAAAAAGAAAGGTTTATATCTAGGCCTTTCTTTTTTGTTTGTTAAATAGGAATGATTATATCAATGAATTACGCCACTAACGCCTCTAACAAAGAAATTGGCTTTCGTCCAAATTTGTTCGAGCAGTTATTTGATGATCAGCCCCGTCATTTGTCGCATGAGCTCGTGGTTCGTCGTCTTAATATCGATGAGCTAAAGTCTTCGGTCGCACGAGACCTTGAAGCTTTATTAAATACGCGTTGTGTGGTGTCAAGTAAGCTTCAGGCCTATCAACACGTGCGCTCATCGATATTGAATTTTGGCATATTAGATTTTGTGGGACTCAGCAGTGCCAATCCTACTGACTGTGATTATATCTGTCGCCAAATAGCCCAAACAGTCGAGCAACAAGATACCCGGCTAAAAAACGTTCGCGTATCGCTAGATATTGGCGCTGTTGATGTCAATCAACTGTGTTTTTCTATTGAAGCATTATTAAAGGTTTATCCAGCACAAGAGCTGGTCAGCTTCGATGCGTTCTTTGAGCCAAGCTCTCAGCGTTACTTAATAAAATAATCATTATCCCATTAATGAAATAACTACTACTACCGCTCAATTTATACAGTTAGCAGCGATCAATATATTGAGGCGTCATGGACAGTTTACTTCCTTACTTTGAGCATGAGCTTAGCCTGTTTAATAAACAGTCAAAAGAATTTGCCAAAAAATATCCCAAAATAGCCAATCGGTTGTTGATGGGGCACGATACCGTCGATGATCCGCATATAGAGCGGTTGATACAGGCTTTTTCGCTCATCAGTGCGCGCATCAATAAAAAATTGGACGATTCATACGCTGATTTTACCGAATCTCTATTAGAAGTCGTTTATCCCGATTATCTCAAACCTTTTCCATCGGTCTCTATTGCACAGTTTAATCTAGGCGTACAGGGCAATGCGATGAGCGAGGCAGTCTTAGTCCCTAAAAATAGTGCGTTCGCCAGCCAAAAAATAAATGGCACGCCTTGCCAGTTTCAGTCAACCCAAGATGTGACCTTGCTGCCGCTACAGATAGATAGCGTCGACTTTGAAACTCGTCAAGAGGTGTATGACAATCAGCATGGACTGCTGAATGGCTGTATCAGTATCAAATTTAAGGGGCTTAATTCAAGCTTTGACTATCAAGCCTTATTAAACCACTCGTTAGATTTGTATATAGACGAGGACGCCAGTCAGGGTACTAGTCTATGGGATTTACTAGGGTGTGATGTCAAGCAAACGCATCTGCATGGTAGGCAGGTCAATAAGATTACGGGTAGTCCGTTTGAGATTATAGGCTTCGATCCTGAGCAGCAAATTCTTCCGAGTCATCGAGTGAGTAATGCTGCCTCTGCCTTATTAAAGGAATACTTCTATTTCCCTGAAAAATTCAATTTCTTGCGCCTTAATCTTGGTAAGGTTTGTCCAAATTTAAAGATCGATAGCAATGGCTTTGAGATTCGCTGTTACTTTAGATTTGATAAAAAAAATACCATCCGCCTAAAAAACTTGCAGCAGCTCAGTGCCAGCAGTATTAAATTGTTTTGCACGCCCGTCGTCAATTTATTCAAGGCGGCTGCTAAGCCTATTCAAGTGACCCATCGTTCGATCTATTACGATTTGGTGCCTGATACTCGTGCGCTGTTTCAACATGAAATCTATGAGGTTAATAAAGTCATAGAGTCGAAGCAAAGCGACAATCGTTTGATACAACGTGAATATCATCCGTTTTATGCGCTCAATCACTATGAGCAGCAAGATGATGGTCGTTATTATCATATCAAACGTGATAAGGATATGGCTGAGTTCAAGCAGGGTTTTGAATATCAGATTATGTTTGTAGAAAAAAATCGCGAAGATTTAGCTGGCGCGGTGAGTATGAGTGCGTCTTTATTGTGTACCAATAGAGATTTGCCGGCTCAAGTGGTATTCGGTCAAAGCCGTGGCGATTTGTTTAGCGAAGGGATGACTGGCTTTAGCAGTTTGTCTTTATTAAAGCAGCCAACTCGGACGGCAAGGTTTGACTATACCGGTGAAGAGCGTTGGCGCTTGATATCGCTGATTAGTCTGAATTTTTTATCGCTTGCCGCCCAAGATGCTGAGCTGATGAAGGAGTATTTATCGCTATATGACATTACCCAGTCTGCTTCTAATAAACTGTTGGTCGAAGGTATTGTGTCTGTCGAAACCAGTATCGAAGCTCGACGTATTCAGCGCTTGCCACAGCCTGGTTTTGTGCGCGGTACACTGATCAATATTCAAATCAGCCAAAAGAATTTTGCTGGAGTGAGTATCCGCCAGTTTGCCCATTTATTGGCGCATGTGTTTGGCTATCACGCCAGCTTAAACAGCTTTGTTGAAGTGTCCATTAGTGATGCCATTACCAAAGAGGAGATATACAGATGTCAGCCACGCAGCGGTCTCAGTCCTCTTATTTAACGGATCTAATAGCGGCGCCGCAATCCTATGAGTTATTACAAGCACTACGTTTGGTTCAGCATGAAGTCAGTATGGGACATGCACCTATTGAGGTACGTTACCGTGCCTCGTTGTCATTGGCCTATCCGCAAGCTGAAATTGAGTCGATGGCGCTCATTGCTCAGGACAATATGGAAGACAGTGGCAGCTCATTAAAGGATGGTCAAGTAAAAACCAGTTCATTAAATGCTAGGCGGATAGAGGTTTGCCCTGCAGTTATCGGATTGACTGGCCCGTTGTCAGCCTTGCCAGCGATGTATACCGACCATCTAGCCTCGCGAGTCAATCATGCAAAAGATAAAGCGGCACCAGCATTTTTAGATTTATTTAACCATCGATTGACGGATTTGTACGTGCAAGCGAGTTGGTTTTATAACTTGCCATTACAGTATGAGATAAATAATAAAAAAGACAACTATCTACTGAGCTTGCGGGCATTGGCGCGTCAGCCGAAGAAGCTAACCGCCATCGATAGCTTGATTGCTTATGCTGGCATGATCGCCCCAGGACGTCTGACAGCCGATCAGTTGTCACATGTACTGTCGCATTTTTTAGATAGCACCGTCAGTGTCGAGCAATTCGTACCGGAGTGGTTTGATCTACCAGCTAGTGAACAGACAGCACTTGGTGGTCAGCATGCTGCCCTTGGGTTGTCCGCATTTTGCGGTGCGCGCGTCGTACAGTTTGATAGCAAAATTAGAATTATCTTTCATCAGTTGGACGCGAAGCGTTATTTAAGACTGTTACCAGCAGGGGATATGTATCAAGTCATTATTGATTTTATCCGTAAATGGTGCGGTGTTTGCTTGGCGGTCGAGATGCAACTCGAGTTGGACAAGAAATATATTACCCCTTTGTCGTTATCAGAGAGCAGTTTTGGTAGTTTGGGTCAGGGTGGGTTTTTGATATCGCAGCCTGCGACGCAGCATCATGATGACACCCGCTATGTGCTGCCGATTCAGTAGAAAGGTATTACTAAAAAAACACGGTTAATAGGTGTATATAAGCAGTTTTAAAGTGAATCAATTATAAATTGCTTGTTTACTAATAATGCTCAATAGCTGCTCTAATTTTGTATATCAGTTTTATATCGCCGTTTAATAAAAATAATTTTATACCATTCATAGAAATTAGAGTGGCAAGGAAAACGAGTGAAAGTACTACGCCTTGTAGGCTAAGCGAGTTTGACACAGCTAATCTTGCTTTTTGGGTTTGGTATTAAGTCTAATAAGAATGCTAAAGGAAAAGATTTATGAGCCAGTTAAAAGCTGTAATTACTCGCTTAAGCCCAAGCTGTCGACAGTGTTTGCAGCAGGCTGCTAGGCTTTGTATTAATAATGGGCATCGTGAAGTCGATACCGTCCATCTGCTGCACGAACTGATTGCAACGCCGCACAATGATGTGGCTCAAATTTTAAAAGTAAATAAGATTAATCAGCAGTCATTACTAGCCGACATCACAGACTTACTAAATACCTTTGGTCAGGCAACAGGTTCAACGCCTGTGTTTAGTCAAGGTTTGATGGCATTACTAGAAGATGCGTGGGAGCTAGCCAGTAGCCAATATAATCAAAGTGCTGATAATAACAGTCCACTAGAAATCCGCTCTGGCCATATACTGCTCGTGCTATTGGCTTATGAGCGTTATCAGTCGCTACTCAACACCCTCCCTGAGCCACTACAGTATATCGACCGCTTTACCCTAAAAGATGATTATGAGCGTCAATGTCTCGGTAGTACTGAGGGCAGTGGATCAAGCAGTAATAAAATTACCAATAGTAAAGGCGTCAATAAGGGTGCTGATGATGGTGCGAATAGTGCAGACAATGATATTAACAATCAAGAATCTTTAGACACTAAGCAAACTGAAGCTAAGCCAACCCCTGCGTTGGATAAATATACTTATGATTTGACTGCTAAAGCCAGCGCTGAGCAAATAGATCCAGTCATTGGCCGTGAGTTTGAAATTCATCAGTTGATCGATATTTTGATTCGTCGTCGTCAAAATAACCCTATCTTGACGGGTGAGGCAGGGGTAGGTAAAACAGCAGTGGTAGAAGGATTGGCGCAAAAGATAGTCGCCGGTCAAGTACCTGATCAGCTCAAAGACGTGACGATACGCAGTCTCGATATGGGATTGCTACAAGCAGGGGCGAGCGTCAAAGGGGAGTTTGAGAACCGTCTCAAGCAAGTCATCGAAGAAGTGCAAGCCTCGGTACAGCCGATTATCTTATTCATCGATGAAGCGCATACTTTGATTGGTGCTGGTGGGCAAGCGGGTCAAAACGACGCGGCGAACTTACTTAAGCCTGCGCTGGCTCGTGGTGAGCTTAGAACGATTGCCGCGACGACGTGGTCAGAGTATAAGAAATACTTTGAAAAAGACGCAGCATTGTCACGTCGCTTCCAAGTGGTCAAAGTCGATGAGCCTGATATCGATACGGCAGTGGCGATGATTCGTGGTTTGAGTGCTAAGATGCAGGCGCACTTTGGCATATTGATAGACGATGATGCGTTACAAGCAGCCGTTGAGCTGTCAGCACGTTATATCAGCGATCGACAACTGCCTGATAAAGCGGTTAGCGTATTAGACACGGCAGCTGCACGGGTGAGCTTGTCTAAGACCGCGATACCTAATCAACTTGATAGATTAAAAGCGAAAGGATTGCAGTTAGAGCAGCATATTAATAATCTCAGTCAGCAGCTTGAGCGTATTGGCGGTGTGGACGAAAAAGAAAAAGTCAGTCAAAAAATTGCCGTACTAGATGAGCAGCGCCAAGTTAATCAACAAAGCATCGCTGATATGACCAGTCGCTGGCACGAACAGCGCGAGCTTAATGATCAGCTTGATGCCTTAAATCAGCAGTTGAATGACAAGACAGATGGTTCTGATGCGCTTAGTGCAAAAGAGCGTTTAGACAAACAAGCTGAGTATCAAAATATTGAGCAATCGCTAAAACAGGTGCAAGAGACGCAGCGACTGATTCATGCGGTATTAGATAGACAGGTTATTAAGCAGATTATCTCAGATTGGACAGGGATTCCACTGACCGATATGGCAGGCAATGAAAAAGACCATATCTTGGGTTTGGCTGACACCTTGCAATCGCGCGTCATTGGTCAAGATCACTCGGTGGCGGCTATCGTCAAACGTATCCAAACGGCGAAAGCACGCCTAGACGATCCTAATCGCCCGCAAGGGGTGTTTATGCTCGTCGGGCCAAGTGGTGTGGGTAAGACAGAAACGGCACTGGCACTATCAGAAGTATTGTACGGTGGTGAGCGTAACCTTATTACGATCAACTTATCAGAGTATCAAGAAGCCCATAGTGTTGCCTCCTTAAAAGGCTCGCCTCCAGGTTATGTTGGCTATGGTGAAGGTGGTGTATTAACCGAAGCGATTCGCCGTCGTCCTTACAGCGTGCTCTTGCTCGACGAAGTAGAAAAAGCCCATCCAGACGTACTGGATTTGTTTTATCAGGTCTTTGATAAAGGGGTGATGGAAGACAGCGAAGGGCGTTTAATTGATTTCAAAAACACGCTTATTTTATTGACCAGTAATGTTGGTTCATCTGCGATTATGCAGGCATGTATCAATACAGATCCAGCCATTACTGACTTTAGCTTGCCAGACAGCGACAGTCTAAAACAGGTCATTAATCCGCATTTATATAAATCATTCAAGCCTGCCTTTTTGGGTCGTTTGACGGTCATTCCTTATTATCCGTTAACAGATGATGCGCTCGCAGAAATTATTCGCCTTAAGCTGGACAAAATCACTGGCCGCATCCGTGATAATTATGATGTGCCTTGTGTCATTGATGACGAGGTGGTTGAGCTGATTTTATCGCGTTGTCATGAGGTTGATTCTGGTGCACGTAACGCCGATGCCATTATCAGTCATACCTTGCTGCCGCAGCTGGCAGGTCAGCTACTGGCTCATGATGACAGTCAGAGTGTGTTGAAGCAAATTAATGTATTCGTCGATGCCGATGATAATTTTGCTTATCGTCTGGATATTGATGCGGTTGTGCCTTTGAATCAGATGGCGCAAAGCAGTGAGAGCCATGGTGAGGAAACAGCTACCAAAGCAGCTGCTAAAAAACCGCGTGCCAAGAAAGCTACGACAGCAACGCCAGTCAAAAAAGTACCAGTCAAACAGGCAGCTAGCAAAAAAGCACCCAGTAAAAAATCGATTAAGGAAGAATCTCTATAATGAACACTAATAATGCCTTAGTGGCGAATATAGATGCCCTCATTGCCCCTATTGATGGCAGTCGTCATGGTGTGGGTGAAGACCTCACCTTTGACATGCGTATCGATGCCATCGTCGCTGCTCGTCAAGAGGACGATCCGTTATTGGCGCAAGGTAATTGGGTCACTGAGCTAAAAGTGGCTGATTGGGACTTTGTGAAGGATCAGTGTGCAGATTTGTTGATTCATACCAGTAAAGATATGAAGCTGGCGCTTTGGTATGTCGATGCGTTGAGTCATACCGATCATTTAGCGGGTATCAGCCAAGGTCTTAGTCTACTACAGGCACTTAATGACGAGTATTGGCTCACTATGTATCCGCCACTAGATGGCGAAGAAGACAGTATGGATATCAGGGCAGGGCTGTTCTCATGGTTCGTAAAAGCGCTCACTGATGATCTAAAACAGCTGTCGCTCTCTGATACAAAGACAGAAAAATATAATTACAATTATTATTTAACGGCTCGAGATCATGATAAGCAGCGTCAGCAAAATCCTGATAGCGAATCGTCTAGCCAATTAACGCTTAGTGACTATAACAGCGCTATCAAGAACAGTAGTGATGCGTGGCAACAAGGACTCATGACTCATCTCAATAGCATCACAGAGCAATGGCAAGCGCTCACGGATCAGCTAAACAATCTGATGGGTATGGATGCGCCTGTGTTTGCGCCCGTGACAGATCTATTGGTATCTCTAAAACAGCATTTGCGCCCACTAATACCGGAGCAAGCTGATGCAGCAGACAGTAATGATAAAGAGAGTGCAGCTGATGATATAAATGCTGACTTTGCTACTGATAGTACGATGCTGAATGATGGGCAAGCAACTGGTACAAAAAATATCGCACTAACCAGCTTTAATCCGAGTAACCGCGATCATCAAAGCAATCGCCGGCAAGCGCTTAAACTATTGGGTCAAATCCAAGATTACTTTGCGACCAATGAGCCGCACAGTCCCGTGACATTTTTACTTGGTCGGGCGATTGATTGGGCCGATATGCCACTCGATCAATGGTTGGCTCATATCATTAAGAACGAAGATCAATTATCGATGCTCTCTGACATGATTGGTATTCAGCCAAAACGCGACTCATCTGACGATAGCTATAACTAAATGTAGTTAATTTGGCTGCGGCTTAACTGGCACTCTGTGTGTCATTTTTAATATATGTTTACACCTTTGGACTGATAGAGAAGGGCTTGTCATGGTATGGACTCAAACAAAGCGGCATGTGCAACTGAGTAGTGCCCATCCTGATATTGCCACCAGCCTCATTCAACAGGCTGACTTGGTTGAAAGCTTACTCGGGATGCCATTGCCCGACAGCGTTTGGAGTAAGCCCGCTCTTATGCCAACGCCTGACGCTTATCCAAGCCCGTATCATCAAGACCAACGGGCGCAGTCTTATCAGCAGCGCCAGCTCGCCCTCTATTGCGGCTACCGTATTAGCATTACTCTACTGCATCCACGAGCAGGACTGGATATAAAGCAATGGCTAGGGCAAAGTCTCTCGATACATTGGCATACCGGCGATACGCTACTACCAAGCCAAACCCGTCATGGTATCATCACCGAAGTCGTTGCCCTCGGTAGCAACAGTGGTATGGCCGCTTATCGCATCATCTGTGAACCTAACTTAGGTCAATTACGCCTGAACAGTCATAATCGCCGTCATCATCATCTCAGTCTCAGTGAACTCATTACCCAAATCATCAGTCCATACGATATGAACGTTGAGATTGACGAGCGCCTCAGTGATGACAGCAACTATCATATACAGCATAGCGTCCAATACAACCAAACCGATCTTGCTTATCTAACCCAATACCTTGCTCTCTATGGCATCACAGGCTATTACCGTCATGACATCGACAAGCACACTCTAGTCTTACTACCTAGTGATGGAGAAGAATTGCGTCCTGATGTCAATGATATCCAAAGCATCCTCAGTCAAAACCCTGCCAACCTTGCTGATAGACAAGACCGCATTACTGCCATTCGTCCGCGTATTGCTCAGCATACTCAGCAAAGCGACCTACATCGTTATGACAGTCGCTTGATGAGTATCTATACTGGCAGTAGCAGTAGTGAGCAACCGATCGATTCATCAAACAGCACGCATCAGCGCTTTTTACACAGTCATAGCCGTTTTGATGATGACAGTCTCGATAAGCTTGCTACTCGCTACCAGCAGAACGCACAGCAGCGTGCCAATCTAGGCAGCCTAACCGGTAACATCCGTCATCTGAGTTTGCCAAGTAGCCACTATATCGATGGCAACCCTTATTTGACCGATCCGATCAGTCTGGTGTCTCTTCATCAGCATATTAATAATCATATTCCAGCAGATTGGTTGGGGGTAGTACCCTTTGATCCCATTACCTTACAGCCAAATACCAACTATGACAATGATGACGACAATGACGACAACGTCCATCATATCAATGCCTGCTACCTACCGTTTCCGCATCATCACCATATTCCTTATGGGGAACAGCTGGACAAACTAGGACAACCGCATCCGAGTCTGACAGGTCTGATGAGTGCCAGTATTATTGACACAGACAGCAGCGCCATTACTCATGATCGTAATCATCGTGCGCATATTAGATATCACTGGCAAAGCGAAGGCGACGATAGCGCACACTGGATACCCATCGCCAGTCACCTCGTCGCCGATCACATGGGACAAACCCATCCTCTGCGTCATGGGCAACATGTTCTGATCGACTTCATCGGCGGTGACATTACTCATCCCATCATCCTTGGCAGCACCCATAACGGCCAAGGCAATTCTGATGCTCAGCACAATAGCATCGTCAGTGACTCAGGTAGCATTGATGCCACCAGTCCCGCTTGGTTTATCAATCAAAGCCATGCCTATCCCATAGACGGTATCAAAACTCAAAGCATCGACAGTAGCCGCACAGGGGAGGCGACCAAAGACAGCGTCACTAATGGCTACAACCAGCTCATGTTTGATGCCCATCCTGAGAGTCCGCAGATCAACGCCTATAGCAGCAGCTACCAGTCCAGCCTAACCATTGGTCATCTGTATCAGCATACCGACCATACTCGTGGTCAAGCACGTGGGCAAGGTATCAGTTTAGAGACTGAGGCCGCTGCCAATATCCAAGGCAGCAAAGGTATTCATATCAGTAGTAGCCAGTCAGACCCCTCATCAAACCCTCACATGAGTCATGACAGGCATAGCAAACTACAAACCGCTGACCAACATCAAATAGCCTATCAAAGCCTAGCAGAAACGCATCAACCAGTAGGCATAAATGGTAGCAGTCAAAGCAGTAGCCTAAATAATAACAAAGGAGGAGAACAACAAACCGCATTTGGTCAATTTAGCAAAGACACTAATGACGCAACCTTAAACGAAGCAGGTCAATGGCAACAAGCCCATCTGCTGATCGACTCTCAGCGTCATCTCGCACTATTAAGCGGACAACACAGTCAGCATACCAGTACCCAAAGCGTGCACAGCCATGCGACAGACAACACCCATCATCACAGTCAAACCGAGATGAATCAATTGGTGGCAGGGGATATTCACTACTACAGCAATAAAGCCCAAACTCATACCGCCGCTCATGGCGATGTGACCATACAAGCGCATCAAGCGCAAATGCGACTCGATAGTGAGCAAGTACTGCGGATCCATAGTCGAGACAGTATAGAGATTATCGCGCCTGATACGCTAACGCTGAAAGCCGCAGGCAGTGGCATTGAGATATCGGGTGGCAATGTGACCTTTATTACGCCAAGTCAAGTGGGCTATAAGGCAAGTAAGGTGGATTGGGGCAGTGGGGGTGGATCAGCCAAAAATTTAGTCATGAAGCAGATGCAGTTTGAAGCTTGTGAGAAGCTATCTGAACAAGCTGAAGACAATAACGCTGCCAGTACCGACTTATAATTGACCTCACGAATTAGTGACTTTTAAACCAATATTAGCAACGATACTATGACTATACCGCCGCCAATACTACTGACTATGACACCACAACCAAATGAGCTTGATTATCGAGCCTTTAGCACTTTTGATGTTGCTATTATCCATCATCGTCAAACAGAGCTGATTGAACAGATTAGTAATTTATACCCTGATGCTGTTTATACATTAGAACAAGAGTTGCTTAGCTATCATATGATTGATAGTCCAGTCATGATTACCCTAACCTCAGACATTATTAATATATTAGAAGCACATCTACAACACTGTGAACTGTTATCTCGTAATAATGGATTGCTTGCACTACTGGACTACACTCCGCCCAATATAAGAGCGAATAAAACTCGAATTAGTGCCGCAGAGTATCTACCACAGTTACCTGAATGGCAGCAGTCAGACACAACTGACGAAGATGAATGGTTGCTAGACACAGCACAACTGGCTAAAACATTAGGCCTTAATCAAATCATTCAAAAAGGCCGTCAAAAAAAGCATTTTCGCTACTTAGATTCGCAGGTACTTATTCACCTGTTACCGCTGAAACAGCACCACTATATCGCTAATCGCTATGCTTATCCCAAGCGGCTTTGGTTGCCATTAGATAACCACTGGCACAGCTTAGATAATATTCATCACTATATCCCTGACCATACGAATTATATTCAACGTCAGTCAAGCTATTGCCCACTGACGCAAAACTGTTTAGATGATATTAGCATCATTAATCGCTTCTTCGCTAAGAAAGGTATTGAGAGTAGCGATTTGATACTAAACCATTATGGGACATTACTTAGCTGGTTAGACAAAGTGAATACTCAATTAAAAGCTGCCACGCATCTGACTAATCCTGTTGACCGTATGACAATGATTAACAGGTGGCTGTATGAGTGCTATGAACAATCTGGTTCAGCAGAAATGGATAGTTAAAGGATAAGGAATAAGGCCATGGCAGAGAGATGTGAGCAGTGTCAAGCGCAGGGGATTACGATATTGCCTGTACGTTGGGGATACCGCTTTAAAGAAAAAGAATTGAAATCTGTATCGAGATTGCTTCATGAAGGCTATATTTATATTCTTGATAATAATCGAGAGTGGTATGGATTTGTTGTCACACAAGGTCGCTATTTAAAAAGTTTTACGGTGACTGGTATATCAGGTATGCCGCCATATTCAAATGAGCCAGACTTGCCATATGCAGACTCAACATGCTTGGCAGGGAGTAACTGTCAAGCATTAAACAGCTTTATCCGTATTCCCAATCCAAACAAAGATATCGACACATTATGGGTCGCTTATAGCCCTGTTAAATGGACGAAAGCAGTCATTGAAAGACATCAAAATAATACTGATGGCGCTAAAACTAACAATATGATTGAAGTACCTGTATCTGTCACCCAGTCAAGTAGTAAATCATCTTTAGAACTTAGTGAATCACAAAATGGCGGAGGCTATAACTTATGGGAGTATGACCCAGATGGGGAAGGAAAAGAGCCAATCACTCAGTATTATGCCACTGAATATTTAAATTATATCAATCCGTTCACTAAACAGCCTTATGCTCCAGATAAATCACATGAAAAAAAGAGTCTCACAACTGAATTATCGAAGATAGAAGAAAGTGGAAATCGTGTTTTGAATGTTTATTTCAATGACGAAGTTGGAAAGCTAATTGATTTAAATGAAATGATGCTGAATATTGAAGATTACTATGACTCAAAATTATTAAAAAGTATGTTTACTAATTCATTCGATAAATTAAATCAGAAACAATTAGTTGCCAACACCATACTTGATATAGAAAAACAAATAAAAGCTAATGCTCCAGCATATGTTGCCAAGCAGAAATCTGAAGCGTTGAGGAAACCTTATGGTTCTGATGCAACTTTATTGAGCTCTAGAGAGGATTTGATAAGAGGTTATTATAAAAGAAACTGGGAAAATGGATTCAAAGATTCAATAAGATATGATGAAATGTTGAAATGGCTATCTTTTTATAGTTCAACTCAGGCTAGCAATAATGAAGAAAGAAAAAAGCAATTAGCAATGATAGTTGAAAGATATAACAACATGTGGTTTTCAGAATATTTAAATAATGAAATGACTTATAATTTTGATAATACTGATACTGATAGTTGTGCCAGCTATACGCTTACCGTACAAAATTTTGTTGGTTCAACAGCTAAGTACTCGGAAGTAGCAAAAAGTTATATGTATATGTTGTCACTATATTCGCTCCTAGAACCTTACAATTATCTAGGGCGCGCCTGCTGTTTTAATAATGAAACCATTATTAGTGAAGTAGAGTCTATCTCTACTAGTAATGGTATGACTATTGACGGTATTGTCACTTTGTCATGGTCTGCTGCTGCAGGTGAAGTACTATCAAAGATAAAAAATCAATATCTAGAAAAAATAAAAATGTCTGGTACTACTATCACCCTAGAAAATCTTATTTTTGATCCATATCTCTATATTCGTAAAAAGGGCATTGAGAGAAAAGCAACCAGTACTTCATACCCTAACATACGGCTTGGACGCAGTGATTTATTAATGAGTATATTTACTAGAAGGCCTTTGTCTGTAGTTACTGTTGAGGGCAACATTAGAGATATTACTAAAGGTGTTTATGGACTATTGAAAACAGAGTTGAGCAAAAATGGAGGTAGTCAATTAAGTAACAATAAACTTAAAGATGCCGCTTCACAGTTTGTCGATCAAATGAAAAGTGAAGGAATTGATGTAGATAAAAATATATCTACTAAAGTGACCGCATTTGTGAGTATAGATGCTTTGACTAGTGCTAACGATGCTAAAAGTTCAGCAGGTATAGCAAAGTCTATGTTGACTGACCGAAGACTACAGTTTGAGGAGTTTAAAAGCTTCTATAAAAACCAAGCAGCTCAGTCAGGTGTTGGTAATTTTGGCGGTGTACTACAAGTATTGTCTTGTTTGAGTTTGTTCAAAGGCGTTATAGAGTCTGCCGGTACTGATGCAAAAGAGCCTTTACATAAGTTCGGTGGTAGTATAGCGATACTTGCAGGCGGTGTGGTACAGCATAGAGCTGATGTTGTTGGCTTAAGAAGAGAGCTTTATGGGGCAGTACCAACTGATAGCTCTCATAGACAGCTTAAATTGGCTAGAATGTTAGAAGGTACTGAAGTTGCGTACTCAAGTCTAAAAGCAGGTGCTAGGGGGCTCAATATAGGTGGGGCTGCCGTTTTTGCTTATTATGATTATCAAGCAGCTCAGGAGAATTATGCTAATGATGATGTCGTAATGGGAACACTATATTTAACGTCTGCTGGTTCGGGCGTTATATCAACTACTTTGCTCGTATTTGGCGTTAGTGGCTCATGGGTACCTATAGCTGGATGGGTCATTTTGGGTGTATCTATTGTCGCTGGTTTGGCTATCATGTGGTTCCAAAAAACACCACTAGAAAAATGGGTCAAGTATGGTACTTGGGGTATAGATTCTAATGAGTGGTCATTAGATTTTGAGAAGGCACAGCTGGAAAAAGCTTCTGAAGGCATAGAAATTGACATTAAGGACAACTAAAAATGAGTGGATTCGTTGTAGACATGGAAGGGCGGTTTCGACTGACAAAGAAACCGCCATTTTTGACCCCAGGTTATCAAGCGGTAGGGCAGAAGCTTGCAGACGTTAAAGGCATCCATGAGACAGTGCCTTTGGATAAATATAAAAACTATGATGTGCCATTGCACCCTCAACAAACGGTGGTACAGTTTAACTCGACTTATCTTGAGACTACAGGGCGCAATGAAAGACGACGTGGTGATGCGGTAGGATGGGGATTATGTTTAGGGTTTGTGGGGCTATCTGTGAGTAATGGTATCCTCTATCTGATTGTAAAATCCACAATAGATTTTGACATCGTATTTCTTAGTATTGGTCTTATTCTCGCTTTTTCTATGATTCTATTCTTCGCTCCATTAATCAATGTGCTCTCAACCGAACTATTTACCACATGGCATTATCCCATCCGTTTTAATCGTAAAACCCGTAAGGTCTATGTCCGTCAATACAATCGTAAAGTAGAAGTATATAACTGGGATGACTTAACTTTTTTTATTGCCTATATCAATGAAGATAGAGACATCAGAGCCGTGACCTTTGATAAAAACGGCGAAACCATTACGGGTATGTTTGCACTTGCCTTTCAAAACAATGTCTTTGATAAAAGTTTAATCAGTTATTTTGAGTTTATCCGTCGTTATATGGAAGGTGACGATCAGCAACTAAAAGAAGTCAAAGAGGCCATACGTTACATCTATCCCATACATAAGAAACGTGAAACCCCGCTGATGTCATTTAAGCGTTTGATATTGAACGTAGTACATTACTCTCACGAAAACATGGAGTACCCTGAACGAACTTTTAGGTTTTACCCAGTGACAATAGTTATTCTACCTTTATTAGCTCTGCGTTATGTTGGCCGTGTGATCTCAATGCTGACCAGCTACCGCCATCAGTTTAGCAAAGCTATTGAAGCGGAATGTCAGATTGATCCCAATGACCCTTATGATTTAAACAAACATTTACCAGAGGGCAACCTTGAACAGAATAACCAGCCTATTTGGAAGACCATTGTTTACAGTGTAGGTATTATTATTGCTACTATTATCATGCTGTTTATCGGTGCATTTATTATAGACATGATAGGCGCGGCAAGACCACATGGTGACTATCCGAGCATGGTCGATAAACTCTGGTATGTGATTGGTTTGGGGTGGTTGTCTTAATAAATCATTGGCTACCTTTTTATTACTGTATGTGATTGCTTAGATAAAAGTAATTAGGGATAATAACATGCAACTACGCGATGATTTCGCTACCCACCTTAGTAAGCTTCACAATCCTATTGACCGTCCTTATACCGCCAGTATAGACAAAAGCTTATTAAAGAGCACTGAAGAGATTGAACATCTTAACAAAGAAATTCATGATGTTAATCCTGATTACTTAACCTTCCTACCCGCATACTTCTGGGTGTTTTATTTTGCTGTTGGCTGGGTTTATTTTTCTTCATTTTGGTTAGGTAATTATTTTCTTCAAGATATTGGAGAGGTTGTCTTTATAGATGGTGAATTTAGTATTTTTGATATAGTATTCAGCTTCTTATGGATTGTTGTATTTGGTACGCCACTAATTTTATTTCTCTATCAACTCATCAGAAAGCGCTTCATTCGTACCCAGTACTACTTTTTAAAAAAAGAACAGAAAATAGCTTATTATTACCGTCCATTATGGAATTTTAGACAGCCTTATGCGCTTAAGATAGTCGACTATAAAGATGTGCATCCAGACTTACATCAAGACCCATATAATCGAGCCTACACACCGCTTAATCTGTATGTCGCTGATCCTGAGACAGGCGATATCACCCATCATCTCAAGCTAGAAGATTACAGAGTAAACCCACGCGTACAATGGGCGTTTATTCGTACTTACATGGAAGGCCCTGCGGATGATCTGCCAATAGACGCTCAGTTCTGTGAGGCTTATCCAGCTGATACAAGTGGTTCACTATTTGCCTACGCTGATATTGTCTTTCGCAAAAACGGTATACTGCCGAGTGATCATTCTGGCGGTGGTCAGATCATGCTCTTTATAATAGGCTCAATAATAGCTTTAGGTAATCTATTTCAGGCTAATCATTACCAATGTACCAAGCGAGCCATCTTACATCCTGACGTGCAAAAGCTTTTGACATGGAACGGTCAAAACAACCCGTACCCCATTCAGCTTATAACTGATGAAGCCAAATTAGCTTTTGACGGTAGAAATTGGGAAGTTAATGTCAGATGGGTGTGTATCATACTCATTAACGTTGGTTTATTTGTATGGGCGGTGGTGGCTTATAATAGCTAGCAAAAATTAGCATATATTTAAGTTGAGTTCTATTATGTTCCTACCACTTCCACCTAAGCCCCCAGTGTTCAAAATAATCAGTCGCCCCTATGAAGGTAAGATATCCAGCTTTAAAGAAAAAAATGACAGTATTGATAGACTAAGTAATCTTATTCATGAGGTCAACCCAGATTATTTACTGTTTCATCCAGTGATTAATTCTATTCAAAATGTATGGCTTTTAGCTTCTTATGGGTCATTATGGTTGTTTGGTCAGTTTTTATTTTTATTTTTATATGTAGTTCTTAAATATTTTTTTATTGAAGAGTTTGAGCTAATAGTTTTATTTCCAATTATTATGCTTATAATATTCCTAACAATGCTTGGCTTTTCACCATATTTAACTCTAAAGCAACTAAAAAGAAAGCAATCTCGATACCACAAAATCTTACTACTAAAAAATACCCAGCAGATTGCTTACTACGAGCATAATCGCAAGCAAGCCCCTATTTTTCATCTGATTAATTATAAAGATATCACAGCCTCTATAAGGCGTAATGAAGGTTTGGTGTATGAAGTACTGAATCTACATGTAATAGATAAGGCAACAAGAGAACCAAGCTTATCTATTAACTGTGAAGATATGCAGCTAAACCCCTATGACCAATGGACCTTTATCCGCACCTACATGGAGCGTCCAGCCGATGACTTACCGCTTGATCCTCGATATGCCCACGCCTGTCCCACCGATATCAGTACCTCACTGCTTGCCTGTGCTGATATCGCTCAAGAGAAGAAAAACAAGGGCTTAACAGGACTACGCCATGAAGTGACAGTTATGGGATGGTTGCGAGCCTGTACAGTTAGCTTTTTAGACCTTGCCGAAGGTAATATCTATCAATCAAGCGCCAATCCTGCTTTGCATCCTGAAGTGCAGCGACGGCTCATGTGGGATGGCATAAACAATCCGTATAACATCTTGCCTGTCACCGCAGAGCGCCAAGCCGCATTTGCAAACCAAAATCAAGCCTTTAAGCGGAAATGGTATTCAGGCATTGCTGTGAATGCAACGTGGTTTATCGGTTCGATACTGTATGTGATGCTGGTGATTGCTTAGATAAAAACTTATCAGCTAACATCAATTAAACAGTATGAGAACCACTAAAAATGAACAACTACATCATCAGACCGCAAGAGATTTATTTATTAGAGCGTTACAGCTCACCCGCCTACTTTAAAGAGATGCGTGATGCTTTTGCGAATATGCTAGAAGCTGCTGAATATGCGCTAGAGCTATTTGTCAATGATTTGCCGTTTGATTACCGTACGCGTCCTATCAATAGACAGCCTGATATCGTTTGGGGTGAGCGGGTATTACCGAATTTACGTGATACTTTAGATAGTCTCAATGTTGGCTATCAAGAGCTTTTAAAAGGGGATCTAGCGGCAATAAGATATGGCGGTAATGTACAAAGTGATTTTCGCGCTATCAGTACGGATTATGATTTCGACTGGATGCCAAAGCAGCAACAACTGGATTATGAAAAATGGCGGAGAGAGGCAAGCTTACGCGCTTTTAACATGGGAATAACCAGTTATTTTGGTTGGTGTTTATACGACTTAATAGAAAATTATAGCATTGAATCAAGAGGAGCGCTTAATGCGCCTGAATCATGGCCTATCTATAGTCTCAATCAACAATATAGCGTTAAGGTAGATGAGGTCGTCCCTGTCGCTGGCATTTATGTACCAAATCGAGCAGATGCCAGTGCTCAAGTGCTATTAGATGGCATGTTAGCGAATGAAGCTAATGTCGGTTATGACCCTGATACGACACATGCTGTCGGTAGAGCTCCTGTTACTTGGATGCTCGTTGAGCGTATCGCGGGTAGTGGTGGTGGCAGTAGTAGTGTAGTATCGGAATCTTCACGTTGTGAAGCAGACCATCCTTGTCCGCAGACAGGATATTGGTGGTCACCTGCCAGTCAGGAGTTGCAGCATTTTCAAGCAGAAGACATCATGCCAGACATGACTAAAGGAAGGTGGGAAACCATTTGGTATTTTAACGCAACCAACCCGATGACTATTCAACCTACCACGAGTTATATAAAAAGGAAAAGAGCCAGGCGACCTAAAGCTTATAAATGACACAATGGAAATGCGTATTTAAATAACTATGTTAAATATACTTTTTTTACTACAGTCATCGTCGATATATCGATTCTGCTGTTTGTTAAACAAAACTGTGGAGCCACTATCTATGAGCAATTATTAAAGGCTATCTTTATGCAGGCACTGCGTTTATTTATGCTCACGGATTCCAAATTAATGCTTGCGCTGGCTAGTGTCACCAATAGGCCGTTAAGTACTATGAAAGTGGCTGCTTTTTTTATCATGTTAGGGTCGTTCTATCTATTTTTTATTACGACACAAGGTTTGCCTTTTCAGAATAGGATAACAGGATGTGGCTAACTATTGATTATATACAATTGATATAGCTTATTACCCTAAACGTGAGAAGGACGTTTAACAGTAAAGCTAGCAGTTCATTACTAGTAAATTGTCTAAATAGTGGAAAAAATTTAGTTTAATAAGAGAAAGTGCACAATAAGAAAAAGGCTTCCAATTGCTTGGAAGCCTTTTAATATAATGGTACCCGGAGCCGGACTTGAACCGGCACGCTATTACTAGCGAGGGATTTTAAATCCCTTGTGTCTACCAATTTCACCACCCGGGCAAAACTTGTATTATCTAAAAGTAAGCTTTCTACTTGTTAGATAGTGGTCGCTATTATAAGCATTTATATTAATAAAGCAAGCTAAAATTAATATAATATGAATAAAATTTTAACCTAAATAATTGGAGGCTGAGGTCGGAATCGAACCGGCGTTAACGGAGTTGCAGTCCGCTGCATGACCACTCTGCCACCCAGCCAATCAAGGACGCCTATATTAGCAAATATAATTTAAATTACAAGTTATTTTTTAGCTAAATGCGAATTATCTACTCAATTCTCCTTATTTGACCATAAATTAATGGCTATTCAAAGTATTAAGAGGTCAAATTAAGCTATTATCAAGCTTAAAATTAGGAATGGTTCGTCAAAAAACATCATAATTATCAAACACACAACGAAATAATATCTTTATTATTTCGTTGTGTGTTTGATAAAACGAGATAGGGAATAGATAGTGTTTTAAAAAGGTCTTGTTTGAGCTAAAAAGGAGACCGTTTATTATCGAAAAATCAGCGTTATATGTCTGTCATTAAAGCGCTGCAAATGAGAGTTTATGAATAAGTGCGCTTAATGAGAGAGTCGAGCATAAAACTTTATAGGTCTGAATAATTTGAATAGTAAGTGACTCTGTTATCACGCAAAAAACCCGCTAATCCTAAGCCATAACGCTCAGCGACACGCACTGCGGTACTGGTAGGTGCAGACATACCGACTAGCCAAGGGATGCGCCCACGAATCGATTTTTGTATCAGTTCAATCGATAGGCGCGAGGTCATAAGGACGCAGCTAATCTCTATTTTATTGCGCAGTTGCCAACCGATCAGCTTATCAAGCGCATTATGGCGTCCTACATCTTCGAATAGGTATAGCTGCTGATTATACATCGTCGCAGCGGCGTGTACGGCACCAGTCAATTGGTGAGTATGCTGCATCGCATCGACTTGCTGGCGTATTGCTAATAGACAGTCAAGACTTGGTGTATCTGTCTTTTGTCTGTTTTGACGATAGATACTCAAGTCAGGCAGTGCTTGTGTTAGCCCTGTGATGCCGCACATACCACAACCTGTACGCCCTGCTAGCTGACGTTTTTGCGCTTGGATACGCTGATGACAACGCTGGTTTAGTAATAGCTCCACCACATAAATGTCATAATCTTGCAGTGACGATAAGCTTTGTTCAAATGCTGCAGATTCAAAACTTTCATCCGTAGCATCTCTTATAAATCGTTCCTTTATAAATGAATCTTGCGTGAATTGTTGATAATTTTCGATATCATTCAGTTGGGTAACTTCCCAATCAAGCAGCTCATGGCTATGTTGAATTAAGCCTTCGCTAAACAAAAATCCGACGGCTAAATACTCTAACTGGTGAGGGCTTGCCATCAATACCGCATAGTGAATACCATTGATAACGATAGCAACCGCAGCTTCCACTGCCAAGCTCGCTGATTGGCAATCGATACTGATTTGCTGCATATGGGTCTGTGCAATATTGGTCTTAGCAACACGGGTCTCAATAATGTTGTTAGGGTTATATTTATCTGTCGGATAATGATGCTTTTGCGCCCAATGATTACGTGCAAGCGGCGTTGCAGATGCCTTTAGAGTTTCTGATGTCTTATCTGTTAGGGTATTTACCAAAAAACTATCGCTATATTTTGCGTCAGTTTCAGTATCACTTTGGGCAATCATAATACCTCGTTATATCGTATGGTCATTGCCAAAGTTATCATCTCCTTTAAATATATGCATCATTCAATGATCTGCCCGTTGCTGACTATGCATGACTAGTCGTACCAGCATTTGCCTCAACGCGTTGCAAAACAACGGTCGTCGATTTATACGCTGGTATGTGAGAGTCTGGTGCATGCGTGTCTAAATCAAATATATCATTACATTCAGGATAATAAGTTGCGACAGCGTTAGCGGCGATATCCATATCAGTCAATACTAACGGCCCTAGCGTGCGTGGCTGAACGGTACCGTCTGTGTTATTTGAATTATTTGAGCTGGCATGGCGGGATACCATTACTCGGTCACCTGCTTGCCAACCCAAACGAGTCATCTCATCTGGGTGCATAAACAACACATCACGGCGATTGGTTTGGCGATAGCGATCTTCAAATCCGAAAATCATGGTATTAAATTGGTCATGGCTACGGACACTGGTCAATTGCCAAATCTTTTGTTCATTGTTTGGCGCACTATTAATATTATCAGCGGGTTTTTTGTCATGGTGAAAGGCTAAGGAGGTCTCTGCCATTTGTGCTGCAATGTAGGTGATAGGGTATTTTGGTACTTCAAATTGCGCTTTGCCACTATCAGTATTCCATACACGATGACGCGCAGAATGGTACAAATGAAAGCCACGCTCGGTTTCGCGAATACGCTGATTAAAGTCTTCAAAGCCATCAATCGCTTGGGCGATATAATCACGAACGATGTCAAAGTCTTTACTCATTGCTTGCCAAGGAATGGACGAATCAGCACCAAGCACATGAGTGGCGATATCTGCTACAATTTGTGCTTCAGATTTCAACGTATCGCTGACGGGTTTCAGGTTGCCTCGAGTGGGTACAATCTGACACATGGAATCTTCGATAGTGGCAAATTGCTCACCTTTGGCAGTAATAATACGTTCGGTACGACCTAAGCAAGGCAGAATAAGATTGTTCGCGCCCGGATACAGCATAGTTTCATTAAGTTTAGTACCGACAAAAATATTGAGCTGAGTGGTGGTTAAAGCTTGCTGAATTGCACTGGTATCAGGTGCTGCCACGGCATAATTACCGCCCATACTCATAAAGACCTTAAGCTTACCAGCAATCAATGCTTTCGCACCAGAGACCACATCAAAGCCATTTTCTTGCGGCATCGGACGTTCAAACACACGCTCAAGGCTGTCTAGTAGCTTTTGTGCAGGGCGCTCATGGATGCCCATGGTACGGTCGCCCTGTACGTTAGAGTGACCACGAACAGGAGACGCGCCTGCGCCATCAATACCAATCATCCCCATTAATAATAATAGGTTGGTAATCATCGCTACATTGTCATCGCCTTGGACGTGCTGAGTGATGCCCATGCCCCACGTGCAAATGGTCGCAGGACTCGCCGCTACCAGTTTTGCTATATTAATGATTTCCTCTTTACTGATACCAGACCCACGTTCCACATCAGGCCATGATTGTTGGCGCAGCCACGCGTCGAGTGCCTCATATCCTGAGGTATGTTCATCGATAAAGCTCTGATCGATTTTATTGTTTTTAGTCAGCCACTTAGCGATACCGGTTAAGAGTGCTGCATCGCCGCCGATCTGAATTTGAATGACCTCATCGACCATCTCATCACTTTGACCTGCCGCCATATGCGTGGGCTTTTGCGGATTTCTAAATTTACGTAAGCCTTGTTCGCGCATAGGGTTGATTGAGAGGATTCGACAGCCTTGCTCGTGAGCATGAGCAAGCATTTCAAGCATGCGTGGATGATTGGTCGCAGGATTTTGTCCAAACATCAATATCAGTTTGGCTTGCTCAAAGTCTTCCAGTTTCACGGTCGCTTTACCAATACCCAACTGTCTACCGAGCATTACCGACGTTGGTTCGTGACACATATTGGAACAATCTGGTAAATTATTGGTGCCAAAACAGCGCACAAACAGTTGATACATAAAGGCGGGCTCGTTAGTGACACGCCCTGAAGTATAAAATAGCGCCTCATCTGGTGAGTCAAGCTGTCCTAACTGTTCAGCGATACATGTATAAGCGGCTTCCCAAGAGATTGGTAAGTAGCGCTCTTGCGCGGCATCATAATATACAGGCTCTGATAAACGACCACTATGCTCAAGCTCATAGCCCGACCAGCCTTGTAGTTGGGTGACGCTATGTCGCGCAAAAAACTGCGCATCGGCTTTTTTAGTCATGGTCTCACTGGCGATGACTTTGATGCCGTTTTCACAGACATCAATGGCTTTATGTGACTTATGATCTGGCCAAGCGCAACCTGGACAATCAAACCCGCCTTTGGGCTGATTGCTTTTTAACACACTCAAACCACCACGTAAAAAAGTCTGATAATCCATCAATTTACGAGTAGAGGAAATCAGCGCAGGCCAACCGGCAGCAGGGTGGGAGTAGACAGGAATTTTGCGCATGACAGACCTCATAGTAAATGGCGGTAGCGAACTTTGATATACAGCAACTATATAGTGACGAGCGAGAAGTTTGTAGAAGCATTAACTATAGATAACAAAAAAACCTTTAAGAAAAATGTATTTTCTTAAAGGTTTATCGTGTCTATGCTCGCTCACAAGCGAGCATAGAATGATGTTTGCTTAAGTAAAGTCCTCTTAAGTGAAGTCTTTATAAATACCGTCTTCTTAATATATCAGTAACGCGCGTCTTTAGGTTTTTTACCATTTGGCCAATCATTGACCTTACCAGCAAAGTCAGGGCGCGGCTGATGAGTAAAGAAGTGCGCCACATCGACGGCATCTTGATCGCTCAGCACATTTCCGTGACCCCATAAGCCTTTGGTCTGAATACCCATCGGCATGTTGTATTTTACAAAGGCAGCCGCCTTGTAAGTACGTGCCATACCAGCACCGATGTTAAAGGATTCATCGCCCCATAATGGCGGGAACACGATATCGCCGCGACTGTCTTTGATGCCTTCGCCATTATCACCATGACAAGTTGCACATTGAGCTTTATAAATTTGTTCGCCGCGGACAGGATCTGGGATTAGTGATTCATCCACTTTACCTGCATTTTGGATATCGACTTTTTGCTCTTTTGGGGTGTTTTGCGACAGCCACTTCATATAAGCCAACATTGCCAGCATTTCAGGGGATTCAGGTTTCAACGGTTTGCCATTCATTGAGCGCTGGAAGCAGCCATTAATACGTTTGGTTAAATCAACTTCCTTACCAGATCTTGGCATCACGCGCGGATAGAAGTTATAACTATTGATATACGGGTCGCCAAGTGGGATTTTACCTTGTGAGATATGGCAACTGTTACAGTTCATTTGCGCGCCAACGTGCTCTGGGAGTAAGCGCTTGGTTTCGTTTAATAAGCGTTTACCATAAAATATCTCATCAGCATTTGGTTCATCCAAGATAGAGGTATCTTGCGGCAGCACATAAGTGCCGATATCTTCGTTGGCATCATCAGCAGTGACTAAGCCGTACTCAGGCGCATTCTGCTCGATAGGCTCGGGCTGTGAGCAACCACTACTGATAGCGGCGATACTGAACGCTGAAGCAGTAAGGATAGCGGTGGTTAAGTTGCCCATATTGATTTTTTGAGAGATAACGCTAGCAATAGTAGGCAAGTTGAGTGGAGATTTTTTCATTATTCTGCTCCTTTTGTTTGCGCATCAATACTTAAGTCTGGGGCAATATCCGTACTGGTTTTTGGTTTTTTGGCGAGGAAAGCCCGCATTTTTACCACGTCATCGACATCGATTTCAGGCGCTTGGTTGGTCCAGCTATTACGGACATAATTGACCACCTCTGCCACATCTGCATCGCTAAGATTACTGAATTCAGGCATAGTAAACGCCATACGGTCATGTGGGGTTTCAGGCATACGACCACCGCTTAAGGTAATCTGTAAGACCGAATCGGCATTGTTAGAATAAACCGCACTATTGCCATCAAGCGCTGGGAAAATACGCGCGACTCCTTTACCATCGACACGGTGACAAATTTGGCAATATTCGGCGTACAAAATCGAACCGCGTGAATCATAGTCGCCATCTAGTAATTTTTGCGTAGTGATGTCTTTTTTCGCAGGCAGTGTGGCTTCTTTGTTTGGTGCTGGCGTTAATGTTTTAAGATAAGATGACATGGCGTTGATGTCGTAGTCGGTCATATACTGAGTGCTATGCTCAACCACTTCGGCCATGGCACCAAAGGCAGCAGTGGTATCAGTACGACCAGTTTTAAAGAAGTCATTTAATTCTGCGACCGTCCAAGTGCCAAGTCCGCGATGCTCACCGCGGATACTTTTGGCGCGCCAACCATCGATGATTGCACCGCTCAAATACTTGTTAGAATCTGCATTACTTAGAGTGATTTCTTGAAAGCCAATACCGCGCCCAGTGTGACAAGAGCCGCAGTGCCCAGGACCTTCGACTAAGTATTGACCACGAGTCAATAGGGCATCGTCTGTTTCAGGGACAAAGTCACGCTTGCGATCAAATAAGACCTGCCAGTATGCCAATGGCCAGCGCCAGTTTGCTATGGGAGGGAGCTCGCTTTTTAGATTGGCTTGCTTGACGGCTTTGACATCGGACATAAAGAAAGCGTACATCGCGGCTAAGTCTTCGTCTGGCATGAGCTGGTAAGAGGGATACGGCATAGCAGGGTATAAGGCTTTATTATCACTGCGTACCCCATGCTTCACGGCGTTTTTAAAGTCGTCGAAACTATAGTTGCCGATGCCAGTTTCTTTATCGGGTGTGATATTGGTCGAGTAAATTGCCCCAAGTGGCGTTAGCATAGGCAGACCGCCTGCATAAGTCTCGCCATCGAGCGTGGTATGACACGCGACACAGTCAGCAGTGCGCGCGATATATTCGCCCTGCTTGATGAGAGCAGGATCAGTGATATTGACCTCGATATCGCTACTGTTGGTGCGCATATTTGGCAATAATTGCCCAATAATAAAGGCAACCACCAGCCCGATGATGGCTGCTATGATTATAATCAGTGGCCATTTTTTCATAAGCCCGCCCTCCATAAGATATTTTTACTAAGCTTATAATTCATCACCCATATTTCATGAGGTGTATTAATCATTCTTATTGAAATCAAAATTGAAATCGAATATTTGTGATTTAAGCTCAGCGAATTAAAAGTTACACGACTGTCATATAGTATAGGGTAGCGGGTAATATTGTGATATTGTGGAAAACCACATTATAATTAAGGTTTTTGCTTATAATGTACGTTTGGTAGGTCAAATATAAGGCTAGGTGTATGCATAAAAAGTCTAAAATTTGGACTATCTTAAAGGCTTGTTTTATTACCGTGGTAGCATGGGCTGCTTGGTTGCCGCTATCTAATGCCACCGCCCAGACTTACTATTTAGGTGTGTTGGCACCGCAAGGCGAGACAGCCGCACAAAATCGCTGGCAGCCCTGGCTTGACGAGCTTAATGATCAGTTATCAGATGACACCGTGATATTGGTACCTTTGGCGCTGGAGAATTGGCAACAGCAAATAGAAGCACAGCAGTTTGCGCTAGTGCTTGGCCCGCAAGTACAGTTTATAAAAATGAATACCATCAGGTGGCGCTGGCTGGCTACCTTACAAACAGAGACGGCTCAATTAAATAGCAATGCGCAAAACGCTCGTGATAAAAGTTCTCGTGATAAAATTTTTAGCAATCAAGGATTTGATGCTGAGGGTGTTAATGGGCAACAATCGCAAAATCAGCTATCGACGACAGTCACCCTCGCCAATGAATTTAATAAGCTAAATGAATATACGCCATTAAAACAGCCGAGTGCGATGGAAGAGGTCGCCAGTGCTTTATGGGTCGCTGCCGACAGTGATATTTATCGTTTGCAGGATTTGGAGCAACGGCATATTGCTGCCGTCGACACTGACGCATTTGGCGGTTATTTATTGGGCGCGCATTTATTACAGCAAAATGGCATTATGCCAAATCATTACCAAACACAGTTTGTCGGTTATCCGATAGAGCGCACTTTGCATGCCTTGGCTAGCGGCAAGGTAGACGCTGCTATTACGCCGCTTTGTCTGATGGAGGAGATGGCAAGGCGCGGTCAAATCAATGATAAGCAATACCGTCTCATTCATCCAGTCACCACTGTATCCAGCTGCCACTCTTCAACGAGAATATACCCAAATTGGACATTGGCCGCGACCGAGCAAGCGCCAGATGCTTTGGTGCGCCAGATCAATCAACATCTATTTGGCAAGAGTCAATTAGAGCAGCGCTGGTTGCCAGCAGAATCGAGTAGCGATGCTGAGCGCATTCTTTATGAGATGAATCGTCATCCCGCCCAAAAGCAGCTGAGCGCGCATATGATCGACTGGATAAAGGCGCATCGATTGTGGATGGCTGTGATTATTTTGGTTATCCTGATATCGACAGTAAATTATGCTTGGATGAGCTGGCTAACATGGCGGCGGCAAAAAAAGATAGTGCGGCAAAATAGACTAATCCGTGATTATGATCAGCAGTTACACCAATCAGAGCGCTTTGCGGTCATCGGTGAGATGAGCGGTGCTATTGCTCATGAAATCAATCAGCCGCTGGCAACCATTCAAAATTATGCGCAAGGGTTATTGATACGCAGTCGACATGCAAGGTTGTCTAAAAATGCTATCGGCATAGCGCCACTTGATAATGCGGCAACAGAGAATGCTCTACAGCAGATTGTCAATGAAACAGAACGTGTCGCTGCTGTAGTGACTAATATTCGCCGCTGGGCTGGACGGTCGCAAGCGAATGAAACTCGTGTCGATATCTCAGCTATCTATCAACAGTGCATTTTATTATTGGGTGAGCAAGCAGTAGGTGTCAATTTTTGGCTGGCAAGTGATTATCAGCATTTAACCTTGCCAAATTTACTATTAGATCAGTTACTGATAAATAGCATGACCAATGCTGCGCAGCAAGGGGCGACCAATATCATGCTACGCTGTCAGGCAGAAGAACACGATGGCAAGCAATGGTTGGTATTGCATCTAAGCGATGATGCTGGCGGCTTTGATCAAGCCCAGCTTAAAGCACAGCACCTACCAGAGAACCTACCCAGTCAGTATGCTACTCAATCAACAAAAGCAGACGGTCTAGGATTAGGACTGATGATATGTCAGCGTTTATGCAAGTCATTGGGCGGTATGATGCAGCTAAATAATATTGATGCCGAATGTGAAATTGAGCAAGTTTACCAAGTAATGAGCAGTGAGCAGCGCCGCTTTAAACGTAGCTTAAATGGTAAAATCCAGCTACTACAAATCAATGCTAACTATCAGATGTCAAACACGGTGGGCGCACAAATATCTTTTTATCTGCCATTATCTTTAGCGAATAATGATGAAAAACTCTAATGAATATCAATAATGTATTTAGCCATAAGGTCACATATGACGTCTAATCAACTCTCAAATGAGTCTACGTGCTGGCAAGATAAAAGCAGTCATCTGTCTGACGATTTATCAGGCATTACGCCAGAATCGCTTATCATTCATATCATTGATGACGAAGAAAGTGTGCGCATGTCCTGTGATTTTTTGATTAGCAGCTTAGGGCTATCGACCAAAGTGTGGGCAAGTGCACTGACGTTTTTGCAACAAGTTAATATCTATCGTCCAGCAGTGATTGTGAGTGATTTGATGATGCCAGAGATGAGTGGTCAAGCGCTACAGGTACATCTCAGTCAACAGGATAGCCCTATGGCATTGATAGCGCTAACTGGAAATGGCGAGATTGCTGATGCTGTCAATATGCTGAAGCAAGGTGCGGCTGATTATCTGGAAAAACCGATTAATAGCCGCCGGCTACAAGAAGCGCTTGCATGTGCGCAAGACCTCACTCTAAAACGCGCCACGCTTTATGATATTAAAAAGCTCTATGCGCAGCTGACCGATAAAGAAAAGCAGGTTGCCAATGAATTGTTAGAAGGTAATTTGAATAAAAATATCGCTGATCATTTAGACGTTTCTGTCCGTACGGTAGAGGTGCATCGTTCACAAGTGATGAAAAAAATGCAGTCACAACATGTCAGTGAGTTGATTCAAAAGTTAGTATTGCTTGATGCTTAAAAATTAAGACAGTCGTACCAATTAAAGCAGTCATAAAAAAACGCCTGATATTAAACAGACGTTCTATTTTTTCAAGAGTTGAAGAATTTTGCTAAGTTATTTAACTCAATATCAAGCTATCATCTTCGACTTTTTCGCCGCGCGTTTGCTCAAACATATCAAGTAAGTCATGTACAGTCATGCCTTGACGTTTATCACCAGCCACATCTAATACTACTTGTCCTTGATGTAACATCACTGTTCTGGTGCCATGCGCCAATGCCTGCTGCATTGAATGCGTGACCATCATCGTTGTAAGCTGATTGTCCGTCACAATCTTATCGGTCAATTCTAAAACGAAAGCAGCAGTCTTAGGATCGAGGGCAGCAGTATGCTCATCTAGCAATAAAATTTTGGAAGGTTGCAGTGAAGCCATCAATAGGCTAACAGCTTGACGTTGACCACCGGATAACAGACCCATACGGTCAGTCAAGCGATTTTCTAGCCCCAATTTTAATACTGATAATTTTTCGCGAAATAAATCACGGTTATTTTGGTTGAGTGCAAAGCTCAAACCACGTTTGCCGCCGCGCTTATAAGCCAGCGCCATATTTTCCTCGATGGTTAATGCTTCACAAGTTCCCGCCATCGGATCTTGGAAGACACGAGCTACCCAATGGGCGCGTTGGTGCGCGGTCTTTTTGGTAACATCGATACCATTTAATAAGATTGAACCGCTATCGACGCGCGTGGTACCACTGACCGCATTTAAAAAAGTTGATTTACCCGCACCATTGGTACCGATGACAGTGACAAATTCACCATCAGCGATGTTGAGATTGATACCGCGTAGGGCAGGGTTTTCAATGGGCGTTCCAGGATTAAAGGTCAACCGCAAATCTGTAGCTTGCATCATAATAATTATTCCTTATGGTTGCACATTGACATTAAGCCCGAACTTTACGACTTAAAAATTTATTTTTAGCTTTTGGCAATACCAAGGCAAATACGACGAGTAGCGCTGTAATCAAGTTTAAATCTTGCGGGCCAAAACCAATACTACGTAGCGTATCGCTCGATAGCGCCACCTGAATAAATAGCTTATATAGCACCGCACCGACGACCACGGCAAAGGTAATCAGCCAAATACGCTTGGCAGGAATGATGGTTTCACCAATGATGACCGCTGCTAAACCGATGACAATGGTACCAATACCAATCGAGATATCTGCGCCACCTTGAGTCTGCACAAACAATGCACCTGCTAGAGCAATCAAACCGTTAGAAATCGCCATACCAATGATGGTCATCCATGAGGTGTTAATGCCTTGCGCCTGTGCCATTCGGAGGTTGGAACCCGTCGCCCGCATCGAAAGACCCGTTTCGGTACTATAGAACCAGTTTAAAAATAACATGGCAGCTATCACCACGACACCAATAATTAGACAGCGCATCCAATAACCGTTGCCATCCGTGACCAAGGTGCTAAAGACCGTGGTTTCACCCAATAATGGCAAGTTCGGTGCACCCATAATCCGTAAATTGATAGAATATAGTGCGACCATTACCAAGATACTGGCAAGTAGTTGCAGGATGCCAAGTTTGACGTGTAGCCATGCCGTAACAATACCAGCAACGGAACCTGCCAACATACCGAAAGCACAGGCAAGCCATGGGTTGACACCAGCGATGATAGAAATACCAGCGACAGCGCCACCTAGTGGAAAACTACCGTCAGCGGTCAAGTCGGGGAAGTCGAGGGTGCGAAATGAGATCAGCACACCAAGTGCTACTAGGCCATAAATCAGACCGCTTTCAAGTGCACCAAAAAAAGCAATTAAAGACATAAGAGATCAGTAAGTCATAACCAAGCGTTTAGCCACTAACGTTCTAATATCGATTCATAGAATGAGTGCGTGAGATAGATCAGCGCTGTCTCATCTATACGTCAATTTTAGCTAAACGACTAAGCGGTGAATTTAACAGATTAAACAATCTGCGGTTAGGGTAAACCAAAACATGTCACGATCAACAGCTATCATAAGCTACCTAGGTTCAAAGCTTTGATTAAAAAAAGGGCAAATTTAGAAATGACGCAAATACTTTATATTTAATCAATGTGGTTTAAATAAGAAGCCCAGCCTACTGCTTCATAGCTGGGTTTCTGATGTTAAACATTTAGCCTCATCGCATAAAGGTAGATGACGGCTGACACCAAATCCATCAAACTCGGTATCTACCTTATGATAGCTGTAATGAGCTAGCTATAAAAGTGCGTTATTCTACCACTTCTTTTGCTTTATCGATAACCGCTTGTGACAAAGTAATGCCTTCTTCTTTGGCATGCTTTGGACTAACGTATAGATCCAACATTTGCGGGGTGTAGACAGGAATAGCGCCTGCTTTTTCACCATTTAAAATACGTACCACGATTTTGCCTGTTTCGCGACCAAGCTCGTAGTAATTCACGCCCAATGCAGCAACGGCACCACGCTCAACTGAGCTAGTGTCAGACGCAATCAGTGGGATTTTGCTCTCTTTAGCGACTTGATATAGTGATTCGTAAGCCGATACGACGTTATTATCGGTTGAGGTGTAGATCATATCGACCTTACCTTCGAGGCTACGTGCTGCCATCGCAATATCAGTACTACGCTGGGCAGGCGCTTCGAGTACATTGATACCTAGTGGTGTCAGTTTTTCTTTTAAGTTTTTCAAGATAATCGTTGAATTGACTTCGCCTGGGCTATAAACATAGCCGACATTTTTTAGACTAGGAATGATTTGACGCATCAGCTCAATTTGTGGCTCATAAGGCAGTGCATCAGAGCCGCCAGTGACATTGGTGCCAGAGCCATCTAGTTTTGTCACTAGTTTGGCGGCAACTGGGTCAGTGACTGCTGAGAATACTAAAGGGATACTGCTAGTAGCAGCAGCTACTGACTGCGCTGATGGAGTACCAATCGCAACGATAACGTCTGAATTGTCTGCGACGAATTGCTTAGCAATCTGTCCAGCAGTAGCAGTGTTACCCTGTGCGCTTTGGAAATTAACCGTTAAGTTTTCACCATCTTTAAAGCCTGCTTCATTGAGCTCGTCGATAACGCCCTTACGGACGTCATCAAGCGCTGGATGTTCGACGATAGCCGTAATAGCGACGGTCTTCATCGCTGTGGCTGCATCGCCAGTAGCAGCTGTATCAGTAGTGCTGGTATCTTGTGCTGATTGATTACAGCCAGTCAAGATGGCAGTACAAACGCCACCTAATAATAGTGCTTTACTAAAGTTAAAATGACCAAAACGATTTTGATACAACATGGGTCTCACTCCTGAAAATAATAATGTGTCCGTACATTATTTAATTTATAGATAAAAGGTATAGATGGATAAAGGGTAAAGCAGTTATCTGTATAGAAGGCTAAATGTTATTTTTCAGTGCTACTTGTCAAAACTATTTATCCGTATTATTTATCCGCACTCTGCGCTTGTTTGTCGACATTAATGGCATTTTTTAGCAGCTCATCAGTCAGGCTGACGCCTTGCTCAGCAGCATGTTTCGGGCTTGCATATAAGGTTAAGGTATTCATCACTTCAGGCTTGACGCTGCTAACTGCTTCGCCATTTAACACACGATACACCATTTTGCCTGTGGTACGACCAAAGTCATAATCATTGACACCAAGTGCCGCAGTTGCACCACGTCGCACACTAAACTCGTCCGAGGCAATGACAGGAATATCAAGCTCATTGGCAGCACCTGCCATCGCTTCAAAGGCGGATACCACATTGTTATCTAGTGAGGTATAAATCATATCAACACGACCAGCAAGGCTACGAGTCGCCATGGCCACATCCGTCGGGCGATTGGCGGTGACGTCTAATATCTTAAGCCCACGTGCAGGCGCAGCTTTTTTAAGTTGATTGAGTACCACCACCGAATTGACTTCACCTGGACTATAAACATAGCCAATGGTTTTTGCATTAGGTACAATTTTTTGAATATTGTCTAGTTGCGGCTCGATAGGTAGCTCACTAGACAGTCCTGTCACATTAGATTGGATAGGCGTATTGTTTTCGTTAATGAGCTTTGCTGCGACAGGATCTGAGATAGCCGTATAAATAACTGGAACCGTATTAGTTGACGCAACGATAGACTGAGCTGATGGCGTCGAGATTGCCACGATGGCATCAGGGTTGTCTCCTGCAAACTGCTTAGCAATCTGACCTGCTGTCGCTGTATTGCCTTGAGCACTTTGGAAATTAATGGTTAGATTTTGGCCTTCCACATAGCCATTATCTGCCAACTCATCAATAATGCCGCGGCGCATCGCATCTAATGAAGGATGTTCGACGATTTGAGTGATGGCTAATGTCTTGGCAGGCTTGTCAGAATCTGCGGCGGCACTTGTATCTGTCGTTGCAGCAGTGTCGGTCGTGTTTGAGCAGCCAATTAATCCAAGCGCGGCGCTCATAGCAGCACCGAATAGGCTGAAGCGTAAAGTAGTAGCAAAGGTCATTTTATTGGGGCTCATAGGTTAGAGAGTGCAGGTTACCCGAGTCAATGTTATGTGCATGCTGAGATAACGGGCTAACATCAAAGTAATCAATCCATTGATCATTACGTCCATATTATGACAGTAATGTAACTTATGGCAATAAGAAATTAAAACGCGTTTGTCATTACTTCTATAAAGAACGTGCTGAGTCAATATTCATCGATATTATCTTCTATATAAGCACTGATTTTGGCGATTGACCAGCGATAGTTTTGGGACAATAAAAAAGATGCCCAGCTGGACATCTTTTTTGTTTGTTGAGTAAGCCTAACTATTAAGCAAGCACATCGCCAATCACGCAGTTGTCAGGCAAGGTAATCACCGTCAGCTGGGTTTTTGGATTGCCAGTTGATAGCACCATACCCTCTGAGACACCAAACTTCATTTTGCGCGGGGCAAGATTGGTCACGCAAATGACCTTTTTATCTAGCAACTGCTCAGGCTCATAAAACTTACGGATGCCGCTAAACACATTGCGGGGTTTGTCTTCGCCAACGTCTAGGGTAAATTGTAAAAGCTTATCTGCGCCTTCGACATGATTGCAGGCTAAAACGTGAGCGACTTTCATCTCAACTTTGGCAAAGTCTTCGATACCGATATAGTCAGCTTGCTCAGTATTTATATCAGCATCAGCTTCTTTTGCGGGCTTGTTATCTTTTTTAGCAACGGCTTTGCTAGCCACAGGAGCAGCAGCTTGAGCCAAAGACTCTTTTGACGCCTCAACCATCGCGGCAACGTCTTTTTCTTCGATACGCTGCATCAAAGGCTTGAACTTATTAATTTTATGACCCAGTAGCCACTCATTACGGCTGGCAAAGCTTAAGTCGTCAATGTTCAAAAACTCTTTGGCATTGGCGGTTAGCTCAGGCAATACTGGCGCAAGATAAACCATCAATTGACGGAAGATATTAATCGCGACCGAGCAAACATCTTGAACTTCTTGCTCTGCGCCTTCGACCTTAGCAAGCGCCCACGGTTTTTTCTCATCGATATATTCATTGGCTTTATCAGCACATTGCATAATCAAACGCATGGCACGCGAAAACTCACGGTTCTCGTAAGCGGCAGCAATCTCATCACCGGTTTTGGTAATGTCTTCTAATAAACTTGGCTCAGCGCAGACCTCTGTGAGCATGCCATCGTACTTTTTGACCAAGAATCCAGCGCTGCGACTGGCGATATTGACCACTTTACCGACTAGATCAGAGTTGACCTTTTGCATGAAATCTTCTAAATCAAGGTTGATATCCTCGACTTTATCAGACAGTTTGCTAGCAAAGTAATAACGCAAGTATTCAGGATGTAAGTGATCAGCATACGTTTCGGCTTTAATAAAAGTACCGCGTGACTTACTCATTTTTTCGCCATTGACCATCAAGAAGCCATGAGCAAAAACACCCGTTGGTGTACGGAACTCACTACCGGCTAGCATGGCAGGCCAAAATAGCGCATGGAAATAAACGATGTCTTTACCGATGAAGTGATACACCTCGGTTTTATGTTCGTTTTCTTGCGTCCAATAACGGTCGAAATCAAGCGCCTTGTCTGTACCTGCGCGCTTATCGCAGAGATTTTTGAAGCTCGCCATGTAACCGACTGGCGCATCGAGCCATACATAAAAATATTTGTCTGGCTCATCGCTTGGGGTATCTGGAATCTGAAAACCAAAGTAGGGCGCATCACGGGAAATGTCCCACGTTGCCAGACCTGCTTCAAACCATTCTTGTAGTTTATTGGCGACCGATGTTTGCAAGCGATTGTCACTACGCGTCCAATCCTTTAAGAATTGCTCAAATTCAGGCAAATTAAAGAAGTAATGCTTGGAGGTTTTTAGAATAGGCGTGGCATCTGATAACGTTGAATGCGGGTCTTTAAGATCCGTTGCATCATAGGTCGTACCGCAAACTTCACAGTTATCGCCATATTGGTCTGCCGCTGCGCATTCAGGGCAAGTACCCTTGACAAAGCGATCGGCTAAAAATAGCTGTTTTTCAGGGTCAAATAATTGTTCGACATCTTTGGTACTAATATGCCCAGCATCATTTAAACGACGATAAATCAGCTCAGAGAAATGTTTGTTTTCTTCTGAGTGGGTGGAGTGATAATTGTCAAAGTTAATCAAAAATTTAGCAAAATCTGCTTCATGCGACGCTTTCACCGAGGCAATTTGTTCCTCTGGCGTGACGCCATTGGCTTCTGCTTTGAGCATGATTGCCGTACCGTGTGCATCGTCTGCGCAGACATAAGTGACCTGATGGCCTTGCGCTTTCATGGCACGTGCCCAAATGTCGGTCTGAATATATTCTACAAGATGCCCCAAATGGATATAGCCATTGGCGTAGGGCAGCGCACTGGTTACTAGAATCTCACGCACTTTTATCACCTATATTTTTATATAAACGGGTTGGTTATCAAACGTCTTAAGCGGTTTTGAGCTATTAGACGCGATACTATTAATATCAAACTATCAATGCTAAAACGTATTAAGCAAATAAAAATTTAAAAAAGTGTGCCTATGATACCGTAATTCGGCCAAATTTGTGACATTACCTGAGTAATTAATATAGTCGTTAATAAAGCGATTAACTCTATACGGTATATAGAGTGTCAATCAATTATGAGAGATAAATAGTCGGTTGTATTTAGAGGTAGTAATGAGAAAGCGTCCATAAAAAACCCACCAAGCAATCGCTTAGTGGGCTCTTCGGTATCAAGCAATAATCGTTAAATTTAATTATCTTTAAGGTTTAATAAATACCTCATTTCAGGACATTAGAACGAGCCAAATATCGTCCCTAAAATGATAACGGCGACCACAGCAATAAGTGGAATCACCATCGTTACCATGGCGACGTTTAGATAAGACTGCTTATGGGTCAAACCACAAATCGCAAGTAAGGTGATGACCGCGCCACTATGCGGTAACGTATCCAAACCACCCGCTGCCATCACAGCAACACGGTGCATGAGCTCTGGGTCAATACCCGCTGCGACCGCCATTCTTAAATAGTCTTCACCCAACGTAGAGAGGGCAATGCTTAAACCTCCAGATGACGAGCCAGTAATACCAGCCAGCGTGGTCATCGCCACCGCTTCTGAGATTAAAGGATTGTCAGGCGTTAGATTTAAGATACTATCACGAATGATAAGGAAGCCTGCTAACGAGGCGATAACCGCGCCGTAACCAACTTCTGAGGCGGTATTAAAAATAGGCAACATCGAATCATAAGTACCACGGTTGATGGTTTTTTGCAGATTATTCCAATGACCGATACGTAACAAAATTAACACCGCACAAGCCACGACTAACGAGATGATAATTGACCATAAACCCAGTGAGCCTGCGATATTTAGATCAGGAAACTGAGCTTGTAAGCCGCTAAAATCCACTGATGGAAAGACAGCGTAAGTTAATAAAGCATTTAAGCCAATGACCAACACCAGTGGAATCATAGCAATGGTAAATGAGGTGTGATGCGTATTTAATACCTCAGCTTCTTTTTTAGCTGCGCCAACGCCGCCCACATCCTCTTCGTCATGCTGACCATAGCCTTCGCCTGCTGCATTGGCTTTTCTGGCGCGTGATTGTAGCCATAACCAACCGCAAATAAACATGATGGTGCCGCCGATAATACCCAAGATAGGCGCGGCAAAAACGTTGGTATTATAGTAAGGAATCGGAATGGCGTTTTGAATGGCAGGCGTACCTGGCAATGCCGTCATCGTAAAGGTGAATGAGCCTAAGGCAATCGCTGCCGGAATCAAGCGCTTAGGAATATCAGCGGCTTTAAACAAGTCTTTGGCGATTGGGTAAATAGCAAATGCCACGACAAATAACGAGACGCCACCATAGGTTAAAATGGCACAAACTAAGATAACCGCTAAGATGGCTTTGCTAGCACCAAGCTTTTCGACCACAGTTTTGGCAATCGCGGTCGCCGCACCAGAGTCTGCCATCAAACGCCCAAATAGTGCACCCAGCAAGAATATAGGGAAAAACTTAAGTAAGAATCCACTTAGCGCCCCCATAAAGACATCGGTATAGGCAGGAATTGTGCTTAAAAAATCACCTGATAATAGTACGGCTAATGTCGCCATAATCGGTGCTAATATCAGCACGGAATAACCGCGATAAGCAAAAAACATCAATAATAATAAAGTAATGACAATAGCAAAGGTACTAAACATGATCGCCCTCCTTGGCAAAGTTCAATCAGCGAGTATGCAGAGCATAGTGATATTGGTCAATAAAATTACTTAAAATAGGCAATATTTGATATTTTATTAAACATAAATCCTGTTTTAATAAGATATTGACCCATCATATATACCGCTACTGCGCTGGCTTGTATATTCCTATGGTTATTCTCTTCTCGCTACGAGAATAATATGGTAAGTTAGCACAAGATTTTTAATTATGATATATCGATAGAAATTGTATTAATATAAATATGGAAATATTGAGTGATATCACCCACTCATAATCATTGATGATAGAAGTTAATAACAAAAAATAGACTTGCAAGGAGATAAGCATGAGTCAATCAAAAGTATATAGCAGTGCCGAAGAAGCGCTAAAAGGTATCGTCAGCGATGGACAAACACTCGCTATCGGTGGTTTTGGTCTGTGCGGTATTCCGGAAGCGTTAATCGCCGCATTGCGTGATAGTGGTGTTAAAGGGTTAACTTGCATCAGTAATAACGCTGGGGTCGATGACTTCGGCTTAGGGTTGCTATTACAAACGCGGCAGATTAAAAAAATGATTTCATCTTATGTCGGTGAAAATAAAGAATTTGAGCGTCAATACTTGGCAGGCGAGTTAGAAGTTGAATTAACGCCGCAAGGGACGTTAGCGGAAAAACTACGTTCGGGCGGTGCTGGTATTCCTGCTTTCTATACCGCAACTGGCGTTGGTACACTAGTCGCTGAAGGCAAAGAAACCCGTGATTTTGACGGTCGTACTTATATACTTGAGCATTCATTGCGCGCTGATGTGTCATTAATCAAAGCGCAAAAAGCGGACAAAGCGGGCAATTTAATTTTTAACAAGACGGCGCGTAACTTTAATCCAGATTGCGCCATGGCAGGCAAAATTACCATTGTTGAAGTCGAAGAAATCGTAGAGACGGGCACCTTTGATCCTGATGACGTGCACCTGCCGGGTATCTTTGTGCAGCGTATCGTCTTGAATAGTAATCCTGAAAAGCGTATTGAAAAGACTACGACTAAAGCAGTCGAAAGCGCTTAGTTAAAGGCTTTATAGGATTTTTTAAAGTGTTAAATTAATAATAGAATATTGTAATACTATTCCTAAAAATTTGAGTGGCAAGGAAAACGAGTGAAAGTGCTACATCTAGTAGACTAAGTGAGTTTGACACCGCTCATCATATTTTTTGGGGTCGTTATAAAAATAAGGAAGTTATCATGGCATGGACAAGAGAGCAGATGGCACAGCGTGCCGCACAAGAGCTACAAGACGGCTATTACGTAAACCTAGGTATTGGACTACCAACCCTAGTCGCCAATTATATCCCTAAAGATGTCGATGTTTGGCTACAGTCTGAAAATGGTCTATTAGGTATTGGCGAGTTTCCGACGGCAGAAAATGTCGATGCAGACTTGATTAATGCGGGTAAACAAACCGTCACTGCCGAAGCGGGTGCCAGTTATTTTAGTAGCTCAGAGTCGTTTGCGATGATTCGAGGCGGTCATGTTAATCTTGCGATATTGGGTGCGATGGAAGTGTCAGAAAAAGGCGATTTGGCCAACTGGATGATTCCTAAGAAAATGGTTAAAGGCATGGGCGGTGCGATGGATCTAGTCGCTGGCGTGCAGCGCGTGATTGTTTTAATGGAACAAGTCAATAAACACGGCGAGCCAAAAATCCTTGCCAATTGCGAGCTACCATTGACGGGCAAAGGGGTGGTTGATCGGATTATTACCGAACTTGCTGTACTAGATGTTACTGACAACGGTCTAAAGCTAGTTGAGCTGGCAGAAGGTGTTAGCTTTGATGAGCTACAAGAAAAAACGCCAGTGAGCATTGCTCAATAAGCTTGTTAGATATATTTGGCACAAACCTCTAAAAAACCTATTTGATAATGGACTATAAAATATGGCGACCACATTACAACAAGATTTGACCGGCAAAGTGGCATTGGTCACAGGCGCTGCCAGCGGTATCGGACGTGATATCGCTGAAACTTATGCCAAAGCAGGCGCAGCGGTTGGTATTGCTGATATTAATCTTGAAGCAGCTCAGAAAACTGTTGATTCTATTGAAGCGGCAGGCGGACGCGCACTGGCCATTGCCATGGATGTGACTTCAGAGGAGGCGGTAAACGCTGGTGTGCAGCAGCTTGTCGATACCTTTGGTGCTATTGATATTCTCGTCTCCAATGCTGGTATTCAGATTATCGATCCGATTCATAAAATGGCGTTTGATGATTGGAAAAAGATGCTTGCTATTCATTTGGATGGGGCATTTTTGACCACCAAAGCGGCGATACAGCACATGTATAAAGATGACAAAGGCGGTACGGTCATTTATATGGGGTCAGTCCATTCGCATGAAGCATCCATGTTTAAGGCGCCTTACGTCACAGCGAAACATGGGTTACTTGGGCTGTGCCGTGTGTTGGCCAAAGAAGGCGCTGAGCATAATGTACGCACGCATGTAATTTGCCCAGGGTTTGTCAAAACGCCATTGGTCGAAAAGCAAATTCCGCAACAAGCGGCCGAAAAAGGCATTAGCGAAGAATCTGTAGTCAATGATATTATGTTGGTCAATACGGTAGATAAAGAATTCACGACCGTCGATGATATTGCCCAATTGGCATTGTTTTTGGCAGCATTCCCGAGCAATGTATTCACAGGTCAGTCTATCGTTGCCAGTCATGGTTGGTTTATGAATTAACAGAGTGGTCAATGAATAGGTTCGCGGGCTGTTTGGTTGGTTTAAGAATCATGGGCTTGCTAATAAAAGACCAATCCATTAGCATCTAGTTTTATATTAATTTGAGCCAATTAGATTGGCTCTTTTTTATGAGCGCTTGAATAGCGTTTCGGGTCGCACGGAGTAAGTATAATGAATGATAAGGATTTTGCAAAAACGCTTGCAGCAAAATTAAGCCGTGCTATCGAACAACAGCAGTTTGAGCAATCAATCAATCAACTTCAAAATTTGCGCCCGATTGATATTGCCGATGTTCTAGCACTCATGGAGCCAAATCTTGCATGGCAGCTACTTGAGCATCTGCCCAATCGTTCTACCGTGTTCTCCTATTTAGAAACGGATATTCAGGTTGCCCTTGCCTATGTATTTCCTCGGGCTGCATTAGCAAAGATAGTAGGCGAGATGCCCGCAGATGAGCGTACCGACTTATATAAGCACCTCAATCAGGAGCAGCGGGATGCTTTGTTACCCGCATTGGCACAGGCACAACGTGAAGATATTCGTAAGTTATCTGCCTATGAGGAGCGCACTGCTGGTGCGTTGATGACGTCTGATTATGCGACTTTAGCTGCTCATATGACCGTCTCTGAGGCATTGGCAGTACTGCGCCTAGAAGCACCTGATGCCGAGACTATTTATCATGCTTATGTGATTGATGACGAGCGTAAGTTATTAGGCGTTGTCTCTTTACGAGTACTTATTTTAGCGGCTCCTGAACAGCTGATTAATGACATTATGATGAGTAAAGTAGTGTCTTGTAATGTCAATGATGATCAAGAAGACGTTGCGAAAGTCGTGGCTCGCTATGACTTAATTGCGCTGCCTATTACCGATGATAGTGGTGCTTTGGTCGGTATTGTTACCCACGACGATGCGATGGATGTGGCGAGTGATGAGGCAACCGATGATTTCCATAAGTCGGGCGGTGTCTCGACCATGGTTGGCAAATTAAAGGACGTAAGCGTTCGAGTGTTATACCGTAAGCGCGTATTCTGGCTAGTGTTTTTGGTATTTGGCAACTTGCTCTCAGGCTTTAGTATTGCAAAATTTGAAGATGTGATTGCCGCCAATTTGGTATTGGTGTTCTTTTTGCCTTTATTGGTCGACAGTGGTGGTAACGCTGGCTCGCAGTCAGCGACCTTGATGGTGCGAGCTTTGGCGACTGGCGATGTGGTCATGCGTGACTGGTTTTCATTATTGGGTCGAGAGGCAGTGGTTGCGTTGATGCTTGGGGCGACGATGGCGGTGGCTATCTCAATCATCGGTTATGTACGTGGTGATGCAGTGGTGTCGTTAGTGCTGGCACTGAGTATGATGTCGGTGGTGATGATTGGTTGTGTGATTGGTATGAGCTTACCTTTTGTGCTTAATAAATTGGGTTTTGATCCTGCCACTGCCAGTGCACCTTTGATTACCTCTGTCTGTGATGCCTCGGGTGTGCTTATTTATTTGTTTATTGCTTCACAGTTTTTATCTATCGGTTAACGCTGCTATAAAGCCTAGTCCTACTAGCGTTGTGGTTTTTTTATAGTGGCAATTCAGCTACACTGTCACTATAAAAGGTCTGGCTAACACGCTCACGAGCGGTATTGTTCACGATAGTATTCGCTGAGTTTTTGCCATGCCCACTCACTTGTATAGGCAGTAATAGTCGCTATGTTTAACTTTATGAAGAAAACCTCCACCAAAAAATCAGAAACACCAGAGCAGCGAGCAGAGCGCGATAGTGCCGTGGACAAGGTGCTGCTTGGTTATGAGGTAGGTACTGTCAGTATTGCCACCATGGTAACGGGGCTAGAGCGTGATGGTGACCAGCTCACCTTAGACTTGCGTCTACCCGTAAATAGTAATCCTGAAATTATCCAACAAGAACTTGGGCAACTGTTACATCCACACGGGATCAAGACTATTCATATGAATGTTCGTCTGCCCGCACCGACGAAAGGCTCGGGGTCAAGTCTGCCAAAAGCAATGCCAAAAACCACTAATGCCATGGACAATCAACATAAACCAGCGGCAAATGCTGATAGCAATACTACTGTTGAACCACCAATTACTAAAGCCGCGCCGACACAAGCGTCACTCGCCGCGCATCCGCGTATTCGTCATATTATCGTCGTGGCGTCGGGTAAAGGCGGTGTTGGTAAATCCACTACCACGGTCAACATTGCTTTGGCATTACAAAAGCTAGGCAACCGTGTTGGCGTACTTGATGCCGATATTTATGGTCCTAGTATGCCAACGATGCTGGGCGTCGATAATGTCAAACCTGAGCTGGAAAACGAGCAGTTTGTTCCTATCAATGCGCACGGCATGGCAATGCTATCGATTGGTAGCTTACTCGATGGTGACAATACGCCTGTCGCATGGCGCGGACCAAAAGCCACTGGTGCGCTGATGCAACTGTATAATCAAACCAACTGGCCGCAGCTGGATTACTTAGTGATTGATATGCCACCGGGTACGGGCGATATTCAGTTGACATTAGCTCAGCGTATTCCCGTGACGGGTGCCGTGATTGTTACGACGCCGCAGCATATTGCCTTACTTGATGCGCAAAAAGGCATTGAGATGTTTAACAAAACCAATATCCCAGTACTCGGCGTGGTCGAAAACATGGCACTGCATACCTGTAGCAACTGTAATCATACCGAAGCTATCTTTGGCACAGGTGGCGGCGAAAAAATTGCTGAGCAATATCAGGTGCCGCTGTTAGGTCAGTTGCCATTGGCCAGCGGTATTCGTGCACAAGTGGATAAAGGTGAGCCAAGCGTATTAGCCGATGACGAGTTTGCGCCGTACTATCTTAGCATTGCTAAAAATATCGAAGCCAATATTAATAAATTCGCCAAGCCTGTCGATGATAAACGTATTTTTTAATAGTTTTATAACGGTTCTCGATGATTTTTAGCGATAGCTAAATAGCCTAAGTATAAAAAATTGCAAGGATTTGGGTTTTAAAAAGGGAATATTGTGAGCTTATCGATTTATCAACGACATTTAGATAATATTCCCAAACAGTATAATCTCCTAAATTATTCCGCCCGCCGTTATACGTGATTGATCTCTCAAACAATCAAGTCATTGCCGTTTGCTACTATAAAGATGGAAGTAGCAAACGGCATCAAGTTAATGATGACTTTAGTAATCGCCGCATGGTGATTGCTGATTTTTTTAAAGCGGTACAAGCGCTAGCCAATTTACTACTTAAATTTCCTAAGCATCCGTTTGGAATAAGTGCTTTTGCAGTAGTCAATGTCTCTGAAGAATTGGCAGATGGATTGCAGATGATAGAAAAAAGCGATTAGAGAAGCAAATTGGGTGGCGTCCGCAAAGACAAAAAGAAGAGTCGTAAGTACCACCGTCAGCTACCAAGGACAGCTAATCTCACAATGATATTTGGCTAGGATGCCATGACTATGAATAAAAACTTTAATAACCAAGATCAGCAACAACTATCTACCAGCAGTAAGCCAGTTGCTCTCAATGAGCTGATTAAAAACGGTCAGCCTACTTTTGGCATCTTTGCTCACGTTAAAAATATCAACTATTTGGACTACTACAGTCATCTTATTTCGCAAAAGACGCTGCCAAACTGGCGCAAAGAGTTAAAAGCCAATCAATTCTGTTTTATTCAAATTATCCAGCCGCCTTATCGGGTTTGTCTGGCATTGGCAACGATTAAGTTGGCAACCAGTGCCTTTGTTTATCTTTATAACGATGAGACTAAGCAGTTAGAGGTTTGTGAAGCATTGCAGCCGTTGACGCGGCAAACACAGTTAGAAGGCGATTGCTATCAAGGGAAAATGGCATTTACCCATAGTAATCTCACATTAACATTGGATTTTACGCCTTCACAAATCGCAGTAGCATTGGACAGTAAACACATTACGCTTGATGCGACGCTACAGCGGCAAGCAGTGCCATTAGCAGTCTGCACACCAACGGGCAGGCGCGGCTGGACCTTCACCCAAAAAGAACCGTTGACGGGTATATCTGGTTGTTTGCTTATTAAAGCCCATTCAAAATTTAACACTGATGCTCAAGCCAAACAAATCCACTTTTCCGAAACGACTATCGCCAATCTCGATTGGACGCTTGGTTATATGCGTCACAAGACCAATTGGTTTTGGAGTTGTATCAATAGTTATTTGCCAGACGGTCGTCATTTTGTCCTAAATCTAGCGATGGGCGTCAATGAAACAGGGGTTAGCGAAAATGCGTGCTGGCTGGATGGGCAGATTTATTATTTACCGCCTGTGATGTTTGTCCGTGATGGTTCAAATTTGCCAGTTAATGGGCAAGATGATAATGCTAAAACCATAGATAATACGCGACAGCCTTGGCGCATCTATCATCAAAACCTAGGCTGGAGCAATGTTGATATTGACTTAACCTTCACGCCGATAACCGTTTATAAAAAGACGGATAACTTTGGTGTGCTTGCCAGTATATTTGAGCAATGGCTTGGCTTTTATAGTGGTGAGATTCGTGTAAAAGATGACGTGATTAAAATCGATAAGATAACGGGCTTAGCAGAAGATCATTTCGCAAAATGGTAGGCGGTTGTCATGTTGATTGTAGATTTATATTAAACGCAGGCAAGCCTATAAATTGAGCGCTCAATTCCGTATAATCGTCGCTATCAAAATACCGTTCATATCGTAAATTTTATTTTATAGCTGCTAAGGAACAACAATGTCTATCAAGTCTGACCGCTGGATTCGTAAAATGGCTGAAGAACACGGCATGATTGAGCCGTTTGAAGCGGGCCAAGTACGTTTTAATGATGCAGGCGAGCGTTTGGTTAGCTACGGTACGTCAAGCTATGGTTATGATGTACGCTGCGCGCCTGAATTTAAAGTTTTTACCAACGTTCATTCAGTGATTGTAGATCCAAAAAACTTTGATGAAAAAAGCTTTATTGATGTTATCGGTGACGAGTGCATTATTCCGCCAAACTCGTTTGCGCTAGCACGCACCATGGAATATTTCCGCATTCCACGCGATGTATTGACGATCTGTCTTGGTAAATCAACGTATGCCCGTTGCGGAATTATCGTCAACGTGACGCCGCTGGAGCCTGAGTGGGAAGGGCATGTCACTTTGGAATTTAGTAATACCACCAATCTACCAGCACGTATTTATGCAGGCGAAGGGGTGGCACAAATGCTGTTTTTCCAAAGTGATGCTGATGACGTATGTGAAACCAGCTATAAAGATCGCGGCGGTAAGTATCAAGGTCAACGTGGCGTGACATTGCCAAGAACCTAGTAATCTTATATGCTAACTGAAAGTGCACAATGATAAATCTTTTAGATTAATCACAAAAAGGCTGACCGTATATAATACGACCAGCCTTTTTTATACCGAAAAATTGACTATTTCAACACTTTTAAACCAGCTTTATTATCACGTTTGGCTTTAGGTGTCGCAGTAGGGCTCTTCTGTGAGCTTACTATCGCATCATCTTCAGGTTGATAGTTGTCATATTCATTGGGGTCAAAAAACATCCCTTGCGAGTTTTCCTTCGCATAAATACCTAACACCGACGTCATTGGTACCCAAATCTCTTGTGACACGCCGCCAAAACGCGCACTAAAATGAATATAATCATTTTCCATACTCATATTACCAGTCGCACGGCTGGCGATATTCAATACGATACGACCATCTTGCACGTGTTCCCTTGGAATCTGTACGTTTTCGGCAGTGGCATCAACCATCAGGTAAGGCGTTAGTTGATTGTCTTCTATCCACTGATAAAGTGCGCGCACCATATAAGGACGTGTTGGGGTAATAGAGGTGGTTTCGCTCATCTAAGGGTTTCCTATACTGATAATTTGAAGATAATAACTTAAAGGTATTTTGTTGTTTTCTATTTTAAGACAGCGGTTAAGCATTGTCTAGGGCGTGTCCTGATTTTGAAAATGGTGATAAAAATTGCAGCCAAACAAGGAAAGTAGTGCTGATAATATCTAAATATAAGCAAGTTACTTTGACACAGTTTGACAAAGATTTAGTCATTTTGGCCCATTTAAGGTTTAATGCTCAGATTGAGGGTACACCCTAATTAACGCACACTTTTTTGAAAGCTAGTACGCTCAAAGACCCGCTGTTGATAATCAAATAAAGGGCGACTAATCGCACGTGGCAGCTCAATTCCCATTTCTTCAAGTCGCCATAACAAAGGTGCTAACAATACATCACACCAGCCAAAATCATCTGCCATAAAATAAGGTTTATGAGCAAACAGTGGTGACAACGTAATCAGAGAATCGCTTAACTGTTTTTTCGCAATAGCAGCTTGTGCTTTATTAAAGCTATTAGGGTGCATGAGTAGACGCTTACCGAGTACCAGCCAATCGTGCTGAATACGCCAAGCCAGCTGGCGAAATTGGGCACGCTCTTGCGGGGTATCTGGCAGTAGCTTGTTTGTATGGTAACGCTCTTCAAGATACTCAAAGATAACGTTGATCTCATACAGTGCGATTTCACGTTGTTGCAGAACAGGCAAGGTGTGATAGGGATTCAGCTCGGTTAAATCTTCAGGCCGTTCAGAGTGCAAGCGTGATAGATAATAGGCAAGCTTTTTTTCCTCAAGCAATAGGCGCACTACATGACTGTCGTAGCCGTCATCAGCGTATAAAATCAGCTGACTACTTGGAATGTCGTTCGCATCAATCATGAAAGCCTAATGTTAATAGTAAAGCCTATCATCGTAAACAAAGTTGCCCTGATTATCAAGGCAAGGTACGTAAACATTGCGGGTGAGCCTTGTTTTAAATAATGGTTCAGTGTTTTCTAGTCTTTTAAGAGACAAAAAAAGGCACTACCAGAGTAGTGCCCTTTTTTTCGATAAAAATATATTTTTTAATACTTAATTATTTTACATCTTTCCAGAATTCTTTGTTCAATAAGTAAACTGGAATGAGTAATACTAATAAGAATAAAATTACAAAGAAGCCAATCACTTGACGGTCATGACGGTTAGGCTCTGCCATCCACGCCATAAAGTTAACCAAATCACCCACTTCGGATTCAAACTCTTCAGCACTCAGCTCTTCTTGCATATTATGCAATACATGAGGCATCGCCGCATTGGCAAGTACTAAGTTATTGGCACCCCAAGGACGGCTTGGGTCTTCATAAAACGATAACAGGTAAGTATATACCCAGTCATCGCCACGTAGTCTGGTCTCAAGTGATAAGTCTGGTGGTGCTGCGCCAAACCATGATGCTTGTACTTCAGGATCAATTTCAGCATTGATATGATCACCGATTTGATCGGTGGTGACCATCAAATACTTTTCGACCAACTCAGGTGGTATCTCTAAATCTTTAGCAATGCGCGAGTGACGAACATACTGGGCAGAGTGACAACCAGCACAGTAGTTCATAAAGATTTTCGCACCGTTTTGTAGCGAGCCCTTATTGGTAAAATCAATAGGGGCAGTACTACAAGCTAAATGTTCTTCAACACCCTCAGCATTGGTGAATGTACCACATCCACCGCCACCAGCTGCCAGTGCAGTACCAGCCGTCAAGGTTAATGCCGCGCCTAAGCCTAGACCCGCTAGGGATTTAATTAGCGTGTTCATTAGTGACCTCCGGTAACGCGTTCTGGTGGCTGTTTACACTTCTCAATAGAGGTATAAATTGGCATCAGTAAGAAAAACAAGAAATACAAGACAGTGAAGATACGAGCCATCAATGTTGCTGTTGGTGTCGTTGGCGTCGCGCCTAAGTAACCTAAAACTAAGAAACTAATCGCAAACACGGTTAAAGCAATTTTAGATAAAATGCCTTTATAACGTATAGAGCGTACAGGCGATCTGTCTAACCATGGTATCAAGAATAGTACGGCAATCGCACCACCCATCGCAATCACACCACCCAACTTGTCAGGAACCGCACGTAAAATGGCATAGAATGGCGTGTAATACCATACTGGTGCAATGTGTGCTGGTGTTTTCAATGAATTCGCTGTCTCAAAGTTTGGTGGCTCAAGGAAGAATCCGCCGCCTTCTGGGAAGAAGAATACCACTGCAAAGAACAAGATAAAGAAGACCACGATACCAATCATATCGTGTACTGTGTAGTACGGATGGAATTCAATACCATCTAACGGCACACCATTTTTATCTTTTAGCTTCTTGATATCAATACCATCAGGGTTGTTCGAACCCACATGGTGTAGCGCTACAATATGCATGAATACTAAGCCCACAAGTACGAGCGGGATAGCAACCACATGTAGAGCAAAGAAGCGGTTTAGGGTGATACCTGAGATAATATAATCACCACGTACCCATTCTGCAAGCCCATCACCAATCACAGGTAGAGCAGCAGGAAGGTTCAAGATAACCTGTGCACCCCAAAATGACATATTGCCCCAAGGAAGTAGGTAACCGAAGAAACCTTCTGCCATCAATGCTAAGTAAATACCCATACCGATAAGCCAAATAAGCTCACGTGGTTTCTGGTATGAACCATATAGCAGTGCTCTAAACATATGCAGATATACGACCACAAAGAACGCAGATGCGCCAGTTGAGTGCATATAACGGATGAGCCAACCACCTTTGACATCGCGCATGATGTATTCAACAGATGCAAATGCCCCTTCGGCACTTGGGTTGTACATCATGGTCAGCCAAATACCTGTTACCAATTGGTTAACCAATACCACCATTGATAACACGCCAAAAAAGTACCAAAAATTAAAGTTTTTTGGTGCATAGTACTTTGACATATGGTATTCATAGGTTTCGGTCGCTGGAAAGCGTGCGTCCACCCAATGCATTAACTTTTTACCCATGCTCATATTAAGCCTCCCCAATCGTCAAGATGGTACCATCCATGTTGTAATCTGGGACAGGTAAGTTAAGCGGTGCAGGAACGCCACTATAAACGCGACCCGCCAAGTCATATTTAGACCCGTGGCATGGGCAGAAAAATCCGCCATACCAATCATTACCACCCAAGTCAGCCGCGCCAACATCAGGACGGTAGTTTGGTGCACAACCTAAATGTGTACAGACGCCTTCTACTACCAAGACTTCTGGTGAGATAGAGCGTTCTGGATTTTTACAGTATTCAGGTTGTAATGATGCATCAGATTCAGGGTCAGACAGTAAAGGTTTTACTGACGCTAAAGTCGCTAGCATGTCTTCTGTGCGTTTGACCACAAAAATGGGTTTACCGCGATATTTGACAACGATCATCTGTCCTGCTTCGATAGAACCAATATCTTGGGTCACTGCAGCCCCTGCAGCCTCAGCTTTAGCGCTTGGGTACCAAGAACGGACAAAAGGTGTTGCCACAGCAGCTACCCCAGCTGCACCAATCGCGGCAGTCGAGGCAATAAGAACTCTACGGCGTTGTACGTTAACGCCTTCGGCTTGGCTCATTAATACTTCCTCCAGGTGAATGAAATGGGATTATCCCACACTGGGTTTGTGGCTTAGAAAATGTACAATATCAAGCCACTTTGGCTGTGCCTAATTTTGCTAATTGTTGCTATTCTAAGCTATTTCGGTGATAAAATAAATTATTGCGTTAAAAATAAAGCAACCTTGATAGAACATACTCTAAGGTTGAATAGGAGAATTGATGCAAAATAGCTGCATTATCAATGTCTCACATAGATTTTTTGGCAAGGGTTATAAGCGTGATGACCTTATAATTAATAAGGATATTTTGCAATAGCGAATGATACTCGAAATTAAGGTAATGTTCACTAACTTTCACTATCTAACTACTATGTAAGTAGTCGTAAACCAATAATCACCGCTTTATAAGAACAAAACGGTGATTATTTCATTACTTTTTATGTCTTATCAAACTCCAAGTTTTATAAAACATCGCTTCAGTCGCTAACGTTAGCTCTCAAGCTCACTCCAACGCTCAAGCTTGCTCATCATCTCATCTTCAATCGTCAATAGGCGCTCACTGGCAGCAGTCGCTGCATTAACGTCAGTGGTGAACCAGGAGCCATCTGCTAATTTCTCTTGCAATTGGGCTTGTTCAGCTTCTAATGCAGCGATTTCTTTTGGCAAATTGTCCAGTTCACGCTGTTCATTGAAATTGAGCTTTTTGGCAGATTTGTTAGGTTTTGCTGCGGTTGTCTTATTGGTAACTTTACTGGCAGTATTTGCATTATTAGCTGGTGCTCTAGCAGCTTGTGCGGCTTGCTCACGGTTTTTTTGTACCAAGTATTCTTGATAACCACCGACATACTCTTTGACGATACCTTTGCCGTCTTCATCTTGGTCAAATACCCAAGTAGAGGTAACGACATTGTCCATAAATGAGCGGTCATGGCTGATGAGCAAAATCGTACCGCCAAAGCTGGCGACTGACTCTTCTAGTAGCTCAAGTGTCGCCATATCCAAGTCGTTGGTTGGCTCATCGAGTACCAGAATGTTGGCAGGCTTTAATAGCTGCTTGGCAAGTAATACGCGGTTACGCTCACCACCTGATAGTGCTTTGACAGGGGTACGCGCACGTTCTGGGGCAAATAAGAAATCTTGTAGATAGCTCATGATGTGTGTCTTGCGACCACCCACTTCGACGAAGTCTGAGCCTTCAGAGACGTTTTGCGCCACACTGGCTTCAAGGTCTAACTGATCGCGTAACTGGTCGAAGAAAGCGATTTTTAAGTTAGTGCCTAATTCAACACTACCAGTTTTGGTGACTTCATCATCAGACATATCGAGTAGGGCTTTAATCAGTGTGGTTTTACCCGCACCGTTGGGTCCGACAATACCGATTTTATCGCCGCGCATGATAGTGGTGGTAAAGTCATCAACCAATACGTTGCCATCATACTCAAGATGTAAGTTTTTGACTTTACAGACCAGCTTACCGCTTTTCTCGCCTTGACCCATCGTAATGTTCACATTACCCACTTGCTCACGGCGATCGCTACGCTCTTCACGTAAAGCTTTTAGCTCACGGACGCGGCCTTCGTTACGGGTACGACGGGCTTTGATACCTTGGCGAATCCATACTTCTTCTTGCGCCAGTTTTTTATCAAAGTTGGCATTATTTTTTTCCTCAGCCAATAACTGTAGCTCTTTGAGCTCTTGATAGCGGGCATAGCCACCTTCGCCTTGAGTGACGTCATAGCTGGTCAATTGACCACGATCTAGCTCAATGATGCGCGTCGATAGTTTATTAACGAATGCTCTATCGTGGGTGACAAACAATAATGTCAGGCCTTGCCAATCTAATAAAAAGCGCTCTAGCCATTCAATACTATCAACGTCTAAATGGTTGGTTGGTTCATCGAGCAGCAAGACATCAGGTTTGGTGACCAATGAGCGTGCTAGTAGTACACGGCGCTTACGCCCACCTGATAATGAAGACAAATCATCATCTGGATCCAGCCCCATGGTTTTGATCAGGCGGGTGGCTTCGCGCTCTAAATCCCAACCGTGTACCGCATCGATATCATGCTGCAAATCGGCCATACGCTCACAAGCATCCATGTCGCCATTAGCACATAAATCTGTTTGGGCATTGTAGTTGATAAGCAGCTCAGCCGTGCGGCTGCTACCACCCATAACGATGTCTAGGATACGTCCGCTTGTCTCGGGAACGTCTTGTTCTAGCATCGCAACGCGCACGCTGCTATTGATAATGACTTCGCCGCTATCAGGTTGTAAGGTGCCGTTAATTAGCTTAAATAAGGTGGATTTGCCTTCGCCATTACGGCCAATTAAACAGACACGTTCACCTGCTTCAATAGCAAAATCAATGCCATCAAGAACAGGAGCGACGCCAAAAGCGAGGTGGATATCTTTTAAATGTATCAGAGCCATAGAATATCTTAAGCTTATATAATAGTGAGGTAGGGGTTGCTGCAAAATTGCGAGCAGTATAACATGCCATCACGTGACTGTAGTGAGCGTAAATGATTTTATCCGCACTATTTATGACTTTTGTTCAAGGCTGCTATTTTATAAAGAGCATCGTCGTCTAATTGCTACTTTTTATCGGTCATCGAGCCATTTTATTAATGAATCCTACCAGTCTTATGTTTATGATAATTCAGAGAAAAATATGAATCAATTTAATCCTCAAGATAAGGCTCAGAACGAGGCTTTAGCTGTGCATGCTGACTTACAAACGCAACAAGTCATTGATTTACAGATGAGTATGGCGCATCTAGAGATGACAGTAGAGCGACTCGATGAGGTGATTGCGCGGCAAGATAAAGATATTCAGACATTACAACGACAGTTGCAGCTGATTTATAAACAAGTGGAAAGTCAGGATCCTGAAGGCGGCATTGCACCTTTTGATGTAATGGCAGAAAGACCCCCTCATTATTAATATCTGCAAAAACTAAATGGTTGAAAATTTATAACTATTATATCCGCATTGTGAGATACAGATACTGTTCAGTCATAATCAGGAAATAATGTGTTTTTGCAGTTGTTTTAATGTTCGAAAATCATTACTATCCTCCACCTCGGATGCTGCTTGCTTATTAAAATTAAGTAAAGTAGTAAAACAATGCGGACGTTTGGAGATACATAATGCGCGCAAATTTTCATTTGAAAACTCTCACAGTAGCTGTTGCTGCTCTTTCTATTGCTAGCGTTGCTAGTGCTGCTGGTCTTGATCGTTCAGGTCAAGATATCACTGCATTCTTACAAGATGGCACCTATGCCGAATCTGTTTATACTTATATCGATGCCGATGTGAGTGGTAAAGACTTGTCAGGCAATAAGCTCAATGATATCGCAGAGTCTTATGATTTTTTCCGTTATGGTGTAAAAGCAGATATTAACGACACGTTTAGCATCGGTATTTTATATGATGAGCCTTTTGGTGCCGCCGCTGATTATAACGGTCAAAACGATTTCGTTACCGACAGTGATCGTGACGCTATCATTCAAGACTTTACAAAAAACCCTAATATTACCGAAGCTTATGTCGATAACGTATTAATACCACAATTGCAAGGGGCGCTTGCTCCAGGTAATCCAGGTGGTTTAACTGCTGAGCAGTTACAAGCCGCTCAAGGTCAGCTTATTGGTCTTGAAGCCGCTAAAGGTCTAGCAGCAGTAGCCGGCGAAGCGACGCAAGTAGAAGTACGTACTGAGAGCATTACTGGTATTCTTGGTGCTAAATTTGGCGCTAACAAAGAGTTTCAAGCTTATGGTGGTCCAGTTGCTCAGCGCGTAAAGGCAGATGTAAAATTGCGCGGTGATGCATACAGTTCAGCCAAGGGTTATACCACTCACATCAGTAATGACCAAGACTATGGCTGGATCGCTGGTATGGCTTATAGCAAGCCTGAAATTGCACTTAAAGCTGCTTTGACGTATCGCTCTGAAATCAAGCACAATGCAAAAGCTTTTGAGACTTTTCCAATTGCTACGGCTGCAGGTGCTACCGCTGGCCTAGCGTTGCCGACTACCAGACATTCTGATATTGAAATCAACACACCAGAATCAGTCAACTTTGATTTCCAGACGGGTATCAATCCTACCATGCTAGCTACTGCGAAAGTCCGTTGGGTGCCTTGGAGTGATTTTGCTATCGTACCGTCACTATACAATGATGTCAGTAAAGTATCGACAAAAGATGATGAAGGCTTGGCATTAGTTAGTTACGATGAAGATCAATGGCAAGTTGAGCTAGGTCTCGCCAAGCGCATGACGCCAGCATTAGCAGTGACAGGTACTGTCGGTTGGGATAGTGGTGCTGGTAACCCTGTAACCTCGCTAGGCCCTATCGAAGGCTACTACAGTGCTGGTTTGGGTGCCAAGTACAATGTGACTGAAAACTGGGCAGTATCAGCTGGTGGTAAATACCTATGGTTCGGTGATGCTAAAGGCCAAATTCCGACTAAAGCCGTGGTTAGTAACTTTGAAGACAACGATGGTTTTGCACTTGGCGTGAAGCTTTCTTACCAAGCAAACTAATTTGATGTGTAATTTGCTAAATTATAAATCCATAGTCTAAATAATAAAAAGCGATCCTGATTGGGTCGCTTTTTTATGCCTAAAGTAAAGCAATTTCGACTTAGAGAGTTTTTTATTGAATATATTGGGCATTCTCAGAGGCTAAAATTAATGAACTATAGTTTAATTGTTGTATATAAGTGTTTATGCCTCGGCTCATAGTAAAACAATTGTTTAGATAATTGCTAACAAGATAAAACGATAACATTATAAAAGATAAAATAATTTCTTTTAAATATTGTTTTACGATTGAAAAGTCATTACTATCGAAAGCAGGACACCTTTTATGTAAAGCAATCTTGCGATTATTAATGTCGCTTATAGTTTATGTAAATGGTTAAACAACTGGGATGTTTGGAGATAAACAATGCGCGCTACTTTTCACTTAAAAACTCTTGCCGTAGCTATTGCTACTATTTCTGTAGCTACTATGACCAATGCTGCAGGTCTTGATCGTTCGGGTCAAGATGTCACAGCCTTCCTCCAAGATGGCACCTATGCTGAAGCTGTTTACACCTATATCGATGCTGACGTTAGTGGTTATGATAGTGCCAATAACGTTCCTAGCAACAATACCTATGTTAGAGGTGATAAGACTGGCGATATCGCTGAGTATTATGATTTTTTTCGTTATGGTGTAAAAACAGATATCAATGAAACCTTTAGTGTTGGTATCTTATATGATGAGCCCTTTGGCGCAGCAGCGCAATATACTGGCGACAACAATTTTGTGTCGAAAGGCGACCTTGATGCTTCTGTCGCTGCCATTACTAACAATCAAGCTCCCACTTATGCCGCAGCTTTGGCTGGAATAGGTGCGCTCACGCCAGGAGAAACGGCTGGAGTCTTGACAGATGAACAGCAAGCGCAGTTAGATGGTTTGCGTGGAGCAGTAGGTATCGCAAATGCTGAAGCAGCTAATGCAGGGGAAGGTACTAATGTTGAAGTACGTAGTAACAGCCTGACAGCTATTCTTGGGGCAAAATTTGGTGCCAATAAAGAGTTTCAAGTATACGGTGGTCCAGTTGCTCAGCGTATTGAGTCTGAAGTAAAATTACGAGGTTTGGCTTATGGTCCTGCTACTGGCTATACCTCACGTAACAGCCCTGATATGGACTATGGTTATATAGCTGGTATTGCCTATAGCAAACCTGAAATTGCCTTAAAAGCAGCGCTGACCTATCGCTCTGAAATCGACCACAACATGAAGATTGCTGAAAACTACCCGATTGCAGGTGCTTTAGCTGGTGATCCAGCTGCAGCCAATCGTACCAGTAATATGGAAATTACTACTCCTAAATCCGTAAACTTTGATTTTCAAACGGGTATTAACCCTACAACTTTAGCAACTGCAAAAGTGCGCTGGGTACCTTGGGGTGACTTTAAGATTACGCCACCATTATATAATGAAGTTAGTAAAAGATCTTATGGACCTGATGGTTTGAACTTGGTTGAGTACGAAGAGGATCAATGGCAAGTTGAGCTTGGTCTTGCCAAACGTGTTGCACCAGCACTTGCAATTAGTGGTACCGTTGGTTGGGATAGTGGTGCTGGCAACCCTGTCACTTCGTTAGGTCCTATCGAAGGTTATTACAGCGCTGGTTTGGGTGCAAAGTATAACGTGACAGAAAACTGGGCAGTATCAGCGGGTGGCAAATACTTATGGTTCGGTGATGCCCAAGGTGTGTTGCCAAGTGGTAAAATTGTTGGTGATTTTCAGGATAATGATGGATACATATTTGGTGTGAAATTGTCCTATCAAGATGTTAAATAGTGAGAAAATATCGAATATTAAGTGAACACTTGTTTTAATAAAATTGTATTCAGCACGATTGAAAAAGAGCAGCCCTTTGAGGCTGCTTTTTTTTAATTTTGTTTTTTATCAAAAAATACTACTGTTAATCAATGCTTTATATAGATTTCGAGAACTAAATGCAAGTTTTTTTAATGACTGCTCATAGAAAATAATGGTTTACATAGTCCAAATCATTATGATTTTAATACTAAATTAGTTAACATAAATCTATCTTCACAAAAAATTAAAAAGGGTGTTGCTATAGTGTTGAACTTTAATTATGATACTGAAATCAGTTACGTTATCTTACATAGTAGAAATGTCTGATAACAACGAAAGTGTGATCGTGTAAGCGATAGTTACATTCAATCGTTAAGTATAAAAGTCGTTTGGCAAAGGATTGCTCAGCATAAGCTTTAGTGACTAGTCGTTATATAGCAACTAAGCTACTTGCCAGTTATTTTATTCATGGAGGATATCTAAGTGTCTCATCAGCTCCCTATCTCTAAACTCACTCTCGCTCTTATTACCTTATCGGCTGCATCGTTGACGCAGGCGGCTGGTCTTGATCGTTCAGGTCAAGATATTAAGGGCTTTTTTAACTCTGGCACTTATGCCGAAATTGATTACGCTTATATTGATAGTGATGTTTCTGGTAACGATAATGCAGGTGCTATTCGTACCTCTCCCACTACAGAAATACGAAATGGCATAACGTCGGATGAAGCTTCATATGAGAAAGGTGCGCCTACTGGTAATATTACTGGTGATACCTATTCTTTTATGCGCTACGGTGTAAAAACGGATATCAATGACAACGTTAGTATCGGTGTATTTTATGATGAACCTTGGGGTGCAGAAGTAGAATATACTGGAAACAGCACTTTTGTATCTCAAGCAGGAAAAGATACCATAGCGGACTCATCTTCAGGTATTTCAGTGCCAAATGAAGTTATCAATCCTTCAGTACTAGATCCTGACTACGATAAAAATACTAATGTTCGCGTCCATACCGAGACATGGACAGGCTTGGTTGGTTTTAAATCTAATGGCTTCCAAGTATATGGTGGTCCAGTATTGCAAAAAGCGGAAGCGGAAGTACACTTGCGTGGTCAGGCGTATGGACCATTGACTGGCTATGATGCAAATGTAAATAACGATACTGCTTATGGTTGGGCAGCTGGTCTTGCTTATAGTAAACCTGAGATTGCATTAAAGGCCGCACTAACGTATCGCTCTGAAATCGAGCATGAGACACCAATAGGTGAAAGAGTGCCACTATTAGGGTCACCTCTAAAAGGCGTAGTACTAGATAAGCTTGGAATTGATCCAAATTCTGATCTTGGAAAATCGATTGGTGAGTATGCTACGACTGATGCTACTGTCACTACGCCAGAATCTGTTAATTTAAATATTGAAACTGGATTAAGTCAAAAGTATCAGTTATTAGGTACGTTGGATGTACGTTGGGTGCCGTGGAGTGATTTTTCTATTGTGCCGCCACTTTACAATGCCTACTCAAAAGCAGCTGTTCCAGAGGGATTACCTCTACTATCTTATGATAAAGACCAATGGAAAGTGGATGTTGGCTTAGCTAAACGTTTTAATGAGAAGCTAGCTGGCTCAGTGGTCGTTGGTTATGACTCTGGTGCAGGTGACCCTATAAGCTCACTTGGTACTATTGATGGATATTACAGTCTTGGTGGTGGTGTTAAGTACAATGTGACACCTGAATGGGCAGTTTCAGTGGGCGGAAAATATTTAAAATTTGGCGATGCTACAGGACAGCTACCTAACGGTAGTATCGTTAGCAAGTTTCAAGATAACGATGGCTACATCGCTGGTGTAAAACTCTCTTATCAGAGCCAGTAATTTATCATCTGACTATAGCCTCTCAAAATAAATGTTAGAAAACAGCTTGTTTAACCATTGAGTTAGGTAAGCTTTATTTAGGGTATGTCATCATTTAAACATTCATCGTTTGAATCGAGGACATGTTCGAATATGAATAATTTGTATGAATCAAATTTGGTCATCTACAAATATTGCCCAAATACTAATTCTATAATTAGTAGATAAAGGAATATCTATCAATCATCCATGGAGGAAGACGAATGTCACCTAACCGTCATTCAATATCAGCTGTACCTACAGCCAAGAAACTAAAAACCCCCTTAAAAGCCAGTGTTGTCATACTAACTTCTGTCATCTTGTCCGCATGCGGAAGCAGTGGAAGCGATTCATATACCTTAAATGATATTTTTGATGGTAGTAGCCCAGTAATCACACCGACACCAACACCAACACCAACACCAACACCAACGCCAACACCAACACCAACACCAACGCCAACGCCTGAAGACACAAGAACTGGCGTTCAGTCACTAAATATCAACGCAGGCTCACTCGGTGTATTTAACACAACTACCCGAGACTTCACCATTAATGAAGATGGCTCTACTGTCGATGCAAGAGCAGATATTGCTTCACAAAATCCAGCCACACCAGACCAACCTGGTTTACTACCGAAAGTTGCTATTAACACATCAGGCTCGAATGACACCGAGCTTCAAAATGGTTTTAAAGCTCATAAAGACAGTACCGATATAGTTGTTGCTGCTCTTGGTCAAACACTACCGTTAGACTATACCTCAACGTATAAAGACTTTGGCGATGACCTGCGCATCGGTCATATCGATGGTAAAGCAGAAGTCGTTGCTTTAGGTTCAACATTACCCGTAAATGGCGTTATCGTCACAGGCAATGCGACCACAGCTGAAAACATGCCAATGGATGGTACGGTCAACTACACTGGAGACGCAACTTATCGTGAGCTTGGTCTAGACAAAGCTATTGAATATGGCACCTCAGCATTCACCGCAGACTTTGTTGCTAAGAACGTCAAAGGCGATCTCACTTTTAGTGATAAAAACATTGGTTTATCCGCTGATATCACAGGCAATGAGTTCTCAGGCACAGCAGCAGCTAATAATGGTTACAAGACCGAAGGTGGTTTTTTCGGTGGTGATGCCCAATACCTAGGCGGTGTTTACGAAGGTAACGGTGCTCAAGGTACATATGGGGCAGAAAAAGATAAGGTTGTAACGCCGACTCCAACACCAACACCAACACCAACGCCAACACCAACGCCAACAGCGCCTATTAATCCAGATGCTAAAGTGGATACTGAGTTTACTGGCTTCCAAAGCAATACGTTAAGTAGTAAAAAAGGTAACTTTACAGCTGACGCCATTGGTTATGCAGAAATACGTGATGACAAGTCTGACTTTAAAGAAACGGTAGATGTAGACGGTTCTAAGGTGCCAGTAGATAATCATGCTGGAAATAATTTCACTGGTTATGATAAATTCATAGCTCGTGCTGACATGACCAAACCTGACTCTGTGAAAGAGCAAGTTTTAATCAATATAAGTGGAGACGCAGACACAGATTACGGTAATGGATTTAAGTTGCATACTGAGTCTACTAAAGTTCAAGGTCCTGTAGCATTAGACCTCAATTACTCATCTGTTTATAAGAACTTTGATTCGCAAATGCAGATCGGTCATGTTTATGGTGATCCTAGAACTGACCTATTTGGTTTAGGTGACCTAGCTCGTGTTTCTACTGTTTACGTACAGGGTAACGGTACCAATCTTGACGACATGCAGTACATGAAAGACTTAGCACAATACGATATCGATAATAATATCAATGACGGTATGGTGGCTTATGGCGGTGTTGCTACCTACATGGAAAATCTACATCTAAAAGATGGTGTTCGTGGTGGACCAGTAGTTGATGGTACTTCAGCATTTGACGTAGACTTTGTTGGTGGTAAAGTTGCAGGTACGCTGTCTTTTGCAGCAGGTGATTATAGTTACATGCCTACTGGTAACAAGATTGATATCAATGCAGATATTACAGGAAATACTTTCGCTGGTAATAAGAATGGTATCGATACAGCAGGTGGTTTCTACGGTGAGGATGCTAACTTCTTAGGTGGCGTTTATCAAGAGGCTCTAACTCAAGGGGGTAAAGGTGCTCAGCCAGGTGAAGGTACTACTTTCCAAGGTACTTTTGGTGCTGAGAAGCAGCCTAATTCCAAATAAAGATCATATAAATTCTTAATTCAGACATAAAAAAAGTACCTTAGGGTGCTTTTTTTATGTCTGAATCTATATACCTGATATTGTGACTGTGAAGATGAGCAGAGGGTTCTTCTAAAATGATAAGAATTTTATTGATTAACTAATGTTTGTCTATATAGTCAGATTTTAGTTATATTATATAAATAATAATAATAAAATTTAAGGATATTATTTTTGAAGTAGTTTTTTTAATAATCAATATAACTTTTTAATGTATTTATTGGCTGATATTCTATTTTTTATCTATTTTAATAAAATAACGCTATCTGTCGCTGGTATCAAAATTTTTAAAATGAAATAAATTTTTAGTGGTTTTTATAGTTAAAATTATGATTTTATTGAATATTAAGGGTAGTTTTTTAGGATTTTACTTAATGATAACTCGTTTTTATTTTTTCTAAAATATATTTGTATATCATATTAAAATTTAGTTGTTTATTGTTTATATAATACGATTTATATCATTTAAACTATTGATTAAATTTATTTAGTAACTAGAAGTTACTGGCATTAATATTTGAATAATATTAATTGACTTTTTATATTACATTTGTTTATCTATTCAAGGCACTGAATATATGTTGTGTCTAAGTTAGTAAATAATGGAATATTACCAGTTCTTCATGGAGGAAGACGAATGTCATTTAATCATCATTCAATACCAGCGATATCTGCCGTAAAAAAACTACAGACACCGCTCAAAGCCAGCGTGGTTATTTTAACCACTGTCATTTTAGCTTCGTGTTCAACGAGCGGTAGTGATAGCACGGTTACGCCTAAGTCGTCACCTGTAATAGGATCAGAAAGTGGCGAAAATGTTGGTAGTGGAGGCAATGTCAGCAATGCTGACGCAGTAAAGGCTATCAAAGCTGCAGAAGCAAAAACTAAAGCTGCACAAGAAGCGCTCAAGGTTGCAGAAGCAAAAACCAAAGCTGCGCAAGATGCTCTTAAAGCAGCCCAAGAGAGTTTTGGAAAAGAGTCAGAGAAGGTAATGGTGGCATCTAAAACAGCGATAGATGCTGCAAAAGATGAAGCTGCAAAGGCCAAGCTCGCTGCAGAAGCCGCTCGAGTAGAGGCGGTAACAAAAATTGAAGCGGCTGCAAAAGCTTCTAAAACGGAAATAACAGCCGCTAAAAAATCCGCCGCCGATGCAGTTGCCAAAGTGAAAGCGGCTGAAGAAAAGGCTAAAGCCGCAGATAATCGTGCAACCGTAGCAGAGGCCAAGGCTAAAGAGATTGAGACATCTTTGAAAGCTGCAGAAGAAGCCAAAACTCAAGCAGAAAAACAAGCCACAGCTGCCAAAATCCAAGCTGCGCTTGAGAAACAAAAAGCAGATAAAGCCCAAGGCGAAGCAGACAAAGCTAAAGCTGATTTATTGAAAGCAACAGATGATCTAGCAGCTGCAGAGAAAGCTTTAGCCGCCGCACTTGCCTCAGGTGGCAACACCGAAGCTTTACAAGCAGAAGTTGACCGTCGCCAAGTCGCTCTTGACGCCGCTAATGCCCAAGCCGCTGCAGCTCAGCAAGCTCAAGCCGCTGCCTCTGCTCAAGCTTCCGCCCAAGTAACTGCGGCTCAAGCTTCCGCCCAAGCGGCTAAAGATGCCTTAGCTGCCGCCACCATTAAGAATGCCCCTGAAGCAGAGAAATCTGGCGTGCAGTCGCTGAATATCAACGCTGGATCATTGGGTGTATTTAATACCACCACCCGCGACTTTGACATCAGCGCAGATGGTTCCACAGTAGATGCTAGAGCTGACATCGCTTCACAAGATCCCTCCACGCCAGATCAACCTGGTCTACTACCTAAAGTCGCTATCGTAACATCAGGGGCCAACGATACTGAAACTCAGAGCGGGTTTAAAACCTATGAAGGCGATACTGAAATTATCGTCGCAGCAATTGGTCAAACCTTACCACTTAACTACACCTCAACTTATAAAGACTTTGGCGATGACATGCGCATCGGTCATATCGATGGTGCCGCTGAAGTAGCATTGTTAGGCTCAACCCTACCTGTGAATGGCGTTGTCGTTACTGGTAATGCTACTCAAGCTGCCAATATACCAACCGAAGGTAAAGTAGGTTATACAGGTGATGCTACTTATCGTGAACTTGGTTTAGGTAATGATATCGAATTTGGCAAATCAGTATTCACCGCAGACTTTGTGGCTAAAAACGTAAAAGGGGATCTCACATTTAATAAAGCCGGTAAAATTGGTTTAACCGCCAGCATTAATGGCAACCAATTCTCAGGGACTGCTGCTAACAATGCAGGCTATACAACCGAAGGTGGATTCTTTGGTGGTGATGCCCAGTACCTAGGCGGTGTTTACGCTGGCAATAATGCCCAAGGAACTTATGGCGCGACCAGCGATAAACAAACCGCTGCTGAGCAGTCTGCCAAAAACGCTCAAGCAGCCGCAGCTGCTGCTAATGCTGCCATCGCTAATGCTCAGGCACAGGCAAATGCTGCTAAAGCTGCTGCTGATAAAGCTCAAGCAGACGCTGTCAAAGCACAAGAAGCCTTACAAAGAGCAGAAGACGCTCTAGCCAATGCTGGTAATGGTGAAAAGCAATTAGCTGCTGCCCTAGAACGTGCATCCGCAGCAGAAATGGCTGAAGCCGCTGCATTACAAGCCTTGTCGACGGCAGAAGCTGCAAGAAAAGCTGCGGAGACTGCAAAAGACGCCGCATTACAAGCTGCACAAGCAGCACAAAATGCTGCAGACAAAGCGATTGGTGAGGCCAAAGTGGAAGCGGATAAAAAAGTCGCAGAAGCCAATCAGCAAGCCGCAGATGCGACAGCACAAGCTGCTGCTGCTCAAACGCGCGCTGATGAAGCTTTACAAGCGAAAGCAGATGCAGAAGCTAGAGCAAAAGCTGCAGAAGAGGCTCTTGAAGCATCGCAGCAGTTACCACCAGCACCAACCAATCCACAGTCTCCAGTGAATGCAACAATAAGTGGTTTCCAAAATACGATCTCAGGTAGTGACAATAGCGCTATCAATACCAATACTTCTGCTAACTACGATACGCTTAAAGTTAATTTATTAGAAACTGGGTCTGGACGTTTTGATAAAAATACTACTACTAACTTTAAGTTACGAGATGCAGGTGATGAGGACTACGAAGCAGGATTTAAAAAGAGTGCTTTATATTCATTGCCAGCAGGGTATTTGAACAGACGTTTCAAATATACGTCTTTTTATAAAAACTACAATGATCAGATGCAAATCGGTCATTTATACGGTGATCTCAAAACGACAAACAATGGAATTCGATTAGACACCTTATCTAATGTCTACGTACAAGGTAACAGTACAAGCACTGACGATATGCAGTACATGAAAGGCTTGTCACAATACAATATTGATAATGGTATTAATGATGGCAAAGTAGCTTATAAAGGTGATGCCACTTATATTGGTAATAGTGAGCAAGAAATCATTGGTGTTAATCCGATTATAGGTACCTCTGAGTTTGATGTGGACTTTGTCGACAGTCAAATAGATGGTACGTTATCATTTGAAGGTTCTAATGTCAGTGAGAAGAAAATCAAAGCCGAGATTATTGGAAATACCTTTGCTGGTAATTGGAATGGGGTTGATACTAAAGGGGGTTTCTTTGGTGAAGATGCAGGTCTATTAGGTGGTGTTTATCAAGTTTCTGGTGGTAAAGGCACTTATGGCGCTAGCAAAGTAGATCCAAGCGCTGCTCCTGCTCCAGTAGAGTCTACAATGACAGGCTTCCAATCTACCGCCTTAAGTAGCAAAAATAAAACATTACCATTGGGTCAAGGTCAACTGGTAGACGCGATTGGTTATTTGGAAATCAGAGATGATAAATCGGCATGGACAGAAACGAACGTTAAGGATGGTTCTAATGTCCCAATAGACAATCGCAAAGGCAACAATTTCAATAGCTTTAGTAAAGGCAAAGTACTTGCTGATATGGTTAAGCCAGACACGGTCCTTAAACCAATAGAGGTGTCTTTGACCAATGCAACTGGCGCAGTCACAGTTGATGCAGGGAGAGGTAACCTTAATCCAAGTTATCAATACAGCGCTGTTTATGAGAACTTTGACAATCAAATGCAGATTGGTCATGTATATGGCAATCTTAACTCATCGTTTGCAGGCGATGTCTCACGTGCAGCCAATGTATATGTACAAGGCTACTTAACCTCGCAAGCAGGTATGGACAGTCTGAAAGGTGTTAATGATGGTAAGGCTCAATATACAGGCAGTGCGACTTATATTGAAAATATCCATTTAGCGGATAATGCTTCGACAGCCCCAGTTAATGGTACTTCTGCTTTCAACGTTGATTTTGTCAATGGCTCAGTCGATGGCACATTATCATTTACTGGTACGGACTATAAATATATGCCTGCTGGCAATCAGATCAAAATTGATGCAGATATTGCGGGCAATACTTTTGTGGGTAATAAAAATGGCATCGATACCGCAGGTGGTTTCTATGGTGAAGGTGCGAAGTTCTTAGGCGGTATTTATCAAGATGTATCTGATCAAGGTGGAAAAGGAACTGCAGCTGGTACGGGGACTAAATTCCAAGGAACGTTCGGTGCGGCAAAGCAATAAGATAATATGACTGTATGATACAAAAGAGAAAGCGTCCTAGGGCGCTTTTTTGCTCGATTAAACCATTAAAATCCCTTAGGATGACTAAAGTTGGGAAAGTGTTTGGAAAGTTAATGATCGTACTTAGGTAAGGATACCCATGAATAATCAATATATACGTAAACCGCTCACCGCTTCTGTTTTACTATCGATGATGGCGATTTCTCTACCCGTTATGGCAGCACCAGAATTACCAGAAATAAAACCCGATCTTGATCAAGCTGCGGAGTTGCTTAGACGCGAAAATCAGACTTCTGTGTCAGATCCTACTGCACCCTCTACCGCTATATCAGATTCTGAAGCACAAGATGCTATTAGAAGTCGTCAGCAACTTGCCAAGGCAACGGCTTATAATCTAGAAGCGCTAAAAGCCAATCCAGCAGCGTTTAGCAAGTATTTAAATGATGCATTGTCTGCACAAGATATGGTAACGGTTAAAGAGTTATTGCCGCATTACAAAGCGTTAAAAACCAATGATCCAATGCTGATCAAATTCGCTGATGCGCTCATATATCGCAGTGAAGCCAAAAACAAACAAGCCATTGCCATTTATCGTGACATGCTTGCAACTGATCCAGACTTTCATCCGGTACGTTTGAATATGGCCATTGCCATGCAAGCAGACAAGCAGTATGTGGCGGCAAAGGAGCAGTTTCTAAAATTGCAGGCAGTTGAGTTACCAGCACCCGTCATGGCTAGGGTGCAAAACTCATTGGCGCAGATCAATAGTTCAGAAAAATGGCAATTCAATGCCTCTGCCAGTTATGTAAGAGAGACTAATATTAATGACGCGCCATCGTCATCTATTCAATCTGACTTAGGGCGCTCGATTGAGCAAAAATCAGCCAATGGCCTTCAGGTGTCTGCTAGCGCGAATAAACGCTTTAACTTACCGAATAATTTCTATGCTACAGTGGGTGGTAATGCATCCCTAAAAGGATATTGGGATGAGCCTGACTATAACGATTATCTATTCACTGCCTCTACGGGAGTCGGCTACGATGATGCCAAAAACGACGTTTCTTTGACCCCATTTATCACCAAACGCTATTATGATGAAGCGCCCTATAGTTTGCGTAAAGGCGCAACTGTCAGCGGCTCACGCTGGGTTAAGCCAAAGCTAAAACTGTCAGCGACTGGTATTTTGTCCAAAGAAACCTTTGAAGATGATAGCAATGCAAATCGCGAAACAGATGGTAGATTCCTTGGTTTAAATGCATTTTATATTAAGGATGCCAAGGAATACTTTTATGGGGGTGTAGGTAATTATCGAAACGATGTGCCCAAATCGAGTATTATTAGCTATGATCGTAATTCTGTAAACGCTGGTTGGGGTCGTGAATGGAGGCGTGGACTCTCCACATTAGCAACAGTAGGTTATGGTATCAAGGACTATGACGATCCTGCAGATGCTTATCCAGCAGGAAGTGGCGCATGGAAAGGCTATTATAATGCGGTAGGCGGCGTGCCGGGCTCAACCAGAGAAGACAAATCCACTTCATTAGGTTTGCAAGTCTGGAAACGTGACTTTACCTTGTATGGTTTGACACCGCGTTTGGTCTTTGATTATGAAACAACTTCAAGCAACTTTGCTTACTATGATGATCGTGATGAAAAGTCTGCAACGGTGTTGTTAACAAAGACCTTTTGACGTAACCTATTTGACGCTTTGAGCCAGTAATAAAAAACCTCGCCAATAATGTCGAGGTTTTTTTATAGTGATAATTATATCGATAAGCTTATTTATTTAAATTAAGTTCCATTTCTTTAAATTTCGCAGTAACAGAGGCTTTTGGACCGCCTGTCATGATACTTACCGCAAAAATGGCGATTGTACTTAAGATAAAGCCCGGAACGATAGCATATAACCAGCTATTGAGTGCCATGCCATTCATCTGGAAAGGACCGTAAATCCATAGGATAACCGTCAATGCACCAACGACCATACCAGCAACTGCACCATTACGGTTCATACCGCGCCAGATGAGGCTGAAAATAACCAACGGTCCAAATGCGGCACCAAACCCTGCCCAAGCGTTAGAAACCAAATTCAATACTGAGCTTTCTGGATTAGAAGCCAGTAAAATGGCAACAACGGCGACAATGATTACGGAAATGCGGCCGACCAATACTTGACGCGCCTCAGGTGCATCTTGATCAAAAAACAACTTATAGACATCTTTAGTCAATGAGCTTGATACCACCAATAGCTGTGATGAGATGGTACTCATAATCGCAGCTAAAATTGCAGCTAATAAGAAGCCTGAAACCAATGGATGGAATAAAAACTGCGTAAATACTAAAAAGATGGTTTCAGGATCATCTAAAGTCATCGCTGTCTTTTGCACATACGCACGACCAGCAAAACCTGTCATCAGTGCCCCGATAAGGCTGACAATCATCCAGCTCATACCGATGTTACGGGCAGTAGGGACATCTTTGACTGAGCGAATGGCCATAAAACGTACAATGATGTGTGGCTGACCAAAATAACCTAAACCCCATGCCATCAATGACACAATACCAAGGATACTCATCCCATTAGTAATGTTAAGCAAGCTTGGATCGATATTTCTAACCGCTTGAGTGGTGGCTGAAATACCACCCAGATCAGTGAAAGCGACGACGGGAACAATGACCATCGCAAATAGCATGATGATACCCTGTACAAAGTCAGTCATTGAAACGGCTAAGAAACCACCGAATAACGTATAAGCAACGACAACGCCAGCGGTGACCCATAGACCAGTGCTATAAGAAAGATTCAGTGAGCTTTCGAAGAGTTTACCACCGCCTACTAGGCTTGCAGCAGTATAAACCGTGAAGAATAAAATGATAACCACGGCTGAGATAACACGCAGCATATGCGACTTATCTTCAAAGCGGTTGGCGAAATAATCGGGTAGAGTGATGGCATTGTCAGCCACTTCGGTATAAACGCGAAGGCGCGGTGCCACGATAAGGTAGTTTAAAAATGCACCAAGTGTCAAACCAAGTGCGATCCATATACTCACGACACCGTCAGCATACATATAGCCGGGCAAGCCAAGTAGTAACCAACCTGACATATCTGATGCACCTGCCGATAGTGCAGTGACTGCTGGACCTAAACTGCGTCCTCCTAACATATAGCCTTCAGTATCATTGGCTTGCTTAAAGTAAGCGTAAATGCCAATACCAATCATCACTAAAAAATAGGCGCCAAGTGATACCAGCACGCCACTAGAAACTCCGTTCATATAAATTGTCCTTAACCAACATGGTTGGCGGTAATTATTTTAACTATAAAGATTAAGTGTTATAAGACGATGTCCCAAACAATATCTAAAGACGAAAAAAGCCATTAAGTAGGACATAATGGCTTTTATTCAATATCTGCTGTTAGTTTTATATGATTGATGCTGTTCTAGGGCTAATACGAATTCGCAGTGCTTAGAGATCAATAAGAATGTCATATTACATCATATCGATTGCTCGCATTTGCGACTCATTTATCAGTATCGGCCACCTATATAACCAATCATTTAAAACCATTAAACCTACTGTTAACCATCATATATTACTCGAAGTGTTCAATATATGACTATCAGTGTTCTTATAGTAAATTTTTGTTATAAAAACAACGTCAAGCGTATTATAACGCATGAGGGTCGTAAATGCGAATAGCGTGCTTTTTATATCCCATAGCACGCTCTAATCCTCATTTAGCGAGAGTCTTATTCAATAGGTGCTAACAAGTCTAACAAAGCTGTAACGCTGCTAGATTGCGTCAATTTCGGATTGATAACCACACCCAAATAGCGCTGTAACTCTATATTGTCTGCCATATCGATACGTTCTAAATCCTGACTGATCATGGTTTGCGGTAATACAGACCATCCCAGACCAACAGAAACCAGCATGCGAATAGACTCAAGAGGATTGGTGCTCATCGTGGCATAAGGTTTCAAATTGTGCTTAGCGAATTCAGCCAAGGTAATTTGACTGGTAAAGGTGTTGGCAGACGGTAAAATAGCAGGATAGCGTGCCAATTGCTCTAGTGTTACATTAGATTTGGTCGCTAAAGGCGATAGCGTACCTGTCATAAAGTAAAGAGGATCTGACCATAGCGTATGATAGGTCAAGCGCTTATCATAAACGGGCGGCAGTGTTAAAAATGCTAATGATAAATCGCCATCGAGTACGGCTTTGTGCGCTTTTTCTGAATCGACGAAATGTACTTCTAGTTGTACGGCAGGATAAGCTTGGATAAAATGCTTAAGTACAGGCGCTAAATGATGCAAGCCAATATGATGACTGGTACCGATCACTAATTTGCCAGATACGATATGCTGAGAGTGTTGCAGATTAATCTTAAAATTCTCATAATCTTCTAGCCAACGCTTGGCGTGCGGCAGCATTTCATTGGCTGCTTGGGTTGGTACAATGCCGCGTCCCACCGTATCAAACAAAGTAATGTTGAATTCATCTTCCAAATTTTTGATGCGTTTACTGACGGCAGGCTGTGTGATGAACAGTTTTTCTGCGGCACCTGAGATGCTGCCAGTGTGCATAACGGTAACGAATGTCGTCAAGTTTGTGGTGTTCAAACGGATGTCCTTAGCTACTTTGCGAGCTATAAATAAAAGTTGGCTGACCCAATCACAATGTATTAGAAATAAAAGTTTGCGTCTGGGCAAAAATCATCAATTATTATTATAGGATTAGCCTGCTATAATCACAAGACATCAAGACGTATTGTGACATATTTATTCTATTAAATTGACTATTCGCAGCTCATCGCAGGTTTTAAGCGCTGATAATGGTCATCAATGTAAAATCACCAATATAAAAATATCGATTTTGATACAAGCGCCGCTGACGATGCCGCTGATGATAAAGTATCGCGACGTATAAAATTTTTACCATAGGCTATAGTCGAGTCAATTTAAAAGTAGTACAAGGCAACCGAGTGTAGATGTATATTAAATACTTCAAGCGAGGTTAACGCTGTAATAATTTTATAGTGGAATGACTATAAGCAAGTAAAAAAACCAGTAATTAGCAACCAATAAAGGATAGCAACATGGCAGGTCAAACGTTATATGACAAACTTTGGAATGCTCACGAAGTCACCAAGCGTGACGATGGTTCGAGCCTGATTTATATCGACCGCCATCTGTTGCATGAAGTGACCAGTCCGCAAGCATTTGAAGGCTTGGAGTTAGCCAATAGAGCACCGTGGCGCCTGTCGGCTAATATCGCCAGTCCTGACCATAACGTACCCACAGTCACTAAAGAGCGTTTAGAAGGCGTGCCTGGTATCAAGGACAAGGTATCACGCTTGCAGGTAGTGACATTGGATGAAAATTGCGCCAAATTTGATATCGCTGAGTTTACGATTAATGATGCTCGTCAAGGCATTTTACACGTCGTTGGCCCTGAGCAAGGTTTGGTGTTACCGGGTATGACGGTTGTTTGCGGTGATTCTCATACTGCTACTCATGGCGCGCTGGGCTGCTTAGCGCACGGTATCGGCACATCAGAGGTTGAGCATGTATTGGCAACTCAGTGCTTGATTCAGAAAAAATCAAAAAATATGCAAATTCGCGTCACTGGTAAGCTTGGTGCTGGCGTGACCTCAAAAGATGTGGTATTGGCTATCATTGCAAAGATTGGCACGGCTGGCGGGACAGGGCATGCTATCGAATTTGCTGGGCAAGTATTTGAAGACATGAGTATGGAAGGTCGCATGACCGTTTGTAACATGGCGATCGAAGCAGGTGCTCGCGTGGGTATGGTTGCAGTCGATGACACGACCATTGAATATGTCAAAGGTCGTCCTTATGCGCCAACCTCTGAGCAATGGGCGCAAGCGGAAGCTTACTGGCGTACCCTATATTCAGATGATGACGCGGTATTTGATACTGTGGTTGAGTTGGATGGTAGCCAAATAGCGCCACAAGTCTCTTGGGGAACCTCTCCTGAAATGGTTGTCGATATCACTCAATCTGTACCAACACCTGATCAAGCGGCAGATGAAGCACAAGAAGAAGGCTGGTTACGTGCTTATACCTATATGGGTTTAGACGCTGGACAAAAGATTACCGATATCCAGCTTGATCGCATTTTTATTGGTTCATGTACCAATTCGCGTATCGAAGATTTGCGTGATGCCGCCGCAGTCATTAAAGGTCGTAAAGTCGCGGACAATATCAAAGAAGCCATCGTTGTGGCAGGTTCTGGGCAAGTGAAGTTGCAGGCTGAAGCAGAAGGCTTAGATGCCTTGTTTACTGCGGCGGGTTTTGAGTGGCGTGAGCCGGGTTGTTCGATGTGTCTTGCTATGAATGCGGATAAGCTTGAGCCACAAGAACACTGCGCTTCAACGTCTAACCGTAACTTTGAAGGTCGTCAGGGCAATGGTGGTCGTACCCATTTGGTCAGCCCAGCAATGGCAGCTGCCGCCGCATTGGCGGGTCACTTTGTCGATGTACGGACGTTTTAACTTTGCATTTCTATAGAGCATAAAAATGAAAAGGCTGTTTGTTTTATTTTGCTTATTGGGTAGCTCTCAGCTAGCAATGGCTCGTGATTACTGTAATGGAAGATTTGCCTATTGTGTCGATGTGCCAAATCAATTGACATGGTTGCCTGAGGCAGATAATGGTGATGGTCGTCATTTTAAGTTACCCAACTCTAATGCCACTATTTTGGTCTTTGGGAGTAATACACCAACTGTTTTCTTTTATACCGATAGCGATTATCTAAAAGAGAAGCAGCATCGATATAAAACAGGCATGACAGTTACTTACGAGCTGTTAAAAGATAAAACCTATACAGCAAGCGGCTATAGAAAAGACGGTCAAGTTTTTTATCATGTTATTAAAGTTAAGGATGGTCAGGAAGCAGTATTACATCTGAACTATCCTGAAAGTGAAAAAACTAAAATGACAAGTATTGTTAAACAAATGGCACGCTCTTTTAAGATTCATTAGACCGTCAAAAAAATTTACGTTAGTAATCGATATTTTAAGGAAAAACCATGCAAGCTTATAACACTCAAACGGGTATCGTTTGCCCATTAGATCGCGCAAACGTCGATACCGATCAAATTATTGCCAAGCAGTTTTTAAAGTCTATTAAACGCACAGGATTTGGCGTCAATTTGTTTGATGATTGGCGTTATCTTGACGAAGGATATCCGGGTCAAGACAATAGCACCCGCGTTATCAATCCAGAATTTGTGCTAAATAAGCCACGTTATCAAGGCGCGACTATTTTGCTGGCACGCCGCAACTTTGGTTGTGGTTCTAGTCGTGAGCATGCGCCTTGGGCGTTGTCTGAATATGGTTTTCGTACAGTGATCGCGCCAAGCTTTGCCGATATTTTTTATAACAACTGCTTTAAAAATGGCATGCTACCAATTGTCTTGGATGAGGCAATTGTAGATACATTAATGAAAGACACGCTTGCTAATGAAGGCTATGAGCTAACCGCAGATCTTGAATGCCAAGTCGTCGTCACCTCAACAGGTGAAGAATATGCATTTGACGTAGATGCTTTTCGTAAACATTGCTTGTTAAATGGGCTTGATGATATTGGTTTAACCTTGCAGCAAAGCGATGCCATTAAAGATTATGAGCATAAGATGATGCAAAAAACACCATGGATATTTAACGATGTACGAGCATAAATAATGAATCTGCAAGCCATTACTTATAAAACTGCTGAACAGTAATAATGTAGCGTTGAGTTATGGCGGTGAACTGGCTAAAATGAAGGGTAGTTTTTTTACGATATTTTATTATTTCTCTCATAAATAGTAGCCGCCATTATGAATAAAAAACGTTATGCTTTATGGACAAGTACGGTTGTTGCCGCAAGCTTATTGTTGTCAGGCTGTCAGCTATTGACTGGGTATCAGAAAATAGATGAGGCAGAAAACGCCAAAGCATGGGCAGGTAAGATTCAACCGATTGCGGGTGAAGTCAATATTGCCTGTATAGGAACTTATCATTGTGAAATTGCACGGATAGATAAGACACGAGTGATAGGGGCTGATACGCATGAGCCTATCAATCCTGCCATGCTGGTCGCGATGAAAGATATGAGTGCAAAGGGCAAAAGTCATACCAGCAGTCATACCAACAATAAGCATGCACAAACATCAATGCACGCAAACATAGATATGACACCACTCGCTCATAAAAATGAGATTAAAATTGTACCTTTGTCTGCCTCAGGCATGCCAGGTCTAACCAATTATTATGCGCGGGTAAAACCTGCAAAACGCGAAGTACAGGTGAATTTCTATCCAGAAAACAATCTGGGCTATGTTGAGCGTTTTACTTTAATTCACGATTTTATTGACGCTGATACTTATCAATTACGGGCTTATCAGAAAAAGTCTAACGATAATTCTGGCAGTTTATTAGACACCGCTTCACCACAGCCGCTATGTGTTGACCTGTATCAAGGCAACACTGTACAGCGCCGCTTTTGTAAAGAGCTGTCTGCTGAGCATCAAGGAGAGTTTGTAGAAACTCGTATTGTGAACGCATTGCCTGCGTCATCGAAAGTAAAAGCCAAAGCTTAAAGCCTATTTGATTTTTAAAAATAGCAAATAGACCACGGTTTTTTGTGCTATTGAAGGCACTAAAAATCGTTTTTAGGAAAATATCGTAAATTTGTAGTATTAGGGCGTGTCCTCAATTCAATTGATTATCCTTTAAATGAGTTGAAAATGGCTAAATTTTGCCAAACATCGTTAAATAGCTTATCAATATCTCGATATTATTTGCGCTACTTTCCTTGTTTGACGGCAATTTTTATCACCATTTTTAAAATGAGGATATGCCCTAACATAAATAAAAAACTACCTACCCACAAGGATTAGTATGGCAACGATTTTAACATTAGCGGGCGATGGTATCGGTCCCGAAATCATGACTCAAGCCATTGGCGTACTGAATGCGGTCAATAAGAAATTTGCGTTAGATTTGACACTTGAATCTGGATTGATTGGTGGTGTGGCCATTGATGCAACGGGTGAGCCCTTGCCAGATGAAACGCTAGACCGTGCCCGTGCAGCAGATGCGGTATTGTTAGGAGCGGTCGGTGGTCCTAAATGGGATGGTATTGAACGCAGCAAGCGCCCTGAACGTGGTTTACTTAAAATACGTGGTGAGCTTGGTTTGTTCGCTAATCTACGTGTGGCAAAGCTTTACCCGCAGTTGGTCAATGCGTCTAGTATCAAACCTGAGATTATTTCAGGCTTGGATTTGCTTATCGTTCGTGAGTTGACCGGTGGTATCTATTTTGGTGAGCCACGTGGAATCCGCACACTAGAGAATGGTGAACAGCAGGGCTACAACACCATGGTCTATAGCACAAGCGAGATTCAGCGTATCGGTAAAGTTGCGTTTGAATTGGCAAAAACCCGTGCGCAAGCAGCAGGTACAGCAGCGAAAGTTTGCTCAGTGGACAAAGCAAACGTATTAGAAGTCACCGAGCTGTGGAAGCAAACGATGACTCAAATGCAGCAAGCAGATTATAGCGAGGTGGCGTTATCGCACATGTATGCTGACAATGCTTGTATGCAATTGATCAAGAATCCTAAGCAGTTTGATGTCATGGTGACAGGCAATATGTTCGGTGATATCTTGTCTGATGAAGCTGCTATGCTCACTGGATCTATCGGTATGTTGCCATCAGCCAGTCTTGATGAAGCAGGCAAAGGGATGTATGAGCCGTGTCATGGTTCAGCGCCTGATATTGCTGGGCAGGACAAAGCCAACCCATTGGCGACTATTTTATCGGTTGCGATGATGCTGCGTTATACCTTTAAGCAAGAAGCAGCGGCACAAGCTATTGAGCAAGCAGTGAGTGATGTCCTTGATGACGGTTTGCGTACGCTTGATATCTTGGACAGTAGTGAAGCTGGATTGAAGCAAGTGGGGTGCCAAGAGATGGGGCAAGCAGTGTTGGCTAAATTACTCTAGTCTTACTATAGTGATATAGATTAAATTTTCCCCTGTTTTATTTCGATAGGGAAAAATTCTCATCTTTATCATGTATCGTCGTTCTAAACCCATAGTTTGCTCAGCAAATTATGGGTTTTTTTTATGTTCATTTTAATCACTTTCCAGCGGTAACACACTAAACCAGATAGTTGTAAAAAAGTACTTGTTTTAACACAGACACCGTAGGACAAGGGCTTTATTAACATAAAGCTGTTATATGCTCACAAGGTAATATGGCACTATTAACAGCTTACAAACCACTAGAACCACAGACTTTCACGTTAGAAGAGAGCTGATGAAAAGGTGTTTGAGTAAAGTTGGTTAGTAAGGCGTTAAAACTCAAAATAACAAGCCTTGATGACAACATAATAAAATAAAACTTATTATTTTTATAAAAAATTAGGAGCATGAGGTGTATCAATTAAAAAAAATCAGCACGGCAGTAGCGATGATTGGTTTTTCTACGGCAGTTTTTATAGGGCAGAGCGTTGCAGCACCACTGGATAGTGTAAATGCCAACAATCAAGCAACGACCAATAACTCTGACAACCAAACACCGACCAATAACGATGAAGCCAGTATTAGCAAAAATAATGCTAATAAGGCGAATGCTGCTGAAGAAGTCAGCCCTGTGACCAATGGCGTTAGCCAAAAGCTAGCACGTGATAGCAAAACCGCAAATGCTTCGAACAAATTCCTACCTACTATCAAGTATACGACAGACAATTTATCAGTTGCTGCGCAAAAGGTGAATGATGCCACTTGGAAAGAGGGGATGAGTATCGACCGTGTCATCGGTACTAAATTGCAAGCCTTATTAAATTGGCATCACAATGGTGTAGGCCCTGTTGATGGTTATTGGGGCAAAAATACCCGCAAGGCCATGCAAGCGTTTCAACAAGCAAATGGTCTGGCAGTCACTGACACGCTAAACAACGAAACATGGCAAGCGCTGACAAAGAATGAAAAACTCGCGGTGCAGCCAGTGCTAGTCAGCTATCAGATAACTGATGCGGATGTTAATATTAAGATGACAGAAATACCAGCTGGTGCTGAAGCCAAATCCAAACTTGAGGGATTGTATTACGAGAGCATCACAGAAGGGCTAGCAGAAAAATTCCATATCAGTGAAAGCTATCTCAAAGCGTTAAACCCTAAGGGTAGCTTTAGGGCGGGTGAAACCATCACAGTTTATAATCCTGGCAACCCAAATAACAAGCCTGTCAGTCGAGTCGTTGCTGATAAAGCCACTGAAACGCTATATGCCTATGATGATAAAGACAACTTAGTTGCCAGCTATCCGACCACAGTAGGTAGTACGGCAACACCGTCACCAACAGGGACACATACGGTAGAGGTGAAGGTGCATGAGCCTAATTATACTTATACTGCTAAAGACGGTAGCAAGTCTATTCTTCCACCTGGCCCTAATAATCCAGTGGGCTCGGTATGGATTGGGCTTAGTAAGCCTTCTTATGGTATTCATGGCTCACCAGATCCTGATCGTATCAGCCGTCAAGCCTCAGCGGGTTGTATACGCCTGACAAATTGGGATGCACTTGCTTTGCTAGGGGTGATTCAAAACGGTGCGACTGTTGAGTTTAAATAGTGCCTCACTATTTCTTAACCATGCTACTTCTTAACCATGATTTAAAAATTTAAAAGTAAGTCAACTCATAAAATTTAGACAAAAAAATACCGCTGAAATTTAGCGGTATTTTTTATGATAAAAACAAATAACTAAGACTGAATAACTAAAATATTGATAGGCAATAATGAGCAGGTTAGCATTTTCATTATTATTATCAGTTAAACCACCCAAGCGTCTATATCAGCTATCAGCGAAAAGAAGCCATTTAGCAACCAGCTGTATTTATATAAATGCTTTTATAACCATTTTAGTTTATAAGAAATTAGTTTTTGCCACGATAAGTAATACGACCTTTTGATAGGTCATAAGGTGTCATTTCGACCTTAACTTTATCACCTGTCAAGATACGGATATAATGCTTACGCATCTTACCTGAGATGTGAGCAATGATTTCGTGTCCGTTTTCTAAACGAACTCTAAACAGGGTATTTGGAAGGGTGTCAATGACTTCGCCTTCAAATTCAATAATATCGTCTTTTGCCATAGTTGGTATCAATCAATTAAAAATAAGCCCATATTATACGTAAGTTAGCGGATTAAAGCAATACAGCACTAGGTTTTTACTTGACAGCCTGTAACCGTTATGTATGCCAACTTCTATTTATTCAGTCAGGTAAATTTAGCCAAATGGGGGTTAAAGGAGCATTTGGCAGTCGTTGTTGAAAATGCTCAGGATAGTAAGCGTTGATAAAATATAGACCATCACCAGAGGCAGTAGGTGGTGCGATAGTACGATCTTTTTTGGATAAAATATCTAAAAAGGCTTCTGGTTGCAACTCGTGTCGACCGATGGCATACAAGGTGCCCATTAAGTTACGAACCATATGATGCAAAAATCCATCTGCTTGAATGTCAAAAACGATAAACTGACCATGGGCAAAGAGTCTTGCGTGACTGACTGAGCGTACTGGTTGATTAGACTGGCAAGCAGCGGCGCGGTAGCTACTAAAATCGTGGGTACCGACGATCTCAGCCGCCGCCAGTTGCATCGCTGCTAAATCGAGCGGTTCATAGATATGAGTGACTTGGTGATTCAAAATAGCAGGGCGCTGTGCTTGATTCAGCGTGATGTAGCGATAGCGACGGGCAATGGCACCAAAACGCGCATGAAAGTCGTCAGGCATAGGTTGAATCCACCGCAGGGCGATATCATCAGGCAATAGACTGTTTACCCCGCGCAGCCAGTTATGAGTAGGACGATAGGCACGTGTCGTAAAGTGGGCAATCATATTGCTGGCATGGACGCTTGCATCGGTACGACCAGCCGCGACGACCTCTACCGCCTCATTTGCAACTTTACCGATAGCGGCTTCTAATGCTTCTTGTACGCCTAATACTTCTCGTTGCCGCTGCCAGCCATGATAGCGCGTGCCCAAAAACTCAATTGCAATGGCTAATGTATAGGTTGGGGGCGTTTCAGCATTGATGCTGTTAATCTCGGACATGTTAATCTCGGACATGGTTGGTATTGGACATTTTCGTATTGGTTCTTATAAAGTAAACATATTTAACGATAGTCTAACGTTTTTTGATAGTGGTGCTCGCCTGATTGACATTGTTCAACCAACGTTGTCTGCGCCGAGTGGGATTGTCATAACGCAGCAATAGCCATAATAATCGTGCATAGATAGCGGGAATCGTTAAGCGTCCGCCAGCAATTACATGATACTCATATTGCCAACTACCAGCCGCATAGCTGTCACTGACACCGCCAAATGGAGATTGGCTAGCGCATATCACCATGTGACCGTTTCTATAAGCAAGCTCTAGTGCCTCTGCTAGTGCTTGTGAATAAGGAACATTACCTGCGCCAAATCCTAATAGGATAATGCCACATGGCGGCTGTGATAATAATGCCTGTAGCTGACTAGTCATTACCTCAGTGTCGTTTGGCAAGCAATATAAAGCATGAATGCGTGCTTGCTTAGCTCGAGATTCAATATGGTCAATCATTGCTTGCTGATCATCGAGCCAATGCTGGCGGCGGGTATCCGGTAAGTTTTTTATATAACTATTGGCAGGATAGGCAGCTCTGGAGTGACCCGTAAATGCCATCAAATCATGGCTATGAATTTTTTGTACCGTTTGCGCAGGCCAAGACTCACCGCCAAAAGCAATCTTCACACCTGACTCACCAGCAGCAGCCATTTTTAGTGAATCGCTGAGGTTATCCCATGCGTCGCTATGGGCATCGATATCATAGGAATGTATCACCTCACTGTCTAACAATGGGCGCATACTACCAGTGACGACTATACAAATATCACTGCCAGCAAACGCTTCTGCTAAAAACGCACCCAAATAACTCAAAGTATCTGTACCAGTGATAAGCACAAAACGCCTGTCGCCTTGTGCATAGGCTGCTAGCAAAAGCTGATAAAAATGTACCAAGTCGTTAGGGGTAAGTTGGCTACTGTCTTTAATTAAGGAATTATCCAACCATGAGATTTGAGGCAAGTGGTTAGCGTTATCTTGGTCAGTCAATAGCTTTTGTAAAGTCGGTAAGAATACTTCTGCTGATAACGGTGCTAAGGGTCGTCCATAGCTACCAAAAGTACCGCCAGCATAAATGAGTTGGACAGGATTGGACAATGTATTTGTCATAGCAGAAAATGGCATAGTATGAGCCGTAATAAAGAAGTATGTGATAAAAAAGAGAGTTTAAGGTTGGATGCTAATAGCGCTCAGTAATAATAAATAGTATAAAGGTTAAATGCAAAAAAAATCAGCAAGTATTCTTAGTGTTATAGAATACTTGCTGACAAAAGAACGATGGGGCTTTTACGCAGTACGATCTAGTAATACTTTTGCTTGGTTCTGTTGCTCACTAGTGCCCTGAATTAATACCTCATTCAATAAGCGTTTGGCACTGTCGTATTCACCCAATTGTAAATATTGGCCTGCCAAATCTAGCGTAACTTGAGTGCTATCTAATGATTTCACAAAGTCAAAGTCGGCCGCAAAGCGTGAGGAAAAGTCTTCTGCTGTTTCAGCGGCATCTTCGGCTGTAAGGGCAGACTCGTCCTCAATTGGAGCAACTGGGCTGAGTGCTGTTGAAGAGTGAGTATCGAATTCATTGTCTAATAAAGAGTTATCATCGAATAGCAACGGGGCTGTCGGTGTGACACTAGATTCTTCAGCAAGAGTATATTCTGAATCATTATTATCAAGCGATTGTGCTTCGAGATTAATATTTTCAAAGCTTTCAGTTTCAAAGCTCTCAGTTTCGAAACGACCTTCTTCAATAATGAAGTTATCATTATCACTATTTTCTTCAATTACAGGCGCTTCGCTTTCTGTTAATGTTTCTATGTTGTTTGGCGCATCGAGACTGTCTAAAGACAAAGTGAAATCATTTTCTTCGTCATTCTGGACAGTGTTGATAGACAATGCTTCAGCAGTTTCGTCAATATCTTTATCGACATCAGTTGCTAGATCATCAAAGTCTAAAATGAACGAGTCATCTTCTAGCGTCATTTCCTCGTTAATACTATCAGGGCGTTCTGGAATGACAGAATCCGTTGCCTGCGCATCAGTGTCTTCAGATGAATCAAAGCTGAAGTCAAAATCACTAAGATCATTGAGATCATTATCTTCTACGGACACTGCGACATCATTATCAGTTATGTCGATATTGGCAATGTTCAGGCTTTCATCGTCCATCATCTCTAATGGTGATGTGACTGGTGCCGTATCAGTCGCCTCAGATGCGCTAATATTACTCTCTAAATCACTCAGCGTAAGATCAAAGTTATCCTCTACATTGTCGCTAGTAAGACTGGCCTCATAAGATGTATTTGTTACTGCCGAATTAGACATGCTGTCGTCTATCAGCGTACTACGGTTATCTTCAGAGGTTGCTGGCTGATCAGATAGCGCGTTCTTACTATCGATTTGATTAATCGGTAAGTCAAAATCTATGCTTTCAAAATGGCTATTATCTTCTACGGGTGCCTCTTTTGCTGCGACTTGATTTTGCTCTTCCGAAAATAAAGCTTTTAACTCATCAGCTAGCGCAAGACTTTTTGGGTCGCTTTGCGTCTTGATGGCATCATAAACCTTGTTAAAGTTCTCTGGTTGATTAATAGTCGCGTATATGCTGAGTAATTTAACAGATAATTGACCATCATTCGGTTTTTCGCTTAGGCCGCGACTGAGGGTTTCAATGGCTTTGTCATAACGCTGTTGATCCATGAAGCGCTGGGCAATCGTAATATGATCAAACTTATTGTCATCATCTTTGTGGCTTTGGGCAGGAGTGTTGTGATCCGTTTTTGGCATCGGAGCTGGCGTAGCGGTACTCATTCCCGGCTGCGCTGAGGGCTTTTGCGCTTTCTTTTTGTACAATAGTAAACCGGCTACTATTAGAATAAGTACCAATCCGGCGATGATATATAGCATATTGTCCATAGTTACTCCCACGCCTATGATCACAGCACACTGCGTTGATCAGTTAGGCAATTATTGATTGCGTAGTTTTTTGAGACGAGCTTGGAGCTCAGCCAGTTTTTGGTTTTGTAATTGAATTTTTCTTGTATAGCTATCAAGTGCACTGCTGGTTTTTGACAGCTGCTGAGCTTGAGCTGCCGTACTTTGTCTTGAGGCCTTGAGCGTGGCTAATATATCTGTGCTGAGACCATTGCCTGTTGTCGCTGCTGATGTTGCTTGGGTGCCATCTGCGTTGCCATTACGACCAGGTGCGAGCACTGAAAACTGTGCTTTTGGCAGCGTTTGCGTTTTAGTAATCATGGTTTTTTTACGCTGTTTAGCGACTTGATTTGTTTCAGACGGTTTTTTAGAGGGTGCTTTTGCAGCCTTTTTTACCACAGGTGTGTTTGCTCTGCGGCTATATTGTCTTTGCGCTTTAATAGCCGCTTCTAGTTTTTGTTGTGATGGTACAACATCGTAACTGGGCAAGCTAAGCTTGGCATCCGCTTTGAGTTGACCCGCGTCTTTATTAATAAAGGCATCAGGGTTTTGCGTTTGAATCTGCTTCATTACTGTTTGAATGTCTAAGTCATTTTCTTGCGCAATTTGCTGTGCAATAACCCATAGACTGTCGTTGCGCTGTACTTGATATTGGGACGCAGTAGTAGTGCGGGCTGCCGTACTGATAGAGGCGTTGTTGGTGACACTAGATGGGACAGTGGCGACAGCTGTATTACTGGTATCAAGACTGGCTTTTGGCGTACTCGCTTTGTTGTCACTCGGCGTTGGCATAATAGGAGAAGCAGTCATCATGCCAGCTTCTGATTTGCTACTCGGCTGTATCTGGCGAGTGACTTGAATATTCAAAATATCGAGCTGTTTATCAGTGACAGCTGTAGCTGATAGACTATTATCTATTGGCATGGTGTTGTTATTGACTAGGGCTGTACCATTCGCTACATTCTTAGCAGAATTGAGGTCGATATTGCTGTTACCTATTGTGGTAACGTTACCATTTGCACTCAAGCGACCATTGTCTAATCGACTGGTTGGATTACGATTATTGTCGTTAGCGTTAAGAGTGTTGTTAACGTTGTTTAAACGACCGTTATCTAGCCGGCTAGGCGCATAAGCAAGATTGTTGCCTTGCGAGGTAGGAGTCGTTGTAGGTGCTTGGATATTAGGTGCTGGCAATTTAGACGCCACCAACTCGCTCGTTGACGAGTGAGTAGTCGCTAGTATGGGCGATAATGTTAATGGCGGCGGTGCACCTTCTCTAACAGTCAACGGTTTAGCCGTATTAGAGGACACGCTGGGTAGATTCGGTTTTTTTGCGCCAGTAACGATGTCTTTAGGCGCGTCAATGGGCAAACGGCTATTGAGCGGCATCAACAATGTCTTGGGAATGACGTTGCGTTGACCCTTATCATTTATGTTTAAAACCACATCAGCAAAAGGTGTAGATACAGGTTTTGAGGTAGTAATAAATACTTGACCGCTGGTCGCTGAGGTAGGCTTGAAACGTACGGTCATCGAATCAGTTTGGGCCAAGCCCATTTGCTGATAAATAGTAGAGTTTGCCAAACTTGCTGAAAAGTCAGCGGCTCGAATATCACTGACCACAATGCTCGCAGCTAGCGGCTCATGTTGGGCAGAGGTGACTACAGTCTTACCAATCGTTGCAGCTTGTGCACTCGATACGAGAGCCGCATAGCCTACGGAACAAAGTAGTGCCATCGAGACCGCGCGATGTACCGTAGTCAACCGATGAGATAAATGACAAGACATGTGCAGACCTTTAAGATATAAGTTATCTGTGCTGTTATAACAAAATACCATTTAGTTTACCAGTTTATTTCACAACTGTTGTGGACAATACAAAAAATGTTTGAGTATTGTTTAATCGCGCTTTCTATCGAGCAGCATTGCATCACCATAACTAAAGAAGCGATAGTGTTCTTTAATCGCATGTTGATAAGCATGCTCAATGGCATCTTTACCCGAAAATGCCGACACCAGCATTAATAACGTTGATTTGGGTAAATGGAAATTGGTCAACAGTCGATCTATCACACCAAACTTAAACCCTGGGTAAATGAATATATCGGTATCACCTGACCAGCTGGAGAGAGGCTGCCCATTAACGGCTGTTTTTTGATAAGCCGTTTCGAGCACGCGTGTGACCGTGGTACCAATAGCGATGACTTGTTTACCATTCGCATGGGTTTGATTGATGAGCTCAGCAGTTGCTTGTGGTAAATGTGCATATTCACTATGCATGGTGTGATTGAGCAAGTTGTCCGTTTTTACTGGCGCAAATGTACCAGCGCCAACGTGTAAAGTCACAAAAGCCGTACGAATACCTTTTGCCGCAAGTTTGCTCAGTACCGATTCATCAAAGTGTAAGCTTGCAGTCGGTGCAGCCACGCTCGCAAGCTTGGTTGGATCATGAAAAACCGTTTGATAACGAGTATTGTCTGTCTCATCCGCATGACGTTCAAAGTAGGGGGGAATAGGCAGCTCACCATAAAGCTCTAAATGCGGCAAGATCGGCGCATCAAATGCTAAAATAAATAAGTTGTCTTGACGACCAATCATCACCGCCTTCATATGACCGTCAGCAAGCTGCAAGTGTTGTCCAAGTTTGAGCGCTTTACTGGCTTTAACATGGCAAAGTGCAATATGTTCTTGATTCACGGGTTTGTCATTTGCAGCTTCTACAGATTTTTCAGCCTCTACATATAAAGTCGCTGTCTCTAAATCTGAGATATCAACCAAACGTTCAATCAATACTTCAAGCTTACCGCCAGTATCCTTTTGTCCGAAGAGGCGCGCTTTCATCACCTTTGTATCATTAAAGACAATCAAATCACCTTCATTTAATAACTCAGGTAACTCAGTGAATAAGCGATCTTCTACAAGCGTAGAGTCTTTTTGATTATTGGCGGGCAAATACAAAAGTTTTGAGGCAGAACGCTGTGAGAGAGGATAGCGCGCAATCAGGCTATCTGGCAGCTCATAATCATAGTCATCAACGCTCAAATAATTCAAACCATTGTTGTTTTTTTTGGCATCAATTGAGGCGGCAGTAGTAGAGTCTATAGTGTGAAAATCGGTCATAATCAATCTTTAAATGAATGTAAATTTTGGCGTAATTGTAGCAGAAACGATGTCATGAAAGGACAGTTTAGTAACGACTCATGCGCACAAAACGGTTTGTATATTAAATAGCCTAAACATTAATTGTTAGAATGAATAATTAACAAAAGCAATGAGCGTCAGTATGTTATTCAAACAAATTTAACTGCGGCAACAATTGGGCGGCAGGTGCCAATGAAGAGAAAGTAACACCGACTAAGCGGATAGGTAGCTCACGAGGAATGTCTAAAAACAGTTTGTCTAACCAATAATGGGCAGAATCAGCACTGTTAAAGGCAGTCGATAGCGTGTGTGAGCGGGTGATTTGAGTGAAGTCTGCGTATTTAACTTTTAGAGTAATGGTATAGGCGACCAGCTGTTTTTGTTGTAGTTGATGAAAGGCATCGGCATTTTGTTCATAAATTTGTATACGTAATTCATGGTTATCACTTAGATTGTCTTTGAATGTGGTCTCAGAACCCACAGATTTATGCGCGCGCTCAGATTTAACAGCACGCTCATCACGCCCATGGGCAATATCGTGATAAAACTGCCCACGCTTGCCGAACTCCTGCACCAAGACAGCTGCTTGCATTCGCTTAAGATCCGCGCCAGTACTTACACCCATCGCATGTAAGCGCTTGGCAG